>NZ_JBHXJC010000004.1:37677-184408 GCF_042723265.1 Streptomyces sp. NPDC058371 | reverse complement strand
GCCCACGCGCTCCCCCCCCGCCCCCTTGCCTTCCTCCCCACGCCGTTGTACGCCGGGTGGGTTCAGTCGGCCCGGGTGATCGGGGTGCCCTGCCAGTGGCCGGCCGCGGGGACCCGCTCCGCCGCCATGACCAGCGAGCCCGCGCCGACCCGCGCCGCCTCGCCCAGCGCGCTGCCCGGGAGGACGATGCTGTGCGGGCCGAGCACCGACCGGCTTGCCAGGGCGACCGGTTCGAGCCGCATGACGCGGTCGTGGAACAGGTGCGTCTGCAGGACGCAGCCGCGGTTCACGACCGCGCCGTCACCGACGCTGATCAGGTCCGGCTCCGGGAACCAGTACGTCTCGCACCACACGCCCCGGCCGATCCTCGCGCCCATGCTGCGCAGCCACCAGTTCAGCACCGGGGTGCCGGTCGCGGGGCCGACCAGCCACGGAACCGCGAGCATCTCCACGAAGACGTCCCACAGTTCGTTGCGCCACACGAACCCGCTCCACAACGGGTGCCGGCCGGCGGTGAAGCACCCCATCAGCACCCACTTCGCGGCCGTGGTGACCAGCCCGGCGACCACGCCGGCGCCGCACATCAGCAGGCCGGCCGCGGCCACCGCGCACCAGGCGCCGAGGGTGTCCCACAGGCCCAGCAGTACGTAGGTCAGGGCGAGTTGAAGGAGCGAGCTGAGCATCATGGGGACCGCTCGGCCCAGTTCGACGGCGGTGCGGGCGGCCCGCAGGGAGGACGACGGGGCGAACGTACGGGCCGGATCGTGCTGTTCCGCCACCCGGCGCAGCCGCATCGCCGGGCGTCCCAGCCACGACGAGCCGGCCGGGACCTCGGCGGGCGTGTCGGACAGGACACCGATCAGCGCGCCGTCCGCGACGGACCGGTCGGGGCCCACGACACCGGAGTTGCCGACGAAGGCGCTGTCACCGATCCCGGCGGTTCCGAGCCGCACCCAGCCGTCGCGCAGCTCGTAGGGCGCGGCCAGCACATCGTCCGCGAGGAACGCGCGGTCGTCGACGCGCAGGAGCCGGGGCAGGGCCACGACGGTCGACGCCTCGACGTTCCTGCCGACATGGGCGCCGAGCAGGCGCAGCCAGACCGGGGTGAACAGACCGGCGTACAGCGGGAAGAGAGTGGTGCGGGCCATGACCATCAGGTCGTGGGTGAGCCACGCGGACCAGCCGGCCCTGCTGTGCGCGGGGTGCAGGCCGGGCGTCAGGCCCCGGCCGGCGAACCGGACGCCGGCGAGGATGAACAGGGCCTGGCAGGTCGTCCCCAGGAGCACCAGCGGCGGCAGCCACAGCAACCGGCTGGACCAGGCCATGCCGTCCTCACCGGACACGGCGACGAGCATCAGCAGCGCGGGGGCCGCGGCCACGGCCGTCAACACGCCGCGCACGGCGGCCGTCAGGGTGTACGCGAGCGCCCAGACCCGGGAGCGGGCCGCGCGCGGCCGGGGCCAGGCAGCCTCGGAGGCCGCCGGCCGAGCGGGCGATCCGCCCCAGCACTCGCCGGAGGGGATCTTCGTGCCGTCGGTCACGGTGCTGCCGGTCAGGACCTCCGCGCCGTCGCCGATCTCCGCGCCGGGCTGCAGCGTGACGCGTCCGCCGATGCTCGCTCCGGCTCCGATCCGTACGGTGCCGACCCGGAGCCGGTCACCGTCGATCCACCATCCGGCGATGTCCGCCTCGGGATCGACGGTTGCGCCGTCGCCGAGGTCTGCGAGACCGGTGACCGGCGGCAGAGTGTGCAGGTCGACGTCCTTGCCGACGGTGCAGCCCAGCAGTCGCGCGTACCAGGCCGCCAGCGGGGTGCCGGCCACTCCGACGAGTCCGATGGCGGCCACCCAGCGTTCCGCCGTCCACAGGCGCAGGTGTGCCGCGCCGCCGCGCCGGTGCTCACCCGGCCTGCTCCGGCCGCGCAGCAGTCGTGCGCCGCCCGCTGCCAGCAGGACGCGGGTGGGCGAGGTGAACATGACCAGCCAGGCGGGGGCGAGCAGCCACCAGGACACGGTGGGCAGCCAGGAGGTGAAGCCGACGGTGGCGAGCACGTTGCCGGTGAGTCCGAGGGACAGCACCCAGCGCAGTCCGGGGACGCAGAGCAGCAACGGCTGCAGCGCGGTCTGGACCCAGCCGGTCCACCGCGGTGTTCCCTGCGCGGTCTTCTCGTCCTGCGTGCTGTCGGCTTCGTGCTGCGGTGTGCCGGCGGCGGGCTCCACGGTCACCATGCGGGTGCGCAGGGCGGCGGGAGTGGTGTGCAGGTAGAGGTCGGAGACGGAGATTTCGGGGAAGCGCTCGCGCAGTGCGGAGACGAGCCGGGCCGCGGCGAGACTGGTGCCGCCGAGGTCGAAGAAGTCGTCCCCGGCCCGCACGTCGGTGCCGAGCAGGTCGCTCCAGACGCCGAGCATCCACGTGGTCACCGGGTCGACAAGGTCCGTACCGCCGGCGGGAGCCGCCTGCGCGGAAGCGACCGCCGCCGGCGGGCGGCAGCCTGCCACCGTCGGACCGGGGTCTGTCGCCGCCGGGCGGGGGTCTGTCGCCGCCGGGCCGTCCGACGGGTCGGCCGGGGTGGTGTGCGGTGCGGGTTCCGCCGGCAGTGGCCACGGCAGGGCGTTGCGGTCGGCCTTGCCCGAGCCACGGGTCGGGAAATCGGCCAGGACGGCGAGCCTGGGCACGAGGGGCGCGGGCAGCCGTTCGCGCAGCCGCCGGGTCGCGTCGGCCCGGTCGAACATCGCGGGGCTGCCGTCGGCGGGGACGAGGTAGCCGACCAGTACGTCGAGGCCACCGGCCGTGCGCCGGACGGTCGCCGCGGCCGCGGCGACGGAGGGCAGATCGAGCAACGCGGCCTCGATCTCGCCGAGTTCGACGCGCCGTCCGCCGATTTTGACCTGGTCGTCGGCGCGGCCGACGAACTCCAGACCGCGGGGGTCCGCGCGGACGAGGTCGCCGCTGCGGTAGGCGCGGTCCCAGTTCAGCGAGGGCAGCGCCGTGTACCGCTCGGCGTCCTTGACGGGATCGAGGTAGCGGCCGAGCCCCACGCCGGCGATGACGAGTTCGCCGGTCTCGCCCCAGGCGACGGGCTCCCCGTCCGAGTCGACGACAGCGAGTTCCCAGCCGTCCAACGGGAGGCCGATGCGGACGGGTTCGCCGTCGAGGAGCTGGGTGGCGCAGGAGACGACAGTCGCCTCGGTGGGGCCGTAGGTGTTCCACACCTCGCGGCCGTGGCAGGCGAAGCGCCGGACGACCTCGGGCGGGCACGCCTCACCGCCGACGATCAGCAGCCGAACCGCTGCGAGCATGTCCCGTGACCACAGCGCGGCCAGCGTCGGGACGGTGGAGACCACGCTGATCCTGCGTTCCCGCAGCCAGGGGCCGAGGTCCGCGCCGGTCCGTACGAGGGCGCGGGGTGCGGGCACCAGGCAGGCGCCGTGTCCCCAGGCCAGCCACATCTCCTCGCAGGAGGCGTCGAACGCGACGGACAGGCCCGCAAGTACGCGGTCGCCGGGGCCGATCGGTGCCTGGCTCAGGAACAGCCGGGCCTCCGCGTCCACGAAGGCGGCCGCCGAACGATGGCTGATCGCGACGCCTTTCGGCTTGCCGGTCGAGCCGGAGGTGAAGATGATCCAGGCGTCGTCGTCGGGTCCCGGCCGTCCGTCCTGGCCGCGCGGGACGATTCCCGGGCGGTTCTCCAGCACATACCCGTCGCCCATCACGGCGCAGACGCCCGACTCGCTCCAGACCAGTTCGGCCCGTTCCTCCGGGTCGTCGACGTCGACCGGTACGTACGCGGCGCCGGCGGCGAGAATGCCGAGGATCGCCAGGTAGAGGTGGGCGCTGCCGGAGGTCATCCGGACACCGACCCGGTCGCCCCTTCCGACGCCCGCGGCGCGCAGGACGCGCGTGATGCGGCCGACCTCCTCGTCGAGCCGGCGGTAGGTCAGCGCGACCGTGCCGTCGTCCACGGCGAGGGCTTCCGGGGCCCCCGTGACCGAACGCGCCAGGACGTCGAGCAGGGTGCGGGGCTCGGCCGGCGGACCGGACCGGTAGACCCCCTGCTCGCGGGTAAGGAGCTGCGAACTCCGGTCACCTTCAATTTTTTCCCGTACCTTCACCTTTGGTGCCAATTTGGTTCATCCCTGCCATGTATGTCTGCGGGTTCCTTGCAGACGCGGAATCGGTCGAATATTCGACTCGCTCGAATCCGTCGTTTGCCTGGGCGAATGAACATTAGGCAGGGCACTCTGTGGATCCACGAGCAGGAACCAATGGAAATCCTTTGACGATCCAGGATCCTGTCCGCACCGGCGACGACCTGGGCTTTTACACTTCCGCGGCCCGTCACAGAATCGTCACAGAGGCCGTTACAAATAAGCCATTGATAAACATCAGGCCACACAGCAAATCGCAATGTGAAATATCGGTGGGACCTAAGTAAAGAATGGGTTGGGAGCCGCGCGGGCCATTGCGCCGCGATAGTCGAGCTCCTCAGCGCGCCGGGCCGGCCTCCGCGCGCCCGTACACGGCTGCGGGCAGCGGGGCGCACGAAAACCAGTGGAGCAGCGCCGCCGTACGCCACTACCGTGCTCCCGGACCGAGTCGCCTGGGCAAGGACGTGCCGTTGTACACCGTGTGAGACCCCCCGAGTGCTGAATCGTCGCGCGTCGCGCAAGTGCGCCGCGCTCCTTTTTGCTGCGGACTTCTCACTGAAACCGGTGTACTTCTGTGCTCGAAAACTGGGCGGTCGTGCCCACCTGCCTGCCGCTTGTTCGCCGCCGTTGCCACGCGTGCCCGTCCGAGAGCTTCCGGACGAGCGGCAAATTCCGCGTCAACGCGAACCACAAGCTCCTCGACGTCTGGCTCCTCGCGCTCTGTACCGCCTGCGGGGAGACCACGAAGCTCACGGTCATGGAGCGGATGCATGTGCGCTCCATACGACCTGAGCTGCTGGACCGGCTGCATGACAATGACGCCGGTCTGGCGGCTGAGCTGCTCCAGGACCCGGTCGTGCAACGCCGTAATCGCATCGCCCTCGACTGGGACAACGCCTGGCGCCTCGACACCGGCGGATCGGATCACCTGGACCGCGAGGTGATCGACATCTCGGTCCGCTTCGCGGCGCGGATCCCGGTCCGTCCGGTGCGCCTGATCGCCGAAGGCTGCGGTCTTTCGCGGGCCGAGGTCGAGAGACTGATCGTGGAGGGGAACCTCGTCTCGGCAGTCCGGCTGAGCGGCAAGCTCTCGGGCGACTTCACCTTCACGCTCAAGCGCTGAGCGCTCCTCGGGCCCGGGGCCTGTCCGGCAAGCTCCGCCGGACAGGCCTCTGGGCCTCACCGCTCAAGGCCGTACGCCGCCGCACTCGCCCTCGGCAAGGTGGCCCACATCCGCGTTCCGCCGCCCGGTTCGTGCGCCTTGCCGAAGCCCCAGTCACCGTGGCAGGCCCGGCACACACAGGCGAGTACCCGCAGGGCCGCGCGGCGGCGCGCGTCGCAGGCGTCCGCCAGGCGGGGATGCGTGTGGCGCGGGTGATGGTCGTAGACGATCACCCGCAGGGCCTCACCTCGGAAGCGGAGCGCCAGATAGAAGTCCACCGACTCCGTGAACTGGCACGCCGCTGCCGTCAGTTCACCCACCACCTGGATCGCGGCCTGTCTCAAAGTCCGGCTCATTTGATCTTGTGGCAGGCATCCATGATGTCGCGCAGCCCGTGCGCCGCCAGGAACGCCCGGGCCGCCGCCCGCGCCATCGCGGGACTGGCCAGAGCGGCCGGGAGCGGCAACACCAGCTGGAGGGCGAGAACCCGGCGGAATACGTCGGGCTCGTTCACGAGGCTGCGCTGCGCATGCAGTTCGGCGGCCGCAAGGTGGCCCGTGCACAGCTTGAGCATCTGCTGGAGGTGTCCGAGCGCCCGCCTGTACGCCTACAGGTCGTCCCGTTCTCCGCCGGGACATTCCCCGGGGCCGGGCAGACGGTCAACTACCTCGAGGCCTCCGTGCCCCAGCTCGACACCGCCCAGGTCGACAACTCGCACGGGCCGGAATTCCTCGGTGGCGATGCGCAGTTGGCCAAGTACCGTGCCCACTTGGACTGGATGGAGCGCATCGTCCTGTCACCCGAGGCGTCACGGGACTTCATCCGCGAGATTGCCAACAGTCTGTGAGGAGACGCCCCGATGGACAGCATCACCTGGGAGGAGCCCTTCTGCGGCGAGGGAAACTCCTGCTTCCGCCTCGGCACCGACACCCAAGGCAACGCCTACATCGCCATAGCCGGAGCCGAGGACACGTATCTCACGGACAGCCGTGACGCCCTGCGTACGTTGATCCGGGACATCAAGGCGGGCAAGGCCGACCATCTGCTCTGAGGCGCCCGGATGGCGGAGCGCGGGGATCAGAAGAACTCCGACCACGGCTGGTCCCAGATCTGCTTCACGCACAGGACGACGAAGAGCAGGCCCGCGATGGCCAGCATGGAGTTGCTCAGCATGCCGTTGCGCCACTCCGGGGGCGTGCGGGCGGAGTTGAGGAGCCAGATCAGGGTGAGCGCGAGGAAGGGGAGGAACGCGGCGCCCAGGACTCCGTACAGGATGATCAGGCGGAAGGGCTGGCCCTCGAAGAGCAGCACGATCGGCGGGAAGGTCAGCCAGAGGAGATACGCGCGGAAGGGCCAGGACTTCTCGCGGGCACCGGACGCCACCTCCGCACCGGAGGCCGACCCGACGCGGGACGGCACCCCCTCGCCGGACCGCACCTCCTCATCGGACGCGGGCTCCACGCGGGACCGCTCCCCCTCGCCGGACGGCGTCTCGGACGTGGCCGCGGACAGCGCCTCCGCGCGGGCCGCCCGGTCCCTGCGGTTGCGCTCCACGAAGTCGGCGAACATCAGGCTCACCCCGTGCCAGACGCCGATCAGTGAGGTGAAGGACGTGGCGAAGAAGCCGATCAGGAAGAACTTGGCGGTCGCCGTGCCGTACTGCGCCTCCAGGATGTCGCTGAGCTGGATCAGCCCCTTGTCGCCGCTCGCGATGGCCACGTTCGAGGAATGGAGAAGCTCCGCGCCCACGAAGAGCATCGCGACGACGAAGATGCCCGTGGTGATGTACGCGACGCGGTTGTCGAGGCGCATCACCTTCATCCAGCCCGTGTTCGTCCAGCCCTTCGCGTTGACCCAGTAGCCGTACGCGGCGAGCGTGATCGTGCCGCCGACCCCGCCGATCAGGCCCAGCGTGTTGAGGACCGAGTCCTTCTCGTCGGGGAGGACCGGAAGCAGGCCCGCGAAGGCGTCGCCCAGGTGCGGGGTGACCCGGATCGCCAGGTAGACGGTGACGACGAACATCACGCCGACCAGGACCGTCATCACCTTCTCGAAGACCGCGTACTTGTTGAACCAGACGAAGACCAGACCCACCAGGCCGGTCAGGATGGCCCACCACTTGAGGCCCATGACGTCCGGGAAGAGGGCCTGCAGGGGCAGACCGGACGAGGACATCGCCGCCGCGCCGTAGACGAAGCCCCAGATCACGACGTACGCGACGAAGAACCAGCTCGTCCAGCGGCCGATGCTCGCCCAGCCGTCGAAGAGGGTGCTGCCGGTGGACAGGTGCCAGCGGCCGGCCGCCTCGGCCAGCGAGATCTTGACCAGGCAGCCGATGACGGCGGCCCACAGGAGCGTGTAACCGAAGTTGCTGCCCGCGATGAGCGTCGCGACGAGGTCACCGGCGCCGACGCCCGTCGCGGCGACGACGATCCCGGGCCCGATGTACTTCCAACTGGACTTACGAGGGCGGGAGATGACCTCCCCTGACACGGACTTCCCAGCTGTCTCCGCCATGTTGTTCAAGGAAGCGTAAAGCGGCCGCGCGCACAAGAGGGCGTGCTGTGCAGGACCGGCCAGGATGTGCAGGCCACGTACACCGCCCGGCCGATTTTCGGATGGCTTCCGCCAGGCGCCCTTGACCTGCCCATGCCACACCCGCACCATGAGCGCCACACCCGCACCAAGCACGTCGGCATGAACCACCCCCCGCTCCACTCCCCCTTCCGGAGACCCCGGAATTCCTGGAGAACCTAGGAGACTTCATGCGACTTCGCATACGCGGCAGCGGCAGCGGTACCAGAGGCGGCGGCCGGCGCACCGCCGCCCTCGCCACCCTCCTCGCACTCGCCCTCGCCGCCCCCCTCACCGCCACGGCCACCGACGCCACCGCGACCGGCGCGAAGGCCCCCGCGCCTTCGTCCGACGACATCCGCCAGTACGAGATCCACCAGAGCACCGACCCGGTGACCCGTACGGCCATCCAGCAGACCGGCGTCACCGTGGACGAGGCCGACGAGGAGACCGTCGTCGTCTCGGGCCGCGCGGACCAGATCAAGAAGCTGCGCGGGCTCGGCTACGACGTCTCACTCCTGGGGTCCGCCCCCGACCGCACGAGCGGCTCGGACGTCCGGATCCTCGACTTCCCGTCGGCCGACTCGAAGTACCACAACTACGCCGAGACGAACACGGAGATCGACCAGCGGCTGGCCGCCTACCCGGGCATCATGAGCAGGAAGGTGATCGGCAAGTCGTACGAGGGCCGGGACATCGTCGCCATCAAGGTCAGCGACAACGTGGCGACCGACGAGTCCGAGCCCGAGGTCCTCCTCACCTTCCACCAGCACGCCCGCGAGCACCTCACCGTCGAGATGGCCCTGTATCTGCTGCGCGAACTCGGCGCGGGTTACGGCTCCGACTCCCGCATCACCAGCATGGTGAACAACCGCGAGATCTGGATCGTCCCGGACCTCAACCCGGACGGCGGCGAGTACGACATCGCGACCGGCTCCTACCGCTCCTGGCGCAAGAACCGCCAGCCCAACAGCGGTTCCTCGTACGTCGGCACGGACCTGAACCGCAACTGGAACTACAAGTGGGGCTGCTGCGGCGGCTCTTCAAGCTCCAAGTCCTCGGAGACCTACCGTGGCGCGTCGGCCGAGTCGGCGCCCGAGGTGAAGGTGGTCGCCGACTTCGTGCGCGGCCGAGTCGTGGGCGGCAAGCAGCAGATCACGGCCGGCATCGACTTCCACACCTACAGTCAACTGGTGCTGTGGCCCTTCGGGTACACCACCTCGGACACGGCGACCGGCATGACGGCGGACGACCGCAACGCCTTCGCGGCCGTCGGCCAGAAGATGGCCGCCAGCAACGGCTACACGCCGGAGCAGTCCAGCGACCTGTACATCACCGACGGCTCGATCGACGACTACCTCTGGGGCAGTCAGAAGATCTTCGACTTCACCTTCGAGATGTACCCGAGCTCCAGTTCGGGCGGCGGCTTCTACCCGCCCGACGAGGTCATCGAGCGGGAGACGTCGCGCAACCGGGACGCGGTGCTGCAACTCCTGGAGAACGCGGACTGCATGTACCGCTCCATCGGCAAGCAGGCGCAGTACTGCCCGAGCTGACACACCGGCACGCCGGTACTCCGACACACCAGCACACCAGCACACCGGCTGACGGGCGAGCCGGCCCGGCGCGCGGACGCTCAGTCGTCCGCCGCCACCGGCTCGTCCCCGGTCTCGTCGGCCTTGTCGGACTCGTCAGCCTGGGACTTCGCGGAGGTCTTGGAGAACTTCGAGGTCTTGGAGGGCTCCGGGGTCTTGGAGGGCTCCGACTTGGTGGCCTCGGCGGTCACCTCGTTCTCGGAGGTCTCGGAGGTCTCGGAGGTCTCGTCGGCGGTATCGGCGTCGGCGGCTTCTTCCTCGGTGCCGTCGTCGAAGTAGGCGTCGAGGACCGCGTCGAGCTGGTCCTCCCACTCCGCGAACCGCGCCCGGGCCGTCGCCTCGATCTCGATCGGGTACCAGCGGCGGTCGGGCGTGTGCACCGTGATGGTGAACCGCTTCCCGAAGCGCGGCGACTCCGTCTCGACGGCTCCGATCTCGTCCCAGCGGAACTCCGCCTGCTGGTCGTCCAGACGGAGTTGTACGCCACTGTGGTCGGCCTTGATCGAGGCGCGCCGGTCGGAGGCCTCGAAGACGGGACCGTCCGGCTCGGGGTCGCCCTCCTCGTCCTCGTCGGCGGCGGCCCCTGCGGAAGCCTCACCGGGGGCGGGGTCCTCGTCGGAGGCCGTCTCTTCCGAGGCCGTCCTCGCGGAGACGGGACTCTTCTGGACGGCCTTCTCCGGGACGGAGTCCTCCGCGGCGGCCCCCGCTGTCGCGGTCCCCGGGGCGTCGGCATCCTCGGCCGCGTCCACCGGCGCCGCGGGCGCGGGTGACGTGATCCCGGGGATGTACGCCGGGTCGGCCGCGGCGACGGGGACGACGGGAACGACGGATCCGTCGAGGGGCTGGCTGTTCGAACCTATGCGCTGCTCCACGCGGGCAGTATGGTCGACGATCCTGTGCCGGGCACAGCCAGCCCCGTTTTAGCTACGCGGCTGTTATACGAAACCGCCCGCCGCCGGACGAAGCCGCCTCTTGCCGGCGGCCGAGGACGTCCGTCGCCGCCGGATGAGGACGCCCGTCACCGGCGGCCGAGGTCGGCTGTCACCGCCGGATGAGGACGCCCGTCGCCGCTAGACGAAGACGCTCACGATCGCCGCCATCGCGAAGCCCACCACGGACAGAACGGACTCCAGGACCGTCCACGACTTCAGGGTGTCGCGCTCGGTGATGCCGAAGTACTTGGCCACCATCCAGAAGCCGCCGTCGTTGACGTGCGAGGCGAAGATGGAGCCCGCCGAGATCGCCATGATGACGATGGCGACGAAGGCCTGGGAGTGGTCCCCCTCGGTGAGGAGCGGGGCCACGATGCCGGCCGTGGTGACGATGGCGACGGTGGCCGAGCCCTGGGCGACCCGCAGGACCACCGAGAGCAGATAGGCGAGGACGACCACCGGGAAGCCGACGTCGTGGAAGGTGTCCGAGAGTGCCTGGGCGACATTGCTCGCCTTCAGAACGGCGCCGAAGATACCGCCCGCACCGACCACCAGGAGGATGTTGCCGACCGGCTTCAGGGACGCGGTCGACACCGTCTCCAGGGACTTGCGGGACCAGCCGCGCCGGATGCCGAGCAGGTAGTACGCGAGCAGCAGGGCGATCGTGAGGGCGACGAACGGGCTGCCGAAGAACTCGATGACCGAGCGGCCGGTGGACGGGTCGAGCGCGATCGAGGAGAAGGTCGCGGCGAGGATCAACACCAGCGGCGTACCGATGATGCCGAGGACCGTGCCGAGCGACACGGGCTTCTCGCGCGGCTCCACGCCCGACGCCCGCTGCTCCTCGATGACGGCGAGCTTGGCCTCGGCGGCGGCCTCGACCATGTCCTGCGGTACGGCGACGAAGATCCGCTTGCCGATCCAGGCGGAGAAGACCCAGGCGGCGAGCACCGCGGGGATGCCGCAGACGATGCCCATGAGGATGACCCAGCCGAGCTGGACGTGCAGCAGTGCGGCGGCGGCGACCGGGCCTGGGTGCGGGGGCAGGAACGCGTGGGTCATGGACAGGCCCGCGAGCAGCGGCATGCAGTACAGCAGGATCGACTTGCCGGACCGCTTGGCGGCGGCGTAGACGATCGGCGCGAGGACGAAGATGCCGACGTCGAAGAAGACCGGGATGCCGAAGATCAGGCCGGTCAGACCCATCGCCAGGGGCGCCCGCTTCTCGCCGAAGAGGTTCAGCAGCCGGGACGCCAACACCTCGGCCCCGCCGGAGACTTCGAGGATCGCCCCGAGCATGGTGCCGAGGCCGATGATGATCGCGACATGGCCGAGGATGCCGCCCATGCCGGACTCGATGACGGAGACGGCCGTGGACTTCTGGACGGTGCCGAACAGTTCCGTGACCGACAGTCCCGCCCCGAGGCCGACGGCTATGGAGACCGCGAGCAGGGCGACGAACGGCTGGAGCCGGACCTTGATGATCAGGAACAGCAGGAGGGCGATACCGAGGGCCGCGACCGTGAGGAGTCCGGCGGTGCCGTCGACGAGGAGGAGCAGCCCGCCGGTGTGGGGTGGCACCTCGGGGGCCGGGGGTGTGGCTGCGAGCGGAAACGACGACATGGGGAGGGCCTCTGTTTCGTAAGTGCATGGTGCTTTCGGGCAGGGGGGGTCGCGGCACGGCGCCCCGGGGATGACGGGCGCCGCACCGTGACGACGTACGGCGTGCGGGAGTTGGGGGGCTTCAGACCTCGGGGGCGTCGGCCTCAGGAGGCGTCAGCCGTGCGCGGGAGTCGGCCCCAGGAGGCGTCAGCCCTGCGCAGGCCTCAGCCCGACGGTCAGCCGAGGACGGCCAGCGCGTCGATCTCGACGAGGAGTCCGGCGGGCAGCCCGACGTACACGGTCGTGCGCGCGGCCGGGGGCGCGGTGAGGCCCTGGTCCTCGAAGTACGTGTTGTAGATCTGGTTCATCTCGGCGAAGTGGTCGACGTCCGTCAGATAGACACGGATCATCACCGCGTCGTCCCAGGAGGCGCCGCCCTCTTCGAGGATCGCCCGGACGTTGGCCAGGGTCTGCAGGGTCTGCTCGCGCAGGGTCGGCCCGGCGGGCGTGGGCGGCTTGCCCTCCTCGGCGGGCAGGAAGCCGACCTGGCCGGCGACCTGGAGGATGTTCCCCTTCCTGATGCCGTGCGAGAACTTGGCGGGCGGGGTGGTGTGGGTCTTGGGGGTGAGGGCGATCTTGTCGGTCATGCGGGGTCCTTACCTGGGGTCTTTCCGGAGTAGTCGCGACTGATGGCGTCCGCCGTGCGGCGTACCAGCGGGAGCAGCGCGAGGAGTTCGTCGGCGGTGACGACCACGTTCGGCGCGGAGACCGACATCGCGGCGGCGACACGGCCGTCGGCCCCGCGGATGGGGGCGCCCACGCAGTTGATGGACTCCTCGTGGCCACCGAGGTCGGTGGCCCAGCCCTGTTCGCGCACCGTCGCCAACTCCTTGAGGAAGGCGGGGGCGTTGGGGATCGAACGGGCCGTGTACAGGGGGTAGTCGAGCTTCTCCGCGAGGACGCGGCGCTCGGGCTCGGGCAGATCGGCGAGGAGCAGCTTCGCCACGGCGGCGACGGTGATGGCCACCGGTTTCCCGATCCGCGAGTACATGCGGACGGGGTACCGGCTCTCCACCTTGTCGATGTAGAGCACCTCGTTCGCCTCGTACACCGCGAGGTGGACGGTGTGCCCGCACTGCTCGTTGAGGCGTACGAGGTGGGAGTGGGCGATCTCCCGGACGTCCAGGTTCTCCACGGCCTCCTGGGCGAGGGCGAAGAGGCGGGCGCCGAGGCGGTAGCGCTGGTCGGCCTGGCGGTACACGAGTCCGTGCTCGTGCAGGGTGCGCAGGAGGCGCAGCGCCGTGGACTTGTGGACCCCGAGGCGGTCGGCGACCTGTCCGAGGTCGGCGGGTCCCTCGGCGAGCAGCGGCAGGATGCTCAGCGCCCGGTCGACGGTCTGGCTCATGGGGTGGGTACCTCCTCGTCGGCCCGCGTGACGGCTTCGGTCCAGCCGGGGCCGAGTCGAAGTGTCTCCCACGCGTCGTCGTCCGAGGCGGCCAGCCGGTCGGCGTGGTCCCGCGCGGGCGGGGCGGCCAGGTCGCCGGGGACGGTCAGAGCGGCGGCGGCCATCAGGTGGCCGTGCCGCAACCGGTCCCGGGCGGACAGCCCGCGCAGCGTCGCGGAGAGGAACCCGGCGGCGAAGGCGTCCCCCGCCCCGACCGGCGCGACGACGTCGACGCGCAGGGAGGGGACGAAGGTGACGGTGTCCGGCCCGGTAGCGCCGGGCCCATCCACCACGGGCAGATCTCCCCGCGTCGGCGTGGCCGTCGCCCGCTCGAAGAGCGTCACCCCCCGCGCCCCCTGTTTCACGACCAGCGCCCGGGGTTCGGGCAGCGCGGCGCGGACCGCGGCCGGGCCGCCGGTGACGCCCCACGCGTCCTCGGCCTCGTCCTCGCCCACGAAGACCAGGTCGCTGTTGCGGGCCAGGCCGAGCAGGACACCGCCCGGCTCCTGGCCGCTCCACAGGTGCACGCGGTGGTTGACGTCGAAGGAGACGAGGGGGCGGCCGTGCCGGGGCGCGGTCAGCTCGCGCAGCAGGGCCAGGCAGTCCGCGGAGAGCGCGGCGGTGATGCCGGACAGATGCAGCACGCGGCCGGCGTCCAGTTCCTCCCGCGGCACGCTCCCCGGGGACATGGCGGAGGCGGCGGAGCCGGCGCGGTAGTAGACGACCTCGTGCGCGTCGGTGGCCCGGTCGCCCGCCGTACGGAAGTAGATGCCCGTCGGCCGTGCCGGATCACGGCGTACGGCCGAGGTGTCGACGCCGTACGAGGCGATCGTCTCCACCAGATGGTCGCCGAACCCGTCGGCGCCGACCCGGCTCACCCAGCGCGCGGAGTGGCCCGCGGAGGCGAGCACGCACGCGACGTTCGACTCGGCGCCGCCGATGCCCCGCTCGAACGACGGCACGTCGGCGAGGCGCCCGGGACGGGAGGGCAGGAACGTGACCATGGACTCGCCGAGCGCGACCACCTCCACGAGGGCGTCGCGGCCGTCGGCGTCGTACACGGCACCTGCGGGTCCGTTGGGGGGCACGATGGCGGGGGACTCCTTGCTCTCGCGGTCAACGGCACCGTTGACCCTGCGTTGGCTGGGATGTTAGACAGCAGTAAGCGACATACGCAATGGCCGTTGCACATAACGCAACGCACCACTTGAGGGAGGCCCCATGGGCGCCGACACCGCCGCAACCACAGCCGCCTCCGGCACGGAACGCCTCGCCGCACTCGGCACGGAACCCGTCGACCACCGCTTCAAGGGCCTCCCGCCGGACGCCGCGGGCCTGACCGTCGACGAGCTGGCCGCCCAGCGCCGCAACCTCTTCACGGGCGGCTTCACGACGCCCGTGCTCGCCCTCTCCGCCGAGCGCCTCCGGCACAACCTCGAACTCATGGAGACGTACGCGGCCCGCCACGGCCTCGCCTTCGCCCCGCACGGCAAGACCTCCATGGCCCCGCAGCTGTTCCAGCGGCAGATCGAGCACGGCGCCTGGGGCATCACCCTCGCCGTGCCCCACCAGGTGCGCGTGGCACGGGAGTTCGGCATCCAGCGGATCTTCCTGGCGAACGAACTGGTCGACTCGGCGGCGCTGCGCTGGATCGCGTCCGAACTCGCCGCCGACCCGTCCTTCCGCTTCATCTGTTACGTCGACTCGGTCCGCGGCGTGGAGCTGATGGACGCGGCCCTGCGCGGCGCCGCCCGCCCCCTGGACGTCGTGGTCGAGCTCGCCGCCGGCGAGGGCGCCCGCACCGGCGTCCGCACGGAGGCCGAGTGCGCGGCCGTCGCGGACGCGGTGGCCGCCACGCCGACGCTGCGCCTGGCCGGCGTCGCGGGCTACGAGGGCGAGGTCCCGCAGGCGGACCCGGAGCGCGTGCACGCGTGGCTGCGCCGCCTCACCGCGCTGGCCGGTGACTTCGACAAGGCGGGCCGGTTCGCCGAGAGCGGCGTCGACGAGATCGTCGTCAGCGCGGGCGGCAGCGCCTGGTTCGACGCGGTGGCGGACGTCTTCGCCGAGATCCCCGAACTCTCCCTGCCGGTGCTGAAGTTGCTGCGTTCGGGCGCGTACGTCTCGCACGACGACGGCCACTACCGCAAGCTCACCCCCTTCACCCGCGTCCCCGAGGAGGGCGCCCTCCAGCCCGCCTTCCGGCTCTGGGCCCAGATCCTCTCGCGGCCCTCCCCCGAGCAGGCGTTCGCCAACGCGGGCAAGCGCGACGCCGCGTACGACCTGGATCTGCCGATGGCCCAGGTGGTGCACCGCGACGGCGCCGAGCACGCGGCCACCGGCGTCACCGTCACCGGCCTCTCCGACCAGCACACCTGGCTCGCGACGACCCCCGAGGCCGACCTCCGCCTCGGCGACTGGATCGGCCTCGGCCTCTCCCACCCCTGCACGTCCTTCGACAAGTGGCAGCTGATCCCGCTGGTGGAGGCGGACGGCACGGTCGTCGACTACGTAAGAACGTTCTTCTGACCGACCCGAGACGGCTCTTCTCGGCGAAGGCGAGGGGTGGCTCTTCTCGGCGGAGGCGAGGCAGCGGACCGAGTCGGGCGGTCGTGGGTGGGCGACACCCGCGGAGCGCGGAGGACGAACAGCGCGGGCGGAGCCCGGAAAGGCAGCACCAGGTGGACCTCGCGATCAGAGACGTACGTGTCATCGACGGCACCGGCCAGACCTCGTACCACGCCGACGTGGGCATCACAGCCGGCCGGATCACGGAGATCCGCAGCGAGGGGCCGCCCCTGGGGGGACGCCGGACACTGGACGCCCACGGCCTCGTCCTCGCCCCCGGCTTCATCGACATGCACGCCCACAGCGACCTCGCCCTCCTGCGCGACCCGGACCACAGCGCGAAGGCCGCCCAGGGCGTGACCCTGGAAGTCATCGGCCAGGACGGCCTGTCGTACGCGCCGGTGGACGACCGCACCCTCGCCGAGATCCGCCGGGCGATCACCGGCTGGAACGGCAACGGCGACGACATCGACTTCAGCTGGCGCTCGGTCGGCGAGTACCTGGACCGCCTCGACCACGGCTTCGACGGCGAGGGCATCGCGGTCAACGCCGCGTATCTGATCCCGCAGGGCTCCGTGCGGATGCTCGCCGTCGGCTGGGACGACCGCGATGCCACGCCCCAAGAGCTCGACTGCATGCGGCAGTTGGTGGCCGAGGGCATGCGGGAGGGCGCGGTCGGCATGTCCTCCGGGCTGACGTACACCCCCGGCATGTACGCCAAGGACGCCGAACTCACCGCGCTGTGCCGCGTGGTCGCCGAGCACGGCGGCTACTACTGCCCCCACCACCGCTCGTACGGCGCGGGCGCCCTGGCGGCGTACGAGGAGATGGTGACCCTCACCCGCGAGGCCGGCTGCCCGCTCCATCTCGCCCACGCCACCATGAACTTCGGTGTGAACAAGGGCCGGGCCCCGGAGCTGCTCGCCCTGCTGGACGACGCGCTCGCCTCGGGCGCGGACATCAGCCTCGACACGTACCCCTACACCCCCGGCTGCACCACCCTCGTCGCGATGCTGCCGAGCTGGGCGAGCGAGGGCGGCCCCGAGGCGATCCTCGCCCGGCTGGCGGACGACGCGACCGCCGAGCGCATCCGGCACCACATGGAGGTCGTCGGCGCCGACGGCTGCCACGGCGTCCCCATCGAGTGGGACACGATCGAGATCTCGGGGGTGAACGACCCCGCGCTGGCGTCGTACGTCGGCAGGACCGTCCTGGAGTCCGCCGGCCGGCTCGGCGAGTCCGCGTGGGTCACCGCCCGCCGGCTCCTCGTCGACGACCGGCTCGGCTCGACGATCCTCCAGCACGTCGGCCACGAGGAGAACGTCCGCGCGATCATGCGGCACCCCGTGCACACCGGCGGCTCCGACGGCATCCTGCGCGGGGACAAACCGCACCCGCGCGCGTACGGCACCTTCCCCCACTATCTGGGCCGGTACGCAAGGGAGTTGGGCGTCCTCTCGCTGGAGGAGTGCGTCGCCCACCTCACGGGGCGCCCGGCCGCCCGGCTGCGGCTGCCCGACCGCGGGCTCGTCCGCGAGGGCCACCGCGCCGACCTCGTCCTCTTCGACCCGGACACGGTCGCGGCGGGCTCGACCTTCGAGGCGCCCCGCACCCTGCCGACCGGCATCCCGCACGTGCTCGTCGACGGCCGCTTCGTGATCGAGGACGGCCGCCGGACGGACGTACTGGCAGGACGGGCGGTCCGCCGTACGACGTGACCGCCCGTCATGGAACCGGTGGTGCTACGGCTTGGGCAGGGTGCACCCGCTCCGGCTCAGGTCGACCTTGTTGTCGAGCCCGATGCACGGCACGATCAGGTAGGTCTCCTGGGCGTAGTTGATGCCCTGGCGGACGGTCACGTTGCCGCTCGCGTCGACCTCACAGGGGTTGTTCTCGGTGCAGCGGGCGCCGTCCTCGTTGCCCGTGTTGTTGACCGCGACGACCTTGCCGGTGGCGTTGTCGATGACGGGCGAGCCCGAGGTGCCGCCGATGGTGTTGCAGGCGGAGGTGTAGCGGACCGAGTCCTTCCAGGTCCACGCCCCTTCCTTCAGCCGGTACGCGAAGCCGTCGATGTTGCAGCTGTAGATCCGCTTCCAGTACCCGGAGACGACCTTGATCGCGGTCCCGGCGGTCGGGCGCACGGAGTTGAGCGTCAGCGCGTTGATGCCGTACGAGCTCTTGATCTGCGCGTAGGTGCTGGTGAGCTGGTAGATCGAGATGTCCGTGTCGGTCATCGTCCCGTACGCGATCTTGCTGGCGCGCAGGGTCGCGACCTTCGTACCGGCCGAGTTGAGGAGGCTGAAGGTACGGGTGGAGGTCCGGTCGACGATGACCTCGCCGGCCGCCGGGAAGCCGGTCTCCAGGCAGTGGCCGTTGGACAGCACGAGCGCGGGGTCGTCGTCCTCGGAGGCGGGCATCCGGACGACCGAGCCGGAACAGTTGCTGAGCGCGACCGTGCCGGCGAAGTCCACCGCCTTCAGGGTCGGCGCGGCGGCCTCGGCCGAGGTCCGGCCGGTCGCCGCGTGCTCAGCCGCCACGGGCGCGGGAGCCGCGACCGCGGGTGCCGCCCCCGCCCCGGCGATGACCAGGGCGAAGAGCGCGGCAACGAGAGGCTTTCTCATGTGGGGTCCCCTCTTGTTTTCTGTTGTGCGACATGGGTGACCGGAGGTCTTCCAGCCATCTCCTGTTTTGTCATGCGCATTGTGAGGGGAGGGAGACGCGGGGGCAAGGAGCGGTTTCCGGCCCCGTACGGCGATTTCCGGCTACCGAGGGGCGGCACCGCCGTCCGGGCGCCACGCAGGGACAAAGGAGCCCAAAACATCCCGTCTCACGTGGTGGAAAACACGCCCCGCAACCGCTGGGACGGCCGTAAGCTCACGGATATGCAGGTGATCCAGTCCACGAAGCTCGCCAATGTCTGTTACGAGATCCGGGGCCCGGTTCTCGAGGAGGCGATGCGGCTGGAAGCGGCGGGCCATCGCATCCTCAAGCTGAACACCGGCAATCCGGCCGCCTTCGGCTTCGAGTGCCCGCCGGAGATCCTGGAGGACATCCTCCGCAACGTCTCCTCGGCGCACGGCTACGGCGACGCGAAGGGTCTGCTCGCGGCCCGCCGGGCCGTCGTGATGCACAACCAGACCCTCGGCATCGAGACGGACGTCGAGCACGTCTTCATCGGCAACGGCGTCTCCGAGCTGATCGTGATGACGATGCAGGGCCTGCTGGACGACGGCGACGAGGTCCTCGTACCGGCTCCGGACTACCCGCTGTGGACCGCCGCCGTGTCCCTCTCCGGCGGTACGGCCGTCCACTACCACTGCGACGAGCAGTCGGACTGGATGCCCGACCTGGCGGACGTGGAGCGCAAGGTCACCGACCGCACCAAGGCGCTCGTCATCATCAACCCGAACAACCCGACGGGCGCGGTCTACGACGACGCGATGCTGCGCGGGCTGACCGACATCGCCCGCCGCCACAACCTGCTGGTCTGCTCGGACGAGATCTACGACAAGATCCTCTACGACGGCGCCACGCACACGCCGACCGCCGCCATCGCCCCCGACCTGATGACACTCACCTTCAACGGGATGTCCAAGGCCTATCGGGTGGCCGGCTACCGCGTCGGCTGGATGGCGATCTCCGGCCCGCGGGCGCACGCCGACTCCTACATCGAGGGCCTGACGATCCTGGCGAACATGCGGCTGTGCGCGAACATGCCGGGCCAGCACGGCGTGGTCGCCGCGCTGAGCGGCCGCCAGACCATCAGCGACCTGGTGCTGCCCGGCGGCCGGCTCAAGGAACAGCGGGACGTGGCGTACGACCTGCTGACCCAGATCCCGGGTGTGACCTGCGTGAAGCCGAAGGGCGCGCTGTATCTCTTCCCGCGCCTGGACCCCAAGGTCTTCAAGATCAAGGACGACCGGCAGATGGTCCTGGACCTGCTCCGCGAGGAGAAGATCATGGTGGTGCAGGGCACCGGCTTCAACTGGCCGGAGCCGGACCACTTCCGGGTCGTGACGCTCCCGACGGTGGGCGACCTGACCTCCGCGGTGACCCGGATCGGCAGCTTCCTGGACGGCTACAGCCAGCCCTGACGATCACCCTCCGTACCCCCTCGGTGCACATTGCCGAACGGGCTCAACTTTAGACCAGTTCTAAGCTAGGATGGTTTCCTGAGAGCACAGGAGGCCATCCCATGTACGAGCCGATCCGCACGAAGTCGGTCCACACGGTGGCCGGCTCCCCCACCGACTTTCCCCACCGGTCGCGCGAGGAGGAGCTGGACATCCAGCTCGCGAGCCACCTCGCGGCCCTGCTGGCGGTGACCGACGAGCTGCGTACGCAGGCCCCGTCCGCCGACCTCGATGCCGCCGCCGAGCGGCTCGCCGATCAGGTCACCCGGCTGCGCGGCGGACTCCCGCCGGTGCGCGCCTCGATCACCGCCGCCCTGCACCAGCCGCCCGTCGGCGCCCTCCACCAGCGGGCGCACGCGCTCGCGGGCCGTGCCCTCGTCGTGGCTGCCTCCCGCGCCGACACCGCCGCCGCCATCCTGGCCGCCGAGCGCATGGACGCCCACGCGGCGGCCGACGAGCCCGCCGGACTCGCCACCCACTGAGCCTCCCGGCTCCCCACGACGGCCCCGGCCCGCGCGCACCCGCAGCGACGTGCGGGCCGGGTGCCACACACGGCGCGTCCGGAAAGGGCGCGACGCGGCACCCGAAAAGACCGGGGCCCCACACTCCGTTGTGTGGGGCCCCGGTCTTTTTCGATGGTGCTCTGTCGTGCTCACCTTCGGTGCTGCGTCCACCTCCGGTGTCGTACTCACCGCGACCGGCCCGGACGACGTCGCAGGTCAGGGCAGGTCAGGCCGGCCGCGGAGCAGTCGGGGACGTCAGCCCAGGCGCTTGACCAGCGCGCGGTACTCGTCCCACAGCTCCTTGGGGGTGTGCTCGCCGAAAGTGTTGAGGTGCTCGGGGACCAGAGCGGCCTCCTCGCGCCACACCTCCTTGTCGACGGTGAGCAGGAAGTCCAGGTCGGACTCGGACAGGTCGAGGCCCTTGGTGTCCAGCGCGCCCTTCGCGGGCAGCACGCCGATCGGGGTCTCGACGCCCGCGGCCGTGCCCTCCAGGCGCTCGACGATCCACTTCAGGACCCGGCTGTTCTCGCCGAAGCCGGGCCAGACGAACTTGCCCGCGTCGTTCTTGCGGAACCAGTTCACGTAGTAGATCTTCGGCAGCTTCGCCTGATCCTTGTCCTTGGCGACGTCGACCCAGTGACCCATGTAGTCGCCCATGTTGTAGCCGCAGAACGGCAGCATGGCGAACGGGTCGCGGCGCAGCTCGCCGACCTTGCCCTCGGCGGCGGCGGTCTTCTCGGAGGCCACGTTGGCGCCGAGGAAGACGCCGTGGTTCCAGTCGAAGGACTCCGTCACCAGCGGTACGGCGGTGGCGCGGCGGCCGCCGAAGAGGATCGCCGAGATCGGCACGCCCTTGGGGTCCTCCCACTCGGGCGCGATGATCGGGCACTGCGAGGCGGGGACGGTGAAGCGGGCGTTGGGGTGGGCGGCGGGCGTACCGGACTCCGGCGTCCAGTCGTTGCCCTTCCAGTCCGTCAGGTGGGCCGGAGTCTCCTCCGTCATGCCCTCCCACCAGATGTCGTTGTCGTCCGTCAGCGCGACGTTCGTGAAGACCGAGTTGCCCCACAGCGTCTTCATCGCGTTGGCGTTGGTGTGCTCGCCGGTGCCCGGCGCGACGCCGAAGAAGCCGGCCTCGGGGTTGATCGCGTACAGCCGGCCGTCCTCGCCGAACCGCATCCAGGCGATGTCGTCACCGATCGTCTCGACCGTCCAGCCGGAGACGGTCGGCTCCAGCATGGCGAGGTTCGTCTTGCCGCAGGCGCTCGGGAAGGCGGCGGCGACGTACTTCGACTCGCCCTGCGGCGGCGTCAGCTTGAGGATCAGCATGTGCTCGGCGAGCCAGCCCTCGTCCCGCGCCATGACGGACGCGATGCGCAGCGCGTAGCACTTCTTGCCGAGCAGCGCGTTGCCGCCGTAGCCCGAGCCGTACGACCAGATCTCGCGGGACTCCGGGAAGTGCGAGATGTACTTGGTGGAGTTGCACGGCCACGGCACGTCCGCCTCGCCCGCCTCCAGCGGCGCTCCGAGCGTGTGCACAGCACGCACGAAGAAGCCGTCGGTGCCGAGCTCGTCCAGGACCGGCTGACCCATGCGGGTCATGGTGCGCATGGACACGGCGACGTAGGCGGAGTCGGTGATCTCGACGCCGATCGCGGAGAGGTCCGAGCCGAGGGGACCCATGCAGAACGGGACGACGTACATCGTCCGGCCCTTCATCGAGCCACGGAAGACGCCCTGCTCACCGGTGAAGATCTCCCGCATCTCGCCGGGGGCCTTCCAGTGGTTGGTCGGGCCCGCGTCCGCTTCCTGCTCGGAGCAGATGAACGTCCGGTCCTCGACCCGCGCGACATCGGTCGGGTCGGAAGCGGCGTAGTACGAGTTGGGGCGCTTGATCGGGTCGAGCTTCTTGAAGGTGCCCTTGGCGACGAGCTCCTCGCACAGGCGCTCGTACTCGGCTTCGGATCCGTCACACCAGACCACACTGTCCGGCTGCGTCAGTTCGGCGATCTCGTTCACCCACGAGATCAGGTCTTTGTGGTGGGTGGGTACGACGGTGGGAGCCGCGATGTCGCGCGCCACGATTGCTCCTAAATGAGGGGTTTTGTTGTCGAATGCCCCGTGGGGGCTGCGACCCGGATGCCTTCGTAGCCCGCTCATCCGGTGCCGACCGCACTCATTTGATCATCCGACGTAACCGCCCATATGTCCAGAGGGCCTCACACCTGAGCGGCGTGAGGATCGCCACTCGCCGGAGGGTTTCCTCACGGACATCGCGGATTCGGGGTCGAGTACCCCCTCAAAGTCCCCTGGCGCCCCGTGAGAACATGGCCACTATTGCTCGCTCATTGCGCCGTACTGACGCGTAACTTACGGTTCCGTAGGTACGATTCGGCTCATGACTGCGCCCGTCCCCGACGCGACCACGGGCTCGCAGGCCGTCGGCCGCGGCCCCATCGAGCTCTCCCTGCCGTACCCGGTCAAGCCCAAGCTCCGCGGCTGGCTGCACCTCGCGATGTTTCCGGCCGCGCTCATCGCCGGCCTGATCCTCACCGCCCTCGCGGACTCCAGCCGCGGCCGGCTCGCCTGCGGGATCTTCGCCCTGACGGCCTGCCTCCTGTTCGGGGTGAGCGCCCTCTACCACCGGGGCAACTGGAGCCCGCGCATGGACGGCGTGCTCCGCAGACTCGACCACGCGAACATCTTCCTGATCATCGCGGGCAGCTACACGCCGCTGACGATGCTGCTGCTGCCCAGCTCCACGGGCCAGTGGCTCCTGTGGGGCATCTGGAGTGCGGCCGCGGCGGGCGTCATCTTCCGCGTCTTCTGGGTCGGCGCCCCGCGCTGGCTCTACACCCCGTGCTACATCGCGATGGGCTGGGCGGCCGTCTTCTTCCTGCCCGACTTCATGCGCACCGGCGGCGTCGCCGTGCTGGTCCTGGTGGTCGTCGGCGGTCTTCTCTACAGCGCGGGCGGCGTGATCTACGCACTCAAGCGTCCCAACCCGTCACCCGAGTGGTTCGGCTTCCACGAGGTCTTCCACTCCCTCACGCTCGCGGCGTTCGCCGCGCACTACGTCGGGATCTCACTGGTGGCCTACCAGCACGGATGACCCGTCCGGGCCTCCCGCCGGCCGTCCGCGGCCCCGCGCCGGAGGCCTCCACCGGCAGGGTCACCGCGCCCCCGGATGCCCGACAATGAAGACCATGGCCGCCACCGCACACCGCTCCACTCCCGCCGCGGAGCCCCGGCCGGGGCTCCGCGAGCGGAAGAAGATGAAGACCCGGGTCACGATCCGCGAGGCGACGTACCGGCTGATCCAGGAGCAGGGGTACGACGCGACGACCGTCGAGCGGATCGCGGAGGCGGCCGAGGTCTCTCCGTCCACGGTCTTCCGCTACTTCCCGACCAAGGAGGACATCGTCCTCGCGGACGAGTACGACCCGGTCCTGGAGGAAGAGCTGCGGGCGCGGCCCGCGGACGAGCCGTGGCTCGATTCCCTGCGCCATGTCCTGCGGAACGCCGTCGGCCTCGGGAACACCGACGAACCCGAGGTGACCCGGCTGCGCACCCAGCTGATGGTCGACGTCCCTGCGGTGCGCTCCCGGATGACGGAGAGCATGTCCGTCACCGGCCGCACACTGAGCCGGGCCATCGGGGAGCGCCTCGGCCGGGACCCCGACAGCCTTGAGGTGCGCGTCTTCGCGATGTCGCTGATCGGCGCCCTCCTGGAGGCCTCGCTGTACTGGGCCGAGGGCGGCCACCGGGAGGATTTCGCCGACGTCGTCGACCGCGCAGTGGACGTCCTCGAACACGGCCTGACCGCCGGAAACGCAGAGGCCACGGACGCCCCGCACGTGACATCCTGACCCGGTGAACGGACCGGAGATCCACGTCGAATTCGCCCCCGAGCTGGGCCTGTTCGTGCCGCACGCGCGCCGCTCGGGCGCCACGAAGGCGGTCACCGACGGAGCGTCCACCCTCGGCCATGTCGTCGAGTCGCTCGGGGTGCCGCTGACGGAGGTCGGCTCCCTGGTCGTGGACGGCCGCGAGGTGCCGGTGTCGCACATCCCGCGGGCCGGCGAGTCCGTCGAGGTCCGTGCCGTCCGGCGCCCCCAGTCCGTGCCGGGAGCCCCGCTCCGCTTCCTCCTCGACGTCCACCTCGGCACGCTCGCGCGCCGACTGCGCCTGCTGGGCGTCGACGCGGCCTACGAGTCCACCGACATCGGCGACCCGGCCCTCGCCACCCGGTCCGCGACCGAGCGCCGCGTCATGCTCAGCCGCGACCGCGGCCTGCTGCGCCGCCGCGAACTGTGGGCCGGCGCGTTCGTCTACAGCACCCGGCCGGACGACCAACTGCACGACATCCTCGGCCGGTTCGCCCCCGAACTGAAGCCCTGGACCCGCTGCACCGCCTGCAACGGCCCGCTCGTCGAGGCCACCAAGGAAGACCTCGCCGACCGCCTCCATGACGGCACTCAGCGCTCCTACGACGTCTTCGCCCAGTGCGGTGACTGCGGCCGCGCCTATTGGCGAGGCGCGCACCACGAACAGCTGGAGGCGATCGTGGAGCGCGCCCTGAGCATGCGTACCCAGGAGAGTTGAGTACCGCAGCCGATCACCGGGGGCCGGTGCCCGCGGTTGGCTTGCGCCATGACCACAGCGCAGCAGCCAGTGATCCCGTCCACCGCGAACCCCCGGCCGGCCCACCGGGCCCTGAGCCTGTGGGCCGGCTGGGGACTGGGCCTGCTCGTCCCGACCGTCGTCCTCGCCTGGATCGCCGTGCTGTCCGGGGAGCGCGGCACCAACTGCCTCATGTACGGCGAGGAGTGCTCCCCCGTCCCCGGCTCACTTCTGTACGGCTGCTTCTGGACCGCGCTCGCGGCCGGTGTACTGGCCCTCGCGCTGCCCCGAACCCGGTCGACCTGGGCCAGGTCCGGGACCGTACTCCTGCAGTGGGGCGCCCAGTTGACGCTGGGCGCGCTGATCCTCAGCGGCGCGTGACGTCCCCCTTCCCGCACGCCAGCCCGTCCCTGTTGCGGTCGAGGCCCAGCGGGTCGTCCTTGCCGTTGATCTTCAGGCGGCCGTAGTCGTTCGCCTTGAGCCAGGCGCAGCGCGCGGCCGTCGTCCTCTTCACCTCGGCCGGGAAGACCGTCGGGACGCAGACGTTGACCGAGCCGTAGTGGCGGTCGCAGCCGGAGATCGTGGTGCTGACCTTCTGCGAGGTCCGCTTCTTGCCGGGCTCCTCGACCGCGCCTTCGAGGGAGTCGGCGAACGAGTGGACGTGCGCCGCGGCGGTGTCCTCGGCCAGGGCCGAGGGGCCCTGGAGGTGGACCCACTTGGCGATCGACGGGACGCCGTTCGCGTCGACCGCGAAGAGCATGTACCAGCCGGGCGGCGCCAGGTTGGGGTTGCTCGTCACGTTCAGGTCGACGTTGTTGCCGTCCACGCTCAGCGGCAGGTCCACGAACCGCTGGTTCGGGTCGGACGAGTGCGTCACCGCGGCCGGCCGGATCAACTCCGCCTTGGCGATGGGCCGGTCGACGGTGATGCGCTGCGTATCGCCGTACACCCACTCCTTGTCGATCACCGAAGTGATCGCCGGGCGCGGGCCCTTGAGCAGATAGGGCGGGGTGTAGACGGACACGTCGTGGTTCCAGCTGCCGTTGCCCGGGTTGTCCCCCGTCGTCATCACCCGGCCGTCCGGCAGCAGGAACGCCGACGAGTGATAGCCGCGCTCCTCGGGATCCGGCGTCACCGGGTCGAACGTGGAGGTCGCCGGGTCGAAGATCGACGACTCATAGACCGGGTTGGCCCGGTTGTGCAGGCCGCCGCCCGTCTCCAGGACCTTGCCGTCGGGCAGCAGTACGGCGGAGACGTACATCTTGCCCTGGTTGCCGGTCTCGGCCACCTTGCCGTTGCCGAGGTCGACCTTGCCCTGCGGGATCTGCGGCCCGGAGACGTACCCCGGGTTGGCGGCCTTGAGGTCGATGATGTCCGTCAGCCGGTTCGCCTCGGGGTTCGAGTCGATGTTGCCGCCCCCGAGGGTGAGCACCTTCTGGTCCTGGGCCGGCGGCAGCAGCACGCTCGCGGACTGGTCCCGCTCGTCCTTGCTCTGCAGCCCCGGGATCGCGGTCGTCGTGTTCGCGTCGTAGTCGTAGACCGCCGAACCGGTGCCCGGGGTGCCGTTGCCGAAGACATGGCTGCCCGAGTAGAACAGCCGGCCGTCCTGCATCAGGATCATCGACGGGTACAGACCCCAGTACGACCAGGTCTGGTTGACCTTCCACAGCGGCAGCCACTGCTGCTCGGCGTTCGACCAGCGCTCGGCGGTCACCGAGCCGGTGGAGTCCTCACGCAGCCCGCCGAAGGAGACCACGTCACCGTTGCCCATGACGGTCGCCGACGGATACCAGTGCCCGTCGTTCAGGTCGTTGGTCTTGCTGTACGACTCGGTGACCGGGTCGAAGATGTACGAGTCCTTGTACCCCTCGTACCCGTGCCCGCCCGCCACCGGGAACGCCTTGTTGCCGCTCATCACGAGCACCCGCCCGTCGGCCAGCTGGACGTGCCCGGAACAGAACATGTCCTTGGGCGTGGGGATCTGCTTGTACGTCCCCTGCACCGGGTCGTAGACCGCCGAGGTGAACGTGCCCGCGTTGAACATCTCCTCGCTGTTGCCCGAGCCCGCGATCAGCAGCACCTTGCCGTTGTTCAGGACGACGGAGTGCATGGAGCGGACCGGGTTCTGGGTGGGCAGCACGTCCCACTTGCCGTTGGCGCACTCGTCGGCCGTGCCGGTGCACTGGGCCGGCGGCAGCGGGTCGGCGACCTGTTCCATCGTGTAGTCGTCGGTGG
The DNA here is from genome assembly GCF_042723265.1 of Streptomyces sp. NPDC058371. Classification (NCBI taxonomy): domain Bacteria; kingdom Bacillati; phylum Actinomycetota; class Actinomycetes; order Kitasatosporales; family Streptomycetaceae; genus Streptomyces; species Streptomyces sp. NPDC058371. Next base: position 156,895 of record NZ_JBHXJC010000004.1, on the reverse strand, counting down.
TCGCGGAGCCGGTGCCGTAGACGGAGACGCCCCAGGTGATGCGGTCGGTGCCGGCCGGCACCGCGGGCGTGCGCACCGTCGCATGGATCCAACCGGCCGCCGTCTCCAGCGTCTTGAGGTCGGTCCAGTACTGCCAGCCGGCCGTCGCGTCGTGCCGGAAGAGGGTGAGGGACGCGTCCGGGGTCGTCGTCTTGTACCAGAGCCCGAGGTCGTACTGCTTGGCCACCGTGACCACCGGCGCGCAGGCCGTGCTCTCGGTGATCAGCGCCTTGCGGTCACCGTCGACCCGGCGGGTCAGCGAGACCTTCATGGCCTTGGCACCCGAATGGGCGTCGGCGACCGTCGCGAAGCTGAAGTCGTTGTCGCCCCAGCCGGACTTCTCCCAGCAGTACGGCATCCCGTCCGTGCCGGCCGTCTCGAAGCCCGGGTTCTTGACGAGGTTGGCGGCGGAGGCGGGCTGCGGCGAGACGAGCAGCAGACCGGCGGCGAGTCCCGCCACCGCCAGCAGTGAGGTTCTCCGTCGTGGTCTGAGTCGGAAGGTCACGCGGCTCTCCTGTCTGCGCGGCCGCGGCTCCCGCGCACGGACTTGCCCGTCCGGCGCGGCAGATAGACCAGCGCTTCGGTCCCCGTGAAGCGCAGGACGAACGTCGTCACCAGCGCCACCGCGGTGGCGGTGAGCGCGCCCATCCCGAACTCGCCCACCAGCAGCGCGATCAGCGGGATGCGCAATACCAGATCGGCGTTCGCGATCAGTGCGAACCGGCCCACGCGGTCCCACCAGGTGCGGTGCCGGCGGCGCTCCCGGAAGAGAAGATGCTCGATCAGCAGGAAGTTCCAGGCGACGCCGAGCTGGTTGGCGAGGATCTCGGCGGGCACGTAGTGCATTCCCACGGCCGTCAGCGCGTACAGACCGAGCAGGTTCGGCACGAAGCCGGTGGCGCCGATCAGCCCGAAGACCACCATGCGCGCGACCGGCGAGGCGGTGCGCAGGCCGACGAGATGGCGCAGGAAGCGGAAGCCCTCCTGCGCCGTCGACTTGGACTCGCCCGCGTACCGGTCCTGGAAGACGAAGGGCACCTCGGTGACCTGGCGCGGACGGCTGCGTACGGCGAGTTCGAGGAGGATCTTGTAGCCGAGCGGCTGGAGGATCTCGGCGGTGACCGCGCTGCGCCGGATGGCGAAGAAGCCGCTCATCGGGTCGCTGATGCCACGCAGCTTGCGCGGGAACAGGGTCTTGGTCAGCCAGGTCGCACCGCGCGAGACGGCGATGCGGTAGCCGCCCGCGAGCCCCTCCCGGCTGCCGCCCTTGATGTACCGGCTGGCGACCACGAGCCCGGCCGAGGACCGCTCGCCCGTGCCGACCAACTCCGGTACCAGGGACGGCGGATGCTGCAGATCGCCGTCCATGACGACGATCCAGTCGGAGGTCGCGGCCTTCAGGCCCTCGACCACGGCGCCGCCGAGACCGCCCGTCGGTTCGTCGCGGTGCAGCAGGGTGACCGGGAAGGGGCAGTCCCGCGCGGCCTCGGAGATCACCTCGGGGGTGTCGTCCGTGGAGTCGTCCACGAACAGCACCTCGCAGGGCAGCCGCGTCGGCACCGACTCGGTGATCCGGTGCAGCAGTTCACGGATGTTCGCGGACTCGTTGAAGGTCGGCACGACGATGGTGACGGCGCCGGGCTCCGGCACCTCGATTGCGCGTACGGACGGTTCGCCGAGTTCCTCGGGGACGGTGCTCTCGAAGCTGCTCATCGACTGCCTCCCGCGCTGCCGCCGGTTCCGGTGCCTGCCGTGGTTGCCGTACTGCCCGTGACCTGCCGGATCTCGATCCGGTCCGCACCCTCGCCGAAGGTGGCGACCGGCGTCGAATGCGCCATCGCCGCCTTGACGTTGGGCAGGTCGACCGCGTCACGCCGGACCGTCGGAGAGGCGACCACGAAGTCGAGATCGCGCCAGCCGCCCGGCATGGTCTTCGTCACGGCCGGGTCGAGGTCCGCCTTGTAGAACCAGATGACGCCGAGGCCGGGCCGGTAGCCCTGGTGCACGAGGTCGAGCCAGAGCGCGTCGTCCACCAGGATCCGGGTGTCCTGCGGGTTCGCCACCTGGGCGCCGAGCCAGTGGGACGCGGCCCGGTAGGGGGCGTTGGCGTCGACGGTCACCGCCGTGCGGTCGCCGTCGTACCAGCGCGGGACGACATAGGCCGCGGCGGCCGCCACCAGCAGGGCCGCCGTCACCCGGCGCCCCCAGGTGACGTACGCCCTCTCCTCCGCGCCGCGCCACCGGCGCAGCACGGCGTGCGCAACGCTCGCCGTGCCCCCGGCCAGGACCAGCGCCAGGAACGGCAGGGCCTGGATGACGTACATCGCGGGCAGATAACCGCTCGGGCGCAGCGCCACCACGGCGAGGATGCCCACGGTGAGCGCGGGACCTGCCAGGGCGCGCGCGGTCACCGACCAGCGCCAGGTGACCAGGAGCAGGACCGCGCCCGCGAGACCGCCGAGGAGCAGCACGCGGTCGTAGTAGAGCCAGGACCGCAGGACGCCGTACGAGCCGGAGCCCGGGTCGAGGATGAAGCCGGAGCCGGGCCGGCTCATCTGGTACGTGATGCCGTCCCACAGCGACACATGGCCCGCGCCCGGGAACAACTCGCCCTTGAGGAGGGCGAAGAGCGGGTACGCCAGCCCGATCAGGACACACGCGGTGACGGCGCCGGTGAGCGCGAACTTGCGGGTGTCGCGGTGGCCGTGGCGCCACATGGTGACCACGAGCGCGGGCAGGATGACGAGCATCGTCTCCTTGGTGAGCACACCCGCGGCCGCCGCGATCCCCGCCCCGAAGTGGTGCCAGAGATGGCGGCTCGGGGAGGCGGCCAGGCAGAACGCGAGCAGCGTCCACATCACCGCGATGTTGTCCAGGAAGATCTCGCGCTGGAGCACGACCGACAGCGGCGACAGCCCGAAGATGGCCATCGCGAGACCGGCCGCCCAGGGCGGCAGCGACAGCCGGCGCGCCAGCACGTACAGCAGGACCGCACTCGCCGCGCTGACGAGCAGCATCGCGACGCGCATCGACCCGACGGTCATCAGGGACGGATCGATCTGCGCGGGGAGCCAGGTCAGCGCGGCGATCTGGATCCAGCCGAGGGGCGGGTGGTCGTACCAGTACGTGTAGTGGGCCAGCCCGCTGCCCTGCTGCACGGCCCAGGCCTGGGCGAGGTAGGTGCCCTCGTCGTCGCTGAGCGTCGGGTAGTCGGCGATGTTCCAGCCCTGCACGACGAGGATCGCCACGAGGAGCACCCCGCACAGCACCAGATCGGCGCGCGAGCTGCGAAAGCGCAGGGGCGGACGGACGGCGGGGACGATTTTGGGCGCACGGGGCCGCTGCGCGGGGACCGTGGTGCTGGTCGCCGCGGGAAGGGTGGAGGTCACGCAGGAACGTCCTCTCGGATCGTTTCGGTGAGATGCGCGCCGACATGACTGGTCAACTCCCAGTCGTTGCGGCCTCGTTGCTCGCGCCACACCGCGCGGACGGCCGCACCGGCCAGCAGCACCTGGTAGAACGGGCCGCCGACGACGAGCTTGAGGTAGTGCACGAAGCGGACACGGAGCCCGTACTGCTTGCCGAAGTCGTGCAGTCCGACGACCTCGAAGACGAAGGTGACGAAGGCGGTGACGGCCGGCAGGAACGTGATGAAGGCGATGCCGACCGGCACGTCGAGGAAGAGCGCGATGGCCACGTTGAGCGGAATGATCACGCCCGAGACGGCCTGCAGATACGGCGTCATCAGCGTGTAGCGGGCCAGCAGCCGCTGGCCGAAGCCCGGCAGCTGCTTCCAGTCCCGCTTCCGGTAGACCTGCAGGAAGCCCTGGTTCCACCGGGTGCGCTGCTTCAGCAGCGACATCAGGCTGCCCGGGGTCTCCTCCCGCGTCACCATGTCGGAGTCGTACGCGACGACGACCTTCTTGCCGGCGCTGGACAGCCGCACACCCAGGTCGCAGTCCTCGGCGAGGCACTCCGGGTCCCAGCCGTCCGCCGCGCGCAGCACCTCGGTGCGCACGAAGACGGTGTTGCCGCCGAGCGGAATGAACCCCTTCTGCGCGTGCAGATGCAGCCGCGAACGGAACCAGAAGAAGTACTCCAGGCAGTTGCGCAGGCTGTACCAGCTGGAGTTGAAGTTGATGAGCTGGACGCCGCCCTGGACGACGTCCGCACCCGTCGTGCGGAACGCGTGGTCCACGTGGGCGAGCAGCTCCGGGTGGACCTGGTCCTCGGCGTCGAAGACCCCGACGACATCGCCGCGGCAGTGCGGCAGCGCCGTGTTCATGGCCTTCGGCTTGTTCTTCTTCTCATGGGTGTCGACGACGACCCGCACGCGCGGGTCACGGGCCTCGGCCCCCCGGGCGACCGCCGCGGTCTCCGGGTCGTCGTGTCCCACGATGACGATGATCTCGAAGTCGGCATGACTGGACTCGAGCAGCCGCTGGATCGTGTGATCCAGCACGGCCTGCTCGTGCCGCGCGGGCAGCAGCAGCGAGAAGGACAGGCCGTCGCCGCCGTCCGGTCTGCTGAAGCGAGTGGAAGCGAGCACCTCGGGCGTACGCCACGCGTGCATCTGCCACCACAGGGTGAAGGCCGCCATCCAGAAAAGGGCAAGCGAAACGGCAGCGATGAAGACAGACGTGAGCAACAGATCCCCCCAGATCCCAAAACCCCCTGTCGCGCCGGGGTATCACTCCCGGCGCGTCCCGTGGAGACACTAGGTGGGAACTGTGAAGTCCATAGGCTCTTCAGATAAATAGAGTGTTTCGGAATGCTCAGTCGGAGAAGGGGATGTATCCGGCTACGTCGGACGTTTCCCGTCCAGGGGTGACTGTTTCAGGCACTGGCAACGCCGCCCAGCACCTCACGGAGCCGCTGGACATCCGATGTCGGGGCATCACAGGTGAAATTACGGCAGACGTACGCCGTGGGCTCACCACCGAGCAGCGGACGGTCGGCGAGGAGCGGGAGTTCGTCACTGCCCGGCGCCCCCACGGCGACGACCGCTCCCGGAGCGGTGCCCAGAAGTGCCGTGCGGTGCAGGGACTTTGTGCCCGGATCGTCGGCCGCACCCACGATCGCGACCTCGCGGGGCCCGTCCAGCAGCGCCTCCGCCGCCGCGAGACCCCAGCCGATGAAGCGGGGAGCCCGCGGGCCCAGCGCCTTCACCACGCCCAACGCCCGCTCAGCGGCGGTCCGGTGCGGCTCGGCACCGGTCTGGGCCGCGTACGACAGCAGCGCACCGGCGGCCGCGCTCCACCCGGAGGGCGTGGCGTTGTCCGTGGGGTCCTGGGGCCGCCGGATGAGCTGCTCGGCGTCGGCCGCCGTGTCGTACAGGGCGCCCGACTCGGCGTCGGTGAACTGCACGAGGACGTGATCGAGCAGGAACCCGGCGAACTCCAGCCAGACCCCCTCACCGGTGACGGACGCGAGCGCGAGGAAACCCTCGGCCACATCCGCGTAGTCCTCCAGCACGCCCGCGTTGGCGCCCACCTGACCGTCCTTGCTGGTACGCGCGAGGCGGGCCCGGTCGTCCAGATGCAGGCGTACGAGGAGGTCGGCGGCGCCGATCGCGGCCTCCACGAGGTCGGGGCGCTCGAAGAAGGCGCCGACCTCGGCGAGCGCGGCGATCGCGAGGCCGTTCCAGGCGGCGACCACCTTGTCGTCACGGCCGGGCGCGGGGCGCGCACCCCGCGCGGCGAGGAGCCGCTCACGGACCGAGGCGATCCTCTCCGCGTCGGACACCCCGTCCCACTGCGGGAGTTGGAGTACGGAGGCGCCCTCCTCGAAGGTGCCCTCCTCGGTCACCCCGAAGTGCTGGGCGGCGAGTTCGGCGTCGTCCCCGAGGACCTCGCTCAGCTGCTGGGGCGTCCACACGTAGTACGCGCCCTCCACGTGCCGGCCCGTGCCGTCGTCACTGTCGGCATCGAGCGCGGAGGCGAACCCGCCCTCCTCGGTGCGCAGTTCACGCACCATGAAGTCCGCGGTCTCCAGGGCGACCCGGCGGGCCAGGTCGGAACCGGTGGCGCGCCAGAGATGCGCGTACACGCGACACAGCAGGGCGTTGTCGTACAGCATCTTCTCGAAGTGCGGCACCAATGGCCCACTGGCCCTCTGACGCAGAACGTATCGGTGGAATCCCCCGCCCAACTGGTCGTAGAGGCTGGAGCGCACCATAGCGTCGCAGATCCCCTCAGCCATCTCCAGCGCTCCCTCGGACTTCGTCCGGGCGTGGTGCCGCAACAAGAACTCGGTCACCATGCTCGGCGGGAACTTGGTGTCGCCACCGCCGAGCCAGCCGCTCACCGGGTCGTACTCCCGCGTCAGCCCCAGCAGCGCCTGGGCAAGCTCCTCCTCACCAGGCAGCTCACCCACTCCATGGTCCAGCTGTCGCGCCGCCAGGTCGCGAGTGATCTTCCCTGCGACCTCTCCGACCTCTTCACGCCGGCTGCTCCACGCGTTCTCAACGCCTTCCAGCACCTGCCGGAAGGACGGCATACCGTGCCGGGAGGCGGGCGGGAAGTACGTGCCGAAGTAGAACGGCTCCCCGTCCGGCGTCATGAAGACCGACATGGGCCAGCCCCCCTGGCCCGTGGCCGCCTGTACAGCCTCCATGTAGACAGCATCCACGTCGGGGCGCTCCTCGCGGTCCACCTTGACATTCACGAAGTGCTCGTTCATGTACACCGCCGTCGCCTCGTCCTCGAACGACTCGCGCGCCATGACGTGACACCAGTGGCAAGCGCTGTATCCCACGCTCAGGAAGACAGGCACGTTGCGCCGACGGGCTTCCTCGAAGGCCTCGGCCGACCAGGGCCACCATTCGACGGGGTTGTCCGCGTGCTGAAGGAGGTACGGGGACGTGGCGTGCACGAGTCGGTTGGACATACCTCCATCTTCGCGCACCCGCACATCTGCTCCCCACGCGCCACGGGGGGAGCCACGGACGGGAGTAGGGATCCAGGGTCGGCCGGAGACGCCAGCGCCTCAAGGTCGGGCACCGCGGAGGAGTGCCTCAGTGCGGGATGGGCCGATGAACTGGTCCGGACGAAGGCACGGCCCTGCGCTTCGAACTCACTTCTTGGCGGTGGTGTCCTTCTGCGAAAGCCAGTCGAACTCAAGCCGTTCCAAGATCGGGGTGCGGTCTCCCTGCCGGGCGGCGGGCTTGACCGTGATGCGGTCCTTTCCAAGGGCGCACCTCAGGAGTATCCGCTTGTCCGCCATATCCGCCGCTTCCCACGCCTCACGCAGGGTGTCGGCCTGCGTGAGGAGCGAGAGGTCTGCCTCCGCTTCCAATACCTCGACGGTTGCGGTGATGCTTTCGATGGCGGCGCGCTGCCCTTCGCTCAGCTCCTCGAAGCGCTCTTCGTCCATCTTCCCGTACACATAGAAGTCGTCTTCGAGCTTCTTCACACGTCGCTGGGCCGCCTCAAGGGCCGTCTGTGCCTCGTCCTTCTTCGACTGGGTCTCGGGGTCAGCGAAAGCGAGCCACCGACGGGCTATCTCAATGACCACCACATCACCGGGCTCAAGCCCCATGATGCGGTGGATCCAAGCCTGCCCGACCGCGTGGTCGATGCGGTCCGCGAGGGTTACCACTCCCTCGCAGATGGACTTGCCCCGCGTCTGCCTGAGATCACACCGGTAGCGTCCCCCACGGTGGCTCATTGATCCACCACACGGTTCAAGCTGCCCTGTACCGCTCTTGTCCCGCATCCGCCCGCATCGGTAAGTTCCCGTTCCCAAGTACTTGGCTTCCGGCTTCCCCTTCGCCCACCGTTCGTCGGTCCGCTCGGCGATGAGCGCCTTGATCTTGAACCACTCACCCGGCGTCACAACCCCCTTGCCGCACATGATGACTTCGCCCCTCTCGTTGCGCAGAGGCTCGCCGTATCCCTCCCAGCTGTCCAAGGGGTTACCGTGCCCGTCCGCCTTGCGGCGCCGGACCGGGACCATGCCTGCGAAGAGCGGGGATTGAGCCAACTTACTCACCGCGGTGGAGGACCAGGTGGCACCGCTTCGCGTCCGGTACCCCGCCTCATTGAGCTGATGGGCCGTGTTCTTCGTCGACTTCTTGTCGAGCAAGAGGTCCGCCAGCCTGCGAGCCGTGTCGTACTCGTCCGGGTGGGGTTCGACCTTGCCACTTCCTGGAGTACTGAAGAGCCCGAACGGGGGTTTGCCCGTGCCCCGTCGGCCTTCCGCCTTGTGCGAATCATGGCCAATCTTCACGCGCTTGGCCATGTCCTTCGCCTCCTCCCTGGCGCGTTCACTCAGGATCGCGAAGACCATGCGTCCACCCCTTGCGGAGTCCAGCCCTTCGGAGACGGACACAAGGCGCGCTTGTCGGCGGTCGAACTCGTCGAGCAACCGGCCCACCGCCCCCATGCCGCGCCGGTCGAAGCGGTCCGTCTTCCACACGCCGAGTGTCTTCGACTTGCCGTCCATGATCGCTTGCGTGGCCCTCTCGAACTCCCGGCGCCGCACGTAGGCTTTGGAGGCTGAGAGCTGTTCGAACCAGACGTGCCGGATCTGAACTCCGTTCGCCTGTGCCCAGCGCGCCACGTCCCGCAAGTGCCCTCGCAGCGTAGCCAGGTCTTCCTTTTTGTTGCTTCGCCGCAGGTAGGCGTCCATGAGGCCCGACGGCTCGGCCGTCGCGGGCCTGTCCAGTCCCAGGGTTTCCAGTTCCTCAGCGCTGAGCCCGAGCTCAACCAACGTCGTGTGATCCTCGCGCACCACAACTCCCTCTGTTCTCAGGAGAAAAGGTACAGAAGCAATGGTCCTTTATATTCAATTTTCCAGAAGTGCGGCACGATCCAGTCCGTCGTAGATGCCGCCGCGCGCCATGCGTTCGCAGAGGTCCCGCGCCATCGGCGGGGCACCCTGGGAACCTGTCCCCACGACCTTCCCGGCGACCTCGGCCACCTCTTCGCACCGGCCTGTCCGGGCACGCTGCACGCCTTCGATGCCCTGGCCGAAGGACGGCATTCCGTGGCGGGGCGGAGAAGCGCGCGGCCGCCCGGCGCGCCCCTCGAAGGCGCCTGCGCCAGTACGTCCGTACCCGGCGCCTCCCGTGCCCGTCGCGGGCGCTGGCCACGCGCGCTCGCGGGATCACCCCGCGGCGGTGATCGTCGGCCCCCTCGCGCTCGCGCTCCGGACCAAGGACACTCGTAGCCAATGCAGTTGCCGCCGGAGGGGGACGTGAGATGCGGGACAGCCATCGGGCGGAGGCCGAGCGGCTGGTGGCCCGGGCCGTGGAGGAGGAGGTGCGGCGTTCGGGTGGGCGCACCGACGGAGCCGTGCTGCTGTCGCGGGCGCGCGGCGGACTCGACACCATGGCGCGGACGGTCGCGGAGGAGTACGAGGCGTACACCCGCGCGCTCGACGAGGCGGAGACGGGCCGGCTGACCTTCGGGCAGCGCTACGCCCGCGAAGGCGCCGGAACTCCCTTGGTGGTGGCGGCCGTTGCCGCGGTCGCGGCCGTCGTGGCGGACCTGGCGCTCGGCACGGGCGCGGGTACGGCGTTGGGGGCCGGCGCCGTCGTCGGTGTGGCCGGCGCCGCGACGACCGTGGCAAAGGTGACCGCCGCGCATCTGCCGGACGCGAGCCGCAGCGCCGGTGCCCGGAGCCAGCCGGGGGGCCCGGAGCAGCTGCGGCTGCAGTGGCTGACCGCGCTGGAGGTACGTGGCATCCGCCCGTTCCTCGACCAGCAGCGGGTACTCAGCGCGTCCATGGGCGCGAAGCAGGGGGCGCCGCAGCTGCGCCGCACGGACAAGAGCGCGGCGGCGCGCCGACGTACCGTCCTGGAGCAGTCCTTCGGTCAACTCCCCGAGCCGGACGGGGTGTTCGCCGGGCGCCGGCAGGAGCTGGCGCGGGTGGCGCAGTGGGTGCACGCGGCTCGCGCCAGCACGGAGACGAGACCGACGGTGGTGGTGCTGCACGGGCCGCCCGGCTCGGGCCGCAGCACGCTTGCGGTGCGGGCGGCGCACGACCTGAAGGACCAGTTCCGGGGTGCGTGCGTGGTGGATCTGCGGGGCGACAGCCCGGAGGAGCCGCCGCTGACCACCCGCGAGGCACTGCTCCATCTGCTCAACCGGCTCGGCGCACCCCGCGAGCAGCTCCTGTTCCGTGAGCGTTCCTCGCAGGATCAGCAGGTCAGACGGCTGAGCGAGCTCTATCACCAGCATCTGACGGGCCTGCCGGTCACCATCGTGCTCGACGACGCGTCCGACGCCGAGCAGGTGCGCGCGCTGCTCCCCGAGCGCTCGGACAGCCTGGTGCTGGTCACCGCGCGCAAGCCGCTCGACCTGCCGGCCGACCTGTCCGCCTGGGCGCATCAACTCCCGCTGGAGGCGCTGGACGCCGCGGGCGCCGAAGAGCTGCTGAACGCTGCGGCGCAGGACGCGTCGGGCCCGTACGACGCCGAATCCTCGGACCGTATACGGGAGTTGTGCGGCGGCCTGCCGCTGGCGCTGCGGGTCGCGGGCTCCTCGCTCGGCACCCGTACGCCCCTCCGGCTGGCCGCGGACCTGGAGGCGTACGGGCCCGTGGAGCCGGTCGAGCGGGTGCTGTGGCTGCGCTACGCGGACCAGTCGGAGGCGGCCCGGCGGTTGCTGCGACGGCTGGCGCTGGCGGGCCGGGCCTCGCTGGGCGCGGCCGCGGCGGCGGCCCTGATCGCGACGGACGAGCAGGAGGCGACCCGTCAGCTGACCGCGCTGGCGCGAGCGGGCCTGATCGACCACGTGCGCGGCAGCCGCTACCGGCTGCACGACGTCGTAAGGACCTTCGCGCAGGCGCGGCTGCTGGACGAGGAGGAGCCGGCCGAGCGGACGGCGGCGCAGGAGCGGCTGATCGTCAACTACGCGGAGCTGGCGGACTCGGTGATCCGTCTGGTCGACGGCAAGACGTCGACGCGTGCGGACACCGCGTTCCAGTCGAGCACGGTCGGCCCGCACGGCTTCACGTCCCTCGACTCGGCCCTGCGCTGGCTGGACGACGAGTCGAGCTTCATCACGGCGGCGCTGCGGCACGCGGAGGGCGTGAACCAGGCGGCCGTTCTGAATCTGCTCGGCGCCCTGTGCGACTACTGCCTGCTGCGCGGCGACCTCTACCGTCTGGGCGAGATCAGCGAGCTGACCCAGGCCGTCGACCAGGGGCTCCTGGTCCGCTCGGTGCAGTGGCGTACGGGCATCGCGGCCCGTCAGCTCGGCGAGCTGGACAAGGCGCGCACGACCCTCGCCTCGGTCGTGGACCTCTATTTCGAGGCGCACCACGACGCGGGAGCGGCCCGCGCGCTCTGCTCACTCGGCATCACCCTGCACCACCAGGGCAATCTGACCGAGGCGGCGGCGCGGCTCCAGGAGGCGATGGACCTTCAGGCCTCCCCCGAGCTGTCGGCGGACCGCGCCTGGACGATGCACGCGCTGGCCGCGGTGGAGCGGGACCGCGCCCGGCTGTCCGAGGCCCTCGACCTGCTCACCGAGGCACTGGTGCTGCACCGCGAGGGCGAGTCGGTGCACGGCGAGGCGTGGGCGCACTTCCAGCTCGGCCAGCTCGGGCTGCGCATGGGCGATGTGCCGCGCGCGGAGCGGGAGTTGCGGGAGGCGCTCGATCTGTACGGCCGTACGCGCGACGCCCGTGGCGAGGCCTGGGCGCTGACGCAGCTGGCGCGGGCCCGGCTGGTGGACGGCGATCCGTCGTCGGCCGTCGACGGACTGCGCCAGGCGGCCTCCCGGCACCGGGACAACGAGGACGCGCGCGGCGAGGCCTGGACGGTGTACTACCTGGGCCAGGCGCTGGAGGAGACGGGCAGTCTGGACCAGGCGGTGCGCGAGCTGGAACGCTCCCGCACGATGTTCTCGCGGATGCGGGACGTCTACGGTCTGGCGTGCGCCCGCCACCACTCGGCACGGGTGACCCGCGACCAGCGGGCGGCCCAGACGGGCTCGCTGCGCAACTCCGGGTTCGCCCGTCAGCTTCTCGTGGACGCCCGCGCCGACTTCCAGCGCATCGGGGTGGCCCACGGCGAGGCCTGGACCTGCCTGGAGCTGGCCGTCGTCGACGCGGGCAACGCCCGTACGCAGCAGGCCCTCGCCCTGTGCGACGAGGCGCTGGGGCTCTTCACGTCCTACGGCGACCGCCGCGGCGAGGACTGGGCGCGCTTCCTGCGCTGCACGCTGCTGCCGTACGCCTCCCCCGGCGGCACGGAGGTGGGCTCGGCCGTCGCCCAGGAGGAGCTGAGCCGGCTCGCCCGCTCGGGCCACCCGTCCCGGGACGCCAAGCTGGACGACTACGTCGAGGGCTATCAGCTGCTGCTGGAACGCGGCGCGAACCTCGACGACGGCTGGCAGGCCTGGCGCCTGGGCATGGTCCCCAACCGTCACGCCCGCGAGGTCATGGGAGTACCGGTCACGACCAACCGGTAGCCGCTCGCCCAGGGGGTACGGCGGGGTACGGCGGGCTCTCTTCCCGCCGCGACGGCGCCGGCCCGGCCATCACTGCCGTACCCCGGCGCCGAGGGGAGGGGTGTTCTTCCTGCTGCGAAAGCGCCGGGCTCAGGGGGCGTCGTCCGGCGGTGCCACCACACCGCACCCCGGCGAAGCCGAAAGCTCGCGCACCTCCGCGAAGCCGAAGGCTCGCGCACCGCGACGGAGCCGGACGCGACGGCGCACCCCGGTGAAGCCGACAGCCTTCGCACCGTAAGGGCGAGCGGACGCGACGGCGCACCAACCGCCCCAGCGCGAGGTCACCACAGCGGACCGCGGCCGCCCCGGCCGAAGCGGGGCAGGCGCAGCCGAGGGAGCCGGACTCAGCCCTGCTGAGGCTTGGGCGTGGGCTTCGGACCGCCGGAGGTCTTCTCCGCGGTCCCGTTGCCGGAGGCCCCCGCACCGTTCTCCGAATCCACGTCGAAGTCGACCTTCCGCATGTGCCGGTTCATCGACTTCATCAGGCCCCACACCGCCAGAGCCATCACCGCGAAGACGATGAAACCGAGGACGCCGGGGGTGACCTTGTTCTCGTCGACCTCCTTGGCGAGAGGGACGAGGTGTGTCATTGCCAGGCTTGCGCTTGCGCTCATGTCAGGCATTGTCGCGGATGCCCGCAAAGAGGTCGTCCTCGGGGAGGGAGGTATCGACGAGGGACTGCACGAGCTCGTACTCCTCGGTGGGCCAGACCGCCTTCTGGATCTCCATCGGGACCTTGAACCAGCCGCCGTCGGGGTCGATCTGTGTGGCGTGCGCGATCAGCGCCTTGTCACGGATCTCGAAGAACTCCGCGCACGGAATGTGCGTGGTCAGCGTGCGCTCGGTGCGCTCGAACTCCGACCAGCGCTTCAGCCAGTCCCCGTACGGCGACTCCAGGCCCCGGTCGAGCAGCGCATGGTGCAGCGCCTCGGTGCGCGGGCGGTTGAAGCCCTGGTTGTAGTAGAGCTTCTGCGGCTGGTACGCCGGGCCGAACTCCGACTCCGGGTACTTCTCGGTGTCCGCCGCACCCTCGAACGCCACCATCGAGATCTTGTGGGTCATGATGTGGTCGGGGTGCGGATAACCGCCGTTCTCGTCGTAGGTGGTGATCACCTGCGGACGGAACGAGCGGATCTGCTTCACCAGCTCACCGGCCGCCTTGTCGACGTCCTCCAGGGCGAAGCAGCCGTCCGGGAGCGGCGGCAGCGGGTCGCCCTCCGGAAGTCCGGAGTCCACGAAGCCGAGCCACTCCTGCTTGATGCCGAGGATCTCGCGGGCCTCGTCCATCTCCTTCTTGCGCACCTCGTGGATGTGCTCCTCGATGTACTTGTCACCCTGCAGCTTCGGGTTGAGGATGGAGCCGCGCTCCCCACCCGTGCAGGTCACGACCAGCACGTCCACCCCCTCGGACACGTACTTCGCCATGGTGGCCGCGCCCTTGCTCGACTCGTCGTCGGGGTGGGCGTGCACGGCCATCAGTCGCAGCTGGTCAGTCAAGACTCAATCCTCAGTAAGTCGGCGCCCGGTGTGAATCGGCGCGATCGGCGGCTTCTATAGTGACCGAATCGGGGGGCGAATAATTCCGGGGCCGGGTCCCGGGAGCCCCTTCCGGGACCTCTGTTCCGGCCCCTTGCGAGAGGACGATCATGAGTACGGCGAGCACGCAGCTGCCCGAGGGCCGGTACGGCCCCTCCGCGGACGAGCGCGCCGACCGCAAGCTCAAGGTCATCGGCGGCGTGCTGGGCGTGGCCCTGCTCGTGCTCGTCGGCTGGTTCGCGTACTACTACGTCGGCGGGAACAAGATCAGCGCGGAAGTGATCACCTTCAGCGCTTCGGACAGCGCCGTGAAGGTGCACCTCGAAGTGCGCAAGGACACGGACGCGAGCGGCTACTGCACCCTGCGCTCGCAGAGCGCCGACGGTGGCGAGGTCGGCCGCGCGGACTTCCGCTTCGATCAGCACTCCTCCCGCATCGACAAGGTCGTCACCCTGCGCACGACCGCGCGGGGCACCACGGCGGAGCTGCTCGGCTGTCACGCGGACTGATCGCCAGGGCTTCTGGGGCTGCTGTGGCTCCCGGGGTCCGACCGCACCGCACGCGAAGCGACGCGGCCCGGTCTCACTCTTAACACTTGGGCGCTGACCTGCATTGACGTAATTCTGATGGCTTATGTCCTCCCCCTTGAGCCGCGGAATTGTTAGGCTCGTGGTTTCGCCCACCCGAGAAGGAACATTCTTCTGGGTAGGGCGATGCTTTGTATTCCCAGTACCTACGAGGAGCACCTGTGACCCAGACCAGCGAGAACGTCACCTGGCTGACCCAGGAGGCGTACAACCAGCTGAAGGCCGAGCTGGAGCACCTGTCTGGTCCTGCGCGCACGGAGATCGCCGCCAAGATCGCGGCTGCGCGCGAGGAGGGGGACCTGCGCGAGAACGGCGGGTACCACGCGGCCAAGGAGGAGCAGGGCAAGCAGGAGCTCCGCGTGCGCCAGCTGACCCAGCTCCTGGAGAACGCCAAGGTGGGCGAGGCCCCGGCCGCGGACGGCGTGGTCGCGCCCGGCATGGTCGTGACCATCGCCTTCGACGGCGACGAGGACGACACCCTGACGTTCCTGCTCGCCTCTCGCGAGTACGCGAGCGCGGACATCGAGACCTACTCGCCGCAGTCCCCGCTGGGCTCCGGCGCGAACGGCAAGAAGATCGGCGAGGACGCCCAGTACGAGCTGCCGAACGGCAAGCTCGCCTCGGTGAAGATCCTCAAGGCCGTGCCCTACCAGGGCTGAGCCTCGCTCCGTCCTTGGCGAGCCCCCGGCGCGTGGCGCCGGGGGCTTCGTCATGTCCGGACGACCGGATGATGCCCGGGGCACCGCCGCGGAGTGCGGACTGACGGGCCGGACAGGTCAATCGGGTCAGGCGGATCAGGCGGATCAGGCAGGTCAGGCCGCGGCGGAGCGGTACTTGCGGACCGCCAGGGTGCGGAAGATCAGCACGATCACCACCGAGTAGATCAGCGAGGCCCACACCGGGTGCTGCATCGGCCAGGCATCGGACGGGGACAGGCCGGGGTCGCCAAAGAGCTTGCGGCACGCTTGCACGGTCGCGCTGAACGGGTTCCACTCGGCGATGTGGCGCAGCCAGGGCGTCATCTTGCTGGAGTCCACGAAGGCGTTCGAGATGAACGTCACCGGGAAGAGCCAGATCAGTCCACCGGAGGTGGCCGCCTCAGGCGTGCGCACGGACAGACCGATCAGCGCGCCGATCCACGTGAACGCGTATCCCAGAAAGAGCAGCAGCCCGAAACCGCCCAGGATCTTCCCGAAGTTGGTCGGGTCCACCGAGCCGGGGCGCCAACCCACGATCAGCGCGACGATCGCGAGGACGAGCAGCGTCAAGGCCGTCTGCACGAGATCCGCAACGGTACGACCGGTGAGGACCGCGCCACGCGCCATGGGCAGCGAGCGGAAGCGGTCGATGAGCCCCTTGTGCATGTCGTCGGCGATGCCCGCGCCGGAACTGGCGGTGGCGAACGTGACGGTCTGCGCGAAGATGCCCGCCATCAGGAAGTTCTTGTAGACGTCCAGATCGCTGCTGTCGCCGATCTGCATGGAACCGCCGAACACGTATGTGAACAGCACCACGAACATGATGGGCTGGATGAGCCCGAACAGGATCATTTCGGGAATCCTGGTCATCCGAATCAGGTTCCGTCGGGCGATGACCAGGGAGTCGCGCACGGACTGGCCGAGGACGCCCTTGCGAACCGCCACCGGGGCGGCGTCTGTCGCGGCACTCACTTCGCGGTCTCCTTCTTCGTCCGGCTGTTCTTGCCTTCCGCCGTGCCGTTGTCCTCGTCCTTCACCTCGGCGACGTGTCCCGTCAGCGAGAGGAAGACGTCGTCGAGGGTCGGCCGGCGCAGGCCGATGTCGTCGATCTCGATGCCACGGGTGTCCAGCTCACGGATGACCTCCGCGAGAAGCTTGGCGCCGCCGGTCACCGGGACGGTGAGCTTGCGGGTGTGCTCCTCGACCGTGGTCTCGCCCTTGCCGAAGCCGCGCAGCACCTCGGAGGCGGTCACGATGTGCTCGCGCTCGTGCACGACGACCTCGACGCGCTCGCCGCCGGTGCGTGCCTTGAGCTGGTCGGAGGTGCCGCGGGCGATGACGCGGCCGTGGTCCACGACGCAGATGTCGTGCGCGAGGTGGTCGGCCTCCTCCAGATACTGGGTGGTCAGCAGCAGCGTCGTACCGCCGGAGACGAGCTGTTTGATGACCTCCCACAGCTGCTGCCGGTTGCGCGGGTCGAGGCCGGTCGTCGGCTCGTCCATGAACATGACCGGCGGGGACACGACGAGCGCGGCCGCCAGGTCGAGCCGGCGGCGCATACCGCCGGAGTACGTCTTCGCGGGGCGGTCGGCGGCGTCCGCGAGGTGGAACTGCTCCAGGAGCTCGCCCGCCCGCACCTTCGCGGCCTTCGCCCGCATCTGGTAGAGCTGGCCGACCATCTGGAGGTTCTCCCGGCCCGTCAGCAGCTCGTCGACCGCCGCGAACTGGCCGGACAGGCCGACGGAGCGCCGGACCGCGTCGGGGTGCTTCAGTACGTCGATGCCCGCGACGATCATCTTGCCGCTGTCGGGCCGCAGCAGGGTCGTCAGACAGCGGACCGCGGTGGTCTTACCCGCGCCGTTCGGCCCGAGGAGGCCCAGCACGGTGCCTTCCGGGACATCGAGATCGACGCCGTCCAGAGCCCTTACGTCACCGAAGGTCTTCACCAGGCCTTCGGCATAGATGGCGCCTGGCATATGAGTCTCCACGTCGTTGAGGATTCTTGAAAAGCCTAGGTTTGTGCCGTTCGCATCGCCCAGTGAGGAGCGTGAAACACACTGTAACGCGATGTATCGCGTCTCTCAATGGATTTTTCCCATGACCGACAACAAGGTCGTTGACCTCAGTCGATGACGGTGTAGCCCGCCTCGCGCAGCGCCCGGTTGACCTCGGCGCAGTGCTCGGGGCCCTTCATCTCCAGATGCAGCTCGACCTCCACCTCGGTGAGCCCCAGCCGCGGATCGGTCCGCACGTGGCTCACATCGAGGACGTTAGCGTCGGCCACTGACAACACCCCGAGAAGTGTCGCCAGGGCGCCGGGCCGGTCGGTCAGCCGCAGCGTGACCGCCAGATAGCGGCCCGCCGCCGCCATGCCGTGGCGCAGGATGCGCTGCATCAGCAGGGGGTCCACATTGCCGCCGGACAGCACCGCCACGACCGGCCCCTCGAAGGCGCCCGGCTCGCTCAGCAGGGCCGCGACGGGGCTCGCGCCGGCCGGCTCGACGACGAGCTTGGCCCGCTCCAGGCAGAGCAGGAGCGCGCTGGAGAGATGGTTCTCCTCGACCGTGACGACGTCGTCCACCAGGTTCTGGACGATCCGGAACGGGACGTCCCCCGGCCGCCCGACCTTGATGCCGTCGGCCATCGTCGCCGGCTTCTCGACCGCCAGCGGGCGCCCGGCCGCGAGCGAGGGCGGGTACGCCGCGGCGCCCGCCGCCTGCACGCCGACGATCCGCACGTCCCGGCGCAGCGCCTTCACCGCGGTGGCGACGCCCGCCACCAGGCCGCCCCCGCCGATCCCGACGACGATCGTGCGCACCTCGGGGCACTGCTCCAGGATCTCCAGGCCGACCGTGCCCTGACCGGCGATGATGTCCGGGTGGTCGAACGGGTGGATGAACACCGCGCCCGTCTCGGCCGCGTACTCCTGGGCGGCGGCCAGCGTCTCGTCGACGACCTGTCCGTGCAGCCGCACCTCGGCGCCGTAGTCGCGGGTCGCCGCGACCTTCGGCAGCGGTGCGCCGGTGGGCATGAACACCGTGGAGCGGACGCCGAGCAGCGAGGAGGCCAGGGCGACGCCCTGCGCGTGATTGCCCGCGCTCGCGGCGACGACACCGGCGGCGCGCTCCTCGGGAAGCAGTCCCGCGATCCGCACATACGCGCCGCGCAGCTTGAAGGAACCCGTCCGCTGGAGGTTCTCGCATTTGAGGTGCACCGGCGCGCCGACCAGCTGGGACAGATGCCTGCTGCCCTCCATGGCGGTCACCCGCGCCACGCCCGAGAGCATCTTCTGGGCACCCCGTACGTCGTCCAGGGTGACCGTCGGCAAGGAGTCAGCCGTGCTGTAGCTCATGACCACCAGTCTCGCAGTTCACAGCGCGCCCCTCCTGGTGTGACCACGGGGCGAGACTGGTTTGCACAGCAGCGGTACGACCCGCGCCCCGGCCGCGTACCCTGTCCCCCAACCCAGCACCCTCCGCATGAATTGAGCCCCCGGCCATGCCCACAACACCTGAAATGTCGATGGACATGACGACCCTCGGTGACACCGGTCTCCTCGACACGCTGCAGCACGAGGTGGCGGTGTTCGCCCGCCGTGCCGAACAGACCCGGCTCGGTGGGGTGGGCCAGGTGCGCAACTCCATGGACCGTGCCGCGTACCTGCTGCTCAACCGCCTCGACAAGGAAGGCCCGATGGGCGTCAAGGCGCTGGCGGCGAGCATGGGGATCGACTCCTCGACGGTCACCCGGCAGGTGGCACCGCTCGTCGACACCGGCCTCGTCAAGCGCACCTCCCACCCGGAGGACGGGCGGGCCGTGGTGCTCCAGCTCTCCCCGCGCGGGATGTCGCGCCTGGAGGAAGTGCGTTCGTCGAGGCGTCAGTTGATGGCCGAGCTGACCCACGACTGGGCGCCCGAGGAGCGCGACGCGTTCTGCACGCTCCTCACGCGCTTCAACGGCGCGCTCTCCGCCCGCCAGGCCGCGCAGGGGCTCCCGGTGGCGGAGCCGCAGCAGGAGTCCTGACCCGCCGGGCGTCGCGTCACGCGCGCGTGCATGTGCGCCGGGCTCTTGACCGGAAGCCCAGGCCTGGCCTCATATGAGATCGGGCCCTTGTCGTACGCGGTCTGACCTGTCGTACGCGGCCGGGGTTCCGCGTTTCCCACAAGTCCCTCAGGTCTCACAAGTCCCTCAGTTCCCCCAGGACCCGCAGGGTCGTCCTCAGGCGGAGGCGTGGTGCGAGAACGGCGTGCACTGCAGAGTGCCCGCCGGGCCCGGGAGTTCGAGACGTTCGTCGCGGGCGCGGCAGGGCGGCTGCTGCATGCCGCCACGCTGCTCACGGCGGAGCTCCCGGAGGCCAACCCGCGCGCGCGGCGCCTGCTGACGCTGGCCCTCGCCCACACGTACGCCCGCTGGGACCGGCTGCGCGGCGAGGACCCCTACGATCGGGCCCGTCAGGAGCTGGCGGTCCGCTTCGCGCGCACGGCCTGGCACCAGTACGGCGGCCTCGGCCGGGCCCGCCCCGGTGGCGTACTGGCGGGGCTCACGCCCCAGGAGCGGCTGATCCTGGTGCTGCGGTTGTACGAGGGCGTCGCCGAGGAGCAGACGGCGGCCCTGCTCGGCCTCCCGCGCGAACGCGTACGGACGATCTGCGCCCGCGCGATGGCCACCCTGCTGCACCCGCCGCGCGGACCGGCGCCCGCGCTGGCGAAGGTGGCGCCGTCGTGAACCTGCCCGAGCGGGAGTCGGCCGTACGGCGAATGCTGGAGCGGACGCCGCCGCAGGTGCCGGCCGACCTGTACGCCGACGTCGTACGCCGCGGTGGACGCATGCTGCGCCGCCGGACGGCGGCCCGGCGGCTGATGTGGCTGCTGCTGTTCGCGGCGGCCGTCGCGTTCATCGTGTGGGCCACGATGGCGCGGCCCTGGGTGGAGCCGCCGTCGGACACGACTCCACCCCTCACCGGCTGGTGAGCGCCGGTTCGTCCCCGGCGCTCCGCCCTTTCCGGCCTGTCTAGCCGAGGGCCTGCTGGAGGTCCTGGAGCAGGTCGTCGATGTTCTCGATGCCCACGGAGAGGCGTACGAGATCGGCGGGGACCTCGAGGGCCGAGCCGGCCACGGAGGCGTGGGTCATCCGCCCCGGGTGCTCGATCAGGGACTCGACGCCGCCCAGGGACTCGCCCAGCGTGAACACCTTGGCGCGGTTGCAGACCTCGACGGCCGCCTCCTCGCCGCCCGCCACACGGAAGGAGACCATGCCGCCGAAGGACTTCATCTGCTTCGCGGCGACCTCGTGGCCGGGGTGCTCCGGGAGGCCCGGGTACAGCACGCTCGTCACGCGCGCGTGCCGGGTGAGCATGTCGGCGACCTTGGTGGCGTTCTCACCGTGGCGGTCCATGCGCACGGAGAGCGTCTTGGTGCCGCGCAGCACCAGCCAGGAGTCGAAGGGGCCGCTGACCGCGCCCATCGCGTTCTGGTGGTAGGCCAGCTCCTCGCCCAGGCCCTGGTCGCTGACGACCAGCGCGCCGCCCACGACGTCCGAGTGGCCGCCCATGTACTTGGTCAGCGAGTGCACGACGATGTCCGCGCCGAGCGCCAGCGGCTGCTGGAGATAGGGGGTGGCGAAGGTGTTGTCCACGACGAGCCGGGCGCCCGCGTCGCGCGCGATCTGCGCGACCGCGGCGATGTCGGTGATGCCGAGGAGCGGGTTGGACGGCGTCTCCACCCAGATCGCCTTGGTCTTCGGGGTGAGGGCGGCCTGTACGGCGGCGGGGTCGCTGGTGTCGGCGACCGACCACTCCACGCCCCAGCGGGAGACGACCTTCGCGAAGAGGCGGAAGGTGCCGCCGTACGCGTCATTGGGGATGACCACGTGATCGCCAGGACTGAGCAGCGTACGCAACAGGCAGTCCTCGGCAGCCAGTCCGGACGCGAACGCGAGGCCGCGGCTGCCGCCCTCCAGGGCGGCGAGGTTCTCTTCGAGGGCGGTCCTGGTCGGGTTGGCGCTGCGGCTGTACTCGTATCCGCCGCGCAGCCCGCCGACGCCGTCCTGCTTGTAGGTCGAGACCTGGTAGATCGGCGGGACGACCGCGCCGGTGAGGGGATCGGCGGTGTTTCCCGCGTGGATCGCCAGGGTCTCGAAGTGCTGACTGAAGTGCCTGTCGCTCATGGGAACCGAGGGTAGTGCGCTCGCGCGGTGGATGACGGCACGCACCCCCCGCGAGGCGTCCGGACGGCGACCGCGAGGCCGCTCAGGGCCCGCCGCAAAAGCCTTCGGGGTCTGCCGGGAAAGGCCGTCGCCGACCGGGTTGGCCAAGTGTCCGACCCGTCTGGTTCGCTTGAGGCATGGAGATTCTCTGGGTCCTGATCGCGCTGGCCATGTTCACCATGGTTCTGCTGCCAGTCCTCAGGCGCAGGCACGCCGGAATTCAGCAGGTCGCCCCCGGTGACCCGGACGCCGCGGACCCGGCGAACTACGGCTTCGCACGGCAGGAGGAGCTGGACATCCGGATGCCCGGCCCGGACGGCGACCTGCTCGACGTGCTGGACCTGGTGCAGCGCACCCAGGACTACCGCGCCGCGTCACAGCTCCTCGCGGGCACGGACACGGACGGCGAGCTGCGCTGGCAGCGGGTGCAGGCCTTCGCCGGCGCGGCGTCCCTGGAGCTGCGGCAGCGCCCCGGCGGGGTCAGCGAGACGCCGGGCGGGCAGTGGCTGCGGGTGTGGCGGGCCGAGGCCCCGAAGGACGCGGGCGGCTCGGCGGTGCACGCGGAGTTCCTGGTGCAGCAGGCGTGGCGTACGGCGACGCCGGGCACGGACGAGTTCCGGATCATCATGGAGGAGGCGCGGGCGGCGTGCGGCGACGCGGCGCTGCTGGCCCCCGGTGACCCGGTTCCGTACATCATCGAGCTCTCCGTGGCCCGCGGACTGACGTACTCGCAGGCGGAGTTCGAGAAGCTCTGGCTGAAGATCCTGGACCGCGCGCCCGCCCATATGGGCGCCCATCTCGCCGCCCTGCACTACTGGTGCGAGAAGTGGCACGGCTCGCGGGCGCTGGCGTACGCCTTCGCGGAGGCGGCGGCGGCCCGGGCGCCCCAGGGGTCACTGCTGGCCGCGATGCCGCTGTTCGCGGTCTTCGAGCACCTGCCCGAGGTGAATCTGGTCAGCGGGTTCTACCAGAGCGAGGTCGTGACGAAGGCGGTGCACGGCGCACTCTTCGCGGTGCACGCGGCCCGCCCGGACGACCCGATGCTGGCCCACGTCCGCCACCTGCTGGTGTTCTTCCTGGTCCGCGGGGAGCGCTGGGCGGAGGCGATGAACCAGTTGGTCCACATCGACGGACACGTCGGGGCCCTGCCCTGGACCCTGACGTCCGACCCGGCCGCGGACTACGCGGTCTATCGCGCCCTCGCGGTGGCGGGGTACGAGGCGAATGGGGGGAGTCCGGCCACGTTGTCGCACTGAGTGCGGTGTCGCGGAGCCGGGGTTTTCCCGCGCGAGACGGCCCGGCCGCGGAGCCTCGGCCCGGTGGGCCTCCGCTCTCCGGCGGGCCGTCTCGTGTGGCCGGCCTGCGCCCTGCGCAGGGACGTCTCGCCCGGTCAGCCTGCGCATTGCGCCGGGACGTCTCGCGTGGCCTGCCCCCGCTCTCCGGCGGGCCGTCTAGCCCGGTCAGCCTGCGCCCTGGCCAGGACGTCTCGCCCGGTCAGCCCGCCGTGCGGGTGGGCAGCCGCCAGCCGGGGCGCGGGAAGTGGCAGGTGTAGCCGTCCGGGTAACGCTCCAGGTAATCCTGGTGCTCGGGCTCGGCCTCCCAGAAGGGGCCGACCGGCTCCACCTCGGTGACGACCTTGCCCGGCCACAGTCCGGAGGCGTCCACATCCGCGATCGTGTCCTCGGCGATCCGCTTCTGCTCGTCATCCACGTAGTAGATCGCCGAGCGGTAGCTGAGGCCGATGTCGTTGCCCTGACGGTTCTTGGTGCTCGGGTCGTGGACCTGGAAGAAGAACTCCAGGATCGCGCGGAAGTCGGTCCGCTCAGGGTCGAAAAGGATCTCGATGGCCTCCGCGTGCGTGCCATGGTTACGGTACGTCGCGTTCTGCACATCGCCCCCGGTGTAACCGACCCGGGTCGCCGTCACACCCGGAAGCCGGCGGATCAGGTCCTGCATCCCCCAGAAGCATCCGCCCGCCAGCACGGCCCTCTGCGTCTGCGCAGCCATCGCGGCCCTCCAATATCTGTCAGCTGTCTGTCAGCTCGGTCACTCGGGCTGCTCGGCTCGCACACCGCCGGCATCCCCTCCCACCCCCTCAACGCGCGAGGGTGCCGAGCGATTCCGTGCCCGTTCAATCGGCCGAGCGGCCGGCCGCCGTGAGGAGTGCACCGGCCGGTGCCTCCCCCATGGCGGCGCCCTGTTCCGGGGAGCCCGGCGGCTCACGGCGGGGTCCAAAGGCACCAGGCGACCCCGACGCCTCTGATCTGTCGGCGTCAGCGAGGGATGCCTGCGTCATCCAGGTATTGGTGCATGACTTCCGCCGGAAGGCTCGGGTTGCCGAGGGCGCGGGAGGAGGTCTCCGGATTCCCACAGCTTTCGTGGATGAGATCGACCGGCAGTGCGGGGTGCGCGGCTGCCATGGCACGTACACGACCGTCGGGGTCGGAAAGCAGCCGGACCACAGCTTCGACGGGTGCTTCGGAGTCCAGCGCCACCAGCTGTCGTTTCTCTGGATCCGGGTCGTCGGCGAAGCGTTGTCCGTTGCCCGCGCGCGGAAAGTTGGGGTGGGCCTGCAGACCGCCCTTGGTGATGACCTTGCAGTCCAGATACGTCTGCAGCACCACCTCGCCGTCGACGGTCGGCTGGTTCTCGCACAGCAGGAGTCGTACGGGGTAGTCGTCGTCCTTCGAGAGCAGGTCGACGGCGTCGGCAGGCAGGTGCCGGCTGTAGGCGGCGCTGCGCCGCAGCAGAGTGTTGGCCGACTTGGCGCATTGGCGCAGGACATCGGGATCGGCGCAGAGGCGAACCCATTCGACGGGATGGAGCCGGTCGGACGGGCTGATGGTGACGTCAATGGCGGCGCGTTCGGTCTCCGTCAGCTCGGGCCGTACCGATACCGCCAGCCTGACCCGGTGCGCGTCGTCGTTCGCCAGCGTCCGGACGATGTCGATGGGAACGTTGAGGTTGGCCGCCAGCTCCCGCCGGACCTCCTCTTCGGTGCTTGCGGCGAGCCGTTCGGCGGTCGCCCTGCTCATGGCGCCGGAACGGATCACTTGCCACCTGACGAGGCCGGCAATTCCTGCGTCGAGAAGAAGGTCCGTACAACCCGCGTCATCGCGGCAGGCCTCGATCATCGCCGCCTGGCGGACCGTGTCATCGGCGTCTCGGAGCAGACGGCTTCGGGTGTCCTCGGACAGCAGGGTCCACTCGCGGCAGGCTGCCTGTCGGAAGTCCGCATCCTGATGGTCGGCGAGCCCGGCGACCAGGCTCGGAGCCGTGTCATTGCAGAAGGCCGCGTTCCGGCGGACCTTCGGGTCCGGATCGGCGAGCAGGCGCTGCTGAGTGGACAGGGGCAGTGGTGGCGTGGGGATGCGGAACCAGTCGGGTCCGATGGCCAGGCCAAGGCGGACGTGGGTATCGGGATCGTCCACGAGCCTGGCGCGTTGTTCCGCCGGCACCGCGATGTTCTCCGTGAGCATGCTCCGAAGCCTGCCGTCGGGATGCGCCACGATGGCGTCGACCACCTCGTCCGGCAGAGCACGCCAGGCCATCGTGTCCCAGGCCGCGATGGCCTCCTCGTACAGCAGCCTGGTCAGGACATCGGCCGGCGCCGCAGGATTGCGCGCGATCGCGGTGAGAGTCGCGCGGTGACCGCAATCTCCACACACGGTGGACCCCCTGTTCGCCAACAGCCCTCGTGGGCCCGCAGATTGTGCGCATGCCAGGTGTACAAGGTCAACATCAGTGATCGGCCCACCCGCCGTCCGCGAGGGCCGTTTCTCCGCCGTGCGGAAGCGAGACAGGATGACGTGGACCATCAAGCAGCGCTGACAGACCATTGCCCATCACCGACGTCGAACCCCGGAGGGCGCGCGGACGGGCCCTGCCATGCTGCCCGACAGCCGGCACACGCTCGCTCGGGCGGGCGTTTCTTGCCCGATTGGCGTGGTCGGCTTCGGGCGTCGGCTGAGTCGCGCGCCTGCGCTCGCGGCGCGGGCGACCAGGGAGCTGTCCGGGTCAGGTCTGACAGCCGCAGCCGGACGCGGTGTGCGCGGCTGTGACGGGGACGCCGGACTCGGCCGGCGTGCAGCAGGCGGTGCCGCCGCAGCATGCATCGGCCGATCCGGTCGCCTGGGATGACTGCGTCCCGGTACGGGGCTTGGTGGCGCGGACGATGGCGGAGTGCATGCCGTCGGCCACGGGGTGCGTGGGCGTGATCTCCACGTTGACGAAGCCGGCCGCCTCAAGGCCCGCGCGGTACTCCGTGAAGGAGAGGGCGCCCGCGATGCAGCCGACGTGGTCCCCGCGCTCGGCGCGCTGGGCGGGGGTGAGGGTGTCGTCGGCGACCACGTCCGAGACGCCGACGCGGCCGCCGGGCACCAGGACACGGTAGGTCTCGGCGAACACCGCCGCCTTGTCGGTCGACAGGTTGATCACGCAGTTGGAGATCACCACGTCGATGGTGTTCGCGGGGAGCGGGACGGCCTCGATGGTGCCCTTGAGGAACTCGACATTCGTCGCGCTCGCCTTCTTCGCGTTGGCCAGGGCGAGTTCGAGCATCTCCTCTGTCATGTC
The DNA here is from genome assembly GCF_042723265.1 of Streptomyces sp. NPDC058371. Taxonomy (NCBI): domain Bacteria; kingdom Bacillati; phylum Actinomycetota; class Actinomycetes; order Kitasatosporales; family Streptomycetaceae; genus Streptomyces; species Streptomyces sp. NPDC058371. Next base: position 130,795 of record NZ_JBHXJC010000004.1, on the reverse strand, counting down.
GAGGCCGTACGCCTTGCCCGTGGGCCCGACACGGCGGGCGGAGAGCAGGACGTCGATGCCGCCGCCGGAGCCGAGGTCGAGGACGCGTTCGCCTTCGTGGAGATCGGCCACGGCGGTCGGGTTGCCGCAGCCCAGTGAGGCGGCGACGGCCTCGGCGGGCAGGGCGTCGCGCTCGTCGGCCGCGTAGAGGGTGGAGCCGAAGTTCTCGTCGACCTCGACCGGCTGCGGGCCGCAACACGCGGTGCCGCCCTCGGTCACCATCACGGCCGCGGCGGCGTACCGCCGGCGGACGGTCTCGCGCAGTTCACCGGCCTGTTCACTCATGACTCACTCCTTACGACGGGGCATGACAGGCCACGACAAGAACGGCGGGGCAGGACGGGCCCGGAACGACTGTATTGACGTTCATTGATGCAACCTTGCGCCCTGGATCGAAAGACGTCAACATAGAGGCATGTCGAAACAGGAGCTCGAGGTGATCGGCCAGGGGGCGGACGGTGCCTGCTGTCAGGGGCTGGCCACCGCCCCGCTGACCGAGGACCGGGCCGTCGAACTGGCGAAGGTGTTCAAGGCGCTGGGCGATCCGGTCCGGCTCAGGCTGCTCTCGATGATCGCCTCGCGGGAGGGCGGCGAGGTGTGCGTGTGTGAGCTGACACCCGCCTTCGAGCTGTCGCAGCCGACGATCTCCCACCATCTCAAGCTGCTCCGGCAGGCCGGGCTCGTCGACTGCGAACGTCGTGGGACCTGGGTCTACTACTGGGTGCTGCCCGGCGTACTGGACCGGCTGGGCGCGCTCCTCACCACCCCCGAGTCCGTCGGGGCGACCGCGTGAGCGCTTCGCTCGGACGGCGTGCCCTGGCCGAACTGGTGGGAACGGCCGGGTTGGTCGCGGTGGTGGTCGGATCCGGTGTCCAGGCGACGGAGCTGTCCCGGGACGTCGGCGTGCAGTTGCTCGCGAACTCGCTCGCCACCGTCCTCGGCCTGGCCGTGCTGATCACGCTGCTCGGGCCGGTCTCCGGGGCCCACTTCAACCCGGCCGTCACGCTGGCCGCCTGGTTCACGGGGCGGAAGAGCGGCGACGGGACGACCGCACGCGATGTGGCCGCGTACGTCCCTGCGCAGGTCGTCGGCGCAATCGGCGGTGCGGTGCTGGCCGACGCGATGTTCGCCGAACCGCTGGTGAAGTGGTCCACGCACGACCGGTCCGCCGGCCACCTGTGGCTGGGCGAGACCGTGGCGACCGCCGGGCTCGTCCTGCTGGTCTTCGGCCTGGCCCGGACCGGTCGCGCCCACCTCGCGTCAGCCGCGGTGGCGTCCTACATCGGGGCCGCGTACTGGTTCACGTCCTCCACGTCGTTCGCGAACCCGGCGGTGACGGTCGGCCGGGCCTTCAGCGACACGTTCGCGGGCATCGCTCCCGCCTCCGTCGGCCCGTTCGTGGCCGCGCAACTGGTCGGTGCGGCAGTCGGTCTGGGCCTGCTGGCGGCGGTGTTCGGCCGGCCGGCGCCCGCTGCGACGGACGTGGTCGTCCCTCACGGTGAGACCGAACTGGTCCCGTCCGCTTCCTGAGCCCCTCCCCGGAGAAGACACCTGCAATGACCACTTCCGCCCCGCGCCCGTCCGTGCTGTTCGTCTGCGTCCACAACGCCGGGCGGTCCCAGATGGCCGCCGCGTTCCTCACCCACCTCGCGGGCGACCGGGTCGAAGTCCGCTCGGCGGGCTCCGCCCCCGCTGAAACGGTCAACGGCGCGGTCGTCGACGCGATGAAGGAAGTCGGCATCGACATCTCCGCCGAGACTCCGAAGGTGCTGACCCTGGAAGCGGTGCAGGCATCCGACGTCGTCATCACCATGGGGTGCGGCGACACGTGCCCGGTCTTCCCCGGCAAGCGGTACCTCGACTGGCAGCTCGACGACCCGGCCGGTCAGGGCGTCGACGCGGTTCGGCCGATCCGGGACGAGATCGAGCGCCGCATCCGCGGCCTGGTGACGGAGCTGACCGACTGAACGAACGGCCCCTCTTGCGGCGCCGTTGCTCGTCCTCCCCAGCCTTCGAGGCGTGACCATCGACGCGACAGTTGGTCATGCCGACCGCACGACGCTTCCCTTCGAGCGAGCTCACCGGAACGAACGGCACCGCGAGGCAGCTGCGTGAAAGGGTGCGGCATGATCCACTACTTGCGATTCTTCTTCGAGGCCGGAGTGGTCACTCCGTTGTGGCCGGAGGACATGGACAGCCCGTACGGGTATCCCATCGATCTGGAACGCCTGCCGATCACCCGGGCTACGCGGGCCGAGTTGGCGAGGCTCAGCGAGCGGTACCAGTCGTCGATCGACTGGGAGTACCCACCGGATCCGTCCCCGTGGTCCGACGAGGAATGGCAGTTGTTCAAGCAGCAGGCGCACGCCGCGCTCGAAGCTCTGCGCAACGAGTTGGGTGAGGGCTGGAAAGTCCAGGACGAAAGCCTGCTGTGAGAGACGCTGCGGCCGCCCGAGCGGGGCGTTCCCTTCCGCGTGGATTCGACAGCGAAGAGGAGTGTCCGACACCCGCGGCACTCACCGCTCGGCCCTGGAGGCGGACGGAGATCTCCACGGCGACGTCGTCCCCTGCCGAGATGCCCTGCCGCTTGCGTACCGCGGCCTTGAGCGGCAGCAGGTAGTGGCCGTCCTTGGGGAAGAGCGACGTCTCGAAGACGACTTCGCCGATCCGTGCCTCGACCGGGATCACCCCCCAGCCGTACGAAGCCATCGCGGCCACCTCGCGAATGTCGGCGGACTGCTCATTCGGCACAGGGACGAAGTAGTACGGCGACGGCCCGCGCCATTCGATCACCTGGCCCGCGAAGACGAGCTCCACCGTGTCGGTCTCCTTCCGCACGTACGGCCAAGTCGCACTCGGCATACCTACCGTGCCACCGCTCCTCGTTGAGAGCGACCAGCAGGCGCCCGCGGACGGGAGAAGGCATCCCCCCTCGCCCGGCCGGCCGCGGCCCGCGAGCTGCTCGGCCGGCCTGTCACTGCTGCGATCCCTGACGTGGATCACCAAGGCTCGTTCACAGCCTCATCCGTGGTCGTAAGATCTCCCGCTGGTGGTCGACACAGCCTGCGGGGGGCGAACATGGAGAGACCGGACGACCGCATCGCATCCCTCCTGCGTTTCGCCGCGGAACTCGTCGCCTGGGTGGCGACTCCCTGGGCCTTGTCCAAGTACTCATGGCTGCTTGCCGTCTTGGCGGTGGTGGTACTGGTCAGCCTCCCGACCGTCTTCTCCACTCCGGGAGACAAGGCGCAGGTGATCATCCCCGTCTCGGGTGCGGTCACGATCCTGCTCGTGCTGCTCCAGCTCACTGCTGCCGCGATGGCCGCATGGTTGGCATGGCCCGTCTATGCGGCAGTCCTCGTGTCTCTCCTCGTGGCCGCCACCCTCGTCACGGAACGTCGACGATGGCAGTGGCTGCTCTCCACCGACCGGCACACCGGCTGAGCTGCGGAGGGGTGGCACCGAAGTGCGTCAGCCCTCCGGGCGGGCCCTCCACTTCCCGGCCGCTCCCTACCCTTCACCCTTCGGTGAAGTAGGTGTACGGCGCCACCGGGATTCCTTCGGAGACCGCGCGTTCGCCGTCCTCGCCGGCTTCCGATCGAGGTCGCGCGCCCATGCGGCTGCCGATCCAAGAGGCTGCCGGCCAGTGGTAGGACTGGGTGACTTTGGTTGTAGAGCCATGTCTTGTTGGTGCTGAGGAGGCGGTCATGTTCGACGAGGCCAGCGAGAACGAGCTCCTGCTCGCCGCGATGATGCAACTGGGTGCGAAGGGCGGCTCGATAGGAGCTGCCGCTGGAGGGGCGGCCACCGGAATACACGGTTTGGGCAGAGCAGGGGCACGGGGCGGTGCTCGTGGAGCCGCGCGAGGCTTCAAATGGACAAAGAAGGACGTCAGTACCACTCTTGTCGAGTTGTCCGGAACGGTGACGGCGGTCTCCCAGCTGGTCTACACGACTCTGGCCGACACAGGGAATCTGCTGGGCGCGGAGGCCCGGGACAACGGGGGCATCGCCGTACGAGCGATGGTCGGTGTAGGGATTGGGGGCCTGAACCCCACCGTTGTGACCGCAGTTGTGGCCGCAGGTCCCGAAGGTGTGGCGGTGGTGGAGCTCCGCGCCGCAGGTCGTGAAGGGCTCATCAAACAGCACCCCGCCGAAAAGGCTCTGTCCAAAATCACCACTCAGCTCAAAGCGGCTTCGCAGTAACGACGGCCGCACGGACCCAGCCCAGCGCGCGCCCCCCGTGCGCCCGGCGGCTTCACGCCACGTGACGTGGCGATCTTCACGGGCGAAGCCGAACACTTCTCCCGCCCTTCCTACCGAACGGCGTTGGTCTACTCCGGTCTCGACGAGTGGGGGCTCCATGGGCAAGCCGTAATCCAAGGCACCCATGGATACGGCTCCTACGACCCGTCCCCCAGCGCGAAGCGCAGGTACCGCTCTGCGGAGCGTCGCACCGCCGCCTCCCCGTCGGCCACGACCACTCGTCCCCAGAAGGCTCCGTAGATGCGTTCGAAGCTGAACGGTTCGACCAGTTCGAGTGCGCGGCGGATGGTGCTCGGCCGTTCCGGAATGAAGTTGGGAATGCTGTACATGAAGCTGACCCAGCGCCGGTCCATGACCACCAGGAAGATGTCGCCGCTGAACAACGCACCGCGCCCCTCCGGGTCGGCGTCCCAGTGCAGCACGGTGCCACCGGCGAAGTGCGTGCCCGCATTGATCAGCGTCATGCCCGGCGCGATCTCGTGGGTGTCGCCGGTCCAGTACTCGATGGTCGGATCGGGCCGCCCGACCCAGGCACGGTCAGCGGCGTGGACGTACACCGGAACGTCGAAGGCCCGGCCCCACTCGGTCATCGCGCCGTAGAAGTGCGGATGGCTGACGCCGATCGCTCGGATCCCGCCCAGTTTCTCGATTTCGACGGCGAGATCGTCATCGAAATAGCCCACGCAGTCCCACAACACGTTGCCGGAAGGTGAGCGGATCAACAGGGCGCGCTGGCCAACGGCCACGGATGGCTCCACACCGACCCCGAGCACGCCGGGGCCTTCCTCCTCCAGCCGGCCTCGCCTGCCTTGGGCGCGCAACTCGGCCAGGCTGGTCCACTGTTGGCCGTCCCAGCCGACGTACTGCCGCTCGTCCAGGCAGATCGGGCAATCGGAGCGCGGGGCCCCGTACTGCACACCACAGGTACAGCAGATGGGAAGCTGATTACCGGTTACGGATGCGATCGACTCCGAGGACGACACGAGAGTCCTCCCTCCCTGTGAATTCCGCCGAATCCCACTACTTGACCATGCTCGCAGCTATTGCCCCAGCTCAGCGACGGCACGCAAAGGCGACCGTGTGCGAACGCGAGGCGTTAACGCCTCGCGTTCGCTCGACCGGTGTTGTTAGCGTGCGGAGCCGTCATGGGGCGGCTGGGCAGTGAGGGGGAAGCGCGATGGGCAGGGCGTTCTTGATCGGGGGCGGGTGGGCCGAGGAGGCCGCCGAGGTCGTCTACGGGCCGTTCGTCCGGGCGGCCGGTGAGCGGGGCGTCGTCGGATGCCTCGTGCTGGACGAGGGTGAAGGGCACGGGGCGGAGCAGTTCGCGCGGTACGAGGGCGTGTTGAAACGGGTCGGCGACTGCGTGCCGGTGCCACTGAACGTGCCCCTCGGGGGGAAGTTCGACATCGCCGAGTTGGAGCGGGTCGACGCGCTGCTGGTGTGCGGTGGGCTGACTCCCGCCTACCAGGACGCGCTCAGTGGCGTGCTCGACGAGGTGCCCCAGGTGCTCCGCGAACGCGGGATCCCGTACGCCGGCTTCTCGGCCGGGGCCGCCCTCGCCGCACGTCGGGCCGTCGTCGGGGGCTGGCTCAGCGACGGGGTTCCCGTCTGCCCCGAGGACACCGGGGAGGACCTGGAAGAGATCGACGTACGGGCGGGCCTGGGGCTCGTGCCGTTCGGTGTGGACGTCCATGCCGCGCAGTGGGGGACGCTGGCCCGCCTGATCGAGGCCGTCGCGCGCGGCCGGGTTCCGTACGGCGTGGCCCTCGACGAGAACACGCTCCTCGACGTGGAGTTGGGCGAGAGCGGGGACGGCAGCGCGGCCGCGGCCCATGGGGAAGTGCGGGTCTCGGGGCTCGGACGCGCGCACGTCGTACGGCCGGACACGTCGGGCGCGAAGGGCGACGGTGGTGTTCTCGTACGGTCCTACCGCGCCGGCGAAGCCTTCAGCGCCGCCCTCTGACGCACTCTGATGCACTCCTAGGGAACACGCCCACGGCCGCGTACTTCCGAGAACGGCGGTGCCCGTGCACCACCCGTCGGGTATCGCCGTTCCGGAGAGATCGTGATGATCCGCGCGCCGGACGGTCGTCGGTCGTACGGGTCGGACCGCGCCTGCACCCCCGGGCATACAGGTCGGACCGCGCATGCACCCCCCGAGTCCCGGCCACCGAACCGACCGTTTAAGGTAAGGCTTACCTTAGTCAAGCGGTCGGAGTGCTCGTGCGTACGTTGCGATGGAAGGCCTTCCTGGCCGGCGTGCTGGTCACCGGCGTGCTGGCCGGCTGTTCGGGGGCCGGTGGAAGTGGCGGCGGTACGGGCAAGGGCGCCGACGGCTCGCGCAATCTCGTCGCCGGGGCCTCCGCAGGGCCGTCCGTCGCGCCCAGCGCCGTGGCCGACGGCATGGGCGCGGGCGACGCGACGGACGGGCAATTCCCGCGCACCGTCGGGCACTTCGAGGGGAAGACCCGGCTCGCCACCCGGCCCACCCGGATCGCCGCGCTCAGCACCGGCCAGCTGGACGATCTGCTCTCGCTCGGCATCGTGCCGACGGCCACCACCCGCGCCGACAACGCCGGGCTCGTACCGGAGTATCTGCGCGACGCCTTCCCCCAGCACAAGAAGCGGCTGGCCGCGATGACCGACGTGGGGACGCGGACCGCGCCCAATCTGGAGACGCTGGCCGCCGCCCGTCCGGACCTGATCCTGGTCAACGACTCGCTCGGGGAGCTCTACCCGAAGCTCTCGAAGATCGCGCCCACCGTCGTCACAGCGGGCAACGGCATCAACTGGAAGCGGGATCTGCTGCTCGTGGGCGCCGCGGTCGGCAAGGCCGGGCAGGCCCAGCAGGCGCTGGACGACATCGCGGACGACGCCGCCGACGGCGGCAGGGGGCTGGGCGGCACGTCGGTGTCGATGGTGCGCTTCACTCCCGACCGCACGCGGATGTTCGGGGTGTCCTCGTTCACCGGGTCGATCGCCGCGGACATGGGGCTCGGGCGGCCCAAGTCGCAGCGGTTCCGGGCGATTTCGCAGGACATCGGGGCGGAGAGCATCGATGTGGCCGACGGGGACTGGATCTTCTACTCGGTGCAGGGAGACGCGTCGCGGACGGACGCGGGCAGTGTGCTGGCCGGGCCGTTGTGGAAGTCGATGAAGGCGGTCGGGGCCGGCCACGCGGTGAAGGTCGACGACGACCCCTGGTACCTCAACGCGGGACCGACCGCCGCCCGCCTCGTCGTACGACAGCTCTCGACGGACATCGCCGGGCACCGCGCCAAGTGACCGCCCCCACCGGGGAGTCGGCCGGGCGACACACGGGGCTCGGCGGACGTACGCGGGCCCCCGCCCCCGAAGGCCGCGGAACCCGCCGTACCAAGTCCGCCGCCTGGCTGCTCGCCGCCCTCGTCCTGACCCTCGTCGCCGTCGGGCTCAGCCTCTGCGTCGGCACCCGGCCCGTGCCGCTGTCGGCCGTCGTCGACGCCCTGGTGCACGGCGGGAGTTCGCCGGACGCGCTGGTCGTACGGTCGTTGCGGGTGCCGCGGACGGCGGTCGGGGTGACGGCGGGGGCCGCACTCGGGCTGGCCGGGGCCGCGCTGCAGGCCGTCAGCCGCAATCCGCTGGCCGATCCCGGCATCCTCGGACTGAGCCAGGGCGCGGCCGCCGGGGTGGTCGTCGCCATCTCCCTGGGCCTCGCGAACGGCTTCGGCGGGTACGTCTGGTACGCGTTCGCCGGGGCCGTCGCCGCCGCGTGTGCCGTGTACGCGATCGCCTCGCGCGGGCGGGGCGGCGCCTCACCGGTGAAACTGGCGCTGGCCGGGACCGCCCTGTCGGCGATGACGGCCGGGGCCACCACCGTGGTGCTGACGTCGAGTTCGGCCACGCTGGACCAGTTCCGCTTCTGGCAGGTGGGGGCGCTCAGCGGACGGGACGCCGGGACGGTCGGGCGGATGCTGCCGTTCCTCGCGGCCGGTGCGCTGCTGGTGCTGGCCTGCGCGCGCGGCCTCGACGCCCTCGCCCTCGGCGACGACACGGCGCGGGCGCTGGGGCACCGGGTCCGTGCCGTACGGGCGTGTGCGGCGCTCGGCGCGACGGTGCTCACCGCGGCCGCGGTCGCCGCCGCGGGGCCGATCGCCTTCGTCGGTCTCGCCGTTCCGCACCTTGCCCGGCGCCTCGTCTCCGGCGGCCATCGGTGGGTTCTGCCGCTCTCCGCGCTGCTCGGCGCCGGGCTGCTGCCCGCGGCGGACGTGGCGGGCCGGGTGGTCCGGGCACCGGCGGAGGTACCGGCCGGGGTGATGACGGCCCTCGTGGGCGTGCCCGTACTGATCGCTCTCGTACGGCGAAAGGACGTGGGAGCGTGAAGAACGCGCCCCGCACTGGTGCGGCGAAAACCGCACCAGCACACGCCCGAACGGCAGAAGCACCCGCGACCGAGAACGACGCGGCACACCCCGGCACGGCGAAAACCACGCGGCCACACGCTCGTACGGCAGAAGCACCTGAGGTCGAGAACGACGCGGTCCACCCCGGTGCGGCGAGAGTCACGTCGGCGTGGTCGGTCGATGCCGGCGGAGGGACGGGGCGCCGCGCCCGGCCTCCCGCCACCGCCGTGCTCCGTCCCCTCCCCGGCGTCTCGCTGCTCCTGCACCGCCGCTCGGCCCTCGTGGTCGGGGTGCTGTTCGTGCTGCTCTTCGGGGTGATGCTCGGGTCGGCGTGTGCCGGTCGGACGTACGTCCCGCCGGGCGAGGTGTGGCAGGTGCTGCGCGGGCAGCGGACAGCGTACGACCTCGTCGTGGGTGAGCTGCGGGTGCCGCGCATCGTGCTCGGTGCGGCGGTCGGCGTCGCGCTCGGGCTCGCCGGGGCGCTGGTGCAGAGCGTGACGCGGAATCCGCTGGCCAGCCCGGATGTCATCGGTGTCGGGCACGGTGCCGCCGCCGCGACGGTGCTGGCGCTCGCCACGGGCGTGGCCGCGTCGCCCGGCGCGCTCCCGGCGGTCGCCGTCGCCGGCGGCCTCGCGGCCGCCGCGCTCGTGTATGTGCTGGCCTGGCGGCACGGGATGCAGCCGAGCCGGTTCGTCCTGACGGGAGTCGGGATCGGGGTCGCGCTCTCCGCCGTCGTACAGCTGTATCTGACCGAGACCGAACTGGCCGCCGCGGAGCAGCTCAAGCTGTGGCTGACCGGCAGCCTCAACGGGCGTGGCTGGGCGCAGGCGGCACCACTCGGCTGGGTGCTGGCCCTGTCCCTGCCCGCCCTGGTGTGGGCGAGCAGGGCCCTGCGGCCACTCGGTCTGGACGCCGACACGGCCGCGGCGCTCGGGGTACGTGTGCACCGTGACCGGCTCGGCCTCACGGCCCTCGGCGTGGTGCTCGCGGCGACCGCGACCGGCGCCGCGGGTCCGATCGGCTTCGTCGCGCTGACCGCCCCGCAGCTGGCCCGCCGTCTCACCCGCACCCCGCAACTGCCGCTGGCGGCCTCGGCGTTGACCGGCGCGATCGTGGTGGTCGCCGCCGATCTCGCGGCCCGCACCCTGCTGCCGCCCCTGGAGATCCCGGTCGGGGCGCTCACGTCCCTGGTGGGAGGGCCGTATCTGCTGTGGCTGCTGGGGCGGTCGGGCCGCGGCTGAGGACGGCCGACCCCGCTGTCCGGGGTCGGCTCACGCCGTTCAGATCGTCGCGCTGTCGATCACGAAGCGGTAGCGGACGTCACTCGCCAGCACCCGCTCGTACGCCTCGTTGATCTCGGATGCGCTGATCAGTTCGATCTCGGCGCCGAGGCCGTGCTCGGCGCAGAAGTCGAGCATCTCCTGGGTCTCCTGGATGCCGCCGATGCCCGAGCCGGACAGGGACTTGCGGCCCATGATCACGGAGAACAGGTTGAGCGAGATCGGCTCCTCGGGTGCGCCGACGTTCACCAGCGCGCCGTCCGTCTTCAGCAGGGAGAGGAACGCGCCGAAGTCCAGCGGGGCGGACACCGTCGACAGGATGATGTCGAACGTGCCGGCCAGCTCCTCGAAGGTCTTCGGGTCGCTGGTCGCGTAGTAGTGGTCGGCGCCCATCTTGAGGCCGTCGTCCTGCTTGCGCAGGGACTGCGAGAGCACGGTCACCTCGGCGCCGAGGGCGTGCGCGATCTTGACGCCCATGTGACCGAGACCGCCCATGCCGAGGACGGCGACCTTCTTGCCGGGGCCGGCGTTCCAGTGCTTGAGCGGGGAGTACGTGGTGATGCCGGCGCAGAGCAGCGGTGCGGCCTCGTCCAGGGCGAGTCCGTCGGGGATGCGCACCGTGTAGTTCTCGTCGACGATGACGTGCGTGGAGTAGCCGCCGTAGGTGGGCCTGCCGTCCTTGCCGATGCCGTTGTACGTCGGGACGTTGCCCTTGGAGCAGTACTGCTCCAGGCCGGCCTTGCAGTTCTCGCACTCGCGGCAGGAGTCGACCATGCAGCCGACGCCCACGCGGTCGCCGACCGCGAACTTGGTGACACCGGAGCCGGCCTCGGTGACCACACCGGCGATCTCGTGGCCCGGGACCATCGGGAAGATGGCCTCGCCCCAGCCCTCGCGGGCCTGATGGATGTCCGAGTGACAGATTCCGGCGAACTTGATCTCGATCAGGACGTCGTGCGCACCGACCGGGCGGCGCTCGATGGTGGTGCGCTCCAGCGGAGCCTTGGCGGCGGGGGCGGCGTAAGCAGCGAAAGTGGTCATGCCGGGGTTCTCCTCGGGAGGGGTTCCGTACCCGGACGCCTTCCGGCCGGGTACGCCTTCCAGACTGCGCCTTCCCCCGACATTCACCCAGGTCACGGCTTTGCCTACGTTCAGTGGTCCTACTACTGGCGGGGTCAGGCTGATGGGCGTACGACCGTGAATACTGGATGCATGGACGAACAGGCCTCCCTCCCCGCGGGCGCAGCGGGGCAGCCGCTGGACCAGCGTGCCGAGCTCAGCGAGTTCCTGCGCACCCGCCGGGCCCGGCTGAAGCCGGAGGACGTCGGGCTGCCGGACTTCGGCCGGCACCGCAGGGTGCCGGGGCTGCGGCGCGAGGAGCTGGCGCAGCTGGCCGGGGTCTCCGTCGCGTACTACACCCGCCTCGAACAGGGCAACGGACGGAACGTGTCCTCGGAGGTGCTGGACGCGATCGCGCGGGCCCTGCGGCTGACCGACGCCGAGCACGCGCACCTCACGCACCTCGCCAAGCCCAAGCAGCACAAGAAGAAGCAGTCGGCGCGTCCGCAGCAGGTCCGGGGGGCGCTGCGGCAGCTCCTGGACACCATGGACGGCATCCCGGCGTACATCACCGGGCGCCGCTCGGACGTCCTGGTCTGGAACCGGATGGCCGCGGCCGTCTTCGGCGACTGGTCGGAGCTGCCGCCGCAGGAGCGGAACTGGGCGCGGATGGTGTTCCTGAAGCCCGAGTACCTCGACCTGTTCGTGGAGTGGGAGCAGAAGGCGATCGACATCGTGTGTCTTCTGCGCATGGACGCCGGCTGCCATCCGGACGATCCGCAGCTGTCCGCGCTGGTCGGGGAGCTGTCCGTGAAGAGCGAGGACTTCCGGCGGCTGTGGGCCACGCATGACGTGAAGGAGAAGACCTACGGGGTGAAGCGGCTGCGGCATCCGCTGGTGGGGGACCTCGCGCTGCAGTTCGAGTCGTTCCGGCTGTCCGACGACAGTGAGCAGGCGCTGATCACGTATCACGCGGAGCCGGGGTCGGCCTCGGCGGAGGCGCTGCGCCTGCTGGCCAGTTGGGGCAGGGACGCGACGCGGGCGGGCGCCGCCTCGCAGTAGGCGTTCGCGCGGTAGGAGTTCGCGCGGTAGGAGTTCGCGCGCTGCCCCGCGGCCCCTGTTTCAGAGGCGCGGGGCACCACGTGAACGGGGTCCGACGGGACGGCCGTGGCGACAGGACCCACACCTCACCCCCGGTACGGCGGTGCGGACCCCCAGGTCCACCTGGGGATCGGCTGCTCCCCCGGCGGCGTGGCGTCCGGTCCGGAGAAGTAGACGGCGAGCCGCGTCCCCCACTCCGTGTACGCCACGAACGCGGAGCGGAACTCGGCGTCGGTCGGGAGGCCGGCGTCGTCCGCCGCGTCCTGGAGGAGGTTCACCCAGCGGCGGCGCTGGGGCTCCGTGATCCCCTTGCCCAGGTGCTTGGCGACCATGTGGCCGTGTCCGCCCTGGCTCTCGGAGTACGCGGGCGGCCCGCCGAAGACCTCGCCGAGCCAGAGGGCGACATGGGCGGCGTGTTCGGGGGCCAGGTCCGCGAACAGGGGCGCGAGGAGGTCGTCCTTGAGCACCCTGTCGTAGAACGCCTCGGTCAGGCGGGTGAAGGCCTCCGCGCCGCCCGCCCAGGCGTACAGGGTCGGTACGGAGGCGCCCGAACCCCGCACCGTCGTCGGCTTGTAGTGGCGCATCTCCTCGATGTCGCCGATGTAGGGGCGGATCTCGGCCAGGAAGTCGGGGAAGAGCTCCGACTTGCGGAAGCCCTCGACGTGGTCCTCGGTCGAGGTCCAGGTGATCCGCAGGACGAAGTGCTCGAAGTCCTCCTCGCAGCGCGCCAGTTCGTAGTCCACGCACTGCGGGGCCGCGGCGAGCTGGGCGGCGGCCCGGGTGTAGGCGGCCAGGAACTCCGCGGACTGCTGCTCGGGGATCCGGTACCGGATGTATTCCACGGTCGATACGGTCATGCCCCCACACAAACACGGACGGCCCGCCGGAAGCTCTGCTTCCGACGGGCCGTCGTGCGTATCAGCGCTGGGCGAAAACCGGTCAGCGCTCAGCGAGACGCGCGCCTGCGGTACGGCTCACTTGCCGTAGTAGGCGTTGTAGATCGAGATCGTCGACTTGTTGCCCTTCTTGTCGGCGATCTTGGCGTGGAAGGAGATGCCCTTGTCCTTCGCCGGGTTCTTGACGGTGATCTTGCCGTTCTTGACGTTGACCTTGGTCCACGTCTGGCCGTAGTCGTACGACACGTACACCGCGAGCGACTTCAGGTTGCTGCCGGCGGCCGCGCCCTGGACGGTGACCGGGACGGTGACCTTCTTGTCGGCCTCGACACGGCTGTCCAGACCCGTGGCGGCGTTGAAGCGGACCGTGGAGACGGGCAGCTTCGCGCTGTCGACCTTCTTGGAGTGGAAGGTCCAGCTCGCGTCGATCCGGGTGGAGGCCGCGGCGACCTTCACACTGCGCTTCACCGAGGTGGTCAGCTTGTACTCGGCGTTGCCGGCCGGGACCTTGAACTGCTCGTCACCGAAGAGCGGGTCGGCGTTGGAGCCGACCTTGGTGCCGTTGCGGTACAGGGTCGTGGTGACCGAGCTGAACAGCGAGGAGCCGGCGTGGGTCTGACCGTCGGCGAACAGCGGCACGAGGCCGTAGATGTTGTTGCCCTCGCGATAGACGCCGTAGGAGCCGCCGATCCGCGGCCCGAAGACGGCCGTGCCGAAGACCTTCTCGTAGGTCTTGCCGCCCGTGAAGGCCTGGGAGTTGCCGAGCGTGTAGTAGGCCTCGCTGATCGGGAAGCCGTCCGGGTCGACCCCGCCGTACTGCTCGAAGTCGATGCTCCACTTCACGCCGCCACCGGTGGACAGGTGCAGCGTCCGGGTGCCGGGGAGGGCCTGCGGGATGGAGATGGCGGAGCTGCCGGAGCTGCCGGGCAGCCAGCCGAACGCGGTGAGCGCGCCCTTCTTGCCGCTCGTGGAGCCGCCCAGGCCGGTCTTCACCGTGGCCAGTTCGTTCGCCTTGTAGTGCTTGGTGTAGCCGGTGGCGAGCTGCTTGACCTTGGCGCCGACGGTGGTGTCGTACTCCGCGTCGTCACCCTTGGTCCAGTGCGCGTCCCACTGCTGGGAGAGCGAACCGTCGGTGACCTGCGGACCGAGGTGGGCGGTGTGGAAGTTCTCGTACGAGTCCAGCCACCAGCCGTAGGAGTAGCTGCCGTTGCCGGCCTCCACTGTGAAGTCCGGGGACGCGAACGCCGACGTGACGCCGGTGTCGGGCACGGTGATGTCCACCGGCTCAGCGGTCCGCGCGTCGACGGTGATCGTCGTGTCCTTGGCGATGTTCAGCTTCGGCTGGGCGATCCAGTCGGCGCCCTTGGTGAAGTCCTGCGGGTCCACGAACAGACCCGAGTTCAGGATGTAACCACCCTTGGGGACGCGCACCTTGACCGTGCCGGAGGCGTCGTAGGGCGAGAACCACTTCTCCGTGGCGAGGCCCGAGACACCGGACAGGTCGGTGCCGTAGTTCACGGCCGGCTTGCCGTCACGGTCGATGTGCTTGAGCGTGACGGTGTACGACTCCACCTCACGCTGCACCGCGGCCGCCGTACGGACACTCTGGCCGCCACCGGTCGCCGTGACGTACGCGGAGTACGCGCCGTCCGTGGTGCCGCCGAGCTTGCTGTTGACCGTGAGGTCGACGGAGGCCTTGCCGTTCGCCGGGACGGTGACCGTCTTCGCGCCGAGCGTGAAGAAGCCGGCGGGAGCGGCCTGGCCCTTGGGGTTGGTGGCCGCGACCGACACGTTCAGCGTGACGTCGGTCTTGCCGAGGTTGCGGTACGTGACCTTGTTGGTGACCGGGGTGTCGTCGGTGTGCGGCCACTGCTGCGTGCCGAAGCTCACCGAGACCGGCTCGGCGATGACGGACTGCTTGATGGCCTTGTCGACCTGGATCCGGCCCGAACCCTGCTGGAACGGCGTGTACTTGCCGCCCTTCGTGGATCCGGTCAGCGCGCCCTTGAGCTCGGCGGACGTCCAGTCCGGGTGCTCCTGCTTCAGGATCGCCGCGGCGCCCGCGACATGCGGGGTGGCCATCGACGTACCCGAGATCGTCAGGTAGCCGGGCGGGTTCTCGCCGACTTCCTTGTCGATGACGCTGCCCGGTGCCGCGGCGGCGGTGATGTTCACGCCGGGGGCGGTCACGTCGGGCTTGATGGCGCCGTCGAGGCCGGGGCCACGGCTGGAGAAGGAGGCCAGCTTGTCGGCGTCGTCGACGGCGCCGACGGTGAGCGCGGCGGCCGCGCTGCCCGGGGAGCCGATCGTCTGGTCGCCGAACTCGCCGTCGTTGCCGGCGGCGATGGCGAAGAGGATGCCCTTCTCCGCCGAGAGCTTGTTGACCTCGGCTTCGAGCGGGTCGATCTCGGGGGTGTCGCCGCCACCGAGGCTGAGGTTGACGACGTCGGCCCCCTGCGCGGCGGCCCACTCCATGCCCGCGAGGATCTCGGAGTCCTCTCCGTAACCCTCGTCGCTGAGCACCTTGCCGTTCAGGATCTTCGCGCCGGGCGCGACACCCTTGAACTTGCCGTTCGACTTCGCGCCCGTGCCGGCCGCGATGGAGGCGACGTGCGTGCCATGACCGAAGTGGTCGGTCGCGTCGGGCGAGGTGGAGAAGTTCTTCGACTCCAGCACCTGGTCCTTGAGGTCCGGGTGGGTGGCGTCGACACCGGTGTCCAGGACGGCGATCTTGACGCCCTTGCCGTCGTAGCCCGCCGCCCACGCCGTGGGGGCGCCGATCTGCGGCACGGACTTGTCGAGGCTGGCCTTGCGGACGCCGTCGAGCCACACATGGGCGATGCCGGAGGCGGTGGCGCCGTCGTTGGTGACCGCGTCCCACAGCTGGTTCGCGTCCTGCTTCGGCGTGAGGACCGCGTCCGCGTTCAGGGACTTCAGGGTCCGGCGGACCTTGGTCTCCCCCGCGTCGCGCACGTCGGACTTGGCGGCCGTCGCGGATCCCTTGTAGCCGACGATCAGCTTCAGGCCCTGCTTCTGCGCCTTGCGGCTCGCGGCCTTGTTGAGCTCGGTCACGTCGAAGAGACGCTGGTCCAGCTTGCCCGTGGCGATCAGCCGCTGTGCGTCGGCCGGGACGACGAGCGTGCGCCCGTCGGCCTTGCGCACCTGGACGGGTATGTGCTCGCGGCCCTTGGCGTGCTCGAAGCCGACCACGCGCCCCTTGCCATCGATGACGACACGGTCACCGGTGATCAGGGTGATGCGGTGCTTGGCGGTGAAGTCGCCGGCTGTGGCCCCCGTGGCACTGCCGGTCTGCTCGGCCCTGGCCGACGCCGGGCTGGTCATGCCCGCCGCCAACGCCACGGCAGCCGCCGCGGCGACCGTGGCCGCGCATGCTCTTTTCACTTGTCTGCGCAAGTCTCCCCCTGGAGATGAGTTCCGGATGAATTCCCCATTCACCCGGTCGGGGGTAGTCCCGCACGTGTGCACGTACACCCCCCGGTATAGGCAGTATGCCCGGGGGGTGATCAGGTGCTCAATAGTGAGACGAGAGTTAAGAGTTGACGACTTCCTTCCGTTTGGCGCCCAAAAGGGACGACTCGGGGCTCATCCGCCGAACCGGCCTCAGCGGCCCACGTTCTCCTTGACGGTGATCTTTCCCTTGCGAATCGTCGCGACCCTCGGGGCCTTCTTCGCGATCGCCGAATCGTGGGTGACCATGATGAAAGTGAGGCCGTGCTCCTTCCACATGGTCTCCAGGACGTCCATGATCTCGTCGCGCATGGACTCGTCCAGGTTGCCGGTGGGCTCGTCCGCGAGGAGCACCTTCGGCTGCTTCACCAGTGCCCGGGCGATGGCGACCCGCTGCTGCTGGCCGCCGGACAGCTCCGCGGGCAGATGCCCGGCCCGCTCGGCGAGACCCACCGACTCCAGCGCGTCGGCCGCCCGCTGCCGCCGCTCCTTGACCTTCACCCCGAGCGGTACGAGGGCGGTCTCGACGTTCTCCTGCGCGGTGAGCGTCGGGATGAGGTTGAAGCTCTGGAAGACGAAGCCGATGTTCTCGCCGCGCACCTTGGTGAGCTTGGCCTCGGACAGCTTCGCCAGGTCGGTGCCGTCGAGGTCGACGCTGCCGGAGGTCGGCCGGTCGAGCCCGCCGAGCATCTGGAGGAGGGTGGACTTGCCGCCACCGGTGGGGCCCTGGATGACGAGCCGGTCGCCGTCCGCGATGGTGAGGTCGACGCCGGCGAGCGCGTCGACCGTCTCCTTACCCCGCGTATAGCGCTTGGTGACGCCTCTGAGTTCGTACATGGTGCAACTCCTGGTTGACGTAAGGGTGATGGCGCCGGGGGCGGGGACGGTCGGGCGGGCCGGGGACGTGTGCCGCAGGGCCCGCCCGGCGCGGTGCGGAGGTCCGCGGGGCTACTCGACGCGGCGCAGGGCGTCCGCGGGCCGCAGCCGGGAGGCGCGCCAGCCGCCGAAGGCACCGGCGACCAGACCGCCGGTGACGGCGAGGGCGACCGCGACGACGATCGTGCTGACGCTGACCGGAGCGGTGAGCGCGACGTCGAGGGCCTTGGACGCGGTCTGCCGCGCGGGGCCGCCGAAGCCGCCGCCGGGACCTCCGCCGCCGGGGCCGCCACCCGCCGACGGCAGCTGGGCCTTGAGGGTGGGGCTGATCGCTGTGACGACGTAGGCGCCCGCGAGACCGACCCCGATGCCGAGGACACCGCCGACGAGCCCGTTGACGATGGCTTCACCGACGACCTGGCGGGTCACCCGGCCGGACTTCCAGCCGAGAGCCTTGAGGGTGCCGAACTCGCGGACGCGGCGGGAGACGGCGGCGGAGGTGAGCAGTCCCGCCACCAGGAAGGCGGCCACGAGGACGGCGATGGACAGCCACTTGCCCACGCTGGAGGCGAGGTCGGAGGCGGTCGACAGGGAACCGGAGACGGTGTCGGCAAGGTCCGCCGAGGTGGTGACCGTGGTACCCGAGATGTTCTTCTGGATGGTGCTCTTGACCCCGCTGATCTGCTGCGAGTCGGCCGCCTTGACGTAGATCGTGGTGACCTTGTTCTTGGAGTCGCTGAGCGTCTGCGCCTGCTTGAGCGGGATGTAGAGGTTGGCCGCCGCGTCACCGCTGTCGGGCGTCGCGATGCCGATGACCTTGTACTTGACGCCCTTGACCGTGACGGTGTCGCCGAGGACGAGCTTCTTCTCCTTGGCGTACGACTTGTCGGCGATCACGACCTTGGCATTGGTCTCGGAGGACTTGAAGGTACGACCGCTGGTGATCTTCGAGGAGGTCAGCGGGCCGAGCGCCGGCTTGGTGACGTCCGTGCCGTAGACGGAGTAGCTGTTGACGTCGAACTCGGCGCCGCCGCCCTCGACCCGGCCCTGCGGCGAGGGCTGGGCACCCCTGCCGCCGCCCTGCTGGCTCGGGTCCTGCTTGAACTGGCCCTGCTTGAACTGGCCGTTGACCTTGATGACCTGGAGGCTCAGCCCGCCGACGGCGTCGCCGACACCCTTCTGGGCGTCGACCTTGGCGACGGTGGTGGCGGCCAGGGTCTGGAAGCCCTGGACCATCACGCGGTCGCTGCTCTGCTCCGCGTCGGAGTCGGAGTCGCGTGCGTCGAAGTTGAAGCGGGGCCGGTCGCTGCCGGTGGACTGCGCGGCCGCCGCCTTGGTGACGGTCATGTCCGTGCCCAGTCCGTACAGCGACTGGAGGACCTTGCCCTGCGCCTTCTCCATGCCCGAGGAGACGGAACTGACCACGATGACCAGGGCGATGCCCAGGGCGAGTCCGGAGGCGACGACGAGAGCCGCTTTTCTGCGGCGGCGCAGTTCGCGCCTCAGGTAGGTGAAGAACATGGCCGAAAGCTAGGTACGAACCGTGATGACGGGATAAGGCCGGGATAAGAGAACGATGAGAAGGCTGTGGTTACGGCTGCTTACGGCTGTGCACCGCCTCGGAACCCTGTGTTCCGCCCCGGAATCCCGCGCTCCACCCCCGGAGCCGCGTGCTCCGCATGTCTGCGCGGGCCCCCGGAAACGCCGAAGCGGCGACTCCCCTGCACAGGGAGCCGCCGCTTCGAACGGAGGGAGCCGGCGTCAGACGCCGTGCACCGGGTGGCCGACAGCGTCAGGCCGCGGCCGGACGGACCGGTGTCAGGCCGCCGAACCCGCCTGCCAGGCCGCCCAGTCCATGTTCCAGTCGCTCAGGCCGTTGTCCGGAGCGATGGTCTTGTCGCCGGTGTTCTTGATGACCACGACGTCACCGATGATCGAGTGGTTGTAGAACCACGCGGCCGGGGTGTTCGGGTCCTTGGCACCCTTGGTGTCCGAGAGGCCCACACAGCCGTGACTGGTGTTCACCGAGCCGAAGATGGACTTCGCGCCCCAGTAGTTGCCGTGGATGAACGTGCCGGAGGCGGACAGCCGCATGGCGTTCGGCACGTCCTTGATGTCGTACTCGCCCTTGCCGTCGTCGTCCGTGAAGCCGACCGTCGCGCCGTTCATCCGGGTCTCCTTGAACTTCTCGGAGATCACCATCTGGCCCGCGTACGTCTTGTTCTCCGGAGAGCCCGCGGAGATCGGGATGGTCTTGACCGTCTTGCCGTCCTGCGTGACCTTCATGGTCTTCGTCTGGGCGTCGACGACCGAGACCTGGTTGCGGCCGATCTTGAAGGTGACCGTCTTCTGCTGGACGCCGTACACGCCGTTCGCGCCCTCGACGCCGTCGAGGTTCAGCTTGAGGGTGATGGTGGAGCCGCCGGTCCAGTACTGCTCCGGGCGGAAGTCCAGGCGGTTGGCGCTGAACCAGTGGCCGACGACCTCCTGGCCGCTGCTGGAGGAGACGGTGATCCCCTTCTGCACGGCCGCCTTGTTCGTGATGGCCTTGTCGAAGTTGATCGACACCGGCATGCCGACGCCGACGGTGGAGCCGTCCTCGGGCGTGAAGTTGCCGATGAAGCTGTTGGCCGGGGAGACCGTGGCGAAGGAGGCGTTCTCGTGGGCGGCGCGGCCCTCGGAGTCCTTGGCCTCGGCGGTGATCTTGTACGTGGTGGCACGCTCGAGCTGGCCCGTCGGCGCCCAGCTCTTCTTGTCCGCGGATATCTGGCCGGCCACGGCGGCGCCCTCGGCGGTCTTCATGGTGACGTCCGTGAGCGAGCCCTTGCTCACGGTGACCTTGGTGCCGTTGTTGATGGAGGCGTTGTCGGAGCCGTCCTTGGGCGTGATCTTGATCTGGGCCTCGGACGTCTTCTTGGCGGCCGCCTCGTCGACCTTGGCCTGCGAGGTGCTGTCACCGCCGCCCGAGCCGCCGGCCTTGTCGTCGCCTCCGCTGCACGCAGAGAGCACCAGCACCCCGCCGAGCAGTGCGGACGCGGCCATCAGGCCCTTGCGCCGCTTACTGTCCGTCATCACACGCTTCTCCATCGTTGCCGAATCCCCAAGAACCACGAGAGCCCCGTACGAACTTTCAACGCTACGACCGGTTCGTCCCGTTCCACATACCGCTGAGGTGTGGGGCACACCACGTCCGATCGACCGGACCGACTGCTGCGGACCCGGAATCGAAGCTGGTGCGGAGGTGGTCGGTGCGTCTCCTGAGACGAGGAAACCCCGGGCGGCGGTTGCCGCCCGGGGTCACGATTTCCCCCAAGCCGCGTCAGCCGAGCCCGTTTTCCTCGTCGTCCTCGGCAGCATCATCCTCGTCCAGGTCCCAATCCGGCGAATCGGGATCGTAGTCGATCTGCTCGCTGCTCCAGGAGGCCTGCGCGAGCTCGATCCCGGGTACGTCGCTGACCAGGTCGAACGGATCGACGAGATACGCGAGGGCCTCGGCAGTGTCTTCCGTCACTGCGCCCTCGGCGTGCGCCCGCTCATCGGCCGGCATGGCGGTGTCAGCGGCGATACGCTGCAGCGCGGCTTTGGTGACGGCGCCGGAGTCGTCGACTTCCAGCACCAGTTCGACCCGAAGCCGTACAAAACGTGATGTCTCAGGTGTACTCATGGGACGGAGCGTACGACCCACAGGTTGCGCGACTTTCCCACGACCCGCGCCTTTCATTAGCATCGCCTCGCACGGCCAATTCGCCAGCGCCACAAGGGGATCGATATTCCGTGTCCGCACGTCGATCGTTGCTGACCGCCACCGCCGCGGGGACCCTCCTGGGAGCCCTGTGGTTCGTCCCGTCCGCCAACGCCACGCAGGACGAGCTCGCGCAGCACTCCTCGACCTCCACGGCACAGACCTCGACGGACTCGACGCGTTCGTCGTACGTCTCCGACTCGTCGGACTCCTCGACGGTGGCGGACGTGACGCGGACGTCCGCCGACTCGGCGGGCGACGGTGCCCGGCTCGCCGACACCGGCGGCATCGACACCACGCCGTACGTCGTCGGCGGCACGCTCTTCCTCGGCCTCGGGGCCGGGTTCGTGGCGTACTCGGTGCGGCGGGAACGTGCGACGGCCTACTGAGCACCGTACGACCGCGCCTTGAGCCGCCGTCGCGGCCCGCGAGACCCCCGGGTGGAGCCATGCGAGATCTGACCGAGCTGATCGATGTCGAGGAGCCCGCGTGGCCGCTCGTCTCCGCGGAGCTGGCCACGGGCGAGGTGCACGTGGACCTGCTGCCGGTGGATCCGGAGCGGGGCCGCCGCGCGCTGCTCCAGCTGCAGATCACCGCCCGCTCGTGGCTCGGCGGGATCGTCCTCAACTGCGGTGGCCTGGTGCTCGACAGCGGCTGGCTGCGGGTCTACGGCAGTCCCGGCGACGACGGCCCGGGCGGGCTGCCCGGTGTGGTCGCGCTGCCCTCACTGGCCGAGGTCAACGGCTTCCCCGGGCACTTCGACCCGGCGTGGCGGCCGCGGGACGCGCTCGTCGTCGCCCATGACGTGCTGGGCGGCGTCTTCACCGTCAACGGCCCCGACCCCCAGGCGGCGGGGCGCCCCGGCGAGCCCGGCGAGGTGGTGTACTTCGCGCCGGACTCGCTGCGCTGGGACGCCCTCGGAACCGGCTACGGCCCCTGGCTCGCCTGGCTTCTGACCGGGGGCATGGACCAGTTCTACGAGACCCTGCGCTGGCCCGGCTGGCGGGCCGAGACCGGCGCGCTGAGCGGAACGCAGGGGCTGTCGTTCGTACCGTTCCTGTGGTCCGCCGACGCCCGGCGGGACCTGGCCGCGACGAGCCGCCGTGCGGTCCCCCTGGCCGAACTCCTCGGCGTCAACAGGGACTTCTGCCAGGAACTGGACTCGGTGGATCCGGGGTTCCTGGGAGACATCTAGCACCTGTCCGGCCGACAGGTCCCAGCGCGATGGTGCGTGCCGGACGCCGCCGGGCCGACAGACCCAGGGCGGGAGTGCGTATCCCGGCGTCGCGGGCCGAACAGGTCCCGGGCGGGAGTGCGTATACGGCCCGTCCCGGGCCGAC
The DNA here is from genome assembly GCF_042723265.1 of Streptomyces sp. NPDC058371. Taxonomy (NCBI): domain Bacteria; kingdom Bacillati; phylum Actinomycetota; class Actinomycetes; order Kitasatosporales; family Streptomycetaceae; genus Streptomyces; species Streptomyces sp. NPDC058371. The sequence continues at coordinate 108,347 of NZ_JBHXJC010000004.1, read as the reverse complement.
AAGCCCGCGGGCGGCGTTGCGTATCCAGGCGCCGCCGGGCCGAACAGGTCCCCGGGCGGTAGTGCGTATACGGGCGTCGCGGGCCGACAAGCCCCCAGGCAGAAGTGCGTACAGGCGTCCCGGGCCGAACAGGTCCCCGGGCAGAAGTCCGTATCCAGGCGTCCCGGGCCGACAGGCCCTTTGCGGAGACGGCCCAGGGCCCGTCCGGCCGATCACGGAGACGCGGGGTGTGGCGCGCACAGCTGCGGCGACAAGGCGCCGCAGCTCCGCTCCCCGTGATCGACCGGACTGGTCCTAGGCGGCCTTGCGACCGCCGCTGCCCTGACCGCCGCGCTGCGCGGCACGGCCACGACCGCCCGACCGTGCGGCACCCGCGCCGGCGCCGGTGCCCGAACGGCCACCCGTGCCCGCCCCGGTCCGCCCGCCGGTGGCAGCGCCCGAACGGCCTCCGGTGCCGGCGCCGGTACGGCCTCCGGCCGCGGTGCCACCGCGGGCCGCCGTACCGGAACCGCCGCGGCCGGCCGTGCCGTTGCCGGTACGGCCCGCGGTGTTCGCACCCGTGCCCCCACGGCGGCCGTTCCCGCCCGCCGACGCGGTCCGCGGCCTCGACCTCGGCCGCTGCTGCTGCTTGGGCTGCTCGGCCTGCTGCGGCACCTCGATGACCACCGGGACGCCGGAGGGCTCGCGCGCTCCGGTGAGCCGGGCGAGTTCCTCGTCGCTGGACGAGACACGGGCCGTGCGCGGGGTGATGCCGGCGTCGGCCATCAGCCGCGTCATCTCCCGCTTCTGCTCGGGCAGTACGAGGGTCACCACGCTGCCGGACTCACCGGCCCGGGCGGTGCGGCCGCCGCGGTGCAGGTAGTCCTTGTGGTCGGCCGGCGGATCGACGTTGACCACCAGGTCGAGGTCGTCGACGTGGATGCCACGGGCGGCCACGTTGGTCGCGACCAACACGGTGACCTGACCGTTCTTGAACTGGTCGAGGGTGCGGTTGCGCTGCGGCTGGCTGCGCCCGCCGTGCAGGGCGGACGCCCGCACACCGTTCGCCAGCAGTCGCTTGGTGAACCGGTCGGCGCCGCGCTTGGTGTCGACGAAGAGGAGCACCCGGCCCTCACGCGCCGCGATCCGCATCGCCACGGCCTTCTTGTCGGTCTCGTCGGCGACATGCAGCACGTGGTGCTCCATGGTGGTCACCGCGCCCGCCGACGGGTCGACGGAGTGCACGACGGGGTCCGTCAGGAACATCTTCACGAGGCGGTCGATGTTCTTGTCGAGCGTGGCCGAGAAGAGCAGCCGCTGACCGCCGGGCTCGACCTGCTTGAGCAGCGCGACGACCTGCGGCATGAAGCCCATGTCGGCCATCTGGTCGGCCTCGTCGAGGACGGTGATGGTGACCTGGCCGAGAGAACAGTCACCGCGCTCGATGAGGTCCTTGAGCCGCCCGGGGGTGGCCACCAGCACCTCGGTACCGCGCCGCAGCGCACCGGACTGCCTGCCGATCGACATGCCGCCGACAGCCGTGGTGATCCGCAGGTTGACCGCTGTCGCGTACGGCGTCAGCGCGTCGTCGACCTGCTGTGCGAGCTCACGCGTGGGCACCAGGACCAGCGCGAGCGGTGACCTGGGCTCGGCGCGGCGACCCGCGGTGCGCGCCAGCAGGGCGAGCCCGAAGGCGAGCGTCTTGCCCGAGCCGGTGCGGCCACGGCCGAGGACGTCGCGCCCGGCGAGGGAGTTGGGCAGAGTGGCGCCCTGGATCGGGAAGGGCTCGGTGACGCCCTGAGCCGCGAGCGTCTTCGTCAGGGCGGCCGGCATGTCCAGCGCGTCGAAGGACTCGACGGCGGGCAGCGCGGGCGTGACGGTCTCGGGCAGCGAGAACTCCTGTGGCGCCGCCGCGACCTTGCGGACGGGGCCGCCCTTGCGGGCGCCTCCGCCGTTGTTCTGGGTGCGCCGGCTCGCGGCGCCGGTGGGCCGGCCCGTGGTCTTGCGGGCGGGACGTTCGGATCGAGTCATGCTGGCTCTGGATTTCCTTCCTGGGCCCCATGGAGAGCAGGAGCCGGGGCCCACACCCGAGAGGTGCGGGCCCCGGCTCCAGAGAAGAGCGTCCCCGCTTCCGTCCCGGGACGTCCTCCCGCAAAACAAAACGCGCCTGCGGAAGATTCCGATCAGGCGCACAAAGTGAAGGGAGTAATGGGATAACTAGAAAACGTATCAATGGGACCTTAGCACAGCAAGGGCCGCCGTCCCTCGGACGGCGGCCCTCACCAGCGCTTTCGCGTGCTAGGCCAGCGGCCCGGTCACCGGCTCGACCGCCGCGACGACGTGACCGCCCCGCACGAAGGCGTCGGCCGCCGCCAGGTCGGGCGAGAGGAAGCGGTCGGGACCGGGCCCCTGGACGCCGGCCGCGCGCACGGCGTCGATGACCGCCTGCGACGCGGGAGCCGGGGTCAGGCCCTCACGCAGCTCGATCGCGCGGGTGGCGGCGTACAGCTCGATCGCGACGATGCGGGTGAGATTGTCCACGGCGGTGCGCAGTTTGCGGGCCGCCGACCACCCCATGGACACGTGGTCCTCCTGCATCGCGGAGGACGGGATGGAGTCCGCGGACGCCGGTACGGCGAGCCGCTTCATCTCGCTGACCAGTGCGGCCTGCGTGTACTGGGCGATCATCAGGCCCGAGTCGACGCCGGCGTCGTCCGCGAGGAACGGCGGCAGACCGTGCGAGCGGTTCTTGTCCAGCAGCCGGTCGGTACGGCGCTCGGCGATGGAGCCGAGGTCGGCGGCCGCGATGGCCAGGAAGTCGAGGACGTACGCCACCGGGGCGCCGTGGAAGTTGCCGTTCGACTCCACGCGGCCGTCGGGCAGGACGACCGGGTTGTCGACGGCGGAGGCGAGTTCGCGCTCGGCGACCGTACGCGCGTGGGCCAGGGTGTCCCGTCCGGCGCCCGCGACCTGCGGGGCGCAGCGCACCGAGTAGGCGTCCTGGACGCGGGGTGCGTCGTCCTGGTGGTGCCCGGTGAGCTCCGAACCCTTCAGCACGGCCAGCATGTTGGCGGCCGAGGCGCCCTGTCCGGGGTGCGGGCGGATGGCGTGCAGTTCGGGGGCGAGGACCTTGTCGGTACCGAGCAGGGCCTCGAGCGACAGGGCGGCCGTCACGTCGGCCGACTTGTAGAGGGTCTCCAGGTCGGCGAGGGCCATCACCAGCATGCCGAGCATGCCGTCGGTGCCGTTGAGCAGGGCGAGGCCCTCCTTCTCGCGCAGCTCGACGGGCGCGATGCCGTGCTCGGCGAGCAGCTCGCCCGCAGGCCGCACGACACCGTCCGGGCCTTCGGCGTCGCCCTCGCCCATCAGGGTCAGCGCGCAGTGGGACAGCGGCGCCAGATCCCCGGAGCAGCCGAGCGAGCCGTACTCGTGGACGACCGGGACGATGCCCGCGTTCAGGACGTCGGCCATGGTCTGCGCGACCTCGGGCCGCACGCCCGTGTGCCCCGAGCAGACGGTCTTCAGCCGCAGGAACATCAGCGCGCGGACGACCTCGCGCTCCACGCGCGGGCCCATCCCGGCGGCGTGCGAGCGGACGATGTTGCGCTGCAGCTGGGCGCGGAGTTCCGGGCTGATGTGCCGGGTCGCGAGGGCTCCGAAGCCGGTGGAGACGCCGTAGACCGGCTCCGGCTTGGCCGCCAGCGCCTCCACGATCGCGCGGGCCGCGGCGAGGGCCGCCACCGCCTCTTCGGAGAGCTCGATCCGGGCGCCGCCGCGCGCCACGGCGAGTACGTCGGACGCGGTCACGCCGGACGTCCCCACCACCACAGTGTGCATATCCATATTCAGGAGCGTACGCAGTGAATTCGATGATGTCACTAGTGGGTGACGGGTTGACCCCTTACTTCGACGTACGTCACAGGGAGGCCCGTACGGAGGCTCGAACGGACCTCCGGGCAAGGGCTCGGCTCAGGGGCGCGGTTCGTGGCGGCCGCGGAAGCGGCGGCGCTCGGCGGCCTCGGGCGGCGGGGTGTCCGCGAGCCGCACGACCGGGTCGTCCGGGCCCTCCCGGCCGGCGACCACGGGCTTCGTGGCACGCACGGCCTTCGCGCGGTACTGCGCCGCATCGGCCAGCCGGAAGAGCCGGCGCGCCGACCGTACGGGTCCGATCGCGTCCTCGGTGGAGGCGACCCCGCACGCCACACCGTCACCGAGCTCCAACTCGGCCGCCCGGCGGCAGAGTTCATCGGCGATCCGGACGACCTCGTCGGCCGCCGGGCCGATGGCGAGCAGACAGAACTCGTCCCCGCCGAGGCGGGCGACGAGCGTGCCGGGCACCATGGCGCCGCACACGGACAGCACGGAACCGAAGCGTTCCAGCAGCCGGTCGCCGACGGCGTGCCCCCGGGTGTCGTTGACCCGCTTGAGGCCGTTGAGGTCACAGACGACGAGGCTCACCACGACCCCGTCGCGCCGGTGCAGCTCGATCGCCTCGTCGAGCCGTACGTCGACGGCGCGCCGGTTGGCGAGACCGGTCAGGGCGTCGGTGTAGGCCAGCCGGCGCGCCTCCTCCAGCCGCTCGGTCTGCGCGATGCCCGCGGCGACGACGGACGCGAGGACGGTGGCGAAGTCGGCGTCACCCCGGTCGAAGACGGGAGCGCCGACCGGGCGGGCCACGTACAGCTCGCCCCAGGCGCGGCCGTGCAGGACGATCGGGGCGACGACGCAGCAGCCGCGGCCGCGGCGGCGGAGCGCGGCGACCCGCTGGTGGCAGTACTCGGCGGGGCCCTCGGCGGGCCCGTCCGCCGTCTCCACCCAGGCGTTGGGCTCGCCGCCACCGGCCCAGCGCTCGTGCAGGAACTCGGCGATCTCCGGGAACTGGTGGACGGGGTAGGCCTCCCCGTCGGGGAACTCCTCCTCGCCTTCGGTGCGTTCGCCGACGTTGGCGAGGACCCGCAGGCGGCCGAGCTCGCGCTCCCACACGGAGAGCGCGGCGAAGCTCCCGGCCAGCGCACGGCACGCGCCGCTCGCCGCCGCCCGCCAGGACTCGCGCGGGCTGTGCGCCGCCGCCATCCCCTGCGCCAGCTCCACCACGGCCCTCAGCCGTCTGTCCTCACCCATCCGTCCAGGCTAGGCAATTTCCGACAATCCGGGACATTGATGCGCCGAACAGGGGTCCGAGTGGCCGTACGCGGCGGCCGGTCGGCGGCGGCCGTCACTCCCCGGGCCACTGCGGCGGGCGCTTCTCGTTGAACGCGGCGACGCCCTCCGCTCGGTCGCCCGAGAAGGCGACCGAGCGCCAGGCGGCGTCCTCGACCTCCAGGCCGGCCCGCAGGTCGAGACCGTGCCCGAGCCGCAGTGCCCGCTTGGCGGCCCGCAGCCCCACGGGAGAGTTCGCGGCGATCCGGGCGGCCAGCTCCAGCGCCGCCGTCCTGTCCCGCCCCTCGTCCACCAGTTCGTCGACGAGCCCCAACTCCCGTGCCTCTACCGCCTCCAGGCGCCGCGCCGAGAAGATCAGCTCGGCCGCCCGGGCCGCCCCCACCCTGCGCGGCAGCAACTGCGTACCGCCGCCGCCCGGGATCACCCCGACGGACACCTCGGGCAGGCCCACCACCGCCGTACGGTCGGCCACGATCAGGTCACAGGACAGCGCCAGCTCGAAGCCGCCGCCCAGCGCGAAGCCGTGCACGGCGGCGACGGTGGGCATCGGCAGTTCCAGCACGCCCGTGTACGCGGCCCGCGCCACGGGGCGCTGACGGACCAGGTCGGCATCGCTGAAGGAGTTGCGCTCCTTCAGGTCGGCACCGACGCAGAACGCGCGCTCATGGGTGGACGTCAGCACGACCACGCGCACCTCGCGGTCGGCGGCGAGGGCGGCGCAGGCCCCGGCGATGGCGCGGGCCATGTCCGTGGAGACCGCGTTCATGGCCTTCGGCCGGTCGAGGGCGAGCTCCGCGACATGCGCATGCCGCCGTACGACGACGTACTCCCCGAATCGCCGCTCGTCCCCTTGCTCCGCCATGACACCCTCCCGGTTAACGCGGGTTAACTTCCGACGCCCCGATCATCGCAGCCGCGCCCGCCCAAGAAAAGGCGCACCGTCCGCACCCCGTCCCGCAGGGGCGCCCCGTTCGAGTGAAACCGCCCCCAACTCCCTCCGCACGCCCCCGCACCGTGCATAACCTGCGCACCGCCACAGCGCGCCGGGGGGGCGCCGGCGCACCGGGGAGGGATCGCCATGACGAACACCGCAAAAACGCCAGAACCCGCAGGCCCAGCCCGTACGACACCCCAACCGACACGACCCGCGACGGCTCCGTCCACGGACGGGGTCGCAACGCGCATAGCCACCGAGGCGAAAGCCTTCCGGGGGCCGGGAGCGGTGGGGGACACCGGGGCGTCGGCGAAGACGGACGCTGGAGCGTCGGCGCAGATGGACACCGAGGCGTCGGCGGAGGGGACGACCCGCGCCTTGGTGGGGGCGACGGCGGGGGCGGACACCGGCGCGACGGCGGGAGCGGTCGGCGCGGCGGCGGGCGGAATGGGCGCGGGCGGCGCGGCACCGGGCGGGAAGCTGGGCACGGCACCAGGCGTGAAGCCCAGCACGGCAGCCGACGCAAAGTCCGGCGCCGGGACGGACGCGGCCCCTGGCGCATCGGCCGACGCAAAGACCGGCGCTTCGACGGACGTGCGCCCTGGCACATCGGCCACCGCAGGAGCAGACACGGCGGCGGGCGTGGCGCCCGACGCGGCAGCAGGCGCAGGGGCAGCCTCAGCGCCCGCCCTGGATCCCCGCGCAACAGCCGACGCAGCAGCCGACCTCGCGGCAGGCGCCAAGCCAGCCGCAACAGCGGGCGCACGAGCAGCCACAACAGCAGGCATGGCCCCCTGCCCGGACCCAACGGCAGGCGCCAAGTCAGGCGCAACAGCAGCCCCGACAGCAGGCGGCAAACCCGGCGCAGCAGCCGACGTACAAGCGGACGCGACGACCGGCGCAGAAGCAGAGGGAGACGACGCGGACGGCGGCCCCCTCCAGGCCCGTCCCGTGCGGGGCCGGCATCGCAGGCCCCGGCCCCGTCGGGTCCTCCTCGCCGTCGGCGGACTCGCCCTGGCCGTCGGCGCGCTGAGCCTCGTACGGCTGGCGCCCGAGTCGATCGTCGGGGTCCCCGGAACCGCGGAGGCCGAGCCCCGGGCGGTTGCCCCCAGCGACACGGCAGGCAACGCCGCGGTCACCGTGGAGGCCGTACCGCCGGCCGGTTCCGTGACCGCCACGGCGACGGCTCCGATGGGCGGCACGAGCGCGACCCCGACGTCCGGCGCGGCCACGGTCCCGGGGGCGAGCCCCGTACTACCGACACCCTCCGGCGCCGCCGGGCCGGCGGTACCCGCCGGTCCCGAGACCGGGATCCCCGGGGCGCCCGCGACAACCGCACCCCCCGCTCCGTCGAAGCCACCGGCGACCACTCCCGCGCCGCGGCCCACCCCGAGCCCCAGCACGCACGCCCCGGACCCGGGTCACGGCGATCCGGGCCTGTGCGTGCCGATCATCGGCCTGTGCATCGACCCACTGGGCAGGACGCCCACGGGCTGAGCCCCACCCACCGGGCCGGACCCGCGTACGGCTAGAGCGTCGGGGAGCGGCGGGTGAGCAGCCAGGGTTCGACCACGCCGAGTCCACGGACGGGCCGCTGCCACATCGGCTGGAGCGCGAAGCGGTACGTGGGCGGCTCCTCGCCCTCCTTCTCCGCGGCGGCCGCGGCCTCGGCGGCCTCCGCCTCGGAGGCGGGGGCATCGCCGGTGCGGACCAGTTCCTCCGCGAAGGCGCCGTCCACCAGGACGGCATCCCGTGGCGCTATCGACGTGAGCCGGCTGGCCAGGTTCACCGTCGTACCGAAGACATCACCCATACGGGTCGTCACCGTGCCGAACGCGATGCCGACGCGCAGCTCCGGCATCGTCTCGTCGTTCGCCATCGTCTCGATGAGGCGCAGGGCGATCTCGGCGGCCACGCCGGCGTCGTCCGCCGCGTACAGCACCTCGTCGCCCAGGGTCTTGATGAGCCGGCCGCCGTGCGCGGCCACCAGGTCGGCCGCCGTGGTCTCGAAGGCCTCGACCAGTTCGCCGAGTTCCTCCTCTTCCATACGGCGGGTCAGGCGCGTGAAGCCGACCAGGTCCGCGAAGCCGACGGCGAGCCGCCGGTCGACCATCTCCTCGTCGTCCGCGGCCTGGACGACGCGGCCGGTCGCGGCGGCGAGCTGGCGCCGCCAGACGTAGACGATGAACTCCTCCAGCTCGGGCAGGAGCAGCTCGACCAGGGGGTACGTCACCTCGGTGCGGGTCATGCCCGGCTCGGGCGGCTCGGTCAGGCCCTCCAGGAAGGAGTCGATCTGCCACTCGGCGAGCCGGGCGGTGGTCTGGCCGGTGGACCGGGCGACCTGGACCGCCATGGCCTCACTGAGCAGCCCCGCCTCGACGAGACCGGCGAGCCGGCGCAGGGCGAGCACGTCCGCTTCGGTCAGCGCCTTGGCCTGGCCGATGTCGGCGAAGCCCATGGCCCGCCAGAAACGGGACGCCAGCTCCATGGAGACGCCCGCACTGCGTGCGGCCTGAAAAGGGGTGTAGCGCCGCTCGGCACCGAGGATGAGCTGTTCGAGCCGCAGGGCGAGCGGGTCGTGCTCCTCGTCCGGATCGTCCGGGTCGTCCATGCGGTCGTGGGTGTCGGCGCGGGAGGTGCGCGTGTCCGCTCTGGCGTCCGAGTCGTACCGCGCGGGAGACGAGTCGGCGACCGGCCGGGCGGCACGCTCCGGCTCGCCGTCGGCGCCGGGGTGTTCGCCCGTGCCGGAGCCCGTGTCGTCGACGGTCACGCCTGCTGCCCTTCCGATCTGCCGCGGTCAGGTATCGACCGCGCTCAACTCTACGGCAGGTGTGCTGTGGCTCACTCCCGACGCGTACGGCTGCCGGGCTGACCTCGGAGTTCCCCACTCTCCCCGCTCCGGCCCGCCCCGCGAAGCGGCCGCCCCCGGTACGGCCCGCTCAGCGGACGCCGAACGGGCCGACAGCCCGACCCGCACCAGGCGCACAAGCGCGATTCACGCGGGCGCAGGCCCACGATCCACGCCGGGGCGCAGGCGCCGATGCACGCCGGGGGGGGCGCAGACGCACGATGCACGCCGGGCGCAGGCCCACAATCCACGCCGGGGCGCAGACGCACGATGCACGCCGGGTGCGCGGACGCACGATTCACGCCGGGCGCAGATGCACGATGTCGCCCGCCCCCACGGGCTCCTGCACGCCCTCTCCGGTGGCCAGCACCAGCCGCCCGTCCCCGTCCACGGCCACCGCCTCCCCGGTGATGGACCGGTCCCCGGGCAGCTCGGCCCGCACCGACCGCCCGAGCGTGGCGCACCCCGCGGCGTACGTCTCCTGGAGGCCGGAGGCGGCCGGGTCGCCGCCCGCGTCGCGCCACTTGCCGTACCACTGCTCCAGGGAGCGCAGGACGGCCCGCAGCAGAGGGTCACGGTCCGTGGACACCGCTCCGGCCAGCGCGAGCGATCCGGCGCCGGGGACCGGCAGCTCGTCCGCACGGAGCGTGACGTTGACGCCGATGCCGACGACCACCCCGTCGGCGCCGGCCCGCTCGGCGAGGATGCCGCCGGCCTTGCGCTCCTCGCCGTCGACGGTGATCAGCAGGTCGTTGGGCCACTTGAGTGCCGTGTCGACGCCCGCCGCCCGCGAGAGGCCCGTCGCCACCGCGATCCCGGTGAGCAGCGGGATCCAGCCCCAGCGCTCGACGGGCACCTCGGCGGGCTTCAGCAGGACGGAGAAGAAGAGGCCCGAGCGGGCGGGGGCGGTCCACCGGCGGTCCAGCCGCCCGCGTCCGGCGTCCTGCTCCTCGGCGACCAGGACCGCGCCCTCGGCCACCTTGCCCGCGGCGGCGAGGGCGACGAGGTCGGAGTTGGTCGAGCCGGTCCGCTGCACCACCTCGACGGAGCTCCAGAGCCCGTCCTCGCGCACCAGCGCGCGGCGCAGGGCGACGGAGTTGAGGGGCGGGCGGTCCAGGTCGGACCAGCGGCTCGCGCCCGGGCCGTCACCAGGGCCGTCGTCACGCTTGTCGTTCGCGTCTGCTGCATCTCGCGGCGTCATGCAACCCACCCTAGGTGTGGTAAACGCCGCACTGCCGAACCGTATCCGCACCACTACCCTACGAGTCAGTAGCAATCTCCCCCGAGTACGTCTCAGCACCTCCTCAGCACGTCCCCCTCACGTCCCCTTTGAGCAGGCAGGGAGCCGCATCCCGATGTCCGAGCCGGAAGAGCGCCAGGCGATCCATGAGATCGACATCCACACGACCGCGGGCAAGCTCGCGGACTTGCAGCGCCGCATCGAGGAGGCGACGCACGCCGGCTCGGAGCGCGCCGTCGAGAAGCAGCACGCCAAGGGCAAGCTGACGGCCCGTGAGCGCATCGAACTCCTCCTCGACGAGGGCTCCTTCGTCGAGCTGGACGAGTTCGCGCAGCATCGCTCGACCGACTTCGGCATGGAGCACACGCGGCCGTACGGCGACGGTGTCGTCACCGGGTACGGGACGGTCGACGGCCGTCCGATCGCCGTGTTCTCCCAGGACTTCACGGTCTTCGGCGGCGCCCTGGGCGAGGTCTTCGGGCAGAAGATCATGAAGGTGATGGACTTCGCCCTGAAGACGGGCTGTCCGGTCATCGGCATCAACGACTCCGGCGGCGCCCGCATCCAGGAGGGCGTCAGCGCGCTCGGCATGTACGGCGAGATCTTCCGCCGCAACACCCATGCGTCGGGCGTCATTCCGCAGATCAGCCTGGTCGTCGGCCCTTGTGCGGGCGGCGCGGTGTACTCGCCCGCGATCACCGACTTCACCGTCATGGTCGACCAGACCTCGCACATGTTCATCACCGGCCCCGACGTGATCAAGACGGTCACCGGCGAGGACGTCGGCTTCGAGGAACTGGGCGGCGCCCGCACCCACAACGCCGTGTCGGGCGTGGCCCATCACATGGCGGGCGACGAGAAGGACGCCATCGAGTACGTCAAGCAGCTGCTGTCGTACCTGCCGTCCAACAACCTCAGCGAGGCCCCGGCGTTCCCCGAGGAGGCGGACCTCACCGTCACCGACGAGGACCGCGAGCTGGACACGATCGTGCCGGACAGCGCGAACCAGCCGTACGACATGCACACGGTGATCGAACACGTCCTGGACGACGCGGAGTTCTTCGAGACGCAGCCGCTCTTCGCGCCGAACATCCTCACCGGTTTCGGCCGGGTCGAGGGCCGCCCGGTGGGCATCGTCGCCAACCAGCCGATGCAGTTCGCCGGCTGTCTCGACATCGACGCGAGCGAGAAGGCCGCGCGGTTCGTGCGGACGTGCGACGCGTTCAACGTGCCCGTCCTCACCTTCGTGGACGTGCCGGGCTTCCTGCCGGGCGTCGACCAGGAGCACACCGGCATCATCCGCCGCGGCGCCAAACTGATCTACGCGTACGCGGAGGCGACGGTCCCGCTGATCACGATCATCACCCGCAAGGCCTTCGGCGGCGCGTACGACGTCATGGGCTCCAAGCACCTCGGCGCCGACCTGAACCTCGCCTGGCCGACCGCGCAGATCGCCGTCATGGGCGCGCAGGGCGCGGTCAACATCCTGCACCGGCGCACCATCGCGGCCGCCGACGACCAGGAGGCGACCCGGGCCCGCCTCATCCAGGAGTACGAGGACGCCCTCCTCAATCCCTACACGGCGGCCGAGCGCGGTTACATCGACGGCGTGATCATGCCGTCCGACACCCGCGCCCACCTCGTACGGGGTCTGCGTCAACTGCGTACGAAGCGGGAATCACTGCCTCCGAAGAAGCACGGCAACATCCCCCTCTAGACCCCGGGACCCTTGGGAGCAGACATGACGATCAAGGTCGTACGGGGCAATCCGACCCCGGAGGAGCTGGCCGCCGCTCTGGCGGTCGTACAGGTGCGCGCCGCGGCGGCTGCCGGTACGCCGTCCGGCGCGCCCGGGCCCCGGGACTCCTGGGCCGACCCGTCCCGCATCGCCGGCCGACGGCTGCCCCCGCCGGGCCCGACGGCGTGGGGCCGCACGTACTGGCCCGGCTGACCCGCCCCGGTCAGAGTTGTTCGGCGAGGACTTCGGCCATCACCGCGTACCCGGCGTCGTTCGGGTGCAGGTGGTCGCCGAAGTCGTACGCCGGGTGCAGCCGGTCCGGGTCCACCGGGTCGGCCAGCGCGCGGTGGAGGTCCGCCACCGCGTCCCACTCCCCCGAGCCGCGGATCCACTCGTTGACCTCGTGGCTCACCTTCGCCGCGTGCTCGCCCCAGTGGTCGGAGCCGCCGAGGGGCAGCAGGGTCGAACCGATCACCCGTAGCCGCCTCGCGTGGGCCTGCGCGATCAACTCCCGGTAACCGTCGATGAGTTCGTCGCTCTCCACGACCGGCGCGGGCCGGTAGGTCGGCTGTTCGTCCGTCTCGCTGAAGCCGATGTCGTTGAGGCCGAGGAGCACGACGAGCGTGTCGACGCCCGGGTGGTCGAGAACGTCGCGGCCGAGCCGGTGGACGGCCTTCTCGCCGTACCAGGCCGAGTCGTTGAGCAGCAGGTTCCCGCCGATGCCCGCGTTGAGGACGGGTCGCCCGGTGCGCTCGGCGAGCGCGTCGGACCAGCGGCGGTCGGCGCCCGGGGTCGATCCGAAGCCGTCCGTGACGGAGTCCCCGAGGAGCGCCACCGCGTCCGCGCGGCCCGCGTCGACCTCGACGGCGGACAGGAAGTACCAGGACTCGCTGGACGCGTCGAAGCCCTCGCCCGTCAGGTCCGCCAGCCGGTCGCCCGGACCCCGGTAGGCGGTCGCGAAGGCCTGCGCGTGGAAGGTCGCGGGACCGGTGACGGCGTCGAGGTGGAGCGTGACGGTCATCGACTCACCCGCTTCCAGGGCGAGTTCGGCCGGGTCGCTGACGGCGTGACCACGCGCCGGGATCTCGACGGCGTCCGCCCCGGCGAAGGTCAGCCGCCGCAGTGTGCCGGGCCGGACGGCCGGGCCCGCCGCGGTACGGGCCACGGTGGCGCCCGCGATCCTCAGGGGCGAGGCGCCGTACGCGTTCGACAGCTGGACACGCATCCGGGGGCCGCCCGCGGTGACGCGGACGATCTGGCGCAGCGACTGACGCCAGAAACCCTCCCGCGACCAGTTGGGGGTGAAGCCCTCCGCGGGGAGCTGGGGCGAGGCGGTCCAGGCAGTGGTGAACACGACAGTTCCCTCCCTAAAAGGGACCAGAGTCCCTTTAGCAATGCTCATGACCGTAGCAGGAGCTCCCGCCCTAAAGAAACCCCAGACCCGTTTACGCAAGTTGAGTACGCGTACTCAGGCGTGCGCGCCCGTGCCGTCGCACGATCGAGAGCATGCTGTGGTCCGACCCCGAGAACGAGCCCCCCGAGGAGCTCCGCGACATGCAGAAGATGTTGCGGCGGCTGGGCGTTCTCATGGCACTCGCCATGGTGCTCGCGATGATCGTCCTCGGCGTCAGGTGACCACCTGCGACCTGGACCTCGGCAGCGGGCAGCGCGCCAGGACCGCACCTGGGACGGCGGTCGCACCTACGGCCCGCGGCATCAAGACTGCGCCCAGGACGGCGCCATGACCGCGCCGATACCCTGACCGCATGACTGATCAGCCACGCCGCCGCCTCGTCCTCGCCTCCCAGTCCCCCGCCCGGCTCGGACTGCTGCGGCAGGCCGGACTGGCCCCCGAGGTGATCGTGAGCGGGGTCGACGAGGACGCCGTCACCGCCCCGACCCCCGCCGAGCTCGCGCTCGCCCTGGCCGAGGCGAAGGCCTCGGTCGTGGCGGCGAAGCCCGAGGTCCAGGGCGCCCTGGTGATCGGCTGCGACTCGGTCCTCGACCTGGACGGCGAGGCGCTCGGCAAGCCCGCCGACGCCGAGGAGGCCACCGCCCGCTGGAAGGCGATGCGCGGCCGGATCGGGACGCTTCAGACCGGGCACTGCATCTATGACACGGCGGCCAAGCGCTACCAGTCGGCGACGGTGTCCACCGTGGTCCGCTTCGGCGAGCCGACCGACGCCGAGATCGCCGCGTACGTCGCCTCGGGCGAGCCCCTCCACGTCGCCGGCGCGTTCACGCTCGACGGCCGCTCGGCGCCGTTCATCGAGGGCATCGACGGCGACCACGGCAACGTCATCGGCATCTCCCTGCCGATGGTGCGCCGACTGCTTGCCGAACTGGGCGTGGGAATCACCGAGTTGTGGACACCGGCCTAGGGTCTGTCCGGCGGATCCTGCGGTTCCGTCCTACGGTGCCCGGAAACAGGGCGCGACCCACCGCATGATCCGCCCGGACAGGCGCTGGGACCGATCAGGTCGCCGAGGGGGCCGGCGGCGCCGTGACGGGCGCGCCGCCACCGTCGCCCTCACCACCGCCACCGCCACCGCTCCCCGGTACGGCGTCCACGGGGTCCGGCAGACGGTCGTACGCCATCAGAATGAGCAGGATCAGCCCGAGCACCACCATCATGAACGCGAACGCGGCCCAGCCCACCAGGCCCACCGCGAACGCCCCGAGCAGCGCGTGCACCACGGCGGCGCTGATGAGCAGGATGCGGCCGAAGCCGGCCGGCGGGCGGTCGCGCAGGGCGACCAGCAGGGCGGCCAGGCCGCACACCGCGAAGTAGAGGCCGAACAACAGCCCGGCGACCTTCGAGGAGACGGCCATCGTGTCGGGGTCGAGCCCGGCCAGGGACATGTCCTGACGGTCGACGACGATGCCGAGGAACCAGTTCAGCAGCGCAATGCCGACCGCCTCCACGAAGAGCACGATCGCCGCCACCCACGCCACCGGTCTGCGCACCACCGGTCCCACCCACTTCCGCGTGCTGTTACCCCAAGTAGTTCGAGCCATCCGAACGCTACTAACGGGTAAACCGCGGGACAAGGGCTCTGCGCAGGGCAAAGAATCGTTGGGCCATTCGTAGGGACTCCACAAAGAAACCCTGTGGGCCGCAGCACGCCTTCACAGAGACCTTGACCACACCGGAGGGCTAGGGTTCAGACAAGGATTCCCTCGTACCGCGGTGCGACAAGGGTTTTCGCGGGTCGAGCGAGCCTCGAATCACGCTCCGTGTGGGCAAGCTCACCATTGGGGACGGGTCGAAAGGTCGTGTCGGCAGTCCCTAAACTCGGCTTGTTTCAAGGAGGGAGCCATCGTGCGCAAGGTGCTCATCGCCAACCGTGGCGAAATCGCTGTCCGCGTGGCCCGGGCGTGCCGGGATGCCGGGATCGCGAGCGTTGCCGTCTACGCGGAACCGGACCGGGACGCTCTGCATGTCCGTGCGGCGGACGAAGCGTTCGCGTTGGGCGGTGACACCCCGGCAACCAGCTATCTGGACATGGCCAAGGTGTTGCAGGCGGCGGCCGATTCGGGGGCGGACTCGATCCACCCCGGTTACGGCTTCCTGTCCGAGAACGCGGACTTCGCCCAGGCCGTGCTGGACGCGGGCCTGATCTGGATCGGCCCGCCGCCGCAGGCCATCCGTGACCTCGGCGACAAGGTCGCCGCCCGGCACATCGCCCAGCGTGCCGGTGCCCCGCTGGTGGCCGGCACCCCGGACCCGGTCTCGGGCTCCGACGAGGTCGTCGCGTTCGCCCGCGAGCACGGGCTGCCGATCGCGATCAAGGCCGCCTTCGGTGGCGGCGGGCGCGGTCTGAAGGTGGCCCGCACCCTCGAAGAGGTCCCGGAGCTGTACGACTCCGCCGTGCGCGAGGCCGTCGCCGCCTTCGGCCGCGGCGAGTGCTTCGTCGAGCGCTACCTCGACAAGCCGCGGCACGTGGAGACCCAGTGCCTGGCCGACACCCACGGCAACGTGGTGGTCGTCTCCACCCGTGACTGCTCGCTGCAGCGCCGCCACCAGAAGCTGGTCGAGGAGGCCCCCGCCCCCTTCCTGTCGGACGCCCAGGTCGAGGAGCTCTACTCCTCCTCCAAGGCGATCCTGAAGGAGGCCGGCTATGTCGGCGCGGGCACCGTCGAGTTCCTCGTCGGCGTCGACGGCACGATCTCCTTCCTGGAGGTCAACACCCGTCTGCAGGTGGAGCACCCGGTCACCGAAGAGGTCGCCGGCATCGACCTGGTCCGCGAGATGTTCCGCATCGCCGACGGCGAGGAGCTCGGCTACGGCGACCCCGAACTGCGCGGCCACTCCTTCGAGTTCCGCATCAACGGCGAGGACCCGGGGCGGGGCTTCCTGCCGGCGCCCGGCACCGTGACCCTCTTCGACCCGCCGTCCGGCCCGGGTGTCCGCCTGGACGCCGGTGTCGAGTCCGGTTCGGTCATCGGCCCGGCCTGGGACTCCCTGCTCGCCAAGCTGATCGTCACCGGCGCCACCCGCGAGCAGGCCCTGCAGCGGGCCGCACGCGCGCTGGACGAGTTCCAGGTGGAGGGCATGGCCACCGCCATCCCCTTCCACCGCGCGGTCGTCAGGGACTCGGCGTTCGCGCCGGAACTGACCGGCTCCGACGCGCCGTTCACGATCCACACCCGCTGGATCGAGACCGAGTTCGTCAACGAGATCCCGGCGTTCGCGACCCCCGCGGAGACGGACACCGACGACGAGCCCGGCCGCGAGACGGTCGTCGTCGAGGTCGGCGGCAAGCGCCTGGAGGTCTCACTGCCCTCCTCGCTGGGCATGTCGCTGGCCCGCACCGGCCTTGCGGCGGGCGCCAGGCCCAAGCGCCGCGCGGCCAAGAAGTCCGGCCCGGCCGCTTCCGGCGACACCCTCGCCTCCCCGATGCAGGGCACGATCGTCAAGATCGCGGTCGAGGAGGGCCAGGAGGTCAAGGAGGGCGACCTGATCGTCGTCCTGGAGGCCATGAAGATGGAACAGCCGCTGAACGCCCACCGTTCCGGCACCATCAAGGGGCTCAGCGCCGAGGTCGGCGCGTCCATCACCTCGGGCGCCGCCATCTGCGAGATCAAGGACTGACCCTCGCGGCCGTTCGTCCGACATCCGAAGCGCCCGGCGGACTGGAGCAGTCAGTCCGCCGGGCGCTTCGTCTTCCCCGGCGGGGTCACAGCCGACCACGATCTCGCCAACCGCCCGCCAGGAGTCGAGCAGGACAACGGCGTGCCCACCGGTACGGCGATGCAGCCACGCACGCCACGAGGCGCACCGCCCCGTACGACCGGAGCCGAGGTGCAGCAAGGAGCTCGGTCACCCCGGGCAGCACGCGGAGGACCGGTTGCCCCCTGCCCGCAGCAACGACGCCTGCCGCACGCAGGAACACCAACAGCAGCCCACCGAGGGCCCGCACCCGCCACGCACCCGCTACCCGCCCACGCACCGAAGGGGCCGTGCCGGTACATCAAATGCCCGTCGCCATACGCGAGAACACCCACAGAGCGCCCCCGGAAGACAGCACAGCCGGTAGGGCGACGGGCGGATGTACCGGCACGGCCCCGCCCCACCCACAGGCGCGACGCGAGACCGCGACGCGAACCGAGGCAAGGCGAACCGAGGCGACGCGAACCAAGGCGAGGCGAGGCGAAGCGAGGCGAAGCGAAGCGAACCGACCCCGCCCAAGGCGCCCCCGCCAGCGAAAGGCACCCCGCCAGCTACCGCCGACGCAAGTCCGCAACCCGCGCCCGCTCCCCCGGAGGCTGCTCCCCCAGGACGGTCGCGCTGCGCAGTTGGGCGCCCGGAACCTGCCCACGGCGCGGCCCGGGCAGCGGCACTTCCCGGCGCGGCTGGCGCCCCGCCGGGACCGTATCGCCACCCGCACCACTCGACGCCGACCCGCCGGCCACCGCGATCTGCACACCCTGATCCGCCAGGGCCTGCAACTCCGTGGCCGCACGATCGTCGTGCCCGGGCGGCTCGTCCGTCACCAGCCGGGTGATGACATCCGTCGGCACCGTCTGGAACATCGTGTCGGTCCCGAGCTTGGTGTGATCGGCGAGGACGACGACCTCCCCGGCCGCCTGCACCAGCGCGCGATCGACGGACGCCGACAGCATGTTGGAGGTGGAGAGCCCGCGCTCGGCGGTCAGACCACTCCCCGAGAGGAAGGCACGGGATACCCGCAACCCCTGAAGGGACTGCTCCGCACCGCTCCCCACCAGCGCATAGTTGGATCCGCGCAGCGTGCCGCCGGTCATCACGACCTCGACACGGTTGGCGTGGGCCAACGCCTGAGCCACCAACAGGGAGTTGGTGACGACGGTCAGCCCGGGCACCCGCGCGAGCCGGCGAGCCAGCTCCTGCGTGGTGGTACCCGCCCCGACCACAATGGCCTCGCCCTCTTCGACGAGACCCGCGGCGAGGTCGGCGATGGCCGTCTTCTCAGCGGTCGCGAGATGTGATTTCTGCGGAAAGCCGGACTCTCGCGTGAACCCGCCCGGCAATACCGCACCGCCGTGCCGGCGGTCGAGGAGTCCTTCTGCCTCCAGTGCGCGCACGTCCCGCCGTACGGTCACTTCGGAGGTCTGGACGACGCGGGCGAGCTCACGGAGCGACACGGCCCCGTTCGCTCGCACCATTTCGAGGATCAATTGGCGACGTTCTGCAGCGAACACGAAACTGACAGTAACCCCAACGACCGTCTGCTTTCAGCAGTTTGCGCCGAATAACAGAAGTTGTTCGCACACCAGCCCTGGAAGTGGTATACGTGCCTACGCCGCTCGCCTATGCCGCGAGAATGGTCGGCAACTCCCCGTGACCAGCGGGAAATCACCTCAAGCGGTACGGCGCCCCCGCCCGGCGCCTCGCGCGAGACCCCGCGGCGCCCGGCCGCCGGTCGCAGAGAACCCACCCGCGGCCGTACGGCACGTCACCTGTTTCCGTACGCCGCGTCACATCCGGACGTCAGTCTCGGTCCCGTCCGGACGTCAGGCCTCGTCCCCGGACTTCCGGGTGTGCAGCTGTCGTGCCACCTCGGCGATCGAGCCCGAGAGAGAGGGGTACACGGTGAAGGCCTTCGCGATCTGTTCGACCGTCAGGTTGTTGTCGACCGCGATCGAGATCGGATGGATCAGTTCGGAGGCGCGCGGCGCGACGACGACACCGCCCACGATGATCCCCGTACCCGGCCGGCAGAAGATCTTCACGAAGCCGTCGCGGATGCCCTGCATCTTGGCGCGCGGGTTGCGCAGCAGCGGCAGCTTGACGACCCGGGCATCGATCTTGCCGGCGTCGACGTCGGCCTGGGTGTAGCCGACGGTCGCGATCTCCGGGTCGGTGAAGACGTTCGAGGACACGGTCTTCAGGTTCAGCGGGGCGACCGCGTCACCGAGGAAGTGGTACATGGCGATGCGGCCCTGCATGGCGGCCACGGACGCGAGGGCGAAGACGCCGGTCACGTCACCGGCGGCGTACACACCGGGAGCCGTCGTCCGCGACACCTTGTCGGTCCAGATGTGCCCGGAGTCCTTGACCCGGACGCCGGCCTCGTCCAGCCCCATGCCGCTGGAGTTCGGAATGGCGCCGACGGCCATGAGGCAGTGCGACCCGGTGATGACCCGGCCGTCGGCGAGGGTGACCTCGACCCGGTCGCCCACCCGTTTGGCGGACTCGGCGCGGGAGCGTGCCATGACGTTCATGCCCCGGCGGCGGAAGACGTCCTCCAGGACGGCCGCGGCGTCCGGGTCCTCGCCCGGCAGTACGCGATCACGGCTGGAAACCAGCGTGACGCGCGATCCGAGCGCCTGATAAGCACCGGCGAACTCGGCACCGGTGACACCCGAGCCGACCACGATCAGTTCTTCGGGCAGTTCGTCCAGGTCGTAGACCTGGGTCCAGTTCAGGATCCGCTCGCCGTCGGGCTGGGCGTCGGGCAGCTCCCGGGGGTGCCCGCCGGTCGCGATCAGCACCGCGTCGGCGACGAGGGTCTCCTCGCTCCCGTCCGCGGCCCGTACGACGACCTTCCGGGACCCGTCCATGGCCTGCTGCCCGTCGAGCCGGCCACGGCCGCGCAGCACCCGGGCGCCCGCTCGCGTCACGGACGCGGTGATGTCGTGGGACTGGGCGAGCGCGAGGCGCTTCACCCGGCGGTTGACCTTGCCGAGGTCGACCCCGACCACCCGGGCCGCCTGCTCCGCGGGGGGCGTGTCGTCGGCGACGATGATGCCGAGTTCTTCGTACGAAGAATCGAAGGTGGTCATCACCTCGGCCGTCGCGATGAGGGTCTTCGACGGGACGCAGTCGGTGAGCACCGACGCCCCGCCCAGGCCGTCGCAATCGACGACGGTCACCTCCGCGCCGAGTTGGGCGGCCACCAGGGCCGCCTCGTATCCGCCGGGTCCGCCACCGATGATCACGATCCGAGTCACGTACTCCATTGTCCCGCACCCGCCAAGGTGCTTCGCCCCGGGGGCCGCCGCCCGTGCATTCGAGCGACTTCTGATGCACGAGAGACGTCTGTCATTGCTGCCGTACCCTCGACCCCATGTCGCTCTACGCCGCGTACGCCGGCAATCTCGACCCGCGGCTCATGACGCGCCGCGCCCCGCACTCGCCGCTGCGCGCCACGGGCTGGCTGAACGACTGGCGGCTGACGTTCGGCGGCGAGCACATGGGCTGGGAGGGCGCACTGGCGACGATCGTCGAGGCACCGCGCTCGCAGGTGTTCGTGGCGCTGTACGACATCGCGTCCCTGGACGAGGACTCGATGGACCGGTGGGAGGGCGTCGGTCTCGACGTCTACCGCCGTATGCGGGTGCGGGTCCACACCATGGAGGGCGAGGAGCCCGCGTGGGTGTACGTGCTGAACGGCTACGAGGGCGGTCTGCCGTCCGCCCGCTACCTGGGTGAGCTCGCCGACGCCGCGGAGTCGGCCGGGGCTCCCCACGACTACGTGATGGAACTCCGCAAGCGGCCGTGCTGAGCCGCCCCGCCGCTGCCGGCCCTGTTCCCTCCCGTTCGGCCTTCTCTCTCCCTTTGTTGGAAACGACAAGACAACGATCGCAAGACCGTGAGCTCTGTCATCTACGCGCGTAGGCCCGGACCGGCTACGCTCATGCGCGTGAACGCATCTCTTCTTCCGGACGACCTCCAGGGCGACCCCCACGCCGCCGCCGACGCCGCCGCCACGCGCCTGCGTGAGCTCACGGGCGCCGAGACCCACGACGTCGCTCTTGTGATGGGCTCCGGCTGGGCGCCGGCCGTGGACGCCCTCGGCGACCCCGAGGCCGAGCTCCTGGTCACCGACCTGCCCGGCTTCCCGCCGCCGGCGGTCGAGGGCCACGGCGGCAAGATCCGCTCGTACCGGATCGGGGACAAGCGCGCGCTGGTCTTCCTGGGCCGTACGCACTACTACGAGGGCCGTGGAGTCGCCGCCGTCTCGCACGGGGTGCGTACCGCCGTCGCCGCCGGCTGCAAGACCATCGTGCTGACCAACGGCTGCGGTGGTCTGCGCGAGGGCATGCGCCCCGGCCAGCCGGTCCTGATCAGCGACCACCTCAACCTCACGGCGACCTCGCCGATCGTGGGCGCGAACTTCGTCGACCTCACGGACCTGTACTCGCCGCGGCTGCGCGCCCTGTGCAAGGAGATCGACGCCAGCCTCGAAGAGGGCGTCTACGCGCAGTTCCCCGGCCCGCACTACGAGACGCCGGCGGAGATCCGGATGGCCCGTGTCATCGGCGCGGACCTGGTGGGCATGTCGACCGTCCTCGAAGCCATCGCCGCGCGCGAGGCCGGCGCGGAGGTGCTCGGCATCTCGCTCGTCACCAACCTCGCCGCCGGTATGACCGGGGAGCCCCTCAACCACGAGGAGGTCCTCCAGGCCGGCCGCGACTCCGCCGCCCGGATGGGCGCGCTCCTCACCAAGGTGCTGGACCGGCTGTAGTCCCGTCCCCTCCGGGCAGTTTCCGCCCGTCCGGCGTTTGAGGACGAGCGCGGCAGCGCGATACGGGGGTCCGGGGGCTGAGCCCCCGAATACGGGAAGGGTAGGGGCGGAGGGGGCGAGAACCCCCCGCCCGCACCCCGCGAGGCACAGCCCCGCACCCCTCGGGGCACACAGCGACGTACGACGAACGAGAGGTTGACCAGACGTGCAGGACGAACTCACCGCACGGGCCAAGGCGTGGCTGGCCGAGGACCCCGACGCGGAGACCCGTGAGGAACTCGCCAAGCTCATCGACGCCGAGGACACCGCGGAGCTCACCGCACGCTTCAGCGGCACCCTCCAGTTCGGCACCGCGGGCCTGCGCGGCGAGCTCGGCGCGGGCCCGATGCGGATGAACCGCTCCGTGGTCATCCGCGCCGCCGCCGGCCTCGCCGCGTACCTCAGGAGCAAGGGGCAGACGGACGGCCTGGTCGTCATCGGCTACGACGCCCGGCACAAGTCCGCCGACTTCGCCCGCGACACCGCGGCCGTGATGACCGGCGCCGGCCTCCGTGCCGCCGTTCTCCCGCGCCCCCTGCCCACCCCGGTCCTGGCCTTCGCCATAAGGCACCTCGGCGCGGTCGCGGGCGTGGAGGTCACCGCCAGCCACAACCCGCCCCGGGACAACGGCTACAAGGTCTACCTCGGCGAGGGCTCCCAGATCGTGCCGCCTGCGGACGCGGAGATCGCGGCGGAGATCGACGCCGTCCGCGCCCTCGCCGACGTGCCCCGCCCGGACTCCGGCTGGGAGACCCTCGACGACAGCGTCCTGAACGCCTATCTGGCCCGCACGGACGCCGTACTCGCCCAGGACTCCCCCCGCACCGCGCGCACCGTCTACACGGCCATGCACGGCGTCGGCAAGGACACGCTCCTCGCGGCCTTCGCCCGGGCCGGCTTCCCGGAGCCCGTCCTCGTCGCCGAGCAGGCGGAACCCGACCCGGACTTCCCCACGGTCGCGTTCCCGAACCCGGAGGAGCCGGGTGCGATGGACCTGGCCTTCGCCAAGGCCCGCGAGGTCGAGCCCGACCTGATCATCGCGAACGACCCGGACGCGGACCGCTGCGCGGCGGCGGTGAAGGACGGCGCCGAGTGGCGCATGCTCCGTGGCGACGAGGTCGGCGCGCTGCTCGCCGAGCACCTGGTCCGCAGGGGCGCGCGCGGCACGTTCGCCGAGTCGATCGTCTCCTCCTCCCTCCTCGGCCGGATCGCCGAGAAGGCGGGCCTGCCGTACGAGGAGACGCTCACCGGCTTCAAGTGGATCGCCAAGGTGGACGGCCTGCGGTACGGATACGAGGAGGCGCTGGGTTACTGCGTCGACCCCGAGGGCGTCCGCGACAAGGACGGCATCACGGCGGCCCTGCTCATCACCGAGCTCGCCTCGGAGCTCAAGGCCGGGTCCGCCGACGGCTCGGTCGCGGGCGGTCGTACGCTCCTCGACCTGCTCGACGACATCGCGGTCGAGTACGGCCTGCACGCCACGGACCAGCTGTCGGTGCGCGTGGAGGACCTGTCCCTGATCGCGCAGGCCATGCAGCGCCTGCGCGACGAGCCGCCGACGCGGCTCGCGGGCCTGGCGATCACGAAGTCCGAGGACCTCACCCAGGGCACGGACAAGCTGCCGCCGACGGACGGTCTGCGCTACACGCTGGACGGCGCCCGCGTCATCGTCCGCCCGAGCGGCACCGAGCCGAAGCTGAAGTGCTACCTGGAGGTCGTGGTGCCGGTGGACACCCACGACGACCTCCCCGCGGCCCGCGCCAAGGCCACGGACCTGCTGACCAAGATCAAGCAGGACCTGTCGGCGGCAGCCGGCATCTGAGACCCTGAACCACGAACGCCCCGCACCACCAACGCCCCGAACAGCGGAAGCCCCGCACCAAGGAAGCCCCGGCCTGATTCTCCCGGCCGGGGCTTCCGCGGTCCCTACGGCAACAGCACAGGCCGGTCCAACACAGCAAAGGGCTCAACCCGCCACAGGCCGGTTCAGCCCATCAGCAGCAGGATCACCAGCAGCACCGCTCCCGCGACCGCCGGTCCCACCACCTCGTACGCCCACCGCACCGTGACCTCGCCCTGGGAGGTCTCCGCCGCGGCCCGGGTGTCGACGAGCTGGCGCAGGTCGTCCATGATCTGGTCGCCCTGGGCGCGGGGGGACTCGGTCGCGACGGCGGACGTACGGCCGCTGCTGTCCACCGCGGCGCCGCGGGCCTGCCGCCTGGCGACCCGCTTGCGGCCACGCAGCGAGACGGGCACCGCCCACAGCTGGTACTTGGTGCCGGAGGCGTCGACGACCTCGTTGGAGTATCCGGAGCGCAGCGAGGCGACGGTGGCCCAGGGCAGCACGATCAGCCGGAACGGGTTGCGCACCCGCAGCCGGTCCTCGTTCGCGTAGACGGCCGGGCGCAGGGTGAAGGCGACCACCAGCGGGACGAGCAGGATCAGCGAGGCGAGGGCCAGCCAGGGCGTGCGCCCGTGCCCGGCGATCAGCGCGTCGATGCCCAGCCAGCCCGCGATGGCGAGCAGCAGCACGCCGCCCGCGATACCCGCGGGCGACCGGTAGATCCGGTCCGGCGACTCGGGTCGCGAGGTGTCGGATGCGGGAGACTGGTGGTCCGGGGTCGTCATGGCTCCGATTCTGCCCGACAGGGGTGACTGTGCCCGTATCCGGTGGCCGAGCTCACTTCGACCACCGGGGGTGTACAGCCGCTACGCGCGTAGATATGCTCCCCTCGTGACCATGCCCACCACTGCATCCGCTGCTCATGCACTCACGGACGTCGCCGCGTCCGACAGCACGCTGCGCCGCTTCCTCCACGGGCTGCCCGGCGTCGACGCGGTCGGCCTGGAGGCGCGCGCCGCCTCGCTCGGCACCCGTTCCATCAAGTCGACCGCGAAGGCGTACGCGATCGACCTCGCCATCTCGATGGTCGACCTGACGACGCTGGAAGGCGCGGACACCGCAGGCAAGGTGCGGGCGCTCGGCGCCAAGGCGGTCCACCCGGACCCGACGGACCGCACGGCACCCAGCACCGCCGCCGTCTGCGTCTACCCCGACATGGTGACCGCCGCCAAGGAAGCCGTCGCCGGCTCCGGCGTGAAGGTCGCCTCGGTCGCCACCGCGTTCCCGGCGGGACGCGCCGCGCTGGACGTGAAGCTGGCCGACGTGCGCGAAGCGGTCGCCGCGGGAGCCGACGAGATCGACATGGTCATCGACCGCGGGGCGTTCCTCGCGGGCAACTACATGAAGGTGTACGAGGAGATCGTCGCCGTGAAGGAGGCCTCCGGCGCCGCGCGTCTGAAGGTCATCTTCGAGACCGGCGAGCTGTCGACGTACGACAACATCCGGCGGGCGAGCTGGCTCGGGATGCTGGCCGGTGCCGACTTCATCAAGACGTCGACCGGCAAGGTCGCGGTGAACGCGACGCCCGCCAACACCCTGCTCATGCTGGAGGCCGTCCGCGACTTCCGCGTGCAGACCGGGGTACAGATCGGCGTGAAGCCCGCCGGCGGCATCCGCACGTCCAAGGACGCCATCAAGTTCCTGGTCCTGGTGAACGAGACCGCGGGTGCGGACTGGCTGGACAACCACTGGTTCCGCTTCGGCGCGTCCTCGCTCCTGAACGACCTGCTGATGCAGCGTCAGAAGCTGGCCACCGGCCGCTACTCCGGCCCCGACTACGTGACGGTGGACTGATAACCATGGCATCCACATCCGCTTTCGAGTACGCACCGGCGCCCGAGTCCCGCTCCGTCGTCGACATCGCCCCGTCGTACGGGCTGTTCATCGACGGCGAGTTCACCGAGGCCGCCGACGGCAAGGTCTTCAAGACCGTCTCCCCGAGCACCGAAGAGGTCCTCTCCGAGGTCGCCCAGGCCGGCGCCGAGGACGTCGACCGCGCGGTGCGGGCCGCCCGCAAGGCCTTCGCGAAGTGGTCGGCGCTGCCCGGCTCCGAGCGCGCCAAGTACCTGTTCCGCATCGCCCGGATCATCCAGGAGCGCAGCCGCGAACTGGCCGTCCTGGAGACCCTGGACAACGGCAAGCCCATCAAGGAGACCCGCGACGCGGACCTCCCCCTGGTCGCCGCGCACTTCTTCTACTACGCGGGCTGGGCCGACAAGCTGGACCACGCCGGCTTCGGCGCCGACCCGCGCCCGCTGGGCGTCGCGGGCCAGGTCATCCCCTGGAACTTCCCGCTCCTGATGCTGGCGTGGAAGATCGCCCCGGCCCTGGCGACCGGCAACACGGTCGTCCTCAAGCCCGCCGAGACGACCCCGCTCTCCGCCCTCTTCTTCGCGGACATCTGCCGCCAGGCGGGCCTGCCCAGGGGCGTCGTCAACATCCTTCCGGGGTACGGCGACACGGGCGCCGCGCTCGTCGAGCACCCGGACGTGAACAAGGTGGCCTTCACCGGCTCCACCGCCGTCGGCAAGGCCATCGCGCGCCAGGTCGCGGGCACGCACAAGAAGGTCACGCTCGAACTGGGCGGCAAGGGCGCGAACATCGTCTTCGACGACGCCCCCATCGACCAGGCCGTCGAGGGCATCGTCACCGGCATCTTCTTCAACCAGGGCCAGGTCTGCTGCGCCGGCTCCCGGCTCCTCGTACAGGAGTCGATCCAGGACGAGCTGCTGGACTCGCTCAAGCGCCGGCTGTCGACCCTGCGCCTCGGCGACCCGCTCGACAAGAACACGGACATCGGCGCCATCAACTCCGCCGAGCAGCTCGCCCGTATCAAGACGCTCACCGAGCAGGGCGAGGCCGAGGGCGCCGAGCGCTGGTCCCCGGCGTGCGAAATCCCCTCCGCCGGTTACTGGTTCGCCCCGACGCTCTTCACGAACGTCACCCAGGCGCACACCATCGCCCGCGACGAGATCTTCGGCCCGGTGCTGTCGGTCCTCAGCTTCCGGACGCCCGACGAGGCCGTGGCCAAGGCCAACAACAGCCAGTACGGCCTCTCCGCCGGCATCTGGACGGAGAAGGGCTCCCGCATCCTCGCGGTGGCGGGCAAGCTCCGCGCGGGTGTCGTCTGGTCCAACACGTTCAACAAGTTCGATCCGACCTCGCCGTTCGGCGGCTACAAGGAGTCGGGCTTCGGCCGCGAAGGCGGCCGCCACGGCCTGGAGGCGTACCTCGATGTCTGACAAGTCCGAGAAGTCGGAACAGAACCGTCTGAGCGTCTTCAAGACCTACAAGCTGTACGTCGGGGGCAAGTTCCCCCGCAGCGAGAGCGGCCGGGTGTACGAGGTGTCGGACTCGAAGGGCAAGTGGCTGGCCAACGCGCCGCGGGCGAGCCGCAAGGACGCGCGGGACGCGGTCGTCGCCGCCCGCAAGGCGTTCGGCGGCTGGTCCGGCGCGACCGCGTACAACCGCGGCCAGATCCTCTACCGCATCGCCGAGATGCTGGAGGGGCGCAAGGACCAGTTCGTCCGGGAGGTCGCGGACGCCGAGGGCCTGTCGAAGGCCAAGGCGGCCGCGGTCGTCGACGCCGCGATCGACCGCTGGGTCTGGTACGCGGGCTGGACCGACAAGATCGCCCAGGTGATCGGCGGCGCCAACCCGGTGGCGGGCCCGTACTTCAACCTCTCCACCCCGGAGCCCACGGGCGTGGTCGTCGCCCTGGCCCCGCAGGAGTCGTCCTTCCTGGGCCTGATCTCGGTGATCGCCCCGGTGATCGCGACCGGCAACACGGTCGTCGTGATCGCCAGTGAGCGCTCCCCGCTCCCGGCGCTGTCGCTGGGCGAGGTGCTGGCCACCTCCGACCTTCCCGGCGGAGTCGTCAACGTCCTCTCCGGCGGGACGGCGGAGATCGCCGCGCCGCTCGCCGCGCACCAGGACGTCAACGCGATCGACCTCGCGGGCGCCGACGACGTGCTCGCGAAGGAGCTGGAGATCGCGGCCGCGGACAACCTCAAGCGGGTCGTCCGTCCACAGGCTGTGGATTATTTCGTGACGCCGGGCATCGAGCGCCTCACGGCCTTCCTGGAGACGAAGACGGTCTGGCACCCGACGGGCGCCCTGGGCGTCTCCGGCTCGTCCTACTGAGTCGCACCACCGC
This sequence comes from Streptomyces sp. NPDC058371, assembly GCF_042723265.1. Lineage (NCBI taxonomy): Bacteria > Bacillati > Actinomycetota > Actinomycetes > Kitasatosporales > Streptomycetaceae > Streptomyces > Streptomyces sp. NPDC058371. The sequence goes on along the minus strand of NZ_JBHXJC010000004.1, from coordinate 80,397 downwards.
GGTCTGAGCCGCACCCGGCAAGCCGTACGAGGCCGTTCACGGCCTCCCTGGTCCCGGGACCCCGACCGTGTCCCCGGGGTCCCGCTCGCCGGAGAGCCGCGCTTCCCCTCCGTCCAGGGGGAGCGCGGCTCTCTTCTCGTTCAGTGCAGCAGCCCGGCGACCTGGCCGACCACGGGGATGCTGCTCACCGAGGGGGCCTGCGCCAGCGGTCCCGTGAGGGCCTGCGACGACAGCGGCTTGAAGTCGGCGAGTTGCGTACCGATCCCGTTGTCGAGCGGGTCGACTCCCGTACCTGCCAGCGGGTTGGGCTTCAGGCCCTCGAGCGGTCCCGTGACGTACCCCACCGTGCCGGTCAGCGCCGCGAGCCCGGCCTGCGGGTCGATGTTGCCGAGCGAGCTGGGCCGGGTGCGCATCACGTCGAGGACGGGCTCGGCGTCCGCGACGGCCGCGCCCGCGCCCGCCCCGAGAGCCGCGCCCGCCGTCGCGAGGGCAGCCAGGGCGCGCTGGGCGGTCTGCTTCTTCAGGGGTACGTGTCGTGCCATGGCTGGTGCCACCTTCTGCTGCGCAAGGTAATCGGGTCGACACGTAGGGTAGTTGAGGTGTGATGTGCGCACCAACGGCGACCCGCGGGGTCGGCACGGACGGCGTGATGCCGCACACTGGACTCTCGTGAGTTCCCATCCCCCCATACCCACCCGCGTCGTGCTGCTCTCCGGCCCGTCCGGCTCCGGGAAGTCCCTCCTCGCCGCCCGCTCGGGCCTGCCCGTGCTGCGGCTCGACGACTTCTACAAGGAGGGCACGGACCCGACACTGCCCCAGGTGGAGGGGAGTTCCGACATCGACTGGGACCACCCGCTGTCCTGGGACGCGGACGCCGCGGTCGCCGCCATCACCGAGCTGTGCCGCACGGGCCGTACGACCATCCCCGTGTACGACATCTCGCTGAGCGCGCGCACCGGCGAGGAGACGCTCCACATCGACCGGACCCCGCTGTTCATCGCGGAGGGCATCTTCGCCGCCGAGGTCGTCGGGCGCTGCCGGGAACTCGGCGTACTGGCCGACGCGCTGTGCCTGACCCGCGGCCCGGTCACCACCTTCCGGCGCCGCTTCCTCCGGGACCTCAGGGAGGGCCGCAAGTCCGCCCCGTTCCTGCTGCGCCGCGGCTGGCGGCTGATGCGCGCCGAGCGTTCGATCGTGGCCCGGCAGCGGGTCCTGGGCGCGCACGCGTGCGACCGGGACGAGGCACTGGGACGACTGGCGGACGCGGCGGCGGGACGGTGCGCGACAACGCGGAGCGCGGCCTAGGACGTTGTACGCGTGCCCCGGTGACGCCACCGGGGCACGCACGTCCGTCACCGGCCCCGTGCACACGAAAACGGGACTGGACGGACCCCCCCGGCCCTCCAGTCCCGCCTCTCGTGCTCCCCCGTGGTCCCCCGACCCCGGCGGTTCCCCCCGGTACCGCTCCCCCGCTTCCCCCGGTACCTCCCCCGTTACTTGCTTCCCCCAGACCTTCAGGCGACGAGCTCCCCGAAGGATTCCTCCTCGTCACGGCCGAAGCTGAGGACCTCGTCCTCGCGCAGCCGGCGGAGCGACCGCCAGATGCTGGACTTCACCGTGCCGACACTGATGTCGAGGATCTCCGCGATCTCCGGGTCCGTGCGGCCCTCGTAGTAACGAAGGACCAGCATGGTGCGCTGGAGTTCGGGCAGCCGGGCGAGCGCCTGCCACAGCACGGCGCGCAGCTCGGTGCCGCGCATCGCGTCCGTGTCACCGGCGGTCTCCGGCAGTTCCTCGGTCGGGTACTCGTTCAGCTTGCGACGACGCCAGGCGCTGATGTGCAGATTGGTCATCGTCCGCCGCAGGTAGCCCCCCACCGCGGCCTTGTCACTGATCCGGTCCCAGGCCCGGTAGGTCGAGAACAGTGCGCTCTGCAGCAGGTCCTCGGCCTCGAACCGGTCACCGGTCAGGTGGTAGGCGGTTGCGTACAGGGAGGCGCGGCGCTCTTGGACGTAGGCGGTGAACTCCGCTTCCGACACCGAACGGCGCTCCCCCGTGACCTCCCCGTACGCGGCTCCCCCGTGAGCCTGTCCCCCCGCGTCGACCACCGTCATGTACGACCCGGTGTGCTGACGCCCGGTGCCGCGAGCGCACCCCCGCCCGCTCACGGCACCGGACTTCTCTGCGTTCCGGACTACGTCGTGAAGACGCGTGACCACTGCGCTTGTGCTCGTGCTGTGCAGCGTGTTCATCTCGCGCCCCCCGTCGTGGAGTCCGGTTTCCCTGCCTGCCGTGCTTGTGTGCAAAAGCTTGCCCGGGGCACTTCATGGACGTGTCCGCCGACTGTCACAGACGTGTCACAGGCCTCCTCCCCAGGCGCGTCACAGGGTGATCACAGAGAAGAGCCGTATGACTACGCAGATGACCACGGAAGGCTCTGCTTCTGTGCGGGAGATGGATGGGAGCGCTCCAACGGTCGATACACCACCGTTCGATGGGCCAGAATGACGTTCGTGCCTTCCCTGTTGCTGATCGAGGACGACGACGCCATCCGGACGGCCCTGGAGCTCTCTTTGACGCGCCAGGGACACCGGGTGGCCACCGCTGCCACCGGCGAGGACGGTCTGAAGCTGCTGCGCGAGCAACGGCCGGACCTGATCGTGCTGGACGTGATGCTGCCCGGCATCGACGGATTCGAGGTGTGCCGGCGCATTCGGCGAACGGACCAGCTGCCGATCATCCTGCTGACCGCGCGCAGCGACGACATCGACGTGGTGGTCGGACTGGAGTCCGGCGCCGACGACTATGTCGTCAAACCCGTGCAGGGGCGTGTCCTCGATGCCCGGATCCGGGCCGTGCTGCGGCGCGGCGAGCGCGAGGCGAACGACTCGGCGTCGTTCGGCTCCCTGGTCATCGACCGGGCGGCGATGACGGTCACCAAGAACGGCGAGGATCTGCAACTGACGCCCACCGAGCTGCGGTTGCTCCTGGAGCTCAGCCGCCGGCCCGGGCAGGCGCTGTCCCGCCAGCAGCTGCTGCGACTGGTCTGGGAGCACGACTACCTGGGCGACTCGCGTCTGGTCGACGCGTGCGTCCAGCGGCTGCGCGCGAAGGTGGAGGACGTCCCGTCGTCGCCCACCCTGATCCGTACCGTGCGCGGCGTCGGCTACCGGCTGGACAGCCCTCAGTGACCAAACCGCAGGACAGGCTCCGCGGCTGGGCCGCGGCGCGCAAGGCGATACTGGCGGGTCTGCGCTTCACCAGCCTGCGGCTGCGCCTGGTCGTGGTGTTCGGGCTGGTGGCGCTCACGGCGGCGGTGTCCGCGTCCGGCATCGCGTACTGGCTCAACCGCGAGGCCGTGCTGACGCGTACGCAGGACGCGGTGCTGCGCGACTTCCAGCAGGAGATGCAGAACCGCGCGAGCGCGCTGCACCTGCACCCGACGCAGGACGAGCTGCAGCACACCGCGGGGCAGATGGCGAACAGCAGTCAGCGCTTCAGCGTGCTGCTGGTCGCCGACGACGAGGACGGCAAGGTCGTCACCGGGAACTCCGATCTGGACGCCTTCACCCTGGAGGACGTACCGAAGTCCCTCCAGAAGGCGGTCAACAAGAAGCAGTCGATCTCCTCGAACAACAAGTACGCATACCACCTGTACTGGCAGCGGATCGTCGATCACGACGAGCCGTATCTGGTGGCGGGTACGAACGTGATCGACGGCGGCCCGACGGGTTACCTGCTCAAGTCCCTGGAGCCGGAGGCGAAGGACCTCAACTCCCTCGCCTGGTCGCTGGGCATCGCCACGGGTCTGGCGCTGATCGGTTCGGCGCTCCTCGCGCAGGCCGCCGCCACCACGGTCCTCAAGCCGGTCCACCGCCTGGGCATCGCCGCCCGGCGCATCGGCGAGGGCAAACTCGACACCCGTCTGCGGGTGTCCGGCACGGACGAACTCGCCGACCTCGCCCGCACGTTCAACCACACGGCGGAGGCCCTCGAAAAACGGGTGGCCGACATGAGCGCCCGCGACGAGGCGTCCCGTCGCTTCGTCGCGGACATGTCCCACGAACTCCGTACGCCGCTCACCGCGATCACCGCCGTGACGGAGATCCTCGAAGAGGAACTGGACGCGGAGACGGGCAGCGTCGACCCGATGATCGAGCCGGCCGTACGGCTGGTCGTCAGCGAGACGCGCCGGCTGAACGACCTGGTCGAGAACCTGATGGAGGTCACCCGCTTCGACGCGGGCACGGCGCGCCTGGTCGTCGACAACGTGGACATCGCCGATCAGATCACCGCGTGCATCGACGCACGGGCCTGGCTGGACGCGGTGGACCTGGACGCCGAGCGGGGCATGATGGTCCGGCTCGATCCGCGCCGGCTCGACGTCATCCTGGCGAACCTGATCGGCAACGCCCTCAAGCACGGCGGCTCCCCGGTCCGCGTCTCCGTCCGCAAGGAGGAGACGGATCTGGTGATCGAGGTCCAGGACCACGGTCCGGGCATCCCCGAGGACGTCCTCCCGCACGTCTTCGACCGCTTCTACAAGGCGAGCGCCTCCCGCCCCCGCTCCGAGGGCAGCGGCCTGGGCCTCTCGATCGCCCTGGAGAACGCGCACATCCACGGCGGCGAAATCACGGCGGCGAACACGGCCAAGGGCGGCGCGGTCTTCACCCTGCGCCTGCCCCAGGACACCTCGGCACTGCTCGCCGACGACCAGCGGGACGCGAACGGCACGGAGGAGAACGCCGGATGAGGGCACGACTTCGAGGCGTACGTCCACTGCTGGCACTCCCGCTCCTTGCCGCGCTGCTCACGGGCTGCGGCATCCGGTCGACGCAGGTCCCCACGGACTTCGGGCCCGCGCCCTCCCGGGTCCCGTGCGCCCTGTCGGGCACGGACTTCTCCACCCAGTCGGCGCCCGGCGTCCCGGTCCAGGTCTTCCTGCTCTGCTCCTCCCAGCTGGTCACGGTGGACCGCTCGGTCCGCATTCCCGACGGTACGGCGGAGGCGCAGCGCCGGGTACTGGTCGCCCAGGGCCTCCTGGACAAGCTGGCGGAGAAGCCCTCGGCGCCCGAGACGCAGGCCGGCTACACGACGGACGTGCACGGGGGCACGCGGGTGGGCGGCCCGGGCCCCAAGGACCCCGAGAACACCTTCCGGCTGAGCACACCCCCGGAGAAGCTCACCTCGTACGCCCTCGCCCAGATCATCTGCACCTTCGCCAACTCCGAGGCCACCGCCGCCGACGACGGCTCCGTCATCCTCGGCGGCCCCTCCTCCCGGCCCCTCCACCGCTACCGATGCACCACAGAGGTCCGCTCCCGCCCCGGCACGGAATCTCCCCCCTCCACAGAGATCAACCCGAACTGACCCACCCAGCGCCCCCGCTCACGGCGCCCCCGCCGGCTGTCTACCGCCCGCAGCTGCCCACGCGCCGAAGGGGGCCGGGCGTCCACGGCCCGCACCCCCCACCGGCCCGCAGCCGCCCACGCGCCCAGGGGGCCGGCTGTCCACCGCCCGCAACCCCCACGCACCCGCAGTCGCCCCCGCGCCCAAGGGGGCCGGCTGTCCACCGCCCGCAACCCCCACCGGCCCGCAGTCGCCGACGCGCCGAAGGGGCCGTGCCGGTACATCAAATGCCCGTCGCCATGCGTGAGGACGGGCAACAGAGCGCCCCCAGAAGACAGCACAGCCGGTAGGGCGACGGGCGGATGTACCGGCACGGACCCGACCCACCCACCGCCGGACGGCGAACCACCCACCGCCGGACGGCGAACGGCGAACGGCGAACGGCGAACGGCGAACGGCGAACGGCGAACGGCGAACGGCGAACGGCGAACGAGTGTGACCCCCGCCCCACCCGGAACCGATCCCACCGACCCTCGCGTCTAGGGGATCGTGCAGCGTCAAGGCTCGAACGGCGGCATCGCCGTGACCCGCGTCCGTGTGGCAGGAGGTGTCCTCCTCGTCGCACACCTCGTGCTCGTCGCCTGGATCACGCTGCGCCCCCTCGACGTCCCCTGGGTGAGCGCCGCCAACCTGCGGCCGTTCGCCGGGATCAGAGCCGACCTCGCCCTCGGCCCCCAGGAGGCGGCCCGCCGTATCGCGGAAGGCCTGGCCCTGCTCGCCCCGCTGGGCGTCCTGCTCCCGCTGGCGGGCGGCAAGCTCATCGTCTCCCCGCTCGGCTCCCTGGTCCGCACGGTCGCCGCCGGCGCCCTGATCTCCCTGGGCATCGAACTGCTGCAGACGGGCGTGCCCGGGCAGGTCGTGGACGTGGACTCCCTCCTGCTGAACAGCGTGGGCGTGGCCCTGGCGTACATGGTCGTCGTGCCCGCCGCCCGCACCCGCCTCCGCCGCCAGGCCGAGACGCGGCGCCGCGCGGCCCTCCGCCGGGAGGAAACGACTCAGGGTCTGACCCCGACGATTCCCAGGGTCGGGATCGCACCATAGAGCGACGCTTCGCCCGGTTCGTGACCGTAGCGTTGAAGTCGACGGGGCAGCCACCGGGGAAGCCTCGAGCGACGGTTCACGAAGGAGCCACGATGAGCGCCATTGCCCGCCCCACCGAAGGCCGCATGATCGGCGGAGTGTGCGCAGCGCTGGCCCGGCGCTTCGGCACCTCCGCGACGACGATGCGGGTGATCTTCCTGGTCTCCTGCCTGCTTCCGGGCCCGCAGTTCCTGCTCTACATCGCGCTGTGGGTCCTGTTCCCGTCGGAGGACAAGGCCCGCACGGCCTGGTGACGGCGCCGTACGACCGCGCCCGCACAAGGCATACGACCAGGCGACACCACGAGACGCCGTTGGGGCGCACCCGAACCCGGGTGCGCCCCAGCGGCACAACTACCAGCGGCACAACTACCAACGGCACACGCCGACGACGCGCGAGCGTCAGCCCAGCGAGGCCCGCCGCCGAAGAGAGGACATCAGCCCAGCGGCAGACCGTTCACCGGCAGACCGTGCGTCGGCAGCGCCCCGGCCACCGGCAGACCACCGAGCAGCCCGGCCACCGGCGCGGTCGGCCCGTCGGCGAGGATGCGCGCGACGGCGGGCTGAGCGGCGGCCAGACCCGAGCCCACGGCGTTCTGCCCGTGGGCAACGGCGTCGCCGGCACCGGGAAGCGCCTGGGAGACGTTCTCCGCCGGCAGCGTCTTGGTGACGGTGTCCAGCGCCGAGGAGGCGTCCGGCACGGCCGGCGCAGCATTCGCGGCACCCGCGCCCGCGGCGGCGAAGGCGGCACCGAGAGCGGCGACACCGAGGGTCTTGGCAGCAGACTGCTTCATTTTCAATGCGTCCTTGGATCCGTGTGACGGGGATGTGAGCGGTCCGAAACCGTAAACACGCGAACGCACCGTCCGCAAACATCGAAAAGCGGCCGAGTCGCCAGAACTCGACCGCTTCCCGAAGCTCGCACGCGACCCTAACCAGTGGCAGAACCGCTGGTGGAGGCCGTCTGCTGGAACAGCCATTCGGACTTCAGCTCGGCATAACCAGGCTTGATCACGTCACTGATCATGGCCAGTCGTTCATCGAAAGGAATGAATGCTGACTTCATAGCATTGACCGAGAACCACTGCATGTCGTCGAGTGAATAACCGAACGCCTCGACAAGGTGCTCGAATTCCCGGCTCATACTCGTACCGGACATGAGCCGGTTGTCCGTATTCACGGTCGCCCGGAAATGCAGCCGCCGCAGCAGCCCGATGGGATGCTCGGCGTAGGAGTCGGCGGCCCCGGTCTGGAGGTTGGAGCTCGGGCACAGCTCCAGCGGGATGCGCTTGTCGCGGACGTACGAGGCGAGGCGCCCGAGCCGCACGGTGCCGTCGTCGTGGACCTCGATGTCGTCGATGATCCGCACGCCGTGGCCGAGCCGGTCGGCACCGCACCACTGGAGCGCCTGCCAGATGGACGGCAGCCCGAAGGCCTCGCCGGCGTGGATGGTGAAGTGGTTGTTCTCGCGCTTGAGGTACTCGAACGCGTCGAGGTGCCGGGTGGGCGGGAACCCGGCCTCGGCACCGGCGATGTCGAAGCCGACGACGCCCAGATCCCGGTAGCGGTTGGCGAGTTCGGCGATCTCCAGGGCGCGTGCCGCGTGCCGCATGGCGGTCAGCAGGGCGCCCACCCGGATCCGGTGCCCGTTCTCCCGGGCCCGCCGCTCGCCGTCGCGGAAGCCTTCGTTGACGGCCTCGACGACCTCTTCGAGGGTGAGCCCGGCCTCCAGGTGCTGCTCGGGCGCGTACCGGACCTCGGCGTAGACGACACCGTCCTCGGCGAGGTCCTCGGCGCACTCGGCGGCGACCCGAACCAGCGCCTCGCGGGTCTGCATGACGGCGCAGGTGTGGGCGAAGGTCTCCAAGTACCGCTCCAGGGAACCGGAGTCGGCGGCCTCCCGGAACCAGATGCCGAGCTTGTCCGGATCGGTCTCGGGGAGATCGGAGTAGCCCGACTCCCGCGCGAGGTCGACGATCGTGCCGGGGCGCAGGCCCCCGTCGAGATGGTCGTGCAGCAGGACCTTGGGCGCCCGGCGGATCTGCTCCGAGCTCGGGGTGTTCTGGTGCTGGCTCGTCATTTCCGCACTCTAGCGCCTACGCGCGTAGAGCTCTCGGCGTGACGAACCGTCGATATCCAACGGTGACCCCCACGACGGATGGCGTACACCATTGCTTCTGACACTGTTCTGTCATGGCACAGCAAGCGACGCCGGTTCGCAGGGCCCGGCTGGGCAGGGCGCTCGGCCCGGAGCCGACGGCGGTGAGCGGAGTGGTGCTCCTGCTCCCCGGCGGCGACGAGGTCTCCGCCCGCAGACCGTCTCCCATGGTGGCGACCGCATCCGTCCGCGCGCTGGGGCGACGCCTCACACGCGCGGGACGCACGGAGGGGCTGGCCACGCACGTCGTGCACTACCGCTACCGCGGCTGGAACGGCACCGAGGCGCATCTGGCGGGCGACGCCGCCTGGGCCGCCGACGAGGTCGTACGGCGTTATGGGGACGTCCCCGTCTGCCTCGCCGGGGTGGACATGGGCGGTCGGGCGGCCCTGCACGCGGGCGGGCACCCGGCCGTCAACTCCGTACTGGCGCTGGCTCCTTGGCTGCCCGAGGAGGACGTGGCCGCGGCGCCCGAACCGGTGAAGCACCTCGCCGGGCGACGGGTGCTGATCGTGCACGGCACGAACGACGAGCGCACCGATCCGGAGCTGTCCTTCCGGCTCGCCGCGCGAGCGAAGAAGGCCAACCGCGACATCTGCCGCTTCGAGGTCCACTCCGACGGCCACACGCTGCATCAGCACCGGTCCGAAGTCCACGCGCTGGCCCAGGACTTCGTGCTGGGCGCGCTGTTCGGGCGGAACTTCGCACGGCCGGTGGAGGACGCGTTCGCGGCGCCGCCGCCGTTGGGGCTGCGGATGCCGCTGGCGGCGGGGTTCGGGCAGTCCCTGCACCGCCACTGAGGGAAGGCCGGACCGTACGGCGCCCGCGGCGGACCAGCGCGGGCCCGGGTCGGCGCCTCAGTCCGGGAGGAGCCGGCCCCGCCGGGAGAGCAGGAACTTCTTGAAGGCCGCCACCGGCGGGGTGTCCGGGTGGCCGTCGAGCCAGGCGACGCCGATCTCGCGCACCGCGCGCGGAGCGGTGACCGTCAGTTCGGCAACTCCCGGGCGCGGCACGGCCGGTGGCGGGAGCAGGGCCACTCCGAGGCCGGCGGCGACCAGTCCGCGCAGGGTCTCCGCCTCCTCGCCCTCGAAGGCGATCCGGGGCCGGAAGCCGGCCTCCTGGCAGAGGTCGTCGGTGATACGGCGCAGGCCGTAGCCGGGTTCGAGGGTCACGAAGGTCTCGTCGGCGGCCTCGGCGAGCCGGACGCGCTTACGGCCGGCGAGGCGGTGTTCGGCGGGGACCACGAGCCGCAGCGTCTGCTCGTCCAGCCGGCGGCCGACCAGGTCGGGCGCGTCGGGCACGGGTGAGGTCAGACAGAGGTCCAGCTCGCCGGAGCGCAGCCGCTCGATCATCGCCTCGCCGTAGTTCTGGACGAGGCTGAAGCGGACCCGTGGATGGTCGGCGCGGAAGGCGCGGATCAGCCCGGGCACGGTCTCGGAGCCCATGGTGTGCAGAAAGCCGAAGGCCACCTTGCCGGTGGCCGCGTCCGCGTCCGCGCGCACCTCGTCGGCGGCCCGCTCGATCTCGGCGAGGGCCCGTTCGACGGAGCCGAGGAACGTACGGCCGGCCGGGGTGAGCGAGAGGGTCCGGCCGCGGCGGGCGAACAGGTCGACGCCGAGGTCCTGTTCGAGGCGGACCAGCGCGCGGGACAGGGTCGACTGCGGCACCTGCATCTCCTGCGCGGCCCGTGTGACGTGCTCGGTGCGGGCCACCCCCGCGAAGTAAGCGAGCCGCGGGGCGAGCACCGCGACGATGTCTTCTGTGTCACTGGACGGTGACAGACGCGCCTGTGACCTCTGCTGATGCATCATGGGAACGATTATGGGGTTTCCATGCATTGGACGGATGAGTACGGGATCCCTAGTTTCGAAGCATGCCTTCCGCCAGTACCGGGGCGTCCACCACCGTGGGCGCCGTATCGTCCGTCTCCGCTCCCGACTCCCGTATGGCCCCGGGCGGGCCCGGCTACCGCCGGATGAGCCTCGCCCTCTTCCTCGCGGGTGTCGCGACCTTCGCGCTCCTCTACTCCACGCAGGCCCTCCTCCCCCTCGTCTCCCACGACTTCGGGGTCAGCGCGAGCGAGGCGAGCTGGACGGTGTCGGCAGCGACCGGCGCGCTGGCGCTGTTCGTCCTCCCGATGAGCGCGCTGTCGGAGCGCTTCGGACGGCGGACGCTGATGACGGCGTCCCTGGTGGTCGCCGTGTCGGTCGGTCTGCTGGTCCCCTTCGCCCCCTCGATCGGCGCGCTGGTCGCGCTGCGGGCGGTGCAGGGTGCGGCTCTGGCGGGACTGCCGGCGTCGGCGACCGCGTATCTGGCCGAGGAGGTCCGCCCCAAGGCGCTGATCACCGCGATCGGTCTGTTCGTCGCGGGCAACAGCGTCGGCGGGATGAGCGGCCGGGTCATCACCGGCTGGGTCGCGCAGGAGTGGGGCTGGCGGGTCGCCGTCGGCGTGATCGGTCTGATCGCCGTGGCCTGCGCGGTGGCCTTCCGGCTGCTGCTCCCGACGCCCCGGCACTTCACCCCCGGCTCGCTGCGCCCCCGGGTGCTGGCCCGCACGGTCCGCGACCACCTCGCCAACCCGCTGCTGTGCCGGCTGTACGCGATCGGCGCGCTGTTCATGATGGTCTTCGGCGGGGTCTACACGGTGATCGGCTTCCGCCTGACCGACGCCCCGTTCTCGCTCCCCCAGGGCGTCATCGGCTCGATCTTCCTGGTGTATCTGGTCGGTACGGTCTCGGCGTCCACGGCGGGGAAGCTGGTCGCCCGCCTGGGCCGGCGCGGCTCCCTGTACCTGGCGGGCGGCACGACGACCGCCGGACTGCTGCTCTCGCTCGCCGACTTCCTCCCCCTGGTCCTGCTCGGTCTGGTGCTGATCACCGCGGGCTTCTTCGCGGGACACGCGGTCGCGTCCTCCTCCGTGAGCCACACGGCCACCCGCGGCCGGGCCCAGGCCTCGGCGCTCTACCAGTCCGCGTACTACGTGGGCTCCAGCGTGGGCAGCACGCTCGGTGCCGTGGCCTTCCACGCGGGCGGCTGGGCCGGGACGGTCACGCTCGGGCTGCTCGCGGTGCTCGGCGTCGTCTCCATCACGGTGTTCGGTTCGCACGCGGCCCGCGCGCAGGGCCGCCGGAACCCCCTCCCCGCGCACTGACCGCGGCCCGGCCTCCGGGCCGGCCCGCGGCGCAAATGGCCTGACCTGCGGCTTTCCACACTCCGGGCGCCATTGTCAGTGGGCTGCGGTAGCTTCCGAAGTGCTGGCGCAAAGGTGCGACGGAAAAGGCCACAGGGGTGGGTTGGCTATGAGCGACGGAACGGCGACTACGACAGATCTGGATGTCCGGCTGGAGAAGCACCGGGTCGAGCTGACCGGGTACTGCTACCGGATGCTCGGTTCGTCCTTCGAGGCCGAGGACGCGGTGCAGGACACGATGGTCCGGGCATGGCGCAGTTACGACAAGTTCGAGGGCCGCTCCTCGATGCGCTCCTGGCTGTACCGGATCGCGACGAACGTCTGCCTGGACATGCTCAACGCGGGCAACCGAAGGGCTCGTCCCATGGACCTGACCGCTCCCTCGCCGCTGGCCCAGGCGGCGCTGAACCCGCGCGCCGACAACACCTGGCTCGAACCGATGCCCGACGTGCGGGTGCTGCCGATGGTGATCGACCCGGCCGAGGCCGCGGTGGCGAAGGAGTCGGTGCGCCTCGCCTTCATGGCCGCCCTGCAGCAGCTGCCGCCGAAGCAGCGGGCGGTGCTCATCCTGCGTGAGGTCCTGGCGTGGCGGGCGAGCGAGGTCGCCGAGCTGCTCGGCACCACGGTCGCCTCGGTCAACAGCGCCCTCCAGCGGGCGCGCGCCACGCTCGCCGAGAGCGACGGCGCGGGCGCCGACGCCGTCACCTCCGACCCCCTCGACGAGGAGCAGCAGAAGCTCCTGGAGCGCTACGTCGCCGCCTTCGAGGGGTACGACATGACGGCGCTCACGGCGCTGCTGCACGAAGACGCGATCATGACGATGCCGCCGTTCGACCTCTGGCTGCGCGGCACGGACGACATCACCGGCTTCATGACGACGCTCGGCGCCCCCTGCGCGGGCTCGCGTCTGGTGCCGGTCGAGGTCAACGGCCTGCCGGGCTTCGCCCAGTACAAGCCCGATCCGGAGACCGGCGGCTTCGTGCCGTGGGCCGTGCAGGTGCTGGAGATCTCAAAGGGGCGGATCACCGGGTTCCACTGCTTCCTGGACACCGCCCGCTGGTTCCCGCTCTTCGGTCTGCCCCTCCGACTCGAAGCGCAGACCGACCAGGTCGAGTAGGCCCCGCAGCCCCGGGTGGGGGTTCCGCAGCCGTATCCGTCCCCCGGCCCGCCGGGCGGCGAGTTCGAGCCTGGCGAGTATGTCGACGGTCGTCAGGCCCGGCGGCCCGAGCCCTCCGATGTCGCAGACCACGACCCCGGCCCCGGTCGCCGCCAGCCGTGCGCGCACGTCGTCACAGAGCCCGGGCACCTCGTCCCGGGCGACGGGTCCTGGCAGCACGAGTACTGCGGGTGTCGTTGCATCCACCATCAGTAGACCGTCGGGCGGCCCGGAACTCATCGGAGCCCCCGCGGCCGCCGGCCGGGCGGGACCGGCGGGGATGCGCCGATCCCGCCTCATCCGGACGGGAAAGCCCCGGTCAGGCGATGCGCTCCAGCACGATGGGGGCCGGCTTGAAGTCCGCGCCCGCGGCCGCGATGTCGTAGGAGCCCGCCACCGACTCCAGGGCGTACTCGAAGCGCTCGGGAGTGTCGGTGTGCAGGGTGAGCAGGGGCTGGCCCGCGGTCACCGTGTCACCGGGCTTGGCGTGCAGCTCGACGCCCGCTCCGGCCTGCACCGGGTCCTCCTTGCGGGCCCGGCCGGCGCCCAGCCGCCAGGCGGCGACGCCGATGTCGTACGCGTCGAGGCGGGTCAGGACGCCCGAGGAGGGGGCCTTGACGACGTGCTGCTCGCGCGAGGTCGGCAGCGGTGCGTCCGGGTCACCGCCCTGCGCGGCGATCATGCGGCGCCAGGCGTCCATCGCGGAGCCGTCCGCGAGGGCCTTCGCCGGGTCGGCGTCCTTCACCCCGGCCGCGTCGAGCATCTCGCGGGCCAGCGCGAGGGTGAGCTCGACGACGTCCGCGGGGCCGCCACCGGCCAGGACCTCCACGGACTCGCGGACCTCCAGGGCGTTGCCCGCCGTCAGACCCAGCGGGGTCGACATGTCCGTGAGCAGGGCCACCGTCTTCACCCCGTGGTCGGTGCCGAGACCCACCATCGTGGAGGCGAGTTCGCGCGCGTCCTCGATGGTCTTCATGAAGGCGCCCGAGCCGACCTTCACGTCCAGGACCAGCGAGCCGGTGCCCTCGGCGATCTTCTTCGACATGATCGACGAGGCGATCAGCGGGATCGCCTCGACCGTGCCGGTGACATCGCGCAGCGCGTACAGCTTCTTGTCGGCGGGGGCGAGACCGTCACCGGCGGCGCAGATGACCGCGCCCACGTCGTCCAGTACGGCGAGCATCTCCTCGTTGGAGAGCAGCGCGCGCCAGCCCGGGATCGACTCCAGCTTGTCGAGGGTGCCGCCGGTGTGGCCGAGGCCGCGCCCGGACAGCTGCGGAACCGCCGCGCCACAGGCCGCCACCAGGGGCGCGAGGGGCAGCGTGATCTTGTCGCCGACGCCGCCCGTGGAGTGCTTGTCGGCGGTCGGACGCGACAGCGACGAGAAGTCCATGCGCTCGCCGGAGGCGATCATCGCGGCGGTCCAGCGGGCGATCTCCCGGCGGTTCATGCCGTTGAGCAGGATCGCCATGTTGAGAGCGGCCATCTGGTAGTCGGCGACCTCGCCGCGGGTGTACGCGTCGATGACCCAGTCGATCTGCTCGTCACTGAACTCACCGCGGTCCCGCTTGGTGCGGATGACGGAGATGGCGTCCATGGCCATGGCTTTCCTTCCGAAGAGCAGCGGCCCCTCCCGGCGACGAATCGCCGCGGAGGGGCCGCACATGAATTACTTGGTGAGATGGCCCGGCCCGAAGGCCTGCGGCAGCATCTCGGAGAGCGGCAGGATCCCCGCCGGGGTCTCCAGAAGCAGGTCGGGGCCGCCGAACTCGGAGAGCAGCTGCCGGCAGCGACCGCACGGCACCAGGATCTCGCCGTTCCTGTCGACACACGTGAAGTGGGTCAGCCGGCCGCCCCCGGTGTTCTGCAGCTCGGAGACGAGTCCGCACTCGGCGCACAGCCCGAGCCCGTACGAGGCGTTCTCGACGTTGCAGCCGGAGACGGTCCGGCCGTCGTCCACGAGGGCCGCGACCCCGACCGGGTAACCCGAGTACGGGGCGTACGCACGGGACATGGCCACGCGGGCCGTCTCGCGCAGCGCGTCCCAGTCGACGGCCGCGGAGCCGGACCCGGAGCCCGACGCGGAGCCGGACCCGGCCGTGGAGGACGACGTCACTTGCCCTGCCCCCTCCGGTACGGCATGCCGTCCGCCTTGGGCATCCGCAGATGCTGTGCCGACAGGGAGAGCACCAGCAGCGTCACGATGTACGGCGTGGCGGTCACGACCTGCTTGGGCACCTCGTTGGTGGTCAGGTACCAGACGAACATCAGCACCGAGATCACGGCGGTGACCACGGCCGGGACGTACCGCTTCTTCCACAGCAGGTAGGCCAGGCCGAAGACCAGCAGGATCGCGAGGAGCAGGATCAGCGCGTGGACGTTCGTACCGCCGCCGCGCAGGTTGAGGCTGTCGGTGTAGCCGAACAGACCGGCGCCGAGGGCGAGTCCGCCCGGCATCCAGTTGCCGAAGATCATCGCGGCCAGACCGATGTAGCCGCGGCCCGCGGTCTGCCCGTCCAGGTAGACGTTCGAGGCGACGATCGACAGGAAGGCACCGCCGAGTCCGGCGAAGCCGCCGGAGATGATCACGGCCAGGTACTTGTACTTGTAGACGTTGACGCCGAGGGACTCGGCGGCCACCGGGTTCTCACCGCAGGAGCGCAGCCGCAGGCCGAACGCCGTACGCCACAGCACCCACCAGGTCGCCGGCACCAGCGCGACGGCGACGACGGTCAGCGGGGAGAGGTTGGTGATCAGACCGCCGATCAGACCCGCGAGGTCCGAGACGAGGAACCAGTGTTTCTCGTTGAGCGTGTTCAGGCCGCTCGACAGACCTGGGATGTCGAAGGTGCCGAGCGAGTCGATCGGCGGCGACTGCTTGGACGAGCCCTGCGGGACGCCCTCGAAGGTGAACTTCGAGAGGTAGCGGGTGGTGCCGAGCGCCAGGATGTTGATCGCCACACCGGAGACGATGTGGTTGACGTTGAAGGTCACCGTGGCGATGGCGTGCAGGACACCGCCGAGCATGCCGCCGACGATGCCGAACGCGACGCCGGTCCACGGGCCCCACTGGTAGCCCGCCCAGGCGCCGAACCAGGTGCCCAGGATCATCATGCCTTCGAGGCCGATGTTGACGACGCCCGCGCGCTCGGCCCACAGACCGCCGAGGCCCGCGAGCCCGATCGGCACCGCGAGGCGCAGCGCCGTGGACATCTGTCCGGTCGAGGTGATGCCGTCCGCGCCGGTGATCAGACGGACGATCGAGGTCAGGATCAGTACGCCCGCGATGACGAGCAGGAGTACCGGAAGGGACATACGGCGGCTGCCCTTGCCGGGCTGCTGCGCCTGCGGCTTGGCGACGGTCGCGGTGCTCATCGGGCAGCCACCTCCTTCGGGGAGTTGTTGTTGGCGGCGGCCGCGGCCAGTTCCTCGCCGACGCGCTTCTGCTGGCGGCGCAGGCCCCACACGCGGACGGCCTCGTACGAGATGACGACCGCGAAGACGATCAGGCCCTGCATGATCGTGGCGATCTCCTTCTCGTACGCCACCGGAGTCGCGTAGTCGAGGGCGGGGGACGCCTTGTCGAGGAAGGCGATCAGCAGCGCGGCGAAGGCGATGCCGACCGGGCTGTTGCGGCCGAGCAGGGCGATGGTGATGCCGGTGAAGCCGAGGCCGGTCGGGAAGCTCAGGCTGTAGGTGTGGGCGTCGCCCAGGAGCAGCGGCAGTCCGGAGAGACCGGCGACCGCGCCGGAGATCAGCATCGCGGTGAGCACCATGCGCTTGGCGTCGACGCCGGAGGCCGCGGCGGCCGACTCGGAGGCGCCGGTGGCGCGCAGGTCGAAGCCGAAGCGGGTGCGGTTGAGGACGAGCCAGTACAGGACGCCCGCCAGGACCGCGAAGAAGACCATGCCGTAGATCTCGCCGACGCTCTCACCGAGGTCGAGGCCGGGGAACCAGCCGGACTTCTTCATGATGCCGGTCGTCATGTTGTTGCCGAGCTGCACGCCGAAGTGGTCGGAGAGCGTGAGGTAGCCGATGACGCTGGTGGCGATCGCGTTGAGCATGATCGTCGCGACGACCTCGCTCACTCCGCGGGTCGTCTTGAGGACGCCCGCGATGCCGGCCCAGAAGGCGCCGGTGCACATGGCGACGATCATCAGGACGGGGATCTGCAGGAAGGACGGCAGCGCGATGTGCGCGCCGACCACGGCGGTCATCATCGCGGCGAGGCGGTACTGGCCGTCGACCCCGATGTTGAACAGGTTCATCCGGAAGCCGATGGCCACCGCGAGAGCCGCCAGGTAGTACATCGACGCCTGGTTGATGATCAGCACCTGGACGTCGGAGTACGACGCCTGCTGGAGCATCAGGGAGTACGGCTCGAACGGGCTCTTGCCCGAGGCGAGCAGCACGACCGAGGTCAGCGCGATCGCCGCGACGAGCGCGATGACCGGGCCGGCCAGCGCGAGGAGCACTCGCTCCTTGTCGAACTTCTTCATCGGGCCTCGTCCTCCGGGGCGGCGCTTTCCTCGACATGCTCCAGGTGTCCGGAGGCGGCGCCGGTCATGGCCGAGCCCAGCTCCTCCGGGGTGACGGACGCCGGGTCGGCGTCCGCCACGAGCCTGCCGTTGTAGATCACCCGAAGGGTGTCGGACAGGCCGATCAGCTCGTCCAGGTCGGCGGAGATCAGCAGCACGGCCAGACCCTCGCGACGGGCCTCGCGGATCTGGTCCCAGATCGCGGCCTGCGCGCCGACGTCCACACCGCGGGTGGGGTGGGCGGCGATCAGGAAGCGCGGCTTGTGGCTCATCTCGCGGCCGACGATCAGCTTCTGCTGGTTGCCGCCGGACAGGGAGGCGGCGGTGACGTCGATGCCGGGGGTCCGGACGTCGTACTCCTTGACGATGCGGCGCGTGTCGGCCTGCGCGCCCTTGATGTCGAGCCAGAAACCCCGGCTACCGCGCGTGTTGGGCTTCTCGGTGACGTGTCCGAGGATGCGGTTCTCCCAGAGCGGGGCTTCCAGGAGGAGGCCGTGGCGGTGGCGGTCCTCGGGGATGTAGCCGATGCCGGCCTCGCGGCGCTTGCGGGTGGGCCAGGGGACGATGTCCTCGCCGAGGAAGCCGATGGTGCCGGAGTCGGCGTCCTTCAGGCCGATCAGCGCGTCGATGAGCTCGGTCTGACCGTTGCCCTCGACGCCGGCGATGCCCATGACCTCACCGGCGTGGATGGTGAAGGTGACGTCGTCGAGGACGCGCTTGGCGGCGCCCCCGGCGGCGATGTCGCCGAGCAGTCCGCCGGCCGTGGGCTCCGCCTCGGCGCCGAGGGAGGCGCCGCCGCTGGCGTAGACGGTGAGGCCCTTGACCTCGATGACGGGCTGGTCGGTGACCGTCGACCCCGCCGTCTCCGGGGTGGGCAGTTCGCTGCCGACCATCATCTCGGCGAGCTGCCGGGAGGTCGTCTCGGCGGGGACGGCCGTGCCGACCGTCGTACCGCGCCGGATGACCGTGATCTCGTCGGCGACCGACAGCACCTCGCCCAGCTTGTGCGAGATGAAGATGACCGCCAGGCCCTCGGACTTGAGCTCGCGCAGGTTGCTGAAGAGTGCGTCGACCTCCTGCGGCACGAGTACGGCCGTGGGCTCGTCCAGGATCAGCGTGCGGGCGCCGCGGAAGAGGACCTTGAGGATCTCCACGCGCTGGCGCTCGGCGACACCGAGGCTCTCGACGAGGACGTCCGGGCGGACATTCAGCCCGTAGCGCTCGGAGATCTCCTTGATCTTCTTACGGGCGCCGCCGCCGATGCCGTGCAGCTTCTCGCTGCCCAGGACCACGTTCTCCAGGACGGTGAGGTTGTCGGCGAGCATGAAGTGCTGGTGGACCATGCCGATGCCGCGCACGATGGCGTCGGCCGGCGACGAGAAGGCGACCTGCTCACCGTCGACGGCGATCGTGCCCTCGTCCGGCTTCTGCATGCCGTAGAGGATCTTCATCAGCGTCGACTTGCCGGCACCGTTCTCGCCGACGAGGGCGTGGACCGTGCCCTTGCGGACCCTGAGGTGGATGTCGTGGTTGGCCACCACTCCGGGAAAACGCTTGGTGATCCCCGCCAGCTCGACCGCGGTCGACTGTGCGGTGAGCGGAGGGCTGCTGGACGCGTCGATGGCGCACTCTCCTTGGAAAAGGGGCCTATCTACGCGCGTAGCGCCCCTGCTTTAAATAGTGCCCGGGCCTGACCCTCCCGAGCAGTCTGCCGCGCGAACGGGGCGCGAGGAGGTCATCCTCCCCACACCCCGTTCCGTGGCCGTAACGCTGCCATTACAGCGTTGCCTTGGCCATGGTTGCGACGTTCGGTGCAACGTCTTGACGTTGGTTCGTTACGAGGTCTTCACCTTGATCGAACCGTCCTTGATGCCCGCCTCGGCCTTCTTCAGCGCGGCCTGCAGGTCGGCGTTGTCCTTGAAGGCGGGGTTCGAGTCCGCGAGGCCGACACCACCGGTGGCGAGGCTGGCGCGGACCACACCGGTCTCGGGCTTGCCGTCGTGGACCGACTTGGCGAGGTTGTAGACCGCGCCGGCGACGTCCTTCATGGCCGAGGTGAGGATGTACTTCTTGTACTTCGCCAGCGCGTCCTGCTTGTACTGGTCGGAGTCGACGCCGATCGCCCAGATCTTGTGCGCGGCGGCGGACTTGATGACGCCCTGGCCCGACAGGCCCGCGGCGGCGTAGACGACGTCGGCACCGGCGTCGATCTGGCCCTCGGCGGCGTTCTCGCCCTTGTCCGGGCTGGAGAAGCCACCCTCCTGAGCCGTCTCGGTCAGGTACTGCGACTTGACCGTGACGCCCTTCTTGGTGTCCTCGACGCCCTGCTTGAAGCCCGCCTCGAACTTGTGGATCAGCGGGACGTCGACGCCACCGACGAAGCCGACGATGTTCGACTTGGTGGTCTTGGCGGCGGTGACACCCGCGAGGTAGGAGGCCTGCTCCTCGTGGAAGACCAGGTCGGCGACGTTGGCCGCCTTGTCCTGCTCGTCGTCGACGATGCCGAAGGTCACCTTCGGGTACTTCGCGGCGACCTCCTTGACGGCGGGGGCGTAGGCGAAGCCGACGCCGATCACCGGGTTGTAGCCCGACTTGGCGAGCTGCTCGAGGCGCTGCACCTTGTCGGCGTCGGACTCACCGTCCTGCGGCTCGACGGCCTGGCTGGTGTAGCCGAACTCCTTGTTGGCCTTGTCCATGCCGGCGGTGGCGGCGTCGTTGAAGGACTGGTCGCCCTTGCCGCCGACGTCGTACGCGAGGGCGAGGCCCTTGCCCTTCCCGCTGCTGGAGCTGCTGGAGGCGTCGGTGGACGATCCGCCACAGGCGGAGAGGGAAACGGCGATGGTAGCGGTCGCAACGCCCGCAACCGCGATTCGGGACACCCGGCGCATGGAACGTGACTCCTTTGTGCAAGCGCCCAAACCAGGCGCTGGTTCCGCCGCAGCGTAACGCGCGTAGACCAGACGGAAAACCCCTTCTGTCCGGTCCGTTACCGAGCTGTGGCCACAGTCGTCGCACAGCCTACGGAACGCGGAACGCCCCTTGCGGGAGGCAAGGGGCGTACGACCTGCGCGGCGTCCCCGGGGAGGCACGGGAGGCCTCTGGTTCACCGGCCGCGCAGGGTGGCGCGGGTCACTCGGAGCGGTCCGTCCGCACCGGCCGCGGCGCGGAACGTCCGGACGGGCCGCCGGGAATCACTTGATGTCGACGGTGACCTTGCCGTCGATGATGTCCTGCTTGGCCTTGTCGACGGCCGCGACGACGTCCGTCATGGCCTTGTACTTGGGGTTGCTGTCCGCGAAGCCGACGCCGCCGGACTTCAGGTCACCGCGCACGACGCCCGAGAGCGGCTTGCCGTCGACCACGGACTTCGACAGGTCGTACACGGCACCGCCGACGTTCTTCAGCGCGGAACCGAGGATGTAGTCCTTGTACTTGGCGAGGGCCTTCTGCTGGTACTGGTCGGAGTCGACCCCGATGGCCCACACCTTCTTGCTCGCGGCCTCGGAGATCACGCCCTGACCGGAGAGGCCGGCCGCGTGGTAGATCACGTCGGCCCCCGACTCGATCTGGCCGCTCGCCGCGTCCTTGCCCTTGTCCGGGCTGGCGAAGCCGCCCTCCTGGGGCGTCTCGGTCAGATACTGCGACTCGATCTTGATCTTCGGGTTGACCGACCGCGCGCCCTGCTTGAAGCCCGCCTCGAACTTGTGGATGAGGGGGATGTCCACGCCGCCGATGAAGCCGACGTGGTTCTTCTTGGTGGTCTTGGCCGCTGCGACACCCGCGAGGTAGGAGGCCTGCTCCTCGTGGAAGACCAGGTCGGCGACGTTGGCCGCCTTGTCCTGCTCGTCGTCGATGATGCCGAAGGTGACCTTCGGGAACTTGGCGGCGACCTCCTTGATGGCCGGCGCGTAGACGAAGCCGACGCCGATCACCGGGTTGTAGCCCGACTTGGCGAGCTGCTCGAGGCGCTGCACCTTGTCGGCGTCGGACTCGCCGTCCTGGGGCTCGATGTCCGAGCCGCCGATCTTGAACTCCTTCTGGGCCTTCTGGAGTCCGGCGTACGCGGCGTCGTTGAAGGACTGGTCGCCCTTGCCGCCGATGTCGTACGCGAGGCCGATGCCCTTCCCGGAGTAGCCGGAGCCGGTCTTCTTGCCGGAATCGTTGCTCGCCTCGTCGCTGGACTTGCCACAGCCGGCGGCCGCGAGGGCGATGACCGCGACGGCCACCGCCGCTTGGGAGAACCTGGTCCTCCGAGATATCAGACGCACAACAAGCACCCTTCATCCCTACGGCACCGTCGCCGGTCCGCTTCCCCAGTACGCCGTCACCGCAGCGATTGCGGCGCACAGTAACGCGCGTAGAAGAGGAGGGGAACGGGGTTTCGCCCGGCCGTTACCGATTCGTGCCGCCCACGGGTTACGTTCGCGCGCGGTCGGTTACGGACGGGTGACGCAAGTGGACGAAGGGGTACCCAAGGGGCACCCCTCGCGTCACGGGCGGGCCGCGTCCAGCAGGGCGGCCGCGGTGAACAGCTCGACCCCGACCTCGATGGCCGACTCGTCCACGTCGAAGTCGCCGCGGTGCAGGTCACGGGTGGTGCGGTCGCCCGGCGTACGCACTCCGAGGCGGGCCAGCGCGCCCGGTACGTGCTCCAGATACCAGGAGAAGTCCTCGCCGCCGAGGCTCTGTTCGGTGTCCTCGACGGAGTCGGCGCCGCGGCGGGCGGTCATCGCGCTGCGCACCAGCTCGGTGACGACCGGCTCGTTGACGACCGGCGGGACGCCGCGGACGTAGTTGATCTCGGACTTCGCGCGATGCAGGTTGGCGATCTCGTCGATGGCCGCGTGGAGGAGGTCGGGCGCGCTGCGCCACGCGTCGAGGTCCAGGCACCGTACGGTCCCGGAGAGCTCGGCATGCTGCGGGATCACATTGCAGGCGTGCCCCGACTCGATACGTCCCCAGGTCACGGAGAGGCCGCTGCGGGCGTCGACCCGCCGGGCGATCAGGGCGGGCACGTCGACGGCGACGCGCGCGGCGGCGGTGACCAGGTCGGTGGTCAGGTGGGGGCGCGCGGTGTGCCCGCCCGCGCCGTCCAGCGACACCTCCAGCCGGTCGCACGCGGAGGTGATCGGACCGTGCCGCAGCCCGATGCGGCCCGCGTCCACCTTCGGGTCGCAGTGCACGCCGATGATCCGGGCGACCCCTTCCAGCGCCCCGCACTTGATGGCGTCGGCCGCCCCGCCCGGGAGCACCTCCTCCGCCGGCTGGAAGATCAGCCGTACCGGCTGCGGGAGGGCGCCCGTGCGGTGCAGCTCGGCGAGGACGAGACCCGCGCCGAGGACGACGGCGGTGTGCACGTCGTGGCCGCAGGCGTGGGCGCGGTCCGGCACCGTCGAGCGGTACGCGCAGTCGGTCTTCGTGTCCGGGATGGGCAGGCCGTCGATGTCCGCCCGCAGCGCGAGCATGGGCCGCCCGCCGCTCCACACCCCGTCCTCGCAGCCGATGTCACAGATGAGGCCGGTCCCGGTGTCGAGCACGCGCGGCTTGAGGCCCGCCTGCTCCAGGCGGGCCTTGAGTGCCGCGGTGGTGCGGAACTCCTGGTTGCCGAGCTCCGGGTGCATGTGCAAGTCGCGACGGAACGCCACGAGTTCGGCGCGCAGTGCCTCCGGCAGCGCGCCGGGGAGCACGGCTTCCCCGGGGAGATCGGCCTCGGACTCTCGGGACATCAGTTGGTTCACCCTTTGAAGGGTAGGGCGATCGGGCGGCCAACTAACCCACGATCAACAAAACTTCAGCCCGTTAGGGGAAGAAAAACTGGCCGCCCGGCGCATAGGTATCGGCGGGGATGGGTAAACTCGCCCGGCTTTCCGGACGGTTGATCTTGAACCGGCGGCCGGCGCGGGATGACCGCGGGACCCTTGTTTTCAACGCGCGGGAACACCCATCGCATTCCCGCACCTCCACGGATATCACGTCCGCGTCAGTTCTTCGCCCCGGAACCATCACCGCCACGTGACGCTTTCCGTACGTTCCGTGATGACGGGTGCGCTTTATGTCTGCGCCTGCCCGGCGGCCGCGGATCACCTCGGGCCGGGCGGTCCGTAGTCCGGGGCCGGCCTGCCGACCCTGTCCGCGACGAGGGCGAGCCAGCCGCTGGGCGTGTAGGGGGCGGGCGGGTCGACCTCCATGCCCAGTTCGGCGACGGCCAGCGCGTAGTCGCTCTCGTCCAGGTCCAGGGCGAGGAGCTCGCGCAGTTCGCCGGCGAGGCGGGCGACGAGCTGGGGGTGCGTGCCGGTGACGTAGTCGTCGACGGCCGCGTCGTGGTCGTCGAACTCGTCGGGCATGTCCTGGGAGAACCAGCCGCCGAGGAACTGGGCGGCCTCCGGGAAGCGGGCGTGCCATTCCCAGTGGGTGGCGGGGGCGGCCGGGGGCGGGGCCTCGCCGGTCTCGACGCTGTGCCTGATGTGATCCGCCAGGCAGGACAGCCACTCCTGGATGTCCGCCTCGTCCAGTCCCACGTCGGGGATGGCGTAGAACTCGCCGAGGCGCAGCCGGAGCCGGCCGGGCGGATTGCGGGAGTACTCGCGCAACTGCGCCTGCGCCGTGGCCAGTGCCCACGGGCGGGTGTGCCAGGTGTGGCGCAGGTAGGCGGTCAGGGCCTGGCTCGGCTTGTCCGGGGTGTCGTCCGCGGGCTGCCCGGCGTAGGCACGGACCACCTGGTCCAACTCGCCGTAACGGCGGTCGTGTTCGAGGGGGCTCAAGGGCACGGCGATCAGCCTCTACAGGTCTCTACAGGTAGACGGGGAAGGTGGCGTGGACGACGAAGCCGTGCGGGCTGTCGGCGTCCCGCCGCAGCACCACCCGCGCCGCCCGCACGTCGACGGGCTCACGGCCGGCCAGCATCATCGCCTGGAGCAGCACCCGCCCCACGGGGTCGGGCCGGGACGGCCAGGCCGCCTCGATACTGAGACGCGGCCGCGTGGACCGGGCGAGCCAGCGGTGAACGACCTGCTCGTTGGCGGTGACGACCTGCTGAGTGGCCCACTGGGCGGTCTCACGGTCGGGGTAGGTGGCGGATCGGGTGCGCAACGTCGACTCCTCTCAGTCTTCCCGGAAGGCCCAGAAGACGCCCACTTCGGTATCGGATACAGCCACGAGACCGCAGTCCGTGGTGTACACAGACAGGCAGGACCATTCCGTGTCAGGGTTCATAAGGTCGGCGTCCCGATTTTCGTACGCATCTGATGCATTGGTGAAGAAAATGGCATCCGAGCTGAATCTCGAAATTATTTCCCTGGAGCTCCGGAACAGCCCATCCTTGCGGTTCTCGAATTCCGGGATACCGGCCGCCTGGAACCACTCTCCCTTGAGGGCGACCAAGAGCTGAATTGCCGATTCTCTGCTAATCCCGTAGAGGCTCTCTCCCAGCGACTCAGGGCTCCAGGGCATGAATGGGGACCCAGTGCCGCTCCGGTCGTCGTTGACTTCCGGCGCGTAGTTGATCGTGTGCCAGCCCCGCGGGTCAGCCGTCTTGAGTGCCATCACCGCTGCCACGTCCTGCCGCCAGTCGTCGCGTTCCCTCGAACCCACCCGTGCAAAGGTCCAGCCGCTCCCGTACAGGTCGTGGATGGCTGCTTTCCAAGATACGGCGTCAACCACAGGCTCTCCCCGTTCCGATGTTCTACCGTTCATGACTGCGGGAGATCGTCGCTGGGCGTAGAAGTGAGGACGACGTACGGCGGGTGGCCGCCCGGACGGTATCGCAGCGTCACCTGCACCTTATCGGAGTCATGCGGCTGAGAATCCCCCCGGGACCAGGTCCGGCCGGTAGTCTGGTTTGCGAATTCGAGACCGATAGTCCTGTTTCCCTTGTTCGGCCTGTTATTCGTGAGCCATTTCTCAATCTTCTTCTGGTTTTCAGGGTCATCGAGCACGGCCTGCGTGTATCGCTGGGCATCGCCGAGATTATTGAACGTGGATACCGCAATGGGTCTCACAACACCGTCAGGATACAGCCTCGCCTGGTCCCGCAGCCGTTGCCCCAATTGTTCGTCTGTCTTTCCCACATGCTTGTCGATAACGTGAGCACCCGAAACGCCTTCCTGGTTCGCGAGATCCAACGGATACTTGTGGTTCGACTCGTCGTCACCCGGAACCGTGTAGAGCGGGTCCCCTTTGAAATCGGTCAGAGCGCGGGCACCGAACGCCTCGGCGCGCGCCACCTCCGCGTTGAAGGTGGGAGCGCTGTCGTAGGCCTCATCCAGTGGGGCCAGCAGAGCCTCAAGCCGGGGCACTTGGCGATGCACCCGGTTGTTGTACTCCGTCACCGCCTGATTCATGGCCCCTTCGTCCATATTGAGGACGATGCCGGCAGACAGATCGCCGACTGCGCTCTTGCCCAGCTTCCACAGGCCCTTACCGAGGTTCTTGACATCCTTGAGGTCCACCCCGTCGCTCAGATCGATGTCCGGCAACGTGTCGATGACAGCCTGGCGGTAGATGCGGTGCAGGTCGTCCCGGACATCCTCGGCCGCCTTGGCATAGTCGTAGACGACATCGACCATGGTCTCGCAGGTGTCGAAGAGGACGGCGAACACAGGGTGGTTCGCTCCCTGCCTGCCCACCGCGTCGTTCGCCCAGTTGTAGCCCTCCCGCTGTCTTCCCCAGGCGGAGGTGCCCCACAGCGTGCTGCAGAACGTGCGCATCGCGCTGTACCACTCGCTGTTGTGCTGATCAGTGATGCTGCCGACCAGACCGGTCAGCATGCCGTCGACAGTGGACAGGGTGACCTGCGGCATGCGCCAGGTCTCGGAGATCGAGTTGACCCGGAGATGGTTCGGCAGCGGCAGGATCTCGGCAGCCTTGCCCCAACGGCAGGCGTCCTCCAAAAGAGGGCGCAGGACCGTCAGGATCGCGGCCTCGACACCCTCAAGGGCACGCTCGACGAAGTCCTGGCCGTCGTCGACGTCACCCCATTTGAAGTCCGTGACAGGACCGTAGGCCGGGGCCTTGTCAACAACGATGGGAGCGGGCTGCCTGGTCGGCTGGTGCGACGGCGAAGGGTGGGTGGCGGCGTCGGCGGCCGCGTAGTTGTTGCCGGTCGTCGTGAACCCGACGGCAGCACCGCCCACGCTCACCACGGACTTGGCCCAGACTTGCAGGTAACGCCTACTGACCTGCTTGTACGCCTTGGCGAACTCCCGCACGGCCGTTCCCCTGCCGCCGCCGTCCGGGTAGCGCGCCAACTCGTCGAGGAACAACTTGATGCCGCGGTCGAGCATCCCCTGCTGGGCGGCGACACCGGACGAGACTCCGTAGAGCACGGACGGGGTGACGTCAATGGTCGCAGAAGGCGAAGGGGACGGTGTCCCCATCAGGCGCCGCCCCACCCACGCAGCACCGCCCGATGCGCGGCCGCGTAGTTCGTGTGGCCGGTGGTCACGTACTCGTGCAGCCACTTCTGGGCCGCCTGGAGGTCCTGGGCCGAGCGGTCCCATGCGTCGAGTTTGTCGACGAAGACCTCGCGGGCCTCGCCCTCCCAGGACAGGACTACGGGCACGGCACGGTCGTAGAGGCCGTCCAGTTTGCCGTTCAGCTTCTTGAGGATGTCCTCCAGTTCGGCGGCGAGGTCGTGCAGCGTGGTGAAGGAGACGACTATGTGGTCGTCATCGGCTTCCCCGGTCGGCGTCGGCATGAATCCCCCTTTGAATGACAGCGACTGCGGGCGCGGAACGCGGAGTTCGGAGTCAGAGGGCGTCGAGGCCGCTGCGCGGGCGTGCGGGCGCGGCGGGCGGCGCGGCGTCCGGATTCGGTGTCGACAGCCTCGCCACCTCGCTGTCGACGTCCACCTGGATCTGCCGCATCTGTTCCAGCACGTCCAGGTCGTGCCGCGAGAAGCCGTCCCGGCTCAGCCGGACGGCCTGTTCCAGGTGCTTCATCACGTCGCGGATGCGTACGGCGTCCTCGGCGGCGGCGCGATGGAACTCGCGGTACGCCGTCGCGGCCGGGCCGCGCCAGCCCGCCTCGATCCGGTCGACGACCGCGTCCATGCGCTTGACCTGCTGGTCCAGGTGATCCTGCATGTCGTCGAGATCGTCGGCGAGCTTGGTCAGGTCCTCGTGCGACGCGTGCAGATCATGCCGACCACCCGGCCGGCCGTGCTGCCCGTGAGAACCCACCGTGTACCCCGCCCCGGTCACACCGATCCCTCAACTCACTTCCCGTACAGAGGAATCGTACGGGGTGAGCAGGAATCGTACGGGAGGGAGTGACAGTCCCGAGCCGGGACGTCACTCAGAGCGCCGCGCTCACCGCCGACAGCCGATGCACATCCCGTGCCGTCCCCGTGACCCCCGACAGGAAGCCCTGGGCTCGGGGGGACGCGTTCTGGGTCAGCCAGGTGGGGTCGATGTCGCAGACGGCGACGCGGACCTCCGTGCCGGCCAGGGCCAGGGGGAGGGTGTGGACGACCGTGGACGGGAAGCTGAGGATCGTGCGACCGATGGGGCCCCGGCGGGCGATCAGTTCGAGGGGGAGGTCGGGGCGGACGATCTCCAGGCCCGTTTCCACCGCCAGACGGTGGAGTTTCTCCACGCTCTCGCGACGGTGGGCGAAATAGCGCGTCGCGCCGTGGGCCTTGGACAGGGCCTGGACCGCTTCCAGATAGCGGTCCGGGTCCACCACACCCGTCTCGACGAGGGACGTGCCCACCAGGTCCGCGCCCTTGGTGATGCGGGGCGGCCCGAAGCGGGCCCGGGTCCAGGAGAAGTCGTTGGACGTGATGCGGACGCCATCCGGTGCCGAGTCGATCGGCATGGAGGAGAAGACCTCGACCGAGCGGCGGCCGGTCGGGGTGAGGCGGCGGCGCGCGATCCCCGACACGGGCGCGAAGAGCACGTCGCGGACGCCGGGCCGGCCACCGCGCCGGTGCCAGCGCACCAGGCGCTCACCGCGGGCGAGTTGGGCGACGAACTCCATGGTCGCCGTGCCGTCGTCGACGACCACCAGCTCGCGGGCGCGGGTGATCGACAGCAGCAGTTGTACGTAGCGGGAGAAGGGGTCGCCCATCACGATGCGCCGGGCCCTGCGCAGCAGCCGGGCCAGGCCGCCCACCGTGTGGAACGGGGCCGTCGCACCGCCCCGCGCCTCCTCCCAGCGGACCGCGTACCCCTCGTCGCGGGCCAGTTCGGCCATGCGGCGCAGCTGGCCGCGGGTCATCGGGTCGGTGGGAGAGAGCACTACCAGGGTGAGCCCCGCGCCGGGCGCCGGTGCGCTGCCCTCCGGCGTGCCGAGGGCGTTCGAGTGCGCCCACTCCAGCACGTTCAGCAGCTGTACCGGACTCTCGACGAAGGCGAGAGTGTGGGGGCCGGCGGAACCGGCGCGAGGGCTCATCGGTGTACGACCGTCCCGTCGTAAGAGGCTCAGACCGCGACCGGCTCGCCCGCCGCCGCGGCGATCTCCGCCTCCGCGACGACACCCGGGACGCGCCGCAGCTTCTTCATCGGGCCGAGCTCGGACTCGTAGACCTTCTTGACGCCGTCACCGAGGGACGCCTCGATGGTGCGGATGTCGCGGACCAGGCGGGTCAGGCCCTGCGGCTCGACGGAGGCGGCCTGGTCGGAGCCCCACATCGCGCGGTCGAGGGTGATGTGGCGCTCGACGAAGGCGGCGCCGAGGGCGACCGCGGCGAGGGTGGTCTGCAGGCCCGTCTCGTGGCCGGAGTAGCCGATCGGGACGTTCGGGAACTCGGCCTGGAGGGTGTTGATGACGCGGAGGTTGAGCTCCTCGGCCTTCGCCGGGTACGTCGAGGTGGCGTGGCAGAGCAGGATGTTGTCCGAGCCGAGGACCTCGACCGCGTGACGGATCTGCTTCGGGGTCGACATGCCGGTGGAGAGGATGACCGTACGGCCCGTGCCGCGCAGCGAGCGCAACAGCTCGTCGTCGGTGAGGGAGGCCGAGGCGACCTTGTGGGCGGGGATGTCGAACTTCTCCAGGAAGGCGACGGCCTCGGTGTCCCACGGGGAGGCGAACCAGGCGATGCCCTTCTCCTTGGAGTACTCGTCGATCTGGCGGTACTCGTCCTCACCGAACTCCACGCGGTGGCGGTAGTCGATGTAGGTCATGCGGCCCCAGGGGGTGTCGCGCTCGATGTCCCACTGGTCGCGCGGGGTGCAGATCTCCGGGGTGCGCTTCTGGAACTTGACGGCGTCGCAGCCGGCCTCGGCGGCGGCGTCGATCAGCTTGAAGGCGTTCTCGAGCTCGCCGTTGTGGTTGATGCCGATCTCACCGACGACGTAGACCGGGTGGCCGGGGCCGGCGGTCTTCGAACCGAAGGTGCGCAGACGGGAGTTGGTGCTCATGGCGGGGAAGTTCCTTACTTGTCGAGGGAGTCGAGAGAAGGCCCGAGGATCCAGCTGGCGATCTCTCGGATCGCGCCGTCGCCGCCGGGGAGGGCGGTGACCGCGCGTGCGGCGCCGCGCACGACGTCGTGGGCGCTCGCGACCGCCACCGGCCAGCCCACGAGGGCGAAGCACGGGAGGTCGTTGACGTCGTTGCCGACGTAGAGCACGCGCTCGGGCGCGATGCCCTGCTCCTCGCACCACTGCTTCAGTGCGAGGTCTTTCCGGTCGATGCCGTGCAGGACCGGGATCTTGAGCTTCCGGGCCCGGGCGGCGACGACCGGGTTCTGTTCCGTGGACAGGATCAGCATCGTCAGTCCGCTCCTGCGGAGGGCGGCGATACCGAGGCCGTCCCCGCGGTGCACGGAGACGAACTCCCGTCCGTCGGAGTCGATCAGCACCCTGTCGTCGGTCTGGGTGCCGTCGAAGTCGAGGACGACCGCGTCGATGTCAGCGGCGGTCGGCAGCGAGCCGGGGCGGCCCGCGTCGAAGAGGGGCGCGAGGGCCCGGGCGCGGGCGAGGTCGTGCGGGTCGTCGATCTCCAGCACCCGGGCCGGGTCGGTGCGGACGAGTTCCGTGCGGCCGAAGAAGCGGTGCTTGGCGGTACGGAAGCCGGTCGCGTCCATGCCGTAGACCGCGCCGGTCTCCAGCAGGTCCTGGGGGCGGTCCTGGCGGCGGGGGCGGAAGGACTTGTCGTGGTTGATGCCGTAGCCGCCGCTGGTGGCGGTGCCGGTTTCGGTGACCAGGGTGTCGGTGCCGCCCACGGCCACCGTACGAGCGCTGCCGACCGCGACCGGGGCGGTGGGCTCGTCGTCCCCGTCGCGCCAGACGAAGCCGTGGAAGGGGGCCACGGTCAGCGCCGTGTCCGCGCCCTTCTCGACGACCGCGTTCACGACCCCGTCGATGTCCTCGCGGACGATGAAGGGGCTGGTGCACTGGACGAGCAGGACCACGTCGACCGCGGCGCCGTGCAGGGCCTCGTGGGCCTCCATGGCGTGCAGGACCGCGGCCTCGGAGGTCGCGGTGTCGCCGGCGATGGCGGCGGGCCGCAGCACGACCTCGGCGCCGGCCGCACGGGCGGCCGCGGCGATCGCGGTGTCGTCCGTGGAGACCACGACGTCCGTGACCAGCCGGGTGGCCCGGCACTCGCGCACGGCTCGCGCCACCAGTGGTACGCCCCCGACCGGGGCGAGGTTCTTCGCGGGCACGCCCTTGGAGCCGCCGCGCGCGGGAATCACCGCGAGCACACGGCGTACCGTCGCCGTTCGGCCCGCTTCCGGGTTGGACATTGGCTGTACTCCTTGACGTGGGATCCGGTGGCTCACAGCTCCCCCATCCGCCTGATGACGGGCGCGACGCGCTGGACGCCGTGGCGGTAGGCGCCGCGGGCCGCGCGGCGCACGATCTGCCGTACGGGACTGGGCTCCCGGTCGGCCGCGGGGGCACCCGGCAGCGGGCTGCCGTCGGGGCCGAGGTGGTGGCGGGCGAGGAGGCCGGGCAGATATCCGGGGGCGGTGGCGGGCGTGTAGTAGGGGGCGAGGGGCGGGAGTTGGGCCGCTTCGAGCAGCTCGCGGATCCGGCGGCGGGCGACGTCGAAGGCCGTCTCGTACGACCCGTCGGCGGCGACGCCCTGCCGGGCCACCCAGGCCGCGTCGGGCGCCGGGCGGTGGCCGGCGTCGAGCTGGTCCCAGGAGGCCAGGCACCCGGAGCCCACGAAGTGGTGGTTGCCGAGCGCCTCGCGCACCCCGAGGTCGGTCAGGACGACGGTGGGGACCCGGCGGTGCAGCGACTCCAGGGCCGCGGTGGAGCTGATCGTGACCAGCAGGTCGGTGCGGTCCAGGACCTCGCCCATGTGCCCGTACACCAGACGGAAGTTGGCGGGCGGATCCGCCTTCTGCACCAGCTTCTGGTAGGGCAGTTCCTCGATGTGCGTGGTGTGTTCGCCCGGCCTGGAGCGCAGCTTCAGCAGGACCTCGCGGTCCGGGTGGAGGCGCGCGTGCCGGATCAGCCGGTTCAGCAGGTACGTACGGTCCTTGCGGGTCTCCGGCACGGAGGGCTGGGCGGCGAAGACGACCGTGTACGGGTCGTGCTTCTCGTAGCGGGAACCGCCCAGGAAGGGCAGCGCCACCTCCGTCACCGACCCGGCGCCGGCGCCCACTCCCTCGTACACGGCACGGAAACGGTCCGCGTCCTGGCGGGAGTTGGCGAGGACGAGGTCGGCGCCGTGCCGCAGCAGCAGGCCGTCGGCGAGCTTCTCGTAGACGACACCGACATAGCCGGTGACGACCACGGGCCGCTTCGTCCGCCCGTCCCAGGCACGGGCGAGGCCGTGCAGCATCGCCTGGACGGCACCGCCGACCAGCGCCAGCACGACGATGTCGTACGTCTCCTGGCCGAGGGCGCGCAGGAACTCGACGCCGGTGACCTCGCGGAGGGTGTCGGCGCGGACGCCGACCTCTTCGAGCTGGCGGGGGGTGGGGGTGGCACGGCCGCGCAGGAGGAAACCGTCGAGGCGGATGTCCGATTCGGCAGGGGAAATGCGGTTCGCGGTGAGCGAACCCCATTTCCACCGGGTATCGGAATCCGCGAGAACGGCGACCCGCAGAGACTTCGAGGTACTTGCTGGCACGTCGACGACGCTAGGAACCCATTTCGAGGTCCGGCCCAACCTGAATGCAACAAACGGTTAACAGCACATCGACGAATGGCGAATCGGCCCATGATCGGCACAGAAATCAGCTGGGTTCACTGCTTCGCCACGCGTCGTTCACCTGACATCTCACCAACGGTCAAGACGAATGCCGGGCCGCCGCCTAACGTCACAGGGGTGGTCAAGCTCTCCGTCATCGTGCCGTTCTACAACGTGCAGCAATATGCGCCCGACACTCTGCGGAGTCTGCGGGCGAACGCGCGCCAGGACTTCGAATTCATTCTCGTCGACGACTGCTCGCGCGACGAGACACCTGACATTCTCGCGCGCGCGGAGCGCGAGCTCCCGGGCGCGGTGTATGTCAGACACGAGAAGAACGGAGGACTGGCGACCGCGCGCAACACGGGCATCGACGCGGCGCGTGGCGACTACCTCACGTTCCTCGACGGGGACGACTGGCTCGCCCCCGGTTACTACGAACAACTCCTGGCCTCCATCGAGGGCCTGGGCTGCGACTTCGTCCGTACGGACCATGTCCAGTGCACCGCGCGCGCCCGTTCGATCCACCGTGTCCCGCACGGCCGGCGGGGTGTGGTGATGCGTCCGCGGGACGCGATCCTGCCCACCGACCGGTCCACCTCCGTCGACTACGCCTACGCCTGGGCGGGCATCTACCACCGCCGCCTGGTCGACCGCGGACTGCTGCACTTCACCGACGGGCTGCGGACGGCGGAGGACCGGCCGTGGATCTGGAAGCTGCACCGGGAGGCGGAATCCTTCGCCACGGTGGGGCTCCTCGGCGTGTTCTACCGGCGTGGTGTCGCCTCTTCTCTCACCCAGATCGGCGACGTGCGACAACTGGATTTCATTCGCGCGTTCGACCAGGTGGTGAGCGAAACCGCAGATGACCGTGACGCGGAAAGGCTGCTGCCCAAAGCCGTGCGCACGTATTGCGCCATCATTTCCCACCATCTGGGATCCGTCGAAAGGTTCGAGCCACCGGTGGCACGGAAACTGAAGTCGATGAGCGCGGTCGCGCTGCGGCGCATGCCGCAGGACGTGCTCGACGACGCCCTCGACTCGATGGACATCCAGCGGGCCACGCGGCTGCGCCGGCTGCGCCGCCGTCCGGCTCCCGCCGCGGGGGTGGCCGCGTGACCACCCAGATCTTCCTGACGTCCACGCTGTACGGCACGGCCACCCTCGCCGCGGCGCTGGACAGCGAGTGCTTCGGACCGGCGGACCGGCGCATTCTGCTCGTCTCGAACAACGCGGCGACGCCCGAGACGACGCCCGCCGTGGACGAGATGCCCGGCTTCGGGCATCTGCGCGGCCGGTTCGACGAGGTGATCTCGTGGAACGAGACCATCTCCCCCTTCCACCCGGGCGGTTGGGCGCCGCGGCTCGACGACGTACCGCTGTGGGAGCGGCATCTGCGGCTCGCCTGGGACCTCGGGGACGACGACATCGAGCTGGCCGTCGAGTCGATCCAGGTCAACCCGGCCCTCGGCATCGCCCAGATCTTCACCGGCGCGCCCGTCACCGTCTACGCGGACGGTCTGATGAGCTACGGCCCGACCCGCAACAAGATCGACCCGCTGGTCGGCACCCGCGTGACCCGGCTGCTCCACCTGGACCTGGTGCCGGGGCTGAAGCCGCTGCTGCTCACGGAGTTCGAGGTCGGACCCGAGATCGTGCCGACGGACGCGTTCGCGAAGGTGCTCGCCGAGCTGGCGGACACCGGGGACGAGCTGCCCGCACTCGACGAGCCGGCCATGCTCCTCGGGCAGTACCTCTCGGCGCTCGACATCCTCACCGCCGAGGAGGAGGAGAACCTCCACGTACGAATGCTGAGGGGTGCCGTCGCGCTAGGCCACACCCGGGTGGTGTTCAAGCCGCACCCCACGGCCCCGGCCCGCTGGTCGCGCCTGCTGGAGAAGGAGGCCGAGCAGCTGGGCGCCGATCTGACGGTGGTGGACACCCCGGTCCTCGCCGAGGTGCTCTACCAGCGGATGCGGCCCGCCCTCGTCGTCGGCTGCTTCTCCACCGCGCTGCTCACCGCGTCCGCGCTGTACGGCCTGCCGGTCGCCCGGATCGGCACGGAGACCCTGCTGGACCGCCTCACGCCGTACGAGAACAGCAACCGGGTGCCCGTCACCGTCGTGGACGCGCTGCTGCCCGAGCTGACGGACCGGGCGGCGGTCACCGGACAGCACCCCGGCCTGGACGTGGCGGCCCTCACCGGTCTCGTCCAGGCCGTCGGGTTCGCGATGCAGCCGAAGATCTACCCGGAGCTGCGCCCGCACGCCGAGCGCTATCTGACGACACGGCTGGACCAGCACACCTGGCGCTACTTCAAGCGGCGACGGCTGACCTCGCTCGCGCTGCCCGGCGCGGTCCCGGCCCAGCTCGCGTTCATCCCGCGCAACGCGACGGTCCGCCGGGTGGCCCGCCGTGCGCGCTCCTTCAAGCGGGCGGCGCTCGGATGAACACCTCCGTGGAGCCTTCTGTCGAAGCACAGCTCCCGGCATCGCCGACGTCCTCTGCGTCCGCTGCGGATGCGGAGCCCGTCGGCGTTCCCCCTCGGATAATCCCCCGAGCGCACGCGCCTCGCCTGCGTGCGCTCGACGGGCTGCGGCTGATCGCCGCGCTGATGGTCGCCGGGTACCACTACGGCGGCCGGGACGGCGAGGTCACGGAGGCGTGGGGCAGTTCGCCGAAACACCAGTTCCCCACGCTGCACGAGTGGTTCGCGTACGGCTGTCTGGGCGTGCAGGTCTTCTTCGTGATCAGCGGCTTCGTGATCTGCATGAGCGGCTGGGGCCGTCCGCTGCGCGCGTTCTTCGCCTCCCGCGCCTCGCGGCTGCTGCCCTCGTACTGGGCTGCGGTGATCCTGGTGACGGCGGTGTTCGCGCTGCCCGTCGTCGCGTACGACGCGGTGTCGCCGAGCGACGCGCTGGTGAACCTGACGATGCTCCAGCAACCACTGGGCGTGGACCGGGTGTTGGGGGTCTGCTGGACGCTCTGGGCCGAGGTGCGCTTCTACGCGCTGTTCGCCCTGTGCATCGTGCTGCCCGGCGCCAACCGGCAGCGGGTCATCCTGTTCTGCGCGGGCTGGACGCTCGCCGCCGCCATCGCGCAGACCGCGAACCAGCCCCTGCTGAACATCATCCTGATGCCGGAGTACGCGCCGTTCTTCATCGGCGGCGTCGGCCTGTACCTGGTGCACCGCAACCGGCGGGACGCGTACGCCTGGGGCATCGTCGGCGTGAGCTGGCTGATCGGCCAGCACTACGCGGTGATGCGGCTGTGGCACGCGCCGAACCCGGACTTCTTCTCGTACCGCACCTCGTTCGGCATCATTCTGGTCGTCAGCTTCGGCTACCTCGCCGTCGCCGCGATCGCGCTGGGCCGGCTGAACTGGGCGAACTGGCGCTGGCTGACGGTCGCGGGGGCCCTGACGTACCCCTTCTACCTGGTCCATGAGCATCTGGGCTGGGTCGCCATCAAGGCCTACCACCAGACCCTGCACATCCCGTCGTACGGGACCTTCCCGCTCACCGTCGCGACGATGCTCCTGCTGGCGTGGCTGCTGAACCGCTACGTGGAGAACCTCCT
This sequence comes from Streptomyces sp. NPDC058371, assembly GCF_042723265.1. Classification (NCBI taxonomy): domain Bacteria; kingdom Bacillati; phylum Actinomycetota; class Actinomycetes; order Kitasatosporales; family Streptomycetaceae; genus Streptomyces; species Streptomyces sp. NPDC058371. Next base: position 44,201 of record NZ_JBHXJC010000004.1, on the reverse strand, counting down.
GGCGCCCCGGCTGCGCGCGGTCCTGTCGGCGGTGCGCCGGTAGGACGCCGGCCCCGCAATCGAGCGGCACGCTGACGAAGCGACCCGGAACTCAGGCGACTCCGTACCGCGCCTCGATCCCCGCGATCAGCAGCCGGAGCCCCTCCTCGAAACCCTCGTCGTAGGTCTCGAACAGCTCGGTGCCCGCTGCGGCGGCGAGGGGGAAGTCCGCCATACGCGCGGCGCGCTCCTCGACGTCGTAACCCTCGCGGGGCTCCCCCGGCACCGGGTGGACGCCCTGCTCCTCGGTGACGAAGCCGACGGTGAAGAGGAAGACGGTGAAGGTGGCACGGGCGGCCTGCGGGAGGTCGAAGCCCGCCTCGACCAGGGAGCGGAGAATCGCTTCCTGGTCGGCCGCGTGTTCGGTGTTGGTCAAGCGGGAGCCGCTGAAGACCTTCGCGCCGTCGCGATAGCTCAGCAGGGCCGCGCGCAGGCCGCGGTTGGCCGCGAGAAGCCGCTCCTGCCAGGTGCCGGCCCGCGGAGGCCCACCCTCCGCAACCATCCGGCGGTACATCTCGGTCGCCATCTCGTCGAGCAGCGCCTGCTTGTTCTTGAAGTGCCAGTACAGGGCCGGCGCCTGGACGTCGAGCTCCTTCGCGATGGCCCGGAGGGTGAGCCCGTCGAGGCCGACCTCGTTGAGCAGCCGCAGCGCGGTTTCGCTGACCAGACGCTTGTCCAGTTTGGGGGTTCTCTGAGTAGCCACGCTTGACAGTTTAACGTCGTTAAGGGCATGCTCAGAACATGGAACTTAACGACGTTAAGGAAATATCCGTGGACGCCACAAACTCCGTGGACGCCATAAACACGGACGTACTCGTCGTCGGGGCCGGTCCCTCCGGTCTCGCCCTCGCCATCGACCTGGCCCGGCGCGGAGTACGTGCGCTGGTCGTCGAGCGCGGCGAGGCGCTCTCCCCGGGCTCGCGCGGCAAGGGAATCCAGCCGCGCACGCTGGAGGTGCTGTACGACCTCGGCGTCCTGGAGGCGGTGCGGACGGCCGGCGGCCCGTATCCGGCGCGACAGACCTGGCAGGACGGGATCCGCCTGGGCGAGGACGCGATGAGCGACAAGGCCGAGCCGACGGAGGCCGAGCCGTACGCCGAGACCTGGATGCTGCCGCAGTGGCGTACCCAGGAGATCCTCCACGCCCGGCTGCGGGAGCTGGGCGGCGACGTGGTGTTCGGCCGGGAGCTGGCGGCGATCGCACAGGACACGGACGGGGTCAGCGCGTCGTTCACCTCGGGCCCCCCGGTCCGCGCCCGCTACGCCGTGGCCGCAGACGGCGGCCGCTCCACCGTTCGGCGTGAGCTCGGCATCGGCATGACCGGCGAGACGGTGGATCCGAACCCGTTCCTCGTCGCCGACGTCCGCCTCACCGGACTCGACCGCGACAATCTGCACATGTTCCTGCCGCGAGGCGACGACGGCGGCTTCACGGTGATCTTCCCGCTGGCGGGGACGGAGGACTTCCAGTTCATCGCCCAGTTCCCGGAAGGGACGGACATCGATCTCTCCCCGGACGGCGTCCGCAAGGTCGTCGCCACGCGCACGCACCTCAGCCCCGACGACGTGACCGAGTTGCGCTGGGCCTCCAACTTCCGGCCGCGGGCCGCGCTCGCGGACCGGTTCCGCGTGGGCCGCATCTTTCTCGCGGGCGACGCCGCGCACGTCCACTCGCCCGCGGGCGCACAGGGCCTCAACACCAGCGTCCAGGATGCGTACAACCTGGGCTGGAAGCTGGGCGCGGTGCTGAGCGGCAAGGCTCCGGAGTCGCTCCTCGACTCCTACGAGGAGGAACGGCGGGCCAACGCCGCCGCGATGCTCGGCCTGTCCACCCGGGTCCACCGCGGTGAGACACGGCGCGGGGCGGAGACCCGGCAGCTCGGCCTCGGTTACCGCGACTCCGCGCTCACCCAGGAGACCCGGGCCGGCCTCGCGGACGACGCGCTGCACGCGGGCGACCGCGCACCCGACGGCCACCGCGGCGGCGTACGGCTCTTCGACGCGTTCCGGGGCCCGCACTGGACCCTGCTCGCGGTCGGCACGGAGGCCGGACTCCCGCCCCTCGACGGCGACCTGGTGCACACGGTCCGCATCCCCGCGTACGAGGTGTACGGCACCGGCGTGTTCCTGGTGCGCCCCGACGGCTACCTGGCCTGGGCGGGCGGGACGGCGGACGGGGTGACGGACTACCTCGCGCGGGCCCTGGGCGGCTGAGTCAGCAGCGGCCGCGAGTCCTGAGCCTCTGAGGCGAACTGCGCCCGGTCGGACCGGTGGAGCCGCCTCGGACGGAGCTCGCCGGCCTCAGGCGGAGCTCGCTGGGCCTCAGATGGAGCTCGCCAGCGACAGCTTCACCGCGAAGCCGAGGAACAGCGCGCCCGCGGCCGAGGTGGCGCCCGCCGACAGCCTCCTGCGGCGGCGGAAGGCGGCCGCGAGCTTCGTACCGCTGAAGATCAGTGCGGTCAGGTAGAGGAAGCTGAAGATCTGGGCGAAGGCGCCGAGCACGACGAACGAGAGCGCGGGATAGGCGTATCCCGGGTCCACGAACTGCACGAAGAAGGCGACGAAGAAGAGGATCGCCTTGGGGTTGAAGAGGCTGACGACCAGCGCCCGCCGGAACGGCCGCTCCTCGGCGGCCGACGCGGGCGAGGCGGGCGAGGCGGCTTCCGTGTCCAGGGCCTCCGCCCGGTCCCGCCGGGTCTGCCACATCGACCACGCGGCCCGCAGCATCCCGAACGCGAGCCAGGTCAGATAGCCGGCTCCCGCGTACTTCACGATCCCGAAGAGCACGGCGTTCGCCTGCAGAAGGGAGGCGACTCCGGCGGCGGACAGGGTCATCAGCACGGTGTCCCCGCACCAGACACCGGCCGCGGCCGTGTACCCGGTCCGTACCCCGCGCCGGGCGGCGACGGACAGCACGTACAGGGAGTTCGGGCCCGGGAGCAGCACGATGAGGACGAGGCCCGCGAGATAGGTCGGGAGGTCGATGACGCCAAGCATGCAAACGAGTGTCGCACGGGCGTACGACAGTCAGCCGTCGCCGTCCAGGAGGGTGTCCACGGAGAGGTCGAGGGTGACGCCGACGGCTTCGGGGACCGGGACGCTCTGGCCGCGCTTGAAGCGCTGGGGCGCGTCGTACTTCCCGTCCATGGGGTTCTGGTAGAGCAACACCTCGCCATGCTTGCGGTCGGCCACCATGTACACGGGGATTCCGGCCTCGGCGTAGCACTCGACCTTGGGTCCGAGGCCGTCGGACCAGTTCGAGGACGTCACTTCCACGACAAGGCGGAAGACGTTCGGCGCGTAGCAGTTCTTCTGGACGAGGGCGTCCCGGAAATCGTCATCGACGACGGAGAAGTCGGGGATCGCGTAGTCAGCAGACAGGGTGGGCAGCCAGAGGCCGATGCCCTGGACATACTCACGCCCTGCATCCTCGATTCCAGCCCGGTCGAACGCCCTGCCCAACTTCGTCAACGACAGCGCATGCGAGCCGTCCGGCGGCGGTGTCACAGTGAGCCTCCCCTGGAGAATCTCCACGCGGTGCCCAGGCAGTGCACGAGAGAGCAGGTCGGCGGCTTCGCCCAACGTCAGCTCGTGTTGCAGTACAGCCACGGCATCCTCCTTTTCGGGGGTCACTCTTCACGAGCGTAACCGGGGGTGGGTGATATCCGCCCCTGATCCCTCATAGGGAGTAATTGCCCAGCTCAGAAGGCATCCGTCGGCACGTACGTCCCCCACACCTCCCGGAGGGCGTTGCACACCTCGCCCACCGTCGCCCGGGCCCGCAGCGCGTCCTTCATGGGGTACAGGACGTTGTCCGTGCCCTCCGCCGCCTTCTTGAGCGCGGCCAGGGCCGAGTCCACCGCCTCCTGGTCGCGCTCGGCGCGCAGCTTGGTGAGCCGGGCCGCCTGCTGGGCCTCGATCGCGGGGTCCACCCGGAGCGGCTCGTACGGCTCCTCCTCGTCCAGCTGGTAGCGGTTGACGCCGACCACGACCCGCTCGCCGGAGTCCGTCTCCTGCGCGATGCGGTAGGCGGAGCGCTCGATCTCGCCCTTCTGGAAGCCGTGCTCGATGGCGTTGACCGCGCCGCCCAGGTCCTCGACCTTCCGCATCAGCTCGACAGCGGCCGCCTCGACGTCGTCCGTCATCCGCTCGACGACGTACGAGCCCGCGAAGGGGTCGACCGTCGCCGTCACGTCGGTCTCGTACGCCAGCACCTGCTGGGTCCGCAGGGCCAGGCGCGCGGACTTGTCCGTCGGCAGCGCGATCGCCTCGTCGAAGGAGTTCGTGTGCAGGGACTGCGTGCCGCCGAGCACCGCGCCGAGGCCCTGGACCGCCACCCGCACCAGGTTCACCTCGGGCTGCTGGGCGGTCAGCTGCACACCGGCCGTCTGCGTGTGGAAGCGCAGCATCAGCGACTTGGGGTTCTTCGCCCCGAACTCCTCGCGCATGACCTTCGCCCAGATGCGGCGCGCGGCACGGAACTTGGCGACCTCCTCCAGGATCGTCGTACGGGCGACGAAGAAGAAGGACAGCCGCGGGGCGAAGTCGTCGACGTCCATGCCGGCCGCGACCGCGGTGCGGACGTACTCGATGCCGTCGGCGAGGGTGAACGCGATCTCCTGCGCTGGAGAGGCCCCTGCCTCCGCCATGTGATAGCCGGAGATCGAGATGGTGTTCCACTTCGGGATCTCGGTGCGGCAGTACTTGAAGATGTCCGCGATCAGCCGGAGGGAGGGCTTGGGCGGGAAGATGTACGTCCCGCGCGCGATGTACTCCTTGAGGACGTCGTTCTGGATCGTGCCCGTGAGCCGGTCGGCCGGGACGCCCTGTTCCTCGCCGACGAGTTGGTACATGAGCAGCAGGAGGGCCGCGGGCGCGTTGATCGTCATCGACGTCGAGACCTTGTCGAGCGGGATGCCGCCGAACAGGATCCGCATGTCCTCGACGGAGTCGATCGCCACGCCCACCTTGCCGACCTCACCGTGTGCGATCGGAGCGTCGGAGTCGTGACCCATCTGGGTGGGCAGGTCGAAGGCGACGGACAGGCCCATCGTGCCGTTCGCGATCAGCTGCTTGTAGCGCGCGTTGGACTCCACGGCCGTACCGAACCCGGCGTACTGGCGCATCGTCCACGGGCGGCCGGTGTACATCGACGGGTACACACCGCGGGTGAACGGGTACGTCCCCGGCTCGCCCAGCTTGTCCGCCGGGTCCCAGTCGGCAAGGGCGTCCGGACCGTAGACCGGTTCGATGGGCAGTCCGGACTCCGACTCGCGCGCCATGGTGTGTGCCTCCGCATTGCTTGGTTACTCGCTGGTACAGAAGACCTTCGCTACGGACTGTAGCGGCGGGCATGCGCCCGGTGGAGGGGCCCACGCTGGGAGCTTCCTCACAGACCTGGCCGTGGCCCCAACACCACCATGCCGCGTAGTTCGCGACCGGTCATGTGCGGGGAACATCTCAGGTGACACGGCCGTGCTGCGGCGATCCGTGAGACGACGGGGGCGGGAATGCGTACCACTGGCATGGGGAGATGGATCGCCACCCTCGTGGCGCTTGTCGCGGTGACCGGTTGCACGGCCCGGGCCGGCGACACGGACGGGCACCGCTCGCCGGTGCACATCGACATCCCGGCCACGCCGGACAGCGGCAAGGACAAGGGCAGCGGCAAGGACGACAAGGGCGACGGGAAGAGCAGCGGTGCGCCTGCCACGACGCGGGCACCGGCCCCCGAAGTCCTCTGGGCCCGCGGCGACAAGGGCGTCGACGTCCGCGAGGTACAGGCCCGACTGCACCAGCTCGCCTGGCTGTTCGAGGGCCCGACCGGGTCGTACGACGGCTCCACGGTCACCGCCGTCGAGGGTTTCCAGCGCAAGCGCGGACTGCCGAGGACCGGCAGGACCGACACCGTCACCTGGCAGCGGCTGGTGAAGATGACGCACAAGCCGGGCAAGTGGGAGCTGTACGCGTTCGGCGGGCAGCCCGCGGCGAAACCGGACCCGCGCTGTATGACCGGCCGGGCGCTGTGCATCAGCAAGACGAGCCGGACGCTGCGCTGGATGATCGACGGCAGGACGGTCTCGACGATGGCCGTGCGGTTCGGGGCGCAGTACACGCCCACCCGCGAAGGTGTGTTCAGCGTCTACTTCAAGTCGCGCCACCATGTGTCGACGATCTACGACTCCCCCATGCCGTACGCGATGTTCTTCAGCGGCGGCCAAGCGGTGCACTACTCGTACGACTTCGCGGCGCGTGGCTACGCGGGCGGTTCGCACGGGTGCGTGAACGTACGGGACGAGGGGGCGATCGCTTCGCTGTTCGCGCAGGTCCGCACGGGTGACAAGGTCGTCGTCTACTGGTGACGGAGGGCGCGGCGAGAGGTGTGGGGCGCGGGCGGGACCGGGGGAACGTGTCCTCTGCCTTTCCCTGTTCTCTCCTATACGTTTTTGGGGGTGGGCCCTCATGTCCCTGCATCGCTCCCGCCA
>NZ_JBHXJC010000004.1:0-37667 GCF_042723265.1 Streptomyces sp. NPDC058371 | reverse complement strand
TGTGGGGGGGGGGGGGGGGGGGGGGGGGTGGTGGGGGGGGGGGGGGGGGGGGGGGGGGGGGGGGGGGGGGGGGGGGGGGGGGGAGGAGGCCCCCCCCCCCCCCCCCCGCCTGGGTGCACCAAGCCGTGGGTACGGGGGGAACCCCGGCTCGATGCGACGGCCGATGACCAGTCGGCTCACTCATTACTGCGCCATGGCGGCCGAAAATGTCACACCCGGGCCGGAGAAAGCTGAGAGAAATACGAAACCGCTGGTCAGCGGCTTCCTGCCGGTCGACCCGGAGGGTTCTCCCAGCTCAGGAGGGTCACGGCAGCGGCAGCGCGCTGTACGGCGGCGACGGGTTCGGGCCGGCCGGTGATGTGGCGCCCGGGGAAGCCTTCGGGGTGGTCAGCGACTTGGCCAGGCCGACGACGGTGGGCGCGGGCGTCAGCACCCCGGCGTCGCCGGCATGGTCACCGGTGCCCCGGAATATGTGGTTGCTGTCGGCCTTGTCGCCTTTGCCGCTCTTGCCGGATTTCTTGTCGCGGTCCTCGTCACCGTCCGAGCGGTGATCGTCGCCCCCCAGCACGGCCTCGCAGTACTTCCGTACGCGCGAGGAACCCTGGGCCGCGTCCTCCAGGGCGCGTCTGCGCTCCCGGTCCAGCTCCTTGCCCCTGCGGAAGTCCCGGCAGGACGACAGCAGGCCGCGCCACTTGCCGTAGCGGCCGGACTTGCCGCGGCCGCTCGCACCCGGCCGGCCGCTCGCGACGCCGCCGTCCTCGGCCTCGTCGGACGCGGAGCCGCCGGCGGTCGGGCCGTTCGTGGTGCCGTCCGGCGTCGGCGCACCGACTCCGCCCTCCGCCGTGGCACCGGGCGACGGCGACAGGAGCGGCTGCTCGGACGTGACGGCTGCGGAAACCGAAGTCCCGGGCGTCGGCGCGTGATCACGGAACGGAGTCGGCAGCGCTCCGGTTCCGGCCGCCACGGCGACTCCGCCGATCATCCCGGCGGCCAGCGCGGCGGCGAGTCCGATCCGCACCGGCCGGCCCCAGTGGGCCCGCCGGCCACCGGGCCCGGAACGTCCGAGCCGGATCAGACCGGCGTCACCGGAGTGGGCGGCGGAGCGCGTACGGCCCCGGCGGCCGAGGAACGCCTCCTCGCCGTCGCGGCCCGTGCGCGCACCGCGGAAAGCGGCCAACGCGGCGGCCTCTCCCGGGAGTTCGGCGCTGCTCAGCGCGGCTTCGGCGGCCAGGGTGCCCAGGGCTTCGGCCAGCCGGTCCGCCTGCTTGCGGGCGTCGGCGTCGACGGCTTCCAGCGGCTCTCCGCGCAACAGACGCTCCGCGGCGTCGCGGTCCAGCCACTTGTACTGCTCGTCGGCCATCACATGTCCTTCTGCGTCCGCGCGCGCGTATGCGTCACACCGGCAGACGTCACCGCGCGTGTGCACGGTTCTCTCTGTGGGGGTACGGCGCCGAGCGCCTCCGCGGATTCCGCATCCGCGCCGAGGAGCTCCGCGAGCCGCTTCAGACCGCGGTGCGCGGCCGTGCGGACGGCACCGGGGCGCTTGCCGAGGGTCTCGGCCGCGGTCTTGGCGTCGAGGCCGACGACGACCCGCAGCACGACGGCCTCGGCCTGGTCCTGCGGGAGCTGGGCGATGAGCGAGAGGGTGCTGCCGGTGGCCAGGGCCTCGATGGCCTCGCCCGCGGTGTCCGACTCGGCGGCCTTCCCGGTCAACTCGGTCTCGTCGCCGCCGATCGCGGGACGGCGCCCACGCATCCGGATGTGGTCGAGTGCGCGGTTGCGGGCGATCCGGGCGGCCCAGCCGCGGAACCGGTCGGCATCGCCGCTGAACCGGTCCAGGTCCCGGGCTATCTGCAGCCAGGCCTCGGACGTCACGTCCTCGGCGTCCGGGTCGCCGACCAGTGTCCGTACGTACCCGAGCAGCCGCGGGTGCACGGCGCGGTACACAGTCCGGAACGCGGTCTCGTCCCCGGCCTGTGCCGCAAGCACCGCGGCGGTCAGCTCCGCGTCGTCCCCCAGCACCGCGCCCCTCTTGCGCCTCGGCCGGCACCGCTCTCGCGGACCGGGTTCTCGCCGTCGTGGTCTCTCACTTGATGGTCGCCGCGGTCGTGGGGCCCGTTCCTGAGCGTTCCCTGTGCCGCAGTCCGGCGCGAAAGGAACGTTACGGCTTGAAACCGCTCTCCGTCCATGTCCGTACAAGATGCAACTAACCCGTGATGCAGTGTGGTGTGACACAAAGCGCATGCACGGCGCTGTAGAGAGTACGGGCCGCGCGGCCCGTGCCGCGCGACGGCCGGGGCCTCTCCTGTGGGGGGTGGCGGCCCCGGCCGTTGCCATCGGCACGGTGGCCGGACGCACGCCTCGGACGGCATCCGCGAGGTCGGCCCGCCCGCGCACGCCCACCAGTTGACCTGCATCGACTCGTCCGCGAGCCGTCCGCTTGCGGCGGGGTGGCCCCATCGGGCCGGAGTGACGGGCCGGTTCCTGAACGGGCTCTCCCCTTGCCCCACTTCGGCCGGAAGCCGCGCGGCGTTCGCCGGGCGGGGGCGGTGCGCCCGGTGGCGGAGGGGTCCCGTACGCATTCCGCTTCCGCCGGCCGACGAGCGGGCTACTGCGTCGTGACGGTGCCGCTCTTCGGCTTCTTCGGCTCGATCGTCCCGGTCGGCTTGGCCGATTCCGATGCCTCGGTTTCCCCGGCCACCCCGGCCTCCTCGTCCTTCTTCTTCTGTTTCTTGTCTTTCTTGTCTTTCTTGTCTTGCTTGCCTTGCTTGTCTTTCTTCTCCTTCTTGGGCTTCTTCTCCTTCTCGGGCTTCGCGGGCTTCTTCTCCTCGGTGTCCTGGGGGGCCGGGGAACGGCCGAGGGGGTTCGTGCCGGTGGGGCCGGCCGACGTTCCCGGTGGCTCGGCGGGCTGCGTGGTGCCGCTGGACGGCCCGCCCCCTCGCCGCCCGTCGTCGAACGACAGACCGGCCGGCCCGATGCCCGCGAAGGCGACTCCGCCCAGGGCCAGACCGGCGATCAGCGCCGCGAGCGCCGCCCGCAAGGAGCGGCTCGCCCGGCGCTGTTCCCGCGGCCGCCAGTCGTCCCGCCGCCGGCTCCGGTCCGCGTGCGTTCCCTGCTCCCGCGCGGCCCGGAACGCCGCGATCGCCCGCCCCTCCGCCTCCGGATCCACCGGACCGCCCCGCACGGCGGCGACCAGGGCGTCCAGCGCGGGCCCCAGGTCAAGAGAGGGCCCGGCGTCAGGAAAGCCGGGCCCGGTGCCCTGGGGAGCCGGGTGCGGGCCCGCCGGGCGGGAGGCAGCCCGGGGGGCGGCCCGGCGTGCGGGCGCCTTCCCGTCGCTCTGCCGTTCACCCATGTCCGTATCCGTTCCTGGCCGTCGATTTCCTCGCGGTCATCCCGACTCCCCCAGCGTCCTGGGGCCCTCAGGCGTCACACCTTCGGCGTCGAGCTGCCGGCCGAGCCGTTTCAGGCCGCGGTGGGCGGCGGTGCGGACCGCGCCGGGGCGCTTGCCGAGGACGCGCGCGGCGGCGGGACCGTCGAGGCCGACCACCACCCGCAGCAGCACGGCCTCGGCCTGGTCGCGGGGCAGTCCGGCGACCAGCTCCAGGGCGTACTCGGTGGAGAGCGACTCCAGGGCCTGGTCCTGCGTGCTGTGGGTCCCGGGAAGCTCCAGGAGGTCCTGCTCGAGCGCGGTCGCCCGGGGCCGGACCCGGAGCCGGCGCAGATGGTCGAGCGCCCGGTGCCGGGCGATGGTCGCCGTCCAGCCCCGGAACCCGGCCCCGTCGCCCCTGAAGCGCCCCAGATCCCGCGCTATCTCCAGCCAGGCGTCGGACGCCACGTCCTCCGCCTCGTCCCCGACGAGTCCCCGCAGATATCCGAGCAGTCCGGGCTGCACGATCCGGTACGCGACCGCGAACGCGGCCTCGTCCCCCTCCTGCGCCCGCGCGACGGCCGTACCCAACTGCCCGTCGTACGCGTGCACGCGGCGGGGTTCCCCTCCCTGGCCCAACACTGTCCTCGTTCGTACCGAGTCGTCACGGATGCACACCGAGTGACACGGCCGACCGTGTCCACACACCCCCCATGGTCATCAGCGTCCGGCCCCGGATAAATGTCACAGCTCGTCAGAAGCCTTGCCCGCAGGGCAACTTGCTGCCGCTCCGGACTGGCTCAGGCGGTCCGCCGTCCGCAGCCGAGGGGCCGCGCCGCCCGCCCGTGCACCTGGAGATAGAGCATCCGTACGGATTCGGACGCCCCGGCCTCGAAGCGCTTCACCACCTTGCCGAGCGGATTCCACAGCCGCCCGTCCGGCATCCGCACCCCGACCGGCTGGCCGAACAACTCCCGCTGCTGCGCGTCGAACTCGACCCACGCGCCACCGGCCCGGCGGACGAAGACCTCACCGACGTAGACCCCGAGGCCGTACAACACCTGCCGCGCCCGCACCCGTTCGGGCTCGCCCTTGCGCACCCCGTCCACGATGAAGTCGACCACTCTGAGGCTGTCCACGGAGTAGTCCAGCGGCAGCCGGTTGCGTGCCGTGACCTGTCGCACGAACTCCCCCGCCTGCCACCGCATCCGTATCTCGATCCCGCTCCGCCGCCCCACGCGTTCCCCTCGCATCCGTCCCACCCCCGTACGACTCCGCATGCCTCTTGAAATCAAGCGGATCCGGCTCGCGGAATGTCACGCTCGGCCCGGAGTGATGTACGGCACACCTAATGCGGGTGACGTGGGCATCCCTGTGAGCTCAAATAGAAGGTCGCCCGCGCGACGGGTGTGCTGGTTGGGAAGTTTCACTAGGGGTGGGGCATTTGAGTCGACGAAAGACCCATGCGTACAAGCCGCTGAGTCTGAAGCGGCGGACGTGGCTGACGCTGGGGGCCGTCGTCCTGGGCGGGGCGGGTGTCGCGACGTACGCCGTGGCGAATCCGAGCGGTGACGCGAACGCCGGGGCCGCGCGCGGCAAGCGGCCCGTCGCGGTGCACGGTCTCGCGCTGAAGAGCGGCGGCGCCGGCGCACGCGAGCTGGACAGGACGAGCACCGAGGCGTTCTCGCTGGTCGGGGTCTCCTGGACCGCGGCGGCGACCGAACTCGACGGCACCGCTCAGGTGCGCACACGCAGCAGCGCGACCGGGAAGTGGAGCGGCTGGCAGAGCCTCGATCTCGGGTTCCGGCCCGTCGACCGCGCCGAGCCGGGGGCGAAGGACGCGCGCGGTGCCTCCCAGCCGCTGTGGGTCGGGGCGAGCGACGGGGTCGAGGCCCGCGTCGTCGCCGCCGACGGCTCCGCGAGCGACGGGCTGCCCGCGGGACTCCAGGTGAACCTCGTCGACCCCGGCGTGACCGCGGCCGAGGCCGCGAACACGGGGGCCGGCAGCGGCACTTCCGGCGGGGCCGACACGGCGAGCGGCACGACGGACAGCGGCACGACGGGCACCGGCACGCTGAGCAACGCCGCCTTCGTCGCGAAGGACCCGACCGACCCCGCCACGGCCACCGCCTCCGGCACGCCGTCCGAGTCCGCGTCCGACGGGCCCGGCAGCTCCGCGAGCGTGAGCGCGACCGCATCCGCATCCGCCTCGGCGAGTGACGGCCCGGCCGCGCCTCCGGCCCCCCGCGCCTCGACCGTCGTCGAGCCGCCCGTCGTCTCCCGTGCCCGCTGGGGCGCCGACGAGTCGACGGTGGCGGACGCGCCGGAGTACATCGACAGGATCAGCGCGGTCTTCGTCCACCACACGGGCGGCACGAACGACTACAGCTGCGCCCAGTCGGCATCGCTGGTGCGCGGTCTGATGGCGTACGACATCCAGGTCGAGAAGCGCAACGACCTCGGCTACAACTTCCTGGTCGACAAGTGCGGCCGGATCTTCGAAGGCCGCGCGGGCGGCGTCGACCTGCCCGTGCGCGGCGAGCACACGTACGGCTTCAACGGCGACTCCACGGGCGTCGCCGTCCTCGGCGACTTCGAGGGCGACACGACCAGCACGCCGGCGAAGCCCGCGGGCAAGCCGTCGAGGGCCGCCGTGGAATCGGTGGCGCGTCTCGCCGCGTGGAAGCTCGGCCAGTACGGCGGCGACCCGAGCGGCTCGGCGACGCTGACCGCCGACGCCGACACCGGCAAGTACGACAAGGGCGAGCAGGCCACGCTCAACACCATCGCGGGGCACAAGGACGTCGACACGACCACGTCGCCCGGCAAGAACCTGTACAGCAAGCTCGCCGAGATCCGCCGGTACGCGTCGAGCCCCGGCAAGAACTCCGCGATCCCGACCGCCGACTACACCGGTGACGGCGTCACCGATCTGGTCGCGGCCACGCCCAAGCAGGGCAGCGGCTGGCTCACGCTCGTGCCCGGCGGGGTCAACGGCCCCGTCTCCGGCTCGAAGCTGAAGCTCAACCAGGGCAGCACGGGCGTCCCGGGTGCCGCCGAGTCCGGCGACCAGTGGGGCGCGGCCACCGCCTGGGGCGACATCAACGGGGACGGCGTCGCCGACCTCGCGATCGGCGCGCCCGGCGAGGACGACGCCACGCACGCGGACCGCGGCGCGGTGACGATCCTGTACGGACCCAAGTTCGACACCGGCGCCGACACGATGGCGCTAGGCGACGACTACAACCCGAACAGCGCCAAGTTCGGCGCGACGGTGGCGGTCGGCGACTTCAACGCCGACGGCAAGGCGGACGTCTTCACCGCGGCCACCGGCACCGGCGGCAACTGGGCGGCACGCTTCGACGACGGCCACGAGGTCGCCGGCGACATCACGACCGTCAGCGGCGCCCTCGCCTACGCGGACGCCGCCTCCGGCGACTTCAACCGGGACGGGTACGCGGACGTCGCCCTCACCTACCGCGACGCGTCCGGCGCCGGCAAGATCACCTGGTTCAAGGGCTCCAAGGCGCTCGGTCTGTCCAAGGTGTCCACGCTCAGCGTCAAGGGCGGCCGCTCCATCGCCGCGGGTGACGTGAACGGCAACGGCTACGACGACATCGTCGTCGGCCAGCCGTACACCGCCGAGTCCGGTGCCCACGCGGGCGGCCAGCTCACGATGGTCCCGGGCGCGTCCACCGGTTTCACCACCACCGGCCTGACGACGGTCCACCAGAGCACCACGGGCGTGGAGGGCGCCGCCGAGTCGGGCGACGCCTTCGGCACCTCGGTCTCGGTGGGCGACTCCAACGCCGACGGTTACGCGGACGTCCTCACCGGCGCTCCGGACGAGGACATCACCCGGGACGCCAAGAACCGTTCCAACGCGGGCTCGGTCTGGCTGCTCAAGGGCACCTCGACGGGCCTCACCGGCACCGGTTCGGTCGCCCTCTCGCAGGACACGGCCGACATCCCGGGTTCCACGGAGACCGACGACAGGCTGGGCTCCGCGCTCTCCCTGAGCGACCTCACGGGCGACGGCTGCGCCGACCTCATGATCGGCGCGGAGGGCGAGGACACGGGCACCGGCACGCTGCTGTACGTGCCCGTGGCGGGCGGTTCCGTCGTCACGGCCAAGTCCGCGTACTACGGCATCACCCAGCTGGGCACGGCGGCGGCGGTCCACCTGGGCCAGGTGCTCACGCCGTAACGGCGCACGGCGCCGACACCGTCACGCGGTGCGGCGCCGACGCCATCACGCGGTACGGCTCCCACGCCGTACCGACACCGCACGACCGGCCGGGGTCCTGTCCTACAGGGCCCCGGCCGTCGTATGTCCGGCCGGGGCGAGGGGTGTTCGCCCTGACACGCCAGGCGTCAACCCCTGCCGAGACCCGCCGCGTCCCGGCACAGCAGCCGGAGCGAGCCGTCGCCCGCGTAGCAGCGCCGGGCCTCGTCGATCGGGTCCCACAGCCGCCCGTCGGGCGTGCGCAGCCAGTGGTCGCCGCCCGTCTGCCACCACTCGGCGCCCGTGTGCCGGGCGACGACCTCGCCCGCGTACGCGCCGAAGCCGCGAAGCACGCTCTCCACGGCGGCGTACGGCGCCGCCTCCCGGCGTATCTCCTCGATCAGCCGGTCGACCCGCCACAGGCTCTGCGCCGAGTAGTCGAGTCGCAGCCGCGCTCCTTCGCGCATCGTCGCGACCGTGTCCGCGGCCCACCGCATGGGCTTCGTCGCGGCATGCGGCCTTGTCGCTTGCTGAGCAGTCTGAGAAGTCACACAGGCAGAATCGTCGCGCGAGGCGGATTCGTCACGCGTCCGAAGGGAGTTCGCCACACCGGCCCAGGACCCCCACCCCCGGCCCGCAGGACGATCACAGGACCCCCTCGGCGAACGGGGTTTACGCCCGCCCGCGGGCTCTTCGCGACACCACGGCGCGCAGTACGCGACGCCCTTCCGTGCAGACGTCCAGCGCCGGGCGCAGACCCCCCGCGCCGTGGTCGGCGAGCAGCTCCAGGATGGTGACCTGGCGCCGCAGTTCGGCCGCGACGAGCGGCGACATGCCGTCCGTACGGCCCTCCCGGCGGGCCGACACCGAGGACGAACCGTCGTCGGCCGCGTCGAGGAGCCGGTGGATCTGCAGGGCAGCCACGGAGCACCCGTCGGCCCAGGCGCGCAGACCCGCGAACGAGGGCTGGGCGGGCACGGCGTCGAGCATCCGGCGGGCGAGCGCGGAGGCCTCGTCCTCGTCGCGCAGGGCGGCGGCAGCGGAGGCCGGCCGGCCGGGACCGGCCGGGACGCGATCCGCAGCGCCGTCCGCGCCGACCCGGGCACCCGTCGGCGCGCGGTCGCCGGAGTCCAGCTTCGCGCGCGCCTGCTCCAGCCGGCCCTCCCACGCGTCCCCGTCCACCAGGCTCGCCCACAGGGGGCGCAGGATCTCGTCGTCGCCGCCGAGCAGCGGAACACAGCGATCCAAACAAGCCAACCCGCTTGCCGCCAGGCCCCGCTCGTCGGCCTGAGCGATCAGCTCCACCAGGCTCATCAACGCCTCCTTCGACTCCACGAAGTCCCTCGTCGGGGCGCCTGTTTCTTACGGAGCCCGCACTTCCCCTTACTGCGTGCGACGAGCCGGGAGTGTCACAGCGGCACCACACCGAGCCGGTCGAGGAGCCGGAAGAAGAGGTTTTCGGCCAACGGGTCGGGGCCGCTGGACAGCACGTCGAGCAGCGGTTCGACGGGCACCGTGCGCCCGGCCTCGGCCGCCCACGCGACCGCCCGCCCGGCGGCGTCGGCCGGCTCCAGGAAGTAGTCGTCGACACCGAGGCCCTCGCCGTCGACGCCGAGGTAGCCGGCCATGACGTCCCGCGCCAGGCACGTCGTCCAGGTGCCGCTCTCCGGCGCCGCCGCCTCCACGGCCACACAGTCGCTGTCCATCACATAGCCGAAGAGCGCGGGCGCGCCGGACTCCTGGGCGAGCGTGTACATGGTGCCGACGTCGCCGTCGCCGCCCGGGTACTCCCACACCTGCCACCCGTCGGGCGCCGACGTGTGCAGCACCATGCCCGGTGCCGCGGTCAGCGCGTCGAGCTCGGCGAGCGGGCGCCCGCTGCTGCCGACGACGTAATAGCCCCAGTACCCCATAGGCCCGTCCCCCTCCGGCTGTCTCGGTTCGGCTCGCGCCGAATACACCACAGCCGTACGGGAGTTCGCCAGGGAATCGGACAATCCCATTGCGATCGTGCCCTGTCGGACGCGCCGGACGCCACGGCCCACGTGGCCGCACGCCGACCGGGACTCAGCCCAGCCGGTCCGCCAGCTTCTTGAAGTCCGCCCAGGACAGGGGCGGTTTGTCCGGGTCCCACAGTTTCTGGACCGTCGCCCGCAGCGGCATCCGCACGCCGGCCGCCACCTGGTCCTGCGTCTGCGACCCGGCGAGATCGCACCAGACGGCGAAGGACCCGCCGAGTATCTGCCCGTCGTACTGCCGGGACACCGGCGTGGAGCCGCGCAGAACCAGCGGGGTCCACTGCTCGTAGATGCGCTGTCCGGTCGGATAGACGAAGGTCTGCGGCTGCCCGAGGACGTAGTAGAGGTACTCGTCGTTGTAGTTGAGCACCTTGCGGCCCGCGCTCAGATACTCGGCCGGCCGGCGGGCGCCGATCTCCTTGCCGGTCCAGTACGCGACCTGGAGGTCGCCGTCCGCCTGGACCTTGCCCCCGCTGAAGAAGCCGTCGTTCCACGCCCGCGGCGTCCGGTCGTGGCCGCTGACCACCTTGGCCCGGTCGTTGAGCCAGCCGGTCGCGAGGTCGGCTATCCCCGCGCCCGAGCCGTAGGCGTTCACGGCCGCGGTGGCCAGCTGCGGGTAGGAGGCCGCCGGGTTCGACACCGTGAGCGCCTGGTACTCGTCACCGCCGAGGTGCCAGTAGCCGCCGGGGAAGAGGTCGGCGTACTCGTTCAGCAGGTCGTCGACGATGTCCGCGGACGCCTGTTTGGAGATGTCGACCGCGCCGCGGGTGGCGACCCCCTGCGCATTGCGCAGCTGGAGGTCCGGGTGCGCGGCGATCACGGCACCGAGGTGGCCGGGTGAGTCGATCTCGGGGACGACGGTGAGGTGACGGCTCTGCGCGAGGGCCACGATCCTGCGGACCTCGTCCTTGGTCAGGTGCTCCTTGGACACGATCTCCGGATGCGAGTCCGACTGGATCCGGAAGCCCTGGTCGTCGGAGAAGTGCAGGCCCAGCTCGTTGAACTTCAGGTCGCCCAGTTCCCTGACCCGGTCCTCTATCCAGCCGGCCGTGAAGTGCTTGCGCGCGATGTCGAGCATGAACCCGCGCCGCGGCTTCGCCGGCTGGTCGCGGACCTCGCCCTCGGGCGCCGTGGCGCCGTCGTGCACTTCCTGCTTGAGGGTGCGGGTGCCGTAGAAGACGCCCGCCTGGGCGGGCGCGGTGATGGTGACCCGGCGGTTCTTCACCGTCAGGGTGTACGACTCCGGGTTCGCGTCCGTGCTGTTGAGGCCCAGTTCGACATCGCCGTCCCGGGGCGCCGTCTCTCCCGCGTACGCCAGCTTGAGCTCGCCGGCCAGCAGTCGCCCCTCGTCCGCGAGACCGGCGTCGCCCACGACCACGCGGCCGCCCGAGGCCGGGCGCCAGCCGGGGCCGCGGGCGGGGGTGTGATCCCGTACGGCGGGAATCGTGCGGGGCGTCCGGGACAGGGCGTACGAGCGGCTCGGCGACGGGGAGGTGGAGGGGGCCGCCTTGGGCGGCTTCGATATCGCGGTGCCGGCCGAGGGCGTGCCCGCCCCCGTGGCCCCGTCGTCGCCCGAGGGCCACAGCGCGACGGTCGCCGCGGCGGCGCCCCCCAGGGTCACGGCGGCCGCGGCCGCTATCGCCGCGACCAGGGCCGGCCGCCTCCTGCGCGCCGCGGCCCGGCGCCTGCGCGCGTTCACCGCTGTCCGTCCTTCGCCTCGGCCGTCCGGGTCCAGTCCAGGTCGTACATCGCCCGCGCACCTCCTCGCGCACGCTTCGTACGCTGGTCGTGTTCCCCTCGTAAGCCTCCTGGCACGGAGACCTCCCGCACACCTCCTTGTACGCCGTCCAGGTGAACCTAAGCCTGCGCCCCATACGTCCACCACACTTTCCGAACCTCTCTCTTGCGGGTGAAAATCAGGCGTCCGTCGGACAGCTCATGACCCGCATCGATAACGTGGCGGCACATCGCTCACACGTTTCCCTTCCGACACACACGTGACGTCCACGAGGCGTCACCGGATCCCATCGCCGAGGACCCACGCTGCCTTCGCACCGTCACCCACGCCTCCCCGGCCAGGTCGCACTTCCCGAGCAGAAGGGCGCGGCGCCGTCCCCGGTCCGTATGGAGCCGTTCAATTCCGCGCCCGGTGACGTCGTCGAGCGCGCGCTCCTCGCCTGCTGCCGCAGCCTCCGCTGGGCCCGGCGCCTGGCCGACCACCGGCCCTATCCCGACCTGGACGCGCTGCTCGCCGCCGCCGACGAGGCGGCGTACGACCTGACACCCGCCGACCTCGCCGAGGCGCTGGCCGGCGAGTCCCTCACGGTTCTCCCGGCCGGGGCCTACTCCGCCGCGCACACCGCGCTCAGCGCCGCGCACGCCGCGTACGAGAGCCGCTTCGGGCATGTCTTCGTGATCTGTGTGGACGACGTCGACCCGGAGGAGGCCCTCGACCAGGTGCTCGCCGGGATCCGCTCCCGGCTCACCAACGACCCCGAGGAGGAGCGGATCCTCGCGGCCGAGGAACTCCGGCGACTCGCCCGTGGCCGGATCACCCGTCTTGCACAGACGTTCGAGGGGCCTGTCGACCCGGCCTCCCCAGGCGCCACACGCCCGGAATCGGCCGATTCGGGGCGGCCTGATAGCCCGTACGTGCCTGTTTGATTGCCTGTTTGATCACACAGACGGGCCCGCTGTAAGCGTTCCGACAAGTCGTCGCTACGATGGCCGGGGCCGGTGGACCGTACCCGGCCGGGCCCGACCGACACAGAAGCCGGCGCGGCCCCAATCCCCGCTTTCGGAGGGTTCTTCCGTGCCGGCTGGAACGCTGTACCGCGGCCGGGAAGGAATGTGGTCCTGGGTGGCTCATCGAGTCACCGGCGTCCTCATCTTCTTCTTCCTGTTCGTACACGTGCTGGACACCGCTCTTGTCCGTGTCTCCCCCGAGGACTACGACAAGGTCGTGTCCACGTACAAGACCCCGATCGTCGCGCTGCTGGAGTACGGCCTCGTCGCCGCCATCCTCTTCCACGCGCTCAACGGCCTGCGCGTCATCGCCGTCGACTTCTGGTCGAAGGGCCCGCGCTACCAGAAGCAGATGCTCTGGTCCGTCGTCGGTATCTGGGTCGTGCTGATGGCCGGGGCGCTCTACCCCGTCCTGGGCCACGCCGCTCGTGTTGTCTTCGGGAGCTGACGCAGATGTCCACCACTGAATCCACCAGCGCTGCCGGTGTCGGCCCCGTCGAGGGCGCGGGCGAGTTCTCGGCGTACAGCGTCGACAACCCGGCCCCCTTCATCGAGGCCCCGCGGCAGCGCACCAAGAAGACCCCGAAGTCCACCCGTGGCAACTTCGAGATGTACGCCTGGCTCTTCATGCGCCTGTCCGGCATCGTCCTGGTCGTCCTGGTCCTCGGCCACCTGCTCATCCAGCTCGTCCTCGACGGCGGCGTCTCCAAGATCGGCTTCGCCTTCGTGGCCGGCCGCTGGGCGTCCCCGTGGTGGCAGGTCTGGGACCTCGCGATGCTCTGGCTCGCGATGCTGCACGGCGCCAACGGCCTGCGCACGGTCATCAACGACTACGCGGAGCGCGCGAACACCCGGCTGTGGCTCAAGGGCCTGCTCTACACCGCCACGGTGTTCACCATCCTGCTGGGCACGCTGGTGATCTTCACCTTCGACCCGAACATCCGCTAGGCACGGGGCTGCGAGAATCATGAAGATCCACAAGTACGACACCGTCATCGTCGGCGCCGGCGGCGCCGGTATGCGCGCCGCCATCGAGTCGACGAAGCGCAGCCGCACCGCCGTGCTGACGAAGCTGTACCCCACCCGCTCCCACACGGGCGCCGCGCAGGGCGGCATGGCCGCCGCGCTCGCCAACGTGGAGGAGGACAACTGGGAGTGGCACACCTTCGACACGATCAAGGGCGGCGACTACCTGGTCGACCAGGACGCCGCCGAGATCCTGGCGAAGGAGGCCATCGACTCCGTCCTCGACCTGGAGAAGATGGGCCTGCCGTTCAACCGCACCCCGGACGGCACCATCGACCAGCGCCGCTTCGGCGGTCACTCCCGCAACCACGGCGAGGCCCCGGTCCGCCGGTCCTGCTACGCCGCGGACCGCACCGGCCACATGATCCTCCAGACGCTGTACCAGAACTGCGTCAAGGAGGGCGTGGAGTTCTTCAACGAGTTCTACGTCCTCGACCAGCTGATCACCGAGGTCGACGGCGTCAAGCGCTCGGCGGGTGTGGTCGCGTACGAGCTGGCGACCGGCGAGATCCACGTCTTCCAGGCGAAGGCCGTGATCTACGCGTCCGGCGGCACCGGCAAGTTCTTCAAGGTGACGTCCAACGCGCACACGCTGACCGGCGACGGCCAGGCGGCGGTCTACCGCCGCGGCATCCCGCTGGAGGACATGGAGTTCTTCCAGTTCCACCCGACCGGCATCTGGCGCATGGGCATCCTGCTGACGGAGGGCGCCCGCGGTGAGGGCGGCATCCTCCGCAACAAGGACGGCGAGCGCTTCATGGAGAAGTACGCGCCGGTCATGAAGGACCTCGCGTCGCGTGACGTCGTCTCGCGCTCCATCTACACGGAGATCCGTGAGGGCCGCGGCTGCGGTCCCGAGGGCGACCACGTCTACCTCGACCTCACGCACCTCCCGCCGGAGCAGCTCGACGCCAAGCTCCCGGACATCACCGAGTTCGCCCGTACGTACCTCGGTATCGAGCCCTACACGGACCCGATCCCGATCCAGCCCACCGCGCACTACGCGATGGGCGGCATCCCGACGAACGTCCAGGGTGAGGTGCTCGCGGACAACACGACCGTGGTTCCCGGTCTGTACGCCGCCGGCGAGGTCGCCTGTGTCTCGGTGCACGGCGCCAACCGCCTGGGCACCAACTCGCTGCTGGACATCAACGTGTTCGGCAAGCGAGCCGGCATCGCCGCCGCCGAGTACTCGGTGAAGGCCGACTTCGTCGAGCTGCCGGCGGACCCGGCGTCGCTGGTCGAGGCGCAGGTCGAGCGGCTGCGCGACTCCACGGGCACGGAGCGGGTCGCCGCGCTGCGCCTGGAGCTGCAGGAGTGCATGGACGCCAACGTGATGGTGTTCCGCACCGAGCAGACGATCAAGACAGCGGTCGAGAAGATCGCCGAGCTGCGCGAGCGCTACCTGAACGTCTCGATCCAGGACAAGGGCCGGCGGTTCAACACCGACCTCCTGGAGGCCATCGAGCTGGGCAACCTGCTCGACCTCGCCGAGGTCATGGCCACCTCCGCACTCGCCCGCAAGGAGTCGCGCGGTGGTCACTACCGCGAGGACTACCCCAACCGCGACGACGTCAACTTCATGCGCCACACCATGGCGTACCGCGAGGTCGGCGACGACGGCACCGAGTCCATCCGTCTCGACTACAAGCCGGTCGTCCAGACCCGCTACCAGCCGATGGAGCGTAAGTACTGATGGCTACCCCGACCCTGGACAAGGCGGACAAGGCTGACCAGCCGGAGCCCGGCTTCGCCGACTCCCCGTACATCACCGTCACGTTCCGCGTCCGCCGGTTCAACCCGGAGGTCGCGGCCGAGGCGATCTGGGAAGACTTCCAGCTGGAGATCGACCCCAAGGAGCGCGTCCTCGACGGGCTGCACAAGATCAAGTGGGAGCTGGACGGATCGCTCACGTTCCGCCGGTCCTGCGCGCACGGCATCTGCGGCTCGGACGCCATGCGGATCAACGGCAAGAACCGCCTTGCCTGCAAGACGCTGATCAAGGACATCAACCCCGAGAAGCCGATCACGGTCGAGCCCATCAAGGGTCTGACGGTCCTGAAGGACCTCGTGGTCGACATGGACCCGTTCTTCCAGGCGTACCGCGACGTGATGCCCTTCCTCATCACGAAGGACACCAACGAGCCGACGCGCGAGCGACTGCAGACCGCCGAGGACCGTGAGCGTTTCGACGACACGACGAAGTGCATCCTCTGCGCCGCCTGCACCTCCTCGTGCCCGGTGTTCTGGAACGACGGCCAGTACTTCGGTCCGGCCGCGATCGTCAACGCCCACCGCTTCATCTTCGACTCGCGTGACGAGGCCGGCGAGCAGCGGCTGGAGATCCTCAACGACAAGGACGGCGTGTGGCGTTGCCGCACGACGTTCAACTGCACGGACGCCTGCCCTCGCGGTATCGAGGTCACGAAGGCGATCCAGGAGGTCAAGCGAGCGCTGATCACGCGCCGCTTCTGATCCCCTGCACGGAGCCGTGCGTTCCGTACGGCGAGGTGGGCCCCGTTCCCGGTTTCAGGCCGGGGGCGGGGCCCATTTCCGTGCCCGCGGCGCCGTACCCTCGGCGCGGCCGCCTCTGTTCGTTCTGAGGGCAGGCACGCGCCGGCGGCAACCCCGCCGCTGCCACACGGGTGACCCCGCGGCCGGGTCCCCGGCCGCGCGCAGATGACGTTCTAACCTGATGGCATGTCAGATGACGAGTCGTACGAGCTGCTCGGTTTCGACAATGTGCTGCTGCCGGTCGGTGATCTCGGCGAGGCGGTTGCCTGGTACGAGCGTGCCGGGTTTCCCGTCGGATTCCGGCTCGACGAGGCCGGGATCGCCGTGCTGAAGGTGGGCAAGGAGACGCCGGGGGTGCTGCTGCGGCTGGACGAGGAGCTGAGTCACCGGCCGCCGCCGTGGGCCTCGCCGCGAGTGTGGCTGGAGGTCAGGGACGCCAGGGCCACGGCCGACGCCCTGACCACCGCGGGCATCCGCCCCCTCGACGAGCCGTTCTCCACGGCCACCGGCTGGACCGTCGAGGTCGCCGACCCGTGGGGCAACATCGTCGGGTTCACGGACTACTCCAAGCGGCCGGAGCTGCGCCGGGTCTGAGGCCGGATCCGGGCCGAAGGAAGCACCCGGGCATCACCCGTATTCAGACCCGGGCCGAGGCAAGCACCCGGGCATCACCCGTATTCAGACCCGGGCCGAGGGAAGCACCCGGGCCGAAGGATGCACCGGGCAGCCCGTCGGCCGGCGGCACCCGGAGGAGGCCGAGTTCCGGGTGCCGTGTCCGGAGACCGCGACCGCGACCGCGTCCCCGCTACCGGCGACGCCTCAGCGACGCGTCCGAGAGCGCCGGGTTCTCCACGAAGTAGTTGTCGGCCCGGTTCAGGTCCGTGCCGGGCGGGACGATGGCGTCGATGCGGTCCAGGACGTCGGCGCCGAGCGTGACGTCGGCGCCGGCCAGCAGATCGGTGAGCTGGTCCATCGTGCGCGGGCCGATGATGGCCGAGGTGACGGCCGGGTGGGTGCGTACGAACGCCAGGGCCAGGTGCGGCAGGGTCAGTCCCGCGTCCGCCGCCACCTTCTTCAGCTCGGCGACCGCGTCCAGCTTCGCCGCGTTGCCCGGCAGGGACGGGTCGAACTTGTTCTTCTCCATGGCCGCCCGGCCGCTCGCCGACAGGTCCCGCCCGGACAGCCAGCCGGCGCTGAGCGGCCCCCAGGTCAGCGTGCCCATGCCGTACTTCTGCGCGGTGGGCAGGATCGTGCCCTCGACCCCGCGCGCCAGGATCGAGTACGGCGGCTGCTCGGTGCGGAAGCGGACGTGCCCCCGCCGCTCGGCGACCCACTGGGCCTCCACGATCTGCTCGGCCGGGAAGGAGGACGAGCCGATGGCCCGCACCTTGCCCGACCGCACGAGGTCGGACAGAGCCGAAAGGGTCTCGTCGATGTCCGTCAGCGGATCGGGGCGGTGCATCTGGTAGAGGTCGATGTAGTCCGTGTCCAGGCGCCGGAGGCTGTCCTCGACGGCCCGCACGATGTAGCGACGGGAGCCGCCGGCCTGGTTGGCGTCCTCCCCCATGGCCGACCGGAACTTGGTGGCCAGCACGACGCTCCCCCGGCGGTCCTTGAGCGCCTTGCCGACGATCTCCTCGGACTCACCGGCGCTGTAGATGTCGGCGGTGTCCACGAAGTTGATGCCGGCGTCCAGGGCCGCGTGGACGATCCGTACGGCGTCGTCGTGGTCCGGGTTGCCCCACGGCCCGAACATCATCGCGCCGAGCGCGTACTCACTGACCGAGATGCCGGTGCCGCCGAGAGTCCTGCGCTTCATGGGGATCCAGCCTCCTGGGAGTTCGCGTGGTTCATGCACCCACCCTGCAACCCTCCTCGCATCCGCGCACTCGCACCACCCCTCC
Organism: Streptomyces sp. NPDC058371; assembly: GCF_042723265.1. Taxonomy (NCBI): domain Bacteria; kingdom Bacillati; phylum Actinomycetota; class Actinomycetes; order Kitasatosporales; family Streptomycetaceae; genus Streptomyces; species Streptomyces sp. NPDC058371. The sequence continues at coordinate 19,868 of NZ_JBHXJC010000004.1, read as the reverse complement.
GTATCCATCACCACTTGAACGCGTTCAAAAACAGGTCTACAGTCATGCCCAGAAGCTTTTGAACGCGTTCAAGAAGCGCTTCGAGGGCATGGTGAGACCCCCGTGCGGGGGTTTCCGAAAGGGGTGGGTCATGGATCTGACGGTCGTCGCGTACGTCGTGTATCTGGTGGTCAGCGTCTCGCTGACGGTGTGGGTGGCTCGGACGCTGAGCCAGAACGGGCGGGTCTTCCTCTCCGACGTACTGCACGGGAACGAGAAGCTGGCGGACGCCGTGAACCACCTGCTGGTGGTCGGCTTCTATCTCGTCAACCTCGGGTTCGTCGCGCTGTATCTGAGTGGGGACAGCGACATCGAGAACACCCGGGAGGTGTTCGAGGCCCTGTCGACCAAGCTCGGGGTGGTGCTGCTGGTGCTCGGCGTCATGCACCTGGGGAACGTCTTCGTGCTCAACAAGATCCGGCGCCGGGGTGTCATGGAGCGCGAGCAGCTGCCGCCCGTCGCGCCCCAGGACTGGGTCGCCCCGTCGGCCGGGGCGTGAACACCGTGACCCGGACGGCCACCGGTGCCGGCCCGGACCGGGACGCCCCGCGCGTCCCGGTCCGCGGGCTCACGGTTCTCTACGACGCGCAGTGCTCGCTGTGCACCTTCCTGCGCGACTGGCTGGTGAAGCAGCGGCAACTGGTGCCGCTGCGGCTCGTGCCGGCGGGCTCCGCGGAGGCGCGGGCCCGCTTCCCGGGGCTCACCCACCGGGCCACCCTCGACGAGATCACCGTCGTCGGAGACGCCGGCCAGGTCTACCGCGGCTCCGCCGCCTGGATCGTCTGCCTCTGGGCGCTGCGCGAACACCGGCCACTCGCCCACCGGCTGAGCACCCCGGCCGGGGCCCGGCTCGCCAGGGGGGCGATGCTGGCGGCGGCCAAGTGGCGGCAGACGCAGCAGCCCAGGCCCGCCGGCTGGGGCGGCGGCTCCTACTACAACGGTGACGGCTGGTCGTACGACCCGCAGTCCGGGTGGGTCTTCACACCTCCCGGCTGTGACGGCGGCACCTGCGCCACTCGTTAGGCTCTGTTCCCGTGCCAGCACCGAACGAGGACAGCCCCGACGCGGGCCGGGAAACCGGCCCCGAGACCAGCTCCGACACCGGCCCCGGCGCCGGCTCGGACAAGAGCCCGGCCAAGAGCGAGCAGACCCGTGCCCTGATCCTGGAGACCGCCCTCAGGCTGTTCCAGGAGCGGGGGTACGACAAGACGACCATGCGGGCCATCGCCAAGGAGGCCGGGGTCTCCGTCGGCAACGCGTACTACTACTTCGCCGGCAAGGAACACCTGATCCAGGGCTTCTACGACCGGATCGGCGCCGAGCACCAGGTGGCGGTCCGGCCGGTCCTGGCCCGCGAGAAGGACCTGGAGGCGCGGCTCGCCGGGGTGCTGAAGGTGTGGCTGGACGTGGCGGAGCCGTACCACGAGTTCGCCGCCCAGTTCTTCAAGAACGCCGCCGACCCGGACAGCCCGCTCAGCCCCTTCTCGGCCGAGTCGAAGGGCCCGCGCGAGGAGTCCATCGCCCTGCACCGCGAGGTGCTGGCCGGGTCCAAGTCGAAGGTGCCGGACGAACTCCGGGAGGTGCTGCCGGAGTTGATGTGGCTCTCCCAGATGGGGCTCGTCCTGTACTGGGTCTTCGACCGGACGGAGGGCCGCGAGCGCAGTTACCGGCTCGCCGAGCGCGGCGCGCGACTCACCGCGCGGGGCGTCTCCCTGGCCCGTTTCCGCGTACTGCGCCCGCTCGTCCACGAGGTGCACGAGCTGTTCACGGACTTCCTGCCGGGCATGACGAAGATGCTGCCGGACCCGGCGGGCAAGGGGCGGGACCGGACGGACGGGACGCCCGAGTGAAGAGGCCGTCCCGCCCGGTCCCACACCTCTAGCGGACCGCGTCCGCCTCGTCCGACGAGGTCAGCTCCACGTCGTACACCAGTGGTTCCCCGCTCACCAGCACATGGCGTGCGCGGGATCCGTGCGAGGGGGCCGTCGCCGCCAGCAGATACGTCCCCGGGGCCGGCACCGAGACGATGTACGAGCCGTCGGCCAGCGAGGTCACCCGGTCCAGCTGGCGCCCGCCCTTGGACAGCAGGGTGATGACCGCCCCGTCGACCGGGTCGCCCTCGGGGCCGCGGACGAAGCCGTGCACGACCGTCGCCGCTGTCCCGGCGGCCGGCGCCACGGGCTCCGGCTCCTCCCGCGGCTCCACCGCCAGATGCGGCAGCCGCTTCTCGAGACCGGCCGGCAGCCACCAGTTGGAGCGCCCGAGCAGATGCATCGCGGCCGGCACCAGCGCCGTACGGAGGATGAAGGCGTCGAGTGCGACCGCCGCCGCGAGTCCGATGCCCGCCATCGCGCCCTCCGTGTCGCCGCTCAGGACGAACGCGGAGAACACGCAGATCATGATCAGGGCCGCGCAGTTGATGACCCGGCTCGTCTCCGCGAGGCCGACGCGGACCGCCCGGGCGTTGTCCTTGGTGTGCACCCACTCCTCGTGCATCCGGCTCACCAGGAACACCTGGTAGTCCATCGACAGGCCGAAGAGGAGGGAGAGCATGATCACCGGGAGGAAGGAGGTGATCGGGCCCTCCTTGCCGAAGCCCATGGCCTCCGCTCCCCAGCCCCACTGGAAGACCGCGACCAGGACGCCGAAGGAGGCGGCCGCCGCGATCAGGTTCATCAGGGCCGCCGTCAGCGGGACGACGAGGGAGCGGAAGGCGACGAGCAGCAGCAGGAAGCCGAGCGCGATGATCGTCGCGACGAAGTACGGCAGCCGGTCACCCGTCACGGCGGCGAAGTCCTTGAAGACCGCCGTCACTCCGCCCACGTGGGCCTGGGTGCCCGACGCGGGGATCACCTCGTCGCGCAGGCGGTCGATCAGCTGGTCGGTCCGCTCGGACTGCGGTGACGTGGTGGGCACGACCTGGACGACGGTGATCCCGTTCGCGGGCGGGGCCGCGGCCACCTGCGCCACCCCCTCGGTGGACTTGATGGCCGACACCAGTCCGCTCGCGTCGCCCCGCTCCACGACCACCTGGAGCGGCCCGTTGAAGCCCGGTCCGAAACCCTCGGCGAGCAGGTCGTACGCCTGCCGTGTCGTCGTGGAGGTGGGCTGGTTGCCCTGGTCGCTGGTGCCCAGGCGCAGCGAGAGGACGGGGATGGCCAGCACGGCCATCACCACGACCGCCATCAGGGCGGTCGAGCGCGGACGCCGTTGGACGTACGCCGACCAGCGCGCCGCGAGGCCGCTCGACTCCTGCGACTCCGGCCCCGTCTCGGCGAGCCGGCGGCGCTGGCGGCGGCTGAGCACCTTGGTGCCGAGCAGTCCGAGGAGCGCGGGCAGCAGGGTGGTCGCCGCCAGGACGCTCAGGACCACGGTCAGCGAGGTCGCGATGACCACGCCGTCCAGGAAGCGCAGGTTCATCACCAGCATGCCGGCGAGGGCGATGCACACCGTGCCGCCGGCGAACAGCACGGCCCGGCCGGCGGTGTTGAGCGCGGTGACCGCCGCGTCCTCCGGCGCCGCGCCGCGCAGGATGCCGCGCCGGTGCCGGGTGACGATGAAGAGCGCGTAGTCGATGCCGACGCCCAGACCGATCAATGAGCCGAGCAGCGGGGCGACTTCGGGCACGTCGGTCACATGGCTGAGCAGTGTCGTCGACATCAGGCCGGAGCCGACGCCGGCGATCGCGATGACGATCGGCAGCACCATCGCGAACAGCGAACCGAAGGCGAGGAAGAGGACCACGGCCGCGGCCGCGATCCCGACGACCTCGGCGGTCCCGGTGGGCGGCTCCTGGATCCTGGTGATCGCCTGGCCGCCCAACTCGACCTGGAGTCCGGCGCGTTCGGCGCCGTGGGCGGTGTGGACGACGTCCTGCACCGTCTCCTTGGGCACACCGTTCGCCTGCTCGGTGAAGGTGATCCGGGCGTAGGCGATCCGCCCGTTCTCGCTGATCTGCGCCGCGCCCTGGGCACCGGCGTACGGGTCGGTGACCTCACCGACCCCCTTCATCCCGCCGATCTTCTCGAGCGCGGGCTCGATCCGGGACCGTACGGACTCGTCCCGTACGGATCCGCCGTCCACCTTCCAGACCACCGTGTCGGTGTCGCCCGAGCTCTGCGGGAAGGCCTTCTTCATCAGGTCGGTCGCGGTCGTGGAGTCCGTGTCCGGGAGGGAGAAGACGTTCGAGTAGTCGGTCCCGGCGGCCGAACCGGCCGCCCCCAGACCGAACAGGGCCCCCACCCACAGCAACAGGACCACCAGCCGGTGCCGGTAGCACCACCGTGCCAATGTCGTCACGCTCAACGCTCCTTCATCGGTTCCCCCGGGTCCTGAAACCCAGGATCCCGGCGGGCCCCGGCGCGGGGACACGACGCGCCCATGACTCTCAAGGAACTCCAAAGCGGCAACCGCCCGCAGCGCCGACAGGTGTGCGGATACTGGGCACATGACCGGTCACGAAGGTGCGTCCGCGGCGGGCCACGAGGGGGCCACCGTCCTTGTCGTCGAGGACGAGCCGAGCATCGCGGACGTGCTGGCCATCGCCCTGCGCTACCACCGGTTCGCGGTGATGACCGCGGGCACCGTCCGCGACGCGCTGGCCCTCGCCGAGCGCACCCGCCCGGACGCGGCACTGCTCGACGTGATGCTCCCGGACGGCGACGGCCGCGCGCTCGGCCGTGAACTGCGCACGCGACAGCCGGACTTGGCGCTGGTCTTCCTCACCGCGCGGGACGCGCCCGCCGAGATCGTCGGCGCGCTCGGCTTCGGCGACGACTACATCACCAAGCCGTTCAACATCGACGAGGTGGTCGCCCGGATCACGGCCGTGCTGCGCCGCACCCGCGTCGCCGACGTCCTGCCGCAGCTCCCGCCACTGCGTTACGGCGATCTGGAGCTGGACGAGACGACGTACTGCGTCCACCGCGCGGGCCGCAGTGTGGAGCTCACGCCGACCGAGTACGCACTGCTGCGCTTCCTGGTGCGCAACGGCGGCCGGATCGTGCCCAAGGAGCAACTCCTGCGCCATGTCTGGCAGTACGAGCACACCCCGCCCGAGTCGACCGTCGTGGAGACCTACATCAGCTATCTGCGCCGCAAGCTCGACGCCCTGGGCGCCCCCGTGATCACCACCCGGCGGGGCGTCGGATACGGGCTCGCGTGAGCGTCCGGCACCCGCGCCGCCGGCACGGGATCCACTCCCTGCGCGGCCAGCTCACGCTGGCGAACGTGGGGCTGCTGGCGCTGGGCATCATCGTGGCGACGGCCGTGAGCCTGATGGGCATGCGGCACTATCTGCTCGGCCAGGTCGACGCCGGGCTGCTCAAGACGCGTGCATCACTGAGCAGTTCAGGGCTCACCCTGCGGCAGATCGACTCGCTGACCACGCTGGCCGTCGTCCGCGACCGGTTCGTAGCGCCCACGGACGAGCCGCCGAAGCCGGACTCGATCTTCACCATGGTCGACGGCGACGGGAAGGCCGTCGCCATCGGCGGCTTCACGCCGACGCGCAACCAACGTGCCCTGGCCGCCGCGGTGGACGACGAGCGGGCCCTCGCCGCGGACCCGGAACCGCACGACGTCACCGTGCGCGGGGTCCCCTACCGGGTGACCGCGATCCGGCTCGCGGACGGCCCCTACGTGCTGCTCGCCAACTCGACCGACGCGCTGCACAAGGGCATCGCCGCGGCCCTCAAACTCGATCTGGCCATCGGCAACCTGCTGTTGGCGCTGCTCGCGGTCCTGACGATGTTCAGCGTGCGCCGCCGGATGCGGCCGCTGGAGGACATGGTGGAGACCTCGTCGGCCATCGCCGAGGGCGACCTGACCCGTCGTGTCCCCTCCAGCCACCATCCCACCCAGGAGGTCGAGCAGCTGCGGCTGGCCCTCAACTCCATGCTCCAGCAGGTCGAGTCGGCCCACCGGACCCGCGAACGCAGCGCGGCCCAGCTGCGCCGCTTCGTCGGGGACGCCTCGCACGAGCTGCGCACCCCGCTGTCGGCGATCCGTGGCTACCTCCAGCTGTACGACAAGGGGATGCTGCGCGAACCGGCCGAACGCAAGCGCGCCTGGGAGCGGATGAACGCCGAGGCCGACCGCATGGGCCGGCTGGTCGACGAACTCCTGACCCTGGCCCGTCTGGACCAGCGGCCCGAACTGCGCTTCAGGAGCGTCGACTTGAGCGCGCTGGTGCGGGACGCGGCCGCGGATCTGCGGGCCCAGCAGCCCGGCCGCCCGGTGACCGTGGGCGCCGACGGCACGCTCCTGGTGAGCGCGGACGAGTCGGGACTGCGCCAGATCCTCGGCAACCTCGTGGCCAACGTACGCACGCACACGCCCGCCGATGTCCCGGTGCGGCTCGGCCTGGAGCGCGCGGACGGCGTCGTACGGCTGTGTGTCGCGGACGAGGGTCCGGGGCTGGCCGAGGACGACGCGGCCCGCATCTTCGACCGCTTCTTCCGCGCGGGCGGCGGCGCGGGCAGCGGCCTCGGCATGGCCATCGTGCTGGGTGTGGTGACGGCCCACGGCGGCGAGGTGGCGGTGCGCACGGCACCGGGCGAGGGGCTGGCGGTGACGGTGACCCTGCCGGCGCGAACGCTCGGTGCGCAGCGGGACGCGGGCCGGTGAGCGCCTGGAGCCCGTCTGCCGGATCACTGTCGCGGCGTCCAGATCTCTCATGAGGCCAGGGGAGACCGGCCGGCATCAAGCACTGGCCGGCGGCGGCGCAAGTTCGGCCGCGACCTCGACGGCGATTTCGACGGCCCGGGCGGCGAGTGGTGAGTGGATGCGTCCGGCCCGCCAGTGCAGGTAAATCTCCCGCAGCGGCAGGGACGGCCGTAGCTCGTGGATGCGGAGCCTGTCGTCGGACGGGACGTCGGCACCGCGGACGGCGAGCCAGGGCAGCACCGCCGATCCCAGACCGGCTCGCACCATCGACAACAGGGTGTCGTTGACCGCGGTGCGGAACACGATCTGCGGACGGGCGCCGCTGCGGGCGACCGCCTGCTCCATCAAGGGCTGGTCGCAGGTCAGCGGCCAGGCCACCATCGGTGCGCCGTCGAGCCGCTCCAGCGGGACCGGCCCCTCGGGGAAGGTCCCGGCGCGTGCCACCAGCAGGTACGGATCGTCGAGCAGCTTGCGGTGCTCCACGTCCCCGTCGATGCGGCCGTCGTAGAACAGCAGGTCGAGGTCACCGATCCGCGGCTGCTCCGGCTCCTCCTCGGACAACCTGATGTCGCACCCGGGGTGCTCGTCCCGCAGCCGGCGTACGACCGACGGCAGGATCACGTTGGACACGCTCTAGAACGTGCCGATGTCGATCCGGCCGTCTCCCGCCTTGAACCGGTCCACGGCGTCGGCCAATGCCTCCGCCTTCGCCAGCAGTGCGCGGCCCTGGTCCAGGACCACGGAGCCGAGCGGGGTGAGCCGCACCGGCCTGGGGCCGCCCGGCCGCTCGAACACCGGGCCGTCGACGGCCCTCTCCAACGCGGCGATCTGTTGGCTCACCGTCGACTGGGTGTACCCGAGCCGGGCGGCCGCCCGGCCGAACGAGCCCTCCTCGACGATGGCGGCCAGCGCCGCCAGATGGCGCAGCTCGACGTTGCTCACGTCTTCCAGCGTACCGAGGTCCATTGGCGTGAGCGATCGAATCAATCGGAAATCATCGCTTTTCACAATGGAGTCGCGGGTTCTAGCGTGCCGGATATGACCTCACCTCAATCGCACGGCGAGCAACTGCTCGGGATCAACGGCGTCGAGCTGGGTGCCGAGACCTTCGGAGACCGCGCGGCTCCGGCGATCATGCTGGTCGCCGGGTCGGCCGCCTCGATGCTGTGGTGGGACGCCGACCTGTGCGAACGGATCGCCGCCCGCGGCCGGTTCGTGGTCCGGTACGACCAGCGGGACACCGGCCGGTCGACCTGCTACCCGCCGGGACAGCCGGCCTACTCGGTCACGGACCTGGCCCTCGACGTGCTCGGCATCCAGGACGCCTTGGGCATCGAGCGCGCCCATGTGGTCTGTCAGTCGATGTTCGGCGGGATCGGACTCATCCTCGGGGTGGACCATCCCGACCGGGTCGCGTCGCTGACGTTCGTCTCGACCTCGACCGGTGCCGACGGCCTGCCGCCACCGTCGAGCGACCTGGCCATGGCGCCCGAGCCGGACTCCTCCGACACGGCCGCGGTCGTCGAGTACGTGGTCGCCGGCGCGAGGGCGTACGCCGGTGGCTCGCCGTACTTCGACGAGGCCGCCATCCGAGCGCTGGTCGCCCGTGACGTGGCGCGCGCCAGGAGCTACCCGTCGACTCTGGTCAACCACTACGCCATCGAGCTCGACGGGCCGGCGCGAGGCGGCTTCGGCGACATCGCGGCGCCGACGCTCGTGGTCCACGGCGACCACGACCCACTGCTGCCGCTGCCGCACGGCGAGGCGCTGCGCGACGCGATCCCCGGTGCGGAGCTGCTGGTCCTCAAGGGGGCCGGACATGACCTGCCGAGGGCGGTGTGGGACGACTTCGTGTCGGCTCTGGTGCAGCACACGGAACCTCCGGTGCGGCACACGGAAGGAGGTCGCTCGTGAACCGGCTGCGGTCGGCGCTCTGGCTGCCGCTCTTCGACGACCTCGCCGACCCGCGGATGGTCGCGCGCCTCGCCGCCGACGCGGAGGAAGCCGGGTGGGACGGCTGCTTCGTGTGGGATCAGCTGTGCTGGCGGGCGCCGGTCCGGCAGGTCGCCGACCCGTGGATCGCACTGGCGGCGACCGCGACCGCGACCGAGCGGATCCGGCTCGGCCCGATGGTGTCGGTGCTTCCCCGTCGACGGCCGACCAAGGTCGCGCGGGAGAGCGCGACACTCGATCGGCTCAGCGCCGGCCGCCTCACCCTCGGCGTCGGCCTCGGCAGCGACCGGTTCGCCGGCGAGCTGTCCAGGACCGGCGAGGAACTCGACGACCGGCGGCGCGGGCGGATGCTCGACGAGTCCTTGGCGATCCTGGCCGCCGCCTGGTCGGGCGAGCCGGTGCGCCATCGCGGCGAGCACTACACCGTCGACGACATCGCGTTCCTGCCGCGGCCGGTTCAGCGGCCGGGCGTGCCGGTGTGGGCCGCCGGATTCCCGGGCAACGCCAAGCCGGTCCGCCGTGCCGCACGGCTCGACGGCTTCTTCCCGGCCAATCTCGAGCACCCGGACCAGCTCGCCGACGTCGTCGGCACCCTCACCGGACTGCGCCATGGCGGGATGGCCTCGTACGACATCGCCGTCGGGCTGCCGCTCGGCGTCGATCCCGGGCCGTACGCGCGAGCCGGCGCGACGTGGTGGCTGCCAGAGTTGGACCCGGGTGTACGGCTCGACACCGTGCAAGGCGTACTCCGCGACGGCCCCGCGGCGTGAAGGAGGCGAGCGCATTGTTCGACTACGACTCGGAGCTCGTCCGCTATCAGGAGCGGCTCTGGGAGGCCCTCGACATCCGACCCGGCGACCGCGTCCTCGACATCGGCTGCGGCACCGGCCGGACCACCCGGGAAGCGGCCCGGGCCGCGTCGCCGGGTACCGCGCTCGGCATCGACGTCTCGGGCCCGATGCTGGCGCGGGCCCGCCGAGAGGCCGAGTCGGAGGGCCTCCGCAATGTCGAATTCGTACAGGCCGATGCCCAGGCCCATGTCTTCCCGCCGGAGCATTTCAGTCTGGGTGTCAGTCGGTTCGGCACGATGTTCTTCGCCGACCCGGTCGCCGCGTTCGCCAACATCGGGCAGGCCCTGCGTCCGGGTGCGCGCTTCGTGCAGCTGGTCTGGCAGGCCGCCGACCGTCAGGAGTGGCATGCCGCGATCCGGGCGGCGCTCGGCCGGGGGCACGCGTCACCGACGTCGGGCCCGGCGGCCGACGACCCCTTCACGCTGGCCGATCCGCAGGTCGTGGCCGGCGCCCTGACCGCGGCCGGCTTCACAGCGGTGGACGTCGCCGACGTACGCGAGCCCGTCTCCTACGGCCCGGACGCCGACCGCGCGCGTGCTGCCGTACTCCAGCTGTGGATGGCGAAGGAACTGCTCACCGATCTCGATGCCGAGTCCGCCGAGCGCGCACTCGACCGGCTCGGCGCGACGCTCGACGCGCACGACACCGGCGACGGCGTGTGGTTCGACTCCCGCGCCTGGCTGGTCACCGCGCGCCGGCGTTGACCACCTGCGCGATCCGCGCACGCACGCCCCGGCGCCCCGGCGCCGTACCGGATCGCCGGAGGTTCATGCGCGGGCGAGCCAGGTGGCCAGGTGGTCGACGGCCTGGAGGCCGTCGGGCTCGGTCGGCCGGTCGAGGGAACGGTGGGCCGCACCGTCGAGTCGGTGCAGGACGGTGGTGACGCCGGCTGCTTCGAGCTGGTCCGCGAATCGCTCGGCGGACGTGCGCAGGGTGTCGTTCTCGCAGGCGAGGACGAGTGTCGGGGGGTGGTTTTCGGGCGGCGTGGCTTCACCGGCGAAGGCGTGTGGGTCGAGCAGGTGCTCCGGGCCTGCGTAGTTGACGCACATGTCCGCTATCCAGTCGAGCGGGAGGCAGGCGTTCTGCGTGGCCTCGCGGACAGCGGCGAGGGCGAGGGGGTCCCATTCCGGCAGTCGGCCGTGCACCAGGGGGTAGGCCAGCAGCAGACTGGCGGGCAGCGGGCCGCTGGTGTCGAGCAGCACACGAGTGGTGGCGGCGGCGAGGTTGCCGCCCGCACTCGCACCGCCGAGGTGAAGGCGCTCGGGTGGCACGCCGAGACTCTCGGCGCTGTGTTCCACCGCCCAGTGCCAGCCGGTGCGGACGTCGTCGCCGGGGGCGGGGTGGCGCACGCCGTTGAGTGCCTTGCGGTAGTCGAGGGCCAGGACGGGGGTGCCGCGGGCCGCGAGCGTGCGGGCGACCCAGTCCGACTCGGGCATGTCGAGGCCGCCCGCGACGAACGCGCCCCCGGAGACCCAGACCAGCGCCGCGCGGGCCGGGAGCCCGGCGGCGCGGTACAGGCGGGCGCGTATCTGCTGGGGACCCAGCTTCAGCGGACTTACGGCTACGGCGTCCAGCTCGGGAGAACGGCTCACCGGCGCGGCGGGATCGAGTTCGCCCATGACGATGCCGGCAGCGGGCCCGGCCGCCTCCAGGAAGCGCACGAAGTCGGCGAACGGCGGCACCTTGGCCGTACTCCCCTGTGCTCCGCGGCGGGCGGCACGGCGCAGCGCCGCGTCGGGAAGAAGGCGCACGGCGTGACCGGCCAGCGCCCAGCGCAGACGCCCGCGGCCGGGGCGGGAAACGGCGACACGGCGCTTGTACAAGGACACTCCTCTGCCGGCCGGCGGTGCTGCGCCGCCTTCTGATCCGGTCCCGAGAGTCTCGGCGAGCAGGGCATGTCTGTCCACGTCGGACGCATACGGATTGCCTATCGGCGGCGCCGGAAATCCCTATGGGTCACCGGCGGAGCCGGCTTGCCGGGACCCATGCCGGCGCTCAGGCCTGCCTGGACGCCAGTTCCACGACGGTGATGTCGGACGGCGCGCCCACGCGCACCGGTGGCCCCCAGGCGCCGGCCCCGCGCGAGACGTACAGCTGGGTGTCGCCGTACCGCTCCAGTCCGGCGACCGTGGGGTTGGCGAGCTCGGCGAGGTAGTTGCCCGGCCAGAGCTGGCCGCCGTGCGTGTGGCCGGACAGCTGGAGGTCGACGCCGTGCCTGACGGCCTCGTGGATCTGGACCGGCTGATGGGCGAGGAGCACGCACGCGCGTGCCGGGTCCCGGTCGTCGAGCGCCTTGGCGAAGTCGGGGCCCTGCCCCTCGCTCTCGCCCTGTACGTCGTTCACCCCGGCCAGATCGAATCCGGCCAGCTCGGTCCGCGCGTTCTCCAGGGGGTGCAGGCCCAGTTCCCGTACCTCGCGGACCCATTGCTCGGCGCCGGAGTAGTACTCGTGGTTGCCCGTGACGAAGTAGGAGCCGTGGCGCGCGGAGAGCCGGGCGAGCGGTGCGGCGGCCGGGCCGAGGTCCTTGACGCTGCCGTCGACGAGGTCCCCGACGACCGCGATGAGGTCGGGCTGGGTCGCGTTGATGGTGTCGACGACCCGTTGGCAGAAGTCCCGGCCGAGCAGCGGCCCGAGGTGGATGTCGCTGACCACCGCGATCCGGAACCCGTGCGCGGACCGCGGCAGCTTGGCCAGCGGCACGGTGACGCGCTTGACGGAGGGCCCGCGCAGGACGCCGTACGCGCCGTATCCGACGGTGCCCACAGCGGCGGCGGCCGCGGCCCCGCCGACGACCCGGGAGACGAAGAGCCGCCGGGACGGACCGGCGGACGTGGGGGGCGCGTCGGAATCCGCGGGCGCCGCAGCGTGCGGGGACGCCACGGGGTGCGCCGGCTCCGCCGGTTCGGGGCGGGCCGCCGCGGAGGTGCCGGCACCCGCGGGTACCGGCACCACCTCCCGTACGGCGGCCGCGGTCGTCCCGCGATCCGTCAGCCGTCGCACCAGCGGCCGGACGAGCTCGGCCGCCGCCAGCGCGAGCAGGAGGTAGATCGACAGCGCCATCCACAGGAACCCGGGCCAGCCCAGCACCTGCTGGAGCCAGAAGGGCGCCCCGGCGCGCTCGGTGGCCACGGCGGCGAACATCAGCACGGGCCCCGCGACGACCGCCGCCGTGCCGGCCCGGCGGCCGAGTCCGGGCCCGCGCGTCGTGTCGCGGACCAGGCGGCGCCACACGTACCAGTGCAGGGCGCCGAACGCGGCCAGGACGGCCAGCCCGATCAGCACGTAGACGATGACCATGACGCCGTAACCCCCGCGGTCCTGGATGTCTCTTCAGTGGCAAACGCCCGACCAGCGGGACCTTATGACGCGTGGCGCAATGCGCGCAGCCCGCGCAACCCGATGCCCCCGACGATCGTCCCCAAGACAAAGGAGACGACGGCCAGGGCGAGATGCACCCAGAAGTACGCCGTAGGGTCGCCCGCGTCGTCGAAGGCGAGCCCGCTGCCGTCCTTGACGAGATTTTTGACGAAAGTGATCCAGATGATCCAGCTCCACACCCCGAAGGCGAGCAGGAACCAGGAGACGGGGCGGCTGAGCTTCATGCGTTCAGTATCGCCGCCGTCGAGCGGACACCGCGGCCGGGGTGGGGAGGGCGGCGCGACTTCCCGCCCGGAGCCCTGTACTTTCTCGACCGTGCCCGCCTCGAAAAAGACCGCCAGGCGCCGCCTGCCGGTCACTTCCGCCGCCCTCCTGTCGTTCTCGCTGTCGCTCTCCCTCGCGGCCCCCGCCTTCGCGGACGCGAGCCCGACGGCCACCCCCTCGACGCCCCCCTCGGCCACACCCCCGGCGAACATGTCGACCGTCGGCGGCGCCCGGCTCGGCCAGGCCGGGACCCAGGTCAACCTCGGCAGCGGCGCCCCGGTGCTCCCGAAGGACATCACCGCGCGCTCCTGGATCGTCTCCGACGCCGAGACGGGCGATGTCCTGGCCGCGCACAACGCGCACTGGCGGCTGCCCCCGGCGAGCACCCTGAAGATGCTCTTCGCCGACACGGTGCTGCCGAAGTTCCCCAAGGACCAGAAGCACAAGGTCGAGGTCTCCGACCTCGCGGGCATCGGAAGCGGCTCCAGCACGGTCGGGATACAGGAGGGCGAGACGTACACAGTCCACGACCTGTGGCTCGGCGTCTTCCTGCGCTCCGGCAACGACGCGGTGCACGTCCTGTCCGCGATGAACCAGGGTGTCGACCGGACCGTCCAGGACATGCAGGCGCACGCGGACGAACTACAGGCCCTGGACACCCACGTGGTCACCCCGGACGGCTACGACGAGGCGGGCCAGGTGTCGTCGGCGTACGACCTGACGCTGATCGCCCGCTCGGGGATGCAGAAGAAGGACTTCCGGGAGTACTGCAAGACGGTGCGGGCGACGTTCCCCGGCAAGACGACGAAGAACACGAAGGGCAAGGAGACCCGCGGGTCCTTCGAGATCCAGAACACCAACCGGCTGCTGGCCGGTGACAGCGATGTCACTCCGTACCAGGGCATCGCGGGCGTGAAGAACGGCAACACGTCCAACGCGGGAGCCACCTTCACGGGCGTCGCGGAGCGCAACGGCAAGGTCCTGCTGGTCACCGTGATGAACCCGGCGAAGGACGAGCACAACGAGGTCTACAAGGAGACCGCCCGTCTCTTCGACTGGGGCTTCCAGGCGGCCGGCAAGGTCGAGCCGGTGGGCGAGCTGGTGCCGCCGAAGGGCGCCGACACGACGGCGCAGCCGGGCGGGACCGCCTCCGGCTCCGCCGAGAGCCGGCAGTCCGGCAAGCCGGTGGCGGCCTCCTCCGCCGACAAGGGCGGTTCGAGCGGGATCGGGATCGCCCTGGCCGTGACGGGCGGGCTCCTGGTGCTGCTCGCGGCGGGCGTCTTCCTGGTCAACCGCCGGTGGCCGGTGCCGGATCTGGTGCGTCGCCGGACGCGTCGCTGACCTCCGGGCCGGCCTCCGCCTCGAAGCTCTGCGTCGCCGTCCAGGAGGCGCAGAACAGCACCAGTTTCGAGGTGAAGTTGATCCACAGCAGCAGCGCGACGGGCACCCCGAAGGCGCCGTACATGCTCTTCGCCGCGACCCCCTGGATGTAGCCGCTGAGCAGCAGCTTGAGCAGCTCGAATCCGACGGCGCCGACCAGCGCGGCGACCAGCAGCCGGTGCCGGGCCGGCTCGACGCCCGGCAGCAGGGTCAGCACGTACAGCAGCAGCAGGAAGTCGGCGAGTACGGCGACGAGGAACGCGGCGAGGCGCAGCAGGGCGCTGCCCCAGCCGCCCTTGTCCAGGCCGAGTTGATCGGCGGCCCAGCCCACCAGGGCGGAGGCCACGGTGGACGCGGCGATGGTGAGGAGGACGGCCCCGCCCAGGCCGATGAGCACCCCGCCGTCCTTCAGCTTGCGCAGCAGGGGGTTCTCGTCGGAGTCGTCCAGCTCCCAGACCGCGCGCAGGCACTCCCGCATCGAGCCGACCCAGCCGATGCCCGTGAACAGCAGCAGGGCACCGGCGATGACACCGACCGTGCCCGCGTTCTGGACCAGGCCGCTGATGTCGAGCTGGTCGGAGATGCCGGGGATCTGCTCGGCGATCTTGTCCTGCAGCTCCTGCTGACGGCTGGAACTGAGCGTCGCCGCGGCGATCGCGGCGGCGACCGTGAGCAACGGGAAGAGCGCCACGAAGCTGATGAACGTCATCGCGGCGGCGAGCCGCGTCCACTTCACCCGGTCCAGCCGCTCGTACGACCGCCACGCGTGCGTTTCCATCAGCCGCGCGACGAGCGGGCCGATCCCCGGGAGCTTCTTCAGCCAGTCCATGATCCGTCTCTGCCCTCGCCTCGGAAAACCAATGTCCGTGTACCCCAAAAGCGCAGCACGGTGGCGAGCGCCATGCCGATTCCCGCTCCCGACACGGTGTCCGCGCGCTGCGAGGTGAAGCCGAGGCCGTAGTGGCTGACGGCGAGACACAGCAGCTGGACGAGGGCGCCCGCGACGTTCACCGCGAAGAAGATCCCGTACTGCCGCAGGCCCCGCGTCGCCGTGTGCCGGTACGTCCCGAGCGCGTTGCCCGCGTACGCCACCGAGCACCCCGCCACGAAGGAGAGCGCCTTGGCGGTCAGCGGGTCGAGGCCCACGGGACCGCGCAGCCAGACGAAGAGCCCGAGATCGACGGCGTAGGCGAGACCGCCGGTGGCGGCGAAGCCGAGGAGCTCCCGGGCGAACCGTGTCCGTCCGGTGGGGCCCGCCGGCTCCGGTGCCCGCCCGGTGGGGCCCGCCGGCCGGCCCGTGGCGAGGGGCTCGACGGGGCTCGGCGGCGGGCCGCTCGTGGGCCGTTGGGCGAGGCTCACCAGTTCGCCACGGCGAGGGCGTACATCGCCACCCACACCACACCGATCACCGCGAGCGCGCGGTCGCGCAGGACCACGTCCTCGGGCTCGCCCGCCGTGCCCCGGTCGGCGAAGACGGCGTACCGCAGGATCGCGAGGATGAAGGCGATCATCGACAGCTGCCGCCACGGCAGCACGCTGGTGCTCGGCACGCCGCCCTCCTCCAGGGCCCACAGGCAGTAGCCGAGAACGGCGACACCGGCCGCCAGCTGCCAGACGAAACGGAGGTAGCCGGTCGTGTACTCGGTGAGCAACGCGCGCGTGGCGCCCGCTTTTCCGGCCATCTGCACGGCCTCCGAGTAGCGCTTCGCGGAGACCATGAACAGCGCCCCGAAGCCCGTGGTGATCAGGAACCAGCGCGACAGCGGAATGCCGAGGGCCAGCCCGCCGATCATCGCCCGCATCAGGAACCCGGTCGTGACGACCACGAGGTCGACGACCAGCACATGCTTCAGGCTGACGCAGTACGCCAGTTGCATGCCGAGGTAGGCGGTCAGCAGCGCCGAGGTGAACGGCGAGCACAGCCAGGCGGCGACTACCGGGGCGAGCACCGCGAGGGCGCCTCCGACGGCGTACGCGAGCGGGACGGGGACCTGACCCGCGGCGACCGGTCGGTGCCGTTTGACCGGATGGGCGCGGTCCGCCTCGGCGTCCCGCGCGTCGTTGACCAGATAGACGGCGGCGGCGCAGGCCGTGAACAGGACGAAGACGAGCGCGAGTTGGCTGAGCGCATGGCGCGAGAAGAGCTGGCCCGCCGCCGCCGGGGCGGCCACGACCAGGACGTTCTTCACCCACTGACGGGGGCGAGCGGTCCTGAGCAGGCCGAGGGCGACGCTGCCGCGTCCCGGCACCACCGGGGTGGCGCTGCGGGGTTCGAGTACCGCCGTGCGCTCGGTCATCGGGCAGCTCCCATCCAGCGGGCGCCCAGCCGGGCGGTCAGGGCGCCCAGGGCCGCGCCCGCGGCGACGTCCGAGGGGTAGTGCACGCCGACGACCAGCCGCGAGACGCACATCGCGGCGGCCAGCGGCAGCACCACGGGCGCGCCGAGCGCTCCGAACGCGACCGCCGCGGCCGCCGCCGACGTGGCGTGCGAACTGGGGAAGGAGTGCCGGCCCGCGGTGCGGACCAGGGGCTGGACGTGCCCTGGGCGGGGGCGCCGGACCAGCCGTTTCACACCCATGCTGGTCAGGTGCGCGGTGGCGGTCAGTGCCGTGCCCCGCAGCCAGGGGCCGCGCCGGTCCCGGTCGACGGCGGCCCCGACGAGCCCTGCCGTGAGCCACAACGCGCCGTGCTCCCCCGTCCAGGACAGGGCTCGCGCGACGGCCGCCACGCGCGGATCCGCCCCGCACGCGTGGAGTGCCGACAGCAGCCGACGGTCCATGTCGTCGATCCGACGGTCCATTTCGTCAATCCGACGGTCCATGTCGTCAATGTCGTCCATGTGATCTCACTCTTCTAGGTACACAGCCCAGAATTACGGCAATCTTGGACGACATCCCATTAATCACCCATTTCGGTGAGGACCCGTGAGGGTCAGGGAGATTGAGACGTTATGCACCCTTACCGGCGATACGGTCACGAGCATGCCTTCCCACACCGTCTCCGTCACCGGTTGGGGCCGCACCGCCCCGACCACCGCCCGTCTGGTCCGCCCGCGCAGCTACGAGGAGGCGGTCGCCGCCGTCCGGGAGTGCGGGGCGCGCGGCGGCATCGCGCGGGGACTCGGGCGGGCGTACGGGGACGCCGCGCAGAACGCGGGCGGGGCCGTGCTCGACATGACGGGCCTGGACCGTGTCCACGTGATCGACGCGGCGCCCGCCGTGGCGGACGGCTCGGCGGGCGGCACCGTGCTGTGCGACGCGGGGGTGAGCCTGCACCGGCTGATGGAAGTCCTGCTCCCGCTCGGCTGGTTCGTGCCCGTCACGCCCGGCACCCGCTACGTCACCGTCGGCGGGGCGATCGGCGCCGACATCCACGGCAAGAACCACCACGTGTCCGGGTCCTTCTCCCGCCACGTCGTCTCCTTCGAACTGCTCACCGCCGACGGCGAGATCCGTACCGTGCACCGCGGCACGCCCCTCTTCGACGCCACGACCGGCGGCATGGGCCTGACCGGCGTGATCCTCACGGCGACCGTGCGGCTCCAGCCCGTCGAGACCTCGCTGATGTCCGTCGACACGGAACGCGCCGCCGACCTCGACGACTTGATGGCCCGCCTCACCGCCACGGATCACCGCTACCGGTACTCCGTCGCCTGGATCGACCTGCTCGCCCGCGGCGCGGCCATGGGGCGCTCGGTGCTGACGCGCGGCGACCACGCGCCCCTGGCCGCGCTGCCCGCACGCGCGCGCCGGCACCCGCTGGAGTTCCGTCCCGGCCGGTTTCCGGCCGCGCCCTCCTTCGCACCGGAGGGACTTCTCGGCCGGACGACCGTGGGCCTCTTCAACGAACTCTGGTACCGGAAGGCGCCCCGTGCGCGCACGGGTGAGCTGCAGAAGATCTCGACCTTCTTCCATCCGCTCGACGGGGTTCCGCACTGGAACCGTGTCTACGGGCGCGGCGGTTTCGTGCAGTACCAGTTCGTCGTCGGACACGGCCACGAAGAGGCCCTCCGGCGGATCGTGGGGCGCATCTCCGGGCGCCGGTGCCCGTCCTTCCTCGCCGTCCTCAAGCGGTTCGGGGCCGGCGACCCGGGCTGGCTGTCCTTTCCCGTGCCCGGCTGGACCCTCGCCCTGGACATCCCCGCCAACCTGCCCGGCCTCGGTGCCTTCCTCGACGAGCTGGACGACGAGGTCGCCGGCGCCGACGGGCGCGTCTACCTCGCCAAGGACTCCCGGCTGCGGCCCGAGCTGCTGGACGGGATGTATCCCCGGCTGGGCGAATTCCGGCAACTGCGGGCCGAGTTGGATCCCCGGGGGGTCTTCGCCTCGGATCTCTCGCGGCGGCTTGGGATTTAGCCAGTCAATGTGGTTTCGATCAAAGGGCCTTCAGAAGAGCACGTCTTCCGATGCAGGCCCCTAGGAGTGTGGTTTTGATGAAGGACGCCTTCGGTCTCCCCCAGTCCCTGCTGATCCTCGGCGGTACGTCCGAGATCGCGCTGGCCACCGCGCGCCGGCTGATCGCCCGCCGTACGCGCACGGTGTGGCTCGCCGCCCGGCCCTCCCCCGCCCTGGACGCGGCGGCGGCGCACCTGCGCGGGCTCGGCGCGGACGTCCGTACCGTCGCGTTCGACGCGCTCGACCCCGAGTCCCATGAGACCGTGCTCGGCAAGGTCTTCGCCGAGGGCGACATCGACATGGTGCTGCTCGCCTTCGGTGTCCTCGGTGACCAGGCCCGGGACGAGAAGGAACCGGTGTCAGCGGTGCGGGTCGCCCAGACCAACTACACGGGAGCGGTCTCCGCGGGGCTGGTGAGCGCACGGGCGCTCCAGGCGCAGGGCCACGGCTCGCTCGTCGTCCTGTCGTCCGTCGCGGGCGAGCGCGCTCGGCGCTCCAACTTCATCTACGGCTCCAGCAAGGCCGGGCTCGACGCGTTCGCACAGGGTCTGGGCGACGCGCTGCACGGGACGGGGGTGCACGTCATGGTCGTACGTCCCGGATTCGTCCGTACGAGGATGACGGCCGGTCTGACGGAGGCGCCGTTGGCGACCACTCCGGAGGCGGTGGCCGCCGCGATCGAGACGGGGCTGCGGCGGCGCTCGGAGACGGTGTGGGTACCGGGTGCCCTGCGCCTGGTCATGTCGGCCCTCCGCCACACTCCCCGGTCCGTCTTCCGCCGCCTGCCGGTCTGACCGCGCCGCGCGCTGTGCACCGGTGGGTGGGTCGGGTCCGTGCCGGTACATCCGCCCGTCGCCCTACCGGCTGTGCTGTCTTCTGGGGGCGCTCGCTTGTCCGTCCTCACGCATGGCGACGGGCATTTGATGTACCGGCACGGCCCCTT
>NZ_JBHXJC010000003.1:685201-729951 GCF_042723265.1 Streptomyces sp. NPDC058371 | reverse complement strand
TTCCTTTGTACTCACCCTCTCGGGCTTTCCTCCGGGCGCTTCCCTTCGGTCTTGCGTTTCCGACTCTATCAGACCGTTTCCGGCTCCGATTCCCTCGGTGCTTTCCAGGTTTCCGCTTCCGCGTTTCCCTTTCCGGCGACTCCGACTTTATCAGAAGATTTGGGCCGGACTGACCGGCATCCATTTCTGAATCATCAGGAGTGGCTTCTCGGAAATCGATTGTCTCCGGAAGCAGTTAGAAACTAGCCGTTGCCACCGGACGTGTCCAGTTCTAGGCAACTGTTCGAATCTACCTCCCCGTTGGGTCCGTGTCAACGACTCCCTTGGGGCGAAGAGGAGACTAGCAGGTCAGCAAGGGTGGACGCACATCAGGCTGCGGTGGGAACCGTGGCGCTGCGCTCAGCCGCTTCGACGTCGCCCGTCTCGCCGGAGCGGACCGCGCGGCCGCCCAGGACATAGACGTACGCGAGGAATGCCAGTTCAGCGGTGATGCCTATGCCTATTCGGGCCCAGGTGGGGAGGCCTGAGGGGGTGACGAAGCCTTCGATGGCGCCGGAGATGAAGAGGACCAGGGCGAGCCCGATGGCCATGCCGAGAGCGGCGCGGCCCTCCTCGGCGAGGGCGATGCGGCGGGAGCGGGGGCCCGGATCGATCAGTGTCCAGCCGAGGCGCAAGCCCGTACCCGCCGCGACGAAGACGGCGGTCAGCTCCAGGAGGCCGTGCGGAAGGATGAGTCCGAGGAAGGTGTCGAAGCGGCCCGCGGACGACATCAGGCCGAAGCCCACGCCCAGGTTGAGCATGTTCTGGAAGAGGATCCAGATGACCGGGATCCCCAGGAAGATCCCGAGGACCAGGCACATCGCGGCTGCCTGGGCGTTGTTCGTCCAGACCTGGGCGGCGAAGGACGCGGCGGGGTGACTGGAGTAGTACGTCTCGTACTCTCCGCCGGGGCGGGTGAGGTCGCGCAGCTCGCTGGGGGCCGCGATCGACGACTGCACCTCGGGGTGCGTACCGATCCACCACCCCAGGAGGGTCGCTACGACGATGGAGACGAGGGCTGTCGGTACCCACCAGTGGCGTGAGCGGTAGACCGCGGCGGGAAAGCCGTGGGCAAGGAAGCGTGTGACATCGCGCCAGGAGGCGCGGCGGGTGCCTGTCACGGCACTACGCGCGCGTGCCACCAGTTGGCTCAGGCGTCCGGTCAGTTGGGGATCAGGTGCGCTGGACTGGATCAGGGAGAGGTGGGTGGCGGTGCGTTGGTAGAGGGCGACGAGCTCGTCGGCCTCGGCACCGTTGAGGCGGCGCTGGCGGTGCAACAGGGCGTCGAGGCGGTCCCACTCGGCGCGGTGGGCGGACACGAAGACGTCGAGGTCCATCGGTTTTGCTGCTCCTCGTCCCTCGTACTGCGTGTCAGCTTGTCGTACTGCGGCGCGATGCGCCCTCAGCTTGGCAGACTGGCGGTTCTCGGGGCGGCTCAGGGGAAGGACGGCAGGCGTGAGTGAGCTAGTGACGGGCGAGGCGGTGGCGCTGGAGTTGCGCCCCGCGAAGCTGCCGAGCCGAGCTCTGGCGGTGTTGCTCGACCTGGCCGTGACCATGGTCGTCTACCTGTTCGTGAGCATCGCCGTGGTGTTCTCGACAGGCGACCTGGACGACGCGGCACAGATCGCGATAACGATCGCGGCCTTCCTGTTGGTCCTGGTGGGTGGGCCGATCGCCGTGGAGACGCTCAGTCATGGGCGCTCGCTGGGGAAGCTGGCGTGCGGGCTGCGGGTGGTGCGGGACGACGGCGGTCCGATCCGGTTCCGGCATGCGCTGGTCCGGGGCGCGGTCGGCGTGGTGGAGATCCTGATGACGTTCGGGATCGTGGCGTGCATCGCCTCGCTGCTCTCCGAGCGCGGGAGACGGCTCGGGGACGTGTTCGCGGGAACGCTCGTCGTACGGGAGAGGGTGCCTGCCGGGCGCGCGCGCTTCGTGCCCCCGCCGCCGCCCTGGCTGGCGGGACGGTTCTCCGGCCTTGATCTGTCGGCGGTTCCGGACGGGCTATGGCTGGCCATCCGCCAGTACCTGACGCGGATGCAGCAGTTGGATCCGCAGGTCGGCTGGGAGATGGCGCAGCGCCTCGCCGGTGATCTCGCGGCGTGCACGGGGACTCCGGCACCGCAGGGGGTTCCGGCGGCTGCGTACCTGGCGGCCGTGGTGCAGGAGCGGCAGGCGCGCGAGGTACGGCGTGCGTCCGGTGGCCGGCGGGCGCCGGGCAACGGCCCGGTCGCGCATGGGGTTCCCACCGGGGAGTACCCAGGTACTGGCGGGGCGTATGCGGGCTCGTCTCCCGCTTCGAGTCGGCCGAGCGGGACACCGGGTGGTGGCGGGTCCGCTGCGGCCTACCCGGGCGGATTCCCCTATCCGGCCGCGCCTGCCTATTCTCCGCCCGGAGCTGAGGGCGGAGGGCAAGTCTCGGCACCGGGTCGGTTCGACGCGGCGAGGCCGACGCCACCGGCCGACGCGAGCCCCCCGGGCCACCAGCAGCAGCCGCAGGACCAGCAATCGGGGGACCGGCAGGCCCCGCCCGAGCAGCCCGATCGGTCCCCCACCGGTTTCGCACCGCCCGCCTGACGGCAGGGCACCGTCAGGCGCAGGACTCAGGCGTCGCTCTCAGGGATTCGTGCGCGGGATCGGCCCGCGTGCGGCGGGTGATCGCGCGTCAGGCGTGCGCCGACGGCGGCGACTCCAGGTCCTCCAGCTCGATGCCGGGGGCCGCCAGGACCACGTCGCCCGCGATGTGAACGGCGTTCTGCTCACCGGTGTCCAGCGCTGTGACCTGGTATTCGTCCACGGTCAGCGGGCCATTGTCAGTGGCGTGTGTTTCTCTCGTCATCAGGGCCCAGGACTGGTCGACGGTGCGGGGGGCGAGGACCGGGTCCGTGAAGGCGACGAGGCGTACGCGGGTTGCGGAGGCATCGGGGGTGAGGCGCAGGAGACGAGCGGTGGCGACGAGGAACGCCGGTGAGGTGCCGGTGAAGGCGTGGGCTTGGACATTGCCTTCCGTGGCCTCCGTGCCGGTGGGGTCGGTGCGGACCCAGGTGACGCCGTCGAGAGCCGCGCCGCGGACCTGCCAGCTCGCGGCGTGGAGTTCGAGGCGGATGGGGCGGCCGAGTTCGTCGAGCGCGAGGTCGACGGAGCCGGCGTGCTCTCCGGAGGGGGTGGTGAGTTGGGAGACGTAGCGCCAGCCGGAGGGGCCCGGCGCGCAGTGGAAGTGTTCTTCGGCGAGGGGGGTGTGGTCGTGCGGATCGTGGATCGAATATCGGCCGCGAGGCATGAGGGTCCTGGGTCTTCCGGGGTCGGTCCGGCAAGGGGCAGGCCCCCGACACGGGGGTGCGGGGGCCTGCCTGGGACCTGCTGCTGAGGAGCGCGTCAGTGCACGGACGCGTTCGCCTGCTCTGCGTGCTGCGTGCTGCGTGCTGCGTGCTGCGTGCTGCGTGCTGCGTGCTGCGTCACGATCACCGTCTACTCGGTGAGCCGGCAGTGAGGCTCGCCGAGTAGGCGGGGTGAGGCAGCCGTCACGCTCACCACGTACTCGGTGAGGCGGTGCTTGCGAGTGCTTGCGAGTGCGCTCACCTCGTGACTGAGGTGAGCGCCCAGCAACGGCTCAGCAGCAGCTCAGTAGCGGTAGTGGTCCGACTTGTACGGGCCCTCGACCTCGACGCCGATGTACGAGGCCTGCTCGGGGCGGAGCGTCGTCAGCTTCACGCCGAGCGCGTCGAGGTGGAGGCGGGCGACCTTCTCGTCGAGGTGCTTGGGCAGCACGTACACGTCGGTCGGGTACTCGTCGGGCTTGGTGAACAGCTCGATCTGGGCCAGGGTCTGGTCCGCGAACGAGTTGGACATCACGAACGAGGGGTGACCGGTCGCGTTGCCCAGGTTCAGCAGTCGGCCCTCCGACAGCACGATCAGGACCTTGCCGTCGGGGAACGTCCACGTGTGGACCTGCGGCTTGACCTCGTCCTTGACGATGCCCGGCAGCTGCGCCAGGCCGGCCATGTCGATCTCGTTGTCGAAGTGACCGATGTTGCCCACGATGGCCTGGTGCTTCATCCGGGCCATGTCCGAGGCCATGATGATGTCCTTGTTGCCGGTCGTGGTGACGAAGATGTCCGCCTTGTCCACGACCTCGTCCAGCGTCGTGACCTGGTAGCCGTCCATCGCCGCCTGCAGCGCGCAGATCGGGTCGATCTCGGTGATGATCACCCGGGCACCCTGACCCCGCAGCGACTCCGCGCAGCCCTTGCCCACATCGCCGTAACCGCACACGACCGCGGTCTTGCCGCCGATGAGGACGTCGGTGGCACGGTTGATGCCGTCGATCAGCGAGTGCCGACAGCCGTACTTGTTGTCGAACTTCGACTTCGTCACCGCGTCGTTCACGTTGATCGCCGGGAACAGCAGGGTGCCGTCACGGTGCATCTCGTACAGGCGGTGGACGCCGGTCGTGGTCTCCTCGGTCACGCCGCGGATCTCCGAGGCGAGCTGGGTCCACTTCTGC
Organism: Streptomyces sp. NPDC058371; assembly: GCF_042723265.1. NCBI lineage: Bacteria > Bacillati > Actinomycetota > Actinomycetes > Kitasatosporales > Streptomycetaceae > Streptomyces > Streptomyces sp. NPDC058371. Next base: position 725,411 of record NZ_JBHXJC010000003.1, on the reverse strand, counting down.
GAGCCGTCGGTGATGGTGCGGGTCAGGACCTCGAGCACGACGCGGTGCTCGTCGGACTCGGCGGTGTCGACGGAGGGGACCTTGCCGTCCTTCTCGTACTCGACGCCCTTGTGGACGAGCATGGTGGCGTCACCACCGTCGTCCAGGATCATGTTCGGGCCGCCGGTCGGGGTGTTCGGCCAGGTCAGCGCCTGCTCCGTGCACCACCAGTACTCCTCCAGGCTCTCGCCCTTCCAGGCGAAGACCGGGACGCCCTGGGGGTTGTCGGGAGTGCCGTTCGGGCCGACCGCGATGGCGGCGGCCGCGTGGTCCTGGGTGGAGAAGATGTTGCAGGACGCCCAGCGCACCTCGGCGCCCAGCGCGACCAGGGTCTCGATCAGCACGGCGGTCTGGACCGTCATGTGCAGCGAACCGGTGACGCGAGCGCCGGCCAGCGGCTGCGTCGCGGCGTACTCCTTGCGGATCGACATCAGACCGGGCATCTCATGCTCGGCGAGAGTGATTTCCTTGCGACCGAACGCGGCCAGAGAGAGATCGGCGACCTTGAAATCCTGGTCGGTGGCGACAGTCGACATTCGAGCTGCTCCTCGGGATTGGGGCGAGGTGGATACGGCTGGTCTGCGCGGCGGCGACGCACGCCTGCCCGAACGGGGCACGGGCATGCCGCGGTGCGCGCAGCGCAGTCCGTCGGAGGCCCTCTCTCCCTCGGCCGGCCCCCGGAAGGGCCGCCCGACCGCCATCAGCAGCGACGTCTGGCTCTTCCACCAAGCTACACCGGTGAGCCTGCCGACCCCAGCCCGCATCCGATCCGCCGGGCTGTCACGCGGGAGGCGCCGGGTCATGGCGAGGGACGCGCCGGGTCATCGCGAGGGGTGCGCCGGGACCGTATCGGAGGATCGGTATCCGGTCCACGTCATGAGGCCGCAAAAAGGGACTCGTCAGGACGTGGACGGGGCGCGTCAGGACGTGGAACGGGCGTGTCGGCATGCGGAAGGACGCGCCCGTCGGACGTCGGGCCGATAACGGAACGTCATGGGGATCGGTAACAGGGAACGAACGAGACGGGCAACAGGAGCCATCAGACCTGGACAAACAGGGACTTCTGAGCCTTTCGATCGCTGGACACCTGTTGCACTATGCGAGGAGATCGGGAGCAGGAGAGCGATCTGCGGGGCGTCCGGGACGTCGTCTCGCGTGACAAAGGCGTTAGGAGATCCACGTGACCAGTCCAGCCGGCCCTCCCCCCACGGGCGGCGGCGAGCAGAAGCGATTGAAGCTGCTCGCCGTGACCGCATGCCCGACCGGTATCGCCCACACGTACATGGCGGCCGAGAAGCTCTCGCAGGCAGCGGAGCGACTCGGGATCGACATGAAGGTGGAGACCCAGGGATCCATCGGCGCCGAGAATGTGCTCGATGACAACGATGTCAACACCGCCGACGGCGTCATCGTCGCCGCCGACAAGGACGTGGACCTGAGCCGGTTCGCGGGAAAGCGGGTCATCACCGTCGGGGTGGCCGAAGGGATCCACCATCCCGAGCGGCTGATCGAGCAGGTGCAGTCGGCGCCCGTGCACACGGCCGACGCCACGGTCGCCTCGACGAGCGGCGGTGGCAAAGAGCGGAGCGTGGCGTACAAGGCCCTGATGAACGGGGTCAGCTACATGATCCCGTTCGTCGTGGTCGGCGGGCTGCTGATCGCGATATCGCTCTCGCTGGGCGGGCACACGGACCCGTCCGGCGGCCTGGTCATCCCGAAGGACTCCTTCTGGATGGACGTGAACAACATCGGCGTCATCGGCTTCACGCTGATGGTGCCGATCCTGTCCGGCTACATCGCGTACGCGATCGGGGACCGGCCCGCTCTGGTGCCCGGCATGATCGGCGGCTGGATCGCCAACACCGGTTCGCTGTACGACTCCAAGGCGGGGGCGGGCTTCATCGGGGCGATCGTGACCGGCTTCCTCGCCGGATATCTGGTGCTGTGGATCAAGAAGGTCAAGGTCCCGAAGTTCGCGCAGCCGATCATGCCGATCATCGTGATCCCGATCGTGGCGACCACCGCGCTCGGCATGTTCTTCATCTACGTGATCGGGAAGCCGATCTCGTGGGTCTTCGAGCATCTGACCAGCTGGCTCAGCGGCATGACCGGGACGAGCGCGGTGCTGCTCGGCGCGATTCTCGGGCTCATGATCGCGTTCGACATGGGCGGGCCGGTCAACAAGACGGCGTTCCTCTTCGGCGCGGGACTCATCGCGACCGGCAACCAGACGGTCATGGGCATGTGCGCGGCGGCGATTCCGGTCATGCCGCTCGGCCAGGGCGTGGCCACGCTGATCCGCAAGCGCCTCTACACCGAACAGGAACGCGAAACCGGTCTGGCTTCGCTGTTCATGGGCTGCTTCGGGATCTCCGAAGGTGCGATCCCCTTCGCGGCGGCGCGGCCCGCGCAGGTCATCCCCGCGAACATGCTCGGCGGTGCGGTGGCCGGCGCGGTCGCCGGACTCGCCGGGGTTGAGGACGCGGTGCCCCACGGCGGGCCGATCGTGGCGCTGCTGGGTGCCGTGGGCGGCGTACCGATGTTCTTCGTGGCCGTGGCGATCGGTACCGCGGTGACGGCGCTGACGACAGTGGCGCTCGTGGACCTCGCCGAACGCCGGCGCCGGGGCGAGCCGCTCGTGGACCTGCCCGCCCCCCGGTCCGAGCCCGCGCTCGTCGGTGCGGGTGCCCTGACCGGAGGCGGTACGGTCTCCGCGCCGAAGGCGACGCAGGCCACCACGACCCAGGCCACCACGACCGAGGCGACCCGGACCGCCGCGTCGAAGACGACCCCGGTCACTGAGGCTGAGGTGCCCCCGAAGGTGGGCCCGGCCACGACAGCACCGCCCGCTTCCGACGACCGCGTCCTCTCCGGTCACCTCACCGAGCAGACCGTGAAGGTGCAACTCGACGCCGGGGACAAGGAGTCCGCGATCCGTGAGATGGCCGGCCTGCTCGCCGCGAGCGGCAGGGTCGACGACGTGGAGGAACTCGTGCGGACCGCGCTGCGGCGTGAGGCGCAGGGCACCACGGGTCTCGGCGAGGAGATCGCGATTCCGCACGCCAAGACGGACGCGGTGAGCGCGCCGGTCGTCGGGTTCGCCCGCTCCGCCGAGGGCATCGAGTGGGGTGCGCTCGACGACACCAGGGCCAAGCTGGTCTTCATGATCGCCGTACCGGAGGCGGCAGCGGGTGACGAGCATCTGCGGATTCTGGCGCTGTTGTCGCGGAAGCTGATGGACCCCGCTTTCCGTGAGCGGCTCACGACAGCCGAGGACACCGCGGCGATCCTCGACGTACTGCGCGAGATCCAGTAGCCGGAAGGCGAGTGACGACGGGCCCCGCGGCCGACCTGGCGCGGGGCCTGTCGCGTGGTGTTCACCGAGGACCTCGGGCATCTGCGCGCGCGGGAGGGCCGTGCGGGGAGGGGACAGTGATGCGCAGGGGGCTGGTGGTACGGCGGTGGAGGCGAGCTCCGCCTCCACCGCCGCCGTGGCCCGTCCAGGGGTGAAGTCCCCGGCGCAGACCGGGAAGGTCAGTGGCCCGTCTGTGCGGGTCCCCCGGGCGTCGCCTCCAGGTCGGCGCCCTTGGCCGCCTCGGCCTCGCTGTAGATGTCCGGCTCCAGGTAGATGACGCGGGCGATCGGGACCGCTTCGCGGATGCGGGCCTCGGCGGCGTTGATCGCCGAGGCGACCTCCGCGGCCGTGTCGTCGTGCTGGACGGCGATCTTGGCGGCGACCAGGAGCTCCTCCGGGCCGAGGTGGAGCGTGCGCATGTGGATGATGCCGGTGACCGTGTTGCCGTCGACGATGGCGGTCTCGATCTTCTTGACCTCGTCGACGCCGGCGGACTCGCCGAGCAGCAGGGACTTGGTCTCGGCGGCCAGCACGAGCGCGATCAGGATGAGCAGGATGCCGATGCAGAGAGTGCCGATGCCGTCCCAGACGCCGTCGTCGGTGAGCAGGGCAAGGCCGACGCCGCCGAGCGCGAGGACCAGACCGACCAGGGCACCGAGGTCCTCCAGGAGGACGACCGGCAGCTCGGGGGCCTTGGCGCGGCGGACGAACTCCTTCCAGGAGTGGTCGCCGCGCAGCGGGTTGGACTCCTTGATGGCCGTACGGAACGAGAAGCCCTCGGCGATGATCGCGAACACCAGGACGCCCACGGGCCAGTACCAGTTGTCCAGCTCGTGGGGGTGGCGGATCTTCTCGTAGCCCTCGTAGACGGCGAACATGCCGCCGACCGAGAAGAGGACGATGGAGACGAGGAAGGCGTAGATGTAGCGCTCGCGGCCGTAGCCGAACGGGTGCTGCGGGGTCGCCTCGCGCTGGGCCTTCTTGCCGCCGACCAGAAGCAGGGCCTGGTTCCCGGAGTCGGCGAGCGAGTGCACGGACTCGGCGAGCATCGACGACGAACCGCTGAAGAGGAACGCCACGAACTTCGCTGCCGCGATCGCGAGGTTGGCGCCGAGTGCCGCCACGATCGCCTTGTTGCCGCCTGACGCGCTCATGTGTCCGGGGTGTCCCTTCGCCCTCTGCCAGTCACCGGGCCTTTGCCCGTCCTTTGCGATGGGCCATTCTTGCAGCCCGGTCCGACATCGGCGCGGCAGCCCTTCGCGCCAGCCCCGTCAGACCACCACGGTGGCCCGGAAGATCGTGCCAGGCCCGGACACTTCGGCCTTTTCCGCCGCCGGTACGAACACGGACTCACCCGGGGACAGGGTGAATTCGCCCGCCTGTACGGTCCCGGCCGTGCACAGCAGGATCTGCGGGGTGGCACGGGTGAGGTCCTGCGAAACCGCGCCCGCCGCGAGGACGTACCGGGAGAGGCGGAACTCGTCGATGGGGGTCTCGTAGACCTCCTCGCCGTCCGGTGACGCCTCCGGCCGCAGTACGCCGGGGTCGCTCGCCTCGAAGCGGACGATGCGCAGGAGTTCGGGTACGTCGACGTGCTTGGGGGTCAGGCCGCAGCGCAGGACGTTGTCGCTGTTGGCCATGATCTCGACGCCGAGGCCGTTGAGATAGGCGTGCGGGACTCCCGCGCCGAGGAACAGGGCTTCACCGGGCTGCAGTTGGACGTAATTGAGCAGCATCGCCGCGATGACACCGGGGTCGCCCGGGTAGTGGTGGGCGATGTCGGCGTACGGCGCGTAGGCGCCGCCGAGCCGGGAGCAGGCGGCCGCGGTCTCGGTGACCGTGTGGGCCATCTCCTCGCGGTCGGCGGTGAGGACCGCCGTCAACACCTCGCGCAGGGCGGCCTCGTCGGGATGCGCGTGCAGCAGGTCGACGTACGGCTTGAGGGAGTCGACGTCCAGGCCGGCCAGCAGGTCGGCGGCGGCACCGGGCGCCCGGAAGCCGCAGAGGCCGTCGAACTCCGTGAGCGCACAGATGAGTTCGGGCTTGTGGTTGGCGTCCTTGTAGTTGCGGTGGCCGGCGTCGATCGGGATGCCGCGGCGCTCCTCGTCCTCGTAACCCTCCTTCGCCTGCGCGAGGTCGGGGTGGACCTGGAGGGAGAGCGGCGCGACCGCGGCGAGGATCTTCAGCAGGAACGGCAGACGGGGGCCGAACTTGGCGACGGCCGCCGGGCCGAGCTCCCGCTCGGGGTCCTGGTCGATCACCTGGTTGAGCGGGCCGCGCGCGGTGCCCGAGGGCGCGCCGGGGTGGGCGCCCATCCACATCTCGGCCTGCGGCTCACCGGTCGGCTCCACGCCGAGCAGTCGCGGGATGGCGGTGATCGAGCCCCAGGCGTAGGGGCGGACGGTGTTGTCGAGGCGGTCCATCGAGTGTTCTCTCCGTACGTACGCTGCTCAGCGGGCGCTGGTCGTCAGGCGCGGGCCGCGGGCCCGGCTGTCCGGCTCGGTCGCCGCCCGGCCCGGGTCATGGTGTCCCGGCACTGGCGGCCGAGTCGTCCGGCGTGGTCAAGATCAGGCCCCCGAAGCGAGCGCGAGGTAAACGGCGGCGAAATCCGTGATGGCGATCAGTTCGGCGAGGGTCTCCAGTTCGGGGCCCTCCTCCGGTTCGAGCTCGCTGATCGCGGTGTCGTGGCTGAGGGCCAGCTCGCGGGCGGCCGGGGCGGCGGTGAGGCCGCCGATGGGACGGTCCCGGAGCAGCACCACGCGCGCGTGCAGGGCCTGCTGTTCCTCGACGCGGTCGCGGAAGAAGTTCTCGGGGTCGGCACCCGCGGCGAGCGCGCCGGAGAGCAGGACGCTGTGCGAGGAGAGCGCCTCGGGGAGTTCGGCGGCGAGCGCGGGACGGCCGGCCAGTTCGGCGAGCGCGGCGACGAAGCGGCGCCCGGCGGGTCCGGCGGAGGCTCCCTCGGTCCAGATCACCGGAAGCGCCTCGGCGAGTTCCACGGCGAGCGTCTTGGCGGGATTGCTGTACGTCGCGATGGCGGGTCCGCAGCGTTCGGCGACCTGGTCGAGGCGGTCGGCGACCTTCTGCAGAGCCTCGGGCGGCGCGGAGAGCAGGCCGGCGCGGTCGAGGATCGCGAGCAGCGGGGTGAGCAGCGCCCACAGGACACCGGGGGCGGACGCGGCGGCGGGCTGGTCCGCCTCGTACGGGGCGGTGGCCATCGGGACGAACAGGCCGTGCGCGCCGTCGACGGCCTCGGCGATCGGGGTGCCGGCGGGGGCCACGGCGACGACGGTGCTGCCGCGGCGGTAGGCCTGTTCGATCAGGAGTCCGAGGCCCGGTTCGGTGCCGTCGGGGGTGGCGACGAGGACGAGGTCCACCGGGCCCGCCCAGCCGGGGAGTTCCCAGCGCAGGGCGCCCGCGGCGGGAGCCACTCCGGCGGGGTGCAGCCGGGTCACGGGGCAGCCGGCGCCGGCGAGGGTGCCGAGCAGGTCGGCGACGCCTGCGGACGCGATGCCGGGGCCCGCGATCAGGACGGCGCGCGGCCGGCCGTCGGGCTTCAGCTCGTTGACGCCTGCCTCGGCGGCGAACCGGGCGGCGGTGCGGACCCGGGCGCCGGCCTCGGCGGCGCCGCGGAGCAGGCCCCGGCGGTCCGCCTCGGACAGTGCGTCAGGGGTGTCGAGCAGCGATTCGTCGAGCATGGGCGGCAGCCTCCGATCCTCGTCGTTACGCGGGGCGGCGGGCCTCGTCGACGAGGAGTACGGGGATGCCGTCCCGGACTGGGTAGGCAAGGCCGCAGTCCTGACCGGTGCAGACCAGCTCGCTCTCCTGCTCCTTGAGCGGGGCGTGGCAGGCCGGGCAGGCGAGGATCTCCAGGAGGCCGGCTTCGAGCGGCATGGGGTGTCCTTCCGAACAGGTGGATGCGGCCTGGTCAGGGTACCGCCGTGGGCCCCGGGGTGCCCCGGCCGGCAGGACGGTCGCCCGGGACGCCGGGCGGCCCGCCTGCACGCGTGGGCGTGGTGCGGCCGGGGAGCGGGCCCGGCGGCTGCGGACCCGCACCCTCAGCGGCGTACGACGTTGCGCGGCCATCCGGCCGTCCGGCCAAGGACCGGCCCCGGCGCCCGCGGGTGGGCCGGCACCCAAAGGCCGGCGCCCACGGACCGGCGCCCACGGACCGGCGCCCTCAGCGGCGTACGGCGCCTCAGCCCCTGATGATCTCCAGCACCTCGTCCCGTACCTTCGCCACCGTCGCCTCGTCCCGCGCCTCCGCGTTCAGGCGCAGCAGGGGCTCCGTGTTGGAGGGGCGAACGTTGAACCACCAGTCGGCGGCGGTGACGGTCAGTCCGTCGAGCTCGTCCAGGGTGACGCCGTCGCGGCCCTCGTACGCCGACTTGATGGCGGCGAGACGGGCCGTCTGGTCGTCGACCGTGGAGTTGATCTCGCCGGATCCGGCGTAGCGGTCGTACTGGGCGACGAGCCCGGAGAGCGGGCCGTCCTGGCCGCCGAGCGCGGCGAGGACGTGCAACGCGGCGAGCATGCCCGTGTCCGCGTTCCAGAAGTCGCGGAAGTAGTAGTGCGCCGAGTGCTCGCCGCCGAAGATGGCGCCGGTCTTGGCCATCTGCTCCTTGATGAACGAGTGGCCCACGCGCGTGCGGACCGGCTTGCCGCCGTTCTCCCGGACGACCTCCGGCACCGACCAGGAGGTAATGAGGTTGTGGATCACCGTGCCGCCGCCGTGCTTGGCGAGTTCGCGGGAGGCGACCAGGGCGGTGATGGCTGACGGCGAGACGGGGTCGCCGTGCTCGTCGACGACGAAGCAGCGGTCCGCGTCGCCGTCGAAGGCGATGCCGAGGTCGGCGCTCTCCTGGCGGACGCGCTTCTGGAGGTCGACGATGTTCTTCGCGTCGAGCGGGTTGGCCTCGTGGTTCGGGAACGTGCCGTCCAGCTCGAAGTACATCGGGACGAGCTCGAGGGGCAGGCCGGCGAAGACGGTCGGCACGGTGTGCCCGCCCATGCCGTTGCCCGCGTCGACGACGACCTTCAGGGGGCGGATGGAGGTCAGGTCGACGAGACCGCGGAGGTACGCCGCGTAATCCTCCAACGTGTCACGCTGGGTGATCGTGCCCGGTGTGGCGTCCGACTTCGGGGCGCCCGAGTCGACCCAGGACTCGACGAGTTCGCGGATCTCGGAGAGGCCCGTGTCCTGACCGACGGGTGACGCGCCCGCCCGGCACATCTTGATGCCGTTGTACTGAGCGGGGTTGTGCGACGCCGTGAACATGGCGCCCGGCAGGTCGAACGCGCCCGACGCGTAGTATAGCTGGTCGGTCGAGCAGAGGCCGATCTCGGTGACGTCGACACCGCGTTCCGCCGCCCCGCGCGCGAAGGCACGCGACAGGCCCGGGGACGAGGGCCGCATGTCGTGACCGATCACGATCGCGTCGGCGTCGGTCACCTGGGCGAAGGCCGCCCCGAACAGCTCGGCCAGCGTCTCGTCCCACTGGTCCGGGACCACCCCGCGGACGTCGTACGCCTTCACGAGCTGTGACAGATCAGCAGCCACGGCCAACCCTCCTGGAGTTCTCGGCAGTGACCCCAAACTACCCGCACGAACCGACAATCGGCTGTGAAGAGGCTGAGCGGACACACACCGTTTGACCTGAGGTTCAGGACCGCGCGACCTGAACCTCACGACCACGCGCCCCGAGAAGGCTCACGGCAGCATCCAGTCCAGGACCGGCGAGCTCTGCCCCATCACGATCAGGCACATGACCAGCAGCAGCCCGATGCTCCAGGGCAGCACCTTGCGCAGCAGGTCGCCCTCGCGCCCCGCGAGCCCGACCGCCGCGCACGCGATGGTCAGGTTCTGCGGCGAGATCATCTTCCCGAGGACACCGCCTGAGCTGTTGGCGGCGGCGAGCAGTTCGGGCGACAGCCCGGATTCCCGTGCGGCGCTCACCTGGAGGGCGCCGAAGAGGGCGTTGGCCGACGTGTCGGAGCCCGAGACGGCGACCCCGAACCACCCCAGGACCGGTGACAGGAAGGCGAGTCCCGCGCCGGCCGCCGCCACGAAGTGACCGATCGTGGCCGCCTGTCCGGACAGGTTCATGACGTAGGCGAGCGCCAGCACGGACGTCACGGTGAGGATGGCGAACCTCAACTCGTGCACGGTGGCCGCCCACTCCCTGACCGCCACGCGCGCGTGCACCCCGAGAACGACCGCCGTCAGCAGCCCGGCGAGCAGCACCAACGTGCCGCCCGTCGACACGATCGGCCAGGTGAAGACGTTCCCGCCGACCGGCTTCCCGTCCGGGCCGACGACGTTCAGGAACGGCCAGTCGAAGACCCGTGTCGCCTTGGCGAGCCAGTCCTTGACCACCGGGATCTGCGCGATCGAGAAGATGACGATGATCAGGACGTACGGGGCATAGGCGCGGACGACTTCGGGGCGCGGGTCGTCCTCGTCCAGGTCCTCGCTGCGTACGCCGGTCAGGACCGCGACGCGTACGGGCTCGGCGGCGGGCCTGCGCGCCTGCGGTACGGCGACCAGCGCGGCCGCACCCGCCAAGGAGGCACCGATGTCGGCGAGTTGCGCGGAGACGTAGTTGGACGCGGCGAACTGTGCGGCGGCGAAGGCGATTCCGCACACCAGGGCGGGCACCCAGGTCTCGCGCAGCCCGCGTCGCCCGTCGACCAGGAACACGAGCACCAGGGGGACGACAAGAGCGAGCAGCGGGGTCTGCCGACCCACTACGGAGGCGACGGAATCCAGGGAAAGACCGGTCACTTGGGCCAGCGTCACCACGGGAGTGCCCATGGCGCCGAAGGCGACCGGCGCGGTGTTGGCGACCAGCGCGACGACCGCGGCGCGCACCGGGTCGAAGCCGAGCGCGACGAGCATGACCGAACAGATCGCCACGGGCGCACCGAAGCCCGCGAGCGCCTCCAGGAGCGCGCCGAAGCAGAAGGCGATCACGAGCGCCTGGATGCGCGGGTCGTCGGACAACCGCCCGAACGAGCGACGCAGGATGTCGAAGTGCCGCGTTCGGACCGTCATCCGGTACACCCAGAGGGCGTTGACGACGATCCACAGGATCGGGAACAGGCCGAAGACGGCTCCCTGGGCGGCACTGGAGAGCGTCTGACCGACCGGCATGCCGTAGGCGAGCCAGGCGACCAGCGCCGCCGCCAGCAGGCCGATGAGCCCGGCGAGATGCGCCTTCATCCGGATGCCGCCCAGCAGGACGAGAACGATGACGAGCGGCAGGGTCGCGACAAGTGCGGACAGGCCGAGCGAGCCGGCGACGGGTTCCAGTTCCTGGACGTACATGGGCGCCTCCCCGGATTCCGCAAGGCGGAAAGCGATTTCTCACGGGCGACGGAATGGTCGGCTCCACGACAGTGCCACGTCAATGGCTGTGCACGGGCGACCGGAATCGGCACACGGGACGCGGGCGGAAGAGGCCCGGTTGCCCCAGCCGACAGCTCGGGAGCGTCAGTTGTCCGGTGAGCGCAGTACCCGCAGATGGCCGCGGCGCGCGACCTCCATGGGGTCCGCCGTACGCGGGTTGGCGCCACCGGCCTCCGCCGTGCGCTGCTGCGGGCGGGCCGCCTCGCGGACCGCGTTGGCGAGCGCTTCGAGGTCGTCGCCGCTGGGGCGCGAGGGAGCCGAGCCGTCGGACAGCCGGACGACCTCCCAGCCGCGAGGCGCGGTGAGGCGCGCGGAGTGCTCGGCGCACAGGTCGTAGCAGTGGGGTTCGGCGTAGGTGGCGAGCGGGCCGAGGACCGCGGTCGAGTCGGCGTAGACGTACGTCAGCGTCGCGACGGCGGGACGGCCGCAAGCGGTGCGCGAACAGCGACGTACAGGGCTCACGACGTTGGACGGTACCGCACTCTTGAGCGGGCCGCGACGACTCTCCCCCGGGTCACTCCACCGTGTCGTGCTGTGAGACGACTCACTCGCACTTCCGAACAGGCGCCGCTGAGCTGGGAGTACGTCCACCGGCACGATCTTGAACGGACCTGGATCCGATCACTACTTGGAGCAAACCCCGTCAATTGCCATGAGATCGACGGTCTTGGAGGGATACGGAAACGAGCCCAACCTTGGCCGGAATGGTCATCGAGCGACAGGACGGGCGACATGAGGCGCGGTGCACGGGCGGTGTCGCCCCGCGGCGGAGACCCCAGCATCGATGTCCCTCCTGGCACAGCACCGATGCCCCTTCCGGCGCGGCACCGATCGGCCCTCCCGGCACGCCCCCAGGGGCGCTTCCCGGCACGGCACCGTGAGTACCGCCCGATGGCGGCTGCGCACTCGCCGTCCCCGGCCGGCCGCGCGGGGGCCGGGCGCCCGGCCCCCGCGGGGACTACGCTTCGTCAGTGATGGACAACCCCGTACCGCCCCGCGCCGCAGCACCCGGGCCCCGCCGCCGCGACCGCCACGGCAGGGGCATGCGCGGCCCCGTCGCGCCGCCTCAGGTCCCGCTGGCCGCGAGCCGCGCCGAGGTCTTCGCCGACCTGGTGCAGGACTCCGTGGAGCGTCTGGAGCGGCGCTGGCCGCAGCTCTCCGAGATCGACTTCCTGGTCCTGGAGGTGCCTCGCATCGACGCCCCCGGCGAGACGTGGAACGACGAGGCCGTCCCCCTGGGAGGCACGATCCCGGCGCACGAGGACCGCCCCGCGCGCGTGGTCGTCTACCGGCGCCCGGTCGAGATCCGCACCAAGAACCGCGACGAGCGCGCGGCCCTGGTGCACGAGGTCGTCGTGGAACAGGTGGCGGAGATCCTCGGGCTGACCCCGGAGACGGTGGATCCCCGGTACGGCGAGGACTGAGGATCGCCGGTGCGGCTCACTGGGACGCCCTCCCGGTGACGACAACACGGCTGCCCGGCCCCGCGGTGACCCTGACCCGGTCCCTCGTCAGGGTCACTCCTTCACCCCCGCCGAGAACCGGGGGGACCGCCGGCCGGGTCGTCGATCGCTACTTCTGCAGCACCGACAGATCCTGCTCCGCCCGCGGCACGGCCACCGTCCCGCGGTCGTCCGGAAGGGTCTGCACCGTGAAGGCGGGCACACCCTCGATCGTGACGGCCAGCGTCCGCGAGGCGTAGACGGAGCCTCCGGACACCGGCTCCACCGTCAGCGCGTACGTGCCCTTGAGGCCGGCGGGGACGGGCGCGTCCACGTTCTGTGTCGTACCGCCCTTGATCGTGTACGTCTTCGTCACCGCCGTACCGCCCCCGCTGCCCGCCGAGGCCGTGACCTTGACCTCGGCGGTACGGCCCGGGGCGGTCAGGGCGAGCGTGCTGCCCTTGGAGCGGTTGTCGGCGACCGTCGCGCGCGTGCCGATCGCGGCGGTGGCCGGGATGAACGCCGTCTCCTGCTTGTCGCCCTTGCCGCGCACCACCCGCAGCGCGGCCACGATCGGCACCGACTCGTCGGTGGGCGTGAGCACCAGGGAACCGGCCTCCCCGCGCGTGACGTCGCCGAGGTCGACGGCGGCGGTCATGCCGGCCTTGACGTGCAGCGTCTCGTTCCCGGCGGGGGTGATCGACCCGGACGGTGAGGCGAGGCGCACCTTCAGGTCGGCGTCGCTGTCTCCGGGCGCGAAGGCGACCAGGCGCACCGACGTGGCGTCCTTGGGGATGCCCGGCAGGACGAGTCCGGCCGCCGGGTCCGTGGCGGCCTGCAGCCAGTCGCCGCCGAGCTTGTCGTCGAGGGCCTGGACGGCGGCGGCCACCCGTCCGCTGCGGACACTCACGTGCACGGTCAGGTTGGTCTGCGGCTCGTCGGTGAGCGTGGACAGCAGGATCGCCTCGCTGGAGTGCGGCTGGACCGTGATGCCCTCCCCCACCGTGGACTTGAGGGCGCCGTCCTTGCCGTACAGCTCGATGTCGACGACGGCGGCCGAGTCGTCCGGGTTGGTCAAGTGCGCATAGTCCGTACGGTCGTCGGAGGTGCTGGCGCCCGGGAACCAGAACTCGGTGTCCGGAGCGGTGCAGTTGGCGCCGAGCAGACCGCGTCCGGTGCCCGCGGCGACCTCGGTCGTCTCCTGGACGGTCCAGCCGGGAGCGAACCTGCCCTCCGCGGTGCCGACGAGCGCGGGCGCGTCGGCACCCGAAGTGGCGCCGGTGACCGGCTTGCCGGGCTCCTTGGGTGTCAGGACAGGCTTGTCGGCCTTCTTCTTGTCCGTGCCGCTCTTGGCGCCGTCCGCCGACTTCCCCGCCGCCGACTTGAGTTGGGCCGTGCCGCTGCTGCCGGTGCCCTTCGAGACGGGCGTGAAGGACGTGTACGCGGTCTCCGCGAGGTCGGAGGTGCTGGGCTGCGGGCAGAGCAGGCTGGTGCGCTCCACGGGCAGTTGAGCGGCCGCTTTCGCCGTGTCGCCGCCGGAGGCGTCGGGCGCGGTGAGCGCGGCGAATCCGGTGACGGCGGCGAGCGCGCCGGCGCCGGCGATCAGGGAAAGGGTGGTGCGGTTCACTGCTGGCTCCCGTCGGGGCGCTCACTGTCGGTGCCATGGGGCGGCTGCGGCGGCACGGGGGGCTGCTCCGGGTCGTACGGCATCTCGTAACCCTGGTGGTACGTCTGGTCGTACGCCGTCGTGCCCCCGTACGCGTACGGGTCGTACTGGCCGCCCTGGTAGGGGTCCGCCTGGTACGGCTGCTCGTAGGTGCCCGCCGGGTACTGCTGGTTGTTCTGGTACTGCTCGCCCCCGTAGGTGCCGTACTCGGCGCCCGCGTAACTCGCCGTGTCCCATTCGCCGTACGCCTGCTGCTGCGGGACGGCGGCGGCGGAGATCTCCTCCGCGGGAGGGGGCGGGAAGCCGGGGTCGTCCGGGTCGGTGAGCTCCGCCTCCGCCTCGGCCTGGGCGCGCAGCCGGCGCGCGCGGCGGCCCTCGCCGGTGACCTCCTGCGCGGGCACGACCGGCTCCTGCTCGGGGAGGTCGTCGTCGACGTCGCGGCGCCGGCCCGGCAGGGCGAGCACCACGAGGACTACGGCCAGCGCGCCCTGCACCCACAGCCAGGCGGTGTGCCCGACCGGGTCGTCGAAGGCGACGTCCAGCTTCCCACCGGCGGCGGGCAGTTCGAAGCCCTGCGCCCAGCCGTCGACCGTGGTGCGGGTGAGCGGCTGCCCGTCCAGGGTGGCCGTCCAGCCCTCGTCGGCCGAGTCGGCGATGCGCAGCACGCGGCCCGCGGCGCCCGCGGGGACGGTCGTGTGCAGTTCGACGGGTCCGGCGGCGACGGCCTGCGGCTCACCGGACTTGGTGACGATGGCGGCTCGGGAGACCTGCCGGTCCACGCGCCACAGGGCGCTGCCGTCCGCCTGGCTGAGCCGGCTCAGGCCCGGCGTGGCGTCCAGGACCCGGCTGACTTCGCGGGGCGCGCCCTTGCGGACCAGGACGTAGCGCACGGCGAAACCGCCGAGCTGGTCGGCCTGGTCGGCGCCGGAGCCGGCCACGAGGTTGGCGACGACCTTGTCGAGCTTCTGGTTCTCGCCGCCCGCCGTGGCGAGTTCGGCGTCGCCGAGCCGGGCGCCGGAGCCGCGGACGAGGGTGTAGCCCACGCGGGCGGTGGTGTCGCTGTCGAGGACGAGGGTGCGGGCCTGGTCGCGGGTGCCGCTCTCCTCGGCGACGAACGCCGGCACCTGCACCGGGTCGCGCCGCTCCACGGGTCCGTCGGCGCCGCCGATCATCCAGCCCGCGGCGACGAGCAGCGGACCGGCGGCCGCGGTGAACGCGATGAGCGCGGCCACCGGCTGACGCCAGCCGAAGCTCTGCTCGGCCACACGCGCGCGTGCCCCGTCGGCACCGACCGCGGCGGCGGCCAGCAGGGCGAGGCCGTAGACGAGGGTGGCGGGGCCGGCCCAGGTGGAGCTGTTCGACAGCACGGCGAAGACGAGAGCGACCAGGGCGACGGCCCAGGCCCCCCACACCGCCCGCTGCCGCTCGCTTCGCAGCAGGGCGGCCAGCGCGGCCAGCACGATGCCGATGAGCATCAGCCCGCTGACCGTGCCCGGACCGCCCGGGCTGGCCCCGAGCAGATCGAGCGAGGAGGCGGCGCTGTCGCCGTACTCCAGGCCGGCTTCCTTGAAGAAGCCGAACGGAAGCAGCGTCAGCGACCACGGGGCGAGGATCAGCAGCGGCGTGCCGAGCTGGGCCAGGAAGCGCAGGCCGTAGGCGGTGATCTCGCCGCGGCGCACCACGAGGAGGGCGATTCCGAGGACCAGCGCGATCGGCCACACGATCGGCGTGAAGGCCGTCGTGAACGTCAGCAGGAGCGCGTACGCCCAGGTGGCACGCCAACTGCCGCGCGCACCCGAGGAGTGGGCGAGGCCGCTGGCCGCGACGCCCGCGCGCGCGATGAGCGGGAGCAGGATCGCGAGAACCGCGGTGCCGATCCGGCCGCCGGCGAGAGCGCCGGTGGCGGCGGGCAGGAAGGCGTACGCGACGGAGGCCCAGGCGCGCAGCAGTCGCGACTCGGCGAGGGGCCGCGAAGCGAAGTACGCCGCGAAGCCGGCCAGCGGCACGGAGCAGACGAGGAGCACGGTGACCGCGAGCCCGGTGGAGCCGAACAAGAGGCTCGACAGCATGGCGACGAGTGCGAGATACGGCGGCGCGG
The DNA here is from genome assembly GCF_042723265.1 of Streptomyces sp. NPDC058371. Taxonomy (NCBI): domain Bacteria; kingdom Bacillati; phylum Actinomycetota; class Actinomycetes; order Kitasatosporales; family Streptomycetaceae; genus Streptomyces; species Streptomyces sp. NPDC058371. Next base: position 709,406 of record NZ_JBHXJC010000003.1, on the reverse strand, counting down.
ACTGCGTGCCGCCTGCGCCCACCGGATGCCAGCCGTCCAGATAACGCGACCAGAGCTCGGAGGAGTCGGCCGGCGCGGGCAGCAGTGCGCCACCGGCCAGCGCGCCACCGCCGAGCAGCGCGCGGCAGGCGATGAGCGAGACGAACAGCAGGACCACGAAGAGCACCGGTCCGGGCTTGCGGGCGACGCGCTTGAGCCGGGCGAACTGTTCGACCTCCAGGAAGTCGGCGTCGTCGCCGCCGGGTCCGGACTCGACCGCTCCGCCGTGCCGTCCGGCGCCGGCGACGGTCTCGGGGTCGGAGCGGCCGACGAGACTGCCCGCGGCCTGTTCGACGGTGGCCCGGACTGTGGCACCGGGCGGCGGGAACAGCGCGCGCAGCTCCCCCTTGTCGACCTGCGGGCGGCCGCGCCTGCGCCGGCCCGCGATGATCCGCTCCGGGCGGAGCAGTGTCCCCAGCAGGCCGCGGATCTCGTCGACGGCCTGTCCGGGGACCTTGCCGACCAGATACGCGACCGTGCGCACCAGGGTGCCGAGCACGAGCCGGATCAGGATCCAGGGCAGCTGTGCCGTACGCGCGTTGACGAGGAGGGTGTACGTGGCGCCCGCTTTGTCGACCTTGTGCGGGGAGGCGGAGGTGCGGCCCACGCAGTCGACGGTGCGGCGCTCGCGGGAGGCGGCCTCGGCGTGCCGGACGACCGCCTCGGGGGCGACGAGGACGCGGTGTCCGGCGGCCTGGGCGCGCCAGCACAGGTCGACGTCGTCACGCATCAGGGGCAGCCGCCGGTCGAACCCGCCGAGCTCCTCGAAGACATCGCGCCGGATCAGCATGCCGGCGGTGGACACGGACAGCACGGGGTGGACGTGGTCGTGCTGGCCCTGGTCCTGCTCGCGGCGGTCCAGGCCCGTCCAGCGGCGGCCGGAGTTGGCGATGGTGACGCCGACTTCCAGGAGCTGCCGCCGGTCGTACCAGCCGCGGAGCTTGGGGCCGACGACGGCGACTTCATTGCCGAGCTCCTGCTCGTTCTCCACGACGCGCAGCAGCTGGGCCAGGGCGTCCGGGTCGGGGGCGCTGTCGTCGTGCAGCAGCCACAGCCACTGCTCGGGCTCGCCGTGCGGGAACTCCGGCAGGTCGTAGGCGTCGTCGCGCCAGGTGCGGGTGACGGGATCCCACCCGCTGGGACGCTTCAGATACGGCAGGTCGTCCGGCGTGAGCACGCCCGCGTTGCGGGAGGCCTCTTCCACGGCCTGACCGAAGCCGGTCCGCCGAGCGAGGTGCAGCACGCGCTCGGCGCCGAGCGCGTCGGTGAGGAGCTGGGCGGAGTCGTCCGCGCTGCCGGTGTCGGCCGCCATCGCGTTCTGTACGGGGCGCTCCTGGCCGAGCAGGCCGGCGAGCGCCTCGGGCAGCCAGCGGGCGCCGTCGTGGGAGACGAGCACCGCGGTCACCACGTGGCGCGGGAACTCAGGAGCGGCAGCGTCGTGTTGGGCTGCCGGATGGCTGTGCACGGACATCGAGGTACGGGCCCCGGTTCGATGGACTGCGGTGGACGTCTGTGTCCGGCGGGGACAGCGGGACGTCTCGGACGAGGGCCCACACTAACGGCTGAGCAGCACAGCGGCCCGCCGCCTGTGGACAACCCACACGCGACGGGCCGGTCTTACGTCTCGGTACGGAGGGCCCTCGGCACTCAGGAACGGCGCCGTCCGGTCAGACGGCGGCCTTCTTCAGACGTCGTCGCTCCCTTTCGGACAGACCGCCCCAGATGCCGAACCGCTCGTCATTGGCGAGCGCGTATTCGAGGCACTCGGAGCGGACCTCACAGGCGAGACAGACCTTCTTGGCCTCGCGGGTGGAGCCGCCCTTCTCGGGAAAGAAGGACTCGGGGTCGGTCTGGGCGCACAGCGCGCGCTCCTGCCAGCCGAGTTCCTCGTCCGCGTCGTCGACCAGCAGTTGCTGCACCAGCTCGGTCATGTGCGCCCCTCGTCTGTCTTTCGCGTCCCCGTGATGCTGCCGTTACCGATTTCGGCTGAACGACACGAGTGAAATTACAAGTGTGCCGATCCGGGCCAGTCAAGCCGAGATCTGCTATTGGGCCCCTTATTCACTCTGCGGAACCAAGGCTATGCGGAAAGTGTTCAAATCGGCATAAACCAAGACAGCCGCAGGACCCAGGCGGGGCGCCCGATCCCTCGAAGGGAGAGACGCCCAGGAGTTCGATCTCGTTCCGACACGTACGACGAAGCGAACCGGATCACATATGGATCACGGGATCGCGGCGAGGTTTGCGCGCCCGGTTGTGCGCCATGTGTCCGGGGAGCCTCCTGAACAAACCTTTCGCCTGCGAGTTGAACCGGATGAGGTGAAACATCTCCCACATGGCGGACGTGAAGTTGACAGTCGAGGTGTGAACCGATGTGCTGGTGGGCATGCTCGCGAACTTGGCGCCCGCCTCGACCCGCACCGCCGGGTCCCACGGTGCTGCCCGCGCTCGCTGTTGCTGTTGCTGTCCCAGCTGTTGAGCCGTACCGCGCTCCGGCTGCCTCGCCCCACCGAGGCGACATCCCGCCCGCACCAGGGCGACCCCTCCCGCCCGTGATCCGGTCGGAACCCGTCTGCGACACCCCAGCACTCTCCCGCCGAGGAACCACCGCACCCATGAACAGCGACAACGACCTCCAGATCGCCGGGGACATCCTCGAGGTCCCGCACCTGCTCCAGCCGCCGCGCGAACACCCCGCCACGGTGGCCGAGTTCGTCGGCCTCGCCCGCTCCATCGCCGCCGACCGCTCCCAGTGGGAGCACCTCGTCCAGTACGACGCGACCTCACGCTGGTACCACCGGCTGCAGACCGGACCGGGCTACGAGGTGTGGCTGCTCTCCTGGGTGCCCGGGCAGGGCAGCGGACTCCACGACCACGGCCTCTCCTCCGGCGTACTGACGGTGCTGGACGGCGCGCTGACCGAGCGGACCGATCGCGGCACGCGCGCGTTGCGCGCCGGTGCACAGCGGGTCTTCGCGCCGGGTTACGTCCACGAGGTCGTCAACGACACGCTCGAACCGGCGGCCAGCCTGCACGTGTACTACCCCGGGCTCACCGAGATGCCCATGCACGCCGCCCGGTGCGCGGTCGCCGAGGTCTCGTAACCGGCTGACACGTTGTCGTAGCCGCCTGCAAGACTGAACCCCATGCGCATTGTGGTTCTGGCAGGCGGCATCGGTGGTGCCCGGTTCCTGCGTGGTCTTCAGCGGGCCGTGCCGGACGCGGACATCACGGTCATCGGCAACACCGGGGACGACATCCACCTCTTCGGGCTGAAGGTCTGCCCGGACCTCGACACGGTGATGTACACGCTCGGCGGCGGTATCAACGAGGAGCAGGGCTGGGGGCGGGCCGACGAGACGTTCCACCTCAAGGAGGAGCTCGCGGCGTACGGGGTCGGGCCGGAGTGGTTCGGACTCGGCGACCGCGACTTCGGCACACACATCGTGCGGACGCAGATGCTCGGCGCCGGCTATCCGCTCAGCGCCGTCACCGAGGCGCTGTGCGACCGGTGGAAGCCGGGCGTCCGGCTGATCCCCATGTCCGACGACCGCGTGGAGACGCATGTCGCCGTCGAGATCGACGGCGAGCGCAAGGCGATCCACTTCCAGGAGTACTGGGTACGGCTGCGGGCCTCCGTCGAGGCGCAGGCCGTGGTGCCGGTCGGAGCCGAGCAGGCCAAGCCCGCGCCCGGCGTCCTCGAAGCCATCGCCGAGGCCGATGTCGTGCTCTTCCCGCCCTCCAACCCCGTGGTGTCCGTCGGCACGATCCTCGCGGTGCCCGGCATCCGGGAGGCGATCGCCGACGCGGGTGTCCCGGTGGTCGGCCTCTCCCCCATCGTCGGGGACGCGCCCGTGCGCGGCATGGCCGACAAGGTGCTGGCCGCGGTGGGCGTCGAGTCGAACGCCGCGGCGGTCGCCGAGCACTACGGCTCGGGGCTCCTGGACGGCTGGCTCGTCGACACGGTGGACGCGTCCGTGGTCGAGCGGGTGGAGTCGGCGGGCATCCGCTGCCGGGCCGTACCGCTGATGATGTCCGACCTCGACGCCACGGCGCAGATGGCGCGTGAGGCGCTGACGCTGGCGGAGGAGGTGCGGGGCATTTGAGCGACGACCTGTCCACGCGCGCGGGGGCGGCCCCGGGCTACCGGGTGTGGGCCCTGACCGGCCTCCCGGAGGTGCAGCCGGGCGACGACCTCGCCAAGCTCATCGCCGCGGCCGAGCCGGATCTGGTCGACGGGGACGTGCTCCTCGTCACCTCGAAGATCGTCTCCAAGGCGGAGGGCCGGGTGGTCGAGGCGGCCGACCGTGAGGCGGCCATCGACGCCGAGACCGTACGCGTGGTGGCGCGGCGCGGCGCCCTGCGCATCGTCGAGAACCGGCAGGGGCTCGTGATGGCCGCGGCCGGCGTCGACGCCTCCAACACACCGGCCGGGACCGTACTGCTGCTGCCCGAGGACCCCGACGCGTCCGCGCGCGCCCTGCGGGACGGGCTGCGGGACGTGCTGGGGGTCGACCTCGGCGTCGTCGTCACCGACACCTTCGGGCGGCCGTGGCGGACCGGGCTCACCGATGTCGCCATCGGGGCCGCGGGCGTACAGGTGCTCGACGACCTGCGCGGGGGCACGGACGCGTACGGCAATCCGCTCAGCGCCACCGTCGTCGCCACGGCCGACGAGCTCGCCGCCGCGGGCGACCTGGTGAAGGGCAAGTCCGCCGGGCTGCCCGTCGCCGTCGTGCGCGGGCTGGCGCATGTGGTGGCCGAGGACGGCGGCGAGGGGGCGCGGGCGATGGTGCGCGGCGCGCGCGACGACATGTTCCGGCTCGGTACGTCGGAGGCAGTCCGCGAGGCGGTGACCCAGCGGCGCACGGTGCGGGCCTTCACCGACGAGCCGGTCGACCCGGGTGCGGTCCGGCGCGCGGTGGCCGCGGCGGTGACCGCTCCGGCGCCGCACCACACGACGCCCTGGCGGTTCGTGCTCCTGGAGTCCGAGGAGTCCAGGACCCGGCTGCTCGACGCCATGCGGGACGCGTGGATCGCGGATCTGCACCGGGACGGGAAGTCGCCGGAGTCGATCGCCAAGCGCGTGCGGCGCGGTGACGTGCTGCGCGCGGCGCCCTACCTGGCGGTGCCGTGTCTGGTGACGGACGGCTCCCACACGTACGGGGACACGCGCCGGGACGCGGCCGAGCGGGAGATGTTCGTGGTCGCCGCCGGCGCCGGGGTGCAGAACTTCCTGGTGGCGCTCGCCGGTGAACGGCTCGGCTCGGCATGGGTGTCGTCGACGATGTTCTGCCGGGATGTCGTACGGGAGGTGCTGGGGCTGCCCGAAGGGTGGGACCCCATGGGCGCCGTCGCCGTCGGGCACGCGGCCGAGGAGCCGAAGGCGCGGCCCCCGCGGGACGCCGCCGCCTTCATCGAGGTGCGCTGAGTCACCCGGCTCAGGCGTCAGGACCGCCTACCCTCGTAGGGCACCCCGAGCACCCCTAGGACCCATCCGTGGCTGGACGTTTCGCTCCCCGGCCGACGCGCACGACCGTGCGCGGCGGGCATGTCGCCGTGCCCGGAGGCGTGCCGCGGCAGGAGAGCGCCGGCGGGCGGCGGCGGACCTGGGTGCCCGAGGGCCCGCTCGATCTCGGACTGGTGCTCGGACCGCTGCGCCGAGGGCCGGGCGACCCGACCTTCCGTACGACGCCGGACGGGTCCGTGTGGCGGGCCAGCCGTACGCCCGCCGGGCCCGGCACGCTGCGGGTCGCGGCGCGGGGCGGGGCCGTCGAGGCGGCGGCGTGGGGGCCGGGGGCGGACTGGCTGCTGGAGCAACTCCCCGCACTGCTGGGGGCGTTGGACGACCCGAGCGTCTTCGAACCACGGCACCGGCTGGTGGCCGCGGCGCGGCACCGGCGTCCCGGACTGCGGCTGACCCGGACCGGCCTGGTCCTGGAGTCCCTGATCCCGTCGATCCTCGAACAGAAGGTCACTACGGACGAGGCGTACCGGGCCTGGCGCTTGCTCGTACGGAAGTTCGGGGAGCCGGCGCCGGGGCCTGTGGACGGGCGGATGCATGTCATGCCGGCTCCGCGGAGCTGGGCGCTGATTCCCTCCTGGGAGTGGCACCGGGCCGGGGTCGACAACAAGCGGGCGTCGACGATCCTGCGGGCGGTGCGGGTGGCTCCGCGGCTGGAGGAGGCCGTGGCCCTCGACCCCGTGCGGGCCCAGGCCCGGCTGGAGCTGGTGTCCGGGATCGGGCCCTGGACCTCCGCCGAGGTCGTGCAGCGCAGTCATGGGGCCGCGGATTCGGTGACGGTCGGGGATCTGCACCTGCCCGGGATCGTGGGGTACTCGCTGGCGGGCGACCGCGATGCGGACGACGCGGTGATGCTGGCGCTGTTGGAGCCGTACGCCGGGCAGCGGCATCGGGCGGCGCGGTTCATTCTGCTGGGTGGGCGTACGCCGCCGCGGCGGGTGCCGAAAATGCCTCGATGGGACATCGGGCGGCTTTAGCCGGGGGCGGCGGCCTGGCGGAATCCAGGGCGGTTTTCGCCCCCTCCGCCCCTTCCCGTCCCGTCCCTGGGGCCTCCGCCCCCAGACCCCCGTATCGCGCTGCGCGCTCGTCCTCAAACGCCGGACGGGCTGGAAATCTCCAGCCCCTCCGGCGCGAGTGGTCCGGCGTGGCTACTGGTCCGACGAGAAGCGGACCGCGCCCGCTGGGATGCGGGCGTCGCACCATACGCGGACGCCTTCGCGCAGTTCGTTGTCCGGGCCGATGAGCGCGGCGTCCCCGATGACCGCGCCGGTGAGGATCGAGCGCCGGCCGATGCGGGCGCGGGCGCCGACGAGGGAGTCCGTGATGACGGCGCCGGGTTCCACCACGGCGCCCTCCAGGATCGCGCTGCCGGCGATACGGGCGCCCTCGCCGACGTACGCGCCCTCGCCGACCACCGTGCCGCCGGTGAGTTTGGCGTCGGGGGCGACCGTGGCGGTGGGGAGGACGAGGCGGTCGCCGCAGCGGCCGGGGACGGCCGGGGAGGGGGCGCGGCCGAGGACCAGGTCCGCGGAGCCGCGGACGAAGGCCTGCGGGGTGCCCAGGTCGAGCCAGTACGTGGAGTCGACCATGCCCTGGAGGTGGGCGCCCGTGGCGAGCAGCTCCGGGAACGTCTCGCGCTCCACCGAGACCGGGCGGCCCGCGGGGATCGTGTCGATGACCGAGCGGCGGAAGACGTACGCCCCCGCGTTGATCTGGTCGGTCACGATCTCCTCCGGGGTCTGCGGCTTCTCCAGGAAGGCCGTCACACGACCCGAGGAATCCGTCGGGACCAGGCCGTACGCCCGCGGGTCCTCGACCCGGGTGAGGTGCAGGGAGACGTCCGCGCCGGAGGTCTCGTGGGTGCGGACGAGAGCGGGGATGTCCAGGCCGGTGAGGATGTCGCCGTTGAAGATCAGCACCGGTTCGTCCGGCCCCGAGTGCAGGCGCGAGGCCACGTTGCGGATGGCGCCGCCGGTGCCGAGGGGCTCGTCCTCGGTGACGTACTCGATGTGGAGACCCAGCGCCGAGCCGTCACCGAAGTACGGCTCGAAGACCTCGGCCAGGTACGAGGTCGCCAGGACGATGTGCTCCACGCCCGCCGCCCTCGCCCGCGCCAGCTGGTGCGTGAGGAACGGGACCCCGGCCGCCGGAACCATCGGCTTGGGGGTGTGCACGGTGAGCGGGCGCAGTCGGGTGCCTCTGCCGCCGACCAGGAGGATCGCTTCAGTCACCTGTCGTCTCTGCTTCCTGCTGGGGCCGGCCGAACTGTGTTTCGGCCGGCCAGTGTATGCAGACCGTTCGACGGCCGATCCGACGGCCGCTTCCATCGACGTGGGGTGTCACCGGTCCTCATCGGCCCTGGTAGCGAGCCGCCGTGGAACGGGCCGTGCCGAGCTTGCTGTAGAGACGGCGTCCCGGACACTCGGTGGCGAATCCGTCCCGATGGCCGGAGATCACATTCAGTCGTACGTTCTTTCCTTTTCGGTAGAGATTGCCACCACCGGACTTCAGGTATGTCTTGCCGCGCGGATTGGCGCCGAACAAGCCCAGCTTCCAGGCGGTGAGCTTCGCGATGGCCTTCACCGCCGCGGCGGTCGGCTTGGCGGAGCCGAAGCTGCCGAGGACGGCGATCCCCATGCTGTTGGTGTTGAACCCGAGGGTGTGGGCACCCATGACGGGCTTCGCCACGCCCCCGGCGCGGCCTTCGTAGATGGTCCCGCACTTGTCGACGAGGAAGTTGTAGCCGATGTCACGCCAGCCGCTGCTCTTGACGTGGTAGCGGTAGATACTGCGGATGACCGAAGGGGCTTGAGAGCAGCTGTACTTGTTGCCCGACGCGGTGTGGTGCACGAAGGCCGCCTTGACCCTCCCCGTGTAGATGAAGCCCCGCTCACGGAGGCTCTCGTTCGCGCCCCAGCCCCGGCGCGTGACGATGCGCGGGCGCGGGCCGATGTAGGGCTGTGCGCGCCGCTCGCTCTCCTGCTGTACGCGCCGTGCGCTCCCCAGTGCGCGCTGTTCACTCCCCTGCACCGCGCGCCGCTCAGTTCCGCGCTGCTCAGCTCCTCGCGCCGCGCCCGGCGCGCGTTCCTCGTCCCGCGCCCCTTGCGTGGCGAGGAACTCCTCCTCGGTCCGCTCCTTGGAGAGCGCCGGGATCTCGGTGGCGCCCAGGGGCGCGAGGTCGGCGTTGGCGGCGGCCTCTTCGGCCTGCGCGCCCGCGCTCGGCGCCTCCATGGGGGCGCGCGTGGAGGGTCCCGCGCCGGGGTCGACGAGTTCGAGGTGCAGCCCCCTGGGGAGCGGCGAGTCGTCGGCGGAGGTGGACCGGTCGTCCGTCTCTGCCTGCACCCGCACCTCGACGCCGTTCGAGTTGCCCACCCACAGCGGCGCCGTCGCCCCGCGCACCCGGCCCGAGTCGCGCTCGGCGGTGTCGGGGTCGGCCGCGTGTTCGTGGTTGTGCGTCTCGACGTCCTGCCAGCCGGACCAGCGGTTGCCGCCCGCGGACCGGGTACGGACCTGGACCCGGCCGTGCAGCTCGGTGTCCGGGTCGTCCCAGATGACGCCGAGGAGCGAGAACGGTCGTACGTCCCGTCTCATCACGCCCTGTTCGGACGCGGCGGATCCGATGGCCCGGTCGCGGGTGAGCGGGGCGAGAGGGAGGGACTGGGTACTGCCGGGGACGGCCGCCTCCGCCGCGGCGGCGTTGGCGGCGTTCGCAGCACTGGAGGCGTTGGACGCGTTGGACGCGTTGGACGCGTTGGACGCGGCGCGCGTCCCGCCCGGGGACGACGCCTCGTCCGCCCGGAAGGCGGAGGCCGTCTGCGCCCTGGGCACGGAGGCCGAAGCAGGCAGGGCGCCCGGAAGGGCCAGGGCCGCCGCACACGTGACACCGATCGAGGAAGCAAGAAATCCACGCATGCCAACGATCGTGGACATAGTCATACATATCTGTCCATCGGGGAATTGACGGGTCGTCGGGCCCACTCGTCCGATCCGGCGAACCGTCAGCTCTGACGCGCCGGGCGCCCCCGCGTACGCTTGCCCGCGTGACCGCCACCGACCGCACCCCTGCCGACCTGCTGCGATCCGCGCTCGCTACGGATCCCGCACGCCCCCTGGTGACCTTCTACGACGACGCCACGGGCGAACGCGTCGAACTGTCCGTGGCCACCTTCGCCAATTGGGTGGCCAAGACCGCCAATCTGCTCCAGGGCGAGCTCTCCGCCGAGCCCGGCGACCGGGTCGCGCTGCTGCTGCCCGCGCACTGGCAGACAGCGGTGTGGCTGCTCGCGTGTTCCTCGGTGGGCGCCGTCGCGGATGTCGGGGGCGATCCGGCCGCCGCGGACCACGTCGTCGCGGGGCCCGGCGAGTTCGAGGCCGGTCTCGCCTGCTCGGGCGAGCGGATCGCGCTCTCGCTCGCGCCCCTGGGACGCCGCTTCCCCGCCCCGCCGGCCGGCTACGCCGACTACGCCGTCGAGGTACCGAGCCAGGGCGACCGCTTCCAGCCGTACGCGCCCGTGGACCCGGAGGAGCCGGCGCTGATCGTCGCCGGGGCGGAGTACACGGGCGCCGAGGTCGTCGAGCGGGCCCGCGCCGACGCGCCCGCGCTCGATCTGACGGGACCCGGCTCGCGCATCCTGTCGGCGCTGTCGTACGACACCTGGGAAGGGCTGAGCGCCGGGCTGTACGCAGCGCTCGCGGCCGGCGGGTCCGTGGTGCTGTGCCGCAACCTCGACCAGCTGGGTGAGGACGGCCTGGCCAAGCGGATCGAGAGCGAGCGGGTGACGGCGACAGCGCGGTAGCCCTCCGGGCGAGGAGCACCGCCCGCCCAAGGCACCCCGGAGCCGTCGGACCGCAACACGGCCCGCCCCCGGAAAACGCGGCGACCCGCGGGCGGGCACCGGCCACAAGAAAGCCCGGCGCACCCACCGCACCCGGAGCCGCCGGACCGCGAGACGACCCGTTCCCGGACCACCCGCCGGGCGAGCCCCGGCCACCAGAGAACCCCGCCCACCCACCGCACCCGGAAACCGCCCGACCGCGAGACGACCCCTCCCCGACGACCCGACGACCCGACGACCGGCAACCCGGCAGGCGAGCACCGGCCACCCACCGCAGCCGGAGCCGCAGCCATCCGGCCGCGAGACGGCCCAGACGGCCCCTCCCGGGCAGCCCAGTAATCCTCCGAGGCGCACACACGGTCCCGCGACTGCGGAACGCTCCTCCCGGTAGCCCTCCCTGGGAACAGGGAGGGCCCATCGCGAGGCGGCCTCCGGGACAGCGCGGCCAACCCCTCCGGGCGAACCGGGCGCGGCCGAGCGGGGGACGCCTCTCGGGGGTGCCGGCTCCGAGCGCTCCCCACCCCGCACCCGGCCGCTCCGGTGGGCGCCCGCCGTCGCCCGTTCGGCCCACACCCAACCCCCGCCCACGGGCCCACCGGCCCCTCCCGGGCGATGGTCGTAAGAGCACGTCACGCACGTCACGCTCGTACGCCAGGAGGGGTGGATCCCGAAGTGACCGACACGGCAGGCACGCCCTCCGGACGTCCGGACGACGACGCGCCTGAGGCGGCGGCCACGCTGGGACCCGGGGTGGGGGCGTCCCCCACCGGCACCGGGCTCATACGCCGTCGGCGGCGCTGGCTGCGCTGCGCGGCGATCGGAGTCGTCGTCGCGGTCGTCGGTGCCGCGGGGGCCGGCTGGGCGGTCTACGAGAAGCTGAACGCGAACATCACGGCGGACAACGACACCGCCGCCGAGCTGGCGCGGTACGACAAGGAGCGGCCCACCGCACTGGTGCGCGGCGCGCAGAACATCCTGCTGATCGGATCGGACTCGCGCTCCGGCGACGGCAACGACAAGTACGGACGGGACTCCGGCACCGAGCGCTCCGACACCACGATCCTGCTGCACCTGGCCGCCGACCGGCGCAGCGCGACCGCCGTCTCGCTGCCGCGCGACCTGATGGTGGACGTGCCCAGCTGCCGTCGCCCCGACGGCACCCGAACCGACGCGGTGTTCGCGATGTTCAACTCCGCCTACGAGAGCGGGGGTTCGGCCTGCACGATCCGTACCGTCGAGAAGCTCACGAACGTCCGCATCGACCACCACATGGTCGTGGACTTCCACGGGTTCAAGGAGATGGTCGACGCGGTCGACGGCGTCCAGGTGTGCCTGAAGGAGCCGATCGACGACAAGGCGGCCAAGCTGAGACTGCCCGCGGGGAAGGTGCGCCTCAACGGCGAGCAGGCGCTCGGCTACGTACGCGCCCGCAAGAGCATCGGCGACGGCAGCGACACCGATCGGATGGACCGGCAGCAGCGGTTCCTGGGGGCGCTGGTCAACAAGGTGCAGAGCAACGACGTACTGCTCAACCCCACGAAGCTCTATCCGGTGCTCGACGCCGCCACCTCGTCGCTCACCACGGACCCCGACCTGGCGAATCTGCGCGGGCTGTACCAGCTGGTGCGCGGCCTGCGGGACATCCCCACGGACCGGGTGCAGTTCCTGACGGTGCCCCGGACGTCGTACGTCTACAACGCCAATCGCGACCAGCTCGTGGAGCCGGACGCCGACAGACTGTTCGCCCGGCTGCGCTCGGACGCTCCGCTGGAGGTCGCGAAGAACCTTCCGGAGGATTCCGGCACCAAGAGCAGTAATGAGGCATCCCGGAACAAGAAGAACTCGTACGAGGGCGGTGACGAGGAGTCGTACGACTCCTCGTACGACTCCTCCGGCGACGACGCGTACGACGGCGAAGAGGGCTCCTACGACGACGGGAAGCCGGGGAGAAAACGGCCGGACGTCCCCGTCGACGCCCCCGATCCGACGCCCACTTTCCGCGGCAACACGGCCGCCGAGGACGGCTGTGGGTAAAGCGCACACCAAGCCGGGGAACTCCAGTCCCAAGAAATGGGGCGGATTGCCCAGTTGTATGGAAGTGGAATTTGTCACCGTCGTCGCTCCACGCTGAACTGGGCGGATAGTGTGAGCGATCCGGTGCACCCGGCCACGAGGTCAGTCCTGGGGTCGCGCACTGCATGACCGAGACCCGAGCGCCTTTTTGGAGGGGGAAAAAGGGCGCCGCGTGGCCCCGACGGAGGATTCAGACAACCGTGGACGCGCAAGGCCGTGGGCGGGCGGACGACATCGACCCCGCAGACCAGTGGGTACTCAACCCGACCACCGGTGAATACGAACTGCGACTGACTCCTTCCGCACCGCAATCAGGAGTCCCGAGACCGCGCAGGACGTCCTCCGGTGGATCGGCTCGCACGCGCACCGCGCCGGGCCGGGAACCGCGTGAGTCCCCCGCACCCGACACAGTGCCCGGACCGCGCAGGCGCCGTGGTGCGCCCGCCGAGCCGCCGCCGGGCCGGCGCCGGTCGCGGACCCAGCCGAAGAAGGCCAATAAGTCGAAGGCCAAGAAAATACTGCTGTGGACCGGCGGCACGATGGCCTTCGTGCTGGTCGCCGTCTCGGCGGCGGCCTACCTCTACCTCAAGCACCTAGAGGGCAACGTCAACACCACGGACGTCGGCAGCGCGGGCAAGAACGGCTTCAGCAAGGACGAGGCCTTCAACATCCTGATCATCGGCACGGACAAGCGCACCGGTGCGGGCAACGAGGGCTACGGCGACAAGAACAGCGTCGGTCACGCCGACACCAACATCCTGCTGCACGTGGCCAAGGACCGTTCCAACGCGACCGCGTTGAGCATCCCGCGTGACCTGATCACCGACATCCCGGACTGCCCGGTCAAGCAGGCCGACGGCACCGAGAAGGTGATCTCGGGCACGGACGGCGTCCGCTTCAACACGAGCCTCGGTCAGAACGACCGCAACGCCGGCTGCACCATGCTCACGGTCAAGGAACTCACCGGCATCGCGCCCGACCACTTCATGATGGCGGACTTCAACGCGGTCAAGACGCTGACCACCGCGGTGGGCGGTGTCGAGGTCTGTGTGGCCCACGCCGTCGACGACAAGGAGTCGCACCTCAAGCTGCCCGCCGGCAAGTCCACGGTGAAGGGCGAGCAGGCGCTGGCCTTCGTCCGCACCCGGCACAGCTTCGGCAACGAGGGCGACCTCGACCGCATCAAGGTGCAGCAGCAGTTCCTGGGTTCCCTCATGCGGAAGATGGCCTCCAGTGACACCCTGACCAGCCCCACCAAGCTGTACAAGCTGGCCGAGGCCGCCACCAAGGCGCTCACCGTCGACACCGGCATCGGCAAGGTCAGCACGCTCAAGGACGTGGCCCTGGAGCTGAAGAAGGTCCCGCCGAAGAACATCACCTTCACCACGCTGCCGGTGCTCGACAACCCCGCCGAGAAGGTGAAGGCGACGGTCGTCGTCAACCCGGCCCAGGCGGACCCGCTGTTCGAGATGATCAAGAGCGACACCTCGCTGACCGAGGTGAAGCAGAAGGAGAAGAAGGAGAAGGCCGAGGACACCGCCCGCCTCAAGGGCTCGCAGTCCGCCGCCTCCGACATCCGCGTCGACATCTACAACGGCGGCGCCGTGGCCGGCTCCGCACAGGAAACTCTTAACTGGTTGCAGAATGATGAGGGCGTGCTCAAGTCGAGCCAGCTCGGAAACGCGGACGAAACCCTCAGCAAGACGACCCTGGAGTACTCTCCCGACCAGGCCGATCAGGCACGCAAGCTGGCCGACCTCATGGGGTTGCCGGGGTCGGCGCTGAAGCCCGGCAAGAGCGAGAAGAACGCTCAGGGTCTGCCCGCGATCGTGCTGACCCTCGGCAAGGACTTCAAGGGTGCCGGGGTGCCGCTGACGGCGCCCTCGAAGGCACCGGAGGGGATCCAGAAGTCCACGGCGGACAAGCAAGAGTGCGCCAGTTGATGACCTGACGGGTCTGTCGAGCGTCTAACAGGACGCAGGCGTCCAACCAACATGGGCGCTCGCGCGTCCAACTGGACGCGGGACGGACCCGTTTGTCAGGCGCGGGGTGGGGAGGGGCAGGGAGATGGCGCGGAGCAGTGTGCGTGGTGAGGGGGCTCGACCACGTGTCCGGCACGCCGGTGAACTGGGCTGGGACGACAGTCTGTACGACGAGAACGGCGATCCGACTCAACGGGACGGAGATCCGGCTCGACGAGACGGCGATCCGGCTCGGGGGAAGGGCCGTCCGGTGCAGGAGGACGACCGCCGGGCCGACGGGGACGGCGGGCCGGCCCCGGAGAACGGCCAGGACAGCGAGGACGGGCCACGGCCCGAACCGCAGGGCCGCAGCCGGCACGGGGGCGGCGGACGCCGCCGCGGCGGCGGAGCCCGGCCGCGCCGCAGACGCCGCGCGCTGCGCTGGTCCGCGACGGTTCTGGCGGTACTGATACTTGGCACCGCGGGTGCCGGTTATCTCTACTACCAGCACCTCAACGCCAACATCAAGAAGGACGACCTGAACATCGGCGACGCCAAGGACAGGGCCGCCGAGTCCAAGCCCAACGCGGCGGGCCAGACCCCGCTGAACATCCTCCTGATCGGCTCCGACGCACGGGACTCCGAGGAGAACCAGAAGCTCGGCGGCGCCAAGGACACCTTCGGCGGGACAGCGCGCGCGGACGTCCAGATGCTGCTGCACCTCTCGGCGGACCGCACCAACATGTCGGTGGTCAGCATGCCGCGCGACACGCTGCTGCAGATCCCCAAGTGCACCGACCCGGACACCAAGAAGACGTATGCGGCGAGCACGCTGCCCACGATGACGAACGACTCGCTGGGCCGCGGCGGTCCCGGCTGCACGGTCGCCACCTGGGAGAAGCTCACCGACATCCACATCGACCACTTCATGATGGTCGACTTCGCCGGGGTGGTGTCGATGGCCGACGCCATCGGGGGTGTCCCGGTCTGCGTGGACGCCAACATCTACTCCCACACCTCCTCCGGCCACGGCTCGGGCCTGAAGCTGGAGAAGGGCACGACGTCCATCAAGGGCAAGCAGGCCCTGCAGTGGCTGCGGACGCGGTACGGCTTCGAGGACGGTTCCGACATAGGCCGGACCAAGGCCCAGCACCAGTACATGAACTCGATGGTCCGCCAGCTGCGCGCCAACACCACGCTGAGCAACCCGAACAAGCTGCGCAAGCTCGCCGAGACGGCCACCGACGCGCTCACCGTCGACGACGGTCTGGGCACGGTGAAGGACCTCTACGACCTCAGCAACGAGCTGAAGAAGGTCCCGACGAAGCGCATCACCATGACCACCATGCCGTGGGTGTACTCCTCCGACGGCAACCGGGTGCTGCCCAAGCCGACGGACGCCGAGAAGGTCTTCCGGCTGGTGCGCGAGGACATCGCGCTGGACGGCAAGGACAGCAAGAAGAAGACCGAGGACAAGGCGTCGTCGGATCCGGCCGCGGCGGACGACAAGATCGCGGTGCAGGTGCAGAACGGCACCCGGACCAGCACGCTGGCGCCGGTGAGCGGACGGGCGAGCGCGGTGGCCCAGCTGCTCGTAGGCAAGGGCTTCACCACCGCGACGGCCGACTCGACGACGGCGCTCACCGAGGACGAGACGGTCATCCGCTATCCGAGCGCCGATCTGGAGGGTGACGCGCAGCGGGTCGCCAAGTCCCTCGGCATCCCCTTCAGCGCGGTGGAGAAGTCGACGAACGTCTCCGGTGTCACGCTGGTGGTCGGCGCCGACTGGCGCGAGGGCAACACCTACACCGCCGCCGACGACAACAACGACACCCCGAAGTCGGCCGACGCGCTCAACGGCTCGGACACCGAGGCCTGTATGCACGTCGACCCGGACTACACCTGGTAGGCGGGCCCGCACGGAACGGCAGTTGGGCCCCACTCCGTCGGAGTGGGGCCCAACTGGCAGCTCTGGAAACTCAGTTGGAGCTGAGCACCGCGGGGCGGCGCGAGGCGATGACCCGCTTCGCCAGCGCCCTCGGGCTGGTGAGGAAGCCCCAGCCCCACGACATGTGCATGGTGGCGAGGGCGAGCGGGATCTGCAGCCGCGCCTTCAGCGGCAGACCCTTGCCCGCCGGCACCGAGCCGAGCGCGATGGCCGCGAGATAGCCGCCGGGAACCACCAGGCCCCAGGGCGTCAGCGCGAGCCCGACCACGACACCCGCCGCTGTCGCGCACACCGCGGTCGGCGGGGCGAGGTAGCGCAGGTTGATGGAGCCCTCGTGGTAGCGGGCGACGACGTGGCGCCAGCGCCCGTAGTCCTTGTACTGCTTGGCGAGCGCGCGCATCGAGGGACGCGGCCGGTAGGACACCCGCAGCTCGGGCGAGAACCAGATCAGTCCGCCCGCCTCGCGGATCCGGAAGTTCAGCTCCCAGTCCTGGGCGCGGATGAACTCCTCGTTGTAGCCGCCCTGCTGTTCCAGGGCCTCGCGCCGGAAGACGCCGAGATAGACGGTCTCCGCGGGGCCGGCCTCGCCGCCCGTGTGGAAGGCGGCGTTGCCCACACCGATCTTCGACGTCATCGCGGCGGCGACGGCGTGCTCCCAGTCGTTCTCGCCCTCGGCATGCATGATCCCGCCGACGTTCTGCGCGCCGGTCTCCGCGAGGAGGCGTACGGCGGTCGCGATGTAGTTCGGCGACAGCATCCCGTGCCCGTCGACGCGTACGACGACGGGGTGCCGGGACGCCTTGATCGCGGCGTTCAGCGCGGCGGGGGTGCGGCCGGTCGGGTTCGGCACGGTGTGGACGCGTGGATCTTCCCGTACGAGTTCGGCGGCGATCTCGTCCGTACGGTCCGAGGACGGGCCGATGGCGATGACCACCTCCATCTCGCCGTCGTACTCCTGCGCCAGGATCGCTTGGACGGCCCCGCGCAGATGCCGCTCCTCGTTGAGGACGGGCATGATCACAGAAACAGCGGGGGCTCGCACGTCAGACTTCTCGCTCATCGGACGTCACGTTACCGCGAATGGGGGACACGGTCGCGCGCCGCCGGCGCTACGGGGCCGGGCCGCAGATCGTATGGGCCTACGGTGCTCACGGATCCCCACGCCCGGCCTACGCGGAGGTGTCCCCCGTGCCCACGCCGCCCCGCTCCCCAGCTCCCCCTGCCCACCGTCCGCAACCGCCCGGATCCCGGCGGCCCCCCCTACGGCGGAAGAAGCCGCGCTGGGCCATGCGGATGGTCACCACGCTCTCCGTGGTGGTCCTCGCCTCCGCCGGCATCGGACACGCGGTGGTCACCAGCCTCGACGCCGACATCGCCCGGGTCGACCCCTTCAAGGACATGAAGAACCGTCCCGAGGCGGGCAACGGGATGAACGTCCTGCTCGTCGGCACCGACGGCCGCGACAAGATCA
Organism: Streptomyces sp. NPDC058371; assembly: GCF_042723265.1. NCBI lineage: Bacteria > Bacillati > Actinomycetota > Actinomycetes > Kitasatosporales > Streptomycetaceae > Streptomyces > Streptomyces sp. NPDC058371. Next base: position 691,555 of record NZ_JBHXJC010000003.1, on the reverse strand, counting down.
CGGAGGCGGAGCGGCAGAAGTACCGGCTGGGCGGCGCCCCCTGCCACTGCACGGACACGATCATGATCGTGCACATCTCGGAGGACCGGGAGCGGGCCAGCGTCGTGAGCCTGCCGCGCGACTCGTACGCCGAGACGCCCGCGCACACCGACCAGACCACCGGCAAGCGGCACGGCCCGCACCCGGTGAAGCTGAACGCGGCGTACGCGGAGGGCGGCCCGCAGCTGACCGTGCGCACCGTCGAGAACATGACCCACGTCAAGATCGACCACTATCTGGAGGTCGACTTCACCAGCTTCATGAAGACGGTGGACGTGCTCGGTGGCGTGGAGATCTGCACCGCGGAGCCGATGAAGGACGCGTACACCGGCCTTGACCTGCCGGCCGGCTCGCACCGGCTCAACGGCGGCGAGGCGCTCCAGTACGTGCGCTCCCGGCACGTCGACAGCGCCTCCGACCTCGGCCGGATGCAGCGTCAGCAGCGGTTCCTCGCGGCGCTGATCGAGCAGGCGACCTCGTCCGGGGTGCTGCTGAACCCGATGAAGTTCCGTGACGTCACCCACGCCGTGCTCGGCTCGGTCCGCGCGGACAAGGGGTTCGGCACCGACGAACTCCTGGACCTGGGGCGGGCGATGCGGAACTTCTCGCCCTCCTCGTCCGAGTTCACCACCGTGCCGATCGGACAGATGGCCTACATGGTGAAGGGCATCGGCGAGACCCTGAAGTGGGACGAGCCGAAGGCGCAGAAGCTCTTCCGGGCCCTGCGCGACGACCAGCCGCTTGCCCGGCACAAGAAGAAGAGCAAGGCGCTGCGGGTCGACGTCGCCCCGCAGCAGATCCGGGTCCAGATCGAGAACGCGACGCCCACCGAGGGGCTCGGCGGCCGCGTCGACGCCGCGCTCGCCGCCACCGGGTTCCTCACCACACGCCTCCCCACGGACGCCGCCGACCGGACCGCCCGGCGCACCGTGGTCGCCTACGACCCCCGCTGGGACCGCTCCGCGAAGTCCCTCGCCACCGCACTGCCCGGCTGCGAACTCCGCGCCGTGAAGAACCAGGGCCCCACCCTCAAGGTGATCGCCGGAGCCGACTACAAGGGCGTCCGCCGAGTGAAGGCGGCCGACCCGTACCAGGGCGAGTTCGGCGTGGTGACGGGCGACCAGGTGGTGTGCCCGTAACAGGCAGTGGGATGCCCGTAACAGGCAATAGCCCGTCCGGCGCTTGAGGACGAGGCCGTCCAGGCCGAAGCGGGGGCCTGGGGGCGGCAGCCCCCGGGTCGGTCACACCAGGGGCCGGTTGCGCCAGGGGCCGGTTGCGCCAGGGGCCGGTCACGCCAGGGGCCGGTCACACCAGCGCCCGAGTCACCGGCAAAGTGGGCGACAACCTAGTCGTCCAGCCCCTCGGCCGCCCGCTTCTCCCGGAGCTCCATGATCGCGCGCCGCCGGGCGAGCCGGTGGGTGCGGCGGATCTGCGCCTCCTGGTACCGCCGCTCGTCCCGCTCGGTCTCCGGAAGCACCGGCGGCACCCGCCGCGGCTTCCCGTCGGCGTCGACGGCGGCGAAGACGAGGTAGGCGGAGCCGACCTGGGTGGCCGGGGCGGACTCGTTCCAGCGCTCCGCAAGGACGCGGACGCCGACCTCCATGGAGGTCCGCCCGGTCCAGTTGACCTGGGCCTTCACATGGACGAGGTCGCCCACCCGGACCGGCTCCAGGAAGGCCATCTCGTCCATGGACGCGGTGACGGCGGGCCCACCGGAGTGCCGCCCCGCCACGGCGCCGGCCGCGTCGTCGACCAGTTTCATGATCACACCGCCGTGCACCGTACCCAGAAGGTTGGTGTCGTTGTGGGTCATGATGTGGCTGAGGGTGGTCCGGGACGCCGAGGTCGGTTTGCCCGGAATGCCTTCCGGAACATCTGATTCCGGAGCGAGGGCCTGGTCTGTCATGACCTCCACCTTATGCCGCGGTCATTTTGTGTCAGCTTCGCAACAGCACTGGTCCTATTTTCCTTCGGCCCTTGTAAGGCACATAGCCGGGCACTGCACACTGGCGGCATGAACGATTGGCCCGACGGGCGGGATGACAGGCGGAGCAACCGGTACGGCGCCGGCAGCGCCGGCGCACAGCCGGAGAGCGCCCGCGTGATGCGGCAGGTCCGGCGTGACCCGGCGACGCCCGGTCCGGGCCCGTCGGCGCCGCCGTACAGCGGAGTACCGCAGCAGCCGTCGTACGTCGACGGACAGGGGTACGACGACGGCTACGACAGCGGATACAACACCGGCCACGTCTACGGCGGCGGCCCGCAGGGACCGGGCGGCCCCGGTCCCGGTGGCCGGGGCCCGCGCCCCGCACCGAACTGGCGCCGGCGCATCAAGTGGACCGCGCTCACGCTGGTCACGCTGCTGATCGTGGTCTCCGTCGGCACGTACTTCTGGGCCGACTCCAAGCTCCACCGTGACGTCGATCTCTCCAAGGTGATCGACCGGCCGGAGTCGGGCAAGGGCACGAACTACCTGATCGTCGGCTCGGACAGCCGCGCCGGCATGTCCGCCGAGGAGAAGAAGAAGCTCCACACCGGGTCCGCCGAGGGCAAGCGCACGGACTCGATGATGATCCTGCACACCGGGAGCAACGGCGACACCCTGGTCTCCCTCCCCCGCGACTCCGACGTCGAGATCCCCACCTTCAAGGGCTCCGACAGCGGCAAGACGTACCCGGGCACGGGCCGGCACGTGAAGCTGAACGCCGCGTACGCGGAGGACGGTCCCGAGCTGCTGGTGCGCACGGTCGAGTTCAACACCGGCCTGCACATCGACCACTACGTGGAGATCGGCTTCGCGGGCTTCGCGAACATCGTCGACTCGGTCGGCGGTGTGGACATCGACATCCCCAAGGGCGGCATGAAGGACACCAAGTCCGGCGCCGACTTCGAGGCGGGCACGCAGACGCTGAACGGTGAGCAGGCGCTGGCGTTCGTACGCACCCGGTACGCCCTCGCGGGCAGCGACCTGGACCGTACGAAGAACCAGCAGAAGTTCCTGTCGGCGCTGGCCAACCAGGTCGCGACGCCGAGCACGATCCTGAACCCTTTCAAGCTCTACCCGACCATGAGCGCCGGCCTGGACACCCTGGTCGTCGACAAGGACATGGGGCTGCTCGGCCTGGGTGACATGTTCTGGGCGATGAAGAGCGTCAGCGGCGGCGACGGCAAGTCCATGAACATGCCGATCTCCGGCTCCACCGGCAGCAACCTCGTCTGGGACAAGGCCAAGGTCAAGACCCTGGTGAACGAGCTGAAGAACGACGACAAGGTGACTGTCTCGGGCAACTGAGCCGCACCGCACACGAAGGGCCCCGCCGGTCGCACCGGCGGGGCCCTTCGGTCGTGAGGGGCGGCGGACTACGGCAGGTTGCGCGCCATCACGATCCGCTGCACCTGATTCGTGCCCTCGTAAATCTGCGTGATCTTCGCGTCGCGCATCATGCGCTCGACCGGGTAGTCACGGGTGTAGCCGTAGCCGCCGAGGAGCTGGACGGCGTCCGTGGTGACCTCCATGGCGACATCGGAGGCGAAGCACTTGGCCGCGGCGCCCTGGAAGGTGAGGTCGCTCTCCTTGCCGCCGGCGGTGACGCGCTCCGACTTGGCCGCCGCCGCGTACGTCAGCTGCCGCGCGGCCTCGATCTTCATGGCCATGTCGGCGAGCATGAACTGGATGCCCTGGAAGTCGCCGATCGGCTTGCCGAACTGCTTGCGCTCCTGGACGTAGCCCTTGGCGTAGTCGAGGGCGCCCTGGGCGATGCCGAGAGCCTGGGCGGCGATGGTGATGCGGGTGTGGTCCAGGGTCTTCATCGCGGTGGCGAAGCCCGTGCCCTCCTCGCCGATGATGCGGTCCGCGGGGATGCGCACGTTGTCGAGGTAGACCTCGCGGGTCGGCGAGCCCTTGATGCCGAGCTTCTTCTCCGGGGCGCCGAAGGAGACGCCCTCGTCCGACTTCTCGACGACGAAGGCCGAGATGCCCTTGGAGCGCTTGGTGGGGTCGGTGACCGCCATCACCGTGTAGTACTCGGAGACGCCGGCGTTGGTGATCCAGCGCTTCACGCCGTTGAGGACGTAGGAGTCGCCGTCGCGGACCGCCCTGGTCTTCATGCCCGCCGCGTCCGAGCCCGCGTCCGGCTCGGAGAGACAGTACGAGAACATGCCGTCGCCCTTGGCGAGCGGGCCGAGGTACTTCTTCTTCAGGTCCTCGGAGCCGGAGAGGATCACCGGGAGCGAGCCCAGCTTGTTCACCGCGGGGATCAGGGAGGACGACGCGCAGACGCGGGCCACCTCCTCGATCACGATGACCGTGGCCAGCGCGTCCGCACCCGCGCCGCCGTACGACTCGGGTACGTGCACGGCGTGCAGGTCGGAGGAGACCAGAGCGTCCAGGGCCTCCTGGGGGAAACGGGCTTCCTCGTCCACCACGGCCGCGTACGGCGCGATCTTCGCCTCGGCCAGCGAACGGATCGCGTCCCTGAGCATGTCGTGCTCCTCGGACGGACGGTACAAGTCGAAATCAGCCGATCCGGCCAAGGTCTCTCACGCTCCAAGGATGCTAATTACCGTTAAGTAACCCAAATTTTAAGGGGCGGCCCACGGGAGGGAAAGGGGCCGCTGAGGGGAGGGGCACGTGAGCTTGGCGACAGCGGTCAGGACCAGGGGGAAAGTGCCCGGTGAAGGGGGCCGCCGAGCCCCGACTATGCTCGGGCACCGCACCCACGGCCGCTGAAACCAGGAGCACCCATGGCCCTCAAGATCACCGTGATCGGCACCGGCTATCTCGGCGCCACCCACGCCGCGGCCATGGCCGAGCTCGGCTTCGAGGTTCTCGGTCTCGACGTGGTGCCGGAGAAGATCGAGATGCTGCAGCGGGGCGAGGTCCCGATGTACGAGCCCGGTCTCGAGGAGCTGCTGCGCAAGCATGTCGCGGGCATCGAGGGATCCAGCGGGCGGCTGCGCTTCACCATGGACTGGGCCGAGGTCGCGGACTTCGGCGACATCCACTTCGTCTGCGTCAACACCCCGCAGAAGCACGGTGAGTACGCGTGCGACATGTCGTACGTCGATGCCGCCTTCGCGTCGCTCGCCCCGCATCTGAAGGGCCCCGCCCTCGTGGTCGGCAAGTCCACGGTGCCGGTCGGCTCGGCGGACCGGCTGGCCCGCACGCTGGCCGAGCTGGCGCCCGCGGGTGAGGACGCCGAGCTCGCCTGGAACCCGGAGTTCCTGCGCGAGGGCTTCGCCGTGAAGGACACGCTGCACCCCGACCGCATCGTCGTCGGCGTGCGCAGCGAGCGGGCCGAGAAGCTGCTGCGCGAGGTGTACACCACGCCGGTGGCCGAGGGCTCGCCGTTCGTGGTGACCGACTTCCCGACCGCCGAGCTGGTGAAGACCTCGGCGAACTCCTTCCTGGCCACCAAGATCTCGTTCATCAACGCCATGGCGGAGGTCTGCGAGGCCGCCGGCGGCGACGTCGCCAAGCTGGCCGAGGCGATCGGGCACGACGACCGGATCGGCAAGAAGTTCCTGCGGGCCGGCATCGGGTTCGGCGGCGGCTGTCTGCCCAAGGACATCCGTGCCTTCATGGCCCGGGCCGGTGAGCTGGGTGCCGACCAGGCGCTCACCTTCCTGCGCGAGATCGACTCGATCAACATGCGCCAGCGCGGTCAGATGGTGGAGCTGGCGCGCGAGGCGCTCGGCGGCGGGTCCTTCCTCGGCAAGCGGGTCGCCGTCCTGGGCGCGACGTTCAAGCCCGACTCGGACGACGTCCGTGATTCGCCGGCGCTGAACGTGGCCGGGCAGATCCACCTCCAGGGCGGCCAGGTCACCGTCTACGACCCGAAGGGCATGCAGAACGCGCGCCGGCTCTTCCCGACGCTCGGGTACGCCGACTCCGCGGTGGAGGCCGTGCGCGGGGCCGACGTCGTCCTGCACCTCACCGAGTGGCGCGAGTTCCGCGAGCTGGACCCGGCGGCGCTGGGCGAGGCGGTCACGGCCCGCGTGCTCCTCGACGGCCGCAACGCGCTCGACCCGGAGCTGTGGCGCCGGGCCGGCTGGACGTACCGCGCGATGGGCCGGCCCACGGCCTAGTCCCGGTACTCCGGGGCCTCGGCCCACCCGCACGGCCCGGCCCGGCAGCCGGACGGGCCCCGGCAGAGCAGCCGGCCCGGCACCGGCAGAGCAGCCGGCCCGGCACCGCACGCAAGGCGGACGCCGGTCCGGCCGAGGATCGGTCGGCCGGAACGGCGTCCCCACCCCGTCCCCCACCTAACAGGACCCGGGCGGGGCCAGAGGCGTTACTTCGCGTGGTAGAGGCGC
>NZ_JBHXJC010000003.1:617055-685191 GCF_042723265.1 Streptomyces sp. NPDC058371 | reverse complement strand
GGGGGGGGGGGGGGGCGGGGGGGGGGGGGTGGGGGGGGAAGGGGAGGGGAAGGCGACGAGGAAAAGAAAAAAGGGGGGACGGTGGGGGGGGGGGGGTGGGGGGGGCGGGACGGGCCCCCACGCCCATTCTCCCACCGGACAGGCCCTGGGCGGGCCCGGAGGCGTCACTTCGCGCGGTAGCGGCGCATCTTCGCGCGGGCTCCGCAGACCGACATCGAGCACCAGCGGCCGCGGCCGGCCGGGCTGCGGTCGTAGTACGCCCAGAGGCAGGTCGGGGCTTCGCAGGCCTTCAGCCGCAGCCAGGTGCCCGCGACGAGGCCCTCGGCGATCGCGACGGCCACGCGCGCGGTGAGCGACGCCAGTCCCCCGGCCTCTCCGAAGACGAGCGCGGACCCCGCGGCCTCACCCGAGACGGGCGCCGACCCCGCGGCCTCTCCGGAAGCGGGAACGGACCCCGCGGCCCCTCCCGAAGCGAGCGCGGACGCCGCGGCCTCTCCGGAGACGGGCGCGGGCGCGAGGGCCGCCGCGCCGCCCTCGGTGTCCACCGTCACCACCAACGGCGCCCGCGCCAACAGCCGTCCGAGCGGGGTCACTTCGCGGTGCGGCGGATGGCCCGCGTGGGCCAGGCACACCGCGCGCAGCGACTCGCGCAGCTCGCGGGCGCCCGCGACGTCCGCCGCCGCAAGACCGAAGGGGGCCCGCCCTTCGACCGTGTCCAGGGCGTCGACGTCCCCCTCGATGTCGAGGGTGTTGACCAGCGCCTGGACCAGGGCCAGGCCACCGGGTGCGGGCACTCTGTCATTCATGCTTGCGACGTTACCGCCTATGCGGGAGCATGAGGTAACCGTTGCCGGTTGACCCCTTCTACCGGTAACCCTTTCAGCGGACGCAGTTCCGTAGACACAGGAGGAAGTCATGGCTCTCGCCCACCTGGGTGCCGTCGTCCTGGACTGTCCCGACCCGCGTGCCCTCGCCGACTTCTACGCCGGCGTCCTGGGCGGCACGATCGAGGGCGAGGGCAGGTGGGTCGACCTGAAGGTGGCCGGCGGCGCGGCACTGGCGTTCCAGGCCGCCCCCGGACACGTACCGCCGAAGTGGCCGGCGCCCGACGACTCGCAGCAGTTCCACCTGGATCTGACCGTCGAGGACCTCGACGCGGCCGAGCGGGAGGTGCTCGCGCTCGGCGCCACGGCACTGGACGCGGCCGACCACTCCCGCACGTTCCGTGTGTACGCGGACCCCGCGGGGCACCCGTTCTGCCTCTGCGCCTGCTGAGGCACCGGAGCCGCCGCGGGCCCGAGGCGGCCACATGCGAAGCCGGCACCGACCGGGACCCCTCACAAGGAGAAGACATGCCACCCGTCGTACAGATGCGTTCCGTCGTACTCGACTGCCCCGACCCGCGCGCTCTCGCCGACTTCTACGCCGGCGTCCTGGGCGGCACGGTCACCGCGGAGGACGACACCTGGGTCACGCTCGAAGCCCCCGGCGGTCATCGGATCGCCTTCCAGCAGGCGCCGGGGTACGCACCGCCGGACTGGCCGAGCGCGGACAGCAACTCGCAGCAGTTCCATCTCGACTTCGACGCCGGCAGCACCTGGGAGGCGTTGGAGGAGGCCCAGGAGAAGGTCCTTGCGCTCGGCGCCCGGCCGCTCGACCTGGACGACGACGGCGGCAAGCGGGACTGGCGGGTGTACGCGGATCCGGCGGGGCATCCCTTCTGCCTCTGCCGGATCGACCACTCCTAGGGCCCGCCGAACGGGCCGGGTGTCAGCTGTCCAGCGCGGCGATCTTCGCCGTGGACGGTTCGCGGCGCTGCTGGGCGGCACGGGCCGTGAAGTCCGCGCTGCGCAGCACGCGCTGGACATTGCCCCAGGTCAGCAGGGCCAGATCGGACTCGGGCCAGCCGCGGTCGAAGAGTTCCGCGATCAGATGCGGATAGCAGGACGCGTCGGGGAGATCCTGCGGATGCGCGGTCCCGGAGTCGTACGTCCCCGAGAGGCCGACGCACTCCGGGCCCGCGACGGCGCGGATGTGGTCGAGATGGTCGGCGACGTCCCGCACCGACGGGCCGGTCTGCTCGGCCGTGAGCGGCACCAGGCACAGGCCGTGGGCGACGCCCAGTTCGGCGAGGACGTCGTCCGGCAGGTTGCTGGGGTGGGGGCGCAGGGTGCGGGCCGCGGAGCGGGTGAAGACGACCGGTGCCTTGGAGACCGCGAGGGTGCGGTGGATCGTGGCGTCGGAGGCGCCGGAGAGGTCGGGGAGCACACCGAGCCGGTTCAGTTCGCGCACGACCTCCTCACCGAACCGGGTGAGACCCGTGCTGCTCGCCCAGGACGTGCCGGAGAGCGTGAGGAGGCGCAGCCCGAGCGAGTGCAGGGCGCGCAGGATGCCGAGCGAGTCGCCGAGCGCGGCGGCGCCGGCGGGACCGAGCACGACGGCGACACGGCCGCAGTTGCGGGCGTCGGTGATCTGGCCGGCGCTGTGGGCCAGCCGCAGCCCCTCGGGGTGCACCTGGACCACCGTCTTCACCAGGTCCAGCTGCTCCAGGGTGGCGCCGATGGCCCGGTCGCCCGCGAGGCCCTCGGGCAGATGCAGCGACCAGAACAGCGCGCCCACATGGCCTTCCCGCAGCCGCGGCACATCGGTGTCGACGGCGCTCTCGCCCAGCTCCAGGTCGTACCAGGGCAGATGGCGCAGCGCCCAGGGCAGCCCGCTGTAGCCGTCGGCGACGGGCTGCGTGGCCAGGAAGGCGTGCGCGCGCTCCAGGGTGCCGGAGGCAGCGGCCGCCTCGTCCGTGCGGAGCTCCGGGACGGCCCGGGGGGCGGCTGCGGGGCCTTCGAGTCCGCCCACCTCGGCGGTGGTGTGCAGTTCGTCCTGCAGGTCTGCCATGGCGGGGCTCCGTACGTCAACGAGATCGCAGTACGGTCACCGTTGCACGGAGCCCCGGGGGCTTCCTGGTGGGTGGGGCGTTCGGGGTATGCCCGCCGGTTCAGCCGTCCAGCTGCTCCGGGGTCGCGTTCGACGGGCCCCGGGTCGCCCGGAGACCCCGGGCCACGTCCTCGGCGGCGCCCAGCACCCGTACCGCGTTCTGCCAGGTCAGCTTGGCCAGGTCGGCCTTCGACCAGCCGCGGTCCAGCAGCTCGGCGATCAGGTTCGGATAGCCGGAGACGTCACCGAGGCCTTCCGGGGTGAACGCCGTCCCGTCGTAGTCGCCGCCGATGCCGAGGTGGTCGACGCCGGCCACCTCGCGCATGTGGTCCAGGTGGTCGGCGACCGTGGAGACCGTGGCGACGGGGCGCGGGTGCGACTCCTCGAAGGCGCGGTGGACCTTCATCGCCTCGGCGGTGGTGGCGAGGTGGTGGAAGCCGTGCGCGCGCATGTTCTCGTCGGCGGCCGCCGTCCAGTCGACCGCCGCCTGGAGGACGAACTTCGGCACGAACGTCACCATCGCCACTCCCCCGTTGGCGGGCAGCCGCTCCAGGACGTCGTCCGGGATGTTGCGCGGGTGGTCGCACACCGCGCGCGCGGAGGAGTGGGAGAAGATCACCGGCGCGGCGGTGGTGTCGAGCGCGTCCCGCATGGTGGTGGCGGCCACGTGCGAGAGGTCCACGAGCATGCCCTCGCGGTTCATCTCCCGCACGACCGCGCGGCCGAAGGCCGACAGACCGCCGACGGCCGGCACGTCGGTCGCCGAGTCCGCCCAGGAGATGTTGTCGTTGTGGGTGAGCGTCATGTAGCGGACGCCCAGCGCGTACAACCCCCGCAGCGCGCCGAGGGAGTTGTCGATCGAGTGACCGCCCTCCGCACCCATCAGTGAGGCGATACGGCCCTCCGCGCGCGCCGCCTCCATGTCCGCGGCGGTCAGCGCGGCACGCAGGTCGGCCGGGTGACGGTCGATCAACTGCCGTACACAGTCGATCTGTTCGAGCGTCGCGGTGAGGGCGTCCGGCAGATCGGAGCGCACGTACACCGACCAGTACTGCGCGCCGACGCCGCCGGCGCGCAGCCGCGCCAGGTCGGTGTGCAGGTGCGCGCTCTGGTCGGCGGCGATGTCACGGGCGTCGAGGTCGTAGCGGACCTGCTCCCGCAGCGCCCAGGGGAGGTCGTTGTGACCGTCGACGACGGGGAACTCGGCGAGGAGTTCGCGGGCGGGACCGAGGGACGACATCCGCGTCACTTCCCGGAACCGAAGCCGAAGCCGCCGCCCGCGCCCTCGACCTTGGTGCGCAGCCGCTTGCCCTTCTCGGTGGCCTGGTCGTTCAGTTCCTGCTGGAACTCCCGCATCCGGGCGAGGAGTTCCTCGTCGTGCGCGGCCAGGATGCGGGCGGCCAGCAGGCCCGCGTTGCGCGCGCCGCCGACGGAGACGGTGGCCACCGGGACGCCCGCGGGCATCTGCACGATGGACAGCAACGAGTCCATGCCGTCGAGGTACTTCAGCGGGACCGGCACACCGATGACGGGCAACGGGGTGACGGAGGCGAGCATGCCGGGCAGGTGGGCGGCGCCGCCCGCGCCCGCGATGATCGCCTTGAGCCCGCGCTCCGCGGCCTGCTCGCCGTACGCGATCATCTCGCGCGGCATCCGGTGCGCGGAGACGACGTCCACCTCGTAGGGGATCTCGAACTCGTCGAGGGCCTGCGCGGCGGCCTCCATGACGGGCCAGTCGGAGTCGGATCCCATGACGATGCCGACGACGGGCGAGTGCGGGGACGTGCTCATTCGGTGATCGTGCCTCTCAGGTAGCCGGCTGCGTGCCGGGCGCGATCGAGGACGTCGTCCAGGTCGTCGCCGTAGGTGTTGACGTGGCCGACCTTGCGGCCGGGCTTCACGTCCTTGCCGTACATGTGGATCTTGAGCTTGGGGTCGCGGGCCATGCAGTGCAGGTACGCGGAGTACATGTCCGGGTAGTCGCCGCCCAGGACGTTCACCATGACCGTCCAGGGGGCGCGCGGGCGCGGGTCGCCCAGCGGGAGGTCGAGGACCGCCCGGACGTGGTTGGCGAACTGGGAGGTGATCGCGCCGTCCTGGGTCCAGTGGCCCGAGTTGTGCGGGCGCATCGCCAGTTCGTTGACGAGGATGCGGCCGTCGCGGGTCTCGAAGAGCTCCACGGCCAGGTGACCGACCACGTCGAGTTCCTTGGCGATGCGCAGGGCGAGTTCCTCGGCCTGCAGCGCCAGCGCCTCGGCGATACCGGGCGCGGGTGCGATCACCGTGTCGCAGACCCCGTCGACCTGCTGGGACTCGACGACGGGGTAGGCGACCGCCTGTCCGTGCGGTGAGCGCACGACGTTCGCCGCGAGCTCCCGTACGAAGTCGACCTTCTCCTCGGCGAGGACCGGGACCCCGGCGCGGAAGGGGGCGGCGGCGTCCTCGGCGGAGCGCACGAACCACACGCCCTTGCCGTCGTAGCCGCCGCGGACCGTCTTGAGGATCACGGGGAACCCGTCGCCCTCGGCCGCGAACGCGGCGACGTCGTCGACGTCGCGCACGATCCGGTGCCGGGGGCACGGCACGCCGATCTCGACGAGCTTCGCCCGCATCACGCCCTTGTCCTGGGCGTGCACGAGCGCGTCGGGCCCGGGACGGACGGGGATGCCGTCCGCCTCCAGGGCACGCAGATGCTCGGTGGGTACGTGTTCGTGATCGAAGGTGATCACGTCGCAGCCCCGCGCGAAGTCACGCAGCGTGTCGAGGTCGCGATAGTCGCCGATGACGACATCGCTGACGACCTGCGCCGCGGAATCCTGAGGGGTGTCACTGAGGAGCTTGAACTTGATGCCGAGCGGGATGCCCGCCTCGTGTGTCATACGAGCGAGCTGACCCCCGCCGACCATGCCGACTACCGGGAACGTCACCCTCCAAGAGTATCGGCCGCGCCGCGGCGGCCGGATTCCGTCCCTCCCGGCCGCTCGCCGGACGCCCCGCGCGCCGCTGCGCACCCGCTTCCCGATCCCCTTTTTGCATGCCCCTGAGCCGGTCTTTGCCCGCGTGTCCACCCGTACACGGGCGCCACGCAGAGCCGCTGGTTAGCATGGCTGGGTTGACGTATCCGACCGATGCATCCGACCGACGGGGGCTGGCGACACGATGGGCAGTGGTTCCACGGAGCTGCGCGACCGGCCCCGCAGCGCGGTACGCGAGCGGTTCGACCTGCTCGTACGGGAGGTCGCGAAGTTCGGGGCCGTGGGTGCCCTGGGCACCGTGGTGAACTTCGGGGTCTCCAATCTGCTGTGGCACACCACGAGCCTGCAGGCCGTGCGTGCCAACGTGATCGCGACCGTCGTCGCCATCGCCTGCAACTACGTGGGCTTCCGGTACTTCACCTACCGCGACCGCGACAAGAGCGCCCGGACTAAGGAGCTCACGCTCTTCCTGGCGTTCAGCGCCGTGGGCCTGGTCATCGAGAACGGCGTGCTGTACGCGGCGATCTACGGCTTCGGCTGGGACAGCCCGGTGCAGCGCAATGTCTTCAAGGTGCTCGGCATCGGCATCGCAACGCTGTTCCGGTTCTGGGCGTACCGCTCGTGGGTGTTCCGCTCGCTGCCGGCCCGGGAGGCCGCGGCCAGTGCGGAATCGTTCCTCGACACGGAGCCCGAGCGGCCGCGGCCGACCCACCGGGTGGGCTGAGCCCGTCCCGTCCACGGACGGAACCGGACGGAGCCGGGCCCTAGCGGACCGTCGGCTCCTCCTCCTGGCTCGCTGACGGCTTCTTCAGCGGCGTACGGGACAGGAAGAGCCCGAAGACCGGGGGCTGGGCCTGGAGCATCTCCAGGCGGCCGCCGTCGGCCTCTGCGAGGTCGCGGGCGACGGCCAGTCCGATGCCGGTCGAGTTGCGGCCGCTGATGGTGCGCTCGAAGATCCGCGCGCCCAGGTCGGCCGGGACGCCGGGGCCCTCGTCCGTGACCTCGACGACGGCCTGGTTGCCGGTGACGCGGGTGCGCAGGGCGACGGTGCCCCCGCCGTGCATCAGGGAGTTCTCGATGAGGGCCGCGAGGACCTGGGCGACCGCGCCCGGGGTGCCGACCGCCCGCAGATGCTGCTTCCCGGAGCTGACGATGGCGCGGCCCACACTGCGGGAGGCGGGGCGCCACTCGGCGAGCTGCTGCTGGATGACCTCGTCGAGGTCGAAGGAGACGGCGGAGCCGGTCCGCGGGTCGCGGGCGTTGGTGAGCAGCCGCTCGACGACGTCCGTGAGCCGCTCGACCTGCGTCAGCGCGATCGTCGCCTCCTCCTTCACCGTGTCCGGGTCGTCGGTGAGGGTGATCTCCTCCAGCCGCATGGAGAGGGCCGTCAGCGGCGTACGGAGCTGGTGGGAGGCGTCGGCGGCGAGGCGGCGCTCGGCGGTGAGCATGCGCGCGATCCGCTCGGCGCTGCCGTCCAGCACGTCCGCGACCCGGTCCAGCTCCGGGACGCCGTAGCGCTTGTGGCGGGGGCGGGGGTCGCCGGAGCCGAGCCGTTCCGCGGTCTCCGCGAGGTCGGTCAGCGGCGAGGCGAGCCGGTTGGCCTGCCGTACGGCGAGGAGGACGGCGGCGACCACCGCGAGCAGGGCGACCGCGGCGATGATCAGCAGCGTCCGGCCGACCTCGCGGGTGACCGACGAGCGCGGCTCCTCGACCATGACCGTCTCGCCCTGCTCACCCCTGGCCGACTTGGAGCGGATGACGTCGCCGGTGGGCTCGGTGCCGACCTCGATCGCCGCCTTGCCGGGGATCCTGATCACGGCGTACCGGTCGTCCGCGACCTGGTCCTTGAGGATCTCCGGGCTGATCCGCTCGTCCCCGAGGATGCGGCTGTCCACGATGCTGGCGAGCCGCTGTGCCTCGGAGTCCACGCGCTCCTGCGCGCTGGTGCTGATCGTGCGGGTCTCGACGATGACGAGGGACACGCCGAAGACGGCGATCACCACGAGCACGACGGCGAGCGTGGACTGGATGAGTCGGCGGCGCATGTCTCGTTACCTGTGGGAGCGGCGGAGGGGGTCAGCTCTTCTCGAAGCGGAAGCCCACTCCTCGTACCGTCGCGATGTAGCGGGGGTTCGCCGCGTCGTCGCCCAGCTTCTTGCGCAGCCAGGAGATGTGCATGTCGAGGGTCTTGGTGGAGGACCACCACGTGGTGTCCCAGACCTCGCGCATCAGCTGGTCGCGGGTGACGACCCGGCCCGCGTCCCGTACGAGGACGCGCAGCAGGTCGAACTCCTTTGCCGTGAGCTGGAGTTCCTCGTCGCCCATCCAGGCGCGGTGCGACTCGACGTCGATCCGCACGCCGTGCGTGGCGGGCGGCTGCTGCGGCTCCGCGGCGCCGCGCCGGAGGAGCGCCCGGACGCGGGCCAGCAGTTCGGCGAGCCGGAACGGCTTGGTGACGTAGTCGTCGGCGCCGGCGTCCAGGCCGACGACGGTGTCCACCTCGTCGGCGCGCGCGGTCAGGATGAGGATGGGGACGGTGTGGCCTTCGGCGCGCAGCCGCCTGGCCACCTCCAGGCCGTCCATGCCGGGCAGGCCCAGGTCCAGGACGCACAGGTCGATGCCGCCCTGGATACCGGCGTCGAGCGCGGTGGGTCCGTCCTCGCGCACCTCCACCTCGTAACCCTCCCGACGCAGGGCGCGGGCCAGCGGCTCCGAGATGGACGCATCGTCCTCGGCGAGCAGTACACGGGTCATGAGGTGATGGTAGTCCGCCTGGGACAAGAGCTGTTGCCTGGTCGGCGCTCATGATTCTTACCTTCGGCGGGGGCCTGCCCCCGCCGTGCTCCCGCCGGGCCGTGTGTCGCGGCCACCGCGGTACGCCCGCACTCGCTCCGTGCACATGTCGTGTCGCCGCCGTGGATGTGTCGTGCGGCAGTCGCCGCGGGAGAGTCCCGGTGGCGTCGGCGGCGGCGGCGAGGCCGCATGGTGGAGGGGGCAGGGATCCGCCATGGACGCGCACGGTGCTGCCGGGCCTGCGGCTGTGGGATGCGATCCTGATAAGCACCTTCGAATAGGCGTACGTGGTTCCATTCTCACCTGTGATCCATGTCTCAAGTCCTTCCATATGCGGCATTGGCATGTCGTATGGTGACCAGACGCCTGTAGCACCACACGGGGACCTTTGGCGCCAGTTCGATGCTGAAGGTCTCTTTTGTGTGCGGGCTGGTGTTCGCCAGCCTCGAAAGGAATGACCTGTGGCCGGGCCCCGAGCGCGCCGATGCGTGAAGGGGCGTGGATCCCGGTGGTCGCCGTCCGCCGCTTCGTGACCCGGAGCGGACTCCCCGTGGGCGTGGGGTGGACGGAGAAACCCCGCCGGTGCCGGCCGCCCCCCACCGGGCGCGCATGCTCCCCCAGACTCTCGGCCCCGCCCGAGCCAGGGGACCCCCAGGGCAGCCCGCCCCGACCAGCAAGGAACGACCATGGCGTCCAGCCTGACGAAGGACTCGGTCACTCCGGGCACCCCCGGTTCCGAGAAGTCCTTCTTCGGCCACCCCCGCGGACTGGCCACTCTCTTCATGACCGAGATGTGGGAGCGTTTCTCCTACTACGGCATGAGGGCACTGCTCCCGCTGTACCTCGTCGCTCCGGGCGGCCTGCACCTCAGTGCGGCGACCGCGACCGCGATCTACTCGGTCTACCTGTCCCTGGTGTACCTGCTCGCCCTGCCGGGCGGCTGGGTCGCGGACCGCATTCTCGGCCCCCGCAAGACGGTCGCCGTCGCGGGCCTCGTCATCATGCTGGGCCACCTCACCCTGGCCCTGCCGTCCTCCGGCACCTTCTACGGCGGCCTCGGCCTGGTCGCGATCGGTTCCGGTCTGCTGAAGGCCAACATCTCGACGATGGTCGGCCACCTCTACAAGGGCCCGGACGACCCGCGCCGCGACGGTGGCTTCACGCTCTTCTACATCGGCATCAACCTCGGTGCCTTCGCCGCCCCGCTGGTCATCGGCACCGTCGGTGAGAACGTCAACTGGCACCTCGGCTTCGCGCTCGCCGCACTCGGCATGGCGCTGGGCCTGGTCCAGTTCCTGCTCGGCGGCCGTCACCTGAGTGAGCGTTCCAGCGTCGTCCCGACGCCGCTGTCCGCCGAGGAGAAGGCCGCCACGCTGCGCAAGTCCGCGCTGTGGGCGGGCGTCGCGATCGTGTTCTACGCGATCGTCGGCTTCTCCGGCCACTACACGCTGAACTGGCTGCTGGTCCCGATCACGCTCGCCGGTCTGATCATCCCGATCATGGTGATCGCGCGGATCAAGCGGGACAAGGAGCTGGACCGCGTCGAGCAGTCGAAGATGTCGGCGTACATCTGGTTCTTCGTGGCCGCGGCCGTGTTCTGGATGATCTACGACCAGGGTGGTTCGACCCTGTCGCTGTTCGCCGAGAAGTCGGCGGAGAACAGTGTCTTCGGCTGGACGTTCCCGGTCTCCTGGTACCAGTCGGTCAACCCGGTCATGATCATGGCCCTGGCGCCGGTGTTCGCGTGGCTGTGGCTGTCGCTGAACCGGCGCGGCAAGGAGCCGAGCACGGCGGTGAAGTTCGCGTCGGGCCTGGTCCTCGTCGGCGCCTCGTTCTTCCTCTTCCTCGCCCCGCTGACGATCGCCGAGGGCGGTCACAAGGCGGCCGCGATGTGGCTGGTCGCGATCTACTTCGTGCAGACCGTCGGTGAGCTGACCGTGTCCCCGGTCGGCCTGTCCCTGACGACGAAGATGGCGCCCGCGAAGTACGCCTCGCAGATGATGGGTGTCTGGTTCCTGGCCGTCACCGCCGGTGACGCCACCACCAGCCTGCTCTCCATCGCCGAGGTCGACCTGAACAAGACGGGCATCGTCACCCTGGAGGCCACGCTCGCCGCGGTCGCCGGTGTCGCGGTGTGGATGTACCGCAAGAAGGTCAAGCAGCTGATGGGCGACGTCCGCTGACGCACCCACCGCCCGGACCGTGAACGGAGGGCCGCCGCACCGATCCGGTGCGGCGGCCCTCCGGCGTTCGCGGGACCTGTCGCCTCAGCGGGTACGCCGGTGCGGCAGGAACGCTCACCGGGTACGCCGGTGCCGAGGAACCCTCAGCGGGTACGCCGGTGCGGCAGGAACGTGAAGATCGCTCCGCCGAGGAGGACGACCGTGCCCGCGACCAGGCCCAGGGCCTTGAGGGCGCTGTGGCTCTCGGCGCCCGTCTCGGCGAGGCCGCCGCTGGACGACGTACCGCCGGACGTGGTGGTGCCGCCGCCGGAGGAGCCGCCGCCCGACGCGCCACTGGCCTGCTCCGCGGTGTCGAGGGTCAGGGAGACCTCGGCCTTCTCCGGGGTGCAGGTGGTCGTGGTCCCCAGGGCCTGCACCGTCAGGACGCCCGGGGCGAGGGTGGACTCACCGTTGGCGCCCGGTTTGTAGGTGCCGGTCAGGTCGGGGATCTCTATCGGGTCGCCGGACTTGATCGGCTTGGCGTTGGTGGGTCCCTCGACGTGGACAGTGCCCTTGTCCGCGCCGCCCAGGGCGACCTCCATCGACGGCTTCACCGAGTCCGCGGGGATGTCGGCCGGGCTGTCCATCACGGACTTCTTGAACTGGACGGTGAGGTCGAAACTCCCGCCGTTCTTCTTGGCGTTGATCTGCACGGGAGACGTGGCGTTCTTGTCGCCGATCGGCGTCTTGCAGGCGTAGGCCACGGAGACTTCCTTGCCGGTGAAGTCCGTCTGGCCACCGCCGCCGGTGGAGCCGCCCGTGTCACTCCCCCCGGAGCCGCTCGCACTGGCCGTCGGGGACGGCGAACCCGTCGGCACGGTCGGGGTCACGGTGGGCGTCCCGCCCGTGCCGCCGCCCGAACTCGCCCCGCCCGCCGCCACCTTGATGGTCGCCGCGGACTTCACCGTCTCCTTCGGGGAACACTTGGTGTCGGTCGACAGCGGCTTGCTGACGTTGATGTTGTACGTGTCCGGCGTCAGCGTCACCTCGCCCGCCGTCGTCAGCTTGAGTTTGCCGGTCATGTCGGACAGCTTCATGTCGCTGTTCTTGGGGATCGGCGGGTTGGTGCGCGGCCCCTCCATCGCGATGTCGGCCGTCTGCGCCCCGGCCGCCTTGAGGGTGCCGGTCGGCTTGACCGTGTCCTTCTCCAGGTCGAGGATGTCCGGATTCTTGGAGGCCCCCTGGACGAACTTCCAGGTGATCGTCACCTCGTCGCCGACCTTCGCCTCGGCCGGCGCCGTGACCTCCACCTTCGAGGTGCCCTCGACCGGGGGCAGACCCGAGATCGCGGGCGGAATGCACTCGGTCGCGTACGACACCTCGGCGGCCTGGGCCGGCGCCGCGGCCACCCCCAGCAGGATGCCCGCACCGGCCAGCATCAGCGCTGCCCCGGCCGCGCCCGTTCTCCGGCACCCCGCGCCGCTTCCCGCTCTCCGGCCGCCCGCCGGCAGAACTCTCCGTTGCGTGCTCACGTGTTTCCCTTCGTCGTGGGGCTGTTCTCTTGCGGTGCGGAGAGCTGACCGGCCGCCGGGGTGCCCGGATCGCTGTCCGGTGTGAACCACGGCAGAGTCGGAGTCGTGGACGTCCGGGCCCGCGCGGACGGGGCCGGGGACGATGTCGCGGGAGTGCTCAACCTGGGCAGCCGTACGGCCAGTTCGGGCAGCCGCAGTCCGCGGTGCCGGCCGCCGCGCCCCGGCCTGCGCGGCCGTACCCGCTCCACCAGGGCCATGCCGATCCGGAACACGGCCGCCGGCACGACGACGCACAGCAGGAGCCAGAAGAGGGTCACGCCCCAGGGGCGGCCGACGCCCCACGGCTGCTCGGCGAGCACCTTCCCGCCGTACTTCAGCGAGACCGAGTAGTCGCCGTGCGCCCCGGCGGAGAGCTCCACGGGCAGGGTGATCCGCGCCTTCTTGCCGGGCGCGATCGTGCCGCGCCACTGCTGCTCCTCCCACTGCGGGGCGAACACGCCGTGGGAGGTGCCGACCTGGAAGACCGGGTTCTTGATCGCGGACGTGCCGGTGTTGCCGACGGTGAAGACGAAGCTGCGCGAGGGAGGTGCGCCGAACCAGGTCAGCAGGCCGTTCGACCCGTTGAGCCGGGTGTCCGTCAGCACCGAGAGGCGTCCGCCGGTCTCCTCCCTCGGCAGCGGCTCGACCGAGTGGCCGGCGACCATGAAGATGGCGTCCGCCGCCGCCTTCTCACCGGTGACCGTGGCGACGTGCACCACGCACGGGCACGGCTTGGGCGGCTCGGCGACGGGCAGCTTCTTGCTGAAGTTCCCCTTCGCGTCGGTGGTGACGGCCCGGCCGTCCGCGTTGGCACAGGAGTTGGTGCCGCCGATCACGCCCCGGCTGGGCACGGACTGGCCGCAGATCAGCATCATCAGCAGTCGCTTGGAACCCCAGCCACTGCCGGTCACGGTGATCGAACCACCGGTCCCCGCCTGGGACTTGGACAGTTTGACGCCGGGCTTCTCCGGCGCCGCCGCGGAGGCGCCGGACAGGGGCACCAGGACGAGCGCGAGGACCGCAACCCACGCCGGAATTCGCGACTTCACTGAAATCCACCTCGCAGGGACGTTTCGGGCACGCCGTCCGACCTGCTTCTCCGGCCGGGGGTCCGGGGGGTGTCCCCCGGGTGAGCACAGCACGTCACCGCTCCCGTCAACTTGGCTTCCGTACGCGGTTGTTCGGGGTGGCCACCGGCCGTCGCGCGATGCCTTCGCCGTCGTACGACGAACAGGGCGACGACGGCCGCGAGGCCGACGCCGGCTCCCGCCAGGGGCGCCCAGGGCACGAAGCGCGCCGACGTGGACGCGGTGTCGCGTGCCCCGCCGGCCGCCGTCACGGTCAGCCGCACGTCGACCGAGTCCAGCGCCGGGCTGTCGGGCCACGGTTCGTGCAGCGTGATCCGGCGGCCGGGCAGCAGCTCCACGGGCAGGGTGCGCGGGGCACGGTCGAGGACGACTCCGAAGACGCCGCCCGCGTGGACCGCGAGCCGCGGCGCGAGGACGGTGTTGCCGCGGTTGACCAGCTCGTACGAGATGCGCGCGCCGGACACCGTGACGTGCTCGACGGTGAGCGCGGACAGCGTCGGGCCGCCGACGCGCAGCTGGACGCGGACCGCCGAGGACCGGCCGCCGCCGCTCGCCAGGATCGCGCCGGGATGGTCCCCGGGCACCGCGCCCGCCGGGACGCTCACGGTGAAGGGGACGTCGGCACGGGTGTGCGCCGGGACCCGCACCGAGACCGCGCGCACCGGCACCCGCCGCTTGCCCTCGGTCCCGGCGAAGCCGATCCACGCGCCGGTGTCCGTCGCCCGCTCGCGGACGGTGAAGCCGCCGCCCGCCGTGTTGTCGGCGTCCGCGCCGCGCAGCCGGACGGTGAGCGGCTTCGCGCCCGGGTTCAGCACGGACACCGCGTCCTGCAGCACGGTGCCCGGCTCGCCTTCCGCGTAGACGTACGGCCGCCCGTCCGCCGTGCTCGCGGCCGGCACGGCGGACCAGCTCCCGCCCGCCACGGCCGGCGGCGCGGCAGCCGCCAGCGTCAGGACGGCGAGACAGAGGACACGGGCGCAGGCGGGGGCGTACGGCATCGGCGGCTCCTGGTTGTCGTACGAGACGTCAGCGGCGTACCGCCTGATGCCTGCGCGTCAGCCACAGCGCACCGGCCGCACCCGCGAGCAGCACCGTGCCGCCGAGCGTGCCGAGGGCGATCGCCGAGTCCTCGGGGCCGGTCTGCGGCAGCTCGCCGGAGTCGGAACCGGTCCCCGCCTGGTCGCTGGGCGCCGCACCGCCGCCCGCGGCCGTGACGTCGAGGGTCAGCGAGGGCTTGGGGCTGTTCCCGGGGGTGCACGTCGTGGTCGTGCCGAGCGCCTTGATGGTGAGCACGCCCGCGGTGAAGGTGACCTTGCCGGTCTTCCCGGGTGTGTACGTACCCGTCAAGTCAGTGATTTTGATCGGGGTGTTGGCGGGGATCGCGGCCGCGTTGGCCGGCCCCTTCACGGCCACCGTGCCGCTCTCCGCGCCGCCCAGCTTGATGACGGCGCTGGGACTCATGGCACCCTTGCCGAGCTCCACCGGGCTGGAGGAGACGCCCTTCTGGAAGGACATGGTGAGCTTGTAGCCACTGCCGCTCTTGACGCTCTTGATGTCGATGGGCGAGACGGCGCTCTTGTCACCGATCGGCGTCTTGCACTGGTAGTTGACGTCCACCACGTCGGCCTGGGCGGCGGGGGCTGCCATCAGCACCGCCGAGCCGGCCAGGGCCGCGGCGAACGCGAGCGCGGCGGTTCGTTTCTGGTACATCCGGTACGACACCTCAAGTCCCCTCGTCGCCGAGATTTGCTGACGGCACATCAGATTTGGCGCTCAAAGTACGCCCGGGGACTTGGAGAGGGAAGACAAAGTGCGCGCCGGATCTGAGGAGATCCGACGCGCACGAGGCGACGCCCGAAGGGAGTTCGAACCGCGGGTAACCCCCTGATGGGAGTTGCGCGGAGGCCGGCGAGGGGCCGGGACGGCGGTCCGGCGGCCGGGGCGACGGTCCGGCGGCCGGGGCGACGGGCCGTCGGGCACGACGGGTGACGGCTCTGCGGCAGCGGCGTCCGGAGGTTGGCCGAAGGTGTCAGGCGGACGCCGCCGGGTCAGGCAGGTGAGCCCAGTTCGGCCCAGACGGTCTTGCCCGCGACGTCCTGGGTCCGCACGACTCCCCAGTCCAGGCACAGCCGCTGCACGATGAACATCCCGTGCCCGCCGGGCCGCCCGGCGCGATGCGGGGTGCGCGGGGCCGGCTGGCCGGTGCCGCGGTCGGAGACCTCGATCCGCAGCACCTTGTTGTCGCAGGCGATGCGCAGCTCGTGCGGGCCCCCCGCGTGCAGGCAGGCGTTGGTGACGAGTTCGGACACGACCAGCAGGACGTCCTCGGCGGCGGCCCGCTGATCGGCGGAGTCGGCCGGGAGCCAGCCCCACGCATACAGGGCCTGACGGGCGAAGTCCCGGGCGAGCGGGACTACTCCACTGTCGTCGTCGAAGGTCAGCCTGCGGGCATGGCGGCCGGTCGAGGGCACGGCCGCGCCCGCTTCGGACGCCCCGGAAGCGCCGCCTGCGCCCGGCTCCGGGCCGCGGTCGCCCGGCGAGTAAGGCCGGGTGGTGCTCATCAGCGCTTCACCTCACCGATTCACCAGTTCATGATTCAAGACTCGGTCTCAGTACGTTTCGATCAACGGCGCGACCGCCCCGCGGGCTGCCGACATACGTGGTGCCAACATATTCAGGATGTCTCCTGCCCGACCGATCCGTCCGAACACCCACTTATTCGGCACGGAAACTGTGACGCGGACAACGCGTCGGCCAGACAGGGGTATCCGGGGCACAACTTTGACGCAAACGGGCTGGTCAAGCTAGTCCGCCTGGTCGGCCAGGGCGGCGTCCAGCGTCTCGTGGACGGTGAAGACAGCCTCCGCCCCGGTGATCTCGAAGACCCTCGCAACCACGGGCAGCATGCCCGCCAGGTGCACCCCGCCCCCGGCGGCCTCGGCCTTCAGGCGCGCACCGAGCAGCACATTGAGGCCGGTGGAGTCGCAGAACTCCAGGCGTGAGCAGTCCACCACCAGGCGGGCGAAGCCCTTGGCGAGGCACTCCTCGAGAGGCTCGCGCAGCAGATCAGCGGTGTGGTGATCCAACTCACCTGCCGGCGTCACGACGGCGCTCCTGCCCTCTTCCCGCACTTCGACAAGAAGCCGGCCCGACTGTGCGCTGCCGACCGTCCCGCGGTCCATGCCGTCTCTCTCCCGACCGTCGTGGCTGTTGCATGTGCACTCGAACATTACGCCTTCCCCACGCACCCCGACACCCGAACAACCACACCAAAATGGACATTTCACAACGAAACGCACTTGCGGCGGTGTTGCGAAACCGGGTAGGGCTAGTAGGGACACCTAATCGACACGGCCGGCTTTGGAGGCGCCGCACACCGCAGTGCACGTATAGGCATCGGCGGCCATATGCCGAGAACGATGGAGGACATCATGTCACCCCGGCTCGACGAATCGCATACCCAGAGGGCGACGTCGACACCCCCTCCGGTCAGTCCGGAGAGCGGGCCCCTGGTCGAGTCTCCTGTGGAGTGCGACGGGCTCGCCGGCCTTCCGGAGATCCCTCCGTACGAGAAGGTGGGGCCGGTTGATGCACGGGCCCTGTCCAAGACACTCTTCGAGCGGCTGGAGTCCCTCGAGGAAGGCACGTACGAATACTCGTACGTCCGCAACACGCTCGTCGAACTCAACCTCGCCCTGGTCAAGTTCGCCGCCTCCCGGTTCCGCTCCCGCAGTGAGCCGATGGAGGACATCATCCAGGTCGGCACCATCGGTCTGATCAAGGCCATCGACCGTTTCGAACTGAGTCGGGGAGTCGAGTTCCCGACCTTCGCGATGCCAACCATCATGGGTGAGATCAAGCGCTTCTTCCGCGACACCTCGTGGTCGGTACGCGTCCCGCGCCGACTTCAGGAACTCCGCCTCGACCTGGCCAAGGCGGGCGACGAACTCGCCCAGCAGCTCGACCGTGCCCCGACGGTGGGAGAGCTGGCGGAGCGCCTGGGCATCACCAAGGACGAGGTCGTCGAGGGCATGGCCGCCTCGAACGCCTACACCGCCAGTTCGCTGGACGCCCAGCCCGAGGAGGACGACTCCGAGGGTGCGCTCGCGGACCGCATCGGTTACGAGGACCACGGGCTCGAAGGCATCGAGTACGTCGAGTCGTTGAAGCCGCTGATCGCCGAACTCCCGTCCCGGGACCGGCAGATCCTCTCCCTGCGCTTCGTCGCCGGCATGACCCAGTCCGAGATCGGCGAGGAGCTCGGCATCTCCCAGATGCACGTCTCCCGGCTGCTGTCGCGGACGCTGGTGCGGCTGCGGAAGGGTCTGACCGTCGAGGAGTGACGGGTCGGGTCCTGGCCCGCCGAAGTCGCCGAGGCCGTTGTCGAGCCGTCGACCGCGTCCGGCGCCCGCTGTTGGGGCGCCGGACGCGTCGCGTTCCGGGGGCCTCGGCCGGAGAGTCCCGAGCCGCTGCGCGGGCCGCGTTCCGGGCCTCGACCGGCGAATCCGGTCGGTATGAGCACCGGTGTCGGGGCCGGCCGACTGTGGGACTAGTCACAGCTTGGCATCGGGCGCGGTTACCCGCGGAAACCCCTTTTCTCGCAGGGAAGCCCTCCACCACCATGGGCACCCCCATACCCACCGGTACGCACAAGCCCCGGCGGGGAGTTGGACAGGGTGCGAGGAGGCGGGACATGGCTCGGGCCGGCCGGACCGACGACGACGAGGCCGATGCCGGGGGCGGGAGCGGGATGCACACCGCGGCGTCCGACGCTCGGCTCACCGAGCTGCTGCGTGCGGACACCCCGGCGGCGTATCCGGCGCTGCGCGAACTCCGCGTCCGGCACCGGTCCGCCGTTCTCGCCCATGCCCGGCTGTACACGGTGGACGAGCCCGCGGCACGCCAGCTGACCGCGCAGGCGTTCGCGCTCGCGGCCCGTGACGCGGCGCGCGGGATCGACCCGCGCGGGCCGTGGCGCCACCAGCTCCTGCTGCTGACGGGCCGCGCGGCCGTGTCCTGGGCGGCGGACGAGCGGGCCGCCCGGCTCGATCCGGGGCTGTTCGCCCGGCTCCATGAGTCGGGTCACCCGGGACCGACGGGCCTGCGCGGGTTCGGTGCAGCGGTGGATCCCCTCGGCCCCGACGACCTGGACGACCTCGGCAGTCCCCTCGGCTTCGCTCCGCACCGCGCCCTGCTTCCCGCTGCCGCGCACCGCCCCGGCGACCCCTTCGGGCCCGGGGGTACGGACGACGGCAGCCCCGACGTCCTGGTCCCGCCGATGCTGGACGCCTTCCACGCGCTTCCGGCCCGCGTCCAGGGCCTGGTCTGGTACGCCGTCGTGGACGAGGAACCGGACGAGAGGACCGCCGGCTTCCTCGGGTTCACCCGCGCGGACGTGACGTACGGGAAGGAGCCGGCTCTCCAGGCGCTGCGCCACTCCTGTCTGAAGACCCGCCTCGCCCGTTCCGGGAACCCGCGCTGCCAGGACTTCCGGCGGCTGATCGAGCAGGCGGTGCGCCCGGAGAGCCCCCGCCACAGCGCCGACCTGGACGCCCACATGGCGCACTGCGCGCACTGTGCCGCGGCCTACGAGGAGCAGGCCGCCCTGCGCAGCACCCCGCGCAGCGCGCTGGCGGAGGGTCTGCTGCCCTGGGCCGGTGCGGCGTACGTCATGGACGCCCGGGCGGGCCGGCGATCCGCCGCCGGCGCGGTGGCCGGCTGGGCCCGGGGGCCCTCGCGCCGCTACGCACTGGCCTCCGCCGCACTCGGCGTCGCCCTGACCCCGCTGCTGGTGTACCTGCTGTTCTCGGGTGGATCGGAGCCGGCCCGTACGGCCAGTGCCGTGGGTACGCCCCTGCCGCTGCCCGCGGTGACGGTCACCACCACCGTCTCCACGAGCCCGTCGCCCACGCGCACCACCAAGTCCCCGAAGCCCACGAGGACTTCGACGCCCTCGAAGACGGCGCGCCCCACTCCCCCCAAGCCGAAGCCGAAACCGAAGCCCACCCGGACCCCGCCGCACCCCCCGAACGGCACCTACGCCCAGGTGGTGAACGCGGACTCGGGCCTGTGCCTGGACATCCGCGACGGCGTGCTGGACCTGGGCACCGACGTCGTCACCGCCCGCTGCACCTCGTCCCGCACCCAGCGCTGGCGCTTCGACGCCCGTCGCGGAGTCCTCCAGTCCGCGGCCGACCCCGACTACTGCCTCGACAGCCGCGGCTCCACGGACCGGGGCGTCGGGATCTGGGAGTGCCGGGCGGTGGACAGCTCCAACGGCAGGAACCTGACGTTCCAGGTGGACGACCGCGGGCTGATCCGACCGGCCATCGCCCCGGACCACGCGGTCACTCCGTACGGCGACAGCCTGTTCCTGACCCGGGCGTGGGACCGCGACAGCCAGCGGTGGCAGGCGGGACGCGCGTGACGCGGGCCGGCCGACTGCCTCAGGGGCCCGGGCGCGGGCCGTCCTCAGTCCGCTGTCAGCCCCATGACCCCGGGGATCGCGGCGAACGCCCGGTCCATGTGTGCCGCGAGCTCCGCCCGGCTCCGGCCGCCACCAGGCGCTGACCAGTCCCTCAGGGCGCAGCGCCAGGCGGACAGCGTCAGCTCCAGCAGCAGCCGTATCTCCACCGCGCTTGCGCCCTCGATGCGGCCGGACAGGGAGGCGACCACGGTGTCAGTGACCTCGGAGCAGTGCTGGAGGCTGTGCGCGGTGAGCGCCGGGGTGCGGTCCGCCAGGGCGCGGCTGGCGACGAAACGGCGCTCCCAGCCGTCCGCCATGCCCTCCACGGCGGCGTAGAGCGGCGCCTCGCAGAAGTCGAGCAGGGGCCCGCCGGCCAGCGGACGGGCCTCGATGTCGGCGACGTAGGCACGCCACAGCTCCTTCTCCGGAGCCAGGGCCACGTCCTCCTTCGATGCGAAGGTGCGGAAGAAGGTGCGCTTGGAGACCTCGACCGCCTCGACGATCTCGTCGAGGGTCGTGGCCGCGAAGCCCTTTTCGGTGAAGAGCCCGAGCGCCGTCTCCACCAGCGCACCGCGCGTACGGAGCTTCTTGCGCTCGCGGAGCGGCAGTTCGCTCCAGCCCGGCGCCGCGGCGCGTGTCTCTGCTCCAGCCATGCCCGCAGTCTAGCCGTTTGCCGCCCGTACGCGTTCGCCCCTTGTTGCCTTATGCCACTCAGTGGCACTATCTCTTCCATGCGAGCACTCACGATCGACCACTCGGCTCCCGGACACCTCTCCCTGACCGACGTGCCCGACCCCGAACCCGCTCCCCACCAGGCCCTCGTCCGCGTCCGCGCCTTCTCCGTCAACTACGGAGAGGCGGGGTTCGTCGTCCCTGGCGGCGCGGACGGCACGGTCCCCGGCTGGGACGCTGCCGGGGTCGTCGTGCGTGCGGCGGCCGACGGCTCGGGACCGGTCGCCGGAACCCCGGTCGTCACCCTCGGGCCGGACGGGGCCTGGGCCGAACTCCGCGCCGCCGACACCGACTTGACCGGTGTGGTACCGGAGGGCGTGGACCTCGGAGCGGTCGGCACACTGCCGGTGGCCGCCGGTTCCGCGCTGCGCGCACTGCTCCGGCTCGGCCCGATCCTGGGCCGCCGGGTCCTGGTGACCGGTGCGGGCGGCGGCGTCGGCCGCTTCGCGGTGCAACTGGCGGCCCGGGGCGGGGCGCACGTGGTCGCCACCACCGACGATCCGGCCAAGGCCGGGCTCCTGCGCTCACTCGGTGCCCACGAGGTCGTACCGACGGCCGGACTGGGCGGCCTCGCGCCCGTGCACGGCGTCATCGAGCTGCTCGGCGGCCCGCACCTCGTCCACGCCTACGGGGCGCTCGCGGCGCACGGCACCCTGGTCGCGCTCGGCCACTCCTCCGGCACGGGGGAAGCGTTCCCCTTCGGCGCGTTCTTCGGCGACGCGGGCCGTCACAACCGCTCGATCACGAGCTACTTCCTGCTCGACGACTCCGAGGGCCTCGGCGCGGACCTGGAGTGGCTCGCCGCCCTTGTCGCACGCGGCGAGCTGGACCCGCAGATCGGCAGCCGCGACGACTGGACCCGGGCGGGCGAAGCGGTGGCGGCGCTGGCAGCGGGCAAGGTCGACGGCAAGGCGGTCCTCGACATACCGACGACCGCCTGACCCGGCGACCGGCGCTGTTCCGGGCGCGCCCGGCCGTGACGGCTCACCGCGTGGGCTGCCGCTCCCCCCGCCGCCACACGTCCGCGACCAGCGGGACTCCGGGCCGGTAGGCCAGGTGTACGTGGCTCGGCGCGTCGAGCAGTGCCAGGTCGGCGTAGGCGCCGGGGACGAGGCGGCCGACGTCGTCCCGGCGCAGGGCCGCGGCGCCGCCGGCCGTGGCCGACCAGACCGCCTCGTCCGGTGTCATCCCCATGTCGCGTACGGCGAGAGCGATGCAGAAGGGGACCGAGGACGTGAAGGACGAGCCCGGGTTGCAGTCCGTGGACAGGGCGACCGTCGCGCCCGCGTCCAGGAGGCGGCGGGCGTCCGGCCACTCGGCGCGGGTGGAGAACTCGGCCCCGGGAAGGAGCGTGGCGACCGTGCCGCCCTGGGCGAGGGCGTCGACGTCCGCGTCCGTGAGGTGCGTGCAGTGGTCCGCGCTCGCCGCGTCCAGCTCGACCGCGAGCTGCACGCCAGGTCCGTACGACAGCTGGTTGGCGTGGATGCGCGGGTGCAGGCCCTTGGCCCTGCCCGCCGTGAGGATCACGCGGGCCTGGTCGCCGTCGAAGGCACCCTTCTCGCAGAAGACGTCGATCCAACGGGCGTACGGCGCGCAGGCGTCGAGCATCTCGCCGGTGACGAGGGCCACGTACGCGGCCGGGTCGTCGGCGTAGTCGGGCGAGACGATGTGCGCGCCCAGGTAGGTCACCTCGTCGGTGTGGCGGGCGGCGATGCGCAGGGCGCGGGCCTCGTCCTCGACGGTCAGGCCGTAGCCGGACTTGGTCTCGAAGGTCGTCGTGCCCTGGCGGAGCGCCTCGCGCAGATAGCGCGTGAGGTTGCGCTCCAGGTCCTCGTCGCTCGCGGCCCGGGTCGCCGCGACCGTCGTACGGATGCCGCCCGCCGTGTAGCCGCGGCCGGACATCCGGGCGTTGAACTCCTCGGTGCGGTCGCCCGCGAAGACGAGGTGCGAGTGGGAGTCCACGAAGCCCGGGATCACCGCCCGGCCCTCGGCGTCGACCCGGTTGTCAGTGGCGGGTGCTTTGCTTGCTTCACCGATCCAGGCGACCCGGTCGCCGTCGAGGACGACGGCCGCGTCGTGGATCAGACCGAGGGGGGAATTGTCACCGAGGGAGGGGTCGTTGGTGACCAGACTGGCGATGTTGGTGATGACGGTCGTGCTGCTCATGGCGTCCTCGCGGGCCTTGTCGGCTCTGTCGGGGCTGGCGGGCGTGGCGGCCGTGTCGGGGCTGCCGGGGGTGACCGGTCTGACGGGGCTGTCCGGTCCGACGGCTCGGGCGTCGGCGGGAGCGCGGCGGGGTGCGGGGGTCAGCCGCGCAGGGCTTCGACGGCGTCCGCCAGCGCCGTCGCCACATCCGGTACGAGGGTGTGCGCACCGTCTCGTACGACCTGCCGGCCGGCCACGACGGTGTGCCGCACATCGGCCGCGGTCGCCGCGAATACGGCTGTCTCGGCCCCGAGTCGCGGCAGTGGCCCCGCGGTTCTGACCGAGTCGAGCGCGATCGTCGTGAAGTCGGCGAGCGCGCCGGGCTCCAGGGCGCCCGCGTCGTCCCAGCCGAGGGCCGCGTGACCGTCCGCCGAGGCGGCGCGCAGCAGTGCGGCGGCCGTCCAGTGGCCGCGGGTGCGGGAGCGCAGCCGCTCGTTCAGCTCCATCGCGCGGGCCTCTTCGAGGAGGTCGATCACGGCGTGGCTGTCGGAGCCGAGTGACAGGGGCGAGCCGGCCTTCTGCAGGGCGACGGCGGGTCCGATGCCGTCGGCCAGGTCGCGTTCGGTCGTCGGGCACATGCAGGTGCCGGTCCCGGAGCCGCCGAGCAGGGCGATGTCCTCGTCCGTGAGATGCGTGTTGTGGACGCCGGTCGTGCGCGGGCCGAGGACTCCGTGGTCGGCGAGCAGCCTGGTGGGGGTGCGGCCGTGCGCGGCCCGGCAGGCGTCGTTCTCCGCGGTCTGCTCGGACAGATGGACGTGGAGCGGTGCCCGCCGCTCCTCGGCCCACCGCGCCACGGTCGCCAACTGCTCGGCGGGCACGGCCCGTACGGAGTGGATGGCCGCCCCGATCCGTGCGTGATCCCGCTCCTTGAGAACTGCACAGCGTTCCGCCCAGGCCTCCGCCGACCCGTCGGAGAAGCGCAGCTGGTGGCGGTTCGGGGGCTGGCCGAAGCCGGCCGAGACATAGGCGGTGTCGAGGAGGGTGATCCGGATCCCGGCCTCGCCCGCCGCGGCGATCAGCGCCTCGCCCATGGCGTTGGGGTCGGCGTAGGGGGTGCCGCCGGGCGCGTGGTGGACGTAGTGGAACTCACCGACGGCCGTGACGCCGGCGAGCGCCATCTCGGCGTACACCGCGCGGGCCAGCGCGTGGTAGGTGTCCGGCGTCAGCTGGTCCGCGAAGGAGTACATGACCTCGCGCCAGGTCCAGAAGGTGCCGGAGCCGACCTGGACGGTCCCGCGCAGGGCCCGGTGGAAGGCGTGCGAGTGGGCGTTCGCGAGACCCGGGAGGGTGAGGCCGCGGAGGATCTCGGCGCCGGGGGGCGGGCCGTCGGTGCCCGTGGCGACGGTGGTGATGCGTCCGTCCGCCACCTCCAGGACGGCCCCCGGCTCGACATGGGTGTCGAGCCAGGCGTGCTCCAGCCAGTACGTCTGCGTCACCTGCAGGCCAGCCCTTCCAGTACGTCGGCGAGCGCGGTCACCCCGGCCTCGCAGTCGTCCTCGGCCGCATGTTCGGCCGGGGAGTGCGAGACACCGGTGGGGTTGCGCACGAACAGCATGGCGGTCGGGATCCTCCCGGAGAGGATTCCGGCGTCGTGTCCCGCGCCGGTGCCCAGGACGGGGACGGTCAGCCCCGCGTCCCGGTCCTTGCCCAGGATGCGGGCGAGTTCGTCCCGCAGGGCGTGCTCGAACTCGACGACGGGGGTGAACGACTCGCGGACGACGTCGAGCTCGACGCCGTGCGCGTCCGCGTACTCGCGGGCCGCCTTCTCGATGCCGGTGACGACCGTGTCGAGCGTCGGCTGGTCGGCGGCGCGGGAGTCGAGCCAGCCGCGGACCAGGGAGGGGATGGCGTTCACGCCGTTCGGCTCGACGGCGATCTTGCCGAAGGTGGCGACGGCGCCCGCGAGTTGGGCCTCGCGACGGGCCGCCAGGACCGTCTCCGCGTACGACAGCATCGGGTCCCGCCGGTCCACGAGCCGGGTCGCGCCCGCGTGGTTGGCCTCGCCCCGGAAGTCGAAGCGCCAGCGGCCGTGCGGCCAGATGGCGCTGGCGATGCCGACGCGGTCGCCGCTCAGGTCCAGCGCGCGGCCCTGCTCGACGTGCAGTTCGACGAACGCGCCGATGCGGGCGAGCCGCTCGGGGTCCGGGCCGATGGCGTCCGGGTCGTATCCGGCCTGTTCCATCGCGCGCGGCAGCGTCACGCCGTCCGCGTCCGTGAGCCGGTGCGCCTGCTCCACGGTGAGCTCGCCCGCGGTGAGCCGCGATCCGACGCAGGCGAGCCCGAAGCGGGCGCCTTCCTCGTCGCCGAAGTTGACGAGGGCGAGGGGACGGGTGAACTCGGCTCCGCGGCCACGCAGTTCGTCGAGCGCGGCGAACGACGAGACGACGCCGAGGGGCCCGTCGAAGGCTCCGCCGTCGGGCACGGAGTCCAGATGCGAGCCGGTGACGACGGCGTCACCCGCGGTGGGGTCGCCGAGCCAGGCCCACTGGTTGCCGTTCCGGTCCAGCTCGTAGGTCAGCCCGCGCGCCTCGGCCTGCGCCCGGAACCACGCCCGGCAGTCGGTGTCGGCCCCGGTCCAGGCGAACCTGCGGTACCCGCCGGAGGCGGAACTGCGGCCGATCGGCAGCAGCTCCGCCCACATGCTGTGGAAGGTCACGCGTCGTCACCTTCGCGCATCGGGATGCGGACACCGCGCTCGTCGGCGACGGTCTCGGCGATGTCGTAGCCGGCGTCCACGTGACGGATGACGCCCATGCCGGGGTCGTTGGTGAGGACGCGGCGGATCTTCTCGCCGGCGAGCTTCGTGCCGTCGGCGACGGAGACCTGGCCGGCGTGGATCGAGCGGCCCATGCCGACGCCGCCGCCGTGGTGGATGGAGACCCAGGAGGCACCGGACGCCACATTGACCATGGCGTTGAGCAGCGGCCAGTCGGCGATCGCGTCGGAGCCGTCGAGCATGGCCTCGGTCTCGCGGTACGGGGAGGCGACGGAGCCGCAGTCGAGGTGGTCACGGCCGATCGCGAGGGGAGCCGCCAGCTCGCCGGAGGCGACCATGTCGTTGAAGCGCTCGCCGGCCTTGTCGCGCTCGCCGTAGCCGAGCCAGCAGATACGGGCGGGCAGGCCCTGGAAGTGGACGCGCTCGCCGGCCAGCTTGATCCAGCGGTGGAGGGACTCGTTCTCGGGGAAGAGGTCGAGGATCGCCTTGTCCGTCTTGTGGATGTCCGAGGCCTCGCCGGAGAGGGCCGCCCAGCGGAAGGGGCCCTTGCCCTCGGAGAAGAGGGGCCGGATGTAGGCGGGGACGAAGCCGGGGAAGGCGAACGCGCGCTCGTACCCGGCGAGTTGGGCCTCACCGCGGATCGAGTTGCCGTAGTCGAAGACCTCGGCACCGGCATCCATGAAGCCGACCATGGCCTCGACGTGCCGGGCCATGGACTCACGGGCGCGGGTGGTGAAGCCGGCCGGGTCCTTCGCGGCGTACGAGGCCATGTCGTCGAAGTCGACGCCGACGGGAAGGTAGGCCAGCGGGTCGTGGGCCGAGGTCTGGTCGGTCACGATGTCGATGGGGGCGCCCTCGGCGAGCATGCGCGGGAGCAGCTCGGCGGCGTTGCCGAGCAGACCGATCGACAGCGGGCGACGGGCGTCGCGGGCCTCGACGGCGAGCTGGAGGGCGTGCTCCAGGGAGTCGGCCTTCACGTCCAGGTAGCGGTGCTCGATGCGGCGCTCGATGGCGCGCGGGTCGACGTCGATACAGATCGCGACGCCGTCGTTCATCGTCACGGCGAGCGGCTGGGCGCCGCCCATGCCGCCGAGTCCGGCGGTGAGCGTGATGGTGCCGGCCAGCGTGCCGTTGAACTTCTTGGCGGCGACGGCGGAGAAGGTCTCGTACGTGCCCTGGAGGATGCCCTGGGTGCCGATGTAGATCCAGGAACCGGCGGTCATCTGGCCGTACATCGTGAGGCCGAGGGCCTCCAGGCGCCGGAACTCCTCCCAGTTCGCCCAGTCGCCGACCAGGTTGGAGTTGGCGATCAGGACGCGCGGGGCCCACTCGTGGGTCTGCATGACGCCGACGGGGCGGCCGGACTGGACGAGCATCGTCTCGTCCTGCTTCAGGGTCCGCAGCGTGCGGACCATGGCGTCGAAGGAGCGCCAGTCACGCGCGGCCTTGCCGGTGCCGCCGTAGACGACGAGCTTGTCGGGGTGCTCGGCGACCTCGGGGTCGAGATTGTTCTGCAGCATCCGCAGGGCGGCTTCCTGCTGCCATCCCAGGGCGCTCAGTTCCGTACCGCGCGGCGCTCGGACGGGGCGGGGTCCTGACATGGTCTGCCTCCTGGCGGACTGCCGCACGCGGGCGGCATGCGGATAGTTGCAGTGGTTATTCACATCCTGGACTCCTGAATAGAGCTAGTCAATACGTTCGTACCTCAGCGCGGGCGCGCCGCGGGTGTTTGGCTGGGATGCATGGGCGCGGAAACGGACACGACGGGGGATTCGGTGGGCAACGGGGTGGAAAGGACTGCGGCGTCTTCGGGGGCGCATTCAGCGGGTGGGGGCGAGCAGGACGGCGACCGGCTCACCCGGCGGGACGACGCCGTACGGGCCGCCGTGGAGCAGGGGCTTCTCGGGGCGGCGACCCCCATCGCGGCGCTCCTCGACGTCTCCGGCATCCGGGCCTCGGCGGCCGCTCTGCGGGCCGCGTTCGAGACGGTGACCGCGCCGGGCACGCCGGTGCTGCACGCGTTCGCGGTGAAGGCGACCCCGCTCGTGCCGGTGCTGCGGCTGCTGCGCGAGCAGGGCATCGGCGCCGAGGTGGCGAGCCCCGGCGAGCTGGCCCTGGCCCGCGCCGCCGGCATCCCACCGGCCCGGACCGTCCTGGACTCGCCCGCCAAGACGGCGGCCGAGCTGCGCGAGGCGCTGGCGCTGGACATCGCCGTCAACGCGGACAATCCGCAGGAGCTGGCCCGCATCGACGGCCTGGTGCGCTCGGCCGCCACCCGCTCGCCTCTCGGGATACGGGTGAACCCGCAGGTCGGCGGCGGTTCCATCGAGGCACTGTCCACGGCTACGGCGACCTCCAAGTTCGGGGTCGCACTGCGGGACGAAGGAGCCCGCGAGTGGATCGTCCAGGCGTATCTGGACCGGCCCTGGCTGACCCGGCTGCATGCGCACTCCGGCTCGCAGGGCATGCCGCTCTCCCTGCTGGCACAGGGCGTGGCGGAGACGTACGCGCTCGCCGAGGAGATCAACCGGCGGATCGGCCGGCAGCAGATCGACACCCTCGACATCGGCGGCGGGCTCCCGGTCAACTTCGGCTCCGAGGCCACGGCGCCGACCTACGCGCAGTACGCGCGTCTGCTCGCCGAGGCCGTGCCGGGGCTGTTCGACGGGCGGTACGGGCTGGTGACCGAGTTCGGGCGCTCGCTGCTCGCCAAGCACGGGACGGTGCTCGCCCGGGTCGAGTACACGAAGAGTGCCGGGGGCCGGGCCATCGCGGTCACCCACGCAGGTGTGCAGATCGCGGCCCGCACGGTGTACGCACCGGCCGCCTGGCCGCTGCGGATCGCCGCGTACGACGCGAAGGGGCGCCCCAAGCCGGGTCCCGACGTCGTGCAGGACGTCGCGGGTCCCGCCTGCTTCGCGGGGGACCTCCTCGCCGAGGGCCGCGCGCTCCCGCTGCTCGAACAGGGCGACCACGCGGCGGTGCTGGACACCGGCGCGTACTACTTCGCCCACCACTACGCGTACAACTCCCTGGCCCGTCCGGGGATCTACGGCTTCGCTCCGGACGGTGACGGCGGGGTGCGCTTCGCGGTCGTCAGGAAGCCGCAGACCCTCGACGAGATCGTGGCGGAGTCGGGCGGGGCGTATGCCGCGGGGCTGACCGGGCTGTAGCGGGGGCTTCGCGGGCGGGCTGGGGCGGTCCGCTGATCCCGGGGTGCCGATCCTCGGGGCGCCGACGCTGCCGGGGTCCCGGGGTCCCGGCAGGCTCCACGCGACCGCGACCGCGACCGCGACCGCACCCGCACCCGCACCCGCACCCGCACCCGGGCAGCCTTGTTGGAGGGCAGCCCCGGCATGGTCAACTTGCCGGTAATTGAGGGCAGTTGACCCACCTTAGCCAGTCCGGGCATGTTCCACTGGAAAATGCCGGAACCCTCACCCCTCGTGCACACGTTGCGTAGCCTCTGCGTCACTCAGCCGAACCCGAGGCGGGAGGGGACAGGGTGCCCGGAATCGACGAGTGCCTGCTGGAAGCCATGAGGCTGCCCGGTGCGCGGGGCGCGGCGGTGGTCGACTGGACCAGCGGGCTGGCGCTGGGCACGGCCGGGGACGCCCCGGGCGGCGACCACGAGACGACCGCGGCGGAGGCCGCGGAGCTGGCCCGGCTCGCCGCGGAGCACCACGCGTTCGCGCCGGCCGACGGCTCGGACTGGTCCGACCGGGAACCACCGGTCGAGGACCTGATCATCAGCAACCGCGACAGCTATCACGTGCTCCGGTTCGTGCGGACCACGTTCGACAGCAGCGTCTTCCTGCATCTGTGGCTGGCCCGCGCGGACGGGAATCTCGCGCTGGCCCGCATCAGACTCGGGGAGATGGCCGGACGGCTGGTGCTGGGATGAGCACGGTCAGAACACCTCCTCCCCCGCCCGTCCCCGCGCGGGACGACTCGCAGGACACCGGAGCCCGGGACGACTCGCAGGACACCGGAGCCCGGCACGACTCGCAGGGCGCCAGAGCCCGGGACCACGCGCAGGACACCAGAGCCCGGGACCACGCGCAGGGCAACGGAGCGCGCAACACATCGCAGGGCCCCGAAGTCCGCGACAACGCTCAGGACACCCGAGCCCGGGACAAGCAGACCGGTCCCGGTGGGGGCGTCTCGCCCATGCTCAGCCGGCTCGCCGCCGAGCGGGCCACCGGCGTGCTCATGCGCGAGCGCGGCACGCTCTACCTCTGCGACGGCGAGGTGGTGCACGCCGAGAGCCCGGCGACCCCCGGCCTCGACGTCCTGCTCACCGTCCGCGGGGCCCTGCACGCCGAGGTCTGGCGGCAGGCGGTCGCCGAGGCCGGAGCGCACCGCCGGGTCGGGCGGTTCCTGGTCGACAGCGGCCGGATCGCCGAGGGCGCACTGGAGCTGTGCCACCTCGGGGCGCTGTACGACGCGGCGTACTTCGTGCTCGGCCCGAGCAGTTCCCCGGCCCGCTTCCGCTACGGAGCGGCGCACTGGCTCGGCTCCGTCCGCCCGGTCCCGGTGGCCGCGCTGGTGCGCGAGACGCTGCGCCGCCGTGAGCTGCTGCACCGCATCTGGCCCGACCCGGTGACCGACACCGCCCCGCTGGTCCGCTCCCGTGGGCTCGCCGAACCGGCGCTCTCCCCGCGCCAGAAGGCCGTACTGGACCGGGTGGACGACGCCCGCACCGCGGCGGAGATCTCACTCGACCTGGGCCGTCCCGCCTTCCACACCCTGGTGGACCTGCGCCGGCTGGCCGCCGCCGGGTTCGTCACGGCGGCGCACGCGCCGAGGCAGGCTCCCGAACCCGTCCTGGCCGCCCTGCTCACCCAGACGTCCGACAACCCCGATGTCGCCCTGCTGCGCCGGCTCAGAGACGCCCTGGAGGCCCTGTGATCCGCGCGCTCCGACAGCGTGCCGAAAGGAGACTGCTGATGGCGGCGGAGACCGAAGTACTCGAAGAACTGCGCCGGTTGAGAGCCCGGGTACCGCAGGTGACCGGTGCGCTCGCGGCCAGTACCGACGGACTGGTGCTGGCCCACGACACCCCCGGAGTGGAGCCGGAAGGCGTCGCCGCGCTCACCGCGGCCGCACTCGGCGTCGCCCTGCGGATGACGGACGCCACCGGGCAGGGCGACTTCCGCGAGCTGCTCGTGCGCGGGGTGTACGGCTATGTGGCGACGTACGCGGCCGGCGGCTCGGCCGTACTGACCCTGCTGGCGCAGGACCGGGCCAACGTCGGCCGGCTCCATCTGGAGGGACGCCGGGCCGGCACCCGGATCGGTGAGCTCGTGGACGCCGCTACGGCACGCGGCGAACCGGCAGGACCGGCCCGGGCCCCCGCGAAGCCGGCCACCCGGAGCACCGGCACCCGGACCAGGACCCCGCGCGCCGCGCCGGCCGCCCGTACTCCGCAGACCCCTGCGGCCAAAGCCCCCACCGGCAAAGCCCCTACCACCACGGACAGTTGAAGGGACAGACACCATCATGACCAATACCGAAACGGCGTTGAAAGAGGCACTGGCGTCCATCGAGGGCGCGACGGGAGCCGCGCTCGTCGACTACACCAGCGGAATGGCCCTCGGCACGATCGGCGGCAGCAAGGGCTTCGACCTCACGGTCGCCGCGGCCGGCAACACCGACGTCGTACGCGCCAAGCTCCGCACGATGGAACACCTCGGCCTGAAGGGCGATATCGAGGACATCCTGATCACGTTGAGCGACCAGTACCACCTGATCCGGCTGATGAAGGGGCGGGGCGGCAACGGCCTCTTCCTGTACCTGGTCCTCGACTCCAAGCGGTCCAACCTCGCGATGGCCCGGCACCAGTTGAAGCGGATCGAGGCGGACCTGGAGGTTTGACTTGCTCCTCGCCCTGAAGGGCGAGGATTCTGGCCTTCTCTACCGGTTGCCGTGCCGCTACGCGGCACGGTTTCCGGCCGGGAATCCGTGGCTTCCTGTTTCTTCGCGCTGTGCCAGAACAGGTTCTGGTCTTACCGGTGCTCCGCAGGCTGATACCGCCAGTCCGGCGGCCATTTCGACGTTGATCGCGGCGTTGTGATCCCGGTCGTGGACGGTGCCGCAGGCGGTACAGGTCCATTGGCGGACGGACAGGGGTTTGGGGCCGTCCGCGGCGCCGCAGGTGGAGCAGGTCTGGGAGGTCGGCTCGAACCGGCCGATCTTGATCAGGGTGCGCCCGTACCGTTCCGCTTTGTATTCCAGCATGTTCACGAACGCCGTCCAGCCGGCGTCGTGGACGGACTTGGCCAGCCTGGTACGCGCCCGTCCCGCCACCGACAGACTCTCCACGGCGATTCCTTGGTTCTCGGAGATCAGCCGGGTGGAGAGCTGGTGGTGGAACTCTGTGCGGGCGTCGGTGACCTTGGCGTGGGCGCGGGCGACCTTGAGGCGCGCCTTCTCGCGGTTCTTCGATCCCTTCTGTTTGCGGGACAGTTCCTTCTGGGCCTTCTTCAACTTCTTCTCCGCCCGGCGCAGGAACCGGGGCGAGTCGATCTTCTCGCCGGTGGACAGCACGGCGAAATAGGTGAGCCCGAGGTCGATGCCGATGGTTTGGTCGGTGGCGGGCATCGTCGCGGCGTCGGCGGCGGGGTCGGCGGCGGGGTCGGTGTCGATGACGAACGAGGCGAAGAATCTGCCCGCACTGTCCTGGAACACGGTGACGGAAGTGGGGGTGGTGGGCAGCGTGCGGCAGCCCAGCCCGGCTCCGCCGGAACGACACCGCGACGCTCCGCGCCGCAGACGTGAGATTCGCTTCACCCCCGGGGTGAACCCCGGGGCGCTGCGAATGAATCCTGGTAGCGGCGTACCCGAGGGTGCGTCGCAGGCCGCGGGAGGCACCGCGCCGCGGTGCCTCCCGCGGCCCGGAAGACCGGAGGCGCGGACCCTAGACGAGGGCGTCCGTGCGCCGGCGGGAGCCGCCCGGCGCCGCGTCACCCGCGGCGATGCCGGTGGAGCGGTACGTCTTGACCCGCTTGCCCGCGGGCGCGCCGTCACGTCGGCCGAGCCAGTCCACGCGCACCCACAGCAGGGCCTGGCCGGCGCGCTCGCGGCGACCGAGCCAGGCGGCCTTCAGCCACAGGCCCGCGGCTGCGCCGGCCAGCAGCAGACCGCCCGCGGCGGGCACGGCGAACGAGCTGCCGAGCGCGGCGACGAAGGCGAGCAGCAACCACCAGCGGTGCCCCCGGCGCCAGTTGCGTACGGACACGGCACGGTCCTGGAGCACGTCGTGCTTGCCCGCGCGGGCCGCGGAGCGGGCCAGCGACACATACCGCTTCCTGCGCGTGTACGTCACGACGGCCGCCGCGACGATGAACAGCGCAGCCCCGGCCATGACCCCGATCCGGCGCCCCGTCACCCCCGGCGGCAGCACGCCGATGCCCGCCGCGAACACTCCGCACCACCACAGCGGTGCCGCTCCGGCCCTCACGACGACCGCCACCCGAGCCAGTCCCTGCCCTCCGCGCGCCACGCTCGTCTCCCGTCTCCCGCCTCCGCCTGTTCCGGCGGGCAGGTTAACGAGGGAAGGTGAAACGAATCTGAGAAACCACGGCCACCCGAAGACTCCGGGCCCTCCGCCCAGTACTCCCGACACCCTTGGCCCGGCACCCTGGCGCACCCGCCCGGTACCCCCGCCCAGCACTCCCGACCCCTCCACCTGGCACCCCCGGCCCCCGCCCAGCACGCCCGACCCCTCCGCCCGGCGCACCCTCGGCCCCTGCGCCCGGCGCAGCCTCGGCCCCTGCATCCGGCGCTCCGGCCCCCTGTTCCCCGGATCCGTCTCTCTCCCCCCGGGGGTCCCCTACTCCACGAAGAGACCGCGGGCAGCAGCCCGTGCGTCGAACTCCTCCAGCCGTGCCTGCGCGTCCGGCAGGTCGTCGCACATGGCCTCCAGCAGGACGCGGCCGAGCAGCATCGGGGCGCAGGCGGTGTCGAAGGCGAGGCCGGTGCCGACGGCGGCGGGCAGCAGCAGGTCCGACACCTTGGCGACCGGCGCGAAGGCGGAGTCCGCGACGGTGACGACGGTCAGCCCGGCCTCCTTCGCGTACGCGAGCGAGTCCACGACCTCGCGCGGGTGCCGGGGCAGCGCGAAGCACAGCAGGGCGGTGGCCCCGGCGTGCACGGCCGCGTCGATGCGGTCGTGCAGCATCGTGCCGCCCTCGTGCAGCAGCCGTACGTCCGGATGGACCTTGGCGGCGAAGTACGCGAACCCGTACGCCTGGGAGGCGGCGGCGCGCAGGCCGAGGACCGGGAGGGGCCGGGAGGCGGCGAGCAGCCGGCCCGCGCGGGTCACCGGCCGGGGATCGGCCAGCACCTCCGCGAGATGCTTCAGGTTCTCGATCTCGGCCTCGACGGCCTGCTGGTACTCGTTGTACGAGGCGGTGTCCACCGCCGGTTCCGCGGGCGCGACCTCGCGCAGGTGCTTGCGCAGGGCCGGGTAGCCGTCGAAGCCGAGCGCGACCGCGAAGCGGGTGACGGACGGCTGGCTGACCCCCGCAAGTTCGGCGAGCTCGACGCTCGACAGGAACGGCACGTCGGCGGCGCGCCGCACCATGCTGTGCGCGATGCGCCGCTGCGTCGGCGTCAGCCGGCGCCCCTCGAAGAGCGCCTGCAGCCGCGCGGCAGGGCTGTCGGTCACGCTCATTGCGTGGTCCCCCTCCAGATGTCCGTGAACCGGTCGAGCAGTGCGGCCGCCGCCGTCACGTCGTCCGTGAGCGGCCGGTCGGCCTGGTCCGGGTCGAGTGCCGACTCGGCGAGTTCCAGCGCCCGGCCGACCGGCAGCTCCGGGTCGGGCCGCAGGTCGCGCTGGCGCAAGGCCCGTACGGCGGCGACGAGTTCGCAGCCGACGACGAGACGGTACGCACCGCACGCCCGCAGGGTCTGGCGTGCCGCGAGCGAGGCGAAGCTGGCCTGTTCCTCGACGCCCCGGGAGAGTACAGCGTGGCCGAGTGAGGCGGGCGCGGAGAAGGCGCGCAGGTCGCCGAGGGCGGCCCCGGCGGCGTACTCCAGGATCATCACGCCGGAGGACGCGGGCTCCTGGTCGGCGAGGAAGGGGCGCAGCCGGGTGTAGGCGGGCTCGTTCAGGGTCGAGAGGCGTGACGTCGAGAGGCGGGCGACCTGGGTGACGGCCAGTCTGAAGTGGTCGAGGGCGAGGGCGAGTTGGGCCTGGTAGAAGCCGCCGTGGTGATAGGCGGCCATGTCCTCGGCGCAGATGAGGGGGTTCTCGGCGGCGGCGTTGATCTCGACCGCGAGGACTTCGTCGAGCGCGTCCGCCGCGTCGTGCGCGGGCCCGTGGATCTGCGGGATGCACCGGAAGCCGTACGGGTCCTGGATCCGCCCCAGGGGCGGGGTGGGCCGGTCGGCGGCCCCGATCAACTCCCGCATGCGCCGCGCCACTTCGGTGGATCCGCGGTGCGGGCGGGCGGCGTGCACCGGAGCCGCGTACGCCTCGTGCGATCCGTCGACCGCGACCAGCG
The DNA here is from genome assembly GCF_042723265.1 of Streptomyces sp. NPDC058371. Taxonomy (NCBI): domain Bacteria; kingdom Bacillati; phylum Actinomycetota; class Actinomycetes; order Kitasatosporales; family Streptomycetaceae; genus Streptomyces; species Streptomyces sp. NPDC058371. The sequence continues at coordinate 650,043 of NZ_JBHXJC010000003.1, read as the reverse complement.
ACAGCGCCGCGACGACCTGCGTGGCGACGATCAGCCCCCGCAATTCGTCCAGCGCGAGCGCGGCCTGCCCCAGGGTCAGGGCGTTGCTGCTGATGAGCGCGAGGGCGTCGTTGTTGTCGAGGGCCTGCGGCGCGGGAGGAACGCCCAGCGTCCGGCCCCCGGAGGCCACCCGCCGAACCCGGTCCCCACCGAGCCCGGCACCCGGGACCACGCCCTGCGCCCCGACCCCCGCCCCCACCCCCGCCCCCGAGGGCCAGTCGCCCCTCGACGGCACGGCGAGAGCCACCGGGCCGGACGTCACCCCGGGCGTCGCCCCGGACGTCACCCCGGGCGCCGAACCGATCGTCGAGCCGGCCGCCGAACCCTCCGGCGCCCGCCACGGATGCTCACCCGCCAGCGCCAGACCCACCTGGGCGAGCGCCGCGATGTCCCCCGTGCCCACGGATCCGAACTCGTTCACCACGGGATACGCGCCGCTCTCCAGCGCCTCGCACAGAGCCGTGACCACGCTGGGTCGCAGGCCCGCTCCGCCGGCGAGGACCTGGTTGGCCCGCACCGCGAGCATCGCCCGGACCTCGCGGGCCGGCAGCTCCTGCCCGATGGCGCCGGCGTGGCTGCGCAGCAGGCGCAGGCCGTGGCCGGCGGCGGCCTCGGTCGGGACGTCCTCGTTCCGGTTGGCGCCGACCCCGGTCGAGCGGCCGTAGACCCGGCCGGTCGCGGCGATCTGCCGGGCCGCGTCCCAGGACTCCTCGGCGCGCTTCATCGCCTCGGCGGCGGGTATCGGACGCGCGACCCCGTCGGCGAGGCGCACGACGTCCACGGCGTCGACACCGCGCCCGTCCAGGACCACGGGCCCGGACACGGCCGGTCCCGATACCGCATCCACCACGTCCACGATTCGAGACGACATCACGCGCAAACTCCCCTCAACCGGGACATCGGGTCTTACCAGTCGGCCATAAGTAACCAGCGATTAACGCCGGAGCATTGACAACCTATTCAGACACCGAGAACTCTGCATGACGATATGCAGGCCGGGCAAGGGACACCTCATGATCCAGTTCGACGCGGTCCACAAGCGCTTCCCGAACGGCACCACAGCAGTCCACGATCTCTCCCTGGAGATGCCGGAAGGCGGCGTGACCGTCCTCGTCGGATCCTCCGGTTGCGGTAAGACGACCACCCTGCGGATGATCAACCGGATGGTCGATCCGACGTCCGGGACCATCCGGGTGGGCGGCAAGGACGTCCTGCGCCAGGACGCGGCCGAGCTGCGCAGGTCGATCGGTTACGTCATCCAGCAGTCGGGGCTCTTCCCGCACCGCACGGTGCTCGACAACATCGCGACCGTGCCGCTCCTGCTGGGCTGGGGCCGGAAGAAGGCACGGGCCAGGGCGGCCGAGCTGCTGGAGACCGTCGGCCTGACCGCCGACGCCGGCAAGCGCTACCCGCACCAGCTCTCCGGCGGCCAGCAGCAGCGCGTCGGCGTGGCCCGCGCGCTCGCCGCCGACCCGCCGGTCCTGCTCATGGACGAGCCGTTCGGCGCGGTCGACCCGGTAGTGCGCACCCAGCTCCAGGACGAACTTCTGCGCCTGCAGAAGGAGTTGAGGAAGACCATCGTCTTCGTCACGCACGACATCGACGAGGCGGTCCGGCTCGGCGACCAGATCGCGATCTTCCGTACCGGCGGGCACCTGGTGCAGTGCGCCGCGCCGGCCGAGCTGCTGGCCCGGCCCGCGGACGACTTCGTCGCCGACTTCCTCGGCGCCGAGCGGGGCTTGAAGCTGCTCTCCCTGACGACCCTGAAGGACGTCCCTCGCACCCCCGTCCCCGAGGGCGGCCCCTGGGAGCTCGTCCTGGACGAGGCCCGCCGGCCCCGGCACTGGCGCACCGAGGACGCCGAACTCCCCGTACGGCCGCTCAAGGACACCGACTCCCTGCTCGCGGCGCTCAACGAGTCGATCGCCTCGCCGACCGGCCTGGTCGCCCGCGTCGACGCAGACGGAGCGCTGACCGGCGTCACCTCGCGCGACGCCGTCCACGAGTACGCGGGCCGGGCCCACAGCACGGCGGGCATGGGCACGACGGGCACCGGCACGGGCACGGGCACCGCAGCCACCCCGAGCGCGAGCGCCGCGATATGACCATCGACTGGTCGTGGATCGGCGACCACACCGACGACCTCACCACGCTCACCCTGTCCCACCTCTCCGCCGCCCTGTCCGCCGTCTTCTTCGGGCTGCTGATCTCCCTCCCGCTGGCCGTGCTGGCCCATCGGGTCCGCCCGCTGCGCGGCTTGCTGCTCGGGCTCTCGAACGTCCTGTTCACGATCCCGTCGATCGCGGTCTTCGTCCTCCTGCTGCCGGTCTCCGGCCTCACCCGCACCACCACGGTGACCGGCCTGACGATCTACACCCTGGTGGTCCTGCTCAGGAACACCGTCGAGGGCCTCGACTCGGTCCCCGCCAGGACGAAGGAAGCCGCGAAGGCCATGGGCACCCGCCCGCTGCGCACGCTGCTCACCGTCGAACTCCCCCTCGCCCTCCCGGTGATCATGGCGGGCGTCCGGATCGCGACCGTCATGTCGATCTCGCTCGTCTCGGTCGCCACCTACATCGGCGACGGCGGCCTCGGCCAGCTCTTCACCGACGGCTTCCAGCGCAACTTCCCGACGCCGGTGATCGTCGGCGTCGTACTGACGCTCCTGCTGGCACTGGTGGCGGACGCGCTGCTGGTCGCGCTGCAGTACGTACTCACCCCGTGGACGAGGCGGCGAGCCTGATGTACGAACTCCTCAAGAACCTCGGCAAGTGGCTGGTCAGCGGCGACCAGTGGGCCGGCAACGACGGCATCGCCCACCGCCTCGCCGAGCACCTCCAGTACTCCCTGCTGGCCACGCTCGTCGCGGCCGCGATCGCGCTGCCGGTCGGCCTGCTGATCGGGCACACCGGCAGGGGCGCGTTCCTCGCCATCAACCTCTCGTCGTTCGGACGGGCGCTGCCCACCGTCGGCCTCGTGGTACTGGTCTTCCTGGCCAGCGGTCTGTCGATGTGGCCGGTGTACATCGCGCTGGTCGCCCTCGCGGTCCCGGCGATCGTCACGAACACCTACGCCGGGATGACCGCCGTCGACCCGGACGTGAAGGACGCGGCGCGCGGCCAGGGCATGCGCTGGCACCAGGTCCTCCTCCAGGTCGAACTCCCCCTCGCCCTGCCGCTGATCATGACCGGTCTGCGGCTCGCGCTGATCCAGGTGGTCGCGACGGCCACCATCGCCGCGTACGTCTCCTTCGGCGGCCTCGGCCGCTACGTCTTCGACGGGCTCGCCCAGCGCGACCTCGTCCAGGTGCTCGGGGGCGCGGTGCTCGTCGCCGCGGTCGCCGTCGTCCTGGACCTGGCCCTGAGCGGCCTGCAGCGCTTCCTCTTCCTCCCCCACTCTCGACTTCGCTCGACCGGGGGGACCCCCATCGCACCGCGCAGGGAGAACCCGTGAATCGTCGTACTCTCCTCGGCGGCCTGTTCGCCGCGGCCTCCGTCCCCGCCCTCGCCGCGTGCAGCGGCGGCATCACCTCCCTGGACGGCCAGGGGGGCGGCGGCAGCGGCGGCGGCTCCAGCAAGGACGGTGTCACCATCGGCACCGCCAACTTCACCGAGAACCAGGTGCTCGGCTATCTCTACGCCGCCGTCCTGGAAGCAGCCGGCGTGAAGACCAAGGTCCGTCCGAACCTCGGCACCCGCGAGATCCTGATCCCTGCACTCAGGGGCGGCGACATCGACCTGCTGCCCGAGTACCAGGGCGCCCTGCTGCACTACCTCGACCCGAAGGCGAAGGCCACGGAGGAGGGCGAGATGCAGAACGCCCTCGCGATCGCCCTGCCCAAGGGACTCCAGATCCTGCCGTACGGGATGGCCGAGGACTCGGACGCGTTCGTGGTCACCCCGGAAACGGCGCAGAAGTACAGCCTGACGTCCCTCGCCGATCTGCGCAAGCAGAACGGCAAGCTCGTCATCGGCGCCGCCGCCGAGGTGAAGAAACGCCAGGTCGGCGCGGTCGGCCTGAAGGACGTCTACGGCGTGGAGTTCAAGGAGTTCAAGTCGCTCGACTCGTCGGGGCCGCTGGTCAAGGGCGCCCTGAAGAAGGGCGATGTGGACGTGGCGAACCTGTTCACCACCGACACCGACATCCAGGCCAACCACTGGGTCGTCCTCACCGACCCGAAGAACCTGGTCCCGGGTCAGCACGTGGTCCCGCTCATCGCGGACCGCAAGGCCGACTCCACGGTCCGCAAGGCGCTCGCCGCCCTCGGCAACGTCCTCACGACGGCCCAGCTCACCGAGCTCAACCGCCAGGTCGACAAGGACAAGAAGGACCCGGAGGACGTGGGGAACACGTACGCGAAGCAGCACGGGCTGGCCAAGTGATGGCGGGCTCCCTCATCGAGCAGCGCTCCATCGACGTGGTGCCCGACGAGGAGCGCCACGGCACGGCGTTCAGCCAGTTCACCCTCTGGCTCGGCGCCAACCTGCAGATCACCGCAGTCGTCACCGGTGCGCTCGCGGTCGTCTTCGGCGGTGACGTGGTCTGGTCGGTCGTCGGGCTGCTGGCCGGCAATCTGCTCGGCGGCGCCGTCATGGCCCTGCACTCGGCGCAGGGCCCGAAGCTGGGGCTGCCGCAGATGATCCAGTCGCGGGCGCAGTTCGGCGTCCGCGGTGCGGTCGTCCCACTCCTGCTGGTGATCCTGATGTACGTCGGGTTCTTCGCGAGCGGCAGCGTGCTGGCCGGGCAGGCGGTCGGCGAGCTGACGCACACCGGCGACACCACCGGCATCGTGCTCTTCGCGGTCGTCACCGCGGTGACGGCGGCCGTCGGCTACCGGGTCATCCACACGCTGGGCCGGGTGGCGAGCGTGGTCTGCGCGCTGGCCTTCGTCTACCTGGGCATTCGGCTGCTGGACCGCGTGGACCTCTCCGCCCTGCTGGGCGACGCCCGCTTCGACCTGCCCATGTTCCTGCTGGCGATGTCCCTGTCGGCCTCCTGGCAGCTGGCGTTCGGGCCGTACGTCGCCGACTACTCGCGCTATCTGCCGCGGACGACGTCGGGGCGGGCGACCTTCTGGTGGACGCTGTCCGGTTCGGCGCTCGGCTCGCAGTGGTCGATGACCTTCGGTGTGCTGGTCGCGGCCACGGCCGGCGAGAAGTTCCTGGCGAGCCAGGTCGGCTATGTCGTCGCCCTCGGCGGCACCGGCCTCGTCGCGTCCTTCTTCTACTTCGTGATCGCCCTCGGCAAGCTGACCATCAACGTGCTGAACACGTACGGCGGTTTCATGTCGATGGTGACGAGCGTCAGCGGGTTCCGCGGCCGGCGGGTGCTGTCGCAGCGCGGACGGGCCGCGTACATCGGCGTGATCATGGTGGCCGGCACGGTCGTCGCCCTGCTCGGCAAGGACAGCTTCCTGTCCTCCTTCAAGGACTTCCTGCTCTTCCTGCTGACCTTCTTCACCCCGTGGTCGGCGATCAACCTGGTCGACTACTACCTGATCGCCAAGGAGCGGTACGACATCCCGGCCCTCTCGGACCCCCACGGCCGTTACGGAGCGTGGCGCTGGGACGCGCTCGGGGTCTACGCCGCCGGGCTGGTCGCTCAACTCCCGTTCCTCGCGACGAGCTTCTTCACGGGCCCGTTCGTGGCGTCGCTGGGCGGTGCGGATGTGTCGTGGATCGTCGGTCTCGTCGTACCGGCGCTGCTGTATTGGCTGCTCGCACGGCGCAACACGGCGCACATCCCGGAGCGGACGGCCCCCGCGCCGCTTCCCGATCAAGAGCCGGTATCGCGGGAGCGATGATCTGACGACGAATCAACCAAGTGTCGTTAAACGGACACTCAGGGTGACATGCGCGTGCGTACGGTGAGTGAGCGCTACAAGCACATCTCCTGAGGGAGCGTCATGCCCTCGAACCGCAGGGCTTTTCTGGCGGCGACCACCGCCGCGATCACCACGACCCCGGCGGCCGCGGCCTCCCCCGCGTCGCCACCGGACCCACGTCCGGCTCCACCACCGGACCAGCTCCCGAGTCCCGGTCCGCGCCCGTCTCCAGCTCCGGGTCCGCACCCCCGTCCGGCCGACGCCCCGGCCGCGCTCGCCGAACTGCTCGCGGGCAACCGGCGGTACGCCGCCGGACGTTCCCGTCATCCGGACGAGGGGCGCGCCCGGCGGCAGGTCCTCGCCGCCGGACAGCACCCCTTCGCGGTGGTCGTCGCGTGCATCGACTCCCGGGTGCCGCCCGAGCTGGTCTTCGACCAGGGGCTCGGCGACCTGCTCTGCATAAGGACAGCGGGCCAGGTGCTCGACGAGGCGGTGCTCGGGTCCATCCAGTACGGGGTGGCTGAGCTGCGCATCCCGCTGGTGCTCGTGCTCGGGCACGAGCGGTGCGGGGCCGTCGCGGCGACGCTCGACCATCTGCGGACCGGAGCGCCGGTGCCGGGGCATCTCGCCCTGCTGGTGGACGAGATCATCCCGGCCGCGCGGCGGACCCGGGGTCTGCCCGGGGACTGGGCGGACCACACCGTACGGGCCCACACGCGGTGGGTGCGCGACGCCATCCGGGCGGACCCGGCATTCGCCCCCGCCACGGTGGCCGCCGCCCGCTTCGACCTCGACACCGGAACCGTCGGCCTGCTGCCCTGAGCGCCACGTCCCGACGGCAACCGGCCCAACCGGCTCAACCGGCCCAACTGGCCATGGCTCCTCCCCCGCCGCCCCGCGGCACGACTGCCCACAGCGGCAGACCGCGGTCCGCGGACGGGTCCCCCTCCCGCACGCACGCGAAGAAGTCACGTATCCCCCATGAAGCAATCTCCCGCCCTCTCCCGGGCTTTGGCCGTCCTGCCCTCGGTTTCCGATCTGCGGTCCATGGGCCGTGCGCCGCGCCGGGACCTCCTCTGCGGGCTCACCGTCGCCGTGGTCGCCCTCCCGCTCGCGCTCGGATTCGGGGTGACGTCCGGACTCGGGGCCGCCTCGGGGCTGGTCACCGCGATCGTCGCGGGGGCGCTCGCCGCGCTGTTCGGCGGTTCGGCGCGGCAGGTGAGCGGGCCGACCGGGGCGATGACCGTCGTCCTGGTGCCGATCGTCCACCGGTACGGCGCCGACGGAGTGCTGACCGTCGGGCTGATCGCGGGCGTGCTGCTGCTGGCCCTCGCGTTCGCGCGGGCCGGCGCGGCGATGGCGTACGTGCCCGCGCCCGTGATCGCCGGATTCACCCTCGGCATCGCCTGTGTGATCGCGCTGCAGCAGGTGCCGTCGGCCCTGGGCGTGCCCGTGCCGCACGGCGAACAGGTCGCGGCGGTGGCGATGCGGGCGGCGGAGGAGTTCGGCCGGTCACCGCGGTGGCCGGCGCTCGCGCTGTCCCTCGGGGCGGCTGCGGTGATGTTCGCGGGCGCCCGCTGGAAGCCGGGTGTGCCCTTCTCGCTGGTCGCGGTGGCGGCCGCGACCCTGACGGCGGAGGGCCTCGGGCTGCACGTGACCCGGATCGGCTCCCTGCCCGCCTCCTTGCCCGCGCCCTCACTCGCCTTCTTCGATCCGGCCCGGGTGCCGTCCCTGCTCGCGCCGGCCGCCGCCGTCGCGGCCCTGGCCGCCCTGGAGTCCCTCCTCTCCGCCTCCGTCGCGGACGGCATGCGCCCCGGTGAACGCCACGATCCCGGCAAGGAGCTGTTCGGCCAGGGCATCGCCAACCTCGCGGCCCCGCTCTTCGGCGGCGTACCGGCGACCGGAGCCATCGCCCGTACGGCGGTGAACGTCCGTACCGGCGCGGTCTCCCGGCTGGCCGCGCTGGCGCACGCGGTGATCCTCGCCGGGATCGTGGCCGCCGCGGCCCCGCTCGTGGCCCGTATCCCGCTGGCCGCGCTGGCCGGCGTCCTGCTCGCCACCGCCGTACGGATGGTGGAGACGGACGCCGTACGGGCCATGGCGCGGGCGACCCGCGGGGACGCCCTGGTCCTGGCGCTCACCGCGTGCGCGACGCTCGCCCTGGACCTGGTGCGGGCGGTGCTGCTCGGGCTCGCCGTGTCCGTCCTGCTGGCCCTGCGCGCGGCGGTACGGGGCAGCCGGCTCACCCCGGCCGCGGCCGACGAGGCACCGGGATGCGCGGACGTCACCTACCGCTTCGACGGCCCGCTCCTGTTCGCCGCGGCCCACCGCTTCCGGTCCGGCCTGGCGGAGCTGCACGGGGTCACGGCGGTGGATCTGCGGATGTCGGGGCTCACGGCGGTCGACGCGACGGGCGCGCTGGCGCTCAAGGACGCCGTGGGCGATCTGCGCGGCCGGGGCATCGAGGTCAGGATCACCGGGGTCGAGCGCGGTCACCGCCACGTGCTGGAGTCGCTCGGGGTCCTGCCGGCGGGGGTGCAGCCCAGCTCCAACAGGGGGGCTATCCCCAGTGTCACGGGGGTCCCGGCTCCCTAATCTGGGTCCCATGACCGGTATGGAAGCCCCTGACGCCGAACTGAAGAAGGAACTCGACGCCACCCTGCACGCGCGCAGGGAACTGGGCGAGGACTACGAGCCCGCACTCGTCGAGTCGTTCCTGGAGAAGGTCGAGCAGCGCCTCGACGGAGCGGTCGACCGCCGGGTGCGCCGACAGCTCGCGGAGCAGCAGATGGTGGTGGCCCGCGGCTCCCGCTCACCCCGGTCGACCGACTCCTGGGGCGAGCGCTTCGGCTTCGGGATCGTCTCGCTCGTCCTGGCGGTCCCACTGTCCGCGATCGGCGGCGGCGTCGCGGGCCTGCCCGGCCTGCTGGTCGCCTGGGTGGGCATCGTGGGCGTCAACGCGGTCCAGGCCCTGCGCCACACCGACTTCCCGCTGCGCAGGCCCCGCGACAAGTCCGACTCGGACTGGGAGGCGTAGCGCCTGTCCGGCGGATCGTGCGGCAGGTCACGGGGACGGAACCGCAAGATGCACCGGACGGACCCCGGCCCTCCGCGGCTCACGCCTGCGCGGTCGGCAGGACGATGACCTGCCGCAGGTTGACGTGGGGCGGCCGGCTCGTCACATAGGCGACGACGTCCGCGATCTCCTCCGACGACAGCGAGCCGATCGCCCCGAACATCCCGTCCAGCTCCTCCGAGAGCCGGGCGTTGTCGATGTGGCTGCCCAGCTCCGTCTCCGTGAGCCCCGGCTCGATGTTGGTGACCCGCACACCGCGCGGCCCCAGTTCCGTGCGCAGGGACTGCGAGAGATAGGTCAGTGCGGCCTTGGTGGCGCCGTACACCGCGTAGTTGGGGAAGGCGACGTGCGCACCGATCGAGGAGATGTTCACCAGGTCCGCGGTGCGCCCCTCGGCGGCCGCGGCGAGCAGGTCGCCGTTGAACGCGCGGATGACGCGCAGCACTCCGGTCACGTTCGTGTCGAGCATCCGCTGCCATTCGTCGATCCGGCCGCCCTCGATGGGGTTGGGCAGCATCACGCCCGCGGAGTTCACCACCAGGTCGACGCTCCCGTACACCTCGTGGACCCGCGCGACCGCGGCCTGGACCGATGCGTCGTCCGTGACGTCGGCGACCACGGCCAGCGCCCGGCCGCCGTCGGCCTCGATCTTCGCGGCGAGTTCGGCCAGCCGCTCCCCGCGCCGGGCGAGCAGAGCAACACGCGCCCCCTGCGCGGCGAGCAGCCGCGCGGTCGCGGCGCCCATCCCGCTCGCGGCTCCGGTGACGACGGCGGTGCGGCCGGCCAGTGTCTGGTACGACATGTGGGTACTCCCCGAGTTCGCGTCGCCCGGTCTCTCCCGGCGACGAGATCCACTCTGGCCGTGCGCGCCTCGGCTACCCAGGGCTGAGCTTTTCCTGGGTCTGCCAGTACCAGCCTCCGTTCCGGCCGCGCCCCCTACCATCGAACTCATGGACGGGGATCTCGGAGACTTTCTGCGCTCGCGCCGCGCTCGCATCCAGCCCGAGGAGGTGGGGCTGCCCTCGCACGGACGGCGCCGCGTCCCGGGCCTGCGCCGCGAGGAGGTCGCCCAACTCGCGGGCGTGAGCGTCGACTACTACATCCGGCTCGAACAGGGCCGCGGCCCGGGAGGCGCCGCCCGGACGAAGTCCGGGGGAGTCTCGGACGCGGTGCTGGACGCGATCGCGCGGGTACTGCGCCTGGACGAGACGGAGCGGACCTATCTGCACACGGTGGTGCGCCCGGCCAGGAACCCGGTCCGCCCGGCCGCGCTCCGCGTCCGCCCCGGCGTGCAACTGCTGCTCGACACCGTGGAGAAGGCCCCCGCCTTCGTCCTCGGCCCCCGGCTCGACGTACTGGCCTGGAACACGCTGGGCGACGCGGTCACCGGCTACAGCAGGATGACGTCCGAGGAGCGCAACATCCCGCGCCATGTCTTCCTCGACCCCGCGTCCCGCGACCTCTACCCGGAGTGGCCGGCGGTGGCCGCCGAGTCCGTCGCGTATCTGCGCCTGTACGCGGCCCGCCGGCCCGAGGACAAGAAGCTGTGCGCGCTCGTCGGCGAACTCTCGCTGCGCAGCGAGGACTTCCGCCGGCTGTGGGCGGACCACCTGGTCAAGGAGAAGACGTACGGCGTGAAGCGCATCCAGCACCCCGAGGTGGGTCTGCTGACCTTCCCCTACGAGACGCTGACGCTGCCCTCGGAACCCGACCAGGTGCTCGTGGTCTACACCCCGGAGCCGGGCTCGGAGACGGCGGAACGCCTGGCGCTGCTGGGCAGTTGGGCGACGAGCCGCACGGGGTGACGGGGGGCCGCGGAAGGCGGCAGCCAGGAGCCGGAGGAAGGCCGCACACAGCAGGACGGCTGCCGCAAAGAGTTGCCGCGGGGACCGCCGCACCCCCGTTGCCGGGGGGCGGGACGACGGCGGTCCCCGCGAGGGACGCGGGCCGGGTCAGGGCCGGGCTTGCGCGTCCTTGGCGTCGTTGGAGGTCCGGGAGCCGCTCCGGAGGTCCTTGACGCCGTTTTGGTGTCGGCCGGGGCGGGGAGCCGCTCCCGCCCTTGCCGACAACCACCAATGTGCCGGACCCGTGTTAAGCGGGTGCTGCGCGGACGTGACGCGCTCGTACCACTTCCGCGAAGTTCCCCGCCGAAAGGGCCGGAAGATCCCTTTCGGCGCGGAACGGGGGAGATCCATGTCGGTCTCCCGCCGGTGCCGCTACTGCTTCGCGCCGCCCTTGGCGAGGAAGGCCAGCAGGTCCTGGCGGCTGATGACCCCGGTCGGCTTGCCCTCGACCAGCACGATCGCCGCGTCGGCGGCACCGAGCACGGACATCAGGTCCCCGACCGGCTCGCCGGAGCCGACCTGCGGCAGCGGCGCCGACATGTGCTTCTCCAGCGGGTCGTCGAGCGAGGCCTTCTTGGTGAACAGGTGGTCCAGCAGCTCCCGCTCCACGACGGACCCCACGACCTCGGCCGCCATGACGTCCGGGTGACCGGCGCCGGGCTTCACGATCGGCATCTGCGAGACGCCGTACTCGCGCAGCACCTCGATGGCCTCGCCGACCGTCTCGTCCGGGTGCATGTGGACGAGCGAGGGGATGTGGCCGTGCTCCTTGTCGCTGAGCACGTCGGCGACGCGGGCGCTGGGGCCGGTGTCCTCGAGGAAGCCGTAGTCGGCCATCCACTCGTCGTTGAAGATCTTGCTGAGGTAGCCGCGGCCGCTGTCCGGCAGCAGGACGACGACGACGTCGTCGGGGCCGAGCCGCTCGGCCACCCGCAGCGCGGCCACGACGGCCATCCCGCAGGAGCCGCCGACCAGCAGTCCCTCCTCCTTGGCCAGCCGCCGCGTCATCTGGAAGGAGTCCTTGTCGGACACGGGGACGATCTCGTCGGCGACGGTCCGGTCGTAGGCCGTCGGCCAGAAGTCCTCGCCGACGCCCTCGACGAGATACGGCCGCCCGGACCCGCCGGAGTACACGGACCCCTCGGGGTCGGCGCCGATGACCTGGACCCGCCCGTCACTGGCTTCCTTCAGATACCGCCCGGTCCCGGAGATGGTGCCGCCGGTGCCCACACCCGCCACGAAATGGGTGATCTTCCCCTCCGTCTGCTCCCACAGCTCGGGGCCGGTGGAGTGATAGTGCGAAAGGGGGTTGTGGGGGTTGGAGTACTGGTCCGGCTTCCAGGCGCCCGGCGTCTCGCGCACCAGCCGGTCGGAGACGTTGTAGTACGAGTCCGGGTGCTCGGGGTCGACGGCCGTCGGGCAGACGACCACCTCGGCGCCGTACGCGCGCAGCACGTTGATCTTGTCGGTGCTCACCTTGTCGGGGCACACGAAGATGCACTTGTAGCCCTTCTGCTGCGCCACGATGGCGAGGCCGACACCGGTGTTTCCGCTGGTCGGCTCGACAATGGTACCGCCGGGCTTGAGGGCGCCGCTCTCCTCCGCGGCCTCGATCATGCGCAGCGCGATGCGGTCCTTCACGGATCCGCCGGGGTTGAAGTACTCAACCTTCGCCAGGACGGTCGCCTGAATGCCCGCGGTCACGTTGTTGAGCCTCACCAGCGGGGTGTTGCCGACGAGACTGATCATCGAGTCGTGGAATTGCACCGTTGTCTCCGGAGCTGTGTATCAAGGAATGGTTCAGCCAGCCTAAGGCCCCACGTGGGAGGGGGGTCCCGCGGTTGCTTCCGGAAGGTGCCGCACCCGCCGTTGAGATTGGCCGACCCGCTCTACGGGGCAAGCAGTGGTTGTACGGCTACGAGGAGGTGGCGGCTTCGCATGTCGAGCTTGTCGAGGGCGAGGGTGGCCCGGCGCATCGCGGCGGGAGCGGCGTACGGCGGCGGCGGGATCGGGCTGGTGGGCGCGGCCACGATCGGTGTCGTGCTGGCCGAGGTGCAGCTGGCGAAGCGCCATGTGGGAAACGGTCACAGTCATCCGCCGCGCGCGGACGGTCTCTACGGGCACGCGTACGCGGGTCTCGACGAAACTCCGCTGCGGCTGGCCATGCTCGGGGACTCCACGGCCGCGGGGCAGGGGGTGCACCGGGCCCGCCAGACTCCGGGGGCGCTGCTGGCCTCCGGGCTGGCCGCGGTGGCGGAACGCCCGGTGGAGCTGACCAATGTGGCGCTGCCCGGGGCCCAGTCGGACGACCTGGACCGCCAGGTAGCGCTCGCCCTCGCGGACACCGGCCGAGTACCCGATATCTGCGTGATCATGGTCGGCGCGAACGATGTCACCCACCGGATGCCACCGACCCGCTCCGTCCGCCATCTGTCATCGGCGGTACGGCGGCTGCGGACCGCCGGTGCGGAGGTGGTCGTCGGCACCTGTCCCGACCTCGGCACGGTCGAGCAGGTCCAGCAGCCGCTGCGCTGGCTGGCCCGTCGCGCCTCCCGGCAGCTGGCCGCCGCCCAGACCATCGGCACGGTCGAGCAGGGCGGCCGTACGGTGTCGCTGGGCGACCTCCTCGGCCCCGAGTTCGAGGCGAACCCCCGGGAGCTGTTCGGGCCCGACAACTACCACCCGTCCGCGGAGGGGTACGCCACGGCCGCGATGGCCGTCCTTCCCACGGTCTGTGCCGCGCTCGGCCTCTGGCCGGCGGAGGAGGAGCGGCCGGACGTCTCCCGTCGCGAGGGCTTCCTGCCGGTGGCCCGGGCCGCCGCGGAGGCCGCGTCCGAGCCCGGCACCGAGGTCACGGCCGCGATGCCCACGGGCCCGCGCGGCCCCTGGGCTCTCCTCAAACGCCGCCGCCGCCGACGCCTCCCCGCCACCGACCCGGCGTCCACACCGGCCCCGTCCTCCTGAGGGCTCCGCATCCAGACCCCCGCACCGGCGCAGGAATCAGCCCCTCCGGCGTTTGAGGAGCGGGGTCTGGGGCGGAGCCCCAGGTCTGGACGGGCACCGGCGACAAGGCCGGACCCCGCTCAAGGCGCCCACGCCAGCGAAAGGCGCCCACGCCAGAAAAAAGCAAGCGCTTGGAAAGTGCGTCCCGAGTCACACGTCAATACCGGTGACCGAGCGCGTACGGCCGGGTAACTTCCAAACAGCCGTGCCCAACCCCCGTCCCACTGGAGCCGTGATGCCCGAAGCCGTGATCGTCTCAGCCGCCCGCTCCCCGATCGGCCGCGCCTTCAAGGGCTCCCTGAAGGACGTGCGCCCCGACGACCTGACCGCCACGATCATCCAGGCCGCCCTCGCCAAGGTCCCGGAGCTGGACCCGAAGGACATCGACGACCTGATGCTGGGCTGCGGTCTGCCCGGCGGCGAGCAGGGCTTCAACCTCGGCCGCATCGTCGCCGTACAGATGGGCATGGACCACCTCCCGGGCTGCACCATCACCCGCTACTGCTCCTCGTCGCTGCAGACGTCCCGCATGGCCCTGCACGCCATCAAGGCGGGCGAGGGCGACGTCTTCATCTCGGCCGGCGTCGAGGTGGTGTCCCGCAGCGTCAAGGGCAACAGCGACAGCCTCCCCGACACCCGCAACCCCCTCTTCGCGGAGGCGGAGGCCCGCACCGAGGCCGTCGCGCAGAGCGAGGGCGCGTCCTGGCACGACCCGCGCGAGGACGGCCTGCCCCCGGACGCGTACATCGCGATGGGCCAGACCGCGGAGAACCTCGCCCGCATCAAGGGCGTCACCCGCCAGGACATGGACGAGTTCGGCGTCCGCTCGCAGAACCTCGCCGAGGAAGCCATCAAGAACGGCTTCTGGGAGCGGGAGATCACCCCGGTCACGACCCCCGACGGCACGGTCGTCAGTAAGGACGACGGCCCCCGCGCCGGCGTCACCCTCGAAGGCGTGCAGGGCCTCAAGCCGGTCTTCCGCCCCGACGGCCTGGTCACGGCGGGCAACTGCTGTCCGCTGAACGACGGCGCCGCCGCCCTCGTCGTCATGAGCGACACCAAGGCCCGCGAGCTCGGCCTCACCCCGCTCGCCCGCATCGTCTCGACCGGCGTCACCGGCCTCTCCCCCGAGATCATGGGCCTCGGCCCGGTGGAGGCGTCCAAGCAGGCCCTGGGGCGCGCCGGCCTGACCGTCGACGACATCGACCTCTTCGAGATCAACGAGGCCTTCGCCGCCCAGGTGATCCCCTCCTACCGCGACCTGAACATCCCGCTGGAGAAGCTGAACGTGAACGGCGGCGGCATCGCCGTCGGCCACCCCTTCGGCATGACCGGCGCCCGCATCACCGGCACGCTCATCAACAGCCTCCAGTTCCACGACAAGCAGTTCGGCCTGGAGACGATGTGCGTCGGCGGCGGCCAGGGCATGGCCATGGTCATCGAGCGCCTCAGCTAGGAGAGCTCTAGTCCCGGATGGGTGACCGCAGTTGAACCCTCCGTGACCGAACCGGCCCGGAATCCCGGAAACTTCGGGGCTCTGGGCCGTTTTGTGATCCAATCTCCCCCAGGATGTGACCTATCTCCCTTCGGAGAGCGATTTACGCAGGTCAGAGCCGTTCCGCGAGTAAACCCCGGGCCCAAAGTCCTGCCCTATTCGTGACGTTACGCACTGACAGCTGGTTAGTCCGCCCTTCAAGCTGATGTAGGAAGTCGGGGGTCGACTTTGAACCGGGAGTACGTCAGTGAGCGCCATGCCGATTGCTTTGCTGCTCACCACAGCCGCCACCGCGGCTGTGGGCGTCGCCGTTCTGCGCACCCTGCGGGGTCTGCGCCGGCAGGTCGCAGCCCTGCACACCGAGCTCGCCGAGAGCCGCGCCTCCGCCGCACGCGGACTCGTGCCCGCCGCCCGCTCCACCTCCGACGCCGAGGAGATACGGTCCGCGGTGGCCGAGGCGCTCGCCGAGGAGCGCGAGCGGGAGCTGGCCGAGGCGCGGGCCTTCTGGGCCGCCCAGGAGGCGCGTGACGCCTCTGACGCGCCTTCCCTGCTCGGCCTGCCCGACAGCGAGCTGTTCCTGCCGCGTCAGTCCGACTTCCTGGGTCTGGAGCACCTGGAGCCGGTGACCGAGCCGGGCCTGGACGTCGACGACTTCACCGGGGAGTCCCCGGAGCTGGCCGCGGCCCGCCGCCGCCACCCCTCGCACCCGGACTTCGTACCGGTCCAGTCACCCGTCGTGAACGACCATGAGCGCACGGTGGCCTGCCTCGAGGAACTCGCCGAGTCCCAGACCGAACTGGCCGACGTCCGCCCGGGCCCGCTCGGCACACTCGACGTCTACGTCTTCGCGGACGGTACGACGCTGTGCATGACCCCGGGGCACCGGGAGACCGCGGAGCAGCTGGCCGCGGCCCTGCAGGCGGGTCACACCCCCGTGCTGCTGGGCGGCTCCGGTGTCTCGGGCGCCTACGCCCTGACCTTCGCGTGCGGCGAGGAGAACGTCTACATCCTCGCGGACCGCGTCATAGCGTCCCTGTAGGTCGCTGCACCCGTACGGCGCTGCAGCACGCCCGCGCTCACTCCGTACCGCCCGGCGACGCATCCGCGCCGGAGTCGATCAGACTCCGGCGCGTTTCTGTGCCTCCGCCACGAGGGCCATGGCCTCCGCCAGTTCGCCCTCGTCTTTCAGTGCGAGCGCCAAATCGTGCCCGGCGACCGTGATTTGGTCGGCGGCCGCGAACATGCCCGCGTCGGGCATCTCCCGGGGGTCGCCGTAGGGGTCCTCCAGACGCTGGGCACGCAGTGCCAACTCCCTGGCCAGACCCAGTGCCTCGGTGGCCCCTCCTCGTTGCAGCCGACTCTGCGGCGCGGCCCGCAGCCGGTCGGCGAAGTGGTCCACGGCTCGGGTCAGGGGCGTCGTATCCAGCACGCCGCGAGACTACGCGCCGCAGCAGGACTGTTGCCAACACCCCAACCCTCAGGCACCGTGGCGTGAAGGACCGGCTTACATCCCATTGCGTCCGGAGGCGCCGATGTCCCAAGTCTTCTCTGAGGAGACCCATCGCAATCTGCTCGCCCGCATCCCCCACTGCACCGGTCGTGAGATCTCCGACTGGCTTCGCACCGTCGACGACGGCCCCGCTCTCTTCCGCTTCGAGGAGAAGGTCAGCTGGCTTCGCGCCGAGCACAATCTCGCGTACGGCCACGCCAAAGCGATCATTCACGAGTACGACCTGAGGAGGGCCGCGCGCAAACTGCTCTGAGCGCGCACCACCGAGACGACATCGGACCAGACGACGAAGGGCCCGCGAACCAGTGGTTCGCGGGCCCTTCGGACTACCGGTGCAACCAGCCGGCGTGCGCGGGCTAGTCGCTGCTGCTGAAGATGGCGGCCAGCCGCAGCATCTCGACGTAGATCCACACGAGGGTCATGGTCAGGCCGAACGCGGCCAGCCAGGCCTCCTCGCGGGGTGCGCCGTACGCGATGCCGTCCTCGATCTGCTTGAAGTCGAGGGTCAGGAAGAACGCGCCGAGGATGATCGCGATGATGCCGACGATCGCACCGAGCGGGCCCATGCTGCGCAGTCCGCCGTCCTCGGCGACACCGAAGACGACCAGCAGCAGGTTGACCGCCATGGCCAGGATGAAGGCGATGGCGATGGCCATGCCGATGCGCGCGTACCGCGCGGTCACCCGGATCCAGCCCGCCTTGTAGACGAGCAGGGTCGCGCCGGAGACCGCCATGGTGCCCAGGACCGCCTGGAAGGGCGCGCCGGACCACCTGCTGTTGTACATCTCGCTGATGACCCCGAGGAAGACACCCTCGAAGGCCGCGTAGCCGATGATCAGCGCGGGCGAGGCCTTGCGCTTGAAGGACTGCACGATCGCCAGCACGAAGGCCACGAGGGCGGAGCCGATGGCCAGCCCGTAGCTCGTCGACGACACCGGCAGCAGCGCCCAGGCGAGGATCGCGCCGACGGCGACGGTACCCAGCGTCATGGACGTGCGCATGACGACGTCGTCCATCGTCATACGGCCGGCGGTGACCGGTGCCTGCGGCGGGGCGCCGGGGCCGTACTGGTCCTGCTGCGCGTAAGGGTTCTGCGCGTAGGGATTGCCGCCGCCCTGCTGGGCGTACGGGTTGCCCTGCGTGCCGACTGCTGCTCCCCCGGCCTGCGGCGCGGTGTTGAAGCCCGCGTAGCCGTTGTCGCGGCTGAACCCCCGTCGCGAGAAGACCGGGTTGCTGCTCCTCATTTCACTCCTCCATGGCCACCCTGCGTGGCCTTGGCTCAAGAGTAATAGGTAGGCAAAGGAATGACCCTACTGCTTGGGGAGGATCTTTCCCTTGTGGTGCCAAGGTACGCGGCCGTCCCCTGTCCGGCGAGCACTGGTACTGAGCCGTGACAAGGGCGCTCCGTGCCACCCCGGCACCCTCCTGCTGCCCGCTCAGTCCAGCGGAAACCCCGTATAGGCGTCCGCGAGGTCCGTCTCGGCCGCGCGCGACGTGGCGACCCGCTCCAGACGGGCCAGCTGCAGCCGGTCCTCGAACGGGGTGGCGTCGGGGGCGCGGTGCAGCAGCGTCGTCATGTCGTACGAGAACCGCTCGGCCTGCCAGACGCGGCGCAGGCAGGTCTCGGAGTACGCGTCGAGCCGCTGGGCCGATCCGGTCTCCCGGAGGCCGACCAGGGCGCGGGCGAAGGTGACGACGTCGCCGACCGCGAGGTTCAGGCCCTTCGCCCCGGTGGGCGGCACGATGTGCGCGGCGTCCCCGGCCAGGAAGAGCCGGCCGTGCCGCATCGGCTCGTGGACGTAACTGCGCATCGGGGTCACGGACTTGGCGGTGATCGGACCCCGCTGGAGGCGCCAGTCGTCGGCGGTCTCGAAGCGCCGCTCCAGCTCGTCCCAAATCTCCTCGTCGCTCCATGCCCCGGCGTCGGTGCCCTCGGGGACCTGGAGGTAGAGGCGCGAGACGACCGGCGAGCGCATGCTGAGCAGCGCGAATCCGCGGTCGTGGCGGGCGTACACCAGCTCGTCGTGCGAGGGGGCGACATCGGCGAGGATGCCCAGCCACCCGAAGGGGTACGTCCGCTCGAAGACGCGGGAGAGGCCGGCCGGGACCGCCCGGCGGGCGACGCCCCAGGAACCGTCGCAGCCGACCACGTAGTCGCACTCCAGCACGTCCTCGCGGCCCTCGTGCCGGAAGCGCACCCGCGGCCGTTCGCTCTCGGCGTCCTCCACGGCGAGCGCCTCGGCCTCGAAGAGCAGCGGTCCGCCCTCCTTGAGCTGGAGCGCGATGAGGTCCTTGCACACCTCGGTCTGCGCGTACACCATCACGGAGCTGCCGCCGGTCAGGGCGGGGAAGTCGACACGGTGGCGCCTGCGGTCGAAGCGCAGCTCGATGCCGTCGTGCCGCAGGCCCTCCCGGTCCATGCGCTCCCCGGCCCCGGCCGCGCGCAGCACGTCGACGGTGCCCTGCTCCAGGATTCCGGCGCGCTGCCGGTGCTCGACGTAGGCGCGGTCGCGGCTCTCCAGGACCACGGAGTCGATCCCCGCGTTGTGCAGCAGCCGCGCCAGCAGCAGTCCGGCCGGTCCGGCCCCGATGATCCCGACGGTGGTACGCATCGAAACGCCTCTGCTTCCTGAGCCCCGCTCGGCCTTGTTTCGCTCTTGTTCGTCCAGTGAAATTTCCTTCACTAGGCTGCCCTCCGAGTCTCCGACGGTCCCGGCCGACTGTCAATGGGGGCGATCAGCGCGTCTACGGTGTCTCGGAACACGACCCTTGCGCCCATAGCGGTGGTTTCGTCCGCGTGATTGTCGGAGGTGCCCGGAACCGGACTTGAACCGGTACGCCCGCGAGGGGCAGCGAGGTTTAAGCTCGCCGTGTCTGCATTCCACCATCCGGGCAGGCCATGGGCTCCGCATCGAGGTTCCGAGCCTATCGGGGACCGTCCCCCGAACAGTCAAAGAGTGACCCGATGTTGTCTTATTTTATTGACGTCTGAGGGTGCATCAGCACTGGGTACGGGCCGTCGGCACTTGCCAATAGCCTTTCTGGTCGCCGAACGCGGCGCACACGGAATGACGGAATTTCACCGCCCGGACGTGAACGTTCACCACCCGCGAGGCTGATCGCCCCTCAGGGGTGGCCGTCATCCCCAGGTATGACACAACCGCCCACGGTCCGCCCCGAGTCTGCCCCGGGAACCGGAACTACGGCTGACTACACGGCGTCGTACGGCCATGAGGATGGGTGACGTCCCAGAACGTCGTCGTCCCGACAGGAGCACCCTCCCGTGACCACCACTCCCCTCGCCGGCCGGACCACCGCGGTGGCCGCCCGCGCCACGGAACTGTCGAAGGTCTACGGACAGGGCGAGACCCAGGTGGTCGCCCTGGACCGGGTGACCGTCGACTTCCGGCAGGCCGAGTTCACCGCGATCATGGGCCCGTCGGGATCCGGCAAGTCCACCCTGATGCACTGCGTGGCCGGCCTGGACACCTTCTCCTCCGGCTCCGTGCGCATCGGTGAGACCGAGCTCGGGTCCCTCAAGGACAAGCAGCTCACCAAGCTCCGCCGGGACAAGATCGGCTTCATCTTCCAGGCGTTCAACCTGCTGCCGACGCTGACCGCGCTGGAGAACATCACGCTCCCCATGGACATCGCGGGCCGCAAGCCGGACAAGCAGTGGCTGGACACCGTGATCGGGATGGTGGGGCTCGCCGACCGGCTCGGCCACCGGCCCTCCGAGCTCTCCGGCGGCCAGCAGCAGCGGGTCGCGGTGGCCCGCGCGCTCGCCTCCCGGCCCGACATCATCTTCGGCGACGAGCCCACCGGAAACCTCGACTCCCGGTCGGGCGCGGAGGTCCTGGGCTTCCTGCGCAACTCCGTGCGGGAGCTGGGGCAGACCGTCGTCATGGTCACCCACGACCCGGTGGCCGCCGCCTACGCCGACCGCGTCGTCTTCCTCGCCGACGGACGCATCGTCGACGAGGTGTACGAGCCCACCGCCGACGCGGTCCTGGACCGTATGAAGCAGTTCGACGCCAAGGGCCGTACGAGCTGAGGCGCCCGGCGCACCTTCCCTCCGCCCTCGCCGCCGGCCGCGGCGGACACGAGCTTCTACTCTCCCTGGACTGAGAAAACCCATGTTCCGTACCGCCTTGCGCAACGTCTTTGCGCACAAGGCCAGGCTGTTGATGACCGTGCTCGCCGTGATGCTCGGCGTGGCGTTCGTGTCCGGCACGCTGGTCTTCACCAACACCATCTCGGACGCCTACCAGAAGAGCTCCGCCAAGGGCTTCGACCAGGTCGACGTCGCCATCCACCCCGACGGCCGGCAGGACGAGGGCGACAAGATCGGCAAGGAGCCGAAGCTCACCCAGGCGCTGCTGGACAAGGCCGCCGCGGTGCCCGGCGCCGAGTCCACCATCGGTGTCGTGAACGGCTTCACCGCCATCGCCGACAAGGACGGCAAGCTGATCGGCGGCGGCTTCCAGTCGCAGGGCGGCAACTACTGGGGGGACAAGGACCCGCGCTACCCGCTGACGAGCGGTCACGCGCCCCAGGGCAGGAACGAGGTGGCCGTCGACTCGGAGACCGCCCGGCGGGCCGGCTACAAGATCGGCGACACGGTGCGGCTGTCCGTCGACGGCCCGGTTCTGAAGCCCACCATCACCGGCGTCTTCACCACCGACGACGGCAATGTCGCCGCCGGCGGCAGCCTCGCCCTGTTCGACACGGCGACCGCGCAGAAGCTCTTCGGTTCGGCGGGCGAGTACGACGAGATCGATGTGAAGGCCGCGACCGGCACCACCCAGACCGCGCTGCGCAACGCGCTCGACGAGGTCGTGCCGAAGGACGTCGCCTCCACCACCACGGGCAAGCAGCTCGCCGACGACCAGGCCACGCAGATCGCCGCGGCGATGAGCGGGATGAAGACGGGCCTGCTGGTCTTCGCCGGCATCGCGCTGTTCGTCGGCACGTTCATCATCGCCAACACCTTCACCATGCTGGTCGCCCAGCGCACCAGGGAACTGGCGCTGCTGCGCGCCGTCGGCGCCTCCCGCCGGCAGGTCACGCGCTCGGTGCTGCTGGAGGCGTTCGTGGTCGGCACGGTCGCGGCCGTCACCGGCCTGGCCGCGGGTATCGGCATCGGCGCCGGAATGCGCGCCCTGATGGGCACGTTCGACGCCACCGTCCCGGACGGCCCGCTGGTCGTCTCGCCGGGCACCATCGCCACCGCGCTGCTCGTCGGCGTCCTGATCACCATGCTGGCCGCCTGGCTGCCGGGCCGCCGCGCCGCGAAGATCCCGCCGGTCGCCGCGATGAGCAGCGTGCACGCGAAGGCGACCACCAAGTCGCTCGTCGTACGCAACACCCTCGGCGCGCTCTTCTCGGCGGCCGGCGTCGCCGTGGTCCTCTTCGCCACCACCATGGACGGCTCCGACGGCCAGGCCCCGATGGGCCTCGGCGCGGTGCTGCTCATCATCGGTGTCTTCATCCTGACGCCCCTGCTGTCGCGCCCGCTCATCGCCTCCGCGGCGCCGGTGCTGCGCGCCTTCGGTGTCTCCGGCAAGCTCGCCCGTCAGAACTCGGTGCGCAATCCGCGCCGTACCGCCGCCACCGCCTCGGCGCTGATGATCGGGCTCACCCTGATCACCGGCATGACGGTGATGGCGGGCAGTCTGCAGACGTCGATCGACAAGATGGCCAGCTCGGCGATCAAGGCCGACTACGTGGTGTCGATGGCGAACGGCAACATGCTCTCCCCCGAGGTCGAGAAGAAGCTCGCGGCCACCGACGGGGTCACCGCCACCAGTCCGCTGCGTGACGCTCCCTCGCGCATCGACGGCGAGACCGAGTACCTGACGGGCGTGAACGGCGCGTCCATCACCTCCCTCACCGACCTGACCCTCTCGGAGGGTGCCTTCAAGGTCGACGGCAGCCGGGTCGTCGTGGACGACGACACCGCGAAGTCCCACGGCTGGAAGACCGGTTCGCACTTCACGGTCTCCTACGAGGACGGCAGGAAGCAGCGGCTGAGCGTCGCCGGTGTCTACCGGAGCACCGAGATGATGCGCGGCATCATGCTCGACAACGCGGTGCTCGCGCCGCACCAGAGCGACCCGCAGGACATGCAGGTCATGCTCAAGACGTCCGGCGGCGCCTCCGGCCAGGTCAAGGACAAGCTGGAGAAGGCCCTCGGCGACAACCCGGCCATCAAGGTGCAGGACAAGAAGGACATCTCCAACGACATCGCGCAGATGTTCACCCTGATGCTGAACATGCTCTACGGCCTGCTGGCGATGGCGGTCATCGTCGCGGTCCTCGGCGTCATCAACACGCTCGCCATGTCGGTCTTCGAGCGCTCGCAGGAGATCGGGATGCTGCGCGCGATCGGCCTGGACCGCAAGGGCATCAAGCGGATGGTCCGGCTGGAGTCCCTGGTGATCTCGCTCTTCGGCGGGGTGCTGGGCATCGGCCTGGGCGTCTTCTTCGGCTGGGCCGCCGGAGAGCTGCTGGGCACCAAGATGGCCACCTATGAACTCGTCGTGCCCTGGGGCCGGATGGCCCTCTTCCTGCTGCTGGCCGCGACGGTCGGCGTGCTGGCCGCGCTGTGGCCGGCCCGCCGGGCGGCCCGCCTGAACATGCTGGGGGCGATCAAGTCGGAGTAGCGGTGCACGGCAGGGGCCCCGTCCGGACACCGGGCGGGGCCCCTTCTCCGTTCCGTGCCCTACGTCCCGGTGTTCCAGGTGCGGGCCCGCAGCGGCAGCCCGGACGTGCCGGCCTCGGGTGTCCGGACCGCCAGTACCTGGTTGACGCCGATGCGGTTGCGCTCGAAGGCGAGAGCGCTGGCCGCCATGTAGAGGCGCCAGACACGGGCGCGGCCGGGGCTGGTGAGCCGTACGGCCCGCACCCACTGCGCCTCCAGGTTGGCGACCCAGCGGCGCAGGGTGAGTGCGTAGTGCTCGCGGAGGACCTCGACGTCGCGCACCTCGAAGCCGGCCCGCTCCAGCTGCGTCAAGGTAGTGCCGATGGGCGCGAGCTCACCGTCCGGGAAGACGTACGCGTCGATGAACTCGTCGACGCTGTACGCCGATTCGTCCATCTGGGGGCGCCGGGCGATCTGGTGGTTGAGCAGCCGTCCGCCCGGCTTCAGCAGGGCGTGCAGCACCCGGGCGTACTCCAGATAGCGGTCGGCGCCGACGTGCTCGGCCATGCCGATGGAGGAGATGGCGTCGTACGGCCCGTCGATGACGTCCCGGTAGTCCTGCACCCGGATCTCGACCCGGTCGGTCAGCCCCTCGTCCGCGACCCGCTTACGGGCGTACGCGGCCTGTTCCTGCGACAGGGTGACGCCGACGACGCTCACGCCGTACTCGCGGGCCGCGTGGATGGCCATCGAGCCCCAGCCGCAGCCGACGTCCAGCAGCCGCAGCCCCGGCTTCAGCCCCAGCTTGCGGCAGACGAGGTCGAGCTTGTCGCGCTGGGCCTCCTCCAGGGTGCCGGCCTCCTCCCAGTAGGCGCAGGAGTACACCATCGACGGGCCGAGGACGATCTCGTAGAAGTCGTTCCCCACGTCGTAGTGGTGGCTGATGGCGCGTCTGTCGCTGCGCTTGGTGTGCAGATGGCGGCGTCTGCGGACCTCCTCGCGCGGCGGTGCGGGCGGCAGCGGGGGGCCGCCCATCCGGATGAGCCCGCGTGCCGCGGCCCGCACGTCCGGGTCCCGCAGGGCCTCACGCAGGCCCTTGGCGCCCTCTCCGCGCTCCCATACGAGACCGGCCATCACGTCCAGCGCGGCGTACAGGTCTCCCTCCACCCCGAGGTCCCCGGCGACCCAGGCCCGCGCGATCCCCAACTCGCCCGGTTTCCAGAGCAGTCGGCGCAGGGCCCTGCGGTTCCTGATCACCAGTGCGGGGGCGCCCGGGGGCCCTGCCTCCGAACCGTCCCAGGCACGAATGCGTACCAGGACCGGGGTCCCCAGCAACTGCTCGAAAAGGCTCTTCAGCCGCAGCGCGGCGTCGGGCATGGCCACACCTCCGTGACAACAGATCCCGGAACGTCCAACACCACGTAAACACCAACCGCCCCCGCGCGCAGTCCCCCTTCCGCGTTACGGCTGAGCAAAATACCTGTACACACCATGCGCTTGGCGCCGCCGGCTCCCCTGTTCAAGGGGTCCCGGGGCCGCCCGGAAACGCCGAAGAGGCCCCCCGCACCACGGATGGCGGGAGGCCCCTTCGGGGCGTTCAGTGACCGGCGGCCAGGAGACCGGCGGTCGGGCGACCGGCGGTCAGGAGGCCTTCGCCTCGGTCTTCGCCTCGGCCTTGGCCTCGGTCTTCGCCGGAGGCAGCTTCGCCTCGGCGGCCTTGGCCGCGGCCGGCGCCGGCTTGGCAGCCTCGTAGAACTCCTCGCGCGGAGTCTCCATCGCGCCGAGGGAGACGACCTCGCGCTTGAGGAACATCTGCAGCGTCCAGTCGGCGACGACGCGGATCTTCCGGTTCCACGTCGGCATCGCCAGGCCGTGGTAGCCGCGGTGCATGTACCACGCCAGCCGGCCCTTGAGCTTGATCTTCACCTTGCCCATGACGATCATCGCGACGCCCTTGTGGAGGCCGAGCCCGGCCACCGCACCCTTGTTGGCGTGCGCGTACTCCTTCTGCGGGAAGCCCCGCATACCGGAGATCACGTTGTCACCGAGGACCTTCGACTGACGCAGCGCGTGCTGGGCGTTCGGCGGGCACCAGGCGTTCTCCACACCGGCCTTGCGGGCGGCGATGTCCGGCACCTGGGCGTTGTCGCCCGCGGCCCAGATGTAGTCCGTGCCCTGGACCTGGAGGGTGGCCTGGGTGTCCACGTGACCGCGCGGGCCGAGCGGCAGACCGAAGCGGGAGAGCACCGGGTTCGGCTTGACGCCGGCCGTCCACACGATCGTGTTGGAGTCGACCTCGAGCCCGTTCTTCAGGACCACGTGGCCGTCGACGCAGGAGTCCATGGAGGTGGAGAGGTAGACCTCGACCCCACGGCTCTCCAGGTGCTCCTTGCCGTACTGGCCGAGCTTCGGGCCGACCTCGGGAAGGATCTTGTCCGCGGCGTCGACGAGGATGAAGCGCATGTCCTCGCGGGACACGCTGGAGTAGTACTTGGCCGCGTCGCGGGCCATGTCCTCGACCTCACCGATGGTCTCCGCACCGGCGAAGCCACCGCCCACGAAGACGAAGGTCAACGCCTTGCGGCGGACGTCCTCGTCGGTCGTGGAGTCGGCCTTGTCCAGCTGCTCGAGGACGTGGTTGCGCAGGCCGATGGCCTCCTCGATGCCCTTCATACCGATGCCCTGCTCGGCGAGGCCGGGGATCGGGAAGGTGCGGGAGACCGCGCCCATCGCGATGACGAGGTAGTCGAAAGGCAGCTCGTACGCCTCGCCCACGAGGGGGGCGATCGTCGCGACCTTGCGGTCCTGGTCGATGGTGGTCACGCGGCCGGTGAGAACTTCCGCCTTGGGCAGCACGCGTCGCAGCGGGACGACGACGTGCCGAGGCGAAATGCTGCCGGCGGCGGCTTCGGGGAGGAAGGGCTGGTAGGTCATGTACGACCGGGGGTCGACGACCGTGACGGTCGCCTCGCCGTAGCGCATCTTCTTGAGGATGCGCCGAGCTGCGTACAGGCCTACGTACCCACCGCCTACTACGAGGATCCTGGGACGCTCCGTGGTGCTCATGCCATCGAGTATCCACCTGCATCAGGGGGGTCGCTCGTGCGCCCCTTCACAAGCTTGGGCGGGGGCTCTGCTACACTGCGCGGCTCACGTGACCCAGGTCATGCCCACGGCGGGGAACCACCGTGCCGTGCGGACCGTTGTCAACACCGCGTGAGCTGCCACTCCGGCCCTTCGGACCCGCTGGACCAGCCCCTCGTTTCACACCCCCGAAACACCCCCGGAACACCCTCGCGGGCACCCCTGACGGCCCATGGGGACCCCGGGAGGGGCCGATGGATCGAAATCCGCGCCCAACAGGGCCGATTTCCTTGTGAAGAACTTCACGAACTTTCCCGACGGCACGTCACGGAGGGGGTCCGGAAGGCCTCTCGGGCCCGCTCATACGTTATATGACCTGCTCAGCCGAGGGCTACCGGCGGGTAGCCGAAGCCGGCTCCAAAGCGGTTCGATGCAGCCGAAGCGGCTCGATGCAGGCCGAAGCGGCTCGATCGCACCCGTCGCGTCCTGCGGGCGCCGGCCGCTCAGGCCGTCGCCCCCTACGCCTCTTCCGCGGCCCGGTAGGCGATGCCGTCGAGGATGTCGTGCTCGCTGACGACGACCTCGCGTGCCCCGATCCGCTCCATGATCGCGAGGAGTACGAGGGCCCCGGCGGCGATGACGTCGACGCGGCCGGCGTGCATGGAGGGGATCGCCGCGCGCTCGGCGTGCGTCGAGGCGAGCAGCCAGTCGCTGATCTCGCGGACCCGGTCGAGGGTGACCCGGGAGTGGTGGATCACCGTGGAGTCGTACGCGGGGAGGTCCAGCGCGATCGCCGCCACCGTGGTGACCGAGCCGGCGAGGCCGACCAGGGTACGGGCCTCGCGCAGCGGGACCGTCCGCTCGGCGAGGTCCAGCGCGGCCTCGATGTCGGCGCGCACGGCCTCGATCTGCGCGGCCGTCGGCGGGTCGGTGACCACCCCGTCGTGCACGAGATGCCGCTCGGTCATCCGTACGCAGCCGATGTCGACGGACCGCGCTGCGCGCACGTGGTCCTCCCCGACGACCAGTTCCGTGGAGCCGCCGCCGATGTCCACCACCAGGTAGGGCTTGGCCAGGTCGTCCCGCCCGGTCAGCTCCCTGGTCGCACCCGTGAAGGAGAACTCCGCCTCCTCGTCGCCGGTGATGACCTCGGGCTCCACCCCGAGGATGTCCAGGACCCCTCGGACGAACTCGTCCCGGTTCTCCGCGTCGCGGGTGGCCGAGGTGGCGACGAAGCGGATCCGCTCGGCGCCGTGCTCCTTGATGACCGCCGCGTACTCACGGCAGGCGGCGAAGGTCCGCTCCAGCGCCTCGGGCGCGAGCCGTCCCGTCCGGTCCACGCCCTGGCCCAGCCGGACGATGGTCATCCGGCGGTCCAGGTCGACGAGTTCACCGGTCGCCGGGTCCGCGTCCGCGACGAGCAGACGGATCGAGTTGGTACCGCAGTCGATGGCGGCGACCCTGGTCATGCGTTCGGTCTCCTGTCGTGAAGGCGCTGTTTCCCGGACGGGGCGTTGCGGCAATGGTTTCGCCCTCTGCGCCCCTGCCGGTCCCGTACCCGGGGCTCTGCTCCCAGACCCCGCTCCTCGAACGCCGGAGGGGCCGAAACTGCGGACGGCTCTGGAGAAGGTCAGCTCTCGCCGGCAGGGACCACGCACGCGCCCTTGCGCCACCACTCCGGCAGCAGGGCGATCGCCTCGTCGCCGAGGGGGTTCACACCCGGGCCCGCGGCCAGGGAGTGCGCCACGAGTACGTGCAGGCACTTCACCCGGTCCGGCATGCCACCCGCGCTCGGGAAGCCCTCCAGGACCTCGATGGAGTCGCGGCGGGCGATGTAGTCCTCGTGGGCGGCACGGTAGGCCGCGGCCAGCTCGGGGTCGGTCGCCAGACGGTCCGTCATCTCCTTCATGACGCCGTTCGCCTCGAGGGTGCCGATCGCCGACGCCGCGCGCGGACACGTCAGGTAGTACGTCGTCGGGAACGGCGTGCCGTCGGGGAGCCGGGGGGCCGTCTCCACCACGTCGGGCTGGCCGCAGGGGCAGCGGTGCACGATCGCGCGCAGTCCGCGCGGCGGCCGGCCGAGCTGCTGCCTGAAGGCCTCGACGTCCGCGTCGGTCGGCTCGGTGCGCGGGGTGGGCGGCGGAGGGGTTTCCATGCCTGTGCTTTTGTCTCTCTAGTCAGTTCGGTGGTCGGAGCGGGCGAGCGGCCGGGGCGCCGGCCCGCTCACCGGGCGGCGCGGTCGGACTTGTCCACGCCGTCCCAGACGTTGGCGTACCAGGGACGGGCGGCCGCGCCCTGTTCGGCGCGGGACTGCTTCGCGGCGTCCGGGTCGATCACGATGTAGCCGGTCTCGCCCGGCATCACATAGTGCAGCCGCAACCGGATCTGCTGCTCGGCGTACGCGTCGTCCTGCCAGCGTGCCTTGAGGTCGCGCAGCTGCTCGACCCGCTCCCTGGCCTGGTCCTGCTGCCGCTCCAGGTCGGCGACCTCGGCGCGCTGGGACACGTACTGCCTTGTCGGGTACGCCAGGGCCACGATCAGGGAGCAGAGGACGAGCGCCAGGAGCGCTGCCCGGCTGGTGAGCCGGGAGCGGCGGGCCTGACGCTTCGTCTGCGAGCGGTAGACCCGGGCCGCCGTCTGCTCACCCAGCGCCCGCAGCCTGGTCGCGGTGGAGAACCGGTCCCGGTCCTTCACGGCCATGAATCCCGCCTCCCCGGAACAAGCCCGTCACGTGCGTACGTCCCCGCACACGGTACGGGACCGAGTACGGGGACGTACGTACGACGCTTCCCAAGCGGGTGCGGCTCAGCCCTTGAAGCGGGGAACCGCCGAGCGCAGGGCGTCAGCCCTTGAAGCGGGGGAATGCGCTGCGACCGGCGTACACCGCGGCGTCGTCGAGGATCTCCTCGATGCGCAGCAGCTGGTTGTACTTGGCGACGCGGTCCGAGCGGGCCGGGGCGCCGGTCTTGATCTGGCCGCAGTTCACGGCGACCGCGAGGTCGGCGATGGTGACGTCCTCGGTCTCGCCGGAGCGGTGGGACATCATGCACTTGAAGCCGTTGCGCTGGGCCAGCTCGACGGCGTCCAGGGTCTCGGTCAGCGAACCGATCTGGTTGACCTTGACGAGCAGGGCGTTGGCGGAGCCCTCCTCGATGCCACGGGCCAGGCGCTCCGGGTTGGTGACGAAGAGGTCGTCACCGACGATCTGGACCTTGTCGCCGATCTTGTCGGTGATCACCTTCCAGCCGGCCCAGTCGTCCTCGTACAGCGGGTCCTCGATGGAGATCAGCGGGTACGCGGAGACGAGCTCCTCGTAGTACTCGGTCATCTCGGCGGCCGAGCGGGACTTGCCCTCGAACTCGTACTTGCCGTCCTTGTAGAACTCGGACGCGGCGACGTCGAGCGCGAGCGCGATCTGCTCACCGGGGATGTAACCGGCCTGCTTGATGGCCTCGACGATGAGGTCGAGGGCGGCGCGGTTGGACTCCAGGTTCGGGGCGAAGCCGCCCTCGTCACCGAGGCCGGTGGACAGGCCCTTGGTCTTCAGCACCTTCTTGAGGGTGTGGTAGACCTCGGCGCCCCAGCGCAGCGCCTCGGAGAAGGACTCCGCGCCGATCGGGGCGATCATGAACTCCTGGATGTCCACGTTCGAGTCGGCGTGCGACCCGCCGTTCAGGATGTTCATCATCGGGACGGGCAGCAGGTGCGCGTTCGGGCCGCCAAGGTAGCGGAACAGCGGCAGGTCGCTGGCCTCGGAGGCGGCGTGCGCGACGGCGAGCGAGACGCCGAGGATGGCGTTGGCGCCGAGCGAGCCCTTGTTGTCGGTGGCGTCCAGGTCGAACATCGCCTGGTCGATCAGGCGCTGCTCGGTGGCGTCGTAACCGACGAGCTCCGGGCCGATCTGCTCGATGACCGCGAGGACGGCCTTCTCGACACCCTTGCCGCCGTAGCGGTTGGGGTCACCGTCGCGCAGCTCGATGGCCTCGAAGGCACCGGTGGAGGCTCCGGACGGGACGGCGGCACGACCCGTGCTGCCGTCGTCGAGGCCGACCTCGACCTCGACGGTGGGGTTGCCTCGCGAGTCGAGGATTTCCCGGGCTACGACGACGTCGATGGACGGCACGAGCATCTCCTTCTTGGATGTGACGCGGGTACGCCGGACCGTGGCCCGGCAGGTGCGGCGCCGCTGGGGCTCCGCGGGACGAGCCTAACCGGCTCCGCGGGATCGGCCAGCCCTCGACCGCCCCCTGGACGGAACCGAGAGTAAATTGTTTCCGAACGGAACAAAGAGCGGACCTTGACCCGCCGCGAAACCGGAACCCGGGTGGAGCGGGGTGGAGACGGGTGGGGGGCCGGGTGAAGGCCCGAGCGGAGCGCGGCCGGAACCAGAGTGGGGGCCCGACGGGGCGCGGGCGAAGCACGGCCGGGACCAGGCGGGAGCCCGACCGGAGCGTGGCCGGAGTTCGACCGGAACCAGACCGGAGCCCGACCGGAGCGCGGCCGGAGCCCGTTGAGGGCACGAAAAAGCCCCGCCCCGGTGCGTACGGGGGAGAACGCACCGGGACGGGGCAGCCCGTGGGGGACGGGGGCGACCCTCACGAGGCCTCCACCTTGGAGGTCACGGATGTGAGGGCACTGTGGTTCAACTACGAGCTTCCTCAGCCTCGCGACCGGTCCGCCGACCGGTCGAGGGGCGGATGTCGGCTCAGGGGTGTCAGCTCAGGTGGAGCTGCTGACCCGGGAAGATGAAGTCGGCGTCGTCGACGATGTCCTTGTTCAGCTTGAACAGCTTCTGCCAGCCGCCCTTGACGTTCTTCTTCTCGGCGATCGAGCTGAGGGTGTCACCCTTGACGACCTTGTACTCGCCGTCGCCCTTCTTGACCTTCTTGCCGGTCGGGGTCTCGACGGTCTTCTTCGCCGCGGGACGCTCCTGCGAACGGGAGGCGCGCTGCTCCTGCGACTGAGTGCTCTGCTGCTGCGACGGGGTCGTGCTCTGCGAGCTGCCCGAGTTCGACGGGGAGGCGCCGGACAGGCCGGTGCCGCAGGTCGGCCAGGCACCCTTGCCCTGCGCGGCGAGAACCTTCTCGCCGACGGCGATCTGCTGCGACTTGGAGGCCTGGTCGGCGCTGGAGGCGTACGAGGTACCGCCGTACGCGGCCCAGGTGGAGGGCGAGAACTGCAGACCGCCGTAGTAGCCGTTGCCGGTGTTGATGGACCAGTTGCCGCCGGACTCGCACTGGGCGACGGTGTCCCACTCGGAGGTGGAGGCGGCGGAGGCGTTGCCGGCCGCCATCAGCGGGGCGGCGATGGCGACGCCGGTGACGCCGGCGAGCGTGGCGACACGGGTGGCCTTGGACGGGCGACGGTGCTTGCCCTTGCCGGAAAGCAGCATGAAGTGATCCCCTCACCGACGCCTGCGAGGTGAGCTGTCGGGTTCGGGCCGAGTGAGTTGCCCGGCCGCGCACTCTTCAGTGCGCGGCTTAACCCCAAGCCGTCCCGGTCAACTGTCCGGTGCGGCACTTACCTTGGGTCCCCCGCTCCTGCCTACGGCGCTTGAAGCGACGACTGTTCCCGTACGGCCGCTGGCAGGATTCGGCGTTGCGACCATCGGGGCCCGCTGTGGCGAGCGGTCACGACCGTAGACACGCGACCGACGGAATTTCAAAGACGATCAGGGCTTCTGAGACCCATCTCTCATCTCGCCAAACCGGACATTCCACGGCGAATCATGACGTGAACTGCCGCTGATTTGTACCTGATTCGCCAGCTGACAGCTACTTAGTCACTACCGAGCTCAAGGCTCTGACCGGGCAGGATGAGGTCGGGGTCGGCGCCGACCGACTTCTTGTTCGCGGCGTAGAGCTCGGACCATCCGCCCTTGAGGTCAAGGGAGTCGGCGATGGTCCAGAGACTGTCGCCGGGACGGACGGTGTAGGAGCCGTCGGCGGCGTCGCGGGCCGCACCGGAGTCGCGTGAGGCATGCCGCCCGGCCGCGTCCTCGTCGCGCCCCGCGGACGAGCCGCTCGCGGCGCTGTCGTCCGCACTGTCGCCGCGGTGGCGCCCCGAGCCGGTCGCGTCGGTTCCGGTCGCGTCGGGCGCCTCCGAAGAGTCGTCACTCTGCCCGGACTTGTCCGACTCGTCACCCTTTGCCGTACCGGCGTCCGTGCTCGCGTCGTCCGAGCTACCACTCGAACCCGAGGAGGTGTCGGACGTCGTCGAGTTTTCGGCCGCATCCGAGGAGGTGCCAGAAGAGGACGAATCGGGCAAGGGGGACTCGGACGAAGAGGAGCTGGACGAGCCGGAGGAGTCGGCCGGCGAGGAGTCGAGCGAGCCCGACGTGCCGGACGAGTCCGTCGACGCGGAACTGGGGGGAGAAGAGGAGGCGTCCGACCCACCCACTTTCCCGTCTAACGAGCCGGTGTCCTTTCCTAGCCCTGAGGGCGGAACACAAGGGGGCCAAGAGGCAAAAA
>NZ_JBHXJC010000003.1:409814-617045 GCF_042723265.1 Streptomyces sp. NPDC058371 | reverse complement strand
GGTGAGGGGGGGAAGCAGGGCGAGGGGGGAGGCACAGGAGGGGGGGTGTGGCCTGGAGAGCGATGCATTGCTATCTCTCCCTCCCTCCCCCCCCACGCCCGTGTCCACGTCGACCGAGCCGGTGTCCTTGCTGAGCCCGGAGAGCGGACCACAGGTGGGCCAGGCGGCCAGACCCTTGGCGTCGAGGACCTTCTCGGCGACGGCTATCTGCTGGGAGCGGCTGGCCTGGTCGGCACTCGGCGCGTACGCGAGACCGCCGTACTTCTCCCAGTTCTCCTGGGTCAGCTGCAACCCGCCGTAGTACCCGTTGCCGTTGTCGGCGCTCCACGAACCGCCGCTCTCGCACTCCGCGACCCGGTCCCACGTGGTGCCGTCGGCTGCGCTCGCGCTGGTGGCGCCGAGCAAGGGGATCGCGATGGCCGACCCGGTCACTCCTGCCGCGACGAGGAGGGCCGGAGCCTGACGGGGGCGACGGTGACGACCGTTCCCGGAGAGCATGCGGTTGCCTTTCGGTGACAGCAGTGAGGGGCGCGACGAAAGATCCATCGCGCTGATGCGTGAACGTATCCGCAGTCGAACGCTTGTCACAAGTCGATGCAGCGTAGATCACGTGAAGATCACAGTCTTGACGGTGCGTCAGCTTTTTGTCGGTCCGCGCGTCTGTCATCTGCGTGTGAGACGGCTGTTGACGGGGTGTGGTCCGCCTTCCGGCGGGACGGGAGACGACTGCCGGCGGGACGGGAGACGACTTCCGGCGGGGGCGATTGGCCCTGGGGTGGCGGGTGTTGGCGCGGCGGCCGGTGTTGGCGCGGTGGCGGGGGCGGTCGCCCAGGGGTGGTGGCGCACGCCGAGGGGCGAGGTGTTCGGAGGCTTGTGCGTGCTTGCGCGTCCCTTCAGTGGGGCGCACCGGGTCGGGGGTGCGCCTCTGGAGGCGGGTGCGCCTTTGGGTGGCGGCGCCTAAGGACGGGGCGTGAACTGCACCGGGAGCGTGCGGAGTCCGCGCATGATGAGACCGCCGCGCCAGCGCAAATCGGTCGGTTCCACCGCGAGTTGGAGGTCGGGCAGCCGGGTGAGGAGCGTGGCGAGCGCGCTCTGGCCCTCCAGCCGGGCCAGGGGCGCGCCCAGGCAGTAGTGGATGCCGTGCCCGTACCCGAGGTGCTGGTTGTCACGGCGGGAGAGGTCGAGCGTGTCCGGCCGGTCGAAGCGCTCGGGGTCACGGTCGGCGGCCGCGAGCACGACGAGCACGGGGTCTCCGGCCGCGATGTCCTGCCCGCCGATCCGCACGGCCTCGGTGGCGAAACGCCAGGTGGCGAGCTCGACGGGTCCGTCATAGCGGAGCAGTTCCTCGACGCCGGTCTCCAGCAGGCCGCTCTCCCCCGCGGCGAGGGAGGCCTGCAGCCGCTGTCGCTGTTCCGGGTGGGTGAGGAGGGCGTAGGTCCCGTTCCCGATGAGGTTGACGGTCGTCTCGAAGCCGGCGAACAGGAGGATGAAGGCCATGGCCGCGGCCTCGTTCTCGGTGAGGTGTTCACCCTGGTCCGAGGCGCGGATGAGACCGGAGATGAGGTCCTCGCCGGGCGCCGGGTGGTCGGGCAGCGCCTCCCGCTTGCGATGGATCAGCTCGGCGAGATATCCGCGCATCTTCTTCACCGACCGGGCGACCCCGCCGCGCGGTCCTCCCCCGTGCCGGATCATCATCCCCGCCCAGTCCCGGAAGTCGTCCTGGTCCTCCTGGGGGACACCGAGCAGATCGCAGATGGCGTAGATCGGCAGCGGGAAGGCGAAGTCGTGAATGAGGTCGGCGGAGCCCTTGTCGGCGAACTGGTCGATGAGCTGGTCGGTGAGCGCCTGCACCCTCGGCGCGAACTCGGCCACGCGCCGCGGCGTGAACGCCTTGCTCACGAGCCGGCGCAGACGAGTGTGGTCCGGCGGGTCGATATTGAGCAGATGGGTCATCAGCTCGGCCTTGCGCTCGCCGGGAATGCCGGTCTTGCCCTTGGCGTGGGCCGGCTCGTCATGATGAGCGGGATTCTTGCTGAGCCGTCCGTCGGCGAGCGCCTGCTTGGCGTCCGCGTAGCGGGTGACCAGCCAGGCCTCCACCCCGCTCGGCAGCCGCGTCCGATGCACGGGCGCGTGCTCCCGCAACCAGGCGTACGCGGGGTACGGATCGGTCGCGAACTCCCAGGTGAAGAGTTCGGGAGCCGGATTCTGGGCGGAGAGTTGGGCGGAGGGCTGATCGGAAAGCTGGGCGGAAGGCTGATCGGAAGGCTGGGCGGCGGGCTGATCGGCGGGCTGGGCGGAAGGCTCGTCGGCGGGCTGGGCGGAAGGCTCGTCGGCGGGCTGGGGAGGGTGCTCGGTCACTCCCCGACGGTATCGGGGTCGTCCGGTTTCCCGGAGCCGGTCGTCCGGGCTCCCGGCGGGGGCCGTCAAGCTTGCGGGCGCGGGCCATCCGGGGCTCCCAGCGGGGGCCTCCGGCTTCCCGGCAAGGACGGCCCGGGCTCCCGCCGGGGGCCGGCCAGCTTCCCGGCACGGGCCGCCCGGGCTCACGGCACGGGCGTCCGGCCTCTCCGGACGGGACGTCCGAGGAACCCCCGCGGACCGTCCGCCCACCGAGGTGACCACCGGGCGGGGTGGCGCCCGCAGGCCACCACATCCCGGCCATTGAGCGGTTCCTCCCGGGCTGTCCAGAAATCGCCTGCCACTTGACTACGGGGCTCGATGACTCCCTACATTCCGCCCGTGGACCCCGAAATACTCAGATCCAGCTTCGCGGTCGTCGAGAGACGGGCCGAGTTCGCGGTCAAGTACTTCTACGCGCACCTGTTCCGGCACAACCCGGGCGTCCGCGGGCTCTTCCCGCTGGACTTCCCGGAGGACATGGAACGCCAGCGTGACCGGCTGTTCGCCGCGCTCACGCATGTCGTGGCGCGGCTGGGAGATCCGGCGCTGGCCGGTTACCTGGGAGATCTGGGACGGGACCACCGGAAGTATCTCGCCGAACCGGAGCACTACGCGGCCGTGGGGACGAGTCTGATCGCCGCCTTCGCCGCCGTCGCGGGCTCGGCCTGGAACACCGAGGTGGAGAAGACCTGGGCGGAGGCCTATACGACCGTCATGGACGCAATGCTCCAGGGCGCGTGGCAGGCCGAGAACGACGGCGAGCCGCCCTGGTGGGACGCCGAGGTCGTCGCCCGTCGGCGCTTCGGGGACGACCTGGTCGTGCTCACCCTGCGGCCCGACCGCCAGCTCCGCTATTTCCCGGGTCAGTACGCGAGCGTCAACTCCCCTCACTTACCTGGCATTTGGCGCCCGTACTCGCTGGGCAACGCGCCCCGGCCCGACCACACCGTCGACCTGCACATCAGCCACGTCGCCGAAGGCGTCCTCTCCACCGCACTCGTCCGGCAGACGAGGCAGGGCGATCTGCTCCGGCTCGGCGCGCCCGGCGGCCGACTCACCCTGCGCACGCCCGCGGAACGGCCCATCACCTTCATAGCGGCCGGCACCGGATGGGCGCCCGTCAAGGCGCTCCTGGAACAGCTGGAGCAGGCGGAGCGGCTCGACCCGGCCCAGGAACGGGCCCCGTACGACTCCCGGCTCTTCGTCGTCGCCCGCGACCTCGCGTACGTCTACGACCGGGAGGCCATCGAGGAGTTGCAGGCACGGCTCCCCCGTCTCGTCGTCACCTTCATCACCCCCGCGCCCGGCCGGCCCAAGGCACAGGCCACCGACCGCCTCCTCACCGCCCTGGGCAACCGCGCCAACTGGGCCCAGCACGACGTCTATCTCGCCGGCCCGCCCAAGCTGGTCGAGGAGATCGGCGACGCCCTCCCGTCCCTCGGCACGCTCCCCGAGCGGATCTTCCACGATCTCCTGCCACCCACCGGACAGGCCGAGACCCGTCCCCTGGGCGCGGCCGAGTGGCTCCTCGATCGCCCCCAGCCGAGCTGGCACAACCCGGCGAGCCGCGAACCGGGCCCTTAGGACCTCCCCCGGGGCAGGCCCCCGGGACGCACCGCCCGGCGCAGGTCCCGGGGCACGCCGCCCGGCGCAGGTCCCGGGGCACACCGCCCAGCGCAGGTCCCGGGACGCACCGCCCGGCGCAGGTCCCGGCGCACCGCCCAGCGCAGGTCCTATTGGGGCGTACCGCCCGGATCAGCCCGGGTCACGTCCCGGACGAGCCCGTCCCGGCGGCCCGGGTCGCCTCCGCCGCCCGGATCGCGTCCCGGTACGCCCGCGCCGCCGCGCGCAGGGCCGCCTCCGGATCCACACCGGCCGCCTCCGCGCCCGCGGCTGCCGCCAGCAACTCGTAGCCGATGCCCTCGCCCTG
The DNA here is from genome assembly GCF_042723265.1 of Streptomyces sp. NPDC058371. Lineage (NCBI taxonomy): Bacteria > Bacillati > Actinomycetota > Actinomycetes > Kitasatosporales > Streptomycetaceae > Streptomyces > Streptomyces sp. NPDC058371. Next base: position 612,718 of record NZ_JBHXJC010000003.1, on the reverse strand, counting down.
CGGAAGCGCCACTTCAAGGCCCGCCGTACGCACGCGCGAGGAGAGCTTTGCCGCCAGGGCCAGACCCGGCTGCCCCAGCGGAACCCCCTCGGTGACGGACGTCCGCTGCTTCTCGACCGCCTTCGTGCGCAGCCAGTGCTCCTTGACCTCCTCGGGGGTCGAGGCGGTCTCGTCGCCGAAGACATGCGGGTGGCGGTGGATGAGCTTCGCGACGATGCCACCCGCCACGTCGTCGATCGAGAAGGGCTCGCTGCCGTCCTCCGGTCGGCCTTCCTCGGCGATACGGGCGTGGAAGACGACCTGGAGCAGGACGTCGCCGAGCTCCTCCCTCAGCTCGTCGCGGTCGCCCTCCTCGATCGCCTCGACCAGTTCGTACGCCTCCTCTATGCCGTACTTCGCCAGGCCCTCGTGGGTCTGCCGGGACGACCAGGGGCACTCGGCGCGAATGCGGTCCATCACCTGGACGAGGTCCAGGAGGCGGGCGCCGGGCAGGTCGTACGAGGCGGGGAGCAGCTCCAGCTCCGGCATCTGTATGCGCCCGGAACCGGCGAGCCGGGCCAGGCCGTCGGTCAGCCGCGATTCGCCCTCGCCCGTGGCGACGACGACCGCCGTACGGCCGCCGACGCAGGCGTCGACCAATTCCTCGGCTGTCGGGGAGGCCTCGTCGACGGGGATGCCCGCCTCGCGCAGATACGGCAGCTGCGGGTGCGCCCCGTCCGCGCACAGGACCCGGTCGGCGCCGCGCAGCGCCTGCCAGGCCGGCCAGGAGAGCAGCCCGGGCGCGACACGGTGGCTGGTGGTGAGCAGGACGATGCGGCCGGGCGCGGGGGCGTCCTGTCCGGGCGCGCCGGCGTCAGGGCGGGGGGCGGTGTCGTCGGGACCGGTCCCGTGCGGGTCGCCGTCGAGGCGGGTTGCGTTCACCCTTCGAACGTAACCCACCCGTCCGACGCCACCAGCGGTTATCCACAGGCCGGGCGGCCGAGGCACCGTACACAGGTATCGGTCGCACCCCCGCGGGCACGCACCGCCCGGGTGCCGAACCGTTTGTCCACAGGCTGATGACGCCGTTGCACCCGCGTCGGCGCCCCGGCCAGGTCCTAGGCGGTCTGCTGGGCCGCCGCCGTGACCTCGCGCAGCCATGGCGTCTTCGCGTCGACGCGGCTGCTCTTCTCGACGTCCCAGGTGCCGTAGCGCGGGTTCAGGTCGACGTTGAGCTTCTTGGAGGCCTCGGACATCGCCTTCCAGAACGAGGCCTTGCCCGCCTCGGTGTTCATGTCGGCGCCCAGCGCGGCGGCGAGCTTCTGGGCCTGGATCTCGGTCCGGAGACTGTCGTCGAGCCGCTGCGGGGCCACGCCGTACTGCTGGAGCCAGGCCGTCTCCAGCTCCTTGGCGCCGCCCGCCTGCTGCTCCAGACCGGCGCGCATCTGCTGGGTGTCCTTGCGGGAGACGGTCACGCCCGCGTCCTTGGCCGCGCGGTCCAGGACCCGGTCGAGGACCAGGCTGTGCAGGGTGTCCCGGGTGAGGCTGCCGGTCTTGGCGATGGCCTGCTCGTACTGGGCGTCGTCCTTGGTGGCGGCCCGCTGCGCGGTGCGTACCTCGTTCACCCGGCTCTCCAGCTGGCCGACGGTGATCCGCTGGCCGCCGACGACGGCCGCGGCGCCGGGGTGGGCGTCGCTCCCGCAGGCGGTGAGGAGGGGGGCCGCGGCAAGAATCGCGGCGGAGAAGGCGAGCGCGGTGCGACGGCGGCGGTGCAAGGAAGCCTCCCGAGGAGATGGTGAAGACAGGTGCGACCCACGCCGTCTCGTCTAAGGGCGGCGGTCGGGCGACGGGCGGGCGCACAAGGTCTTGCGGTGATCGATGTTAGGCAGTGGCCCAGCTCTCGGCCACCCATTCGACCAACGATTCGCGAGGACTTCGGGCACCCCCGCACCGGCAAGTCCGCCCACGCGCGCGAGGTGGCGGGCAGGTACGGCACTCGTGCGGGGCGGCGGGAACACGCGGCACGCGTGCGAGGCGGCACGGAACCCGCCGACCGCTCCGGTCAGCCGCGGACCTGGCCCAGCCACTGCAGCGTCCGGCGGATCTCCGCCGCGAGCGGATGCCCGGGACCCCGCAGCCGCTCCACGTCGTGCAGCAGCCGTGCCAGGGTGTCGTGGGCCGCGGCTCGGTCGCCGAGCGCGAGCAGCAGGTGGCCGATGCGCCGGCGGACTTCGAGCGCGACCTCGGGGTCACCGGCGACGTACTGGTTCTCGTAGTACGGCAGCAGCGCGCGGTACTCGGCGAGCGCGGCGGCCGGTTCCCCGAGCTGTTCGAGGCACTGGGCGGCCTCGTAGCGGAAGCGCAGGGACTGCGGGTCGGCCTGGCCGGCCTCGGCGGCGCGTTCGTCGGCGAGACGGCGCAACTCGGGCAGCGCGCGCCGGTACTGGCCGTCGTCCATGAGCGTCGCCGCGTACTGCTTGCGCAGGGTGCGTACGACGGGTGAGTGCTCACCGTGCTGTGTGGCGGCGGCCGGCAGGATCGCGCCGAGGATGTCGACGGCCTGGGTGATGCGGCCCTCGCCGAGCAGCCGCTTGACCTCGTCGACGGCTCCGGCGACGTCGGGCTTCTCGACCGCGGGCGCGGAGGTGGACACGGAGGGCTGGGGCGCGGGCGTACGGGCCCGGTCCGGCCAGGGGGCGTGCGGGCGCAGGAAGGGGCGCGTGGGGTCCAAGGGGGCGCCCGAGGGCATACCTCGCGCCGGGAGCAGCGGAAGCAGCTGTTCGTACGTCTCCTGCGCGGAGGACGGGCGGTGCTGCGGGTCCTTGGCGAGCAGGCGCAGGACCAGGCGCTCCAGGGCCTCGGGGACCTCGGGGCGCAGGCGGCGCACGGGGAGCGGCGGCTCGTAGAGGTGCCGGTGCAGCACCCCGAGGGCCGTCGAACCGGAGAACGGCACGTCTCCGCTGAGGAGTTCGTGCAGCAGCACACCGAGCGCGTACAGATCGGTGTACGGGCCCACCGCGCCGCCCATGGCCTGCTCGGGGGCCATGTAGGCAGGGCTGCCGATGGGCGAACCGGTGTGGGTGAGGCGGGTGGTGTCCGTGTCCATGACGGAGGCGACACCGAGGTCGAGAACGGTGACCGTGCCGTCCTGCTTGACCATCACGTTCCGCGGCTTGAGGTCACGGTGGACGATCGGCACGGCGTGCACGGCGGACAGCACGGCGCACAGTTGTGCCGCGACCGCGACGGCCCACTGCCAGGGGTAGGGATCGTGCTCGGCGAGATGGTCGGAGAGGTCGGCCCCGTCGACGTACTGCATGACGAGGAAGAGCTCCTCGCCCTCGCTGCCCGCGTCGTGGACCGTGACCAGTCCGGGGTGGTCGACCTGCGCGGTGACCCGGCACTCGCGCACGAAGCGGCGGCGCAGTTCGTCCGCCTCCTGGCCGGCGACCTTGTCGGGGCGCAGCAGCTTGACGGCGACGCGCCGGTCGAGGCGCCGGTCGTAGGCCGTCCAGACCTGGCCCATGCCGCCCTGTCCGATGAGCGTGGACAGTTCATAGCGGTCGGCGACCACCCGCCCTGTCGCCACGCTCACCGGCCGTCCTCGGGGTTGCTCTCGTGCTTGCGCAGATAGTCACTGAGCTCGTCGAGTTCGGCTCGCACCTGGTCGATCCGGGCGGGCGCGGGGCGAGCGGGCTGCGGGGGCGGCGCGGGGGTGTGCGGCACGGGCGTCTGCGGCACCTGCGTGGGGGGCACGGGCGTGTGGATCACCGATGCCGTCGGCTGCTGGTGGGTGGCCGCGTACGGCGAGGCGGCCTGCGGGTAGCCGTAGTGCGCGGCCGGGTGCTGGAGCGGCGGATAACCGGTGGGGCGCAGCCGGTGGTGGTGGCGTATGTCCGCGTACAGGAAGTAGCCGGCGCAGGCCGCGGCGTTCAGCAGCAGGATGATCATGCCGATGTTGCCGTTCCGGCTGCTGAAGTCGTCGGTGTGGTCGGTGCTGAGGAAGGCGAAACTCGTGCCGAGGACCGCGAGCGACGCCAGGAAGACCCACCAGTCCGCGCGGCGGTGGGTCACGAGGGCCACTCGCAGCGTCGCGGCCCATGCCAGGAATCCGATGCTCAGCAGGGGCAGCGCCGCGAAGATCACGCGCAGCACGACCAGCGCCCCCGTAGAGGGTCGCTTCGGCGGTGGCGGCGCGTAGCCGTGGCCGTGCATGGCTGCTCCCGGAGGCCTGATGGGGACGGACGTACGAGTTGGAAGTCCGAGCGTATAGGCCGACAAGGACAAGCGGTCACGGGTTGTACCGAACCGTTGTCGGGCTGATCACCCCGTCCGCCTCACGGGGGCTCAGCCGGGCGCGACGGTCCCGTCCGTCAACCCGTCGTACATACCGCGCACGAGTTGTTCACCGAGGCGCCCCGCGAGCCTGAGCGCCTCCTCGAACTCGGCCAGCGCGCGGAACCGATCGCCGTAGCGGCGCTGTTGGTCGAGCGGGAGCCGGGGCAGCTGGAGGCGGCGCACGTCGAGCCGGGTGGCCGTGGACGCGTAGCTGCTGGCCTGCCGGTTGTTGGCGGTGCCGCGCAGGAAGCCGGCCAGGAACCAGGGGTCGAGCGCCGTGCGATCGGGGCGCAGGAGCGTGAGGTTGCGCCCCAGGGCGGCGCCGGCGGTCTTCTCGTCCACCACGCGCGCGACGGACCCGCCGCCGAGCACGGGGACGACGACATCGCCCGCCTCGACCAGTACGGGCTCCTCCTCGCCCTCGGGGAGCGTGCCGGAGGGGGTGGTTCCGGCGAGAACGTCTTGGTCGGTGAGTACCGGCACGCGCGCCGGGGCGCTTGTTCCGCCGGTACGCAGCAAGAGCGCGCCCCCGCGCGCGAGTTCGCCGACGGTGGTGAGCGGCCAGCGTGCGCGCCCCTCTAGGTCGACGGCCGCCGGCGCGAGGTCGGCGGTCAGCCGCAGGGTCTCACCGAGGCGTTCACGGACGGTCGCGAGCTGCTCCGCGCCCCCCGCCCCGGTGGGCGGCGGGAGGTGGCGGGCGGGGGCCAGGTCGACGTCGTCGTCGAGGAGTTCGATGACGGCGACCGAACGGCTGAGGCCCGGGTTCTCGGTCGCCGTGCCGGCCCGCTCGAAGGGCCGCCAGGCGTCCAGGACGGCGGTGTGCACGGCCTGCCAGTCGAAGCCGCCCCGGCCGTCGGCGGACAGGGCCGCGGTGTCGGCGAGCAACAGCTCGGGCTGCGCGGGGGACTTGTCGGGCCGGCGCAGCACCCACAGGTGCAGCGGGATGTTGTGCGGGGGCGCCGCGCCGGCCGGCAGGGCGATCACCGCGCGCAGGGCGCCGCGACGCAGCAGATCCGCGCGGATACGGCGGCCCGAGCGGCGGGAGGCGGCGGCCGGCGGCATGAGGACGACGGCGGTGCCGCCGTCCCTGAGACGGGCCAGCGCGTGCTGGACCCAGGCCAGTTCGGACTCCGTACGGGCCGGGAAGCCGTACTCCCAGCGGGCGTCGTAGGCGAGCTCGTCGTGGCCCCAGTTGCGTTCGTTGAACGGCGGGTGGCACAGCACCGCGTCGGCGCGCAGCGTCTCGTACGCATCGGCGCGCAGGCTGTCGTCGACGGCGCTGCGGATCGTGGCCTTCGTGTGCAGGGCGAGGCGGAGAGCGGTCAGCGCGGCAAGTTCAGGGGCGGTGTCCTGGCCGTACAGCTCCTGGTCGGGACGGGGCGCGACGGCGCGCAGGAGTGCGCCGGTGCCGCACGCCGGGTCGAGCACCGTCCGGGCGGGCCCGGCCAGTTCGGCCATCAGCGCGGCGAGGCCGCCCGGGGTGAGCGTGTACTGGCGCGGGTTGGCGTCGAGATGGCGCCCGAGCAGGAACTCGTACGTCTGCCGGGCGCCCAGCTCGGCGGCGAGTTCGGCAGCGCCGCGCAGCAGGGGGGCCGACGGGAGGAGTTCCGCGGCGGACGGGGTGTTCACAGCGCGCTTGCGGATCAGACCGAAGCGCGGGGTGATCACCTGGTCGAGCGCCACGGGGAGCAGTTCGGCGAGGCGCTCGTCGGAGCCGGCACTCAGCTCGAGCCACACCGTCGGGCGGTCGTGGATGAGCAGCAGCACACAGCCGGCGTGCACCAAGGCGGTGACGGGGCCCTCGGGGTGTCCGGAGAGGTGCTGCCCCACCCGCTCACGCAGCGGGACCTCGGCGAGCTTGCCCTGCCTGCGCAGCCATTCCTCGACGTCGGCCAGCGCGAAGGAGGGGCTGGTCTCGGTGCCGCCGACGGGCTTGGGGAAGTCGGCGTGGCGGCGGCGCCAGTTGCTGACGGCCGCACGGCCGACCCCGGCGAGCCGCGCGATGCCCGCGGCGGTCACCTCTGTCCCGTTCTCCTGCACCCGCCCGGCTCCCCTCTACCTGGTGTGTGGCGTCGAGCATACCGACGTACGCAAGATCCCCCGATTCACGGCCGTGTACACAACCAATCTCGCGAATCGTGTTGACTCGGTTCACACGCTCTGGTGTTATTGACCCACCGAACGAGGTGGTCGCGTACAGAACGCGATCGCCGGCACAGGGGGGACCTGTCATGGGTATGAAGGGCAAGATCGCGCTCGGCGCCGTGGTCGGCGTGGCCGTCATCGGTGCGGTGTCGGCGAACTCGGGGGACGGCAGCGGCGGCCACAAGAGCGATGGGGGAACCGGTTCGTCCGCCTCCGCCGCCCGAAAGCCGGACAAGAAGACGGATGCCGACGGCCGGCCCGCCGAGGGGCGGTCCGCGAAGGGGCGGTCGGCCAAGGCGCCGCAGGCGGAGAAGAAGGTCGCGGTCCGGGGCGACGGCTCCTTCGAGGTCGGCGCTGACATCAAGCCCGGCACCTACCGGACCACCGGCAACACGGACGGCATGTGTTACTGGGAACGCGCGAAGAACGCTTCCGGCGAAGTCGCCTCACTCATCGCCAACGACAATGTCAGCGGCACGAGTTACGTCACCGTCAAGGTCGGCGACAAGCTCTTCAAGTCCAGCGGCTGCAAGGACTGGGAGGCCGTGGACGGGCAGGCCGGGAGGACGAAGAGCCCGGCAGCCACGCGGTTCGAGGGCGACGGCGGTATGTACCGAGTGGGCGTCGACATCGCTCCCGGCACCTACAGGTCCACGGGCAACGCGGACGATCTCTGCTACTGGGAGCGCGCCAAGGACGCCCTGCACTCGATCCGGTCGATCCGTGCGAACGACAACGTGACCGGCACCGCCGTCGTAACCATCAGCGCCGGCGACGCCTACTTCAAGACCACGGGCTGCCGGAACTGGAAGAAGACGGCCTGAGGCACAGGGGCCTTACGCGGGGCGGGACCTGACGCAGGCGGGGCCCGAGGCGTGCGTCCGAGGACTGAGGCAGGACAGGACCTGACGGAGGCCGGGCCCGAGGTGTCCGGGGACTGTGGCGGAACGGGGTCTTACGCAAGCCGGGCCCGCGGCACGCCCAGGGACTGAGGCGGGACGGGGCTTACGCACGCGGGGCCCAAGGCCTCAGGCGCCTGAGACGGGGCGGGGCCCGAACGGTCCGACACGCGCGGACCTCAGTCACACGACACGCGGCCCGTCCGCCGACACGCGAACCCCGGCCGCCGGCACGCGAACCCGGCCCACTTGCCCCATCGCCCGTTCACCCGGCGCCTGCCGCCCGCCGCCTCGGACCACCCCACGTCACCTGAACTGCCCTGCCTGCGCCTGCGCCTGCGCCTGCGCCACCACACCTCATCTCATCGCACCTCTTCACCTCACCTCACCTGAAGGAATTCCCATGCGCCGTACCGCATTTGCCGCTCTCTGCCTCGCCGCCGCTGCCACCGTCGGTCTCACCGGCTGCCTGCCGGGCGAGGGCAAGGCGGACAGCAAGCCGAAGGGCCCGTTCGCCGGGCTGACCGGGGGCGAGATCGCCAACCGGGCCGTGAAAGCCACCACGGGCGCCAAGTCGCTTCGCATAAAGGGCGATGTCCCCGACGAGGAGGACGGCGGCACGATTCAGATCGACATGGCCCTGAACAAGAAGGGCGAGTGCGCCGGCACGATGAGTCTCGGCGGCCAGGGCAAGGCAGACCTCATCAAGACCGGCGACACCCTCTACATGAAGTACGACGAGGCCTTCCTGCGCGCACAGGACGAGGGCTCGTCCAAGGAGGAGACCGACGGTGTCGTGGAACTGCTCGCCGACAAGTGGACCAAGATGTCCGCGACCGGCTCGGACGCCAAGGATCTCGCGAGCTTCTGCGACCTGGACACGGTGCTGTCCGGCGCCGAGGACGTGAACTCCGACGCCACCCGGGGCAAGACCACCACGGTCGAGGGCACCCCGGCGATCGTCCTCAACGAGAAGGACGGCAAGGACCGTTACACCCTCTATGTGGCCACCGAGGGCAAGCCCTACCTCGTGAAGGTCATCAGCAAGTCCGCCAAGGACCCGGGCACTCTCACCTTCACCGACTACAACAAGCCGGTGCCCGCCAAGGCCCCCAGGGGCAAGGTCATGGACCTCGACAAGCTGGGCGGCTGACGCCCGGCCCGCGGCGCCGCCCGGAGTGCCGGGTCAGCCCGCGTGGAACCGCTCCGGCGCCCGCGTGGGGTTGCCGCCCGACGGGAGCTTCTGGCCCGGGCACCCGGTCAGCACCCGCTTCATGGCGTCCTTCTCGGCGCCGGTGACCCAGAGCCCGTACTTCTTCTTCACGGCCACCTGGGCGGCGACATACGTGCAGCGGTAGCCCTTGTTGGGCGGGAGCCAGGTCGCCGTGTCCCCGTCGCCCTTGCTGCGGTTGCGGCCGGCGTCGACGGCGAGGAGGTTGAGCGGGTCGTTGGCGAGCGCGATGCGCTTGCTCGCGTCCCACTTCTGGGCGCCCTTCTGCCAGGCGTCCGAGAGGGCGACGAGGTGATCTATGTCCACCTGGCTGCGGCCGCGCGCGAAGGTCACCTCCTTGCCGGTGTACGGATCCGGGTCGAGCGTCCCGGAGGAGACCTTGCACTTCCCGTCGCTGAACTTCACGCTTTCCAGGTCCCGTTTGAGGATGTCGTCGCGGGTGTCGCACCGGTTCGAGTCGGTGTCCGCCCAGGCGGTGCCGAAGCGGTCCCGCTCGAACCCCGTTTTCGGCGCACGCCCCTTGACGGTCAGCGAGTCCACCGCGGCGAGGGCGGCACCACCGGCCGCCGTCTGCTGCGGCCCCTCCTGCCCCACGGAACCCGGCGTCTGCTCCACGCACCCACTGACGGCGAACAGCACAGCGGCAGCGGCCACCCCACCCCTCAGACGCACCACGACGGCTCTCCCCTTGGCTTTCGACCGGCTTCCGGTCCGCCTCCGTACAGGCGGTTCCCCGGGCCCCACCGTAGCGGCCAGGGGGTCTTGGCCATACCGGGCCTCAACGAGCAATCGGAGCACGCGGGGCGCGCTGTCGGTCGAGCGTCACGTCAGGAAGGACTTCTGGGGAACCAAGGGCTTCTGGGGAACTCAGGAGCGGCGCCCGGCCCTCTCAGACCGCCCGCCTTGCCGCCGGTCGCCCGGCGTCACGCCCTCAGCTGGACGTCACACCGCCAGCCGGACGTCTCACGCCTTCCCCCGCCACACCTCACACCTTCCCGATCCCCAGCGTCGTCTCCGACGGCAGGAGACCGGAGCCAAGGACCGCGACCCAGAACTCGCCGAGGAGTTCGGCGAGGCGGGCGGTGCCGTCCGGGCCCAGTGCCTGCCAGGGTGCGGCGGCGAGCTCGTCCGTGTGCTGCTCGATGCGGCGGCGCAGCTCACGGCCTTCCTCCGTGGCAATGCCCTCCTCGGTCACGAGGCCGCGCCCGACGAGCCGTTGACGCCCGGCGGCCCATTCCGCGGCGCTCCAGCCGCGGCTCTCGAAGCGCTCCACGGTGGCCGCACCTATCCCCGCGAACGACACCAGCGACTCGACCGGGTCGAGACCGGCGACGAGGAGCGCCGCGAGATGCCCGTCGCCGCGGTGCTCCCGCAGGATCGTCGCCGCGTGCCAGAGCTGAAGGTGCGGGGCCTCGGGCCACGCCAACTCCGCGTTGGCCGCGGCCAGGGGACGGCCCGCGCTGTTCACCGCCTCGGCGGCGCGGCGGGCGAGGGCGGCGGCCTCGGCGAGTTCGGGAGATGCCGTGCGGTCGCCGAATATCGCGGCGTACGCCCGGTCGATCCCCCGCTCACGCGCCTTCAGCAGGTCGCCCGGGCTCGCCGTGTCCCAGGCCGAGTCCATGTGGTCGGCGACCATGCGCGGGCTGAAGCTGTAGAAGGCGGAGGCCACGCGCGCGCCCCCGACCGGCCCCAACGGCGCCGCACGCAACGGGAAGTAGCTCGGCCAGCGCTCCTGGGTCGCGTAACCGAGCGCGGCCGACTCCTCGAAGACCTCCGGCGCGTAATAGACCACGGCGTGCAGGGGCTCCAGCAGGTGCCACATCTGCCGCACCCGGCCGAGCTCCACACCGCCGGTCCGCCCCGGCCCGCCCACGCCGGCCGCGTCCTCCGTCCCCGCCCCGTCGGCCGTACGTGTCCCGCTGACGCTCTCCGACATGACCGTCCCCCTTCGTCGCGCTCCCACCAGCTCCACAACTTGACACTGACAAGATTGCCCGACCCTCCTGCAACTTGTCAATGCCTAGATCCCGCGTACGCTGCTGTGCATGACGAGTTCCGAGGACGGCGACCGCCGCCCCTACCACCACGGCGATCTGCGGCGCGCGATCCTCGGCGCGGCCCTGGACGTCATCGCCTCCGACGGTCCTTCCGCGCTGAGCCTGCGTGACCTGGCCCGCCGGGCGGGCGTCTCGCACGCGGCGCCGGCCCACCACTTCAAGGACCGCACCGGCCTGCTCACGGCCATCGCGGCGGAGGGCTTCGCTCTGCTGTCGTCAGGCCTCACCGAGGCGGCGGACCTGCGGGACGCCGGCATCCGCTACGTACGCTTCGCGCGTGAACATCCCGCGCACTTCCAGGTGATGTTCACGCCGGGCCTGCTGCGGGAGAACGACGTCGAACTGACGACGGCCAAAGCGCTCGCGGCGGAGCGACTGCGCGCCGCGGTCGCCGCCGTACCGGCCGGGGGACGCGGTTCCGACAGCCGGCTCGCCGGTGTCGCCGCGTGGTCCCTGGCGCACGGCTTCGCCACGCTTCTCCTCAGTCACAACCTGGACGGCCCGGTCGGCGACCAGGACCCCGAGGAGGTCTTCCACGCCCTGACGGGACTGCTCTTCCGGCCGGGCTGACCGACTCGGCGCCCAGGTCGGGCGCCGGGCCAACACCCGTCCCCCGACGCCGAGCCCGGGCCCGCGGGCGCCAGGCTCACCACCCGCCCCCGACGCCGGACTCACCCCGGGCTCGGCCTCACACCGCGCCGCCGCAACCCACCGCCCCGCCACCGTCAACCGTCGCTACGAACAGTCCCACAACACCCCACTACGACCCGCTACGACCCGCTACGACCCGCTACGGCCCGCTACGACCCCAGAATCGTCGCCAGGAACTCGCCGGTCCAGCCCAGCAACTCCCGTCCGACCAGCGGCTTCCCGCCCACCTTCGCCGTCTTCGGGCGGGGGACGAGGAGCTGGTGAGCGGTCGGCTTGATGACCGTGCCCGGGTGGAGCCGCTTCAGGCGCAGCTCCTGCGACTCGCGCAACTCCACCGGCGCGAAGCGGATGTTGGTGCCCTGCAGGACGATCTCGCCGACACCGCACGCGCGGGCGAGCATGCGCAGAGCCGCGACCAGCAGCAGGTTCTCGACCGGCTCGGGCAACTTGCCGTAGCGGTCGACCAGTTCCTCGCGTACGGCCTTGATGTCCTCCTCCGTGTTGGCGGAGGCGATGGACCGGTAGGCCTGCAGGCGCAGCCGCTCGCCCGGCGCGTAGTCGTGCGGGACGTGCGCGTCGACCGGGAGCTCGATCCTGACCTCCAGCGGCGGCTCTTCCTCGACGCCGCCTTCGAGGGAGGCGCGGTAGTCCGCGACCGCCTCGCCCACCATGCGGACGTACAGATCGAAGCCGACGCCCGCGATGTGGCCCGACTGCTCGCCGCCCAGCAGGTTTCCCGCGCCGCGGATCTCCAGGTCCTTCATGGCCACGTACATGCCCGCGCCCATCTCCGTGTGCTGGGCGATGGTGGCGAGCCGCTCGTGCGCCGTCTCCGTGAGGGGCTTCTCCGGCGGGTAGAGGAAGTACGCGTAGCCGCGCTCGCGGCCTCGGCCCACCCGGCCGCGCAGCTGATGCAGCTGGGAGAGACCGAAGTTGTCGCCGCGCTCCACGATCAGCGTGTTCGCGTTCGAGATGTCGATGCCGGACTCGACGATCGTCGTCGACACGAGCACGTCGAACCGCTTCTCCCAGAAGTCGACGACGACCTGCTCCAGGGCCTGCTCGCCCATCTGGCCGTGCGCCGTCGCGATGCGCGCCTCGGGGACGATCTCGCGCAGCCGCGCGGCGGCCCGGTCGATGGACTCGACCCGGTTGTGGATGTAGAAGACCTGTCCCTCGCGGAGCAGTTCGCGGCGGACTGCCGCGCCGATCTGCCTCTCCTCGTACGGGCCGACGAAGGTCAGTACGGGGTGCCGCTCCTCGGGCGGGGTGGTGATGGTCGACATCTCGCGGATGCCCGTGACCGCCATTTCCAGGGTCCTGGGGATGGGGGTCGCGGACATCGTGAGGACGTCGACGTTCGCGCGGAGCTTCTTCAGCTGCTCCTTGTGCTCGACGCCGAAGCGCTGTTCCTCGTCGACGATGACCAGGCCCAGGTCCTTGAACTTGGTCTCGGACGAGAAGAGCCGGTGGGTGCCGATGACGAGGTCCACCGAGCCCTCGCGCAGCCCCTCCAGGACCGCTTTCGCCTCGGTGTCGGACTGGAAGCGCGACAACGCCCGCACGTTCACCGGGAATTGGGCGTAGCGCTCGGAGAACGTGCCGAAGTGCTGCTGGACGAGCAGCGTCGTCGGGACGAGTACGGCCACCTGCTTGCCGTCCTGCACCGCCTTGAAGGCCGCGCGGACCGCGATCTCCGTCTTGCCGTACCCCACATCGCCGCAGACCAGGCGGTCCATCGGGACCGTCTTCTCCATGTCCTCCTTGACTTCGGCGATGGTGGTGAGCTGGTCGGGCGTCTCCACGTACGGGAACGCGTCCTCCAGCTCGCGCTGCCACGGGGTGTCCGCCCCGAAGGCGTGTCCGGGGGCCGCCATCCGGGCCGAGTACAGCTTGATGAGGTCGGCCGCGATCTCCTTGACCGCCTTCTTGGCGCGCGCCTTCGTCTTCGTCCAGTCCGCGCCGCCCAGCCGGTGCAGGGTGGGCGCCTCCCCGCCGACGTACTTGGTGATCTGCTCCAGCTGGTCGGTGGGGATGTAGAGGCGGTCGCCGGGCTGGCCGCGCTTGGCGGGCGCGTACTCCACCACCAGGTACTCGCGGGTCGCGCCCTGGACCGTGCGCTGCACCATTTCGATGTAGCGGCCCACGCCGTGCTGCTCGTGGACGATGTAGTCGCCCGCTTCCAGGGTGAGCGGGTCGATGGTCTTGCGGCGGCGGGCCGGCATCCGCACGCCGTCCTTGACCGCCGAGCGCTGTCCGGACAGGTCGGTCTCGGTGAGGACGGCGATCTTGAGCCGCGGGTCCACGAAGCCGTAGTCGATCGAGCCGCAGGCGACGTGGACGACCGAGGGGGTGATGTCGGCCAGGTCCGAGTCGAGCCGGGCCGCGATGCCCTCGCCGCCGAGGACCTCGACGGTGCGGGCCGCCGGGCCGTGGCCCTCGGTGACGAACACCGTGCGCCAGCCGTCCGCGATCCAGCCCTTGGTGTCGGCGAGGGCGCGGGCGGTGTCACCGCGGTAGGTCTCGGGCGCGTGCATGCCGAGCTTGAGGGTGTCGGCCTCTTCGATGGTCTCGTCGGTCTCGTCGGCCGCGAACGGCGACACCGACCACCACATCATGTCCAGCTCCCGGGCCCGCTCGCGGACGTCCGCGATGGACCAGAGGGAGGCCGCGTCGACGTCGATGGGGGCCTCACCGCCGCCGGCGGTCGCCGCCCAGGACGCGTGGAGGAACTCCTGTGACGTCGCCACCAGGTCCGCGGCCCGCGTCCGCACCCGCTCCGGGTCGCATACGACGGCCATCGAGCCCTTCGGCAGTACGTCGATCAGCAGCTCCATGTCGTCGACGAGGACCGGCGCGAGGGACTCCATGCCCTCCACGGCGATGCCCTCGGCGATCTTGCCGAGCAGTTCACCCAGCTCCGGGTGCGCCTCGGCCAGGGCGGCGGCGCGCTCCCGTACGTCGTCCGTGAGCAGCAGCTCGCGGCAGGGCGGTGCCCACAGGCCGTGCTCGGCGACCTCCAGGGAGCGTTGGTCGGCGACCTTGAAGTAGCGGATCTCCTCGACGTCGTCGCCCCAGAACTCCACGCGGAGCGGGTGCTCCTCGGTCGGCGGGAAGACGTCCAGGATGCCGCCGCGGACCGCGAAGTCGCCGCGCTTCTCGACGAGCTCGACCCGGGAGTACGCGGCTGCGGCGAGCGCTGCGACGATCTCGCCCAGGTCGGCGCTCTGGCCCGTGCGCAGCGCGACCGGCTCCAGGTCGCCGAGGCCCTTGACCTGCGGCTGGAGCACGGAGCGGACGGGGGCGACGACGACCGAGACCGGGCCGGTCTCCGGGTCGTCCGGGCGCGGGTGCGCCAGGCGGCGCAGCACGGCGAGGCGACGGCCCACGGTGTCGCTGCGCGGCGAGAGCCGCTCGTGGGGAAGCGTCTCCCAGGAGGGGTACTCCACGACGCCGTCGGCCGGCAGGAGGGTGCGCAGCGCGGCGGCCAGGTCCTCCGCCTCACGGCCCGTCGCCGTCACCGCCAGCACCGGGCGGCCGGACTCGCGTGCGAGGGCCGCCACGGCGAAGGGGCGGGCCGCGGGCGGGCCGACCAGGTCGACGTGCATCCGGTGACCGTCGGCTGCCGCCTTCACCGCTTGTGCGAGTGCGGCGTCCTTGACGACGGCGTCGAGCAGACCGTGCAGGCTCATGAAGGGCTTTCCCGTCCGGGGGTGGGCATCGCAAAGTGCCCGGCGCGAGTTTCTGGCCGGGGGTCTCCAGCGTACGTCGGTGGGCTCGACGGTGCCTCGACCTGTGGACAACGGCCTCCTGGCCGGGGGTCTGGCCCTCCTGCCGCGGGCCTGCACGGTTCCGGCTCGGTCTTCCGGGGCTTCCTCGTCCGGGGCTGGTGTCCCCGGGGGCTCCGCCCCCGGACCCCCGGTCGGCCTGGCGGCCTCGTCCTCAAACGCCGGACGGGCTGAAAACTGGCCTCGCGCCGGCACAGACAGGCCCCGGACAGGCCGAAGACGGTCCCCCGCGCAGGCAGACCCCGAACGGGCTGAAAATCTCCCCGGCCCGGCTGAAGCGCCCCGCCTCGGCCTCGGCCGGATGAAATCAGCCCGGTCCCGAAGAGCCGTGGCTCTTCGGGACCGGGCTTCCTCCTCCGCGACCCCCGTGCGCGGTGGCTAATCGGTGGCGATGGCGTTCAGGATGTTCATGCGGCCGGCGCGGAAGGCGGGGACGAGGGCGGCGAAGAGGCCTACGAAGGCCGAGCCGAGGAACACGCCGATGATCGTCGGCCAGGGGATGTCGAGGACGTTGAGGCCCTCCAGGGCGAGGAGCTTCTGGGCTGTGGCGCCCCAGCCCATGCCCAGGCCGATGCCGAGGAGGGCGCCGAAGAGGGCGATGACGACGGACTCCATGCGGATCATGCGGCGGAGCTGGCGGCGGGAGAGGCCGATGGCGCGCATGAGGCCGATCTCGCGGGTGCGCTCGACCACCGAGAGGGCCAGGGTGTTCACCACACCGAGGACGGCCACGATGATCGCCAGGGCGAGCAGGCCGTAGACCATGTTCAGGAGCTGGCCGATCTGGTCCTTGAGCTCCTGCTTGAAGTCCGTCTGGTCGCGGACCTGGTACTGCGGGTACGGCTCCATGGACTTCTTGAGTGCCGCGTAGGCCTGCTTCTCCTGGCCGTCCTTGGCCTTGGCGAACATGATCACGTTGGACGGGATCTTGTCCGCGGGGACGTACTTCTCCATCGTCTTCAGGCTCAGATAGCGCGCGCCCTGGTCGATGGAGGTGTCGTCGTCCGTGATGGCCGCGACCTTGAGCCCCGCCGTCTTCCCGTACTTGAAGGCGACGGTCATCGTGTCGCCGACCTTGACGTGGTGCTTCGTCGCGTAGTCGGAACCGACTGACATGGCGTTCGTGCCGTAAGCGGCGGCGAGGTCGCCGGCCGTCGTCTCACGACGGAGGTCCTCGGCGTACGAGGGGTCCGCGGCGGTCACCGAGGTGTCCTCGGTGACCCCGTCGGGGGCGGTCAGCTTGGCGTCCACCTCCTTGTAGCGCGTGACGTGGGCCAGGCCGGCCGTCGACTGCATGGCCTTCTCGGCCTGCGGCACGATCCGCTGGTTGCCCTGGACGATGAAGTCCGCGCCGACCGTCTTGTCGAGCTCCTCGGTCGCCGAGGCCACCATGGAGGAGCCGACGACGGAGAGGCAGGCGACCAGTGCGAGGCCGATCATCAGGGCCGCACCGGTGGCGCCCGTACGCCGCGGGTTGCGCAGCGCGTTGCGCTCGGCCAGCCGGCCGATCGGACCGAAGGCCCGCAGCAGTACGGCGCTGAACGCCCGGACCACACCGCCCGCGAGCAGCGGGCCGATGATCACGAACCCGATGAGGGTCAGCACCACACCCGCGCCCAGGACCCGGGAGCCGTCGGCCGCCTTGTCCGCGGTGCCCGCCCAGTAGAGGGCGCCGCCGCCGACGCCGGTCAGGACCAGCCCGATCAGGCCCCGTACGCGACCGGCCCTGCCGTCCGCCGGGGTGCCGGCGTCGCGCAGCGCGGCCATCGGGGAGACCTTGCCCGCGCGGCGGGCGGGGAGGTAGGCGGCGAGGACGGTGACGATGATGCCGAGCGCCAGGCCGGCGACGGCGGTCGTCCACTTCACGGTCAGGTCGGCCGTCGACAGTTCCATGCCCATCGACGACATGAGCTTCATCAGGCCGACCGCGAGACCGACGCCCGCGCCGACACCGAGGACGGAGCCGAACACGCCGAGCAGCAGCGCCTCGACCAGCACCGAGCGGTTGACCTGTCCGCGGGAGGAGCCGATGGCCCGCATCAGGCCGATCTCCCGGGTGCGCTGGGCGACCAGCATGGAGAAGGTGTTGATGATCAGGAAGATGCCGACCAGGAACGCGATCCCGGCGAAGCCGAGCATGGCGTACTTGATGACCTTCATGAACGAGCCGACGCCCGAGCGGTTCTCGTCCGCGGTCTCCTGCTGCGTCTGCACCTTGTAGGTGCCGTCGAGGGAGGCGATGACGTTCTGCTTGAGGCGGGTGTCGGTGACACCGGTGGCGGCCGCGAGGTTGATGTGCGTGAACCGGCCGGTCTCGCCGATCAGTTCGCGCTGCGCGGTGGCGGTGTCGAAGTAGACGACGGCGGCACCGGGGTTGGTCACCTTGAAGGAGGCGACACCGACGATCTTCGCCTTGAAGTCACCGGTGACCGCGATGGTGCGCAGCTCGTCGCCGATCTTCAGGTGGTGCTTGTCGGCGGTGTCGGAGTCGACCATCACCTCGGTGGGCCCGCGCGGGGCGTGTCCCTTGGTGATCTCCATGGACCGCAGGTCGTTCTTCGTCCAGTTGCCGGCGATCGTCGGGGCGCCGGTGGTGGAGCCCATGTTCTTGTTGTCGCTGTTGACGACGGTCACGTTCATCGAACTGACCGCGCCCTCGGCCGACTTGACGCCCTGGGCCTTCTTCGCCTGGGCCAGCACGGAGGCGGGCATCGACTCGGGCTTGCCGTTCTGCGGGGTGTCGTCGGCCTTGGCCGCCTTCGGGGAGACGGTGACGTCGGAAGCGGTGGCCGCGAAGAGCTTGTCGAACGTCGTGTTCATCGTGTCGGTGAACACCAGCGTGCCGCAGACGAACGCCACCGACAGCAGCACCGCGACGGCCGACAGGGCCATCCGCCCCTTGTGCGCGAAGAAGTTGCGCATCGAGGTCTTCAGGACAGTCATGACGTACGCCCCCGGGCGTCGAAGTCCTTCATGCGGTCGAGGACCTGATCGGCGGTCGGCTGGTACATCTCGTCGACGATCCTGCCGTCCGCGAGATACAGCACCCGGTCCGAGTACGAGGCGGCCACCGGGTCGTGCGTGACGATCACGATGGTCTGGCCGAGGTCGTCGACGGAGCGGCGCAGGAAGCCCAGCACCTCGGCGCCGGCCCGGGAGTCGAGGTTCCCGGTCGGCTCGTCACCGAAGATGATCTCAGGGCGGGCGGCCAGGGCGCGGGCGACGGCGACGCGTTGCTGCTGGCCGCCGGAGAGCTCGGTCGGCCGGTGCTTGAGCCGGTCGGCGAGCCCGACCGTCTCCACGACCTGGTTCAGCCAGCCCTTGTCCGGCTTGCGGCCGGCGATGTCCATCGGCAGCGTGATGTTCTCTATCGCGTTCAGCGTCGGCAGCAGGTTGAACGCCTGGAAGATGAAGCCGATCCGGTCCCGGCGCAGCCGCGTGAGCTTCTTGTCCTTGAGTCCGGTGATCTCCGTCTCGTCCAGGTGGATCTGCCCGGAGGTGACGGTGTCGAGTCCGGCGAGGCAGTGCATCAGCGTGGACTTGCCGGACCCCGAGGGGCCCATGATCGCGGTGAACTGGCCCCGCGCGATGTCCACGTCGATGTGGTCGAGCGCGACGACCCGGGTCTCCCCGGACCCGTACGCCTTCACGACCTGTCGCGCTCGCGCGGCAACGGCCGTACGCCCTCCAGTGCCCCCGTGCCTGGGAATGGTCACAGCCGATGTCACGGTAAGTCTCCTATGTCGGTCAACAGTTGATTCACAGCGGTGCCGTACGCGGAACGGTCGGCGGATGGTTCGCGGCGATGCAGTACGTGGATCGGTCAGCGACTGAGCCACGTGCCGTACGCGGATCAGTCTGGTCGCGGAAGGGGGTCCGGCGCGCTGGTGCTCAGCGCAGTCTTCTGCTGGGGAAAACCCCACCCCCGAGGGTGCGGTCCGTACGACCCGGCCCGGTCGCGGCCCGCTCCCCAGCGGCGTAAAGCCAGGTTAAGGACGGGGCCCGGCCCTTCTCGTCCTCCGTCGGTACGAGCCCTCCCCGGGCCGTAGTAAGGAGGGACCCCTAGGGGCAGTCCACCCATCGGTGGAGCCCTTCTCGGGGTCGCCTCCACCCTCGAGCCCATTCAGCGTCCACCCTCCCGCGACGTGAGGGTCAAGTGGGAAGCTGTGGTGCGGCAGATAGATGCAGGGGGAAAGAATCACGCCCCCAGGGCTGAGGGGGAGGCAACCGGTGGACAGCGCGACACCCGGCCTGCGAGCGGCGGCGACGGACCGCTCTCCCGGCCCCCGCTCACGCCGTGCCGTCGTCGCCGCCCTCATGCTCTGCATGGGCCTGGCCGCGCTCGACTCCACGATCGTGTCGACGGCCGTCCCGCAGATCGTCGGCGACCTCGGCGGTTTCTCCGTCTTCTCGTGGCTGTTCTCCGGCTATCTGCTCGCCGTGACGGTCACCCTGCCCGTCTACGGCAAGCTCTCCGACACCTTCGGCCGCAAGCCGGTGCTGATAGCCGGCTCGATCCTGTTCCTGCTCGGCTCCCTGCTCTGCGCGGCCGCCTGGAACATGGCCGCGCTGATCGCGTTCCGGGTCGTCCAGGGCCTCGGCGGCGGCGCCCTGCAGGGCACGGTCCAAACGCTCGCCGCCGACCTCTACCCGCTCGACCAACGGCCCAGGATCCAGGCCAGGTTGTCCACGGTCTGGGCCACCTCGGCGGTCGCGGGACCGGCGCTCGGCGGGGTGCTCGCCGCGTACGCCGACTGGCGCTGGATCTTCCTCATCAACCTGCCGCTCGGCGCGGTCGCGCTCTGGCTGCTGGTCCGCCACCTCCACGAGCCCCGGCGCGCGAGCGTCAAGCGCCCGCGCATCGACTGGGCGGGCGCGCTCACCGTCTTCGCCTGCGGCGGCGTACTGCTGACCGCGCTGGTGCAGGGCGGAGTGGCCTGGCCCTGGCTCTCGGCACCCTCAACGGCCCTGTTCGGTACGGGACTCGCGCTGATCGCCACCCTCGTCCTCGTCGAACGCCGGGCGGCCGAGCCCATCATCCCCGGCTGGGTCTGGCGCCGGCGCACCATCGCCGCCGTGAACCTGGCGCTGGGCGCGCTGGGCCTGCTGATGGTCGCCCCGACGGTCTTCCTGCCCACGTACGCGCAGTCGGTGCTCGGGCTGGCGCCGATCACCGCCGGATTCGTGCTCTCCGTATGGACGTTGAGCTGGCCGGTGTCGGCGGCCCTCAGCCAGCACGTCTACCGGCGGATCGGCTTCCGCAATACCGCGATGCTCGGCATCGGCGCGGCCACCCTGATCCTGTTCGCCTTCCCTTTCCTGCCGTACCCCGGCGAGGCCTGGCAGCCCACTCTCCTGATGCTGCTGCTCGGCGGCGCGCTCGGGCTCTTCCAACTCCCGCTGCTCATCGGCGTCCAGTCCACCGTCGGCTGGGCCGAGCGCGGCACCACCACCGCCTCCGTCCTCTTCTGCCGGCAGAGCGGCCAGACGATCGGCGCCGCGCTCTTCGGCGCGGTCGCCAACGGCGTGCTGGCCTCCCGGCTCGGCGGCGCGGGCGACCTGGACTCGGTCACGAAAGCCCTGGACTCGGGCACCCCGGGCGAGGAGCTGCGCCGCGCGGTCGCGGCGGCCGTCCACTGGGTCTACTTCGGCGCGGCCTGCGCGGCCGGACTCGCCTTCCTGGTCCTGCTGTTCATGGCCCCACGCCGCTTCCCGGTGCTCGACAGCTCCGAAGAGTGAACGGCACGTCCGCCTGACGGCTCCCGGGGGTTCACCGCACTCCCCCACCAGGGCCTGGCCGCCGGAACCACGCCGTGGCCTCCGGCAGGGAGAGCAGCACGATCGCCGGCAGCCCCAGCAGGACGCGCAACGCGGCGTCCAGGAAGTCACCGGGCGCCTCGGCCCTGCCTGCCTGCGAGCACGACCCCAGCATCACGAACCCCAGGACCAGACAGGTCGCCAGCCGGACACCGTGCCGGGCAACTGCCGTCGTACGTCAGGGCAAGCAGCGCGCACACCCATACGAGGATCCACGGGGCCAGGAGCACGCCCAGCCCGTACGAGGTCGAGCAGTCCGACCCGGCGAGCATGACGAGAAGTCCGGCGAAACCCAGTGCGAACAAAAGCAGTTGGGCACCGCGTACGACTCCGGGCATCACGGATGCGCGTACGTCAGTCATCGTTCTCTCCTTGTATGGACGCAACGGGTGCCGCCACCGGGGAGATCAACCATTGGCTCCTCGTTCACCAAGGAAGTTCGGTGAGGCCATCCTCACACTCCGGCCACAACCGGAACACAGCAGATACACAGCCACAGGAGGGTAAACGCGGGTAACACCGCAGGTCACCGAAGCAAGCGCGTACCGACCGATCAGTTTGGTGAAAGTGCTTCGCGCTCCCGGCGGCTACGCGTAGCGTGCCTCGCTCACCGCCCAGCTCCCTGCGGTCCGCCCCGGACCCGAGCCGCGCAAGGAGATACGGGATGCCAGACGCGTTCTCGTCCCCCGAGTACCAACCGCCCCACTACCAACCGCGCCACCAGCAGTCCCCGCACAACTCGTCGCCGCCCTACGCCACTTACCCCTGGCAGCAGCCGGCCCCCGAACCCGATCACCGGCGCAGGCCGCGCCACCAGGCCCTCGGGCAGCACAGCGACATCCGTGTGCTGCGCAGCGCGTACCGCTGGCAGCGGCGCGTGGCCACCCTCACGGCGCTCGGCTACTTCACCCTCTTTCTCCTCCTCTCCGCGTTCGCACCGTCCCTGATGACCAGCACCGTCTCCGGCGGACTGTCCACCGGGCTGCTGCTCGGCGTGCTCCAAGTGCCCGTCACCTGCCTGGCGATCTGGCTGTACGAGCACACGGCGCGCCGGCGCGTCGACCCGATCGCCGACCGGATCCGCAAACAGTCCGAGTTGGACGCGAAGCGGGAGGCGGCGCGATGACCGGGTTCAGCAGTTCCGCGCAGGCCATGTCCCTGGTGGCCTTCACCGCCGTAGCCACCATCACGCTGCTGCTGTGCGTGATGACCGGCCCCGACCGCGACGACCTCGACGAGTTCTACACGGGGTACGGCTCCCTCTCCCCCATGCGCAACGGCCTCGCCATCGCCGGGGACTACATCTCAGCCGCCACCGTGCTCGGCGCCAGCGGCATCATCGCGCTCGCCGGGTACGACGGTGTCGTCCTCGCCCTGAGCACCGCGCTGTCCCTGATGCTGCTGATGTTCCTGCTGGCCGAACCCCTGCGCAACGCGGGCCGGTTCACCATGGGCGACGCCCTGGCGCGACGGATGCCGGGGCGCGCGGTCCGGATGACCGCGTGCGGCGCGACCATCGCCGCGCTGCTGCCGCTGATGCTCGTCCAGCTCGCCGGCACGGGCGATCTCCTGGCGTTCATCCTCGGCTTCTCCAGTGACTCCCTGAAGACCGGCTGCATCATCGGGCTCGGCGTCCTGATGATCAGCTACGCGGCGATCGGCGGGATGAAGGGCACCGCTCTCATCCAGATCATGAAGATCGTGATGCTGCTCGGCTCGGGCGCGGTGGTCGCCGTCCTCATCATGAGCCGCTTCGACTGGAACCCGGGCGCCCTGCTCGACGCCGCCGCGAAGGGCAGCGGTGTCGGACCGGCCTTCCTGCACTCGGGACTGCAGTTCTCGGGCGGCCCCAACCCCCGCCTGGACATGATCAGTTCGGAGCTGACCGTGGTACTCGGCGGCGCGTGTCTGCCGCACATCACCATGCGCATGTACACCGCGAACAGTGCCCGGCAGGTGCGCCGTTCGATGTCCTGGGCGGTGCCCGCCGTCGCCCTGTTCGTCCTGGTCATGTCGGTCGTCGGTTTCGGCGCGACGGCGCTGATCGGCCGCGAGACGATCGCCGCCGCCGACCCGCAGGGCAACACGGCCTATCTGCTCGGCTCCCGGGCGGCGTTCGGGCCCGACGTCTCCACCGCCGAGACCCTGCTGTTCACGACGGTCACCACGGCCATCTTCCTGACCGTGCTCGCCTCGGTCGCCGGGATGATCCTGGCCTGCGCCAACTCCCTCGCGCACGACGTGTTCGCCGCACGCGTCCAGGAGATGTCACCGCGCCGCGAGATGACCCTGGCCCGGGTCTCGGCACTCGCGGTCGGCGTACCGGCGATCCTGCTCGCCACCCTCGTCCAGCACCACAGCCTGCAGCCGCTGGTCACCCTGTCGTTCTGCCTGGGCGCGTCCGCGATAGCGCCCGCGCTGGTCTACAGCCTCTTCTGGCGCCGCTACACCCGGGCGGGCCTGCTGTGCACCCTCATCGGCGGCACGCTCACGGTCCTGGTCCTGATGACCGGCACCAACCTGGTCTCCGGCTCCCCCATATCCGCCTTCCCCGAGGCCGACTTCAACTGGTTCCCCTTCACCACCACCGGCATCGTCTCCATCCCCCTGGGCTTCGCCTACGGCTGGCTCGGCACCGTGGCCTCCGGCCGCCGCAGGTCCGAGGAACAGCGACGCCAGTACGAGGCAGTGGAGGGGTGGATCCTGGCGGGCGCCGTACGCCGGGCCGAGACGGGGCCTCGCTGAGGGGGTGGGGCGGGACCGGGTTCGCTGAGAGGCCGGGGCGAGACCGGGCTCACTGAAGGGGTGAGCCGAGACCGGGTTCACTGAGAGGCCGGGGCGAGACCGGGCTCACTGAAGGGGTGAGCGCAGGGCGTACCCCGTAGCCGTCGCCCTGGTCCCCGTCGAGGACTCGTTCGGCGGGCGCCCGGCCGGCCCAAGCCGTCACCCGCCGGTGGGCGCTGGCCCCGGGCGTCACTCAGCCGGCGCCCGGCCCGTCAGGGTCATGAGGCTCTCGCGTACGTGGTCCATCTGGGCGCGTACGTCGTCCCACTCCTCGCCGTGCTGCAGCAGCACCCGCTCGGTGTCGCGGGCGATGCGATCCTCGCGGACCCGGGCCTCGGCGAGCAGTTCGGCGGCGCGCGCCTCGGCGTCCTGCCGGGACTGCCCGGTCGACTCCTCGGCCTCGGCCAGAGCGCGTTCGGCCTCGGCCAGCGCGGCCTCGGCGCGCGCCTCCCGCTCCTCGTGGTCCGCGTCGAGCGCCGCCGCCCGCTCGGCGGCCGCACGCTCGGCCTCCTCCCAGCGCTCGGCGTGCTCCTTCTCCTGATCGGTGAGGAGCACCTCCGCGCGCTGCCGCATGTCGCGCAGCGCGGCCAGCGCCTCGCCGCGCCCCTCCTTCACTCCGCGACGGGCCGAGATGCGCAGGTCATCGGCCTCGGCGCGGGCGGCGAGCAGTCGGTGCCTGGCACGTTCGGCGGCCTCGCCGAGCACCTCGTCGGCGTACGCCTGCGCCTCGTCGCGCAGGCGCCGGCCCGCCTCCTCTGCCTCGCCGACGATCCGCTGGGCCTCCCGGCGTGCGTTCTCACGGACGCCGTCGGCCTCCTCCTGGGCGAGCGCGAAGAGGCGCCGGGCACTCTCGCCGAGGGTCTCGTACGACTGCGGTGCGAGCTGGGCGACGGCCTCCCGCATCCGCTCCGCGTCGGCCTCCATCTCCCTGGCCAGCACGGTCAGCCGGGCGGCGCGTTCCCAGGCGGCGTCACGGTCCTGCGAGAGCGCCTCGGCGTACGCGTCGACCTGCTCGGGACGGTAACCCCGCCGTACGGCCACGAAGTCGTGCGGCGACATCGATGCGCTGTTCATCCTGGAACCCCTCTCCGCCGGACACACACGAAATGACGAACGATTTCGCGCACATCTTGATGGATCACACAGAAGTGTTCATAACGCGACACTCCGCCCATCCATTGCGGTCGAGTTGCATAAGAAAAGGGGCGGACCCGGTCATATAACCGGGTCCGCCCCTTCCGTGCGGTCCGCCGACGTTCAGCGCCGCGGTGTCACAGCAGGCCGTCCCACATCTGCTCGAGCAGGACCGACCACCAGCTCTCCGGGGAGCCCAGGGCCGCCGGGTCGAGCGAGGCGAGCTGGGCCTGGAAGTCGACGGTCCAGCGGCCCGCCTGCTCCTGGTTGAGCCCGAAGCGCAGCCGCCACATCCGCCCGAGCAGGGCGAGGCACCGCGCGAACTCGGGCAGCCCCGTGTTCACGAACTGCGGCGGCACCGGAGTACCGCGCGGGCCGGCCTCCACAGGCACGGCCACGATGTTCGCCGTGCCGTACTGCACACAGATCGCCTTGCCGAAGTCGCTGCCCATGACGAGGTACGAGCCCGCGTCCGACGCCGGCTGCACCCCCCGCTCCTGCGCCAGCTCCGCAAGCGTCGGCACGGGGCGGCCGGGCTGCGCCTGCGCCCAGAAGAACGGGCCCACGTCCACCGGGAGTCCGGCCACGACCAGCGTGTGCGCCACGATCGGCGGTACGCCCTGCCGGGAGACCGCCGCCTGGTCGAAGTGGAAGACCCCCGGCCCGAACGCCGCCGCCAGCTCCTGCGCGACACCCTCCGGCGGGATCGGCGGCGCGGGCTGCACCGGCGGGATCGGCGCACGCGCCGGCGCGAGCCGGGCCGGACCGTCCGCGACCTGGTGCAACTCGCCCTGGTGCGCGATGAGTTGGTGCATCCCCTGCTGACGGCTCGCGTGGTCCGTGCCGTACGGGGCGATGCTGGTGATCCGCGCCTGCGGCCAGGTCTCCCGGATCATCCGCGCGCAGTACGCGCCCGGCAGCTCGCACGACTCCAGCTCCGTGTGCAGCTCCAGCACCTGCTGCGGCGGCACGTTCATCGCGCGCAGCTCGTGCAGGATCTGCCACTCCGGGTGCGGGGTGCCCGGCGCCGAACGCCGGATCAGCTGCTGCTCGGATCCGTCCTGCGCCCGAAAGCGCAGCACGGCCTGATAACCGGGCCCCACCGTCGGCTGCCCACCCTGCGGATAGCCGTACGCCGGAGGCTGCTGCCCCGGCATCGGCTGACCCGGCATGGACTGGCCTGGCATGGGCTGACCGCCCATCGGCTGTCCCGGCATGGGCTGCGGGGGCAGAGGCGGGCCCGGCATCGGCTGGGGCGCGCCCGGGGGCATGCCGGGGGCTTGCGGCGGCGGGGGTGCGCCGGGGCCGCCGACTGCGGGACCGGCCAGCATGGTCGCGGCGTGGTGCACGGGGGCGCCAGGGACACCTGGTGCGCCAGGCGCTCCGGGTGCGCCAGGGGCGCCCGGGGGCCGGGGCGCGCCGGGCGGGCCCGGCGGATGCGGTGCGCCGGGGCCGCCAACTGCCGGACCGGCCAGCATGGTCGCGGCGTAGTGGGCACCGCCCGGAGGCGTACTGCCGGGCGGATTGGGGGCGCCCGGAGGCGTCTGCGCGCCCGGCGCGGACGGCACACCCGGAGCGCCCGGCTGACCCGGTGCGCCGGGCGGGCCCGGCGGCTGCGGAGCGCCGGGGCCGCCGACCGCGGGACCCGCCAGCATCGTCGCTGCA
The DNA here is from genome assembly GCF_042723265.1 of Streptomyces sp. NPDC058371. Taxonomy (NCBI): domain Bacteria; kingdom Bacillati; phylum Actinomycetota; class Actinomycetes; order Kitasatosporales; family Streptomycetaceae; genus Streptomyces; species Streptomyces sp. NPDC058371. The sequence goes on along the minus strand of NZ_JBHXJC010000003.1, from coordinate 586,230 downwards.
TGGTGGACGCCGCCCGGAGGCGTACTGCCGGGCGGATTGGGGGCGCCCGGAGGCGTCTGCGCGCCCGGCGCGGACGGCACACCCGGAGCGCCCGGCTGACCGGGTGCGCCCCCAGGAGCGCCGGGAGCCGCGGGCGCACCCGGCCCCGCGAGGCCCTCCGGCCCGTCCGGGCCGAGCTGCGACACGAGTTGCGTCGGCACGTAGCCACCCGCCGGCGCGCCCGGAGCTCCGGGCCCGGACGGCGGAGGCGTACTGGCCGGCCGCGCCCCCGGCACCCCGGGGGCGCTCGGCGGAGGCGGCGCGCCCGCACCGCTGCCTCGCGCGCTCCGCGGAGGTCGCTGCGCCTTGCTGGTCGCGGCGTCCGCGATGTCACCGGCGTTCGGCGGCAGCGGACGCCCGGGAGCGGCCGAGCCGGCGGACGACTGCGGCGCACCGGGAGCACCGGGCGCGCCGGGAGCGTGCGGGTGTCCGTAGGACGGGTCACCCGGCGGAGGCGTGCCCTGCGGACCACCGGGAACGGGCGTCCCGGGAGGCGGAGTTCCGTGAGCCGCGCCCGGAGCCTGCGGGTAGCCGTAGGAGGACGCACCGGGCGGAGGCGTACCGGGAGCACCCGGCGCCTGCGAGGCACCCGGGGCACTCTGCGGATAGCCGTACGTCGAGGCGCCCTGCGCAGGCGTGCCCTGCGGGCCGGGCCCCGGAGGCCGAGCACCCGCGCCCTGAGCGCCCGGACCTTGAGCGCCCTGCCCCTGCGCGCCCGGCCCCTGCGGGAAACCGGACGGAGCCGAGGCGTCGGGGTCGTCCAGCGCGGGCGCCATCGCCGTACGCGGAAGTTGGCTGCCGCCCGAGATCAGGGCGGTCTTCGCGTCCGGTGTCACCCCGGGCGGCGGCGGGCGCTCGTCGCCGAGGTCGGCCAGCTGCGGAGCGAACACCGTCGCCGGCAGCGGCACGGAACGGTCCTCGCCCGCCTCGGCGTTGGTGTCGGTCCCCGCCCAGGGCGTCGCCCCGGGAGGAGGTGCGGCCGACGGCGCCCGGTCGTGCGGCGGCGCATCACGCGGAGCCGCGTCCTCAGGCGGCGCGTCCTGTACGTCATCCGCCCCACCACCGGCGGCGGGCCACGGCGTGGCACCACCAGGAGCAGCGGGCGCGCCAGGCACCCCCGCGCCGGAAGACCCGCCGGTCGCGCCGGCCCCCGCGGACGCGGCGCTCACACCCAAATCCGCAGACGCAGCGTGCGCCCCCGGCGCGGACGGCACACCATGCGCCCCCGCATCGCCGCGCACACCCGAACCCGCGGGCGCACCGGCGTCACCGCGCGCCCCTGAATCCACGCCCGCACCAGCACCCCCGCGCACACCCGAATCCGCAGGCGCATCAACACCGTCGCGCGCCCCCGCATCACGGAACGCATCCGGCGCACCGGCCCCCGAATCACCACCCGCGGAAGCCCCGTTGGACCCGGCACCCACGCCGGCCCCATGGGACCTCCCGGCCCCGTCCGACGCACCCGCACGACGATCCGGAATACCCAGCTTGTCCGCCGCCTCCTGGAGCCACTCCGGCGGGCTCAACAGGAACGACGTCTGGTTCAGATCCACCCGTGCCGCAGGCGCCGGCGCAGGCTCCGCAGCCGCGTCCGGCACCCCGTACTCCTCCTCGTACCTGCGGATCACCTCACCCACCGGCAGACCCGGCCACAACGTCGCCTCGCCACTGTCCCGCGCGATCACGAGCCGCTGCGCACCACCGTCCGAACGCGGACCCTCGGCACGGTCCTCCGCCCAGACCACGAACCCGAGATCGAACTCCCGCACCCGCACCTCACGATGCTGATACGAGGCCACATCCCCGTTGATCCACTCTTCCGCGCGCTCCTGCGCCTGCGCGAAGGTCACCATCGGACGTTCACTCCCCCACCGAAGAGACGGCCACGGCGTGCGCGAAGCCACCGTCCACCATCAGGTTCGCCACGGTCTCCAGCTCCGGCGGATTACCCGCGAGCCGGGACAGGAACTGGTCGAAGTCGTCACCGCACGGCAGCAACAGCCGCTGCACCCGCTCGGCCGGCGGCCACGCGTCCTGGTCACGCACATCGTCGTACGCACAGAACCAGACCGACCCGATCCGGTCGCCCTTCACCTTCACGGCCAGCTGACCGCCCTGCACGAACCCGACACACAGATAGTCCTTGGTCAGGTGGTCGCGCAGACACTTGTTGATGTACACGAGGTCATTGACCGCCGCCTCGTCCCGCACCGTGAACAGCGGCTGGTCCACCAGCAGACCCAACTCCGCGTCGAGCGCGGCACCCACCGGCGCACAACCACCCGCCGCCTTCAGGAAGGACCGATAGGCACCCGGAAGCCGGTACCCCAGCTCCTCCTCCACACCCAGCACCTGCTGCTCGGTCACCGCCACCGACGACTTCGGCAGCCCGAAATGCGCCGGACGCGTCTCCTGAAGCGGCCGCGTACCCCGCTTGTCCTGGTCGACCACCGCCGTCGCGAGACCACCGTGATGACGCAACAACGCCTTCACCTCGACCGGCACCAACTCCAGCCGCCGCGAACCCGGCACGTGATGCCACGTCCACCCGTGCGGCGTCGCCACCGGCGGAATCGTGCCCCACAGGTCATGCCCGGTGGCGGCGAGCGCGGCATTCGCGGACACATAGTCCGTCAGCCGCAACTCGTCGACCCCGAAACCCTCCGGAGGCTCGGCGATCTCCGCGGCAGCACGCGCATACGGCGAAAAGTCGGGAAACCCGTGCTCGTCGATCCGTACACCCCTAGGGTGACGGGCGGCCCGGACCGGATCCGGGAAATGCACGACCTGCCCGGCGTAGGCCGCATTCGGCGGCGCGGCTTGCTGCCCGAGCCGACCTGTCGTCATGGCGGTTGCCCCCTGCGGCGTTCTGTATGGCTGTATGGATCGCGGATGTCGACAGCCTATGCGGTACGACGACACCGGTCACCGGGCCTCCGGTTCCGTGACCTGCCGTCACCTCACAGTGACGGTGCGACGAAGACCGGGCGTGTCGCGCCGACCCAGCTTCCCCACCCGCCACGGCGTTTGGCAGTCTGTCTCTCCGCACCGGGGGACGGTCACATCAGCGGCTGCCACCGCGGGTTGGGAGGGGATGACCACATGAACGCGACACAGACGGGCACGACCGGGGACCCACGCGTCGGCTGGAGCAGCACCGAGGCACCCGAGGCACCCACCATCCTGCACCGCCGCGACGGCATACTCCCCACCGTCGCCGCCGCCCTCTCCGTACGCGGCGCCACCCTCACCGGCACCGCCGCCCGCGGCGACCAGGCCCCCGCACTCCACCCCCTCGTCCAGGACTACCTGGACACCCTCGGCACCGCCCAGCGCGACCGCTTCACCGGCCGCTGCGCCGAAGCCATCCTCATCTCCCGCCACATCACGTCCGTCGACGCCACCCGCAGCAAACGCGCCGCACGCAAACCGATGACCAACGGCGAAGCCCGCAAAGCACTCAAGCAGGCCAAACTCACCACCCGCCGCATCCGCGAGGACGGCGACCCCCTGCACGGCAGCTTCGCCGCGCCCTGCCACTCCTGCACCGCGCTCAGCGACCACTTCGGCGTACGCATCGTCGACCCCGGCGCCCAGGACGACTGAACTCCCCCACACGCACGACGCACCACAACGCCGGCACCGCCCCCGCGCAGGGACACACCACCACCCCCCACCCCCGCGCACACACCACGGCGGCCACACCGGTCCACGGCACTCGACGAACGAAGGGCAGATGCACGCCGACCGCACCTCCACCACACGCTTCTCCGTCCCCGTGGACGCAGCACTGCGAGCCGCCGGATGGCAGCCGGGACGCTGGGACATAAAACAGGCCGAATACTGGGCCGACACCCTGCGCGAACACGTCTCCTCCGCCGGACACCGGCACACCGTGTTCCCCGCCGCCGTAGAAGCCTGGGCCGAATTCGGCGGCCTTCACCTCACCGCACAAGGCCCCGGCCGCCGCATCGCCCCCGTCGCCCTGCACCTCGACCCCCTGCACGGCCTCCACATGGCCCGCACCCTCGGCGACCTCGGCCGCGCCCTCGACACCGAGGTCTGCCCCCTCGGCGAGGAAACCGACACCCGCGCCGCCCTCGCCATCGACACCGAAGGCCGCGTCTACACCCTCGACCACACCGGCGACTGGTACCTCGGACCCGACATCGACCAAGGCCTCACCACCCTGCTGTCAGGCATCGAACCCGTACGCCTCACCGCCGGATAACCACCCCGGGCCCACCCGCCCGCCGCACCGCGGCGGGCACCACACCCGCACCGCGGCGCCCCTGGAGAAACCACCCACGCGCCGCCGGAACCACCGGCCGCCTCTCAGCCGGCCGCCGCCGGAAGCACCGCCGACACCCGGAAACCCCCCGCATCCGTAGGACCGGACACGAACACGCCCCCCAGCGCCGTAACCCGCTCCTCCATCCCCAGCAGCCCGTTCCCACCGCTCGGCAGACCCGCCGACGACGCCGAACCCGGCTCCGGCGGCGGCTCGTTCTCCACCTGCATCGCGATCTCCGACGACCGATGCGCAAGCCGGACATACGTCTTCGCACCCACCGCATGCTTGTGCACGTTCGTCAACGCCTCCTGCACCACCCGGTACGCCGTCTGCTCCACCTCCGCCGTATACGCCCGCACGTCACCCTCCACCGACAGATCCACGACCATCCCCGCGGCCGCCGACTGCCCCACCAACTCCTCCAGGTCCTCCAGACACGGGCCGTCCCCCACCTCGTCCACCACCCGCGACGCCGCCACCGCGGCCGCCACCCCCACCGCCGCCAACGGCACCGCGGAACTCGGCCCCACCCGCGCCGCCTCGCCCGTACGCAGCACACCCAGCATCTCGCGCAGCTCTGTCAACGCCTGCCGGCCCATGTCCCCCACCAGCGCAGCGTTCCTAACCGCCTTCTCCGGATCCTTCCGCGCCACAGCCTGCAGCGCCGCCGCATGCACCACCATCAGACTCACCCGATGCGCCACCACGTCATGCATCTCACGCGCGATCCGCGTCCGCTCCTCATTGCGCGCCCACTCCGCGCGCTCCTCCGCACGCTCCGCGAGCAACTGCAACTCCCGCTCCAGCGAATCCGCCCGCTCCCGCAGACTCTCCATCAGCCGACGCCGCGCCCCCACATACAGACCGAGCAGCACCGGAGGCGCCGTCATCCCCAGAGACGTCGTGATGGAAAGGAACGGAACGAACCAGTCACCTATCGTCAGATCGCCGCGCACCACATCCTGATGCGCCCGCACGAACGTCACGATCAACGTCCCCACCAGGGACATCCCCGCCAGCGCCCCGATGATCCGCCGCGGCAGCTCGGACGCCGCGAGCGTATAGAGCCCGACGACCCCCATCAGAAAGCCCATCTGGGCCGGCGTGATGGCGATCGACACCAGCACGACCGCGATCGGCCACTTCCGCCGCAGCACCAGCACCGAACCGGCGACAAGCCCGAACACGATCCCCGCCGCGACCGGCAGACCCGCGTCCCGCGCAAACGGAAAACCCTCCGCCGCGCACTCGATCGCCGACGCAAGCGCCAGACACGCGTCCAGCACCGCACTGCGCCACCTCGCCCACCACCACGGCCCTCTCCCGGCCGCGGTGTGGTCTTCCCCCGTCGTGGTCATGCCTCCAGCCTACGGGCGCCGGCCGCCCGTTTTCCGGTGAGTTTCGGGGACTGGCCTACACCACACTCCGTAATCGAACAGAAGCGAAACCTGCCGGTATCCCTCGAACTGCTGATTCGCTCACCGTTCGAACCCGGACGCCCACATTCCGCCACAACGGTGGACCCCATGGCACCTGCACACAGCAAATACACCGACTTCGAGGGACTGCGGGAGCGGGCGATGGCATTACGACGGGCGGGGCTGAGCCGACGCCAGATCCGCGACCGGCTCCAGGTCGACAACAACGACATCCTCAACCGCCTCCTCGACGGCGAGCCGGCCCCGGACTGGACGAAGCGCCCCAACGCAAAGGACGACCTCCGTAGCCGGGCCCGCGAGCTGCGGCTCCAGGGCTTGACGTACGACCGGATCCAGCTGGAACTGGGCTGCTCGAAGAGCTCCATCTCCTTGTGGGTGCGGGATCTGCCCAAACCGGAGCGACGGGATCCGTCCGAGCAGGCGAGACTCGCCGGACGGAAACGGTGGGAGCACGAACTGGCAGTACGGGACGAGGAGCGGCAGCGCACAAAGGCGGCCGCCGCCGCGGAGATCGGCGACCTTTCCGACCGTGAGCTGTCCCTCCTGGGGGTCGGCCTGTACTGGGCCGAAGGCGCCAAGGACAAGTCGTACGACCGTCGGGAGAAGGTCACCTTCGTCAACAGCGACCCCGGCATGATCGAGGTCTTCCTGCGCTGGCTCGACCTGCTCGGGGTGGAGCGGGACCGCCTCCGCTACTCCGTCATGATCCACGAGAACGCCGACGTCAAGGGCGCCGAAGAGTACTGGGCGAACCTCGTCGAAGCCGACCCCTCCGCCTTCTACAAAACGACGCTCAAGAAGCACAATCCCAAGACGGTCCGCAAGAACGTGGGCGCGGCTTATCACGGGTGCCTGGCGGTCAATGTCCGCCAGAGCGCCGACCTCTACCGTCGCATCGAAGGCGCTTGGTACGGCATAGTGTTGTCCGCGCGCGAAGCCGATCAGCAGAATCGGACATAACACGCAGACCATCCCGGGTCGTCTAATGGCAGGACAAATGGTTTTGGTCCATTGAATGAGGGTTCGATTCCTTCCCCGGGAGCTGCGCTCGAGCGGGCCCTGACAGTCAAGTCAGGGCCCGCTCTCATGTCCCCCCTGATACGCCCCGGTATCCTGCGGATGTCCACCCCCCAGCCATCAGTAGCCGAAGGGCATCCCGTGAGCGCCAACCGCCCGGCAGCCGTCGTCGTCCTCGCAGCGGGTGAGGGCACCCGTATGAAGTCGGCCACACCGAAGGTCCTGCACGAACTCTGCGGTCGCTCGCTGGTGGGTCATGTACTCGCCGCAGCGCGCGAGTTGGAGCCCCGGAATCTGGTCGTCGTCGTGGGTCACGCCCGCGAGAAGGTCACTGAGCATCTCGGCGGCATCGATCCGGACGTCCGTACGGCCGTGCAGGCCGAGCAGAACGGGACCGGGCACGCCGTGCGCATGGGCCTGGAGGAGTTGGGCGGCCGTGTCGACGGGACCGTCGTCGTGGTGTGCGGGGACACCCCGCTGCTGCGGGGGGAGACCCTCACGCGTCTCGCGGCCACGCACAGCGAGGACGGCAACGCCGTCACGGTGCTGACCGCCGAGGTCCCGGACGCGACGGGCTACGGCCGGATCGTGCGGGACGAGGCCAGCGGTGCGGTGACGGCGATCGTCGAGCACAAGGACGCGAGTGTGTCGCAGCGCGCGATCCGGGAGATCAACTCCGGAGTGTTCGCGTTCGACGGGCAATTGCTGGCGGACGCGCTGGGCAAGGTGCGTACGGACAACAGTCAGGGTGAGGAGTACCTGACTGATGTGCTCGGGATTCTGCGGGAGGCGGGGCATCGGGTCGGGGCGTCGGTGGCGGCGGATCACCGGGAGATCGCGGGGATCAACAACCGTGTGCAGTTGGCCGAGGCGCGCCGGATTCTGAATGACCGGTTGCTGGAGCGGGCGATGCTGGCGGGTGTGACGGTGGTCGATCCGGGGTCGACGTGGGTGGATGTGGCGGTGACGTTCGAGCAGGACGCGATCGTGCATCCGGGGACGCAGTTGGAGGGGCGTACGCATCTGGGCACGGGTGCGGAGGTCGGGCCCAATTCGCGGTTGCGGGATACGCGGGTGGGCGCGGGTGCCCGGGTGGACAACACGGTGGCGAATGGCGCCGAGGTGGGTCCGCAGGCGAGTGTGGGGCCGTACGCGTATCTGCGTCCGGGGACACGGCTTGGTCTGAAGGCCAAGGTGGGTACGTATGTGGAGACGAAGAACGCGTCGATCGGTGAGGGTACGAAGGTGCCGCATCTTTCGTATGTGGGGGATGCGACGATCGGTGAGTACTCGAACATCGGTGCCGCGAGCGTGTTTGTGAACTATGACGGGCAGGACAAGCACCACACGACGGTGGGTTCTCACTGCCGTACGGGTTCGGACAACATGTTTGTGGCGCCTGTCACGGTCGGGGACGGCGCGTACACCGCGGCGGGCTCGGTGATTACGAAGGATGTGCCGCCCGGTTCGTTGGCTGTGGCCCGTGGCCAGCAGCGGAATATCGAGGGCTGGGTGGCTCGTAAGCGTCCGGGGAGCGCGGCCGCGAAGGCGGCGGAGGTGGCTTCTCGGGAGCCGGCGGGCGAAGCCTGACCGGAAACAGGTGCGTCTGACACGGCGTACCGTGATAAGTGCACATCGACACCCCCAGCTGATACCACCTCGCATGACCAGCTGAGAGACCTCTGAGGAGACAGTGCTGTGACCGGGATCAAGACGACCGGCGAGAAGAAGATGATGTTCTTCTCCGGCCGCGCCCACCCCGAGCTTGCCCAGGAGGTCGCCCACAAGCTGGGGATCGGGGTCGTCCCGACGAAGGCCTTCGACTTCGCGAACGGTGAGATCTACATCCGTTATCAGGAGTCGGCGCGTGGTGCGGACTGCTTTTTGATGCAGAGCCATACGGCTCCGATCAACAAGTGGATCATGGAGCAGTTGATCATGATCGATGCTCTGAAGCGGGCGTCCGCCCGGAGCATCACGGTGATCGTGCCGTTCTACGGTTACGCGCGGCAGGACAAGAAGCACCGTGGGCGTGAACCGATTTCGGCGCGTCTGATCGCGGATCTGATGAAGACGGCGGGTGCGCACCGGATTCTGACGGTGGATCTGCACACGGATCAGATCCAGGGCTTCTTCGACGGTCCGGTGGATCATCTCTTCGCGCTGCCGATCCTGGCGGACTACGTGGGGGCGAAGGTCGACCGGAGCAAGCTGACGGTGGTGTCTCCGGACGCCGGCCGGGTGCGGGTGGCGGATCGCTGGTGCGACCGGCTGGACGCGCCGCTGGCGATCGTGCACAAGCGCCGTGACAAGGACGTCGCCAATCAGGTCACCGTGCATGAGGTGGTCGGCGATGTGAAGGGCCGTGTGTGTGTCCTGGTGGACGACATGATCGACACGGGTGGCACGATCTGTGCCGCGGCGGACGCGCTGTTCGCGCACGGTGCGGAGGATGTCATCGTGACGGCGACGCACGGTGTGCTGTCGGGGCCGGCGGCGGACCGGTTGAAGAATTCGAAGGTGAGCGAGTTCGTGTTCACGGACACGCTGCCGACGCCGGGTGAGCTGGAGCTGGACAAGATCACGGTGCTGTCGATCGCGCCGACGATCGCGAACGCGGTGCGTGAGGTCTTCGAGGACGGTTCGGTGACGAGCCTGTTCGAGGAGCAGTAAAGATCCTTTTGGGTGTGGCCTTCCTGCCGAGTAGACTGCTGAAGTTGCTCGGCGAGGGAGGCCGCACTTTTTTGTGCGGTGATCCGTTATCGACGCGCTCTTCGTAGCAGGCCGTTCGTGGCCGGGTGACCACCTTCCCCATGTACTACGAGGAGTGAACATGTCCGAGGTCAAGATCGCCGCTGAGTCCCGCACCGAGTTCGGCAAGGGCGCCGCGCGTCGTATCCGCCGCGAGAGCAAGGTTCCGGGTGTTCTGTACGGCCACGGTGCCGACCCGGTCCACATCACGCTGCCGGGTCACGACCTGCTGCTTGCGCTGCGTACGCCGAACGTTCTGCTGTCCCTGGACATCGACGGCAAGAGCCAGCTGGCCATCCCGAAGGCCGTGCAGCGTGACGCGATCAAGGGTTTCCTCGAGCACGTCGACCTGCTGCTGGTCCGCAGCGGTGAGAAGGTCAACGTCGAGATCTTCGTTCAGACCGAGGGCGAGCTGGCTCCGGGTGCCTACCTGCTGGAGCACGTGCTGAACGCGCTTCCGGTCGAGGCCGAGGCCACCCACATCCCGGAGTCGGTCACCGTCTCCATCGAGGGCCTGGAGGCCGGTGCCTCCATCCACGCCAAGGACATCACGCTGCCGACGGGCACCACGCTGGCGATCGACGGCGACGCGGTCGTGCTGCAGGTGCTGGCCGCTCAGGCGGAGGAGGCCTCCGCGGACGCCGAGGGCGAGGGCGACGCGGCCGCCGAGGCCTGATCCCCCGTATTTCTCAGCTGTCAGCCGCCGCTCCCGTCCGGGGCGGCGGCTGGCGCGTATCAAGGACACATGGGAGACGCGGACGTGACGACCGATGCCAGTGCCCCTTGGCTGATCGTGGGGCTGGGTAATCCGGGGCCCGAGTACGCCATGAACCGCCACAACGTGGGTTTCATGGTGGCCGATCTGCTGGCGGGGCGGATCGGCGGGAAGTTCAAGCGGGCCGGGAAGGCTCAGGCGCAGGTGATCGAGGGGCGGATCGGGCCGCCGGGTCCGGCGAACCGGCGGGTGATTCTGGCCAAGCCGATGTCGTTCATGAACGTGTCGGGTGGTCCGGTGAACGCCTTGCGGGAGTTCTACAAGGTGCCGGTCGAGCGCATCGTGGCGGTGCATGACGAGCTGGACATCGATTACGGGGTGCTGCGCCTGAAGCTGGGCGGGGGCGACAACGGGCACAACGGGCTGAAGTCGATGACGAAGGCGATGGGTTCGGAGTATCACCGGGTGCGGTTCGGCATCGGGCGTCCGCCGGGCCGTATGCAGGTCGCGGATTTCGTCCTGAAGGATTTCGCCTCGGGTGAGCGCAAGGAGCTGGACTACTTCGTGGACCGGGCGGCGGATGCCGTGGAGTGTCTGGTGATCGAGGGTCTGGAGCGGGCGCAGGGCACGTACAACTCCTGAATCCGGTGCGCACGTACAACTCCTGAACCCGCGGGGGGCGTTCGGGGGTGTGCGAGTCAGCGCAGCCGGAGGACGATTTTGCCTCGGGTGTGGCGCCGGGCCAGTTCGGTGTAGGCGTCCTGGACCTGTTCGAGGGGGTACGTGGCGCTGATCTCGACGGTGAGGTCGCCGGCGGCGATGAGTGCGGCGAGTTCGGCGAGCACGTCGGCGGTGGATGCGGACATGCCGCCGTCGCTGCGGGTGCCGTAGCGCTGTGCGGCGGGGAAGTCGACGACGGTGTTGATCCGGACGGGGGCGACGCCGAGGCGGATGGCGAGTTCGACGTAGCCGTCGCCGAAGGCGTCGATGAAGGCGTCCACGCCGTCGGGGGCGGCGGCGCTGAGCCGTTCCTCCAGTCCGTCGCCGTAGGCCACGGGTTCCACTCCGAGGGAGGCGATCCAGTCGTGGTTGGCCTTGCCGGCGACGGCGAGGACGCGGACTCCGGCGTGGTGGAGCAGTTGCACGGTCAGGGAGCCGACGCCGCCGGCTGCCGGGGTGACGACGACGGTTTCGCCGGGTGCGGCAGTGACGGCCCGGACGGCCGCGTAGGCGGTGGTGCCGGCGACGAAGAGGGATCCTGCTTCGTTCCAGCCGACGCCGGCGGGCTTGGGGGTGACCTGTCGGGCGAGCACGGTGACGTAGTCGGCCTGTGCGGCGCGGTCGTTGGTGAATGCTTCGAGCCGGGGGTGAACCGGCTGCGGGCGGCGTTCCTCGACCAGCGGGAGCGGGAGCTCCACAAGGACTGGGAGACGGCGACGGTGTCCGTGGAGGCGGGGCTGCGGGTGGCGGCGGGTGCCGAGCCGGACGATCCGCGGATGGCCGCGCTGGTGGGGGAGCTGTCGCTGAAGAGTGACCGGTTCCGGCGCCTGTGGGGACGGCTTGACGTGCGCCGGAGCGAGGGCGCGCGGAGCCGGCTGCACCATCCCGAGGTCGGTGATCTCGACCTGTACCGCGAGAAGCTCGCGATCACCGGGACCGACGGGCAGCTGCTGGTCCTCTATCACGCCGAGCCGGGGTCGGAGTCGGCTCGCTCGCTGGCCCTTCTCGGCTCGATCGCCGCGGGTACGGTCTCCGACGACATGCGGTCCGGCCGGCCGACGCGTACGTCCGCCGAGGACTGAGCGCTCGGCCCGCCGACACGGGCCGAGCGAGGCGCACGCCTCGACGGCCGTGCACGAGGCCCACCCTCGACGGCCGAGCGAGAGGCCCAGCCCTCTGCGGCCGAGCAGGAGGCCCATCCTCGAAGGCCGAGCGGGAGCCCCAGCCCTCGACAGCCGACCAGGAGCCGCACGCCCCGACGGCCGAGCACGAGGCCCACCCTCGACGGCCGTGCACGAGGCCCACCCTCGACAGCCGAGCGCGCGGTCCGGCGCCGGGGCCGTCCCCAAGGCGTCCCCGGCGGGTCGACGTACGCGTACAACTGGCGACTTGTCCCCGCCCTCACCCCCGGCCGGGTTGACCGAGCGCAGGGCCATGGCCAAGGATCGCGGCCATGTCCCCCACTGCCTCCTCACGTCAGAGCGCGTCCACGGCACTGCGGTTCGGACGGCTCGCCGCGATGGGCACGGTCGCGGCGCTGATTCTGGTCGCGGGGGTCTGGGGTTCCTGGGGTACCGCCCAGCACGTGATGCTGACGAAGGGCCGCGAGCAGGGGACGATGGCGGTGACGACGTGCGGTGAGGACACCTGCGCGGGCCCGTACACCCCGACGTCGGCCGGTTCGCGGGCCCGTGCGCGGGTCGTGATCGAGCGGTCGGTCGCGGTGCACAAGGGGCAGACGTACACCGTCGCCGTGAAGCCGGGCAGCAGCCATGTCGTCCGTACCGGCCCCGCGGGGCTCCTGTACGCGTGGGTTCCGCTGGCCGGGGCGCTGCTGCTCGCCTCGGTGGTGGTGGCGGGCGGTCTGCGGCTGACGCGCGCGGCGTGGCTGATGGCCGGCGTGGGGGTCGCCTTCCTGACCGCCACGTTCCTGGCCCTCTGAACCGGCCCGTTGACCCGGCCCGCTGACCTGGCCCCCCGCTCCGGCTCCTCGGCGCCGCGGATCGTCACATGACGGTGCCCCCCGCCCGGGACCGGGCAGGGGGCACCGTCAAAGGCTCCGTGGGCCTCAGCCCGTGTTGCGCAGCCCCGCTGCCACACCGTTGACGGTGAGCAGGAGTGCCCGCGACAGCAGCGGGTCCGGGGCGGAGCCCGCGGCGGCCTCGTCGCGCTGGCGCTTGAGCAGGGCGACCTGGAGGTAGGAGATCGGGTCCAGGTAGGCGTCGCGGATGGAGAAGGTCTGCTGGAGCACCGGGTTGGTGTCCAGTAGCTTCTCGCCGCCCGTGACCCGCAGCACCTCGCGGACGGTGAGCTCGTGCTCGGCGCGGATGGTGTCGAAGACGTGCTTGATTTCGTCGGGCACCAGGGTGTCGACGTAGTGCGAGGCGATCCGCAGGTCGGTCTTCGCGAGGGTCATCTCCACGTTGGAGAGGAAGTTGCGGAAGAAGTGCCACTGCTCGTGCATCTCGTCGAGCACGGTGTCCAGGCCCGCCTCGCGCAGTGCCTTCAGGCCCGAGCCGACTCCGAACCAGCCCGGCACGATCTGCCGTGACTGGGTCCAGCCGAAGACCCACGGGATGGCGCGCAGGCCGTCGAGCGAGACGCCCGAGCCGGGGCGGCGGGAGGGCCGCGAGCCCAGGTGCAGATCGGCGAGCTGGTCGACCGGCGTGGAGGCGAGGAAGTACGTCGGCAGGTCGGGGTCCTCGACGAGCTTGCGGTACCTGGTGTGCGCCGCGTCGGAGACGACGTCCATGGCGGCGTCCCAGCGGGCGAGGGCCTCGTCGGACTGGCGCGGGGCGGTGTGCAGCGCGGAGGCCTGGAGGGTGGCGGCGACCGTCAGCTCCAGGTTCTCCCGGGCGAGCGAGGGCACCAGGTACTTGTCGGAGATGACCTCGCCCTGCTCGGTCACCTTGATCTCGCCCTCCAGGGTGCCCCAGGGCTGCGCGAGGATCGCGTCGTGCGAGGGGCCGCCACCGCGGCCGACGGTGCCGCCGCGGCCGTGGAAGAGCCGGAGGCGTACGCCGTAGCGGTGGGCCACGTCGCGCAGCCGGCGTTGGGCGCGGTGGATCTCCCACTGCGAGGTGGTGATGCCGCCGAACTTGGAGGAGTCCGAGTAGCCGAGCATGACTTCCTGGACGTCGCCCCGCAGCGCGACCAGGCGGCGGTACGAGGGGTCCGCGAGCATGTCGTCGAGGATGACGTCCGCGGCGCGCAGCTCGTCGGTGGTCTCCAGCAGCGGCACGATGCCGATCTTCGCCCAGCCGGCGTGCAGGTCGAGGAGTCCGGCCTCGCGGGCGAGGACGGCCGCGGCGAAGACGTCGTCCGCGCCCTGGCACATGGAGATGATGTACGACTCGATGACCTCGGGTCCGAAGATCTCCAGGGCCCGCTTGACGGTCTGGAAGACGCCGAGGGTCTTCTCCCCCGCCGCGTCCACCGGTGCCGGGCTCGGGGCGAGCGGACGCCGGGACCGCAGTTCCTTGGCGAGCAGCTTGGTGCGGTAGTCGCGGGGCATGTCGGCGTAGCGCCAGGACTCCTCGCCGAGCCGGTCGAAGAGCTGGCCGAGGGCGTGGTGGTGGGCGTCCGCGTGTTCGCGTACGTCCATGGTGGCGAGCTGGAGGCCGAAGGCGGCGAGCGTGCGGATCGTACGGTTCATGCGGCCGTCGGCGAACAGCGCGCCGCGGTGCTCGCGCAGTGAGCTCTGGATCTGGGCCAGGTCGTGGAGGAGTTCGGCGGTGCCGAGGTAGTCGCGTCCGTCCACGTGGGGGGTCCCGGTGGCCAGCCGCTTCTTGGTGTTCTCCAGCTTCTGGCGGATGCAGGTGGCCTTGAGCCGGTAGGGCTCCTCGGCGTTCAGCCGCTTGTAGCGGGGGCTGATCTCGGGGAGCCGCTCCAGGTCGGTCTGGAGGGAGGTGAGGAGCTCTTCGGTGGCTCCGGTGTACCTGATCGAGTTGGAGAGGAAGCCACGCAGCTCGTCGATCAGCTCCAGGGCGTCGTTGATGCCGTGCTCGTGCTGGAGGATCAGGACGTCCCAGGTGACGGCCGGGGTGACGTTCGGGTTGCCGTCGCGGTCGCCGCCGATCCAGGTGCCGAAGGTGAGCGGGCGGCTCGCCTCGGGCAGCGTCACGCCGACGCGCTCCAGCTCGGCGGTGAGGTCCTCCAGTACGTCGCCGACCGCGCCGGCGTGCAGCTCGTCGAGGTAGTAGATCGCGTTGCGGGCCTCGTCGGCGGGCTCGGGGCGGACCACGCGCAGTTCGTCGGTCTGCCAGACGAGGTCGATGTTCTCGGCCAGCCGGGTGTCGTAGCGGCGGCGGTCGGCCTCGATGACCGGGGTCTCCAGGAGCGCGGCGATGCGCCGCAGCTTGTTGAGGACCGAGCGGCGGGCGGCCTCCGTCGGGTGGGCGGTGAAGACCGGCCGGACGTTCAGGTGCTTGACCGTCTCGCGCAGGTGGTCGGGGTCGGCGTCCTTGAGCCGGTCCGCCGTCCGGGCGAGCAGTCCGCCTTCGGCCGCCCGCTTGGCGCGCAGCTCACGGCCGCGGTGCACCTGCTCGGTGACGTTCGCCAGGTGGAAGTAGGTGGAGAAGGCGCGGACCAGCTTGGCGGCGGTCTCCAGCTCCGTGCCGCGCAGCAGCTCGGCGGCGGCCTCGCCGTCCTCGCGGGTCAGGCTGCGGACCTTCTCGACCAGTTCCAGGAGCTCGGGGCCCTCCTGCCGGACGAGGGTCTCGCCCAGCAGGTCGCCCAAACGCCGGATGTCGGCGCGCAGCTCGCTGCTGGTCGTCGTGGTCTGATCGTCGGCACTGCTCACAGGTGCGGCTCCTTGCAGTGTTGAAGCTCGTCTGAAGCTCGTCTGGGAGGGAACCCGGGTGGCGACCGCGCGGCGGGTGCCGCATAGGGACCGTGGCATCCGGGAAGAAATCAGAGCGGACCGCGCTGTCCGACCGACTCCAAGGATAGGTGTCCATGCGGACGCGCAGTCTCTCGGGCTCTTGCCGCCGGCCTGCGCGCTGCCATACTTACGACGCCGTAGGTTACGGAACCGTAGGGAATCCCGTCAGCAGGCGAGGCCGCCCTGGTTCCGTACCCCGGACATCTGTCTCCACCCTCGAACCCCACAGGGGACGCCCATGACCACGAGTTCCGATGTGATCGACGACGCCCCGCAGGCGAACGACGACAACTCACTCCCCCCTGCCACGCTGGGCGGCGAGAAGAAGGGGTCGCTCGAGCAGATCGCGCTTCTCCTCTTCATCACCGTTCCGTTCCTCGCGCTTGTGGCCGCGGTGCCGCTCGCCTGGAGCTGGGGGGGAGTGAGCTGGCTCGACCTCGGCCTGCTGGTCTTCTTCTACTACCTGGGTTGCCACGGCGTCACGATCGGCTACCACCGCTACTTCACCCACGGCGCCTTCAAGGCGAAACGACCGCTGCGGATCGCGCTCGCGATCGCCGGCTCGATGGCGGTCGAGGGGCCGCTGGTCCGCTGGGTCGCCGACCACCGCAAGCACCACAAGTTCTCGGACGCGGAGGGCGACCCCCACTCGCCGTGGCGCTTCGGTGAGACGCTTCCCGCCCTGCTGAAGGGGCTGTGGTGGGCACACATCGCCTGGATGTTCGACGAGGAACGGACGCCGCAGGACAAGTACGCGCCCGATCTGGTCAAGGACCCGGTGCTGCGCGCGATCTCCCGTCAGTTCATCCTCTGGACGATGCTCTCGCTCGCTCTGCCGCCGCTGATCGGTGGTCTGGCCACGATGTCGTGGTGGGGCGCGTTCACCGGCTTCTTCTGGGGCTCACTCGTTCGCGTGGCGTTGCTGCACCACGTCACGTGGTCGATCAACTCGATCTGCCACGCGGTGGGCAAGCGGCCCTTCAAGTCGCGTGACCGTTCGGGCAACGTGTGGTGGCTGGCAGTGCTGTCGTGCGGTGAGTCCTGGCACAACCTGCACCACGCCGACCCGACGTCGGCGCGGCACGGTGTGGACCGCGGTCAGGTGGACTCCTCGGCGCGGATCATCCGCTGGTGCGAGCAGCTCGGCTGGGCCTATGACGTGCGCTGGCCGTCACGCTCGCGTATCGATTCCCGCCGCGACCAGGACGGGACCGGCGCCCGACGTGAGCCGGAATCCGCCGACGCGGCATGATTGACGCCGTGGCGACCGACTCCAGCAACACCCCGGGCAACGAGAAACCGCGGCGCACCCGCCGCACCCGTATGACCGGGGCCGAGAGACGGCAACAGCTCCTTGAGATCGGTCGCACCCTGTTCGCCGCGAAGGGCTTCGAGGGCACGTCGGTGGAGGAGATCGCGGCGAAGGCCGGGGTCTCCAAGCCGGTGGTGTACGAGCACTTCGGCGGCAAGGAGGGCCTGTACGCGGTGGTGGTGGACCGCGAGATGCGGCGGCTGCTGGACATGGTGACCAGCTCTCTGACCGCCGGCCACCCCCGGGAACTGTGCGAGCAGGCCGCGTTCGCGCTCCTCGACTACATCGAGGAGTACACGGACGGCTTCCGGATCCTGGTCCGGGACTCCCCCATCCCGCAGTCGACGGGTTCCTTCGCCTCGCTGATCTCGGACATCGCGACGCAGGTGGAGGACATCCTGGGCCGCGAGTTCAAGAACCGCGGTTTCGACTCGAAGCTGGCGCCCCTGTACGCGCAGGCCCTGGTGGGCATGGTGGCGCTCACCGGCCAGTGGTGGCTGGACGTGCGCCGCCCGAAGAAGGCCGAGGTGGCCGCCCATCTCGTCAATCTGGCCTGGCACGGCCTGGACGGCCTGGAGGCGAAACCGCGCCTGATAGGCCACCGCAAGGCCTAGCCGCTGGCCTGGGGCGCCGGTTCCTGGAGCGGCTCCAGGAATTCCAGCCGGTTGCCGACCGGGTCCTCGGAGTAGAAGCGGCGGTGGCCGGGGAGGCCGTCGTCCCAGATGGCGGGCGCGTGCCGCGCGGTGAGCCGGGCGGCGTACGCCTCGATGTCGCGCACCCGCAGCCCTGGGTGCGCCTTCTTCGCCGCCCGGAAACGACCCGTTCCGCCTTCGGCGGGGGCCGGCTCGATGCCCAGGTGCAGGTGTACGGCGCCGGCCCGGAACCAGCAGCCGCCGCGGGCGGCGAGCACGGGCGGCTTGGGGATCTCGGTCATGCCGAGGACGTCCACGTAGTAGGCGCGCAGCTCGTCCTCCGAGCCCGGGGGCGCGGCCAGTTGCACATGGTCGACGGCGATGATCATCGCGCCGGCTTGCGCGCCACGGCGAAGATGCGGCGGAAGGGGAACACCGTGCCGTGTCCGGTGGCCGGGTAGGCCTCGCGGAGCGCGGCGCGGTAGTCGGCGACGAAGGCCTCCGACTCCGTGCCCAGTTCGGTGAGGATCGGCCGCAGGCCCGTCCCTTTCACCCAGTCCAGCACCGGGTCCTCGCCCGGCAGGAGATGGAGATACGTCGTCTCCCACACGTCGGCCGCGCAGCCGAGGGCGGTCAGCTGGTCCAGGTAGACGGCGGGGGTGCGGACGGCGTCGTCGTGGCGCAGGGTCTCGCCGAGTCGGTCCTTCCAGCGGGCGGAGTGGGCGAGTTCGCGCATGAGCCGGTGACTGGGCGAGTCGAAGTTGCCGGGGACCTGGAAGGCGAAGGTGCCGCCGGGGGCGAGGCGCTCCACCCAGGCGGCGAAGGAGTCGGTGTGCCCGGGCACCCACTGCAGGGTGGCGTTGCTGATGATCAGGTCGTACGGCTCCGAGGGCACCCAGGTCCGGGCGTCGGCGGCGGCGAAGTCGAGGCGTCCGCCGCCGGCGGTGGGCCCCTCGTGGCCGGCGCGTGCCGTGGTGAGCATCTCGGGCGAGTTGTCGTAGCCGGTGATGTGCGCGGTGGGCCAGCGTTCGGCGAGCAGGGCCGTGACGTTCCCGGGACCGCAGCCCAGGTCGGCGATGCGGGCCGGTTCCCCGGGGAGCGCGGGAACGCGGGCGAGGAGGTCGGCGAAGGGGCGGGCGCGGTGGTCCGCGTGGCGCAGGTACTGACCGGGATCCCAGGTGGGGGCGGTGGAAGCGGGCATGGCGGGGCCTCCTCGACATCACTGGCTGAGGTACGTCTCCACCCTCACATCCAAAGTATCTTGACGTCAAGAGACTTCATGTCGACACAACCACTACACTGATCGTCATGGAGGACGAGGTCGATCGGCTGGTCGCAGCATGGCGCCGGGAGCGCCCTGACCTCGACGTGGAACCACTCGAAGTGCTCAGCCGGGTGAGCAGACTGGCCCGGCATCTGGACCGCGCCCGCCGGCTGGCGTTCTCCGAGCACTCCCTGGAGCCCTGGGAGTTCGACGTCCTGACCTCGCTGCGGCGCGCGGGCGCCCCGTACCAGCTCTCACCCGGACAGCTGCTCACCCAGACCCTGGTGACGTCCGGCACGATGACGAACCGCATCGACCGGCTGGCGAAGAAGGGCCTGGTCGAGCGGCTGCCCGATCCCAGTGACCGCCGTGGCGTGCTCGTCCGGCTCACCGACGAGGGCCGCGACCGCGCCGACCAGGCGCTGGCCGGCCTGCTGGACCAGGAGCGCGCGATCCTGGCGGAACTGAGCCGCGCCCAGCGGGGTGAACTGGCCGGACTGCTACGCCAGTTGACCGCCCCGTTCGACAACATCCCCGGTTAGGTCGACCGGCCCGACGCCCGCGCGGCGCGCGAGGGCGACGGCGGCCAGGGTGGAGTGCACCCCGAGCTTGCCGAGGACGTTCTGCATGTGCGTACGGACGGTGTGCGGGGAGAGGAACAGGCGCTCGGCGACGGCCTTGCGCCCCAGCCCCGCCACCATGCACCGCAGCACTTCCCGCTCCCTCGGCGTGAGGGACTCCACCAGCCGCTCGCTCTCGGTCCGGTGCTTGCGCGCGGCGGTCAGCTCCCGCAGCACCCCGGTGAGCAGGGCCGGCGGCAGATGCGTCTCGTCGCGCAGGACACCCCGTATGACGGTCAGCAGCCGGGACAGCGAACAGTCCTTGGCGACCCACCCCGAGGCACCGGCCTGCAGGGCGAGCGCGGCCCGGCGCGAATCGTCCTTCTCGGCGAGCACCACCGTGCGCACACCGGGCTGACCGGAGCGGACCCCCGCGACGAGCGAGATCCCGTCGACGAGGCCGTCCTCGTTGCTCGCCTGGACGGGTACGGCCGAGCGCATCCCGGGCACATTGCCGCCGAGGTCGGCGTCGACGAGCATCACATCGAATCTGCGGCCTTCCGCGGACGCCCGCTCCAGGCAGCGCAGCGCGGCGGGGCCGCTGCCCGCGGCGGACACGTCCACGTCGGGCTCGGCGGCCAGGGCTGCGGCGAGCGACTCTGCGAAGATGCGATGGTCGTCGACGACCAGGACTCGAATGCGAACCACTGAAACCCCCACTGTCGGAGGACGACCGAGGCAGGTACGGCGCCCGGAGCGTCCCCAAGCCCCTAGGGCCCGGGGTGGGCCGGCGCAGCCGCACGGCCGCCGCCGTGCTGGAACTGCTACCCCCACACCGGGCGTCGTACCCGACTGTCTCGCCCCCTGATCAGCACCGGCCCCCACCGGCGCTGTTCATCAGGGTAGGGCCGGGAGCGGGGAGCGGAAGGCAAATGGCAGAACTGATGGGCCGGCCCGTTTATGGTGAGCCGTATGTTTCGTATGGAGACAGGAGTCGACAAGGAGCGGCGGAATCTGCTGCACCTGCGACTGCGGGACGCCAACGTCCAGGCGTCGCCGATCCTGCGTTCGCTGCGGGGAACTCCGGCGGAGCGTGAAGTTCCGCTCCATGTCTGGGCGTTGGACGACGCCGATGCCCTTGCCGGGGGGCTGGTCGGGTACACCTGGGCCGGGTGGCTCCATGTGACGTACCTCTGGGTGGACGACCGGCACCGGGGGGCCGGTCTCGGGTCGCAGTTGCTGTCCCTGGCGGAGCGCCTCTCCCGCGAGGAGCGTGGCTGCGTCGACTCCCGCCTGGAGACGTGGGACTTCCAGGCCCCCGACTTCTACAAGAAGCAGGGCTACGAGGTGGTGTGCGTGATCCCCGACTATCCGCCGGGGATCACGGAGTACACGCTGACGAAGCGGCTGGTCTGAGCAGGCTCCTCGAACGCCGGAGGGGCTGGATCCAGCCCGTCCGGCGTTCGAGGACGAGCGCGGAGCGCGATACGGGGGTCTGAGGGCGGAGCCCCCGGGTACGGGACGGGTAGGGCCGGCGGGGGCGAAACAACCCAGGGCTCAGGACAGGCGTCGGGCCCCGCCCGAAGGGACCCCCGGGAACACCCGGGGCGCGGTGAAGCCCGCGGCGGCGAACGCCTCGGTGACCGCCTTCGTGACGGTGTCGACGTCGGCGGACTCCACGAGGACGACGGCCGAGCCGCCGAAGCCGCCGCCCGTCATCCGGGCCCCGACGGCACCCGCGGAGTTCGCGGCGGCCACCACGAGGTCCAACTCCGGGCAGGAGATCCGCAGATCGTCGCGGAGCGAGGCGTGCCCGGCGGTCAGGACGGGCCCGATGCCCCGGACGTCACCCGCGTCGAGCAGGCCGATGACCTGCTCGACCCGGTGGTCGTCGGAGACGACATGGCGCACATAGCGGCGCACGCGCTCGTCCGTGAGCCGGTCGAGCGCGTCGGACAACCCCTCGTACGCCACGTCGCGCAGATGGGAGACGCCCAGCTGCCGCGCGCCCTCCTCGCACCCCGCGCGCCGCTCCGCGTACGCCCCGTCGCCGAGGGCGTGCTTCACGCGGGTGTCGACGACCAGGAGGGCGAGGCCCTGGGCGGCCAGGTCGAAGGGCACCTGTCGGATCGACAGGTCACGGCAGTCGAGGTGCAGGGCGTGCCCCTCGGTGCAGCACGCCGACGCGGTCTGGTCCATGATCCCGCAGGGCACACCGACGAAGTCGTTCTCCGCGCGCTGGGCCAGCCGGGCCAACCGGGGCCGGGTGAGGCCCAGTTCGTAGAGGTCGTTCAGGGCGAGGGCCGTGACCACTTCGAGGGCCGCCGAGGAGGACAGGCCGGCGCCCGTCGGCACGGTGGAGGCCAGATGCACGTCCGCGCCGGTGACCGTCAGGTGCCCGGCCTCGCGCAGCGCCCACACCACACCGGCCGGGTACGCGGCCCAGCTCGTGTTGGTCAGCGGCTCCAGCGCGTCCACATGCAGCTCGACGACCGGCCCCTCGATGTCGGCCGAGTGCAGCCGCAGGACGCCGTCGTCGCGCCGGGACACCGCCGCCACCGCGGTGTGCGGCAGCGCGAGCGGCATCACGAACCCCTCGTTGAAGTCCGTGTACTCGCCGATCAGATTGACCCGGCCGGGAGCGGCCCAGACACCTTCCGGCACGCTCCCGTACAGCTCCTCGAACCCTTCGCGAACCCCCACCGGCTACTCCTCCGAGATGTTCTGCGCGAACGCCCACGCGTCCGCGACGATCCCCGCGAGGTCCGCGCGGGACGGGTTCCAGCCGAGTCGCTCGCGCGCGGTGGCGGCCGAGGCGACCAGGACGGCCGGGTCGCCGCCGCGGCGCGGGGCCACGACTTCGGGGATCGGGTGCCCGGTGACCTGGCGGACGGTCTCGATGACCTCGCGGACCGAGAAGCCGTTGCCGTTGCCGAGGTTGCAGATCAGGTGCTCGCCCGAGGTGGCCGCGTCCAGCGCCAGCAGGTGCGCCTCGGCGAGGTCGGCGACGTGGATGTAGTCGCGGATGCAGGTGCCGTCCGGCGTCGGGTAGTCGTCGCCGAAGACGGAGATCGCCTCGCGGCGGCCCTGGGCGACCTGGAGGACCAGCGGGATGAGGTGCGACTCGGGGTCGTGCCGCTCGCCGCTGCTGCCGTACGCGCCCGCCACGTTGAAGTAGCGCAGGGACACCGCGCCGAGCCCGTGCGCGGCCGCCTCACCGCTGATCATGTGGTCGACGGCCAGCTTGGAGGCGCCGTACGGCGAGGTCGGGGCGGTCGGGTCGGTCTCGGTGATCGGCGTGTTCACCGGCTCGCCGTAGGTGGCGGCCGTGGAGGAGAAGACCAGCCTGCGTACGCCGGACTCGCGCATCGCCGCGAGCAGCGCCATCGTGCCGCCGACGTTGTTGGCCCAGTACTTCTCGGGCTTCACGACGGACTCGCCGACCTGCGAGAACGCGGCGAAGTGCAGGACGGCGTCGTACGAGGAGTCCAGCCACTTGGCGGCATCGCGGATGTCGCCCTCGATGAACGAGGCCCCCGCCGGGACGCCCTCGCGGAAGCCGGTGGAGAGGTTGTCGAGGACGGTGACATCGTGGCCCGCCTCCACCAGGTGCCGCGCGACCACGCTGCCCACATAGCCCGCGCCGCCGGTGACCAGGTACTTCCCACTCATGAACTCGCTACCTCTCGCAGTCGCTGGGCCGCGGTCTCCGGCGGCACGTCGTTGATGAACACGCTCATGCCGGACTCGGAACCCGCGAGAAACTTCAGCTTGCCGGAAGTGCGGCGAATGGTGAAAAGCTCGAGGTGGAGCGCGAAGTCGTCCCGGCTGATGCCGTCGAACCCCTCCAGCGCACCGAACGGCGCCTGATGCCAGGCGGCGATGTACGGCGTCGCCGGTTCACCCTCGCCGAAGATCCGGTCGAAGCGCCTCAAGAGTTCCAGATAGACCTGGGGAAACTCTGTGCGTGCGCCCTCGTCGAGGCCCAGCAGGTCCGGCACCCGGCGGCGCGGGTAGAGGTGCACCTCGTAGGGCCAGTGCGCCGCGTACGGCACGAAGGCCACCCAGTGCTCACTCGTCAGGACGAGCCGGGAGCCGTCCGCGAGTTCCCGCGCGACGACCTCGTCGAAGAGGTTCTCTCCGCCGGTCGCCTCCTTATGAGTTGCCAGTGAACGCAGCATCAGCGCCGTACGCGGAGTGGTGAACGGGTAGGCGTAGATCTGACCGTGCGGATGACCGAGGGTCACCCCGATCTCGGCGCCGCGGTTCTCGAAGCAGAAGACCTGCTCGACGGAGGGCAGATGGGACAGCTCGGCGGTGCGGTCCGTCCACGCGTCCAGGACCAGGCCCGCCTGCTCCTCGGTGAGGTCGGCGAAGGCCGCGTCGTGGTCGGAGGTGAAGCAGACGACCTCGCAGCGGCCGGAGTCGCCGGCCAGCGAGGGGAAGCGGTTCTCGAAGACCACGACGTCGTACGAGGAGTCGGGGATCTCGCTGAGCCTCTCGCCCTGGGACGGGCACAGGGGGCATTCGTCGGCCGGCGGATGGTACGTGCGGCCCTGGCGGTGCGAGGCGATCGCGACCGAGTCGCCGAGCAGCGGATCGCGCCGGATCTCCGAGGTGGTGACGGTCGGGTCGAGCGGACGCCGGTCGGCCGCGTCGCGGACGGTGTCGTCCCGTGAGTCGTAGTAGATGAGCTCACGACCGTCGGCCAGCCGGGTCGAGGTCTTCTTCACTGTGGGACTCCCCATCGGCACCCATCAAACAGAACCGAACACAACAAACCACAAGACACCACGGACGTCAACATCACAATCAAACAAAGAACATCACCCTAAGTGTTCATTTTCTAAAGATGGAGGCGTAGGTTCCGGTCGGATACGTTCACGCAACGAAGCGAGCTCCTATGCAGTCCCCCACTTATCTGGCCGAAGGGCTCCGTCTCCCGACGAACGGACTCGACTACACGATCCTGGCGATCTACTTCGTCGTCGTCCTGGGCATCGGTTTCGCGGCCCGCCGCTCGGTGAAGACCAGCCTCGACTTCTTCCTCTCCGGGCGCTCCCTGCCCGCCTGGGTCACCGGCCTCGCGTTCATCGCGGCCAACCTGGGCGCCACCGAGATCCTGGGCATGGCGGCGACCGGCGCGCAGTACGGCGTCGCGGTCGTCCACTGGTACTGGATCGGCGCCATCCCGGCCATGGTCTTCCTCGGCCTGGTGATGATGCCGTTCTACTACGGCTCCAAGGTCCGTTCGGTGCCGGAGTTCCTGCTGCAGCGCTTCGACAAGTCCGCGCATCTGCTGAGCTCGGTCCTGTTCGCCTTCGCCGCGGTGCTCATCGCCGGCGTCAACCTGTACGCCCTGGCGATCGTCGTGGAGGCGCTGCTCGGCTGGCCGCAGTGGGTTGCCATCGTGGTCGCCGGCTTCCTGGTGCTCGCGTACATCACGGTCGGCGGTCTGTCCTCGGCGATCTACAACGAAGTACTCCAGTTCTTCGTCATCCTCGCCGCGCTCATCCCGATCACCATCCTCGGCCTGAAGAAGGTCGGCGGCTGGGACGGTCTGAGCGACTCGCTGACCAAGAGTCACGGCGACAACTTCCTGTCGGCGTGGGCCGGAACGGGCATCGGTCACGCGAACCCGCTCGGCGCGAACTGGCTGACGATCATCCTCGGCCTCGGCTTCGTGCTCTCCTTCGGCTACTGGACGACCAACTTCGCCGAGGTGCAGCGCGCGCTGTCCGCGAAGAACCTCTCGGCCGCCCAGCGCACCCCGCTGATCGCCGCCTTCCCGAAGATCTTCATCGTCTTCCTGGTGATGATCCCGGGCCTGGTGGCCGCGGTGCTGGTCCCCAAGATCGGCACCAGCGGATCGAGCCTCCAGTACAACGAGGCGATCCCGTACCTGATGCAGGAGTTGCTGCCCAACGGTGTGCTGGGCATCGCGGTGACGGGTCTGCTCGCGGCCTTCATGGCGGGCATGGCCGCCAACGTGTCGTCCTTCAACACCGTGTTCACCACGGACATCTGGCAGCGGTACGTGGTCAAGGACCGCGAGGACGGCTACTACGTGAAGTTCGGCCGGATGATCACCGCGGTCGGTGTGCTGGCGTCGATCGGCACGGCCTTCATCGCGTCCAGCTTCTCGAACATCATGAGCTACCTCCAGACGCTCTTCTCCTTCTTCAACGTGCCGATGTTCGTGGTCTTCATCATCGGCATGTTCTGGAAGCGCGCTTCGATGAAGTCCGGTGTCTGGGGCCTGTTCGCGGGCACCACGGCCGCGATGGTCAACTACTTCTGGATCTACAAGCAGGGCGTCATCAGCATCCCCAGCGACCAGGGCGCCAACTTCGTCTCGGCGATCGTCGGGTTCGTCGCCGGCGCGGTCGTGATGGTCGCCGTCACCCTGTTCACGGCCCCGAAGCCGGAGGCCGAACTGGCCGGTCTGGTCTACGGAACGACGTCCCCGGGCATGGCGGAGCCGCCCGCCACCGGCGACGACGCCTGGTACCGCAGGCCGTCGCTGCTCGGCTGGGGCGCGGTCGTCCTGGCGGCCCTCTGCTACATCCCGTATTCCTTCTGACCGATCGGAGGCAGACACCCCATGTCCGAACTGCAACGCGAAGTCTCCGAACTGGAGAGCAAGTCCACCACCGCCGCCCGTCTCTTCGACATCCGGCGGATCATCGGCGGCCTGTTCGTCGTCTACGGCATCATCGTCACGATCGCCGGGATCAACCCGTCCGACGCCGACCTGAAGAAGGCGCAGGACGTCAACATCAACCTCTGGACGGGCCTCGCCATGCTCGCCCTGGGGCTGTTCTTCCTGGTCTGGCTGAAGCTGCGCCCCGTGGTGACGCCGCCCGTCACGCCCGACGAGGAGCCCTCCTCGCCCGACGAGGAGCCCTCGAAGTAACACCCGTGCACGGGGCCGGAGTTCCACCTCGGAACTCCGGCCCCGCACGCGTGGCACCAACAGCCCCCTCAGCGCAGGCCCGGCTCCTCCGTGCTGTTGAGCGAGGTCGGCACGGGCCCGGCCCGGTCGAGCAGACCCGTACGCGCGGCGAGCGCCGCCGCCTCCAGGCGGGACCCCACCCCGAGCTTCATCAGGACCCGCTGGACATGGGTGCGCGCGGTGCTGGGCGCGATGCCCATGCCCGCCGCGATGAGCCGGGTGTCCTCACCGTCGGCCACTCTCACCAGCACCTCCACCTCGCGGGGCGTGAGCATCTGGAGCAGCCGCTGGCCCTCGTCGTCGGGCTGGGCGGCCGGGTTGAGCAGTTCGCTGAAGGCGCCCTGCAGCAACTGCGGTGCCACGGCGGCCTCCCCGGCCCTGGCCTTCATGATCGCGCGCTCCACGCCCTCGATGCGCTCGTCGTGCCGTACGTAACCGGAGGCACCGGCGGCGAAGGCGGCGGCGATTCCCCGCGGATTGGGCACCGGGCCCAGGACCAGGACCGCCACCTGCGGCCGCTCCTTCTTGATCTTCACCACCGGGTCGAAGATTCCCGGCTCGTCCGGCGTGGCCGTGCCGATCAGGCACACCTCGGGTGCCCGTGTGATCACCAGCTCCGCCGCCCCCGCCGCGGGCGCGGCCGCCGCGAGCACCCGGTGCCCGCGCAGCTTCAACGCCGAGGCGAGTGCCTCGGCGAGCAGTCGGTGGTCGTCGACCACCATGAGCCGAACCCCCATCGAGCAACCCCCCAGTCCCCCTGAGCATCCCCACTGGTTCCCCGTGGTAGGAGCCCCCCGGCTCTCCATCCCCCGGAAGCTACACGCTTGTTCGACGTTGCGCTTCCCCTACCGGAGAGAAGTGCCCGGAATATCGAAATCCCTACCATTCGCGAATGATGGGGGGTACGCGCACGGCCCCGCCCCTGAGCAGGGGCGGGGCCGTCGGCCGAGGTGCGGGCGCCGGTTACTTGGCGCCGAAACCAAGCGCCGTGTATTCCTTCTCGTCCGCGGAGTACGGCTTGCTGACGAGTTCCTTGCCCATGAAGAGCCGGCCGTCCGTGTAGAGCAGCTCGGCGGACTCCGGGACCATACCGCTGATCGCCTTCAGGACCGTCTCGGACGAGGGGGTCTCCAGGAGCTCGCTCGCCTTCAGCGACGCGCCGTTGACGGAGACGACCTGGGCCCCCTTGTCGTACGGGCCGTCCTTGTACGCGATGACGTTGCCGCCGTCCATGCGCATCGGGAAGATCGTGTAGCCGTCACCCGCGTCGATCTTGTCCCCGGTGGTCTTCCCGGTGGCCAGCGAGAAGGAGATGATCTCGTTGGTCTGGCTGTACTGGGCCGTGCCGTCGTGCTCCTTGGTCGGGACGTAGAGCTTGTCGTTGCCGACCGTGATCCCCTTGCAGTCGTGGACCTTGCCGACGCCGCAGTCGTGCTCGTACTTGCCGTCCGCCAGCGTGATCTTGGTGCGCAGCTTGCCGCTGCCGTCGAGCGAGAAGACGTCCGTGACACCGGACGCGGTGATCTCGCCGGCGTCCACACCGAAGACCACCGGCTTGGTGGAGATCACCTTGGCGTTGTCGATGCCGGCGGGGACCTTGTACGTCCACTTGACGCTGCCGGTCTTCGGGTCGAGCAGCTGCACCTGGTACTTCTCGTCGCCGTAGTCGCCGCACTTGCGGACCGCGACGAGCTGGTCGCCGCCCGCGTAGCCGACGTCCTCGCAGGAGCCGACCTTCGGCTGCCACAGCACCTTGCCGCTCCTGGCGTCGAAGGCGGCGCCGCCGGAGTAGCCGCCGCCGACCGCGACGGTGCTGCCGCTGATGGTGATCTCGCCGAACGCGACCTTCGAGCCGCTGATGTCGACGCTCTTCGTCCACAGCTTCTTGCCGGTGCTCGCCTCGAAGGCGGTCACCTGGGTGCAGGACTGGTGGTCGCCCTTGCTGTTGCGCTTGGCCGCCTCCGTGACGACCGCGGCGACACCGTCCTCGGTGATCTCGGGCGAGCCCGCGCAGGTCTGGCCGGCCAGCGGGAGCGTCCACTTCGCGGAGCCGCTGTCGGGGTCGTAGCCCACGATCTTGTTGACGCCGGCCTTGGCGTAGACCGAGTCGGTGAGCCAGGAGCCCACGACGCTGTCGATCTGGTTCTTGTCCTTGACCTCGGGCGCCGGCACCTGGAAGAGGACCTCGGCGCTCGGGTCGCCCGGCGCCTTCTCCTTGGCGCCGCCGGAGGTGCCGGTGTCGCCGCCCTTGTCCTCGTCGCCGTCGGAGCCGCCGCTGGGGTTGCCCGGACCCGCGGAGGTGTCCTTGCTGTTGTCGTCCTTGCCGGAGGAGGACGCGTACCAGATCCCGCCGCCGACGATGAGGGCGATGGCCACCACGGACGCGACGATGATGAGCAGCTGCGGACTGACCTTACGGCCGCCGCCCTGGGGCACCTGCGGCTGCATCGGGTAGGTCTGTGGCTGCGGGTAGCCGTAGGGCTGCTGGGGCTGCTGGCCCGGGTAGCCGTAGCCGGGCTGACCGGGCGGCGCCGGCTGCGGGGGCTGAGGCGCCTGCGGATAGCCGTAACCCGGGCCCTGCGCCGGCTGCGGGGGCGGGGGTGCCTGCGGATAGCCGTAACCCGGGCCCTGCGGCGGCTGCGGGGGCGGGCCCTGCGGCGGGGCCGGCGGGGGCGCCTGCGGAGGCTGCGGCGCCTGCGGATAGCCGTAACCGGGGCCCTGCGGGGGCTGGGGGGCGCCGAAACCGCCCGGGGGCGGGGGCTGGGGGGCGCCGAAACCGCCCGGCGGGGGCTGGTTGGGCGGCGGGGGCGGCGGCTGGCTCATGACGTGTCTACCTCGGAATGCTCGGAGTGCGCGGGGCGCGAAGGGACGGTCGGGAGGATCGATTGCCGTTGGCCGGCGGTCACTTGCCGTAGGCCAGCATCAACTTCTCCTTCGATTCGTCATTGCCCGTCAGCCGGGTCGTGGAGATGTAGAAACGCCCGTCCACGTAGTCGATCGCCCTCGAGAAGAAACTGTTCTCGATGTCGGCGGCCCCCTGCGGGTTCTGCAGCAGCTTCGTCGCCTTGTGGCCGCTGCCGCCGGTCGGGATGGAGACGATCTCGCCACCCGCGTCGTACGACGGCTCGACGTACGCGACGAGGTTGCCGCCGTCCAGCTTCAGCGGCAGCATCGTCTGGTCCGTCGGCGACTTGGTGCGCCACTTCTCCTTGCCGGTCTCCAGGTTGATCGCGACGATCTCGTTGGGACCGCTCTTCGCCTCGGTCGGCAGATAGAGGGTGTTGGCGTCGGCCGCGACACCGGTGCAGCCCTGGAGGTCACGGGCCAGGATCGCCCAGCCGCACTCCGGCGCGAACGACTCGTCGATGTCGACCTGCGAGCGGATCGTCCCGTTGCTCTTCAGCGTGGAGATGTTCCACTGCTTCTTGTCCTCGTTGGTGAGGTAGAGGACGACGGGGTCGACGGAGTACGTACGGGCGACCTGCCAGCCCTTGGCGACCTTCTGGGTCCACCTGACCTTGCCCGTCTTCGGGTCGAGCTCCTGCACCTCGTCGTGCTCGTTCGAGGTGCTGGCGCCGCAGGACGCGACGGAGACCAGCTTGCTGCCGCCGGCGAACGCGGTGGGGAAGCAGGCCGAGCCGTACTTCTCCTTGTCCCACAGCTTCTTGCCGGTGCCGGCGTCGTACGCGGTGCCGGACTGCGAACGGCCCACCATCAGGGTGTCGCCGGTGAGGGTCAGCTCGATCGAGAGGGCGCTGTCGAACAGGCCGCCGTCGGCGACCTTCGCGGTCCAGCCCTTCTTGCCGGTGGCGAGGTCGATCTGCTGGAGCTGGTTGCACTTGGCGCTGTCGCTGCTGCCGCTCTTGTACGCGACGACGATCTTGTCGTCGGACGTCTTCTGCGGGGTGGCCGCACAGATCTTCTGCGCGAACGAGACCGGGTTCCACGTGGGCTTGCCGTCACCGACGTTGTAGGCGAAGAGCTGCTTGTACGCCGCCTTCACCGCGGTCTTGTCGGTGATCCACATGCCGGCCGCGTCGGCGCCGGAACCGGGCGCGTCGGGCGCCTCCTTGTACCAGAGGACCTTCGCCTCGCCGGGCTTGCGGCCCTCGTTGAGGTTGTCCGGGTCCGCACCTCCGTCGCCGCTGCCGTCACCCTCGTTGACCGGGGTGGACGCGGACGGCTTGGCGTCCTGGCTCTTGTCGGCGGTCGGCTTCTTGTCGTCGTCGCCACCGCTCGTGACGGCGAACACCGTGCCGCCGATGACGAGCAGCGCGGCGACCGCGGCACCGATGATCACCGCGGGCCTGCCCTTGAAGGGGTTCCTGGACCCGCCGCCGGGCGGCGGGGTGCCCGGACCACCGGGGTACTGGGCCTGCGGATAGCCGTAACCGGCCTGCGGAGGCTGCCCGTAGGGACCGGGCTGGCCGTACGGGCCCGGCTGCTGGGGCTGGCCGTAGGGGCCGGGCTGCTGGGCGTACTGGCCCGGCGGGGAGTACGGACCCGGCTGGGCGTACGGGCCGGGCTGCTGCGGGTATCCGTAACCGGGCTGCGGAGGTCCGGCCGGCGGGGTCCCCGGAGCGCCGGCGGGCGGCCCCTGCGGGGGCGGCGGCGCCTGAGGCGGCTGCGCGGGCGGCGGAGGCGTCGCTCCCTGCCGCGGATCCTGCGGCGGGTTCTGGCCCGGGTCCTGCGGCCCCCCGAAGGACTGCGTCGGCTGGTCGTGCGGTGCTCCGAAGCCGCCCTGAGGCGGCTGGTTGGGCGGCTGAGTCATCAGCGCTCCCCCTCTGTCACTGATTTTTAGCCACCCACGGTCACGCTGGAGTGGTTCTCAGACTGTTCTCAGACGGCTCTTTCTATCACTGAGCCGGCCTCGAACAGAGGGCCGGTCCTTCCCCTGTTCCCAAGGGAGAACCGGCCCGTGATGCCGCCGTTACGCGCCTTCACGCGTCCTTCACTCCGTCACGCGTCTTCGGCGAGCTCCAGCCAGCGCAGTTCCAGCTCCTCGCGCTCCCCGGTCAACTGCCGCAGCTCGGCATCCAGTTTGGCCACCTTCCCGAAGTCCGTTGCGTTGTCGGCGATTTGGGAGTGCAGCCTGGCCTCCTTCTCGGAGACCTTGTCCAGCTGCCGCTCGATCTTCTGCAGCTCCTTCTTGGCGACGCGGGCGTCGGCGGCCGAACCGGACTTCGCGGGGGCCGGTGCGGCGGCGAGGACGGCGGCCGCGGCGGCCTCCTCCATACGGTGCCGGCGCTCCAGGTACTCGTCGATGCCGCGCGGCAGCATCCGCAGCGTGGCGTCGCCGAGCAGCGCGAACACCTTGTCGGTGGTCCGCTCGATGAAGAACCGGTCGTGGGAGATCACCACCATCGACCCGGGCCACCCGTCGAGCACGTCCTCCAGCTGCGTCAGCGTCTCGATGTCGAGGTCGTTCGTGGGCTCGTCGAGGAAGAGCACGTTCGGCTCGTCCATCAGCAGCCGCAGCAGCTGCAGCCGCCGCCGCTCACCACCGCTCAGGTCCCCGACCGGCGTCCACTGCTTCTCCTTGTTGAAGCCGAACGTCTCGCAGAGCTGGCCGGCGGTCAGCTCGCGACCCGTGCCGAGGTCGACCCGGTCGCGCACGGCCTGGACGGCCTGCAACACCCGCCAGGTCGGGTCGAGTTCGGCGACCTCCTGGGACAGATAGGCGAGCTTGACGGTCTTGCCCGTCACGATCCGGCCGGCCGCGGGCTGGGTGTCCCCGTCGCTGCGCGCGGCCTCGGTCATGGCGCGCAGGAGCGAGGTCTTGCCGGCGCCGTTCACCCCGACCAGGCCGACCCGGTCGCCCGGGCCGAGCTGCCAGGTCAGATGCTTGAGCAGCACCTTGGGTCCGGCCTGGACGGTCACGTCCTTGAGATCGAACACGGTCTTGCCGAGGCGGGACGAGGCGAACTTCATCAGCTCGCTGGTGTCCCGCGGCGGCGGCACGTCCGCGATCAGCTCGTTGGCGGCCTCCACCCGGAAGCGCGGCTTGGACGTACGGGCGGGAGCGCCGCGGCGCAGCCAGGCCAGCTCCTTGCGGACCAGGTTCTGCCGCTTGACCTCCTCGGTGGCGGCGATCCGCTCCCGCTCCGCCCGCGCGAAGACGTAGTCGGAGTAGCCGCCCTCGTACTCGTACACGTCGCCCTTCTGCACGTCCCACATGCGGGTGCAGACCTGGTCGAGGAACCACCGGTCGTGGGTGACGCAGACCAGTGCGGACCGCCGCTCGCGCAGGTGCTGGGCGAGCCAGGCGATGCCCTCCACGTCCAGATGGTTGGTGGGCTCGTCCAGGATGATCAGGTCCTGCTCCTCGATGAGCAGCTTGGCCAGCGCGATGCGCCGCCGCTCGCCGCCGGAGAGCGGCCCGATCACCGTGTCCAGGCCCTGCGGGAACCCGGGCAGGTCGAGACCGCCGAACAGGCCGGTGAGTACGTCCCTGATCTTCGCGTTGCCGGCCCACTCGTGGTCGGCCAGGTCCCGGATGACCTCGTGCCGGACGGTGGCCTCGGGGTCGAGCGAGTCGTACTGGGTCAGCACCCCGAGGTGCAGGCCGCCGGAGTGCGTGACCCGTCCGGTGTCGGCCTCCTCCAGCTTGGCGAGCATCCGGATGAGGGTGGTCTTCCCGTCGCCGTTGCGGCCGACCACACCGATCCTGTCCCCTTCGGACACGCCGAGGGAGACCCCGTCAAGCAGGGCACGAGTGCCGTACACCTTGCTGACGGACTCGGCATTGACCAGGTTGACGGCCATTTCTCTCCTGAACGAGGGGGACGATCGACCCTCCAGGGTAGTCCGCGCCCGCCGTCGCGCCCGCCGCGGTCTCAGCGCAGGGTCGCGCCGGGGGCGGGGCCCTCGGTGATCCGTACCGCGCGGCAGGTCCCGGAGGTGCGCAGGGCTTCGGCGACCGCCCCGGCGGACTCCGCGTCGCGCGCGAGGAAGGCCGTGGTCGGGCCCGAGCCGGAGACCAGTGCGGCGAGGGCGCCCGCGGAGCGTCCGGCGGCGAGGGTGTCGGACAGCGCGGGGAACAGGGACAGCGCCGCGGGCTGGAGGTCGTTGGAGACGGCGGCCGCGAGAGCCGTCGCGTCCCCCTTCGCCAGTGCGTCGAGCAGCTCCTGCGAGGCGACCGGCTCGGGGACGGCGAGGCCCGCGGTGAGGCGGTCGAACTCCCCGTACACGGCCGGGGTCGACAGTCCGCCGTCGGCGACCGCGAAGACCCAGTGGAAGCTGCCGCCGACCTCCAGGGGCCGCAGCCGCTCGCCCCGGCCGGTCCCCAGCGCCGCCCCGCCCACCAGGCTGAACGGCACATCGCTGCCCAACTCGGCGCAGATGGCGAGGAGTTCGTCGCGCGGGGCGTTCGTGCCCCACAGCGCGTCGCAGGCGACCAGCGCGCCGGCCGCGTCCGCGCTGCCTCCCGCCATGCCGCCCGCGACGGGAATGTCCTTGGCGATGTGGAGATGGACGTCGGGTGCGAGGCCGTACCGCTCGGCGAGCGCGAGTGCCGCGCGGGCCGCCAGGTTCGTCCGGTCCAGGGGCACCTGTGCGGCGTCCGGTCCGGCGCAGGTGATCCGCAGCTCGTCCGCCGGCGTCGCGGTCACCTCGTCGTAGAGACCGACGGCGAGAAAGACATTGGCCAAGTCATGGAAGCCGTCGGGGCGGGCGGCGCCCACCGCGAGCTGGACGTTGACCTTGGCCGGGACGCGTACCGTCACCGTCGCCGTCACGACTGACCGCTCTCCTTGTGCTCGGAACTCTCGTTGTGCTCGGAACTCTCGGAATCCTGGGGATTCTCGGTGCGCGCGGGGCTCGCGGTGACGCGGTTCTCGGCGATCCGGGTGAACTCCTCGACCGTCAGGGACTCCCCGCGGGCCTGCGGCGAGACGCCGGCGGCGACGAGCGCGGCCTCGGCGGCCGCGGCCGACCCGGCCCAGCCCGCGAGGGCCGCCCGCAGCGTCTTCCTGCGCTGGGCGAACGCGGCGTCGACGGCGGCGAAGACCTCACGCCGGGTCGCCGTGGTCTTCAGGGGCTCCGCGCGCCGCACCAGCGAGACGAGCCCGCTGTCGACGTTGGGCGCGGGCCAGAAGACGTTCCGCCCGATGGATCCGGCGCGCTTCACCTCGGCGTACCAGTTGGCCTTCACGGACGGCACGCCGTACACCTTCGAGCCGGGCGGGGCGGCGAGCCGGTCGGCGACCTCGGCCTGCACCATCACGAGCGTCCGTTCGATGGACGGGAAGGTCTCCAGCATGTGCAGCAGCACGGGCACGGCGACGTTGTACGGGAGGTTGGCGACCAGTGCGGTGGGCGCGGGGCCCGGCAGTTCGGCCACCTGCATCGCGTCGGAGTGCACCAGCGTGAACCGCTCCGCCCGCTCCGGCATGCGCGCGGTGATGGTCGCGGGGAGCGCCCCGGCGAGCACGTCGTCGATCTCCACGGCGACCACCCGGTCGGCCGCCTCCAGCAGGCCCAGGGTCAGCGAGCCGAGCCCCGGCCCCACCTCGACGACCACGTCGTCGGGCCGCACGCCGGCGGTCCGCACGATGCGCCGGACGGTGTTCGCGTCGATCACGAAGTTCTGGCCGCGCTGCTTGGTGGGCCGTACGCCGAGGGCACCCGCGAGTTCGCGGATGTCGGCGGGGCCCAGGAGGGCGTCGGAGGTGGGGCTGGTCACGCACCAAGGGTACGGGGGCGAGAGGGCAGGTCTCCGCCCCGGCAGGGAGACAGCCGGCCCCTCCGGCGTTCGAGGAGCCGGGGGTACGGGGCCGGCCCCGGTACGGGACGGGAAGGGGAGGCGGGGCGAATCCAGCGAAGGCGAAGCCCCCCTCACCCCTGCAACCGCGCCCCGCAGTGCGGCCAGGGGCTCGCCCCCCGCCGTACGTACAGCTTCTTCGCCCGGAAGGTCTGCTCCGCGGCCGGGGCGTCCTGCGGCCGGCCGGAACCGCCCAGGCTGTGCCAGGTCCGCGTGTCGAACTGGTAGAGCCCGCCGTACGTACCGGAGGGATCCACCGCCCCGGGCCGCCCCCCGGACTCACAGGCGGCGAGACGGGACCAGTTGAGGTGGTCGGCCCCGGCGACCGACACCGGCGGCGGCTTCGTCCCGACCTTCACGACCTGCGTCCGCGGCTCCCGCACCACCTCGGACTTCAGCCGCCGCGGCTTCTGCCGCACGCCGTTGACGGTCCGCAGCGCGTACGTGACCCGCCGGGCGCCGGGCTGCCCGGCCCGCTCGACGACCTCGGTCCCCCGGAACAGCGAGGGATCCCGGGTCCGCTCCACCTCGAACGGGATCGGCTCCTCGCGGACCTCCTTGGTCCCGGTGACCCGCATGACGGTGACGGTCTGCCCGTCGCGCGGAAAACTGCCGGGCGCGACGGACGTGGTGTCCTGCCCGCGCAGGGTGATCCCGGCCTCCTCGACGGCCTCCCGGACACTCGCGGCGTTCGTGCGGATCGTGCGGGTCCGCCCGTCCGCGAGGATCGTGACGGTCCGCTCCGTACGGACGTCGAGCGCCAGCCCGGCCCGGCCGATCGGCTGGGAGCGCGAGGTCGACACGTACGCGCCCTCCGCGCGCACCCCGAGCTGTCTGAGTGCGCCGTCCACCGTGTGCGCCGTCGTCCACACCTTGCGCCGGTGCCCGTCGAGGGTGAGGTGCATGGGCCGCCCGTAGCGCACGGCGACCTCGTCCCCGCTGGCCAGGGGGGTGCCGGGAGCGGGCGCCACGATGTCGTGGGCGCCCACCTCGACGCCCTCGTCGGCGAGCAGCTCGGTCACGTCGTCCGCGAAGGTGTGCAGCGTGCGCGGCGCCCCGTCGACGCTGAGCTCGATCGCCTTGTCCTTGGCGACGAACGCGGTGGTGCCGCCCGCGAGGAAAGCC
Source organism: Streptomyces sp. NPDC058371 (assembly GCF_042723265.1). Lineage (NCBI taxonomy): Bacteria > Bacillati > Actinomycetota > Actinomycetes > Kitasatosporales > Streptomycetaceae > Streptomyces > Streptomyces sp. NPDC058371. The sequence continues at coordinate 549,761 of NZ_JBHXJC010000003.1, read as the reverse complement.
ACCACCAGCGCCTGCGGCAGCAGCCGGCGCAGCGGGTCGGGCCGTACGGAGGCGCGCTTGCGGCGGGCGGCCCGGCGGGCCTCGGCCCGGCCGCCGGAGAGCGGGGCAGCACCCTCGGGGATGTTCTGCCGCGGCAGCCGGGGCTCCTCGTAGGCGGGCCGGTACGTGTCCTCGTGGAGCCCGTACGGCAGGGTCGGCGCGGCGTGCGGCCCGTGGGCGGCGTACGCCGGGCGCGGCTCATGGGTCGGGGCGGCTCCGGCGGGTGCGGCGGATCCGTACGTCTCGTACTGCGAGTTGCTCACGACGACACGCTCCAGGGGGTTCGGGCGACCAGAACCTAGCGGAGTGGCCGTCACTCTCCAAAGCAACGCGGCTACGCAGTGTCGCGACACGCCTTGAGGTGGGTCCCGGGAAAACCCCTGGAAGCGTTATCCGTCAGTAATCGAACGCGCGGGCCGTGTTCGCCGCGAGCGCCGTCGCCAGCGCGTCCTCGTCGATGCCCCGCACGGCCGCCATCGCCCGGACCGTGACCGGAATGAGATAGGGCGCGTTGGGCCGTCCGCGGTACGGCACCGGCGTCAGGAACGGCGCGTCCGTCTCCACGAGGACCAGCTCCAGCGGGGCCGCGGCGAGCGCGTCGCGCAGCGGCTGGGCGTTCTTGAAGGTCATGTTGCCGGCGAAGGACATGAAGTAGCCGGCGCGGGCGCAGATCCGGGCCATCGCCCCGTCACCGGAGTAGCAGTGGAAGACGGTGCGCTCGGGGGCGCCCTCCTCCTTGAGGATGCGCAGCACGTCCGCGTGGGCGTCGCGGTCGTGGATGACCAGCGCCTTGCCGTGCCGCTTGGCGATCTCGATGTGCGCGCGGAAGGACCGCTCCTGGGCGGCCTTGCCCTCCGGGCCGGTGCGGAAGTAGTCGAGCCCGGTCTCGCCGACGCCCTTCACCTGCGCCAGGCCGGCCAGCCGGTCGATCTCGGCCAGCGCGTCGTCCAGGGCGGCGTCACCGCCCCCTGCCCGCGCGCCCTGCCGGGACCAGCCGTCGGGATCGCCGTGCACGATACGGGGCGCCTCGTTCGGGTGCAGTGCGACGGTCGCGTGGACGGCGTCGTGCTCCTGGGCCGTCCGCGCCGCCCACTGGGAGCCCTTCACGTCGCAGCCGACCTGGACGACGGTGGTCACGCCGACCGACGCGGCCTTGGCGAGGCCCTCCTCGACCGTGCCGGACTGCATGTCGAGATGGGTGTGCGAGTCGGCGACCGCGACGCGCAGCGGGTCCGGCAGGGGTGGGGCTTCGGCGTTGGAAGGCATGCCCCGATCCTACGAAGGGGGCATGCCCGACCTCATCTCGCGGGGAGCCAGGAGGCCACCCCACCGCCCGGCGGGCCCGTCCCGCACAGCGGTGGGGGAACGGGGGCCGGCGGTGTCATCCCGCCTTGCGGTGGTGGAACGGGTGCAGCAGATCCGAGAAGTGCCAGTGGTGGTGCTCCTTGAGGGCCGCCGACTCGGCCCCGGTGAGGGCCTCCTGCGGTGCCGCCGGCTCCGCTTCCGCGCCGGCCTCCTCGGGCTGCTTCGGCACGCCCCGCCGCTGCCGGTCCTGCCGCTCCTGGCGCTGCTGTCGCTGCTGTCGCTGCATGGAGTTCAGCACGGACGACACCTGTCCGGCGCGCATGATGCGCACCACGTGGTTGTCGCAGTTCTGGCAGGTCGGCCGGCTCAGGGGCGACGGCACCACCCGCCCGTCCGCCACGTACGTCACGAACTCGCTGCCCTCGGCGTCGAGGTGGTGCTCTATCTCGTAGGACTGCTCCCAGCCGTGCCCGCAGCGCATGCAGGCGAAGGAATACGACTCGTGAACGACGTCCGCCGCCGCCGTGCGACGGCCGGTCTGCCCTGCGATCTCACTCATTCCAGCTCCTCTTGTCCGCTGGACAAGCGCCTCCGTGACGGGATTCCCCCGGAATCCCACTGCGTCCACCGAAGGCGAGGGACGGGTGCGTCCCTTCAACCAGTGGACGCTTCTCCCGGCGCGAATGCATCAGGCCTGTCGAGTGTTGGAGCCGTTTTGGCCTTTCCTTGCCGCAAGGCCCTGGTCCACGGCCTGAGCTTTGCCTTTCACGATAGTCCTTTGCCCTCCTATGGGGCGCTGTGCGCCGCATTCTTTGCCGCGACGACGGCATCGAAGACCTCCCGCTTGGGAATCCCCGCCTCGGCGGCCACAGCGGCGATCGCCTCCTTGCGTCGCTCCCCCGCCTCCTCGCGCACCTGCACCCTGCGCACCAGCTCCCCGGCGTCCAGTTCCGCGGCCCCCTTGGCGGGCGCGCCCTCGACGACGACGGTGATCTCACCGCGGACGCCCTCGGCGGCCCAGGCCGCGAGCTCGCCCAGCGGACCGCGCTTGACCTCCTCGTACGTCTTCGTCAGCTCGCGGCAGACCGCGGCCCGCCGCTCCTCGCCGAACGCCTCGGCCATCGCGGCGAGGGTGTCGTCGAGCCGGTGCGGCGCCTCGAAGTACACGAGGGTGCGGCGCTCCTCGGCGACCTCGCGCAGCCGCGACAGCCGTTCGCCCGCCTTCCTGGGCAGGAAGCCCTCGAAGCAGAAGCGGTCGACGGGCAGCCCGGACAGCGCGAGCGCGGTGAGCACCGCTGACGGGCCCGGTACGGCGGTGACCTTGATGTCCTTCTCGACGGCGGCCGCGACCAGCCGGTAGCCCGGGTCGGAGACGGACGGCATCCCGGCGTCGGTCACCAGCAGCACCCGCGCCCCGCCGACCAGCGCCTCCACCAGCTCCGGTGTGCGGGCCGCCTCGTTCCCCTCGAAGTACGAGACCACGCGTCCGGTCGGCTGCGCGTCCAGCGCCTGCGTGAGCCGGCGCAGCCGCCGTGTGTCCTCGGCGGCCACCACGTCCGCGGCCACCAGCTCCTGCGCGAGCCGGGGCGGAGCGTCGCTCACGTCGCCGATGGGGGTGCCTGCCAGTACAAGGGTTCCTGTCACGTTTCCATCCTCGCAGGGCCCGGGGGCGGGACTCCCACAGCGAGGTTCCCTACGATGGCGCGGTGACCAGTACCGCGTCCTCCACGGACACCCGGCAGGGCCAGGCCACCGAAGAGCAGCAGCCGACGTGGCAGCAGAGGCTGCGCCGGTTCGGCTACCCGGCGACGCCCCGCAGTGACGTCCGCGAGCGGCTCGTGCCGCCGTACGCCGAGCCCAGCCCGCGCATCTGGGCCGCGCTGGGGGTGCGCCAGGAGGTTGCCGCACGCGTCACCCGCTGGTCGGCGTGGGGCGGTCCGCTCCTCGTGACACTGCTCGCCGGGCTGATGCGGTTCTGGAACCTGGGCAGCCCCAAGGCGGTGATATTCGACGAGACGTACTACGCCAAGGACGCCTGGGCGCTGGTCCACCGCGGATACGAGGTCAACTGGCCCAAGGACGCCAACGACCTGATCCTGCAGGGCAACGGCCATGTGACCATCCCGGCGGACGCCGCGTACGTCGTCCATCCGCCGGTCGGCAAGTACGTCATCGGTCTCGGCGAGCTGATGTTCGGCTTCGACCCGTTCGGCTGGCGCTTCATGACGGCGCTGCTCGGCACGCTCTCCGTGCTGATGCTGTGCCGGATCGGCCGCCGGCTGTTCCGCTCGACGTTCCTCGGCTGCCTGGCGGGCGCGCTGATGGCCGTGGACGGGCTGCACTTCGTGATGAGCCGCACCTCGCTGCTCGACGGCGTGCTGATGTTCTTCGTACTGGCCGCCTTCGGCTGTCTGGTCATCGACCGCGACCGGGCGCGGGCCCGGCTGGCAGCGGCGCTCCCACCGGACGAGGACGGGTTCGTACGCCCCGACGCGCGCATCGCCGAGTCGACGCGCCTCGGCCGGCGTCCCTGGCGCTGGACGGCCGGCCTGATGCTGGGCCTGGCCATCGGCACCAAGTGGAACGGCCTGTACATCCTGGCCGCGTTCTGTGTGATGGCCCTGCTGTGGGACGTGGGCTCACGCCGGGTCACCGGCGCCCGTCACCCGTACTCGGCCGTCCTCAAGCACGACACGGGCATCACGTTCCTGGCCACCGTGCCGGTCGCGGTCGCCGTCTACCTGGCCTCCTGGACCGGCTGGATCCTCTCCCCGACGAACGGCAGCGGCGGCTACTTCCGCAACTGGGCGGCGACCGACGGCAAGGGCGGCAGCTGGGCCTTTCTCCCCGACTGGCTGCGCAGCCTCTGGCACTACGAGCACGAGGTCTACAAGTTCCACGTCGGGCTGTCGTCCCCGCACACCTACCAGTCGAACCCGTGGAGCTGGCTCGTCGCCGGCCGCCCGGTCTCGTACTTCTACGAGTCCCCGGCCCCCGGCAGCGACGGCTGCCCGGCCGACGCCGGCGAGAAGTGTGCCCGCGAGGTCCTGGCCCTGGGCACGCCCCTGCTGTGGTGGGCGGCCTGCTTCGCCGTGCTCTACGTGCTGTGGCGGTGGGCGTTCCGCCGCGACTGGCGGGCAGGCGCGATCGCCTGCGGCATCGCGGCCGGTTACCTCCCCTGGTTCATGTACCAGGAGCGCACGATCTTCTACTTCTACGCCGTCGTCTTCGTCCCGTTCCTCTGCCTGGCCGTGGCGATGATGATCGGCGCGATCCTCGGCCCTCCGGGTTCGAGCGAACGCCGCCGCGTCGCAGGCGCCGCCGGCGCAGGCGTCCTCGTCCTCCTGATCGCGTGGAACTTCATCTACTTCTGGCCCATCTACACCGGCACCGCGATCCCGATCGACGACTGGCGGTCACGGATGTGGCTGGATACGTGGGTCTGAGGCGCCTGTCCGGCCATCGGAGGCGATGAGTTCCGACTCGTCGTCGGTCGCCCTACGACGGCATGGTCCGGATCGTCGTGACCGCGACCTGGGCGAAGCTGATCGACTTCGAGACGGCCCTCCCGAGCGCGATCGAGGAACTGGCCAGGCAGCGCGAAGAACGCCGCCGCGACTGACGCCCGCGGCACCCGCGTTCACCCCACCCGTCGGCGGCCGAAGTTCACGTAGGTGACCCGGAGTCGGTGCTAACAATCGGGGAAACTCGCTCCCCGCGTGTCACTCCCCCCGCTTAGAGTGCAACCGCTTACGGGGAGGGGAGCGCGCATGCGCAAGGGGGCCAAGGCTGCCATCGTCGGCAGTGTGTTCGCAGTGATGGTGGGGGGCGCCGGGTACGGCGCGTACAACGTGGTGACCGCGATCAGCGGGGACGGCGGTGCGGCCGGACCTCCGGCCGTCAGGACCGGGCCGCCGAGCGGCGACGAGGTCAAGGAGACCAGCGGCAAGTTCTTCGCTGCCTGGGAGAAGGGCAGCGCGTCCGTCGCCGCGGACTACACGAACAACGCCGCCGACGCCCGGCCGCTGCTGGCCGGCTATCGCGACGACGCGCATCTCACCGACGTGAGGATCACGCCCGACAAGCCGTCCGGCGCCACCGTGTCGTACTCGGTGAAGGCGACGGTGTCGTACGACGGGAAGACCAAGCCACTGGCGTACGACTCCGAACTGACCGTCGTCCGCGGGCAGACGACCGGGAAGGCGCTGGTCGACTGGCAGCCGTCGGTCGTGTATCCCGGGCTGGAGAAGGGCGACACCCTGGTCACCGGTGAGTCGGCGAGCCCGCCGATCGAGGCCGTGGACCGCAACAACGTTGTCCTGACCAAGGAGAAGTACCCGTCGCTCGGCCCGATCCTGGACGCCCTGCGCGGCAAGTACGGCGACGAGGCGGGCGGTACGCCGGCGGTCGAGCTGGCGATCCGGCACGCGGACGCGAGCGCGGGCGCCAAGACGCTGGTGACCCTCGCGAAGGGCAAGGCCGGCAGGCTGCGCACCACGATCAGCGCGACCGCGCAGGCGGCGGCCGAACGGGCCGTCACGAACTACGCCGAGTCGTCCGTGGTCGCCGTGAAGCCGAGCACGGGTGAGGTGCTGGCGGTCGCCAACCACCGCAAGGACGAGTTCAACGCGGCCTTCGAGGGCGAGCTCGCACCCGGCTCCACGATGAAGATCATCACCGCGGCGATGCTCATCGACAACGGCGTGACCTCGATGAACGGCCCGGCACCGTGCACGGACACCGCCGTCTGGCAGAGCCAGACCTTCCACAACCTCACGGGCATGAAGGCCAACGAGAGCGCCACCCTCGCCAACAGCTTCCTGCGGTCGTGCAACACCGCCTTCGTGAAGCTCGTCGACGAGAAGCCGCTGACGGACGAGTCGCTGACCACCGAGGCGCAGGAGCGGTTCGGTCTCGGCAAGGACAACTGGAAGACGGGGATCAGGTCCTTCGACGGCAGTGTCCCGGCCTCCGGCGGCCCGAACCGCGCGGCCAACGCCATCGGCCAGGGCGAGGTCCAGATGAGCCCGCTGAACATGGCGTCGGTCACGGCCACGGCCATCACCGGTGCCTTCCGCCAGCCGTATCTCGTCTCGCCGAAGCTCGACGACCGCCAACTCGCCACCGCACGCGGCCTGTCGCACGGCACCTCCGCCCAGCTGAAGGAGATGATGCGCCTCACCGCGGCCCAGGGCACCGGCGCCCCGGCCATGGCCGGTCTCGGCCCGAACTACGGCGCCAAGACCGGCTCGGCGGATGTCGACGGCCAGGCGAAGTCCAACAGCTGGTTCACCGGTTTCCGGGGCGACGTGGCGGCCGCGGCGATGACCGAGGAGGGCGGGCACGGCGGGGACGCGGCCGGTCCGATCGTCGCAGCTGTGCTACGAACTGGTGGCTGAAGTCACTCCGGTCACACCGGGAACCTAGGGTGGTGCCTCTCGTTGAGAAGCGTGAGGGCACGGGGGCACCAGGGGAACCAGCGGAGGATCTGTAGCTGTGGGCAAGCGAGGGCGCGCCACCGAGCGCGGTAAGAAGAGGCCCGCCGTGATCGGCGGGCTGATCGCCGTGGTCGTCGGCGGCGGGGCAGTCGGCGCCTACAGCCTGTACGGCGGCGGTGGAGCCGCCGCCGAGGACCGGACGACGGCGACCGCCGACCACAAGGCGGTCAAGACCGGGCCGGTGTCGGCGACCGAGGTGCGCACCGCCGCACGCACGTTCCTCGCCGCCTGGCAGGGCGGCCAGGTCGCGAAGGCGGCCGCCGCCACCGACGACTCGGCGGCCGCGACCGCGGCGCTGACCGGTTACCGCAAGGACGCCCACATCACCGGCGTGACCCTGACGTCCGGCACGCGCGCGGGCGCCACCGTCCCGTTCTCCGTCAAGGCGACCGTCACGTACAAGGGCAAGAGCAAGCCGCTCGCGTACAACTCGAAGCTGACCATCGTGCGACGGGCCGAGGACGGTGTCGCGCTGGTGGGCTGGAAGCCGTCCGTCGTGCACCCGGACCTGCGGGACGGCGACCGGCTCGTCACCGGCGCGTCGGGCACCCCGCCGGTCAAGGCCCTCGACCGCGACGGCGGCGAGCTGACCACCGCCAAGTACCCGTCGCTGGGCACGGTGTTGGACGGACTCCGCGAGAAGTACGGCAAGAAGGCCGGCGGTACGGCGGGCATCGAGCTCCGGGTGGTCCGCAAGGCCGCCGCGAAGGGCGCCGACAAGACCCCGGACAAGACGCTGGTGGCGCTGAGCGAGGGAACTCCGGGGACGGTCCACACCACGCTCAGCCCGGCTCTCCAGGCGGACGCCGAGCAGCAGGTGACCACGAAGCCGCGCGCGTCGGTGGTCGTGACCCGCCCGTCGACCGGCGAGATCCTGGCGGTGGCGAACTCGGGCCACGGCTTCAACACCGCCTTCCAGGGCTCCCTGGCCCCCGGTTCCACGATGAAGATCATCACGTCGTCCCTGCTGATCGACAAGGGCCTGGCGTCGGCGGACAAGGCGCACCCCTGCCCCAAGTACGTGACGTACGGCGGCTGGAAGTTCCAGAACGACAACAAGTTCGAGATCAAGAACGGCACGTTCAAGGCGAGCTTCGCGGCGTCCTGCAACACGGCCTTCATCTCGCAGGCCAAGAAGCTCGAGAACGACGACCTGACCAAGCAGGCCCAGCAGGTCTTCGGGCTCAGCAGGAACAACTGGTCCATCGGCGTCCCGTCCTTCGACGGAGCGGTGCCGGTGCAGAGCGCCGCGCAGATGGCGGCCTCGCTGATCGGCCAGGGCGGGGTCCGGATGAACCCGCTGAACATGGCGTCGGTGGTCTCCACTGCGAAGACCGGCACCTTCCACCAGCCGTATCTGGTCGCCCCTTCGGTCGACGACCGTACCCTCGCCAAGGGCTCCCGCTCCCTCTCCTCCACCACTCAGGCCCAGCTGCGCGAGCTGCTCCAGTACACGGCCTCCTCCGGCACCGCCGCCAAGGCCATGTCCGGTCTCGGCCCCGACTTCGGCGCCAAGACCGGCTCCGCCGAGGTCGACGGCCAGAAGGAGCCGAACGGCTGGTTCACGGCCTGGAAGGGCGACTTGGCGGCCGCGGGCGTCGTCCAGGCGGGCGGTCACGGCGGCGACTCGGCGGGCCCGATCGTGGCGGCCCTGCTGCGCGCAGGCAGCTGACGTCCGCTCCCCGGAACTCGGTCGCGTGGCTCGTACACCCACCGCTAGCGTGCCGTGCATGACCGCCGACGAACCGCAGCACGCCGCTCATCCCCGATTCGCCGAGGCCCTGTATGAGCTGGGCCTCGGCGATGTGCTTCCGCGCATCCGCCGCTTCCCGGACGCCACCAGGACCGCCGCCGAGGCCGCTGCCGCGATCGGCTGCGATCTCAGTCAGATCTGCAAGTCGCTGATCTTCGCGGCGGACGGGGTCCCGGTGCTGGTGCTCATGGACGGCGCCTCCCGGGTGGACCTGGAGCTCGTACGGCGGGAGCTGGGCGCGGCGAAGGTCACGCGGGCCAGGGCCGATCTGGTCCGGGAGACGACGGGGTACGCGATCGGCGGGATCCCGCCCTTCGGGCACCGGACGCGGACGCGGGTGCTGGCGGACCGTTCACTGCTCGGCCACGACACCGTGTGGGCCGCGGCCGGCACGCCGTACGCCGTCTTCCCGATGGACCCCAAGTCCCTTGTCGCCCACGCGGGCGGCACGCTCGTCGACGTCCGTGAACAGGACGACGACGGTGCCGACGGCGATGACCCGCACGGCGACGGCCGGGGCGTCCGCGAGCCGGCTCAGTGACCCCGCTCGTCACCGCTGCCGTACTGCTCGCCGCGGTCACGCACGCCGGCTGGAACGCGATGGCGCACCACATCACCGACAAGCTCGTCGGTTTCACACTGATCGCGGGCGGCGGAACGCTGCTCGGGCTGGCCGCGATCCCGTTCGTCGCCTTCCCGGCGTCCGGGGCGTGGCCGTATCTGTTCGCCTCCGCCGTCATCCACGTCGTGTACTACGTGCTGTTGATGCGCTCGTTTCGGCTCGGTGACTTCGGGCAGGCGTATCCGATCGCCCGCGGCACCGCGCCGCTGATCGTGACCGCGCTGGCCGCGGTCTTCGCGCACGAGGTGCCGGACCGGTGGGCTGCGGCGGGCATCGCGCTGTCCTGCGCGGGGCTGACCGGCGTCGCCCTGTGGGGTCTGCGCGGGAGCCGGCCCCACTGGGCGGCGATCGGCGCGGCGTTGGCCACGGGCCTCTCCATCGCCGCGTACACCGTCGTCGACGGCCTCGGCGTCCGCGCCTCCGGCTCCTCCCTCGGCTACACCGCCTGGCTGATGGCCCTGGAGGGCGTGGCGATCCCGGCGTACGCGGCGTATCGCTGGCGCGGTGAGTTCGTGACGGTGCTCCGGCCGTTCGCCGCGGTCGGTCTGCTCGGCGCGGTGCTGTCCGTCTCGGCGTACGGCCTGGTCCTGTGGGCGCAGACGCGTGCGGAGCTGGCGCCGATCGCTGCCCTGCGCGAGTCGTCCATCATCGTGGGCGCGGCCATCGGCGCCGTCTTCTTCAAGGAACGCTTCGGAGCGCCGCGCCTGGCGGCGGCGGGCCTGCTGGTCGCGGGGATCGGCCTGATGCTGCACGCGGGGTGACCCGCCCGCCCGCGGGTGCGCGCGCGTGCGTGCGTCCTGGATTTCGCGCCCCTGTCGTGGGCGTGCGAGCCGGCCTCGTGCGCCCCTGCAACAGGCGCGCACGCCAGCCATCCGCGGCCCCCAAATTGGGGCGTGCGCGCCGGATGTCCGCGCCCCTATAGGAGGCGTGCGCGCCAGACCCTCGCGCGCCGTCACAAGCGAACGCGCCGGACCTCCCGCGCCGCCCCACAGGCGTGCGCCAGAACTCCGCGCCCCCATAGACGGCGTACGCGCCGAATCCTCGCGCCCCGTCACAGGCTCGCACCCCAAACCCCCGCGCCCCGCAGCAGGCGCGCACACCCGCCCGTCGCGTCGCGCGCCCCCATAAACGGCGCGCACGCCGAGACCTCGCGCCCCCATGAACAGCGCGCACGCCGAGCCCCCGCCCCCCTCAGCCGGCGATAGCCGCCCGCACACCCCGTACCAGCGCCTGGGCTCGTGGGTCCGCGGTGACCGTCTTGCGGAAGCCGTTGGTGACGTAGCCGAAGGCGATGCCCGAGTCGGGGTCGGCGAAGCCGAGGGGGCCGCCGCGGCCGGGGTGACCGAAGGAGCCCGGGCCCAGCAGCGGGGACGCCGTGCCGTGGAGCATGTAGCCGAGGCCGAAACGGGTGTTGACGACGAGGACGCGGTCCGGCCCGGCGGACTCCTCCGCGCGGGCCGCCTCGACCGTGGGTGGCGCGAACAGGGGCTCGCGGCCGTCCACCGCACCGATGAGGGCGGCGTAGAAACGGGCGAGGCCCTCCGCGGTGGCGATCCCGTTGGAGGCGGGCAGCGCGGCGGCGCGGTATGCGGGGTCGTTGTCGTCCGGGGGCGGCGTGATCGCGGCGAAGGCGCGGCTGGTCAGCGATGACGGATCGGCGTAGGCGTCGGCCACCGACCGCTTCGGCCGCATCCGCACGCTGCCGGCCGTCTCCGGTGACGTGACGCGCCCCGACCGGCCCACCCGGCCGGTCTCCGCTTCCGGCAGACCGACCCAGAGGTCGGCGCCGAGCGGCCCGGTGATCTCGTCGGCGATCCAGCCGCCGACGCCCCGCCCGGTGACCCGGCGCACCAGCTCGCCGACGAGCCAGCCGTAGGTGTGCGCGTGGTACCCGTGGTCCGCGCCGGGTGCCCAGGCGGGGGCCTGCCCCGCGACCGCCTCCGCCGTACGGTCGGGATCGGCGGCCTCTTCCGGTGTGAGCGGCCGGTCCACCACCGGCACGCCGGCCCGGTGCGACAGCACGTGCCGCACGAGCGCCGTCTCCCTGCCGCGGGCCTTGAACTCGGGCCAGTACGCGCCGACCGGAGCATCCAGGTCCAGTTGGCCGCGCTGGTGCAGCAGGAGCAGTACGGCGGCGGCGACCCCCTTCGTCGCGGAGTGCACGACGTGCGCCGTCTCGCGCTGCCAGGGCTCGGAGCCGTCCACGTCCCGCGTGCCGCCCCACAGGTCGACGACCTTGCGTCCGTGGCGGTAGACGGTCACGGCCGCGCCCCGCTCGCCGAGCGTCTCGAAGTTGCGTACGAACGCCGCCCTGACCGGCTCGAAGCCCTCGGCCACTGTGCCGTTCACGTTCACGTCCACGTCCACGTCCACGTCCACGCCCGCGCTCCCGCCCCGGTCATCTCTGTCCGCCTTGCCCTGCCGGTCGTGCCTGCCCGACCTGCCCTGCCGATCGCGCCGGTCCCGATCGCCGGCAACAGTCGATGCAACAGCCATCCACCGCACGGGATTCCCAGGCACCCAGGGCCTGTCCGGCCCTAGCCGAGCAGGATCGTGACCTCGATGTTGCCCCGGGTCGCGTTCGAGTACGGGCAGACCTGGTGGGCCTCGTCCACCAGCTTCCCCGCGAGCTCCTGGTCGACGACCGGCAGCGAGACGCTGAGGGCGACCGCGAGGCCGTAACCGCGCTGCTGGTTGGGGCCGATGCCGACCTTCGCGGCGACCGTGGAGCCGGACAGGTCGTAGCCGGCGCGGCGGCCGACGAGCACGAGCGCGTTGTGGAAACAGGCGCTGTACCCGGCGGCGAACAGCTGCTCCGGGTTGGTCCCGGCGCCGTCGCCGCCGAGGGCGGGCGGCATCGCGACCCTCAGCTCCAACTGGCCGTCATGGCTGGTCACATAGCCGTCCCGGCCGCCGTGTGCGGTGGCTTCGGCGACGTACATGATCTTCGTGGGACGCGTGTCGACAGCGGCGCCGTCGATCATGGCCGGTCCTCCCCGGGGACAAGTGTGCACAAGTACATTGCGCACAAGCTATCCACCGCCACCGCCCTCTTGTTACCCGGGGGTAGAAACCACCGGTAACCAGCGACGCTCCGGCCCGGGTGACCCGGCGGAGGCGGTCAGGTCCGGGCGCCGGACTCGTGAACGACACCGATCGAGACACCGGCAGGGCGGCGTACGCCGACGCGATGTCGGAGTATGCCGCCCCGGGGCGGGAGCACCGAACCGGCGGCGCCACCTGGCCCGGCTCAAAGGCTGCGAGCGGAGATGTCCCCGTAGCCGGTGGTCGCGCGGATGTTCAGGCCGGCAGCGCCCTCGGTGTTCTTGAGCGCGTTGTGGATCCGGCCGTAGCCGGTGCCGGCGTCCAGGGAGGCGGAGGCTCCGCGGGCGGCGCCGACCGAGATCTCGCCGGCCTCGGTGCGCAGTTCGACCGTGCCGCGCACGGCCTCGGCGATGTGGAGGTCGCCCTTCTGGGTGCTGATCTCCGCGGAACCGCCCAGGCGGCCGACCGAGACGTCGCCGGCGAGAAGGGTGAGTCGGGCGCTCGCGGTCTCGTCGAGCTTGACCGAACCCTGCGCGCCCTCGAAGGCGACGTCGCCGAGCCGCCCGACGCCGCGGAACTCACCGCTGGCCGCCTTCGCCTCGATGCGGGAGCCGGCGGGCAGCTGGACGGTCACCTCGACCGATCCGGAGTTGCCGAGGATCCGGTTCTTCGCCGGGGCGGCCTCGATCCGCAGGACGCCGTCGCCGTACTCGACCGTGATCTGCTCCGCCGCCTTCACGTCGCGGCCCTTCGAGGCGTCCGCGGGCAGGACCTCGACCGTGGTGTCGGCCCGGTCGGCGGCGATGAACCGGATGCGCCCCGCGGGGATGTCGAGGACGGCGGAGACGGGGGCGGGGGTGTCGAACTTCTGCATCGTGCTCTCCTCGGTTCGTTGTTTCCGATAGAGGAAAAGCTACGTTGCGTTCACGAAACTGGCAACAAACTCGTTGCGTGTAATTGTCATCTGAGCAGCTCACAGCCGTTAAATCGTTGCATTGGTTCTGAATCTAACGCAACAACCGCCAGTCTGTTCGTTGCAATGAATTGGAAGTGAACGCTATATTGGAGACACCACGGACCACGAAGGAGACCGCGATGCCGGGAGGCAGGCTCACCCAGCAGGAACGCCGGCAGATCGCGCTGGGACTGGCCGACGGCCTCGCCTACGCGGAGATCGCCAGAGGCCTCGACCGCCCCACCTCGACGGTCACGCGCGAGGTGTTGCGCAACGGCGGTCCCACCGCCTACCGCGCCGACCTCGCCCACCGCGCCACCGAACACCGCGCGCACCGGCGCAGGCAGGCCGCGCCCCGGGGAGCGGAAGCGCCCCCGCAGGCCCACGGACGCGACGCCGAGGCCGTACGCGAGTACGAGGAGGTGTTCACCACCGTCTTCATGGCTTCGGGCGCGCCCAAGATGATGTCCCGGGTGCTGGCCTGCCTCTACACCACCGACGCGGGCACGCTCACCGCGTCCGAACTCGTCCAGCGCCTCCAGGTCAGCCCGGCGTCCATCTCCAAAGCGATCGCGTTCCTCGAGAGCCAGGGCCTCGTCCGCCGGGAACGCGACGAGCGGCGCCGCGAGCGCTACGTCGTCGACGACGACATCTGGTACCAGTCGATGATCGCCAGCGCCCGGTCCACCGCCCAGGTCGTCGAGACCGCACGGCAGGGCGTCGGCATCCTCGGCCCCGGCACCCCGGCGGCCGTCCGCCTCGAGAACGTCGCCCGCTTCCTCGACTTCGTCTCCGAGAGCCTCACCCGCGCCGCGGAGCAGGCCCGCGAGGTCCTCCACACGAAGCCCGAAGCGGCCTCGGGCGGCACCGTCGAGCCAAGCTCGGATCAGGGGTAGCAGCGCCCGGGCGTCAACGCCCCCGGGCCGCCGCCCCCTCCGCCCGATCCGCTAGCCGCCACAGCTCCTCGCGCAGCCGGGCGACCTCGTCCCCGTCCACGCCGGTCGCCGCCAGCAGCGCCTCGGGCACGCTCTCCGCGCGCTCGCGCAGCGCCTCGCCCCGCCCGGTCGGCGCGACGAGCACGGTCCGCTCGTCGCGCGCCGAGCGCTCGCGGCGCAGCAGACCGGCCGTCTCCAGCCGCTTGAGCAGCGGCGACACCGTGCCGTAGTCGAGCCGCAGGCTGCCCGTCAGCTCCTTGACCGTGGTCTCGCCGCGCTCCCAGAGGACGAGCATGACCAGGTACTGCGGGTAGGTGAGGCCGAGTTCTTCGAGAAGCGGGCGGTAGGCGGCGGTCACCGCACGCTGGGCGGCGTACAGCGCGAAGCACAGCTGCTCGTCGAGCAACAGCGACCCCGGCCGGCCGCCCGGGGACCCGGCCTCCCGGACCGGGACACCCACCCCACGGACCGGAGCGCTGCCCGCCCCCCGCTCCGCGGCACCCGCCCCACGGACCGGAGCAACACCCGTCACACCGCTCGACCCCGTCTCGTCGTTCGTCACGCGCCCATTGTCACGGAACGCGGGTCGAACCCGAAGGGCAGCTCCAGACGGTGAGTGCGCATCAGCTCGTCGTTCGAGAGCAGCTCGCCGGTCCGCCCGTCGGCCGCGATCACGCCGTCGCTGAGGATCATGGCCCGGGGGCAGAGTTCGAGGGCGTACGGCAGATCGTGCGTGACCATCAGCACGGTCACGTCCAACGACCGCAGGATGTCAGCGAGTTCGCGCCGCGAGGCGGGGTCCAGGTTGGAGGACGGCTCGTCCAGGACCAGGATCTCCGGTTCCATCGCGAGGACCGTCGCCACCGCCACCCGGCGGCGCTGGCCGAAGGAGAGGTGGTGCGGCGGACGGTCCTTGAACTCCGCCATGCCGACCTGCGTCAGCGCCTTGTCCACCCGTTCCTCGAGTTCCGCGCCCCGCACACCGGCCGCAGCGGGTCCGAAGGCGACGTCCTCGCGCACGCTCGGCATGAAGAGCTGGTCGTCCGGATCCTGGAAGACGATGCCGACCTTGCGCCGGATCTCCGCCATGTGCTTCTTGCCGACCGGCAGCCCGGCGACCGTCACGCTCCCGGCGCCACCGCTCAGGATGCCGTTGAGGTGCAGGACGAGCGTGGTCTTGCCGGCGCCGTTCGGCCCGAGCAGCGCGACGCGCTCACCGCGTCCGACGGTGAAGTCGACGCCGAAGAGGGCCTGGTGGCCGTCGGGATAGGCGAAGGCCAGCCCGGCCACGTCCAGCGAGGGGGTCACAACGGAGGAGGTCACAGGGTCCATCCCAGCAGACATACGGCGAGGGCGGCGACGGGGAGGGCGAGCGCGTACGACCACTGCGCCCGGGACGCGGTCACCTCGTCGATCACCGGCATCGAACCGGCGTACCCCCGGCTCACCATGGCGAGATGCACCCGCTCCCCGCGCTCGTACGAGCGGATGAAGAGCGCGCCGGCAGACTTGGCGAGGACGCCCCACTGCCGGACACCGCGGGCCTCGAAGCCGCGCGACTCGCGGGCGATCCGCATCCGGCGCATCTCGCCGGTGATGACATCGCCGTAGCGGATCATGAAGGAGGCGATCTGCACGAGCAGCGGCGGGAGTTTGAGCCGCTGGAGGCCGAGCAGCAGTTCGCGCAGTTCGGTGGTCGAGGCGAGCAGGACGGAGGCGGCGACACCCAGCGTCCCCTTGGCGAGCACGTTCCAGGCGCCCCACAGGCCGTTCAGGCTCAGCGAGAGTCCCAGCACGTCCACCCGCTCGCCCTCGGCCACGAACGGCATGAGTACGGCGAAGGCGACGAACGGGATCTCGATCAGCAGCCGCTTCAGCAGGAAGCCGGCCGGTACGCGGGCCTTGTACGCGACGCCGGCCAGCAGGACGGCGTACAGCGCGAACGCCCACATCGCCTCGCGCGGGGTGGAGACCACCACGATCACGAAGGCGAAGGCCGCCGCCAGTTTGGTGTGCGGGGGCAGGGCGTGCACGGGCGAGTGCCCGTGCCGGTAGAGCTTGTGCGCATGTCCCGCGCCCACGTCAGACGCCTTCGGGAAGCGAGGTCGGGGAGGCCTCGCTCGTACGGCGCCTGCGGACGGCCCAGAAGATTCCGGTGCCCGCGACGATCGTGACGCCGACGCCGATCACGCCGGCGAGACCGCCGGAGATCCGGGCGTCGGAGACGTCCTTGACGCCGTACCCGGCGAGCGGCGAGTCGTCCGACGCGTGCTTCTGCGCCTTCTTGTCGATGCCCTGGTCCTTGGCGACCTTCTCCAGGCCGTCCGGGTTGGCCGAGGCGTAGAAGCTGACGAACCCGGCGAGCACGAGGGAGGTGACGAGTCCGACGGCCCACACCTTGCGCCGGGAGGTCCGGGCGACGACCGGCACGGCGACGGGCTCCGGCACGTCGACCAGCTCACCCTGCACCCGCAGCTTGAGGCGCTGCTGAAGGCCCCGCGCGCCGTAGACGAGATCCGGTCGTACGGCGATGACGGCGCCGACCGTGAGTGCGGTGATCGCGGCCTCGCCGATGCCGATGAGGATGTGGACGCCCACCATGGCCGTGGCGACCTTGCTGATCGGGACGTCGGTGGTGCCGCCGATCGCGTAGATGAGGGTGAAGACGACCGCCGCGGCGGGCACGGAGAGCAGCGCGGAGACGAACGCGGCGACGGTGATGGAACGCCGCTTGCGCGGCAGCACCTTCACCAGCCCCCGGAAGACGAGGTACGACACGACCGTCGTGGTGATCGCCATGTCCGTGATGTTCACGCCGAGGGCGGTGAGGCCGCCGTCCGCGAAGAGGATGCCCTGCATCAGCAGCACCACGGAGACACAGAGGACCCCGGTGAAGGGGCCGACGAGTATCGCCGCCAGCGCTCCTCCCAGCAGATGTCCGCTGGTCCCGGCGGCGACCGGGAAGTTCAGCATCTGTACGGCGAAGATGAAGGCGGCAACCAGGCCGGCGAGCGGCGCGGTCCGCTCGTCCAGCTCGCGCCGGGCCCCCTTGAGGCTCACGGCGATGGCGCCGGCGGCGACCACTCCGGC
The DNA here is from genome assembly GCF_042723265.1 of Streptomyces sp. NPDC058371. Classification (NCBI taxonomy): domain Bacteria; kingdom Bacillati; phylum Actinomycetota; class Actinomycetes; order Kitasatosporales; family Streptomycetaceae; genus Streptomyces; species Streptomyces sp. NPDC058371. The sequence continues at coordinate 532,519 of NZ_JBHXJC010000003.1, read as the reverse complement.
GACCGCGGAGACCGGGGCGTTGATGAATCCGTCAGGCACATGCACCGTTCGAGGATAGCGCCTTGTTGCGAATGGCTTGCAAGAGCGTGTGCCCAGGAATAGTCGCGTACGGGCAGGTGGCGGCCCAGGGGCGAGTTCCGGGAAGTGTGCGACATTGGATGAAGAGCGGGATTCACAGCTTCTGCTTAGGTTACGCAGCGTGAGGAGCCGTCCGATGTCCGTCGTCGAACAGTACGCACGAGCCCACATCGTCACGGAGACCTCGGAGGGCCAGAACGCCGTCCCGGTCGTCCTGCGCTACGACCCCGAGACCGACCCGCGCTCCGTCCGGATCGGTCTGCCCGGCCCCCACGAGTGGGAGTTCTCCCGCGAGCTGCTGGAGCGCGGTCTGCGCGCCCCGGCCCGCAGCGGTGCCGTGGAGATCTGGCCGTGCGGCCGGGTGCAGGCGGTGCTGGAGTTCCACTCCACCCAGGGCGTGACCGTCGTCCAGTTCGACTCGAAGGCCCTCGTACGGTTCCTGCGGCGCACGTACACGGTGGCGGCCACGCCGGTTCCGCACTAGCGCTGCCGCTCAGGCCGATCGGTCCGTTTAACGACGTTGCCCGGAACGCTTTGCGTCCCGGGCAGCATGCGTGGGCTGCAGTCGCGAAGCCGCCGGGGGCCTCGGGGCAGCCGCCTCAGACCGCGACCGTTGGGTTCGCCGATTCGGCGGCGCGGCGGTGTTCGGCGTTGATGCGCTGGGCGTCCTCGAGCTGGTCTTCGAGGATGATGATGCGGCAGGCGGCCTCGATGGGAGTGCCCTGGTCGACGAGTTCCCGGGCGCGGGCGGCGATGCGCAGTTGGTAGCGGGAGTAGCGGCGGTGTCCGCCTGCGGAGCGGAGCGGGGTGATGAGGCGGGCTTCGCCGATGGCGCGGAGGAAGCCCTGGGTGGTGCCGAGCAGTTCGGCGGCCCGGCCCATCGTGTACGCGGGATAGTCGTCGTCATCGAGACGGCCGAACGAGTCGTCTGCTGTCATTGCACCTCTCTGTGGAACGCGTTGAGGGGCCCTGGCGCCATTGCGCCAGGGCCCCGAAGGAACTGCTACACCATCCGCCGGCCCTGATACTGCGCCGGCCTACTGTGTCCGCAGACCCGACCGAGATGCTGTCGGGTGTGCTGGGATCGCGGTTGCTTGACCGGAGACCACCCCACTATCGATGTCCTGCGGTACCCGGGCTCAAGACGTCCGCCCGGGCGATCCAGATGGCGCTCGGCTCCTCCGTTCTTCCCTCGGTGATCAACTACTTGCCGAACTGGGGACTGCGTACTGCTCTACCGCACATGCTGGTGATGCGAACTGCTCAGTGGCCTGCGACAGCACCACTCTTCGGCAGCCAGCCCCGTCGCCCGTCATGCGTCCGCTCTGGCTTGGAACCCCACTGCCGAACTTCCCGGTGCGCGCGTCCGCAGCCGACGCCTTCACCGAGGTGCTGCTCACTGACTTCACTGCGGGGTACTGCGAACTGAGTAATGCCACCGCGACAACTGCGGTCTTGCTCACGGCGGCCCCTGATCACCGCGGGCCACCCGGTCCGGTCGTCAGTCCCGTCGCCGTCCTGCAACAACCCTGGCTTCGAAACTCCACCACCGCACCGTCCTGCGCACTGCAACTGCGTTACTGCTGCCCGGCAGTTCGTGTCTGCCCGGGCCTTGCTGATCTCGGCTACGAGAGAAACCATAACCACACGGCTCACCAATGTCTACCCCGGCCAACATAGATTTCCGATCGCTCGCCGATGAGGCAATCGGTCTCGAACAGTGACGCGAACAGGTGCGAAGCCGTCCCCCCGGCCCGGTTGACGGGCCGTCGACCGGGGCACAACCACCGCGCAGACGGGACCGGGAATGGACGATCCAGAGACCAGGGAGACCTGATGGACACCTTGAGCGTCAACGTCGCAACCGTCCGCTCCGCGACGTCCGTGACCGGCGCACGCAGGAGCGCCCGGGGCTTCCTCGAAGGTCTCGGCCATCCGATCGCAGCCGAGGCTGCCGACACCGTGGTCCTGGTCGTCTCGGAGCTCGTCACCAATGCTCTGCGCCACGGCGGCGGCACCTGCACCCTGGACCTGACCGCGCACCCGGACAGCATCGAGGTGGCCGTGCATGACCCCAGCCCGCAAGCTCCGCGCATGCGCACCCCCGACCTGAACGGCGGCACCGGAGGCTTCGGCTGGCCCATGGTCAATCGCCTCGCCCTCGCCACCGCGGTGAGCCGCCGGATGCCCGACGGCAAGACCGTAAGCGCCCTTCTCGCGCGGTAGCGCCAAGGCGTCGGCGCCCCTTTGGCGCCTACGTCAGGCTCAGCTGCCCGAGACGTACGCCACGAACTCCGTCCACGTGGTGGGTTCCACGGCGAGGCGAGGGCCGTAGGTGTTCTTGGAGTCCCGGATGTGGATGGTGGTGGGGGTGGGGGCGACCTCGACGCACTCGCTGCTATTACTACTGTCGCTGTAGCTGCTCTTGCGCCACTTCAGCTCGGAGCCGTCCTCGGCAGAGGGCTTAAGGGTCATGTCTCTCCCAGCACTTGCTCGATGAGGGCCGCCGACTCCCGGGGATTGAGAGCCTGCGCCCGGATCATGCCATGCCGTAATTCCAGGATTCGCAGTTGCCTGGGTTCGGAAACCGGGCGGCTGTTGAAGGCACCCTCGGAGCGCCCCACGGCCGTACCGTCCTCGAACTTCAGCACCTGGGTCTCACCCTGCATCCCGGCATGCTCCTCGCGGTCTGTCGGCATCACCTGAATCGTGACGTTCCGCAACTTCCCTACCTCCAACAGCCGTTCAAGCTGCCGGCGCAGCACCATTCTCCCTCCGAGTGGGCGCCGCAGGGTCACCTCCTCCTGAACGAAGATGAGCGCAGGGGCTGGTTCCCGCTCGAAGATCGACTGACGTGCCATGCGTGCTGATACCGCTCGCTCCACCTCGTCACGCGAATACGCCGGTTGCCGCATCTCGAAGAGCGCCCGGGCGTACTCCTCCGTCTGCAGAAGGCCGTGGAGGTTGTGGTCCCCGTAGGCCACCAGCTCAACCGCCCGCTCCTCCAGCATCTTCAGCTCGCGTACCTTCTTGGGATACCGGGCCTTCTCCATGTCCTCCCGGAACGCCCTGATGCGGCCCCCGGCGTTCAGCGCCTCGTCCGCCCGGTCCAGGAACTCCGCGCGGGGAATCCGCGCCCCGCGCTCCACCTTGCGGATCAGGTCCTCGCCGTATCCGATGGCCTCCCCGAAGTCGGCCACCCGCATCCCGGCCGCCTCGCGCCAGAGTTTGATCTGACGGCCAGTCGACTCCACCACCGGAGCGATCTCGTCCTCCGGACTCACGTCCCACCCGGGCTTGTCCGCACCCTCGCTGTTCATACCCACCCACCTCCAACGCGCACCCGTACCCGTACGGCCCCCGGGACAGCCGGGACAGAACGGGACAACGACCGGACAGTCCCCGTACGCACCGGCGTGATCACCGCTCAGAGTAGGCAAGGTCCGCCACGCTGAGTGACGTGAATCAGGAAACCGTCGGGGCGCGGCCCCAACTCGGCCACCCCATCCGTAACTTCAGCGTCCTGCTGTCCCCCACGCCCCGCGGCGCCCGCCTCGGCCGGCTACTCGCCGTCGAGCAACTGCGCTGCTGGGAGCTCCCGTTGGACCCGGCGGGCCAGATCGTCGCCGAACTGGCGGCCAACGCGGCGACCCACGGCCGGGTGTCGGGCCGCGACTTCCGCCTGACGCTCTACGTGGTCGGCGCCACGCTCCGGATCGAGGTGACGGACACGCGCGGTGACCGTCTGCCCGCGCTGCCCGAACAGGCGCCCCCGGACGCCGAGTCGGGCCGGGGGCTGCTCCTGGTGGCCGCGCTCGCCGACCGCTGGGGTGTCACTCCGGGCCCGCCGCCGCGCAAGACGGTCTGGGCGGACGTACCGCTGGAAAAAGGCGACCGCCGGTGAGGGGGCGCTCACCGGCGGTCTGGTCAGAGGGGCGGTCGGGTCAGACCCGTACCAACTCCCGGTCCTCGTCCCCGTCCTTGGCGGCACCGGCGTCCTGCGCGCGCAGGGCCTCGCCCTCGACGTCGACGTTCGGCAGTGCGCGGTCCAGCCACTTCGGCAGCCACCAGGCCCACTTGCCCAGCAGGGCGAGCACGGCCGGGACGATCGCCATCCGGACGATGAAGGCGTCGAAGAAGACGGCGATGGCGAGGCCGAAGCCGATCATCTTGATCATCGACTCGCTGGAGCCGATGAAGCCGGAGAAGACGGCGATCATGATGACGGCGGCGGCGGTGACCACGCGGGCGCTGTGCCTGAAGCCGGTCACGATGGCCTGCCCCGGCCGCTCCCCGTGGACGTACGCCTCCCGCATCCGGGTCACGAGGAACACCTCGTAGTCCATCGCGAGACCGAAGACCACACCGACCATGAAGATCGGCATCATCGACATGATCGGACCGGTCTCCTCGACCCCCATCAGCCCGGACAGCCAGCCCCACTGGAAGACCGCGACGACGGCGCCGAGCGCGGCCAGCACCGAGATCAGGAAGCCGAGGGCCGCCTTCAGCGGGACCAGGATCGAGCGGAAGACCACGATCAGCAGCAGGAAGGCCAGACCCACGACGAGCGCCAGATACGGCACCAGCGCGTCGTTGAGCTTCTGCGAGAAGTCGATGTTCATCGCCGTCGAGCCGCTGACCAGCACGTTCGCGTCGGTGTTGGACTTGACCGTGCCGCCCGAGTCACGGATGGCGTGGACCAGGTCCTCGGTCTTCGTCGAGGACGGCTTGGAGTCCGGAATCACGTTGATCATGGCCGTGTCACCGGCCTTGTTGTACGTCGCCGGGGTGACCGACACGACGTCGTCGAGGTCCCTGACCTTGTTGGACACCGTGGTGACGGCGTCCTTCGGGGCGTCGCTCGACTTGGCGTCCACGACCACCATCAGCGGACCGTTGAAGCCGGGTCCGAAGCCCTCCGACAGGAGGTCGTAGGCGCGGCGCTGGGTGGTGGACGTCGGCTGCGAGCCGTCGTCCGGCAGACCCAGTTCCAGCGAGGCCGCCGGGATCGCGGCGGCACCCAGGCCGATGACACCGAGGAGCAGGACGGCGAGCGGCCGGCGGACGACGAAACGCGCCCAGCGCGTACCCATGTTGGGGCGCTCTCCGGCCGCGGCCTGCTGCGCCTTCTTGCGTCCGCCGCCGAGCAGCCGGCTCTTCCGGCCCGCGGGCTGCACCTTGCGGCCCGCGTAACCGAGCAGCGCGGGAATCATGGTGAGCGCGATCAGTACCGCGATGGCGACCGTACCGGCGGCCGCGACACCCATCTTCGTGAGCATCGGAACGTTGACGACGGCCAGGCCGACCAGGGCGATCACGACGGTCAGGCCCGCGAAGACCACCGCCGATCCGGCCGTGCCGACGGCGCGTCCCGCCGCCTCCTCGCGTTCTCGGCCCTCGGCCAGTTCGGCGCGGTAGCGGGAGACGATGAAGAGGGCGTAGTCGATGCCGACCGCGAGGCCGATCATCATCGCGAGCGTGGAGGTGGTGGTACCGAGGTCGAGCGCGTTCGCCAGGGCGGCGATGGTGGAGACGCCGATGCCGACGCCGACCAGCGCGGTCAGCAGCGGCAGTCCGGCCGCGATCAGCGAGCCGAAGGTGATCACCAGGACGACCGCGGCGACCGCGATACCGATGATCTCGGTGGACCCGGTCTCGGGCACGGCCTGGAGCGCGTCACCGCCGACCTCGACAGTCAGCCCGGAGCCCCGCGCGTCCTGCGCGGCCTCCTTCAGCGCGTCCTTGGTGGCGTCCTTCAGCTCCATGCCGGAGACCTTGTACGACACCTGCGCGTACGCGATCGTGCCGTCCTTGCTGATGGACTTGGCCTTGAACGGGTCGGTGACGGAGGTGACCTCGGAGCCGTCGCCGAGCTCGTCGACGGTCTTCTCGACGGCGGCCTTGTTCGCCGCGTCCGCCATCTTCTCGCCGCTCGGCGCCTGGAAGACGACGCGTGCGGTCGCCCCGTCGGCGTTCATCCCGGGGAAGCGCTGCTCCAACAGGTCGAAGGCCTTCTGGGCTTCGGTGCCCGGGATCGAGAAAGAACTGGTCCCCGCGGTGGGGGCGGAGGCCGCTCCGACGCCGGCGAGCGTCAGGAGGGCCACCCATATCAGGGCGACGAAATGCCGTCGCCTGAAGGCGAGTCGGCCGAGTTTGTAGAGGAACGTGGCCACGAGGGCGTACTCCCGGTCAGGTCGTGGGACGACAAAGGGCTGGTGAGATCCCCGCTGGGCGTGGGGGACGGCAGCAGGGATCAGCCCGACGACGTGAGCGGTCGCGTCAGGTGGGTCAAGACTTCAGGGTTTCACTTGAACAGCTGGGACTTGAGAGGGGGTCGAGGGAATCAGGCGCCGAGCGCGGGGAGAACGACGGCGTCGATGTACGAGGTGAGGAAGTCCTGCGTCGGTGGCAGTTCGTCGATCATGGTCCGGGCCGCGAAGCCGCCGACCATCATGTGCACGACGTAGGCCATCGCGGGGTTGTCCGGGCGGACTTCGCCCCGGTCGATGGCGCGTCGCAGCACCACGCGCATCTCTTCCACCTCCGGCTCGATGAGCAACTCCCGGAAGGCGCGCAGCAGATCGGGGTTCCCGTGCATCGCCATGGCCAGACCCCGCATCAGCGCGGAGTCCTGCTCCATCTGGCAGTCGTCCGCGCGCAGGACGAGCGCGTGCAGGTCTCCCCGCAGGGATCCGGTGTCGAGGTTGGTGAAATCGGCCCGCTTCTGGTGCCGCATCGCCCTCGCCACCAGCTCGGCCTTGCCGCCCCACTGGCGGTAGAGCGTGGCCTTGCTGGACCGCGTACGGGCGGCGACGGCGTCCATCGTCAGGGCGTCGTAGCCGACCTCTCGAAGCAGATCGAGCACAGCCGCGTACAACTCGGCTTCGCGCTCGGGCGTGATCCGACTGCGACGCACCGTTGCGGCTTCAGTCATCCCACTCACCTTCCTCTGCTTCGACTGCTTGGTTCCTGTGCCGGTTCTTACCTCTCTGAACATACCCTGAGAACCTGCGAAACGAAACCGTTTCGTACGTGTGCTGTGTCACGGGTCACCTCTCACCGGTGGGGCGCTGGTTTCCCTGGCACGAGTTGCCGGGGGCCGCCGGGCGGAAAAGCATGGGGAGGTGAGCGACGCGTACGAGAAGGCGACCCCCGGGGAGCACGCACCCGGATACCTGCGCTTCCCGCACCTCAGCGGCGACCGGATCTGCTTCGCGACCGAGGACGACCTGTGGGTGGCCCCGCTCGACGGCCCGGGGCGCGCCTGGCGGCTCACCGTCGACCGCACCAAGGTCGGCCACCCCCGCTTCTCCCCCGACGGCCGCCACATCGCGTACACGAGCTGGCGCAGCCTCGTCCCGGAGATCCATCTGGCGCCGGTCGACGGCGGCCCCGGCCGGCGGCTCACCTACTGGGGCAGCGCGGACACCCGGGTCTGCGGCTGGACACCCCCCGACAAGGACGGCCACTGCGACATCCTCGCCGTCGCCTCGCACGGCCAGCCCTTCTCCTACTTCACCTGGGCCTACAACGTCCCCACCACGGGCGACCCCGGCGGCCGGCTGCCCTGGGGCCCGGTCTCCGACATCCAGGTCGCCGACCTCGCGGGCGAGCGCAGGACGCTGCTGCTCACCGGCACCCCGCCGCACGAGCCGGCCGCGTGGAAGCGGTACCGGGGCGGTGCGACGGGACGGCTGTGGCTGCACGGGCAGCGGATCCTCGACGGTCTCGACGGCCATCTGCACTCGCCGATGTTCGTGGGCGACCGCATCGCCTTCCTCTCCGACCACGAGGGCATCGGCAACCTCTACTCGTGCGCCCACAACGGCTCCGACCTGCGCCGGCACACCGACCACGACGCCTTCTACGCCCGGCACGCCGCGAGCGACGGCACCCGGGTCGTCTACCAGTGCGCCGGGGACCTGTGGATCGTCGACGACCTCTCCCCCGACTCGCAGCCGCGCCGCCTCGACATCCGCCTGGGCGGGCCCCGCGCGGGCCGGCGCAGGTACCAGGTGCCCGCCGCGCAGCACATCGACGGCATCTCCGTCGACGAGACGGGCCGCGCCGGCGCCGTCGTCGTACGCGGCAGCCTCTACTGGCTCACCCACCGCGACGGGCCCGCCCGCACCATCACGGACACCCCGGGCGTACGGGTCCGGCTCCCCGAGATGCTCGGCTCGGGCGGCCAGGTCGCCTACGTCACCGACGCGGAGGGCGAGGACGCCGTCGAGATCGCCTACCTGCCGCGCGCCAGCGGCGACCGCAAGCCCCGCCGGCTCGCCTCCGGCGAACTGGGCCACGTACTGGAACTCGTCGCCGACCCGCAGGGTGAACGGCTCGCGATTGCCTCGCACGACGGACGGCTGCTGCTCATTGATGCGGCTGAGGAGGCGGGGGAGGCTGACGGGGCTGACGGGGCTGATGAGGCTGGAGGGGCTGGAGGGGCTGAGGGCGGGGGGACCGAGGGGGTGGAGGGGGACTGGGCCCTGGGGTCTGAGAGGGACGGGGTCCTGCGGTCTGACGGGGATGGGGCCGGGGGGTCCGAGATAGACGGGACCGGGGGGTTGGGCGGTCTGGCCGCCGGAGTGTTGGGCGGCGAGGCGAACGGGCGGGTGACCGAGCTGATCCAGTCCATCAACGGGCCGGTGCGGGACCTGGCGTTCTCGCCCGACGGGTCATGGCTGACCTGGTCGCACCCCGGCATCGGGCGCTCCCTGCGGCAGATCAAGATGGCCCGGATCGACGGACCGGGCGCGCGGCTGATCGTCGACGTCACCAACGGCCGCTTCGAGGACGAGAATCCGGTCTTCACCCGGGACGGGCGGTATCTGGCGTTCCTGTCCTGGCGCGGTTTCGACCCGGTGTACGACGTGCACACCGGGGACCTGTCCTTCCCGCTGGGCTGCCGCCCCTACCTCGTGCCGCTGTCCTCGGCCACCCCCTCCCCCTTCGCCCTGAACCCCGACGGGCGCCCGGTCGCCGGCGGCCTGGACCCCATCGAGGACGAGCCGGGCGACGGCAGCGCCACCAGCGTCGAGGTCGAGGGCCTGGAGAGCCGGGTGACCCCCTTCCCGGTCACCGCCTCCAAGTACTCCGCGCTGTACCCGGTCGCCGGCGGCGGACTCGTCTGGCTGCGCTGGCCGATCTCCGGCGCCCTCGGCGAGACCTTCGCCAACCCGGACGACATGACCGGCCGCCCCACCCTGGAGTACTTCAACATCGCCAAGGCGAAAAAGTCCGAACTCGTCGACCACCTCGACTGGTTCGCCGTCAGCGGCGACGGCAGCCGGCTGGTCGTGGTCGACGAGGGCGACCTGCGGGCCGTCCCCTCCACGGAGTCCGGCGACGGCGACTCGACCGTCTGGATCGACCTGCGCCGCATCCTGCACGAGGTGGACCCGCCCGCCGAATGGCACCAGGCGTACGAGGAGGCCGGCCGCATCATCCGCGCCTACTACTGGGACCCGGACATGTGCGGCATCGACTGGGACGCGGTCCTCGCCCAGTACCGGCCCCTGGTCGAACGCGTCGCCTCCCCCGACGAGTTCGCCGACCTGCTCCGCGAAGTCCTCGGCGAACTCGGCACCTCCCACGCCTACGTCTCCGCCGCCCGCCGCAACGAAGGCCCGCCCCACTACCAGCGCTGGCAGGGCCTGCTCGGCGCCAACTTCGTCCGCCGGGACGGCAACTGGACCCTCAAGCGCATCCTCCCCGGCGACTCCTCCGACTCCAAGGCCCGCTCCCCACTCGCCGGTTCGGGCATCCGCGAGGGCGCCGTCCTCACCCACGTGGACGGCCGCCCGGTGGATCCGGTGACGGGCCCGTACCCGTTGCTCGCGGGCGCGGGCGGTACGACGGTGGAGCTGACGTTCATCCCGGCCGAGGGTGAGGGCCGCTCCCGCCGGGTGGCCGTGGTCCCGCTCATCGACGAACGCCCCCTGCGCTACCAGGACTGGGTCGCCAAACGCCGCGACGTCGTCCGCGAGTTGAGCGGCGGCCGCTGCGGCTACCTCCACATCCCGGACATGGGCGGCTCCGGCTGGGCCCAGTTCAACCGCGACCTGCGGATGGAGGTCTCCCGGCCCGCACTCCTCGTCGACGTGCGCGGTAACGCCGGCGGCCACATCAGCGAACTGGTCGTCGAGAAACTGACCCGCAAGATCCTCGGCTGGGACCTCACCCGCAACGCCCAGCCGGTGTCCTACGCCTCCAACGCCCCCCGCGGCCCGGTCGTCGCCCTCGCCGACGAGGCCACGTCCTCCGACGGCGACATGATCACCGCCGCCTTCAAACTGCTCAAGCTCGGCCCCGTCGTCGGCCAGCGCACCTGGGGCGGCGTCGTCGGCATGACCGGCCGCCACCGCCTCGGCGACGGCACGGTCATCACTGTTCCCATGAACGCGGCCTGGTTCGACGCCTACGGTTGGTCCGTCGAGAACCACGGCGTCTCCCCCGACCTCGAGATCCTCCGCACCCCCCTCGACTGGGCAGAGGGCCGCCACGCCCAACTCGACGACGCCATCCGCCTGGCCCTCGACCTCCTCTCCACCCACCCCGCAGCCTCTCCCCCCGACCACTCATCCATCCCCGACCGCAGCCGCCCGAGGTTGCCTGGGAGGGGGTAGGGGTGGGGGTAGGGGTGGGGGATGTGGAGTGGGGTGGTCGGGAGGTGAGGTGGTCGGGAGGTGAGGTGGTCGGCAGGTGAGGTGAGGGCGTGTGAGGGGTGGTGGGGGCGCGTCGGATGCGATGGGCGCGGGGCGTGGGGCGTGGGGCGTGGGGAGAGAAGTGGAGGCGCACGGCATGCGAGAGGCGCGGGGGGTGTGGAGCGAAGTGGAGGCGCGGGGTACGTGAGAGGCGCGGGGCGCGCGCGGGGAAAGGGGGCGCGTGGGTGGCGGTTGGCGCGGAGCGCGAACGCTGGTGCTGGTGCTGGTGCTGGGCGCGAACGCTGGTGCGGGGCGCGGGACGCGGGGAGCGGGGCGCTGGCCCGGTGGCGCTGCATGCAGGTAGGCCGTCGGGGGGCGCGTAACGAGTAGTGGGGGCGCGCCCGATGCGATTCACGCGGGGCGCATGGAGCGAAGCGGAGGCGCACGGCATGCGAGAGACGCGGGGCGCGCACGGCGCGCAAGCGGCGGGGCAGTACGACGTCTGGGCCGCCGGGGACGCGTACGAGCGGTACATGGGTCGGTGGAGCCGCCTGGTCGCGGAACGGTTCGCGGCCTGGGTGGACCCGGGCCCCGGCCTGCGGTGGCTGGACGTCGGCTGCGGCACCGGCGCACTGACGTCCGCGGTGACCACACGATGCCGGCCCCAGCTGATGGTGGGCGTGGACCGGTCCTGGGCGTTCGCGGAGGTGGCGGCGGCAGCGATCGCGCCGGGACGTGGGGGCACAGCTGTGGCCGACGCCCAGGCACTCCCCTTCCGTGACGCGACCTTCGACGCGGCCGCCGGCGGCCTGGTACTCAATTTCCTTCCCGACCCCACCGCCGCACTGGCCGAGCTCGTACGAACCGTGCGCCCGGGCGGCCTGATCGGCGCATACGTCTGGGACTACGCCGAGGGCATGGCGTTCCTGCGCCACTTCTGGGACGCGGCGAGGTCCGTGGACCCGTCGGCCGCCTCACTCGACGAGGGACACCGCTTCCCCTTGTGCCGCCCGGAACCCTTGCGTGCGCTGTGGACGGACGCGGGACTGGACGACGTAAAGGTCACGCCGATCGAAGTACCCACCCACTTCGCCGGGTTCCCCGACCTGTGGGAGCCGTTCCTCGCCGGTCAGGGCCCGGCGGCCGGGTACGTCGCCGCGCTTCCCCCGGAGTTGCGGGACCGCGTACGCGAGGCGTTGCGCACGTCGCTCACGACGGCGCCCGACGGGTCGATCGCGCTCACGGCGCGGGCGTGGGGGGTGAAGGGCCGGACACCGAAGCGCTAGCGCCAAGCAGCGAACACCGGGCCGCAGCGCGCTGACGGAGGCGCCCATCGGGGCGCGGCGCGCTGCCAGAGGCGCCCACTGGAGCGCCAAAGGAGCAGCGCACGCCCCCTAGAGCAGCACGCACGCCCATCAAGACGCGCACACGCCCCACGCGCACGCCCCCCAGCAGCCCGCACTCCCCTCAAAGAGGCGCCCACGCCTCACGCGCACGCCCCTCCAAGGAACGTGCACGCCGAAGGGGCGCCCCCACTCATGAGGGCACCCCTGTTCCGGCAGGGCCGGCCGCAGCGTCAGGCGTCGTAGTCCTCGTCGAGCCGCTCACGCGCAGTGCGCTCACCGCGCTCCATCTCCTGCTCGGCACTTTCGCGTCCCTGCGAAGAGCGCTCGCTCGCCTCGTCCTGCTGCTCGCCGAACTTCTTCTTCGCCTGCTGCTGCATCTGCTCGGACTTGTCCTGGAACTGGTCCTTGATGCCCATGGAATTCACTCCCGTAGTGGGTGAGGGGATCGGGGCTCGACCAGATTGACACGCTCGGACATACCGCGCATTTCGATCAGTCACTCACGGTGAAGTGCCCTGCCGCTTCTCCTCGTCCGCAGCCCCGCCCGCCCCCACAAGCCCGCGGGAGACAGCGTTCAGCCGCGGCTCGAACCGCCGCATCTCCCGCTGCCCCACCGCCCCGATGAGCCCCGGGAGATACCCGCGGATGCCCTGCATCCCCCGCAGCCACCACTGCGCGTACACATGGCTCGACCGCCGCTCGATCCCGGCGACGATCCGGTCGACCGCCGGCCCCAGTGGATACGTCTTGTTGGACGGCCACGGCAGCCGCTGCCGCAACTCCCGCATCACGTCGTCCTGGTCGGCGCCGCGCACCATGTCCGTGTCGGTCCACGACAGATACCCCACCCCGACGCGCACGCCCTTGTAGCCGACCTCGGCGCGCAGACTGTGCGCGTACGCCTCCACCCCCGACTTGGACGCGCAGTACGCGGTCATCATCGGCGCCGGCGTGATGGCGGCGAGCGAGGCGATCTGCAGCAGATAACCGCGGCTCTCCATCAGCACCGGCAGGAACGCGCGCGCCGTCACCGCCGAGCCGATCAGGTTGACCTCGATGACCCGCCGCCAGGCGACCGGATCGGAGTCCACGAAGGGACCGCCGTTCGCGACACCGGCGTTGGCGACGACGATGTCGACCTTCCCGAACCGCTGCTTGACCTCCTCGGCGACCCGCGCCATCGCCTCGTGATCGGTGACGTCGGCGTACCAGTGGTCGCTCTCACTGTGCAGACGCTCGGAGACCTGCTTGAGCGCGTCCGCCTCCAGGCCGACGAGCGCGATCTTGGCGCCGCGCGCGGAGAGCTTGCGCGCGAGGAGCTCACCGACACCGCGCGCCGCCCCCGTGACGACCGCGACCTGTCCTTCCAGACTCACCTTGCTCATGCGCCCGCTTCCTTCAGCTCGTCCCGCACGTCCACCGGCGCTCGCACGTCCACCGGCGCCTGCACGTCCTCCCGCGCCTGCGCATGCGCCTCTTGCCGCCCCGGAGCCGCCCCCGACCCCTCTCCAGCTCCCTGCACTTTCTGCTCCTGCACCTGCTGCTCCTGCCCGTGTCCTTGTCCCCGGACATACACGCCGACGAGTTCCCGGATCCGCCCGGTCACCGCCTCCGGCGCCTCGACGGGCGTCATGTGCCCCAGCCCGGGCAGCTCCGTGATACCGACACAGTTCGGCAGCGCCGCGACGAGGGCGCGCGCGTGGACGACGGGCGTCATCCGGTCCGCCGTACCGACCACCACCGCGGTGGGCATCCGCAACTCCCGCACACCGTGGTCGAGATCGAGCAGATCGAGCACCTGCGACCAGGAGTGCCGCACACCCCGGGGACACGCATGCACGATCCGCGCACACGCGTCGACCATGGCCCGCGACGAACCGGGCCCCATGGTCGCGTACTTGAGAATCCGCCTGGCCGGCGGCGAGACCGGCCCGAGCGGCGCCCGCGAACCCAGCACGGACTGAGTGATACGGGTCCGCAGCCGCCCGGCACGCATCGGGATCACCAGCGACTCGGCGACCAGCCGCGAACTGCCGGTGCTGCACAGCAGTACCGCCGCCGCATGCTCCCGGAAGCGGGGGCGCCCGGCCGCGGCCATCAGCGTCATCCCGCCCATGGAGTGCCCCACCAGCACGGCCTGCTCACCGGGCGCGAGGGTGGCCGCGAGCACCGCCTCCAGGTCGTCGGCGAGCGCGTCCGTACTGCACGCCTCGCTCACGGGACTGCGCCCGTGCCCGCGCTGGTCGTACGCGATGACCCGGTGGTCGACGGCGAGGTCCCGGATCTGCGCCGCCCAGAAGGCGGTCGAACAGGTCCAGCCGTGCGCGAGGACAACGGGGGGCGCGTCCTCGGGTCCGTGCGCCTCTACGTGCAATCGGGCGCCGTCAGGGGAGTCCACGGTCAGCACGCGCGCCGGCACGGGGGGCGCGTAAGGCCCGCTCGCCACATGCATCAGCCGGCTCACGCCCCCGCCTCCACCGTCTTCTTCGTACGGGACTTCCCGGGCGCCGGCGCCACCGGCGCCTCAGGGGCGCGCAGCACGTCGTACTCGGCGAGATCCACGCGCCGGGTGGCGTTGCGGAACTCGGTCGTCGTACCGGGCCAGATGGTGGTGTTGCGGCCGTTCGCGTCGAGGTACCAGCTGTTGCAGCCGCCGGTGTTCCAGACCGTGCGCTTCATGCGCTCCTGGACCTTGTGGTTCCAGCCGTCGACAGCCGTGGGACGCGGGTCGAGGGCCGCACGGCCGCCAAGGACGTCCAACTGCCGTACGTAGTCGGCCAGGTAGTTCAGCTGGGACTCGATCATCAGGATCATGCTGGAGTTCCCCAGGCCCGTGTTGGGCCCGATGATCGTCATCCAGTTGGGGAACCCGGCCGCGGTGGCGCCGCGCAGCGACCGCATCCCGTCCTTCCAGGTCTCGGCGAGCGTCCTGCCCTCCGCGCCCACGACCCGCTCCGCGATCGGCATGTCGGTGACATGGAAACCCGTACCGAAGATGATCGCGTCGACCTCGGCCTCGCTGCCGTCGGCGCCCACCAGGGTGGAACCGTCGATCCGGGCGAGACCGGAGGCCACCACGTCCACATTGGGGCGGGCGAGCGCCGGATAGTAGGTGTTGGAGAGCAGGATGCGCTTGCAGCCGATGCGGTAGTCCGGGGTGAGCTTGGCGCGCAGCGCCGGATCCTTGATGGCGCGCGCGATGTTCCGCTTGGCCAGCCGCTCCACCAGGCCCAGTTGGTCGGGCCGCTTGGTGAACGCCTGGACCTGCAACTCCCGGATGCCCCACAGCAGTCCGCGCCGCGCCTGCGTCGTGAACGGCAGCTGCCGGTGCAGCCACCGCTCCGCCGGGCTGATGGCACGGTCGACGCGAGGCATGACCCACGGCGGTGTCCGCTGGAACAGCGTCAGCCGCGCGACGTCGGGCTGGATGGACGGCACGATCTGAATGGCCGAGGCCCCGGTGCCGATCATCGCGACGCGCTTGCCGCGCAGGTCGTAGTCGTGGTCCCAGCGCGCGGAGTGGAACACCTCTCCGGTGAAGGTGTCGATCCCCGGGACGTCCGGGACCTTGGGATCGGAGAGCGGCCCGGTGGCGGAGACGACGAGGTCGGCGGTGAGCGTCCCGCTCGCCGTCTCGATCTCCCAGCGCAGCTGCTGGGCGTCCCAGCGCATCATCTTCACTTCGGAGTCGAAGCGGAGGTGCGACCGCAGCCCGAAGACGTCGGCGACGTGCTCCAGGTAGGCGCGGATGTGCTCCTGACCGGAGAAGGTCCGCGGCCAGTCGGGATTGGGCGCGAACGAGAACGAGTAGAGGTGGGACGGCACGTCGCAGGCGCAGCCGGGATAGCTGTTGTCCCGCCAGGTGCCGCCCACGGTGCCGGCCCGTTCCAGGACGACGAAGTCGGTCACGCCTTCGCGTCGCAGCCGCACGGCGGCCCCGAGGCCCCCGAACCCGGACCCGATCACCGCCACCCGTACATGCTCGTGCTCGGTCATCCCGACGCCTCCCTGGTCCGCACGACTCTGCCAGTGAATACTGGCGCAATGGGGAGAGTAGAGGAGCTTCGTACTCATGGGTAGGGGTCGGGACGGGGAAAGTTACCCGGGGTACGACGTAGGGTGCCGACGTGGCTGAGGGATCAGGAAACCGGGGGCGCGAGGCACAGGCGCGAGCGCGGGCGCGCGACAGCACAGGCGCGCCCCCCGAGCCCGGCAAGCGCGAATACCGCATGGAGGAGCTGGCCAAGGAGGCCGGCATCACCGTGCGCACCCTGCGCTTCTACCGCGAACGCAAGCTGATCCCGCCGCCCCGCCGCGAGGGCCGTATCGCCTGGTACGACGCCGGCCACCTGGCCCGCCTGCGCACGATCTCGGCGCTGCTGGAGCGCGGTCACACCCTGAACGGCATCGCGGAACTGGCCGAGGCCTTCGACCACGGCCGCGACGTGCGCGAGCTGCTCGGCCTCGGCGAACCCACCGAGGAGACCCCCGTCCGCCTCTCCCCCGAGGAACTGGCCGACGTCTTCGCCGGCCAGGCCACCCCGGAGAACCTCGCCGCCGCGCTCGACCTCGGCTACCTGGGCACCGACGGCACGGAGATCGTGCACATCAGCCGCCGCCTCCTCGACGTGTCGGCGGCACTGGTCCGCGAGGGCATCCCGCTCGCGGACGTCCTGGGCGCCGCCCGCCGCGTACGCGAGCACACGGACGCCCTCGCCGAACTCTTCACCGACCTGGTCCTCGCCCAGGACCGCACCCCGGAAGACCTCCAGCGCCTGCGCCCCCTGGCGAAGAGCGTCGTGGAAGCCGAGCTGTCGATGGCGCTCGACCGCCGCCTGCGCAATCCGGAAGGCACGCCGTAGCCCCCCCCCCGGTCGCCGCCCCCTGCTCGGTCCTGGAGGGCACACCTGTCCTACAAGGCCCGTATCGGCCCTACAGCCCATATCAGCCCTACAGGTCGTAGACCACCGTCACCGGCGCATGGTCGGACCAGCGCTCCCCATGGGTCGCCGCCCGCTCCACGAAGCCCTTGACGGCCTTCCCCGCCAGCCCGGGCGTCGAGACGTGATAGTCGATGCGCCATCCGGCATTGGTGTCAAAAGCCCTCCCCCGGTACGACCACCAGGAGTAGGGCCCCTCGACGTCCGGATGCAGGGCGCGTACGACGTCCACGTACCCGGCGCCCTCCTCGAACACCTGCCCCAGCCACTCCCGCTCCTCCGGCAGGAACCCGGAGTTCTTGCGGTTGCCGCGCCAGTTCTTGAGGTCGGCCTCCTGATGGGCGATGTTCCAGTCACCGCAGACGACGACCTCGCGCCCGTCGGCGGCGGCGCGCTCGCGCAGCCCCTTCAGATAGCCGAGGAACTCCCCCATGAACCGGATCTTCTCGTCCTGCCGCTCGGTCCCGACCTCACCGGAGGGCAGATAGAGGCTGGCGACGGTGACACCGGGCAGGTCGACCTCGACGTACCGTCCACTGGCGTCGAACTCCGCGGACCCGAACCCGACCTGCACGCGGTCCGGCTCACGCCGTGTGTAAAGGGACACACCCGCGCGCCCCTTGGCCGCGGCGGGCGCGTGCACGACGTACCACCCCTCGGGCTCCCGCACGCCCCCCGGGAGCTGCGCAGGCTCGGCCCGCACCTCCTGCAGGCAGAGCACATCCGCGGAGGTCCCGGCGAGCCACTCCACGAAGCCCTTCTTGGCGGCGGCCCGAAGTCCGTTTACGTTCACAGAGGTCACAGTCAGCACTCGGGCACGATACTTAATCCGTACCCCGTTCCTGACGCATAGATGTACGATGCTGCGCATGAATATCCGCCCGGTCCCGTTCGACCACCCCGACGCCGTCAAACTCAATGACCAGGTGCAGCTCGAATACGCCGAGCGCTACGGCGACGAGGGCGACCTCACACCTCTCGACCCGTCGATGTTCGAGCCGCCGCTCGGCCGCTATCTCCTCGCGTACGACGAGCGGGAGCGCCCGACAGCGACGGGCGGCTGGCGCACCCAGAACGAGAACGCCGAGGGCTACTCGGACGGCGACGCCGAGCTCAAGCGGATGTACGTGATCCCCGAGGCCCGCGGCCTCGGCCTGGCCCGCCGCATCCTGGCCGACCTGGAGGACGACGCCCGCGCGGCCGGCCGCACGCGGATGGTCCTGGAGACGGGCGCCATGCAGCCGGAGGCGATCGCCCTCTACGTCTCCAGCGGCTACGAGCCCTGCACCAAGTTCGGCCTCTACCGCCACGAGCCCCTGAGCCACTGCTTCGCCAAGCCGCTGTAACCCCGGCCCGACCGGGCCCCGGGCACACGCGAGAACCCCGCCGGACGAATCCGACGGGGTTCTCAATTGCGGTGGACCTGTGGGGATTTGAACCCCAGACCCCCTCGATGCGAACGAGGTGCGCTACCAGACTGCGCCACAGGCCCTTGCAACGAGAGAAACTCTAGCATCCCCATCCGGGTGCTTGGAAATCCGTTCCTGGCTGGTCAACAGAGGTGGACCGAGCAGCCACGACCGTCGCCTCGACCGGGGGTCTGCGACCCGCCGGGACCATTACTCGTTGGCCGCCCGCGGCCGATCCCCGTCCTCGTACTGGTCGAAGAGGGGCGTGCGCCCGCGCTCGCGCGCGCGCCGGGCGGACGCGGCGCGACGCGCGTCACATCGACCGTCGTCGTCCGCCGCATCGCCTCCGTCCGCGCCGTCCGCACGCTCCTCCGCAACGGCCTCCGCCTCCGGAGCACTCGGCTCGGCGGCACTGGACCGCGCCGAACTCCACGCGTCGGGCGCACCGAGATCGACACTGGACGTCGCCCGCGGCGCGACGGGCGCGGTCACGTACGTCGGCAGCGGTACCGGAACGGGATCCCAGCTGTCCCCGCGCCCGGGCCGCCGCTGGCGCTCACGCTGCTGGTCGACCCACTCCGCGTGATCGGTCTGCTCGACCAGGGCACGACGGTCGGCCGCGAGTGCCGACAGACCGGGGTCGGCCTCCGGCTCGGGCGAGTCGTCCGGTTCGTCGGTGCCCGGGTCCATGGTCGGCCGCCGCCGAGGCTGCCGCTCGCGCAACCGCTGCGCCGCCGCCTCGGCCCGCTGCCGGTCCATCGTGTACGTGAAGCGCCGGCGCTCCTGGACGCGCAGATAGGCGATGTACGTGCTCAGCAGCGCCGCGGGCGCCGCCGGCGCCCACAGGAACGCGAGCCCGCCGACCGCCGCGACGATCGCGCCGAGCGTGAAGGCGATGAAGAGCATCACGGTCGTACGCCGCCGGCGCGCGAGCACCTTCGTGCGCCGGGCGCGCGCTGCGGCCTCCGCCGAGGACGCCCGCCGCGCCGCCGGCACACCCTTGGCCGCCGGCTTGGGCGAACCCCCGGCGTGCCCCGAAGCAGACGGTGCGGTCGACGAGTTCGACGGCTTGGCGGACTTGCCGGCCTGCTGCGGTACGGACCTGTCGGCCGTCCTGGAACCCGACTGATCGGCTCCACGGGCACCGTGATGGTCGCCCGCCCGCGAAGCGTGTCTGTCGACCGCCCGGGACGCGGGCCGCTCCGTCGCCCGGGAAGCGGGTCTCCCGTACGACTGCGGCGCCTGCTCCCGCTGAGCGCTGGGTTTCACCGGAACCTGCGCTTGCACCTGCTGTCGTTGCTGGGCCTGCGCCTGCGCCCGCTTCTGCGCCGGCGCGTGCGACTCGGTCGGCGGCACGGCGAAGGCCCGGACGTCCACCGAGTCGGTGACGCCGTCCGGTTCGGCGCTGGGCTCCCCCTCGTCGGTGGAGCGCGCCTGCAGGTCCTTGGCGTACCGGCGCTCCATCCCCGCCCGTCCGGACAGCAGCCGGATGGCGGTGCTGAAGCGTTCCGTCGGACGGGCTTCGTTCAGCTCGTCCTGCCTACGGAGCCACATCGGCACCAAGTAGGCGGCCCAGGCCCCGACGATGACTGCGTAGATGAGGCCGCTGCTGCTCACGCCTCACACGGTAGAGGGGTTTGCGTGAGGCCATCTGCCAATTGCGCCGGTGTGTCGCACGATCTGGCTGATATTTCGAGCTTTTTTTGTGACCGATGCGATCAGCAGGCCGCCGGGAGCGCGAATTTAACGCCCCGAGACGATCGCCCACCGATCAATTTCGAACACCTATTTCATTTGTCACAGGCTGCCGACGTATCCGGGCGGCTTAGGCGGAGTTCCGCGGAGCGTTCGGGGAGGAGTCCCCCGGGGTGTTCTGACGGGGTCCCTTCGAGCGTCCGCGCTGCCAGCGGGCGAGCAGCCCCTCCGGCACCTCTTCCGCGGTGAGCGCGAAGACGAGATGGTCGCGCCAGGCTCCGTCGATGTGCAGATAACGCGGCCGAAGTCCTTCCTCGCGGAATCCGAGTTTCTCCACGACTCTGCGGCTCGGCCCGTTCTCGGGGCGAATGCAGACTTCGATGCGGTGCAGACCAACGGTGCGGAAGCAGTGGTCGACCACCAGTGCGACAGACGTCGGCATCACCCCTCGCCCGGCGACCGACTCGTCGACCCAGTAACCGACATGCCCGGAGCACATCGATCCCCAGGTGATGCCCGCGACCGTCAATTGCCCGACCAGCCGCCCCTGGTACTCGATGACGAAGGGCAGCATCCGGCCCGCGTTGGCCTCCGCGCGCAAGTGCCGGACCATCTGCCGGTAGGTCGGCCGGTGCGCGATCGGACCGGCCGGGGTGGGCGGCGGAATCGTCGCCTCCCACGGCCGCAGCCAGTCGCGGTTGCGCCGGTTGACCTCGCGCCACGCCCGCTGGTCGCGCACCTTTATCGGCCTGAGGACGACATCGCCTTCCACCAGCTCGACGGGCCAGGATGGGCTGTTCAGCTCGCACCCCCACCGGCGCCGGGTCTGGGGTGGTCGCCGCCGCGGATCTGGTCGACGGCGTGGACCAGCAGGGGCTCCAGGACGGCGAGACCGTCCTTCACCCCGCCGGTGGAGCCCGGCAGGTTGACGATCAGCGTCCCTCCCGCGACTCCGGCGAGCCCCCGGGACAGTGCCGCCGTCGGCACCTTCTCCCTGCCGAAGGCCCTGATGGACTCGGGAATGCCCGGCACCTCGTGGTCGAGCACGCGCCGGGTGGCCTCGGGGGTCCTGTCGGTGGGCGAGATGCCCGTGCCGCCGGTGGTCACGATGACGTCGTAACCGGCCGCGACACCGGCCCGCAGCGCGGCCTCGACGGGATCCCCGTCGGACACGACCTGCGGACCGTCCACCTCGAAGCCGTACGAGGCGAGCCCTTCGGCGATCAGGGGTCCGCCCTTGTCCGCGTAGACCCCGGCGGCGGCTCGGTTGGAGGCGGTGACGACGAGCGCGCGGTACGGCTGTGCGGTCATGCCCTGCTCCAGTGGCCAGACTTTCCGCCCGTCTTCTCCTCCACGCGTACGTCCGTGATGACCGCCCCCTTGTCGACCGCCTTGACCATGTCGATCACGGTGAGCGCCGCCACGCTGACCGCGGTGAGGGCCTCCATCTCGACCCCCGTACGGTCCGTGGTCTTCACGGTGGCGAGGATCTCGACGGCGTCGTCCGTGACCGACAGATCCAGCTTGACACCCGACACCGACAACGGGTGGCACAGCGGGATCAGATCCGGGGTCCGCTTGGCACCCATGATGCCCGCGATCCGCGCAGTGGCCAGGGCGTCGCCCTTGGGGACCCCCTCGCCGCGCAGCAGCTCGACCACCCGGGGCGACACCAGCACACGGCCGCTGGCGCTGGCGGTGCGCGCGGTCACGTCCTTCCCGGAGACATCGACCATGCGGGCGGCGCCCGCCTCGTCGATGTGCGTCAGTCGGTCCTGCTCAGGGGGTCCGGGGGTGTCCCCCCGGGAAGATACGGTCATCTGCTGTGGCGCTCCCGGTCAGGGCCCGTCGCGGTGCGGCGCGTGGCCTGTTGTGCGCGACACGGTACCGCCAACTCGGACCTCTCAGCGGAGCAGCACCCTCCCGGGACCGGCGGCTCGGCCGAGCAGACCCTCCCAGGACGGGCGGCTCAACCGGAGCAGGCCCTCCCCGGACCGGCCGCTCAGCCGAGCAGGACCACCTCGACCTCGGCACCGGGCTCGACCGAGGTGTCGTCCTCGGGGATCACGATCAGGGCGTCGGCATGCGCGAGCGCCGCGATCAGATGGGAGCCGGCGCCGCCGACGGGCGTCGCCTTCCCCTCCGCGTACGTCCCCCGCAGGAACTGCCGGCGACCCGCGGGCGAGGTCAGCGCCTTGTCCACGCTGAGCGTCGCCCTGGTCGTGGGCCGGTGGACGTCCTTGAGGCCCATCAGCGTGCGGATCGCGGGGCGGACGAACAGTTCGAAGGAGACGTACGACGACACCGGGTTGCCCGGCAGCGCCAGCAGGGGCGTGTGCTCGGGACCGATGGAGCCGAAGCCCTGGGGCTTGCCGGGCTGCATGGCGAGCTTGCGGAAGTCGATGCCGCTGCCCTCCTCGTCCTCGTCGCCCACGGAGGACAGCGCCTCCTTGACGACGTCGTACGCGCCGACGCTGACCCCGCCGGTGGTGACCAGGAGGTCCGCGCGGATGAGCTGGTCCTCGATGGTGGAGCGGAGCGTCTCGGCGTCGTCGGCGACCGCGCCCACGCGATAGGCGATCGCCCCGGCGTCGCGGGCGGCCGCGCACAGGGCGAAGCTGTTGGAGTCGTAGATCTGGCCGCTGCCGAGCGCCTCGTCGGGCTGGACCAGCTCGCTGCCGGTGGACATCACGACCACGCGCGGGCGCGGGCGCACGCGGACCGTGCCGCGGCCGATCGCGGCGAGCAGGCCGATCTGCGGCGGGCCGAGGATCGTGCCGGCCGCCAGCGCCCGGTCGCCGGCCTTCACGTCGCTGCCCTTCGCGCGTACATGCGCGCGTGCCTCTGCGGGGCGGTGGACGTGCACCTGGCCGGAAGCGCCTTCGGGGGCCGCGCTGTGGGCGCGCATCCCGGAGACGGCGCCCTCCCCGAGGCCGCCGTCGGTCCACTCCACGGGGACGACCGCTTCGGCTCCGGGCGGCAACGGCGCGCCGGTCATGATGCGGGCGGCCTCACCGGGACCCACGTACGGCTGCTCGGCCTGGCCCGCCGCCACATCGCCGACGACCGTCAGAACGGCCGGGTACTCCTCGCTCGCGCCCGCGACATCGGCGACCCGGACCGCGTACCCGTCCATCGAGCTGTTGTCGAACGGCGGCAGGGAGACCGGCACCGTGACGTCCTCGACCAGGACGCAGCCCTGGGCGTCGAGGAGTTGCAGCTCGATGGGTTCGAGGGGACGGACGGTCGCGAGGATGTCCTCCAGGTGTTCGGTCACCGACCAGAGGTGGTCCTGGCCGGTGACGTGGGTCGCGGCGCTGCTCAAATTGCTACATCTCCTCGGCTACGTAACTGCGAAGCCAGGTCCGGAAGTCCGGGCCCAGGTCTTCACGTTCGCACGCGAGTCTGACAATGGCACGCAGATAGTCGCCGCGGTCCCCGGTGTCATAGCGGCGGCCCGTGAAGACCACGCCGTGCACCGGGCCGCCGACCTTCTCGTCGGTGGCGAGCTGCTGGAGGGCGTCGGTGAGCTGGATCTCGCCGCCGCGGCCGGGCTCCGTCTTGCGCAGTATGTCGAAGATGTGCGGGTCGAGAACGTAGCGGCCGATGATCGCGTAGTTGCTGGGGGCGTCCGCCGGGTCCGGCTTCTCGACCAGTCCGGTCACCTTCACGAGGTCGTCCTCGCCGGTGGTCTCTACGGCCGCGCAGCCGTAGAGGTAGATCTGCTCGGGCGCGACCTCCATGAGCGCGATGACGCTGCCGCCGTGCTGTTCCTGGACCTGGACCATGCGCGCGAGCAGCGGGTCGCGCGGGTCGATCAGGTCGTCGCCCAGCAGGACGGCGAAGGGCTCGTGGCCGACGTGCGGGGCGGCGCACAGGACGGCGTGTCCGAGGCCCTTGGGGTCGCCCTGGCGCACGTAGTGCATGGTCGCGAGGTCGCTGGACTCCTGGACCTTGGCGAGCCGCCCGGCGTCGCCCTTCTTCTGGAGGGCCGACTCCAACTCGTAGTTGCGGTCGAAGTGGTCCTCCAGGGGGCGCTTGTTGCGGCCCGTGATCATGAGGACGTCGTCGAGCCCCGCGGACACGGCCTCTTCGACCACGTACTGGATCGCCGGCTTGTCGACGACCGGCAGCATCTCTTTGGGAGTGGCTTTGGTGGCCGGCAGGAACCGGGTGCCGAGGCCTGCTGCGGGGATGACAGCCTTGCTGATCCTGGGGTGTGACTCAGTCATGTCCGCAACCATATCCGGTGGCTATGTGCGGAAACTGAGGCTCCGGTTAATTCATTCTCATATGAGCGCATTACGAAAGGTACCGGAGGACCTGTGAGTCACCAGGGACGCGAGGCTGAGCCTGCCAAGCGAATGTTGCGACGAGAGATCCTTTCGGTGAGAAGCCGGTTGACGGCTGATGACGTGCGGGAAACAGCCGGGGCTCTCGCCGCCCGGGCCCTGGAGCTGCCGGAACTGGCGCATGCGCGCACGGTGGCGGCGTACGTGTCCGTGGGGAGTGAGCCGGGCACCCTCGCGCTCCTGGACGCGCTCCACGCACGCGGGGTGCGCGTGCTCCTGCCGGTCCTGATGGCGGACAACGACCTGGACTGGGGGGCGTACGGCGGGGAGGACGCGCTCGTACGCGTCCAACACGGCGGGAAGACCGCCCTCTTGGAGCCGGCGGGCGAGCGGCTCGGGCCGACCGCCGTCCAGGAGGCCGACGCCGTTTTGCTGCCCGGCCTTGCGGCGGACGCGCGCGGGATGCGCCTGGGGCGCGGCGGGGGCTCGTACGACCGCGTACTGGCGCGCCTGGAGCGCGCGGGGGCCGATCCCGCGCTGGTGGTGCTGCTGTACGACACGGAGGTCGTCGAACGGGTTCCCGCCGAGGCGCACGACCGGCCGGTGCACGCGGTGGTGACCCCTGCGGGAGTACGGCGCTTTCGCTGACCGTCTCGCACCGGCCTCCACCGGCGGCCGACGTCACCCTTTGCGCGAAGGGGCCCCTCCACACACATGCGAAGGGCCCTCCACGCACGCGTGGAGGGCCCTTTTCACGATCCGTCCGGTCTCACGGCTTCAGCAGCAACGTGTCACTGGTGCTCTCGTCCACGGCCTTGTCGGAGAAGGACCAGGACAACAGCTCGCCCTTTGCCCACTTGTCCGTCTGGTCGGTGTAGTGGGCGCTGTAGGCGTGCCCGGAGGCGCCGGAGAGGTTGATCCACTTGGACTTGTCGAGGTCACCGAGGTTGACCACCATGCGCATCGACGGGACCCAGACGACTCCGTAGCCGCCCGCCGCGTTCCAGCCGGTCGCGTTGACCGTCGCCTCGCCGCCGCTGAGCTTCCAGGGACCGCGGTTGAGCATGTACTTCACGACGGCGGGACCGTCGGTGCCCAGCGTCTGGTTCTTCAGGAACAGGCGGTGCAGCCGGCCCCAGCTCCAGGTGTCGATGTCCTTGCCGAGCTTGGCGGTCAGCTCCCAGCGGGCGTCCTTCATGGCGCGGGCGAACAGCTGGTCTCGGTTCGTGACCTTCGTGTCGGTGCGCGTCTTGGGCGCCTTCCACCAGTCGTTGTGCTCGTCGTCGACGATCTTGCGGACCACCTCGAACCAGCGGTCGCCACCGTCCGGCTGCGCCTGGTCCGCGTCACGCTGACCGCATTCGCGCACCTTCTGGTCGTCGTCCACGGGGCCGGTGGTGTTGACCGGTTCGACGTACAGGCACTGGCCCTTGACCCGCAGTTCCTTGG
This sequence comes from Streptomyces sp. NPDC058371, assembly GCF_042723265.1. NCBI lineage: Bacteria > Bacillati > Actinomycetota > Actinomycetes > Kitasatosporales > Streptomycetaceae > Streptomyces > Streptomyces sp. NPDC058371. The sequence continues at coordinate 506,661 of NZ_JBHXJC010000003.1, read as the reverse complement.
GCAGCTTGTTGCCGAAGGCGAGCTTGAGGATGTTGCGCCAGGTCGCGTTGAAGTACGCGGCCGCCGCGGAGTCGGCGTCCTGGGTGTAGTCCCAGCCCTCGAGGAGCTTCTGGGCCTCGCGCACGTTCTTGTCGGCGACGTCGATCTTGAGCAGCTTGGGCACCAGGAGCTTGGCGATCTCGCTGCTGTTGTCGAGCTGCATCTGCCGCATGTCGTCGGTGGAGATCTTGCCGCCGCCGTCGATCTTCGTCTTGATCAGGTCGGTGATGCGCTGGCTGCGCGTGCCGTAGCCCCAGTCCGTGGTCAGCGTGTAGGGGTACTTGTCCTTGTCGACGACGGCCTGGTTGGCGGTCACGATGTAGCCGCGCTCGGGGTCGTACTCGTAGGGCAACGCGGACTGCGGGATGTAGCCGGTCCAGCGGTACTTGGAGTCCCAGCCGGGCGAGGGGAGCGAGCCGTCGCCCTTGCCTCGCGTAGGGATCTTGCCGGGCAGCTGGTACCCGATGTGGCCCTCGGTGTCGGCGTACACCAGGTTCTGCGAGGGCACGTCGAAGGACTGGGAGGCCTTGCGGAACTCGGTCCAGTCGGTGGCCTTGTCCAGCTCGAAGACGGCGTCCATGGAGTTGCCCGGCTGCAGCGCGGTCCAGCGCAGCGAGATGCCGTAGCCGTCTCCGCGGTCGGGCGCCGCGCTGTCGACGGTGGCCTTCTTGCCGACCTTGACCAGTTCGTCGTCGCGGTCGGACAGCAGGGGTCCGTTGTTGGTCTCCCGGACGATGATCGTCTTGCTCTTGGCGCCCGCGATGTTGATCTTTTCCTTGCGGGTCGTGAAGGGCAGCACCTTGTCGTCGTACTGGTAGCCGTCGCCGGTGAGCTTCTCCAGGTAGAGGTCCGTCACGTCGACCCCCGAGTTGGTCATGCCCCAGGCGATGTCCTGGTTGTGACCGATGACCACACCGGGCATCCCCGCGAAGGTGTAACCGGACACGTCGTACTGGCACTTGTCGCTGATGCTGCGGCAGTGCAGCCCCATCTGGTACCAGACCGACGGCAGCGACGCCGACAGGTGCGGGTCGTTGGCGAGCAGCGGCTTGCCGGTGATGGTGTGGTCCCCGGAGACCACCCAGGAGTTGGAGCCGATGCCGTTGCCGTTCACACCGACGGCCGTCGGGACGTCGTCCAGGACGTCGTAGAGGCCCGACAGCTGGCTCTGCAGGCCGTCCGGAGCCGTGGTGTTCCCCGCCAGGCCGGTGCCCGCCGCGGACCCCGTGGAGCCGCCGCTGCCGGTGCCGCCGCCCTGGACGTACGACCTGGTGACGCTGTCGTACTGACCCTCCTGGACGATCGTCTTGTTCCGGCTGTACGGGTATTCCGGGTACAGGTCGGCGATCTGCTTCGGGCCCAGGCGGCTGGTCATCAGGGAGCGGTCGATCTCCTCCTTCATGTTGCCGCGCAGGTCCCACGCCATCGCCTTGAGCCAGGCCACCGAGTCGACCGGGGTCCACTCCTGAGGCTTGTAGTCGTTGGTGAAACCGAGGGCCGCGTACTCCAGGGAGATGTCCGCCCCGTCCTTGCCCTTCAGGTAGGCATTGACCCCCTTGGCGTACGCCTGGAGGTACTTCTTCGTGGCGGCCGACAGCTTGGTGTCGTACTCCTTCTTCGCCACCCGGTCCCAGCCCAGGGTGCGCAGGAATTCGTCGTCCTTGACCTGGCCCTTGCCGAACATCTCGGACAGCCGGCCCGACGTCATGTGACGGCGGACGTCCATCTCGTAGAACCGATCCTGCGCCTGTACGAAGCCCTGCGCCATGAACAGGTCCTCGTCCGAGGAGGCGTAGATCTGCGGGATCCCGTAGCTGTCACGCTTGACGTCGACGGGTCCTGACAGACCGTCGAGCTGGATCGATCCCTTGGTCTGCGGGAAGGAGGCACGGACTGTGCTGATGCTCCAGTACGCGCCGTAGGCGACGCCTCCGACGATGGCCAGAACCAGAACGATCACGAGCAGACGGGCTCTGCGCCCCTTCTTCCTGCCGGACTTGCCGGGCTTTTGGCCGGAAGAGGCGGTGGTGTTGGGGGGCATCGCTGTCCTTGCTGTCCTAACGCGAGCGGCAGGCGGTCCTGGAGTGCTGGAGCAACCATAGGCGCAGGGCCCACCGCGCCTTGACGCGGAGTCGGCAACCCAGAAGTACGTGCGTTCGATCTTGCACCTGGAAGTGTCAAGAAATCGTCAAGAGTTAGGTAAGGTAACGAAGTACTTGAGTTCGTAGTACGTGAGCTCGCGCTTGAAACGCGTGAGCTAAGGAAGGGAACGGCCGCTGACTGTCCACCACCTCAACCAGCTCCTGCTCGTCTGCTCGCTCGTCCTGCTCATCGCGGTGGCAGCGGTTCGCATCTCGTCGCGCAGCGGGCTCCCCAGCCTGCTCGTCTACCTGGGCATCGGCGTCGCCATGGGCCAGGACGGAATCGGCGACATCCACTTCAACAGCGCCGAGTTGACCCAGGTCATCGGGTATGCGGCCCTGGTCGTGATCCTGGCCGAGGGCGGCCTCGCCACGAAGTGGAAAGAGATCAGACCGGCCCTCCCGGCCGCCACCTCACTGGCGCTCGTCGGCGTCGCGGTGAGCGTCGGAGTGACGGCCACGGCCGCCCACTATCTGATCGGGCTGGAGTGGCGGCAGGCGCTCATCATCGGGGCGGTGGTGTCCTCGACGGACGCGGCGGCCGTCTTCTCGGTCCTGCGCAGAATCCCCCTCCCCACGCGCGTGACGGGCGTTCTGGAGGCCGAGTCGGGCTTCAACGACGCTCCGGTGGTCATCCTGGTCGTCGCGTTCTCCACGGCGGGCCCGGTGGAGCACTGGTACGCGCTGCTGGGCGAAATAGCCCTGGAGCTGGCCATCGGCGCCGCCATCGGCCTCGCGGTGGGCTGGCTCGGCTCATGGGGACTGCGGCACGTGGCCCTGCCGGCGTCGGGCCTCTACCCGATCGCGGTCATGGCCATCGCGGTCACGGCGTACGCGGCCGGGGCGCTCGCCCACGGCAGCGGCTTCCTCGCCGTCTATCTCGCGTCCATGCTGCTCGGCAACGCAAAGCTGCCGCACTGGCCCGCCACGCGCGGCTTCGCGGAGGGCCTCGGCTGGATCGCCCAGATCGGCATGTTCGTGCTGCTCGGACTGCTGGTGACACCGCACGAGATGGGCGACGACATCTGGCCCGCGCTGGTCATAGGCCTGGTGCTGACCATGGTGGCGCGGCCGCTGAGCGTCGTCCTCAGCCTGATGCCGTTCCGGCTGCCCTGGCAGGAGCAGACGCTGATGTCCTGGGCCGGGCTGCGCGGCGCCGTGCCCATCATCCTGGCGACCATCCCGATGGTGAGCGGCATCCAGGAGAGCCGCCGGATCTTCAACATCGTCTTCGTGCTGGTCGTCGTCTACACGCTCATCCAGGGGCCCACACTCCCCTGGCTGGCCCGCAAGCTGCGGCTGGGCGCCTCCGCGGGGCCCGCCGACCTGGGGATCGAATCGGCGCCCCTGGAGCGGCTGCGCGGGCATCTGCTGTCCGTGGCGATCCCCAAGGGGTCACGGATGCACGGCGTCGAGATCAACGAGCTGAGGCTGCCTCCCGGGGCCGCCGTGACGCTGGTGGTGCGCGAGGGCACGTCCTTCGTGCCGCTGCCCACGACCGTGCTGCGGCTCGGCGACGAGCTGCTCGTGGTCGCCACCGACCCGGTCCGGGACGCGGCCGAACAGCGGCTGCGCGCGGTGGGACAGGGCGGCAAGCTGGCCGGCTGGCTGGGCACGGCGGCCAACGGGACGGAACACCAAACGCGACATTAAGGGGCGATGCGCATTCGCAGGCGAACGACGCCACGGTGCTCGTTTTCACAGGCGCCCCTTGCCTTCACCCCTGTACGATGAAGGCATACTTTGATCGAACCAACTTTGCTTGATCGAACCAACTCTGCCTGACGCAGAGCTGGCGCGACCGTATGGCGGCCGTGACGCCCTCCCGCAGTGGGCGCCGGTATCTACCGCAGTTCCGCGCAAGAGGACAGCTCTCGGCACCCCCGCACGGGCGCGCTACCAGGCGGCAGAAAGGCACGGGCCGTGGCATCCACGGTCACCTCCCGCCCGGGATACGGACAGCTGCTGCGCACCCGCGGCGCCTGGACGTTCCTGCTTCCCGGCTTCGCCGCGCGACAGCCGTTCGCGATGCTCACCATCTCCATCGTGCTCCTCGTCCAGCACACCACCGGCTCTTACGGGGCCGCGGGCGCAGTCGCGGCCGCCACCGGCGTCTCCATGGCGCTGTTCGCGCCCTACAGCGGGCGGCTCGCCGACCGCTACGGGCAGCGCACCGTCCTGCTGCCCGGCGTCCTCGTGCACACCCTGGCCGGTCTCTCCCTGACGGCACTCGCGCTGACCGGGGCCCCCTTGTGGGCCCTTTTCGTGGCGGCCGTCCCGACCGGCGCCTCGGTGCCGCAGATCGGCCCCATGGTGCGCGCCCGCTGGGGCGTGAAGCTCCAGGACTCGCCCCTGATGACCACCGCGGCCGCCTTCGAGTCCGTCACGGACGAGCTGACCTTCGTACTCGGCCCGCTGCTGGCGACCGCCCTGTGCACCGCCCTGGACCCGACCGCGGGCCTGCTGACCGAGTCCGCGCTGACCCTGATCGGCGGACTGCTGTTCGCGGCGCAGAAGAGCACTCAGCCCGCCGTCGCCCCGTCCGGCGCGGGGCACGCACGCGTGGAGCGCGTTTCCGCGCTGAGCGTCCCCGGGGTGCGCGTGCTGATGGTGACCTTCCTGGGCATCGGCTCCGTCTTCGGCGGCATGCAGGTCTCGCTCGCCGCGTTCAGCGAGTCGATCGGCGAGCCCGGCCTGAACGGCGTCCTCTACGGGATCTTCGCCGCGGGCAACATGCTCTCCGGCATCGTCTGCGGCGCCGTCGCCTGGAAGGTGGCTCCGCAGCGGCGCCTCGTCCTGGGATACGCGGCTCTCGCGCTGACCGCCTCCGGTCTGTGGGCCGCCCACTCGGTGGTCGTCCTCGCCGGCATCGGACTCCTCGTCGGCATGTGCATCGCGCCCGCCCTGATCACCGGCTACACGCTCGTCGACAGCCTGGTGCCGGCGAATGCCCGGACCGAGGCCTTCACCTGGCTGACCGGTGCGGTCGCGCTCGGCCAGGCAGCGGCCGTCACGGTCGCCGGACAGCTGGAGGACCGCCTCTGGGACGGCGCCGGATTCCTGGTGCCGTTGGCCGGTACGGCACTGGCTCTGGTGACCCTCGTGGCCCTGCGTTCACACCTCGCGCCGCGCTCGCGCAGCCGCACGGTGGCACGTGGCGTCGGTCACCGCACGCCGGTGACGGTGGACTGATCCCGAGGAATACGTCACTATGGACCGTCGTTAGCACTCACTGAGTGAGAGTGCCAGGAGGAAGACAAGTGCCGACCTACCAGTACCAGTGCACCGAGTGTGGCGAGGGCCTCGAGGCGGTGCAGAAGTTCACCGATAATGCTCTGACCGAGTGCCCCAGCTGTGAGGGACGCCTGAAGAAGGTGTTCTCCGCGGTCGGCATTGTCTTCAAGGGCTCCGGCTTCTACCGCAATGACAGCCGCGGTTCGTCGTCGAGCGCCAGCCCGGCCTCGACCACGAAGACGGGCTCGTCATCCGACTCGAAGTCGACGTCCTCGTCGGAGTCGAAGTCGTCGTCGTCGGACTCGAAGTCGTCGTCGAGCAGCTCGTCGAGCGGCTCCTCCTCGGCCGGCAGCACCGCCGCGTAAGGCTTTTCCTGCGAGACCCTGTCGTCCTCTGACGGCGGGGTCTTCGGCGTTTCCCGCCCCGGCTAGGGTGCGGGTCATGGCGAACACGGAGAACGCACAGAGCCCGGCGGGTGCGGTGGCCCCGGGGCAGGCCCCGTCGTCGGTCACGGCCGAGATCGGGGTCATCGGCGGATCGGGTTTCTATTCCTTCCTCGACGACGTGACCGAGGTACAGGTCGACACCCCCTACGGGCCACCCAGCGACTCCCTCTTCCTCGGTGAGATCGCCGGCCGGCGAGTCGCCTTCCTCCCCCGCCACGGCCGCGGCCACCATCTGCCGCCGCACCGCATCAACTACCGCGCCAACCTCTGGGCACTGCGCTCCGTGGGCGTACGCCAGGTGCTCGGCCCCTGCGCGGTCGGCGGCCTGCGCCCCGAGTACGGCCCCGGGACCCTGCTCGTACCGGATCAGCTGGTCGACCGTACGAAGGCCCGGACGCAGACCTACTTCGACGGACTGCCGCTGCCCGGCGGCGATGTACCGAACGTCGTCCATGTGTCGCTGGCCGACCCGTACTGCCCCACCGGTCGCGCGGCCGCGCTGAAGGCGGCGCGCGGTCGGGACTGGGAACCGGTGGACGGCGGCACCCTGGTGGTCATAGAAGGGCCGCGGTTCTCGACCCGGGCCGAATCCCTCTGGCACCAGGCGCAGGGCTGGTCGGTGGTCGGCATGACCGGTCACCCCGAGGCCGCGCTCGCCCGTGAACTGGAGCTCTGCTACTCGTCGATGACCCTGGTCACCGACCTCGACGCGGGCGCCGAGACCGGCGAGGGCGTCTCGCACGAGGACGTACTGAAGGTGTTCGCGGCGAACGTGGACCGGCTGCGCGGTGTCCTCTTCGACGCGGTCGCCGCCCTGCCCCCGAACGATGCGCGGGACTGCCTGTGCACGACGGCACTGGGCGGGATGGATCCGGGGTTCACGCTGCCGTAGGGGTGGCGACCGGGTACTGGGGGCCGGCCGGGGTCGGGTGCCGACCTGGGCCGGGTGCGTCGGGGGCCGACTGGGGTCAGATGCCGTCGGGTGCCGACCGGGGTCAGGTGCCGTCGGGTGCCGACCGGGGTCAGGTGCCGTCGGGTGCCGACCGGGGTCAGGTGCCGTCGGGTGCCGACCGGGGTCGACGGAACGGAACGTCCCGTTCGGGTGAGGGAGTTGTCCACAACCCGTCGGTCGTCCACCGGCTCCGACGGGCTTCGCCACGAGGCCTCATCGTGGGATCGCAAGCCGATCTCTCGTGGCAGGTGGTGGCACCCATGGCTCAGCTCTCCCCTCTGGTACGCCCGTTGGGCACGGACGCACCGCCCACGTGCGAGGTCCCGCATTTCGCCCCCGTGCGGGTGCGGACCGGCAGGCTGCCGTTGCGACGTCTGTTACGGCATCGAAGGCGGGCCGTGGCGGCGGGCCTGGCGGTGACGGCTGCCGCGCTCGTCGCGGCGGGCCCCCGTGACGCCGGCCGGGCACGCGAGCGTCCGACGGCCGCCTCCCCTCCTTCCGCCACGCCCGTACGTGAGCGGCGCGCGGTCGAGATGGTGACGGCACCGGTGCGGATCGCCGACGGAGCCACGGTGCGGCTGTTGCAGCCGGGCGACCGGGTGGACGTGGTCGCGGCGGACAACGGCGGCGCGGCGCGAGTGGTCGCGGCCGGGGTGCGGGTGACCGATGTGCCGGACGTCGGTGCCACCGAGACCGGGGCACTGGTCGTGCTGTCTGTCCCACGGTCGGCCGCGGCACAGCTGGCCGGGGCCGGCGCCACCTCACGGCTGGCGGTGACCCTGTGCTGAGCGACGAAGGGATGTCAAGTCCCTCGATCGAGGGACCCAATTGGACAGGTCCGGCACGCCCTGACGTAGGTTGCGGAGCTGTTTGTTCCACAACTTGTGCAGAGGGGCCTCTTGGTGATCGAGAAGAAGGAGCCGAGCATCTGGGAGGGCTTCAAGGCCTTTCTGATGCGTGGAAACGTCGTCGATCTGGCAGTCGCGGTAGTCATCGGCGCGGCCTTCACCAACATCGTCAGTTCAGTGGTGAAGGGAGTCATCAACCCCCTGGTGGGCGCGATCGGCACGAAGAACCTCGACAGCTACCACTCCTGCCTCAAAGCCCCCTGTTCCGGCAGTGGCGACACCGCGACGGGTATCACGATCATGTGGGGCTCGGTGCTGGGCGCCGCCCTCACCTTCGTGATCACCGCGGCCGTCGTGTACTTCCTGATGGTCCTGCCGATGTCCAAGTACCTGGCCCGGCAGGAGGCCCGCCGCAAGGCGAAGGAGGGCACTCAGGAGGTGCTGGAGGTGAGCGAGCTGGAGGTGCTCAAGGAGATCCGCGACGCTCTGGTGGCCCAGCGCGGCTCCGGGCACAACGAGCCCTAGCAGCGCGCGTACGCCGGGCCGGGCGGGCATGGACCCGTCCGGCCGGACACGCTCAGATGTGGTGGGGCGGCTTCTCGTCGAGGAACCGCTTCAGGTCGGCCGCGCTGTCGCTGTCGGCGCCGGGCCGCTCGCCCCACCCACGGTCCGTGTCGTCCGAGGACTGCTGGCTCAACGGGTCGTCGAAGACCAGCGCCGGCTTCGGATCGCGCGGTTCGGGGGCGGGGGCGGGGGTGGTACTCATGTGTCCAGGGTACGCCGAGGGGGTCGTGGACCGGCCCGGCTCAACTGGGCGCCTCGGCGCCGGGGCGGGCGTAGAACCACCAGCAGACGACGAGGCACGTGGCGTAGAAGCCGATGAACAGCCACAGCGCGCTGGTGACGGAGATGTTGGCGAACATCGCGGGGATGAAGAAGAACCCGTAGGCAGCGATCGCGGCGGAGAAGCCGCTGACCGCTCCGGCCTCCATCTCGGCCTGCTTGAGCGCGGCTTGCTGCGCCTGCGGGCCCTGGTCCGCCGCGTTCTTCAGGTGCTGGTCCCGAAAGATCACCGGGATCTGGCGGAAGGTCGAGCCGTTGCCGACGCCGGAGAAGGCGAACGCGCACAGGAAACCGACGTAGAAGGCCCAGAAGCTGCCCTGCTCGGCGCCGGACGGCAGCGCGTTGATCACCACGACCAGCGAGGCGGCCATGCCGACGAAGGACACCAGGGTCACCCGGGCGCCGCCGATCTTGTCGGAGAGCCAGCCGCCGGCCCAGCGCATGAGGGCGCCGATGAAGGGGCCGATCCAGGCGTAGGTGGTGGCCTGGTAGCCCTGGTCGGCGAAGTTGTTCTTGATCAGCATCGGCAGAGCGGCGGCGAAGCCGATGAACGAGCCGAAGGTGCCGACGTAGAGCCAGGTCATGAGCCAGTTGTGCTTGCGCTTGAAGATGATCTTCTGCTGGCTGAAGGGGGCGGCGGCGACCTTCAGGTCGTTCATGAAGAACCAGGCGAGCAGCGCCATGATCACCAGGAGCGGCACCCACAGGAACGCGCCGTTCTGCAGCCAGACGTCGGTGTTCTTTACGGTGTCGCGCTGCGGCCCGCCCGCCGGGGCGCCGAGGACGGCCGCCGTGACGACCAGCGGGGCGACCAGCTGGACCACGGAGACACCGAGGTTGCCGAGTCCGCCGTTGAGGCCGTTGGCGCTGCCCTTCTCCCGCTTGGGGAAGAAGAAGCCGATGTTCGCCATGGACGACGAGAAGTTGGCGCCGCCGATGCCGCAGGTGGCGGCGATCAGTGCCAGTTCCCAGTACGGGGTTCCGGTGTCCTGGAGCGCGAAGCCCAGCCAGAGCATCGGGGCGATCAGGATGAGCGTGGAGAACGCGGTGAACTTCCGCTCGCCGAAGATCGGCCCGATGAACGTGTAGAGCACGCGGAACGTCCCGCCGGTGATGCCGGGTATGGCGGTCAGCCAGAACAGCTGGGACGTGGAGAGGCCGAAGCCGACATCGTTGAGGCGGACCGCGGTGACGGACCACACCTGCCAGACGACGAAGCCGAGCATGAGCGCCGGGACGGATATCCACAGGTTGCGGTTGGCGACCTTGCGCCCGACGGACTGCCAGAAGGAGTCGTCCTCCGGCCGCCACTCGTCGATCGTCGACCCGGGCCGGTAGGTGTCCTTCCCGGAGGCGGTGGGCGCGGCGGGCGTGGACGTGCGGGTGGGGCCGCCGTAGGGGGACGGGCTCATGGAGTCACCGTAGGAAGGGCTCGGTCCGGTTGCCTGTCCTGTAGGCCGTTCGAGTGTCATTGGGTCTTACACCGCCTTCAGGCCATGGGCCGTGAAGATGTCCTTTGCCATGACTGTCTGCTCCGGAGTCGGGGACGGGGTGTCGCGCAGGGAGAAGGGCATGCCGAGGGCCTGCCACTTGGCCTCGCCCAGCTTGTGGAAGGGCAGCACGTCGACGCGCGAGACGATGCCGAGCGAGGCGGCGAAGGCGGCGACGCCCTCGATGTTCGCGGGGTCGTCCGTGAGCCCCGGTACGAGCACGAAGCGGATGTGCGTCTCCTTCCCGAGGCCGGCCAGGCGGTGGGCGAAGTCGAGGGTCGGCCGGAGGGGCCGCCCGGTGACCTTCTTGTAGGTCTCGCGGTCCCAGGACTTGATGTCGAGCAGGACCAGGTCGACGTCGCGCAGCAGGGCGTCGGTGGCGCGTACGCCGAGGAAGCCGGAGGTGTCGAGGGCGGTGTGCAGGCCCAGTTCGTGTCGGAAGCGGTGCAGCAGTTCGCCCGCGAAGACCGGCTGCAGAAGGGGTTCGCCGCCACTGACGGTGGCACCACCGCCCGCGGCCGCGATGAAGCGCGTGTACTTGCGGGCCTCGCCGATCACGTTGTCGGCCGCCGTCCGCCTGCCGCTGCGCATCCGCCAGGTGTCGGGGTTGTGGCAGTACAGGCAGGTCAGCGGGCAGCCGGCGAGGAAGGTGACGAAGCGGGTGCCGGGGCCGTCGACACCGGTCGACAGATCCCAGGAGTGGACGGAGCCCTCGACGGGGCGGCGGGTGGCCGCGGCGGCGGGGGTGGCCGCAGCCGTGGCGGCAGGAGCCGCGGAACCGGTACGGCTATGTCGGTCGGCCGGTGCCGCTTCCGGGACCGGGGCGGGCGCCGCGGCCGGAGTGGGCTGGAGCAGGGCAGTCATCGGGACCTCTCAGAGGGCGCCGTGGAAGGTGCGGTTGATGACGTCGAGCTGTTGCTCACGCGTGAGGCGGACGAAGTTGACCGCGTAGCCCGAGACCCGAATGGTCAACTGCGGGTAGTTCTGCGGCTGTTCCATGGCATCCTGGAGGGTCGCCTTGTCGAGGACGTTGACGTTCATGTGGAAGCCGTCACTGGCCATGAAGCCGTCGAGGACGCCGGCGAGGTTGGCGATCCGCTCCTCGGCGGTGCGGCCGAGCGCGTCCGGAGTGATGGTGTTGGTCAGCGAGATGCCGTCCTCCGCGTCGTCGTACGGAAGCTTGGCGACGGAGAGGGCCGAGGCGATGTAGCCGTGCTCGTCACGGCCGTTCATGGGGTTGGCACCGGGGGCGAAGGGGGCGCCGGAGCGGCGGCCGTCGGGGGTGTTGCCGGTCTTCTTGCCGTAGACGACGTTCGAGGTGATGGTCAGCACCGACTGGGTGTGCACGGCGTCGCGGTAGGTGGGGTGCCGGCGGACCTTCTCCATGAAGTGGTGGACGATCCACTGGGCGAGGGAGTCGGCGCGGTCGTCGTTGTTGCCGTAGGCCGGGTAGGTGCCCTCGGTCTCGTAGTCGACGGCGAGGCCCGTCTCGTCCCGGATCACCCTCACGCGCGCGTGCTTGACGGCGGAGAGGGAGTCCGCGGCGACCGACAGACCCGCGATGCCGCACGCCATGGTGCGCAGGATCTCCCGGTCGTGGAGGGCCATTTCGATGCGCTCGTACGCGTACTTGTCGTGCATGTAGTGGATGACGTTGAGCGCGTGGACGTACGTCTTGGCGAGCCAGCCGAGCATGGCGTCGTACCGGGCGAGGACGTCGTCGTAGTCGAGGTATTCGCCGGTGAAGGGCTCGAAGCCGTCGACGACGGTCTTGCCGGACTTCTCGTCGCGCCCGCCGTTGATGGCGTACAGGAGGGCCTTGGCGACGTTCACCCGGGCGCCGAAGAACTGCATCTGCCTGCCGACGGCCATCGCGGAGACACAACAGGCGACGGCAGTGTCGTCCCCGTACTTGGGGCGCATCAGGTCGTCGGACTCGAACTGGAGGGCGCTGGTGTCGATGGCGACCTGGGCGGCGTACGCCTTGAAGGCCTCGGGCAGCCGCTGGGACCAGAAGACGGTGAGGTTGGGCTCGGGGGCGGGGCCGAGGTTGTAGAGGGTGCGCAGGGCGCGGAAGGTGGTGCGGGTGACCAGCGCGCGCCCGTCCTCGCCGATGCCGGCCATGGACCAGGTGACCCAGGTGGGGTCGCCGGAGTAGAGCTCGTTGTACTCGGGGGTGCGCAGGAAGCGGACGATGCGGAGCTTGATGACGAAGTCGTCGATGAGCTCCTGCGCGGCGGACTCGGTGAGCCGGCCCGCCTCGATGTCCCGCTGGAGGTAGATGTCGAGGAAGGCGTCGACGCGGCCGAGGGACATGGCCGCGCCGTTCTGCTCCTTCACGGCGGCGAGGTAGGCGAAGTACAGCCACTGGACCGCCTCGCGGCCGGTGGTGGCGGGCCCGGAGATGTCGTGGCCGTAGGAGCGGGCCATGGACTTGAGTTCGGCGAGGGCCCGGATCTGCTCACAGACTTCCTCGCGTTCCTGGATGACCTGCGCGCTGGGCCACTCGGCGTCGAGCTCGGCCTTGTCGGCCCGTTTGGCCTCGATGAGGCGGTCGACGCCGTAGAGGGCGACCCGGCGGTAGTCACCGATGATGCGGCCACGGCCGTAGGCGTCGGGCAGGCCGGTGATGATGCCGGAGGACCGGCAGGCGCGGATTTCCGGGGTGTAGGCGTCGAAGACACCGTCGTTGTGGGTCTTGCGGAGGTGGGTGTAGATGTCGCGGACGCCGGGGTCGGCCTCGTACCCATAGGAGTTCAGGGCGGTCTCGACCATGCGCCAGCCTCCGTTGGGCATGATGGCGCGCTTGAGCGGGGCGTCGGTCTGGAGGCCGACGATGACGTCGAGGTTCGGGTCGATGTAGCCGGGCGCGAAGGCGTCGATGCGGGACGGGGTGGACACGTCGACGTCGTGAATGCCGCGCTCGATCTCGGCCGGGAACATGGCGAGGAGCTTGTTCCAGACCTTGGCGGTGCGCTCGGTGGGGGCGGCGAGGAACGTACCGTCGCCCTCGTAGGGGGTGTAGTTGCGCTGGATGAAGTCGCGGACGTCGATGGCGTCCCGCCACAGCCCGCCCTTGAAACCGTCCCAGGCCGCCCCGTGGACCGTCGGGTCCGCCGTGGCTCCGGCCGTCTTTTCCGCAGGAGTGGCAGTCATCGCGCGCACCTTCCGCTTCGCTCGGTCGCTACGCCTCCATTGCACGCCCGCGAGGAGGTCACGAGCGGCCGCATTGGTCCCCGATCGGAGACCGGAGGTCCTTCGTCCCGGCGGGCGCGGCGCTCCTTATCTCATCTGACCTGGACTTTTCTTCGGGACTTTGGACCCAAGTCCGCTTGTGAACGTATTCACAAGAATTTCCGGAGCTTTTCTGCTGTGCTTGGCTCCATGACGACCAGTTCCGCTTCCGCTTCCGAATCCGCGCCGGAGCCGCGGCCGGCCGACCGTGGGCCGCTGCGCCCCATGACCGCTCGCGGCCGTGGCGAGGCACACCGGGTCGCGTCGCCGCTGGAGCTCTTCTTCGACCTGTGTTTCGTCGTGGCCATCGCCCAGGCCGGCATTCAGCTGGTGCACGCGATCACCGAAGGGCACTCGGGCGAGGGCATCCTGAACTACGCGATGATCTTCTTCGCGATCTGGTGGGCCTGGATGAACTTCACCTGGTTCGCCTCGGCGTACGACAACGACGACGCCCTCTACCGCGTCGTGACGCTGGTGCAGATCGCCGGCGTGCTCGTGCTCGCGGCCGGAGTCTCGCGGGCGTTCGACGACCACGACTTCGTGGTCGTCTGGCTCGGCTACGCGATCATGCGGTTCGCGATGATCGCCCAGTGGCTGCGCGCCGCGCGGTCCGCCGAGGGCCCCGAGAGAACGACGGCACTGCGGTACGCCGGCGGTGTGCTGTTGTGCCAGATCGGCTGGCTGGGTCTGCTGGTTCTGCCCGAGCACGGGCGGCCGTGGGTGTTCCTGGTGATGGCGATCGCCGAACTGTGCGTCCCCCTGTATGCGGAGAAGGACACGACCACGCCCTGGCATCCGCATCACATCTCCGAGCGGTACGGCCTGTTCACGATCATCGTGCTGGGCGAGACGATCGCCGCGGCCACAGTCGCCGTGAAGTCGGGCGTGGACGAGAACGACGCGCTGGGCGAGCTGCTGCCGATCGCCGCGGGCGGGTTGCTGATCGTGTTCGCCGCCTGGTGGATCTACTTCGTGGTGCCGATCCACGGGCATCTGCGGTCCAACGGGCAGGCGTTCCTGTGGGGTTACGGCCACTACCTGATCTTCGCTTCGGCAGCCGCGATCGGTGCGGGACTCGAAGTCGCCGTGGAACAGGCGGTCGGGAAGGCGCATCTCTCAACGCTCGCCGCGTCCGCGGCGGTGACGCTGCCGACAGCCCTGTACTTCCTGACCGTGTGGGTGCTGCACTCGCGCCACTTCAAGGTGGGCATCAGTCAGCAGCTCGTCCTGCCGACAGCGGCCCTGCTGGTCATCCTGTGCACGTTCCTGGGTGACTGGGCGGTCCTGACGGCGGGCATCGTGTCAGCACTGGCGGTGGCCCTCGGGGTGACCCTGACGTCGCGGATGGTCCGGCGGGAGAAGACGCGGGCCCAGTGACGCGGGGCCCCCGCGTGGCGGGAGCTGTCCGGCGCCGGAATGATCCGGCGCTGGTCCTGTCTGGCGCGAGACCCGCGTGGCTGGGAGCTTTCCGGCGCGGGATCCGTCCGGCGTGGGAAAACTGGGCCCATGACTGTTGACGCTCTGACCGATGTCGCCGGCCTGCGGGTGGGACACGCGACATGTATCGGCGACGGATGGCTCACCGGCACCACTGTCGTGCTCGCCTCGCCGGGTGGTGCGACCGCGGCCGTCGACGTGCGCGGGGGCGGACCCGGCACCAAGGAGACGGATGCGCTGGATCCACGCGCCCTGGTGCAGAAGGTCGAGGCGATCGTCCTGACCGGCGGCAGCGCCTACGGGCTGGACTCGGCGTCGGGAGTGATGGCCTGGCTGGAGGAGCGGCGGCGTGGGGTCCGCGTGGGAGCCGACCCGGCGCACGTGGTGCCCGTCGTACCCGCTGCCTGTGTCTTCGACCTGGGGCGCGGTGGCGACTTCCGCGCGCGCCCCGACGCGGCCACCGGCCGGACCGCGGTCGAGGCGGCTGACGCGAGCAGGCCGGGCGCTCCGGTGCCCGAGGGATGTGTGGGCGCCGGCACGGGCGCGGTGGTCGAACAGATCAAGGGCGGAGTCGGCACCGCGAGCGCCGTACTCGACTCCGGCGTCACCGTTGCCGCGCTGGTGGTGGCCAACGCGGCGGGTTCGGTCGTCGAGCCGGAGACAGGGGCGCTGTACGGGGAGTTGCTGCTCGGTCGTACGACGTACCCGTCGGCCGAGGCACACGAGGCAGCCCAGCAGCACTTGGCCGAACTCGCCGCGAAGAACGCCCCTCCCCCGCTGCACACCACACTCGCCGTCGTCGCCACCGACGCCGATCTCACCCGCGCGCAGGCGCAGAAGCTCGCGGGAACAGCGCACGACGGCATCGCGCGCGCCGTACGTCCGGTGCACCTGCTCAATGACGGCGACACGGTGTTCGCGCTCGCCACGGGCGACCGGCCGCTCGCCCCCGGGAACCCCCTCGCGCTCAACGAGATCCTCGCCGCGGGCGCCGATGCCGTGACGCGGGCGATCGTACGGGCGGTACGGGCGGCCGAGTCGGTGGACGGGCCGGGCGGGGCGTGGCCCGCCTACTCGGAGCTGTACGGGCGGCGGTAGGCAGAGCCGTTGGGGTCAACCCACGAGGGATGCCATCCGGTAGACAGGGGGCGGATCGTGCGGTCGTCGGGGAGGGCGGCGGCGTACGGCAGTTGGTGGGTGGGTGATTGTCCCGGTTCTGTCACGTGATGGCGTTCGCCGCGGCTGCAGGGAACCCTTCGCGCCCCGGCGCGCTCTTTCTCCACGCACTGGAGCGGATCACCCACATCACAAAAACCTGGAGCAGCCCGTGACAACGCCGGACATATCTATGCGGCGCGCACTGGGGGCCTGTGCCGCCCTGATAGTCGGCGCCCTCACCCTCACCGCCTGCGGCGGCGACGCCAGCGCCGACAACGGCAAGGGCGGCGAGAGCTCGTCGAAGACGTCCACGGCGAAGATCGCCATCTCGGCCAAGGACGGTTCGACCAGCGCGTCCATCAACTCCACCGGGGTGAAGGTCAGCGACGGCAAGCTGACCGACGTGAAGATGACGGTGGCGGGGGCCGGGACCGCCGTACCGGGATCGATTTCCGCGAGCGGCAGCACCTGGAAGCCCAAGGAGCAGCTGGAGCGCGGTACGAAGTACCAGATCTCCGCGACCGCCAAGGACGCGAACGGGCGCACGGCCGCGGCCAACTCCATCTTCACCACGGTCTCGACGAACAACAGCTTCATCGGGACGTACACGCCCGACGGGGGCACCACGGTCGGTGTCGGGATGCCGGTCTCCTTCAACTTCGACAAGGTGATCAGCAACAAGAAGGCCGTGCAGTCGCACATCAAGGTGACCTCCAGTACGGGCCAGCAGGTCGTGGGGCACTGGTTCGGCGCGCAGCGGCTCGACTTCCGGCCCGAGCAGTACTGGAAGGCCGGCTCCAAGGTCACGATGAAGATCAACCTGGACGGGGTGGAGGGCGCGAACGGCGCCTACGGCGTGCAGGACAAGACCGTCACCTTCACCGTCGGCCGCTCACAGGTCTCCACGGTCGACGTCAGCACGCAGACGATGAAGGTGGTGCGCGACGGGAAGACCGTCAAGTCCATCCCGATCTCCGCGGGCAGCCCGCAGCACACCACGTACAACGGCCAGATGGTGATCTCCGAGAAGTTCACGCAGACGCGCATGAACGGATCGACGGTCGGCTACGGCGGCGAGTACGACATCCCGGACGTGCCGCACGCGATGCGGCTGACGGCGTCGGGAACCTTCATTCACGGCAACTACTGGTACAGCCGCGGCAATCCGCCCTTCGGGCAGCAGGGCACGAGCCACGGCTGCGTGGGACTGGCCGACACCCAGGGAGCGCAGGGCGACACGATCGCCAAGTGGTTCTTCGACAACTCTCTCGTGGGAGACGTCGTGACGGTCAAGAACTCCCCCGACAAGACGGTTTCGCCGGACAACGGGCTCAACGGCTGGAACATGGCGTGGAGCGCGTGGACCGCGGGAAGTGCCGTCTGACGAGGGCGCTTTGAGGGCTCGGCGGGCCGTGCGGGAACCTCCCGCGCGGCCCGCCCGTTTTCTCTCCGCACGTTTTCTCGGTTCGCGGACATGATGTCCGACCGAGGGGCTACGGTATGCACCCACAAGGTGACATGCAGCAACGCCGGGAGAAGCCTTGAGCGTTCCGTACGAGACAGCAGCGTACGAGCCACCCGAGTCGCCCGAGTCTCCGGAGGAGCATCTCGCGCGACTCCTCGGCCGCGCCCTGAACTCCTTCGAGTTGCCGGACGAGACGATACGGCCGCTCGACTGCGCGCTGGCGCACGACAGTTCTCTGCACTCCGCGCACCACAGCGCGGGGCTGCATCGCGAGACCTACCGGCACACGTGGCTGCTCGCCGATGGCTCGGCGGTCACGCTGTGGGAGCTCGTCCACAACACCGCGCCCGGGAGCGACGCCCAGCACGAGGTGTACGCGGACGAGGAGGAGCTGCGCGCCGCGACCGCCCGGCTGCCGCTGCCGGCGGACACGCCGGACTTCGAGCTGCCGGTGCTGGTGCAGCTGTCGCCGATTCCCGAGCCACGGCACAGTTACGCGCCCGACGACTCGGCCGACCACGCGCGCCGGCTGCTGCGCCGCGCGGAGAACGTGGACGGCCCCGACACCGACCTCACCAACCTGCTGCTGCGCGAGGCCTTCGCGCACCAGATCACGCAGGCCTTCGGTCGTCCCGGCCGGGCGGGCCAGGCGGCGCGGCTGTGCTTCTCGCTCTACGAGCACGCGTTCCTGCTGCGCGACGGGCGGGAGATCTCCCTGTGGGAGGTCGAACACACGGCGACGCCGGATCGACGGCACATGTGCGAGGTGTACGCGACGGAGGAAGCGGCCCGCGACGCGATGGAGCGCCGGGCTACGCGCCTCGGCTAGCCGGGAGTGCGCCTTTCGGATGGCGCCGGGTGCATCTCAGTCGGCGCCGGCGCGACGTGACGGGGTTGGCGCCGGCGCGACGTGACGGGTTCGCGCCGGGTTCGCGCCTCGGATGACGCCGGGTGTGTCACGGCTAGCGCCGGTGCGACGCCCCCTCGGTTGGCGCCGGAGCCCAACTCGGTTGGCGTCGGCGCATTGCACCTCCGGGAGGCGCGGGCGGTTCCGCTCGCGCCGGGCGCGTCCGCTCACGGGAGGGGCGACTCGATCCAGTTCGCGCGGGCGCATCAACGCGGGCGCGCGCCGGCTCAGATCGAAGCTCCGGCCTACTTCACACCGGCGCGTACAGCGCGCAGCGCGCGAACTCGCACCACCTCACGCCGGCACACCACCTCACGCCAGCACACCGCCTCACGCCGGCACGCCCAACGCCCCGCACCTCAGCTCCAAGCGCACAACGCGACAGCGCCCCGCGCCAGCAGCCGCACCCGCACCCGCACCCGCACCCGCACCCGCTAAAAACGCGGGCTGTCGCTGAACTGCCGTACCAGGCCCGCAAAAGCGGCGTGCTCCTCCGGGGTCAGTTCGACCGACTCCGCGCCGGGCCCGGACTGGCGCTGGGGAGGGATGGCCATGAGCGTGTCGCCGTGGCGCCACACCGCGGCCTCGAAGCGGCTGCGGCGCAGCAGGCGTACCAGGCCGACGACCCAGATCACGGTCGCCAGGGCGAGGACGCCCACGCCTATCAGCTGGAGGATCGACACATGCTCAGGCATGCGCTCCAGTAGACACCACGGTCCGGGACTTTGGTCCCGGACCGTGACGCATCTCGCAGATGCGGTGAACGACTCACAGTCGCCCTAAAGGGGTCAACTGGCGGACCGATTCGGGCGGATTCGGGCCGCTCAGGCGGCGACCGGCTCCTTGGTATCGGCGGTGGCCGGTGCCGGGGCGCCCGACGCCTCCGTGGTCGCGCCGCCGTCGGGGGTCTTGCGCAGGCCCTTCAGGACGACGACCAGGGCGGTGGTGACACAGACGCCGGCGGCGATGGCGATGAGGTAGAGGAACGGGTTGCCGATCAGCGGTACGACGAAGATGCCGCCGTGCGGGGCGCGCAGCGTGGCGCCGAAGGTCATCGACAGTGCGCCGGTGACCGCGCCGCCCACCATGGACGAGGGGATGACGCGCAGCGGATCCGCCGCGGCGAACGGGATCGCACCCTCCGAGATGAAGGAGGCGCCGAGTACCCAGGCGGCCTTGCCGTTCTCGCGCTCGGTCGGCGTGAAGAGCTTGCCGCGCACGGTCGTCGCCAGGGCCATCGCGAGCGGCGGGACCATGCCGGCCGCCATCACCGCGGCCATGATCTTCATCGCGGAGTCGCTGGGACTGGCGACGGCGATTCCGGCGGTGGCGAAGGTGTACGCGACCTTGTTGACCGGGCCGCCGAGGTCGAAGCACATCATCAGGCCGAGGAGGGCGCCGAGCAGGACGGCGTTGGTGCCGGTGAGGCCGTTGAGCCAGTCGGTCATGCCCTTCTGCGCCGAGGCGATGGGTTTGCCGATCACCACGAACATCAGGAACCCGACGATCGCCGCGGAGATCAGCGGGATCACCACCACCGGCATGATCCCGCGCAACGCCGCCGGGATCTTTACCTTCTGGATCCCGAGCACCACACCACCGGCGATGAGACCGGCGGCCAGACCGCCGAGGAAGCCCGCGTTGATGGTGAGGGAGATCGCGCCGCCGACGAAACCGGGGACCAGACCCGGCCGGTCCGCCATGCCGTATGCGATGTAGCCGGCCAGCACCGGGACGAGGAAGCCGAACGCCACGCCGCCGATCTGGAAGAACAGCGCGCCCCAGCTGTCCGCCTGCATCCACATGAAGTGGTCCATGACGGAAGGCGCCTTGTTGACCTTGTAGCCGCCGATCGCGAAGCCGAGAGCGATCAGCAGACCGCCCGCGGCGACGAACGGGACCATGTAACTCACGCCGCTCATCAGCCACTTGCGGAGCTTGGTGCCGTAGCCCTCGCCGGACGCGCCGATGCGCTCGACCGGCGTGCCGGGTACGGCGCCCGCGGTGACCTCGCCGCGCTCCGCCTTGCCGCGGACCTCGGAGATCAGCTCGGCCGGCCGATTGATGCCGGCCTTCACGCCGACGTCGACGGTCGGCTTTCCGGCGAAGCGGTCCTTTTCTCGTACGGGGACGTCGTGCGCGAAGATCACGCCGTCCGCCGCCGCGATGACCGCCGGGTCGAGCCGGGTGAAGCCGGCCGAGCCCTGTGTCTCGACCACGACCTCGACGTCATCGGCCGCGCGGCCCGCGTTCTCCAGCGACTCGGCCGCCATGTAGGTGTGCGCGATGCCGGTGGGGCAGGAGGTGACGGCGACGATACGGAAGGGTTCGCCATCCGCGGTGGCGCCCGGCGCCGGGGCGGGTCCGTCCTCGACGTTCGCACCCGGCGCCGGGGCCGCGCCGTCCGTGCCGCTGTCGGCGGAGGCCGCCGTCGACACCGCCACGGAGTCACCGGAGGCGGTCGCCGCCGCGGTCTCGCCTGCCGCCGCGGTCTCGGTCGCAGCCGCCGCCGGAGGCTCGTCCCCGCGGATGAGCGCAGCCGCGGCCGCCGCGTCGTCCACGGCCCGCAGCGCGGACGTGAACTCGGCGTTCATCAGCTGGCGGGCGAGCGACGACAGGATCGTGAGGTGCGCGTCATCCGCGCCCGCCGGAGCGGCGATCAGGAAGATCAGGTCGGCGGGCCCGTCCGGCGCGCCGAAGTCGATCCCGGCAGCGCTGCGTCCGAAGGCGAGCGTCGGCTCGGTGACATGTTCGCTACGGCAGTGCGGGATGCCGATGCCGCCGTCGAGGCCGGTCGGCATCTGGGCCTCACGGGCGGCCACATCGGCCAGGAAGCCGTCGAGGTCGGTGACCCGGCCCAGGGCCATCATGCGCTCGGCGAGGGCGCGTGCCGCGGCCTCTTTGGTATCGGCGGACAGGTCGAGGTCGACCAGGTCCGCGGTGATCATCTCGCTCATCGCGGGCTCCTTCGCACGCGTGTCGCCCGGGGGGAGATACGGGCGGGGGTGGGGACGGGGGTGCCGCGCTCGCAGAACGCGGGGTACACGGGGATGACCGAGGCGAGGCTGGGAAGCCCTCGCCTCCTCTCGAAGACGGAACCGGGAAGCCCTCGCCCGCCGTCGGCGACAGGACCGCAAAGATCGCGTCGCCCCTCGAAGACGGAACCGGAGAGACCTCGCCCTCCGTCAGCGACGGGACCGGGAAGATCGCCTCGCCCCTCGGAAACCGGGCCGGGAAGACCCCGCCCCTCGAAGACGGAACCGGGAAGCCCTCGCCCGCCGTCGGCAACGGGACCGCAAAGATCGCGTCGCCCCTCGAAGACGGAACCGGAGAGACCTCGCCCTCCGTCAGCGACAGGACCAGGAAGATCGCCTCGCCCCTGCCCCCGCCCCCGGCCGCGCCCCTCGAAGCCGCAGCAGCGAAAACTCCGCCCACCCCGGCGCGCGAACCCACGAAGACCGCGCGCCGTCATGACACCGGCTCCGTCAGTACGCGGTCCACCGGGATCTCCGTGGTCACGACGACGGCGGAGGGGTCGAGGTCGGCCGGCCCCGGCATCACGCTGCCGGGCAGTTGTACGGCGGCGGCGCCGTGCGCAACGGCGGAGGCGAGGGCCTCGGGGCCGCGGCCGCCGGCGATCAGGAAACCGGCGAGTGAGGAGTCACCGGCGCCCACATTGCTGCGTACGACGTCCACGCGCGCGCTGCCGAACCAGGCGCCCGCGCCGTCCACGAGCAACTGCCCGTCCGCCCCCAGGCTCGCGAGCACGGCGCACGCGCCCAGCGCGCGCAACTCCTCGGCCGCCTTGACCGCGTCGCCCACGGTGGTGAGGGGGCGCGCGACGGCTTCCGCGAGCTCCTCGGCGTTCGGCTTCACCACGTCGGGACGCTCGCGCAGCGCCGCAAGCAGCGCGGGTCCCGAAGTGTCCAGCGCGATCCGGGCGCCCGCCGCGTGCGCCCGCGCCACCAGCTCGGCGTACCAGGACGGCGCGAGCCCGCGCGGGAGGCTGCCGCAGCAGGTGATCCAGTGGGCCTCGCCGGAGCGGTACTGCCGGCGGACGGTCTCCAGGAGCTGTTCGGCCTCCGCGCCGGAGAGTTCGGGGCCCGGTGCGTTGATCTTCGTCAGTGTGCCGTCGGGTTCGGCGACCGAGATGTTGGAGCGGGTCGCCCCGGTGATCGGGACCGGCGCGACCTCGATGCCCTGCGCGTCGAGCAGGTCGGCGACGAGTGCGCCGGGCGCACCACCGAGGGGCAGGACGGCGACCGTGCGCTGTCCGGCGGCGGCAACCGCCCTCGAGACGTTGACGCCCTTGCCACCCGGGTCCATGCGTTCGCCGGTGGCCCTGATCACCTCGCCGCGGTCGAGCGACGGGACTTCGTAGGTACGGTCCAGGGAGGGGTTGGGGGTGACGGTGAGGATCATGCGCACTCGTTTCCAGAACTCACAGCACTTCCGTGCCGCTTCTCGGCACACGGCACGTCCGTATGCCCATGCCGCTTGTCAGACACGCGGCACATCCGTACGCCCACGCCGCTGCCCGGGCACACAGCACGCCGTACATCCACGCCGCTGCCCAGACACACGACCCGCCGTACATCCACGCCGCTGCTCAGACACACGGCACTACGTACAGCCATGCCGCTGCTCAGACACTCAGCACATCCACGCATCCGCGCCGCCTCTCAGACACACAGCACTTGCGTGCCGCCGCGCTCGATGGCCGTGGCGTCCTCGGGGTTCAGCCCGCTGTCGGTGATCAGCAGGTCCACATCGCTCAGGTCGCCGAAGCGGGCGAAGTGCTCCTGGCCGTGCTTGGAGGAGTCGGCGAGCAGCACCACCCGGCGCGCGGCGCGGACGGCCGCGCGTTTGACGGCGGCCTCGGCGAGGTCGGGGGTGGTCAGCCCGTGCTCGACGGAGAAGCCGTTGGCCGCGATGAACAGGACGTCGGCGCGGATCTCGCCGTACGCGCGGAGCGCCCAGGCGTCGACGGCGGCGCGCGTCCGGTGCCGTACGCGCCCCCCGACGAGGTGGAGCTGCATGCCGGGATGGTCCGCGAGGCGGGCCGCGATGGGCAGGCTGTGGGTGACGACGGTGAGCGTCGCCTCCAGCGGGAGGGCACCGGCCAGCCGGGCGACCGTACTGCCCGCGTCGAGGATCAGCGTGCCCTCGGCGGGCAGTTCGGCCACGGCGGCGTGGGCGATGCGGTCCTTCTCGTCGGCCGCGGTGGACTCGCGCTCGGCGAGGTCGGGTTCGAAGTCGAGGCGCCCGGCCGGGATCGCACCCCCGTGCACACGGCGTACGAGCCCTGCGCGGTCGAGGGCCTTCAGGTCCCGGCGGATGGTCTCCGCGGTGACCTGGAACTCCTCGGCGAGCGACAGCACGTCCACCCGGCCGCCGTCACGGGCCAGCCGGAGGATCTCCTGCTGCCGCTCCGGTGCGTACATGTCCGTTCGCCTCCGATTGATGCCCGAACCTGTGGTTTACGTCGGGAGGCTACGCTCTGATGCCCAGAAAGTAAACAGGTTCAGGCTCCACTCGGGCATGAACGGACTTTGGCACGTGTTGGAGGCAGGCCGGGCAGGGACGGCAACGAAAAAGGAGCCGCAACGAAAAAGGAGCGGCCCCAGCACCTGAGGTGCCGGGCCCGCCCCTCCCACCGCGGTTCAGCCGACGAGCTCCGGCTCCGCCTCCGCCTCCCGCTCCCCCGTGGCAAGCGCGCCCTCCGCAGGCGAG
Organism: Streptomyces sp. NPDC058371; assembly: GCF_042723265.1. Lineage (NCBI taxonomy): Bacteria > Bacillati > Actinomycetota > Actinomycetes > Kitasatosporales > Streptomycetaceae > Streptomyces > Streptomyces sp. NPDC058371. The sequence goes on along the minus strand of NZ_JBHXJC010000003.1, from coordinate 482,731 downwards.
CCCTCCGCCCCCTCCACATGCTGTGCCGGTCGCTTCGGCAGCGCGAACATCAGCAGGAAGATGACGGCCATGACTCCGGCGACCCAGAACAGCGCGTTCTGGAAGGCGTTCACGAAGGCGGGGCCCATCTGGAGCGGCGTCAGCCGGTCCCCGATCGTGCCGAAGAAGACTACGGACACGAGGCCGAGTCCGAGCGCGTTGCCCATCTGCTGCACCGTGTTGATGAGACCGGACGCCGAGCCGGAGTGCTCGCGCGGCACATCCGACAGCACCGCGTCGGTCAGCGGCGCCACGATCAGGCCCATGCCCGCGCCCATCACGACCAGCGGAAGCGCCATCTGCCAGGAAGCGATGGCCAGGCCGTACCGCTCGGACTCCCAGATGTAGAGGAGCACGCCGGCCGCCATCACCAGGGCGCCCGCCTGGAGCACCTTGCGCCCGAAGCGCGGGACCAGTTGCTGCACGGACATCCCCGCCGCCACCGAGACCGCGATGGAGAACGGGACGCCGGTCAGACCGGCGCGCAACGGGCTCCAGCCCAGGCCGACCTGCATGTACAGCGTCCAGACCAGGAAGAAGATGCCGAGACCGACGCCGAAGACGGTCTGTACGGCGATGCCCGCGGCGAAGCTCTTCACCTTGAACAGCGACAGTTCGACCAGCGGCGAACCGTCCCGCGCCGCCTTCCGCTTCTCGTACGCCACCAGCGCGGCGAAGACGACGAGGGCACCGGCCATCGAGACGTATCCCCACAGCGGCCAGCCCAGCTCACGCCCGCGGGTCAGCGGGTAGAGCAGCATCAGCAGGCCGAGCGTGACGAGGGTGACGCCGACGAGGTCGAGCTTGAGGGCCCGCGGAGCCTTGGACTCGCTGATGAACTTCCGTCCGAGGATCAGTCCGGCCACCCCCACCGGCAGGTTGATCAGGAAGATCGGGCGCCATTCCAGGCCGAACAGGTTCCACTCGGTGAGCAGGGCGCCCAGGAGCGGACCGGACACCGCGCCGAGACCCACGATCGCGCCGAAGAGTCCGAACACCTTGCCCCGCTCGTGCGCCGGGAAGGTCGCGTGCACGATCGACAGCACCTGCGGCACCATCAGCGCGGCCATTCCGCCCTGGAGGATGCGCGAGGCGACGAGCATCTCCGGGTTCGCGGCGAAGCCGCACAGCGCCGACGCGAGCGTGAATCCGCCTATGCCGATGAGGAAGAGCCGCTTGCGGCCGTGGATGTCGCCGAGCCGTCCGCCGGTGATGAGACCGGCGGCGAAGGCGAGTGCGTAGCCCGCCGTAATCCACTGGATCTGGCTGAACGACGCACCGGAGTCCTGCTGGATCGACGGGATCGCGATGTTCACGATCGTCACGTCGACCAGGTCCATGAAAGCTGCGGTCATCACGATGGCGAGTGCGAACCAACGCCGCCGGTCGGCCGTGGCCGCTTCGGCGGACCCGGGGGTCTTCACGGCTCCAGCGCCGGCATCCGGACTGCTGAGAGGGGTCTCGGTGGAGTTCATGCTCAGAATCTAGGGGGCCAATAGGTCAGATCGTGTCCTAGATCTACGGCAATCTGTACGGCATGACGACACGGAATGGCAAAGGCTCGCGGAGCGCCGGCGCGTGCCTCGGCGACGGCACACCCGGGCACGACGGCATAGGGAACCGCTGCCGGCGGGACGACGGTGCACGGAACGGGGACGGCGCCGGGGAGGTCTCATGAGCACCGACACCCCGGCGCGGCTGCTCCAGCTCCTCTCACTGCTCCAGACGCCCCGCGAGTGGCCCGGCGGTGAGCTCTCCGAGCGGCTCGGGGTGTCCCGTCGTACCGTCCGCCGAGACATCGACCGGCTCCGGGAGCTGGGTTATCCGGTGCAGGCGACCAAGGGGTCGGACGGCGGGTACCGGCTGGTGGCGGGGAAGGCGATGCCGCCGCTCGTGCTCGACGACGAGGAGGCCGTGGCCATCGCCGTCGGGCTGCGGGCCGGGGCCGGGCACGCGGTCGAGGGCCTGGACGAGGCCTCCGTACGGGCCCTGGCGAAGCTGGAGCAGGTGCTTCCGTCGCGGCTGCGGCACCGGGTGTCCACGCTGCAGGCGGCCACCACCCCGCTCACCAGTGGGGACGGCGCCAGCATCGCGCCCGAGACGCTGACCGTGATGGCGTCGACCGTTGCAGGGCGGGAGCGGCTGCGGTTCGCGTACCGGTCCGGGGACGGCACCGCGTCCCGGCGGCTGACCGAGCCCTACCGGCTGGTGTCCACCGGCCGTCGCTGGTACCTCGTCGCGTACGACCTCGACCGCGAGGACTGGCGCACGTTCCGCGTCGACCGGGTCACCGAACCCTTCGCGACGGGGACGCGTTTCACCCCGCGCGAGCTGCCGACCGGGAGTGCGGCCGAGTTCCTGCGGCAGTCGATGTACAGGCGGCAGGAGACGTACGAGTTCGATGTCACCTTCGCCGCGCCCGCGCTGTTCGTCGCGGCGCGTCTGCCGGCGTGGCTGGGCGCGCCCGAGCCGATCGACGACCAGAACTGCCGGCTGCGCGCCTCCGCCGGCGACTCCGTGGAGTGGCTGGCGGTGCGGCTCGCGATGGTCGACTGCGAGTTCACCGTTCGGGAGCCGCCGGAACTGGTCGGCTGCGTACGGGACTTGGGGGGCCGCCTGTCCCGAGCGGCGGGCTGAGGGGCCGGGTGTTCCGGAACGCCGGAGCACCCGGAAATCCAGAACCCCCGCCCCGAACTCCCGCCCTCGCGTGGGCAACTCACACGGCGCCCCAGGGAAAGTCCCGCAGCGACGCCACATTGCGCGCCGCCAGTGCGGCCGGGCTCGCGGGACCGTCGGGCGGGTCGTCCCCGGCGGCCCACGCCTCGACCGCCACGCGCACGGCCGCGCTGGCGACCGCGGCGCTCAGCCGGAGCTCCGGGGAGACGGGCAGCTCATCGGCCCCAGCCCCGGCCCCGGCGCTGGTCCCGGCATCGGCCTCAACGTCACCGTCACCGTCGCCACCGGCACCGGCACCAGCACCAGCACCCGCACCCGCACCCGCACCCGCACCAACCACAGATGAAGCACCAGCACCGCCAACGCCGCCACCACCCGCATACGAAGCACCCGCACCCACACCCACACCCGCGACCCGCGCCGCCAGCACCCCCGCCAGCTCCCGTTCCGCGGTCTGGCAGGCCTCGCCCCAGACCCTGAGCAGGGCAGGGCTGCGTTCGGCGAGCCGGAGCAGGTTGCGGACCCACTCCAGGGATTCGGGCCGGACCCCGATGCCGGGCGTCAGAGTGGCGGCGATGGCGTGCTGGAGAGCCTCCGGGACGGGCAGTTCGGCGGGGGCGTCACGGACCGCCTCCGCCCACTTCTGCGCGCCCGCGGAGAAGAGCGGGCCGAGGGCCTCCTCCTTGGCGGCGAAGTACCGGTAGAAGGTTCGCGGGGCGACCCCGGCGGCGCGGGCGATGTCCTCGGCGCGGGTGCCCCGTAGCCCGTGCGTCATGAAGAGCCCCGCCGCGGCGCGGGCGATGTCCATCCGGGTCGCCGCTTTCCGCCGCTCGGTCAGCGAGGGGCCCCCGGAACTCCGGGGCTCCCCCTGACCGCCGGCCCGGGACGAGCGCTCGGCAGCAGCGGCCGAAGCCGCGCCGGAGCGCAAGGCGCGCCCAGTGGGCGCAGCAGACGAAGCAGAAGAGGCGGAAGAAGCGGAGTCCGCATCCGCCTCGCCCGGGCGGGGGGTGCGCTCGGCGGGAGTGCCGCCGACACGGTTGGTACCGGTCACGGCAGGCAGGTTATGCCTCTGTGGCACAATCTGCCATCCGGGTCACCCCGGGGTTCAGGTCCGGGGTGCCCCGGGCAGGTGTGCCCGCATGCATTCGAAAGGCGTACGCAGCCGGCGATCGAAGGCGTAGGCAGCCCACGCTCGAAGACATACGCAGTCGGCGCTCGAAGCGCATACGCAGCCCGCGCTCGCAGACGTACGCCGCCCACGCTCGAAGGGCGCACGCACCCACGCCCCAAAGGTGCACGCACCCACGCCCCAAGGCGCACCCACCCACCCCCGAAGGGCATACGCGACCCGCCCTCGAAACGCGCACCCGACCCGCACCCGAACAGCCCACGCGCCCCCGCAAATGGAGCCGAGCCCCGGCGCCAGGGGGGGGAGGCGCCGGAGCTCGGCCCGGGAAGAGTCCCGACGCAGGGGGGGGAGCGCGTCGGAACTCGGCTATGGGGTTGTGGGCGCGGGGCGCACGCCGTCTGTGCCGGGCTCGCGTTTCCGAGCCCTGGGTCCGGATTCGTGAACCCGGGCTCCGAAGCCTGGACCCTCGAGCCCGGACCCTCAAGTCCGGGCCCTGAAGTCTTGTGCCCCGAGCCCGGTGTTTTGAAGCGGCTTTACCAGGCCATCTCCGATACGGCGTCCGCCGGGACGGCGCTCGCCGTCACGCCGCCGCGTCGAAACCGGTGTCGCGAGCCAGCTTCTTCAGCTCCATCAGGGCGTGCTTCTCGATCTGGCGGATGCGCTCGCGCGTGAGCCCGTGCTCCTTGCCGACCTCCGTGAGCGTGCGCTCCCGGCCGTCGTCGATGCCGTAGCGCATCTTGATGATGGAGGCCGTGCGCTGGTCCAGGCGGCCGATCAGGTCGTCCAGCTCCTCGCTGCGCAGCAGCGTGAGGACGGACTCCTCGGGCGACACCGCGGACGTGTCCTCCAGGAGGTCGCCGAACTGGGTCTCGCCCTGGTCGTCGACCGCCATGTTCAGCGAGACCGGGTCGCGGGCCCAATCGAGGACGTCGATGACGCGCGCCGGGTTGGAGCCCAGCTCCGCGGCGATCTCCGTCGGCTCCGGGTCGCGTCCGTGCTCGCGGTTGAACTCGCGCTGCACTCGGCGGATGCGGCCCAGCTCCTCGACCAGGTGGACGGGGAGGCGGATGGTGCGGGACTGGTCGGCGATGGAACGGGTGATGGCCTGACGGATCCACCACGTGGCGTACGTGGAGAACTTGAAGCCCTTGCGGTAGTCGAACTTCTCGACGGCGCGCACCAGGCCCGCGTTGCCCTCCTGGATGAGGTCCAGCAGGGGCAGCCCGCTGCGCGGATAACGGCGGGCCACGGCGACGACCAGCCGGAGATTCGAACGGATGAAGATGTCCTTGGCCCGCTCGCTCTCGGCGACCAGCGCCTCGAGCTCCTCGCGGGTCGCGTCCGCCTTGGCGTCGTCGACTTCGCCGTCGATGATCTGCTGCGCGAACACACCCGCCTCGATGATCTGGGACAGCTCGACTTCCTTGGCGGCGTCGAGCAGCGGCGTACGCGCGATCTCGTCGAGATACATGCCGACCAGGTCGCGATCGGCGATCTCGCCGCCTACGGCGCGAACACTGCGCGCCGCGTCGGTCTCGCCGGCGGCGGCGGACTTACGACGGGCGACGGCACGGGTTGCCATGCGTGCTCCCTTGCGATGGTGGCTGGCAGGTGGTCCTGGAAACTGGGGGCTCACCCTCCCGGGTGCCCGGCATCCGAAGGAAACAACGACTGGAATCCGGACAGAATTCCCATGGGCCCCCTCGATTTTTCTGATCATGCAGTACCCTGTGCCGCCACAAAGGGGGACAGGATGTCGTCGGAACGTACAGAGGTGCAGGTCAGGCCGGGAGTCGAGGAAGACCTCGAAGCCCTCACGGACCTCTACAACCACTTCGTACGTGAGACGCCCATCACATTTGACACGGCCGCCTTCTCGCCGGAAGAGCGTCTGCCCTGGCTGCTCTCCCACCCGGAAGACGGCCCGCACCGCCTGATGGTTGCCACCGACACGGACTCACAGCGGATTCTGGGGTACGCCACATCCAGCGCGTTCCGTCCCAAGCCCGCGTACGCCACCTCCGTGGAGGTGACCATCTACCTCGCCCCCGACGCGGGCGGCCGCGGGATCGGCACCCTCCTCTACAAGGCCCTCTTCGAGGCGCTCGCCGGCGAGGACCTGCATCGCGCCTACGCCGGCATCGCCCAGCCGAACGAGGCGTCCACGCGACTGCACGAACGCTTCGGGTTCCGGCACGTGGGGACGTACCGGGAGGTGGGCCGGAAGTTCGGCCGCTACTGGGATGTGGCCTGGTACGAGAAGGAGCTGTGACGCCGGGAGCGTGACGGCCACGCAAGCCGACCCCCCGGCAGCCGACCCCACGGCAACCGACGGCGCATCGACCGATCCCGCATCAACCGATCTGCAGCGACCGCTTCGCCATCCCCAGCCAGAAGCCGTCGATCACCGTGCGCTGCGCGGAGAGTTCCTCATGGCCCGCCCCCAGGGTGACGAAGAGGGGCGCGAAGTGCTCGGTGCGCGGGTGGGCGAGCCGGCCCCCCGGTGCCTTGTTCTCGAAGTCGAGCAGGGCGTCCAGGTCCTGCGAGTCCAGCGCACGCCGACCCCAGTCGTCGAATTCGGCCATCACCGAGGTGATCCGGCCCTCCTGGCTGAGTGCGCGCAGGTTGTGCGTGAAGAAGCCGGAGCCGACGATCAGCACGCCCTCGTCGCGCAGGGGCGCGAGCCTGCGGCCGATGTCCATCAGCTCGACCGGGTCGAGCGTCGGCAGCGAGATCTGCAGCACCGGAATGTCGGCCGCGGGGAACATCTCCACCAGCGGGACGTAGGCGCCGTGGTCGAGGCCGCGGTCCGGGACGTCCTGCACCGGCCTGCCGGGGGAGCGCAGCAACTTGTGTACGGACTCGGCGAGTTCCGGCGCTCCGGGGGCGGCGTACCGGACCTGGTAGTAGTGCTCGGGGAAGCCCCAGAAGTCGTAGACCAGGGGCACGGTCTGCACCGCGCCGACGGCGAGCGGGGCCTCCTCCCAGTGGGCGGAGACCATGAGGATCGCCTTGGGGCGCGGCAGATCGGCGGACCAGGCGGCGAGCTGGCCGGGCCAGACCGGGTCGTCGGCCAGCGGCGGGGCACCATGACTCAGGTAGAGGGCGGGCATGCGCTCGCGCACGGCACGCTCCTCGGTGGCGGCGGACATGACGGCGGCTCCCTCCGGGGTCCGAGGAGACCCGGCACTCGACCGCACCCGGTCTCCTCGACTCCATGGTCGTACGCGGACCTTCGCGCTCGTACGGCGATCCTCGTGCTCATACAGCGAACTTCGCGCCCGTACCGACCAAATAGTTGAAGTCTCAAGCTACAGCGAACACCCTACTCTTTAGTTGTTTAAGTTTCAAGGAGGGACCTCGTACAGTGGGGTACATGAACACGGCATCCGCTGAAGAGCCGCGCTGGCTCAACGACGAGGAACAGCGCATCTGGCGTGCGTACATGGCAGCCGCCACCCTCCTCGAGGACCACCTCGACCGCCAGCTGCAGCGTGACGCGGGCATGCCGCACATTTACTACGGGCTGCTCGTGCAGCTCGAGGAGGCCCCGCGCAGACGGCTGCGGATGACCGAGCTGGCCATGAAGGCGAAGATCACCCGCTCCCGCCTCTCCCACGCGATCGCGCGGCTGGAGAAGAACGGCTGGGTACGGCGCGAGGACTGTCCGTCCGACAAGCGGGGCCAGTTCGCGGTGCTGACCGACGAGGGCTACGAGGTGCTGCGGCGCGCCGCCCCGGGCCATGTGGCGGCCGTACGCCAGGCCCTCTTCGACCGGCTCGACCCCGACCAGCTGAAGGCGCTCGGCGAAGCGGTGCGGATCGTCGCGGAGGGGCTCCAGCCGAAGGACGCGGGCGCGGACCTGCCCTGGCTGCGGTAGGAAGCCCCGACTCCCCTGGCCCGTGGACCGGCAGGAACCCGCCGGCCCGGGCCCAGACAGGTGCGCGGGCCCCGGCAGGTGCCCGGGCGGCCCCAGCACGTGCCCGGGCCCCGGACGCAGGTCTGCCCCGGCTCCGCGGAGCGCGGAGCCGGGGCAGACCCTGGGAGTCGTACGGGCGAGGCGTCCCCACCCCCCGCCCGTACGCGAAGTGCCCGAAGAAGTACCCGAAGAACCTGACGTGCCAGGGGTACGTGGTGTCAGTGGGCGACCACCGGCACCCTGAGCTCGTCCTCGACGTCCGCGCCCTCGCCGGAGACCGCGGAGACGTCCGGGCGACCGGTGTTGATGAGGGTGGCGGCAACCGTGGCGGCGAGCACGAGGATGCCGACGGCGAACCAGATCGCGTTGGTGTAACCGTGCACCTGGCCCTGCAGCTGGACCAGCTGCTGCTGGGGCTTGGAGGCGGCGCCGGCGATGTGGTCCTTGATGTACGAGGTGGTCGCCGAGGCGGCGATCGTGTTCAGCAGGGCCGTGCCGATCGCGCCGCCCACCTGCTGCGAGGTGTTGACCATCGCGGAGGCGACACCGGCGTCACGCGGCTCGATGCCGAACGTGGCCAGCGACATGGCGGGCATGAACGCCGTACCCATGCCGAGACCGAGCAGCACCATGCCCGGCAGGATCACGGCGGAGTACGAGGAACCGATCTCCAGCTGGGTCAGGAACAGCATGCCGACCGCGGCGACCAGGAAGCCCGGGCCCATCAGCAGGCGCGGCGCGACCCGGGTCATCAGACGGGTGCCGATCTGCGTGGAGCCCACCATCATGCCGCCGATCATCGGCAGGAAGGCGAAGCCGGTCTTGACCGGCGAGTAGCCCTTCACGATCTGCAGGTAGTACGTCAGGAAGAGGAACAGGCCGAACATCGCGATGATCGCGAGACCGAGCGAGAGGTAGACGCCTCCGCGGTTGCGCTCGGTGATGACGCGCAGCGGCAGCAGCGGGGCCTTGACCCGGGTCTCGGTGACGACGAACGCGGCGAGCAGCACCACGGCGGCGACGAACAGGCTGACCGTCACGGAGTCGCCCCAGCCGTCGGACTCGGCGCGGGTGAAGGCGTAGACGAGCGTGACCAGACCGAGGACGGAGAGGATGACGCCGGGGATGTCGAGCGGCGAGCGGTTGCGGCCGCCGGCCGGCTCACGGATGACGAAGTACGCACCGACGGCCGCGATGATCGCGAACGGGATGTTGACGAAGAACGTCCAGCGCCAGTCCAGGTACTCGGTGAGCACGCCACCGAGGATGAAGCCCACGGCGCCGCCGCCACCGGCGATCGCGCCGTAGATACCGAAGGCCTTGGCGCGCTCCTTGGGCTCGGTGAACATCACGGCGAGCAAGGAGAGCGCGGCGGGCGCGAGCAGTGCGCCGAACGCCCCCTGCAGGGCGCGGGCGCCGAGCATCATCGCCTCGTTCGTGGCCGCGCCGCCGAGGGCGGACGCGCCGGCGAAGCCGATCAGACCGGCGACAAAGGTGCGCTTTCGGCCCCACAGGTCGGCGATACGGCCGCCGAAGAGCAGCAGACCGCCGAAGGCAAGGGCGTAGGCCGTGATGACCCACTGGCGGTTGCCGTCCGATATCCCCAGGTCCTGCTGGGCGGAGGGCAGCGCGATGTTCACGATGGTCGCGTCGAGGACGACCATCAGCTGGGCGAGCGCGATGAAGGTGAGCGCCTTCCAGCGGTTGGAGTGTGCGTCGGAAGGCGGTGCCGCCTTGGCGGTGGCCTGGACTGTTTCAGACATGGGGGTACCCACTTCGGGACTTCGCAGAATTGGAAAGGTGAAGGAGAAGCTGTTGGTGAGACGGTGATACGCGTCGGTGAAAAGAGATGGCTCGTCGACAGTGACGGCCGGGAAGCGGAACGGCTCGTCCTCGGTGACGGCCGTGAAGTCTGTCGTCGGTGGTGACGTCAGAGGTGATGACCGGCGCCGGGGCCGGAACTCATCGGTCGCGGTGCCGTGATCGGGTCGGTAGCGGCGCTGCGCTACGAGTCACTGTGGTGCTGTTGGTCTGCGGTACTGCGGTTCGGGTCGGTGGCCGTACCGGACGGGCTGAGGGCTCACGCTCGTTGCAGGTCCTCCACGGTCGCGGCCACTCCGGGCAGTACGGAGCGGGCCGGTGCCCGCATACCGTCCAGGAGCAGCTGCACATGACGGTGCACGAAGCGGTCGATGCCCTGGCACGCGGTGCCGGGCAGCGGCCGGGTGAGCTGGCTGAGGGCGATCATCATGTCGCCGAACTCGACGTCGGGGCGCAGCTGCCCGGCCTTGCGGGCGCGCCCCATCAGTTCCTCGACCAGTTCCGTGATGCGGTCCCGGGCGGCGACCAGATCAGGATGGTTCTGGTCGAAGCCCTCGGAGAGCATCGGGCACAGGGCGCCGATCCGCTCGTCGGCGGCGGCGTGCACGAAGCGGCTCAAAGCCTCGAACGGGTCACCACCCTCGGCGAGCGCCGACTCGATCTGTTCCGAGGTGCGGTCCATGACCGAGCAGACGACCTCCCGCGCCAGGGAGTCGCGGTCGGGGAAGTTGCGGTACACCGTGGCATTGCCGACGCCGGCCCGGCGGGCGATCTCGTCGAACGGCACCTCGGCGCCGAACTCGACGAACATCTCTCGCGCGGCGGCGACGATCCGCTCCCGATTGCGCAGGGCATCGGCGCGCGGCCGGGGTGCTCGGCGCTGCACGGGGGTCGCGGTCTCCACGGCGTACTCCTCACGTAGTGCTGTCCGGGTGCTGCTCGATGCTGCTGTTCCGATCGGTCCGGCGCCTCCGTGGCTCCGGGCTTCCGGAGCGTCGAGTGGTGCCGTCACGGTCCGATGGCTCCCGGCGCGGCGGTGGTGCCGCTGCGGTCCGGTGGCCCCCGGGTGCGATCCGGGGATCGTTTCCCCGTTTCGCTCGGACACCTGGCTAAACGGGGAAACGGTCCCCGGTTATTTCCCCAGCCGCATGTGACCTGCATCACACGCCTTCGGGCGACAAACCCACGTTCGGTCTCCTCCAGCGAGCGCCCCCGCATCCCCCGACCGAGGGTGATCGAAAGGGTGCAGCCGGAGACCGGCGGCTGCCGGGGAGCGAAGGGCCCATGCATGCAGCCGACCAGCCGTCGGATACGCCCGCGCCGTGTGGCCGCGCTCGCCACGGTGACCGCCCTGACGCTGGCGGTCAGCACCTCCGCCGGCACCGGACACCTCACGGCGGGCTCGACCGCGGCGGGCTCCATCGCACTGGCCCGCTCCACGGCGCTCGGCTCCTGCATGATCAACGGCGCGACGGGGGTGCAGATGTCGGAGGGCATCCCGACCTCGGCCGGCTACGCACGCTCCACCGGCACGGTCCGCGCCCTCAATCTGATGGTCGACTTCTCCGACGCACCCGGACAGGGCAGCGCGCTCGACCGCCTCGCGGAGTTCTTCCCCAAGACCAGGGAATGGTTCCGCACCAGCTCGTACGGCCGCCTCGACTACCGCCCCGAGGCCCCCGTCGCCCACTGGCTGCGCATGCCCAAGTCCTTCAAGGCGTACGGCATAGAACGCGGCGCGCCCTTCGACCCCGGCTACCGCGATCTGGTCCAGGACATCGTGGCCGCCGCCGACCCGACGGTGGACTTCCGCTCGTACGACATCCTGAACGTGCTGGTCACCCCGAACGCGGGACCCTCCGCGCTGGACACCGTCCTGTCGGTGACCTTCGCCGGCAACACCGAGGCTCCGGTCGCCGACGGCGTCCCGGTCTCCAACGCGTCCTTCGTCTACAGCCGCCAGGACGACGGCTCCGGCTCCTACACCGACACCGGTTACCGGGTCCTCCCGCACGAGAACGGCCACACCTTCGGCCTGCCCGACCTCTACACCCAGGACGGCGGCGGCGCGGTCGGTCACTGGGACATCATGAGCGAGGACTGGGGCGCCGACAACGACCTGCTGGGCTGGCACAAGTGGAAGCTCGGCTGGCTCGACACGGCGCAGGTGCGCTGCGCCGCGGCGCCCGGGACCACCGAGTACACGCTGACCCCGCTGGCCACGAAGGGCGGCGCCAAGCTGGTCTTCGTACCCCTCGACGCGAAGACGGGATACGCGCTGGAGCTGCGCACCCGCGCCGGCAACGACGAGACGGTCTGCCGCCCCGGCATCCTCATCTACAAGGTCGACGCCGATGTGGACACCGGCAACGGCCCCATCACCGTCTACGACTCCCAGCGCGACAGCGGCGGCTGCACCCGCAGCCCCAACGTCCACGCCGAACTCTCCGACGCGCCCTTCGCCCCCGGCGAGTCCTTCCAGGACCCGAAGACCGGCATCCGCGTGACGATCGCGGGGGCGGATCTGGCAGGGGACTACCGGGTGTTGGTGACGCGGCGGTGAATGGGCCGCCGTTCGTCCGGGGCGCCCGCTGTCGGCCGCGTGACCGGGGCCGGATCCCCGACTCCACGAACCGGACGGCCGAGGTGATCAACCGGGCGCCGTCGATCTGCTGAGGTGACGGGCAAGCACTACGGTGTCTCACCAGAGATCCGCAACGGAGAGCCCATGCCATCGAACGTCTCGCCCGTCTCGTCGGCACCCGACAGCGCCGTACCCGCCGAGGCCGTCGCTCCCCTCATGCGCGGCATCGCCGTACTGCGGCGGCTGACCGAGGCCGACGGGATGTCCAGTCTCAGCGGCCTCGAACGGGCCACCGGGCTCGCGCGGTCCACCGTCGACCGGATCACGGCCACCCTCGCGCGCATGGGATACGTACGTCTGGACGGCCGGGACGCCCTGCTCGCGCCGCGCCTGATGGAACTCGGCAACGCCTATCTGGCCGCCCTGCGCCTCCCCCGGCTCCTCGACGCCCACGCCGACGCGCTGGCCGACGCCCTGGACGAGTCGGTGTCCCTGGCCGTCGGCGACCTCGACGGGATCAGGTTCATCCACCAGGCCACCCGGCGCCGCGCGATGTCCCTGAGCTTCCGCATCGGTGACCTGCTGCCCGCGGAACGCACCGCGCCGGGGCCCCTGTTCGCCACCGAGTGGGACGCGGCGGCCTGGGCCCGCTGGCACACGCGCCGGGCGGCCGACCCCGAGGACCGCGGTTTCCCGGCGGTGCCGGCACGGAGCCGCCCGATCGATGACGCGGACGAGGACGACGGCGAGGCGCGGGGCGCGGACGCGGCGGGCGGTGCGGGCCGGGGTGTCCCCCGGTCCGGTGGGACGGCGGCCGCCCGGAGCGTGTCGCCTTCCGCCACCCTCGGGGACGACTTCGAGCGGCGTACGGCCGAGGCCCGGGAGGCCGGCTGGTCACTGGACGACCAGCTGATCGAGCCGGGTCTGGTGGCGCTCTCCGTACCGGTACGCGACCCCGGCTCGGGCCGGATCGCCTGTGTCGTGAGCGTGGTGAGCCACACGAGCCGGCACACCGGGGCGGACCTGCGGGACTCGCTGCTGCCACGGCTGCGGGTGGCGGTGGGCGCGATGGAGGAGGAGTTGCGCCGGGAGTCGGACCGGGCGCCGGGCACCGGGCCTGCTGCCGCCACGCGCTCGGGCCTCGCCATGTGGACGGGCGCGTCCAAGCAGGAACTGGGCCGCGAGTTCGTCGAGTCACTGGCCCGCGGTCTGACGGTCTTCACCGCCTTCGGCGAGGGCCGCGCGGAACTGACCCTCACGGAGGTCGCGCAGGCCACCGGGCTCGCCCGGGCCACGGCGCGCCGCGCCCTGATCACCCTGGAGCACCTCGGTTACGTCACGTCCCACGACCGCGTGTTCGGGCTGACCCCGCGGGTGCTGGGCCTCGGCTTCCCGCCGCTGTCCCGGCTGTCCCTCCCCCAGATCGCGCACCCGTACCTCACGGCGCTCTCGCAGCGGCTCCAGGACTCGGCCTCGCTGGCGGTCCTGGCGGGCGACGACATCCAGTACACGGCCCGGGTCGCCGCCCGGCGCGTCATGAGCGTGAACGTCACGGTCGGCACCCGGCTGCCCGCCTACGCGACCTCCCTGGGCCGGGTCATGCTGGCCGACCTCCCCGACCCCTCGCTCCCTGCCCTGACCCCGCTGACCCCTCGTACGATCACGGACCCCGCGCGGCTGAGGGCCACCCTCCGCCAGGTACGGGACGAGGGATTCGCCCTGGTCGACGAGGAGTTGGAGCAGGGGCTGCGCTCCATCGCCGTACCGGTACGGGACCGCACCGGCCGGGTCGTCGCCGCGGTGAACGTCGCCATGCACAGCAGCCGCCGCACCCCCGAGCAGTGCGTCGAGGAGGTCCTCCCGGAACTCCACACCGCCGCGACCCGCATCGAAACGGACCTACGCGTAGCGGGCCGCTTCAGCCGAGTCCCACCCGTCTGACCCCACACCGCCCTCACACTGCCCCCGCGCCGCCCCTGACCTGCCCCCAGGTCCTCGCACTGCCCCTGACCTTCCCCTGACCTGGGCGAACCAGAACCTTTCCGACCGCGCCCGCACATCCGCTAGGCTGGTCGCCGGGTCTCACCGAGATCCGCCCGCCTTCGTAGCTCAGGGGATAGAGCACCGCTCTCCTAAAGCGGGTGTCGCAGGTTCGAATCCTGCCGGGGGCACCAGCCAAAAGGCCCCGGACCGATCATGGTCCGGGGCCTTTGACATCCACTTTTGACATCAACGAGGGCGTTCACTCACAACCGGCCGCCGCTTGAGCAGCCGATCCATGTGACTGATGGCCTCGCGCTGAGTGTCCTGCACGACGTGCGTGTACACGTCCATGGTGATGCTGATCTGAGAGTGCCCGAGGATCTCCATCACCACGCGGGGTGCGACTCCGGCAGCTGTAAGGAGGGTCGCCGTACCGTGCCGAGCGTCATGCAGCCGGATCACGCGAAGGCCGGCGGATTCGGCGACGCGGGTGAAGGAGCGGTAGACGTTCCGCGGCTCGACCTGGCGACCGGTGCGGGTGGTGAAGACGTAGCCGGACTCGTGCCACTGCTCCCCCGCCTTGACGCGTGCGGCTGACTGTCGCATCCGGTGCCAGCGCAGCGGGGCGATACAGAGCGCGGGCAGCGGAACGACGCGGCGACGGCGACTCTTGGGATCGTCGTCGTACAGGACGCCACGGCGACGCTGGGTCTGCTGGCGCACGTACAAGATGCGGTTGTCGAGGTCGAGATCCGACCAACGGAGCCCGATGATCTCGCCCCGCCGGAGCCCCATCGCGATGGCGAGCACGAAGGCCGCGTAGAGCGGATCTCTGCGAGACGCCGCAAGGAAGTCCAACGTCTCGTCGAGGCTCCAAGGCATCAGCTCCCGGTTGTCCGTGCGGGGCGGCTCGACGAGCTTGGCGACGTTGCGCGTAATCAGTTCCTCTCAGCAGGCGGAAGACAGAGCGGAACGCAGAACACGGTGCGGCTCCTTGGCCGTTGCCGCGGTGGCCTCCTTCTCCAGGCGGACGAGGAAGCGCCGTACGTCGGCGACGCCGCGTCGCACTCGGCCCAGGTCTTGCCGTAGGCGAACTTGCGAGCCCGGGTGCCGTCCGGCTGGAGCACGTAGACCGCGCACTGAAACCGGCCGTCCTTGCGCTTGGTGATCGTCCCCGCGCCATTGGGGTTCCGCTTGCGCTGACCGGCCATCAGGCGGCCGCCTCCAGTTGACGGGCAGCAGGCATGAGGAGGCCCCCGACCAATTCACCTGGTCGGGGGCCGTTCACCTGCTGTGGGTGTGGGATTTGAACCCACGGTCACATCGCTGCGACGACGGTTTTCAAGATCGCTCAGTCGCCCACGAACCAGAACCGTCGGCTTGGGAGCGGTGCTCGCGGCACTTCCGCGTCATGGCCAGGCAGGGAAGCTCTCGACCCATCAGAACACTGCCTGGCCTCTACTCACTAGAGTCAGAGGCCTTGGCGAGTCAGGGGGAGCATCGTGACCTTAGCCGTGGGCATCTTCGATCTGTTCACATATGGGATACCCGGAGTACTGCATCTGTCCTTAATCATTTACGCGCTCGCCCGCTTGAACATCATCGATCTCACAAGTTTGGCCTCGGCACCGTCAGTGCTCCAGGTGGTCGGAGTCGCTGTTGCCAGTTACCTGTTGGGGCATCTCGCCTATCCTCTGAGTGCTCTCCTGGACAAGGTCGCACCGCGTTGGAACTGGAGCGTTGAGAACGCTCGTCAGGAATTCGTGACCAGAGTGCCCGAAGCGCGGGACCGAGCCTTCGTGCACACCGATGCATCTCTGCTGTTGGCTGCAGTGGAACTCCACAGCAAGGAAGCATCGGGCGAGATCACTCGGCTGCAAGGCCTCGCGTTGATGCTGCGGAACTCGGCCCTCGCCCTGGTGTTCGCGCTCGTCGTCGCGGTGATCGAGCTCGTCGCGGGACCCGATCGTGTGCTGGCAGGAATTTGTGCGGCACTGCTACTCGTAAGCCTGACTGCCGCAATCAGACAAGGGCGCCGCGTGCGGCATTGGGACCGCCTGAAGACGTTGGAGATCTGCTTCTGGATCCCAGACATCGACGACAGATTCGCCTCCACCCCCCGGTGATCACAGATGCACACCCATGCTCTCCCCTCAGAAGCTGCTGACATCCACGGCTGACATCAACGACGCCGGACGGGGGCGTACACCAGCGACTCTGTCCGGCCGCCGCACCAGTCGACTACAGCAGCCGGAGCGGGCCCGGATCGAACTCCTGAAGCGGGTGTCGCAGGTTCGAATCCTGCCGGGGGCACAGCAAAAGGCCTGTTCAGAGGCCCTTCCGTCCCACGGGCGGGAGGGCCCTCGCAGCACACATATGGCACACACGCCGCTGCGAGCAACGGTGGGGAGCCGTGCGAGCTCGACCACGGAGTCCTGATCCGCGACCACGGTGTACCGCGTCGACTGCGCGCCTCCGTGGGGACGCCGTCGGACAACGACGCCTTTCTGCGGGCGGCCCATGCAGTGTGGGAAGAAACGACGGCGGGAGCGAAGACACCTCGGTGAGGCGGTGTCTCAGCCGTGTCCTGGCCGATCACTCCGGGGTGATGGAGACGACGAGTTCGCTCTTGACCTCGGCGAGCCGGTCGACGACTTCACGTGAGTCCTTGCCGCGGACGGACGCGACCGCGATCGCGTCCTTCGCCTGCCTGGGTCTCCTGACGAGTTCGCCCGGACGGTAGGGCGCCGTGAGCCGGAGCAGCCACTCGGCCCGCGGAGACGCGTCGAAGCCACGAAAGCGGCCCAGCCTCGGCGGGTAGATCATGGACCAGCCGGTCGCGGGCTGATCCACGGGCGCCTGATGTCCTCGGTCCGGGACAGTGCGTCCGATCTGCGGCAGGATGCTGGCGAAAAGCAGCGAAATCCCATGACGGTACCGAAATGTGGTGTCTATTCCGGCGCCGCCGGGGCGGCCACCCAATTCGCAGAACACCGGCTTTCCGCGGTCGTCGAGGAACACTTCGAGGTGTGTGACGCCACTGAACCAGGTGATGCACGCCAGCACCGCGCGGTTGAACTCCAGCAGGAGTTCGAGGTCCGGCCCGTCGTCGAGGGTGTGCGACCGGACCTGACCGTTCAGCGGAAACGCCTCGTGCGAGTCCAGGTACTGCGAGACGGAAGTGGCAACCGGCAGACCGTTGTTGACGACGCTGTCGATGTGGAACTGGCGGCCGGCGATGAATTCCTCGGCCTCGTAACGGTCCGTACTGGCGAACCCCTGCTGCTGCAAGCTCTTCAACTCGCTCTGGTCCCGCACGATGTGCACGTCCAAGGAGGAGGAGCCGAGGACGGGCTTGATGACGATTTGGCCGAACTTGTCGAGCAATTCTGCCGCCTGGCCGGGTTCGGATATTTCCATGAACTCCGGGACCCGGATTCCGTGCGCCGAGAAGTGGCGTTTCATCGCCGTCTTGTCGCGGAGCAGCAGCGTGTGCTCCGTTCCCATACCGCCGACGCCCATGCTCTCGCGCAGCCGCGCGGCCGGCAGCAGCAGCCGCTCCTGGGTCGCCACCACCCAGTCGAACTCGAAGTCACCGAGCAACTCGGGCAGCGACCCCGCGAGTTCGCCGGAGGGGTGGATGTCCACCGGGATGCTGCGGCTCACCTGGCCGGGAGTCAGCTGTGCGATGTCGCGGGGGCGCGCGAGAAGGGTGATGTCGAATTCGTCCGGAGGGAAGAAGGGGCTGCCGTCGTCGTGGCGGTAGGCGTCGTAACTCACATGGCTCACCAGAGCTACCCGTTGACGAGTCACTGCACCTCCGTGGTCACGGCGCGATGGGTATCGATTCCCGGCACCTGTTCAGACGTCACTGATGTGGATTTGATGGCCAGGTGCGCCAGCCCGGACGCGAGGGCCAGGGCCACTGCCGCGAGAAGCAGCAGCGCCCCCGGTCCCAGTGCCTGGATGACCAGGCCGCCGAGCGCTGCCCCGACGGATCCGCCCAAGGACATGAACGAACTGATCCACGACTGGGTCTCCGCGGCCAGGTTCTCCGGAGACAGTTCGCCTACCGTCGCCCACAGGGCCACGAAACTGGGGCCCACCGCGATGCCCATGACCGCCGCGGCCAGGATCAGGACCGCCGTCCCGATGAAGCTGGCCGCCGCCACCAGCAGGGTGCCCACGGACAGCACGGCCAGCGTGACCGGGAACGTGGCCCGGCTCGACCTGCCCGCCGGCAACGCTCCCAGGGCGAGGCCGCCCGCCATGCTTCCCACGGACATGCAGCTGAGGAGCACTCCGCTCATCACCGGTGCGTCGTGCTGCTGGGCCCAGGCGGGAAAGGCCAGTTCGATCGCGCGGACCGCCAAGAAGAAGGCCACCACCGCCACCATGGTCCGGCGCACCGCCCGGTCGCGCAGCGGGCCCAGCCAGTGGCGCTCCACGGACCGCGGCTGTCGGCTCTGGTGCGGCAGCTTGCGGGTGAGCAGCAGGAGGGTCGCGCCGGCGGTCAGCAGCGCGGAGGCGGCCAGGCCGGCCCAGGGTGCCACGGCCACCACCAGGAGGGCGGCGATGGTCGGACCCACGATGTATCCCACGTCGGTCAGTAGGGCATCCAGCGACAGGATCGTTCTCCGGAGCTCGCCCGTGGTCATCGCGCGCCACATCAGCCGGGTCACGATGTAGATGGGGGGAAGCGACGCCGATGCGACGAACGCGCAGCCAAGTGTGAGGACGAACGGTCCGTGTGCGCTTTCGTTCAGCACCAGGACGGTCAGCGCGCCCAGGTACGCCACGAGCCCAGGAACCATCACCCGGGCGTAGCCGTTGCGGTCCATGAGCCGGCCCCGCAGCGGGACGGTGGCTCCGGCCAGCGCGGACACGGAGACGACCACGGCCGCCTGGCCGAGGCCCCGATAGTGCGCGACCTCGAGCAGGAGGGCGACCGAGGAGATACCGGGCTTCAACTTGCCCGCGACAGCCGCGAACAGGGATGAGCCGAACTTGGGCAGGGCGAAGAGTTCCCGATACGCGGACAAGAACTTCATCGGGATCAGCAGACCGGTTCGATCACGGGTTCCACGGTGTCGCGGACCGCGGCCATGCGCTCGATCAGTGACCGGCGGTCCGGCGCGGAGACACTCACCCTGAGCGGAATGGTCGGAATGCTGGTGGTCGTCGGCACCATGTCGCCCGGCCGGTAGCGCACCACCAGCTTGTCCACGCCGGGCAGCCGCTCCACCTTGTCCAGCCCGCGGATCTCCACCAGACGACCGGCCGGTCCGTCGTTGCGAATGGCGTTGGCGCCGCAGAAGCTGTCGAACTTCACCGGCTCGGTCGCGATCCTCGGCACCTCGCCCAGCCGGCCGGCCAGGGTCTGGCGATGCGGGTCGAGATCGCTGTGCGCGATCCACGCGTCGATCATGGGATAGGCGGGCAGCCGGGCTCCCAGTTCGATGAGGTGGGCCTCGCCGGCCGACATCTTGATCTCGGTGTGACTGGGGCCGATCCGCACGCCGAACGTGTCGAGCACCTGCCGTACGTAGTCGACGGCGGTCTGCCAGTCGGGGTCGTCCTGGGAGATCTGCGCCCACTCCCAGTAGGGGAACGAGTAATCCCGGTTGTCGGGTTGCCGGTATTCCCAGATGTCCAGGACGTGGTGCGCGCCATCGTGCGAGAAGAAGTTCACGCCCAGTTCCCGCCCGCGCACGTACTGCTCGACCAACCAGGCTTCGACCGGCCGTCCGAAGTGGTCGGTCCGGTGCAGGGCCGACAGGTCCTCGGCGTCCTGCGGCTCGCTCAGCAGCCGGATCCCGTGCGACCCGGCCCCGGTCGTGTGCTTGGCGATGGCGGGGAAGCCCACCTCGCGCGCGGCCCGGGCGATGTCGGCCGCGTCCTCGACCATCTCGTAGCGGGGAATACGGACTCCCGCGCGCGCGGCCGTCTCCCGCATCGCGGACTTGTCCCGGCGGGCGAGGGCCAGCCGCGCGCCGTTGCCGGGCAGGCCGAACTCCTCGGCCAGCGTGTCCGCCTTGTCGACGGCCACGTCGTTGGCGGGCACCACCGCGCGGATGTCGGCGCCCAGTTCGGCCAGTCGCGCCCGGATCTCGTCGAGTTCCGTGGCGTAGAGAGTGACCGTGTCACCGACGGTGTGGTCGGGGTACCTGGCCTGGATGTGCTCTCGGGGCATGGTGTAGACGGAGACAACGGCCATTCCGCGCTCGGCCACCTGGGGTTTGAAACCCATGCTCGGCCCACAGGGGTCCATCAGCACGACAGCGGGTGTGCCGCTCAGCGGGCTGGTCATGATGCTCCATGTCGCTTCTCGTCCGGATGCGGGGGTCAGGTCAGGCCGACGGCGGTGTCCGCACGCCGGAGGGGGCTCACATCGTGGAGCCCGCCGTGTCCTTCGTGTCGTATTCGTGGGAGAAGTAGCCGGTGGACAACTTCGTCCCGTCACTCACGTGTGAGCCCTCCTGGACCTGGTACAGCGAGTTGAACTCCGCCGCCGCGATGGGGAGTCGCCACTGGCCGGCCTCGCTGCGTACGGCCCTGGAGGCACTGCCGCGCACGAGCTTCGCCGTCGGCTCGTTGTGCGCGGCGTGCGGGCCGTAGTAGACGGGAAGGGCGTCGGCAGCGCGGTAGGACGGGATGAAGACGCGGCGGTACAGGTCGGAGAGGTTCTTCTCCGACGAGTGCAGGAGCAGCGGGTGGATGAACACCACCGATCCCGCGGGGCCTTCGCAGTCGACGATCGCCAGGTCGTTCAGGCCCGCGTCCGCCGGTGACGAGACCTTGCCGACGAAATAGCCGTCCGCCTCGTGCGGGATCAGGCCGTGCCGGTGCGAACCGGCGACGACCCGCAGACAGGCGTTCTCCCGCGTCGCGTCGTCGAGATAGATCAGCGTGGCGACCAGGTCGGTGTTGGTGTGGGGGTAGAACGCGAAGTCCTGGTGCCACTCGACGACGCTGCCCACGATTGGCGGCTTCACATTGAGCTTCGAGTACTGGAGCACGATGTCGGAACCGATCAGTTGCTCCACCGCGTCGAGGAGCCGGGGGTCCTCCGCGATGCCGGCGAAGAGCTCGTCCCGCGAGGTCGGAGCCCAGATGCGGCGAGCCTTGGAACCGTCCTCCGGTTCCGCCTCGGCCACACTGGCGAGGTCGGCGGAGGAGAGCAGGTCGTCGACGACGGATCGCGCCTTCTCGATCAGCTCGGTGTCGAATATTCCGTCGACGACGCAGAATCCGTTCGCACGGTAGAAATCAACCTGACTGTTGCTGAGTATGCCGCCCATCGAATTATCCTTCCCAACCTAACGTTGCAGCTCCCGCAGATCCTTACGATCCAATTCGTACACGTCACCCATCACTCGCCGCAAGGCATGCCCCGTCGTTCCGAGAGGCAGTTGTGCCACTCAATGCGCACTCTTCTGCCGGGCTTCTGCCGCTGATACATGTGCACTTCCTGGCTAGTGTCGACACCACACTTGCCCCGCACTTCTCCGCTCGAGGTATTCAATGTCAGAGACATTGCCGACGCCACGGTCGATCGTGCTCGGTGGGATCGGCGCCGACGCTCATTCGGTGGGTCTCACACTGCTGAAGCACGCCATCACCGAGGCCGGCCATGCGGTCGATTTCATGGGCACGCAGAACAACCTCGACGACTTTTTCCGGCATGCGGCGGACGCTGATGTCGTAATGGTTTCGTGCATGGACGGTCATCTGCGCCACTATCTGAAGCAGTTTCCGGACCTCATGCTCAGATATCCCGACATCGATACGCTCTGGTATGCCGGTGGAAACCTGGACGTGGGAAGTTCCGAACGAATACGCGGTGAAGCGCGCCGGCTGGGCTTTCGACGAGTCTTTCCGACGTACGTCGACATTCCCACGGTTCTCTCGGTGCTGACCGAGGACCTGCTGACCAGGCCTCCGGTGGTGCGCGGCAAACCGGCCGCCGCCCCCTGGCCCACCGAGCCGGGCACGGCGCCGCCCGACCAGCGGCTCACCCTGGACGAGGTGCGACGGCAGCGACCCGAGGTCCTGGAATCCTGGCCGACCGGCGCACGGGCAAGGGACTTGGCGGACAACGCGGCCTTCCTCCTCCGCCAGCCGTCGTTCGCTCACGCGCACTCACCGCGCCCCCGGGGAGAACGGCCGTTCCTGGTGCAGCCGCGCTCGGGCGTGGCAGTCGCCGCCGAGCAGCGCACGGCCTTCGTGGCCCTGCGTCGGGCCGGTGCGGACGTGCTGTCCTACCAGATCGATTCGCTCACCAGGAACAACGAATACCAGAAGGCCGGGGACGCGATCGCGGAGAGCCGGGAACGCGGTGCTTCCACGCTCAATGGTTTTCCCATGGTGAATCACGGGGTCGACGTACTCCGGCAGGTGATCTCGGAGGTACGGACACCGCTCCAGACCCGCCACAGCACACGTGACCCGCGACTTCTCGCCGAGATCTCGTGCGCCGGTGGCGTCACCGGTTTCGAGGGTGGCGCGATCACTTACAACATTCCCTATTTCAAGGACTACTCACTGGCCCAGTCGCTCAGAAGGTGGCAGTACGTCGACCGGCTGGTCGGTCTCTACCGCGAGAAGTTCGGCGTGGTCATCGACCGTGAATTCTTCGGCACCCTCACCGCGGTCCTGATCCCGCCGAGTCTGGCGATCGTCGTCAACGTGATCGAGGCGATGCTGGCGGCCGCCCAGGGTGTGGGATCGGTTTCGCTCGGATACGCCGAACAGGGAAATCGGTCCCAGGACATCGCGGCGATCAGGGTCCTGCGCGAACTGGGCCAGAAATATCTGGCCAACCTGGGATATCCGGGAGTTCAGGTAAACGTCGTGTTCCACCAGCACATGGCGGCGTTTCCGCAGGACCGGGCGCGGGCGACGCAGTTGATCGTGGCCTCGGCCGCCACGGGTCGGCTGTCCGGGGCCTCGCGGCTGATCGTGAAGACACCGGTCGAGGCAACCACCATTCCCTCGGTCTCCGACAACCAGGAGGGCTTGCAGCTGAGCCTGCTGGGCGCGTCGGAGGCGCACAACATCGAGGTGGACGAGCGGACGGTCCGCGAGGAGGCCACCGTCCTGCGGGCCGAGGTGGACCAGATCCTCGAGAGTGTCCTGCTGGCCGGCGACGGCAGCCTCACGGACGGTGTGGTGAAGGCGTTCGCGCGCGGCTTCCTGGACGTGCCCTTCTCGCCCAGCGTCTACAACCGCGGCGATGTACTGACGGCCCGGGACGTCCACGGTGCGGTGCGCTATCTGAACACCGGCCGGCTCAGGTTCTCCTCCGATGTCATCGACTTCCATCGGAGCCGGATGGGCGAACGTCGCAGGACCGAGCAACCGCCTGTGCGCAGCGAATGGCAACTTGTCGAGCGTGATGTGCTGCGCATTCCATCGGGCCATTACCGGAAGTGGCCGCTCGATGCGTGAAAGACACCTGATCGCAGACCAAGTCGCACTGATCTCCTCATAGAAACGGGCAGAGTCACGATGGCAACAGAATTCACGATCCCGGAGTTCACGATCCCCGGCGCGGCGGTCTCGGCGCTGCTGGCGCGGGAAATAGACACGGACACACCTCTGGACAAGTGGCCGACCGAGACTTTCTCGACGGCCAGTACGGAGATTCTGGCGCTGCGGAACGACATAGCGGCGGCCATCAGCAAGGACGCGGGAGGCGCCGTCGTGCGAGTCGCCCCCGAGGGACTCAGCGACCACGACATCAGCACCCTCTACTGGAACTTTTTCACGACGCTTTTCCGCCCGGTTCCGCAGTACAGCTCCGGTGAACTCATCTATCCCGTCGAGGTCAAGGCCGGGGCCGCGGCGACCAGTCATTACTCGAACTCGAACAAAACGGGTAACTACCACACCGATGGCACTTTGCTGCCGCAGCTGCCCGACGTCGCGTTTCTGTTCGGCCTGTCCTCCGCGACGGGTGGGGAGACGCTGCTGATGGACGTCGAAAACCTGGTTCAGCAGCTCACCCAAATTGACCCGGCGCACGTCGCCGAACTGAGCCGGCCCGTTCCGTTCGACGTGAAGGACCAGATGGCGGGCGTCAAAATCAAACGGCAGCCCGTGCTGACGCACACGGACAATGGCTACGAGCTGCGTTATGTCCGCATGTACATCGAGCAGGCATTCGCCGCCGAGGAAACTCCGGTGCCGCCGCAGCTTCTCGCGGCCATGGACGAATTCGACCAGGTCTCCGCCGCCGCCGCTGTGAACGCGGAGGCCGTGCTGCTCGAACGTGGCGTCGGCCTGCTGTGGGACAACCGGCGGATGCTCCACGGTCGCCGCCCGTTCCAGGAGACCATCTCCCACCGCAGGCTGCGCCGCATTTACGGGGTGCAGGAAGACGGACGAGCCAATTAACCCGAATCGAAGGAGTGGGCACCGCATGCCACACACAGTTGATCTCTCCCGCCCGCTCGAGACGGGCATGCCGCACGCGCGCACGATCCCGGCCCCCGAATTCACGCCCACCAGCACCTGGGCGAAAGACCGGATGCGGGTCATGCGACTGAACATTCCGACCCATATCGGCACTCACGTGGACGCCCCGTCGCACTTCGTCGAGGACGGTGCCACGCTCGACCAGCTGCCGGTGTCGACGCTGGTCGGCCGGGCGTACTGCATCGAGGTACTGCGGGACGAGCCCGTCCCGATCACCGCGGCCGACCTGAAGTCCGCCGTCGACCTCGAACCCGGCGACGCCCTGCTGATCCGCACCGGCTGGGACGACCGCTACGGCGAGCCGGCCTATATGGACAGCCATCCCTACCTCGCGGTCGACGCGGCGGAATGGGTCGTGGACGCAGGGCTTCGCCTCATCGGCATGGACACCATCAGCCCCGATCTGCCGATGAGCATGCGCCCGGCGAACTTCCCCTACGACGTGCACCGCACGCTGCTGGGGGCCGGCACGCTGATCGTGGAGAACCTCGTGCTGCGGGAGGTCTCGGACCGATGGAGCACGCTGTTCGTCGGCGTGCTCAACGTCCTCGGCGGCGACGGCGCGCCCGCGCGGGCACTGGCCGTGCTGGACGACTGAGCTCTTTGCGGCCGTCGTGCGGGTGCGGGGCGTGCGCGTGGACCCGCACGACACCTTCTTCCGCACCGGTTCGCTCAGCGGCTCCGCTCAAGGGCCGGACGCCTGGCGCCTGGCGCCTGTTGAGCGGCATCGGGATTCTCGAAGCCACCGGGTTCATGGTCACCGTGCCCGCCGTGCACTCGATCACCTGGAGCGACACGATGGTGCCGCTCCTGGGTTTCGACCTCGGCGAGGTGCGCACGCCACCGTCGGTGCGGCTGTGCACCCGTGAGATCGAGGTCCATCGCGACCGACTGCGTCTGGCCGACTGAGGGTTGGAGTTCCCGGCGGCGGTGTGCCCGGCGGTCCGCCGGCCTGGTGACCGGGTCTTCGTCGCGGAGAGCGAACGCAGGCTGACCGCCCTCCGCCAGTTGACGGGTGCGTCCGAAGTGACCGTCCTCGTGCAGCCATGGCTCGGCGAGGACGTCGTCGAGCACGTGGTGGTGTGTGTCGACGGCGAGCCGACCGGGCTGGAGGGGGCGCTCGCCGAGCGGCTGTCCGCCCCCGCGAAGTCCGTCGCGACCGAACTCGGACTCGCCTACGTCCGGGTCGGGTTCGTCCAGGATGCCGATCGGTTCCGGCTGTCGCGCGTGGACTGCGCGGGCTTCGCAGCCGACGTCGACTGGTTCTCCGAGATCGAGATCGACGGCTCCGCCGGGCGTGACCCCGACCTGGACCAGGTCCGCTTCGGCTCCTACCGCTCCCGCTTCGACACGTTTGTCGGCGATCTCCGATCGGGCGGCGGCCACTGACCGGCACACTCTGCCCTCCTTTCTTCTCCCCTGCCATTCCTCACTTTCCCAGGAGGCATTTGAGTGCGTCAATCCGCGCTTTTCTGCCGGGATTCTGCCGCTGGCGGATATGCACTTCTCGGCTAGTGTCGAAACACCGTTTTCCCCATACTTCTCTGCTTGAGGTGTTCAATGTCAGAGACATCGCCGATGGTCGCCAAGGACGGGCGATCATCAGCAGTCGAAATACTGGACTGTACGCTCCGTGATGGTAGTTACGCTGTGGACTTCAAGTTCACCGAAGATACGATCAAGAGCGTTCTGACCGGTCTTGAAGCATCAGGTGTCCGGTTCGTCGAGCTGGGTCACGGGATGGGCCTCAACGCCGCCGAGCACACGGCTCATTCCACCCTTGTCTCCGACGCACAGTGCTTCGGCATCGCGTCCGAGACGCTGACGAACGCGAGTTGGGGGATGTTCTGCATCCCGGGAATCGCCGAGCTGGATCACCTCAGACAAGCCGTGGCCGCCGGCATGCAATTCGTCCGGGTCGGTGTGGACATCTCCGCCGTCGAACCGGCCGAGGCCTTCATCGCCCTCGCCAAGGACCTCGGCATCACGACGTTCGCCAACCTCATGAAGACGAACGTACTCGGCGCCGACGGTGTCACGGACGCGGTCCGCCAGTGCGCGGAGTACGGCGCCGACACCGTCTACCTCGTCGACTCGGTGGGCGGTTACCTGCCGTCGGAAATCACCGAACTGTTCGAGAAGGTTGGCCAGTCGGTGACGGTTCCGCTCGGCTTCCACGGGCACGACAACCTGAGCCTGGCCAACGCCAACGCCCTCGCGGCGGCGATGAGCGGAGCGCGGTTCGTCGACACGACGCTCGACGGCATCGGCCGCGGGGCAGGCAACACCGTCACCGAGACGTTCGCAGCGACCCTCCACACCCAGGGCAGCGCCACCACGTACGACTTCCGGGCTCTCGCGGAGCTGAGCGAGTCCGTCGTCCGCCCCTTGGAGCGACTGCACGACGACCGCACGTACCAGCTCGTCGGCGGTGTCACCCGCACGCACTCCAGCTTCTTTCCGCTGATCAGCAGGTGTGCGAAGACCGCGAACGTCGACGTCTTCGAGCTGATGGCCGCGGTCGCCGACATCGACCGGGTCCACCCCGCGGAGGACATGGTGCTCAAGGCCGCCAACGCCATGGCCGCGCGCTAGTCGTAGTCGTCGCCGCTACGGAGAGGAGTTCTGGTGGAAATCGAGGGACCCGGTGGTCCTGCTGATCGACCCGGCCGACAGCAGGAACGGACGCGCGTACAGGGACGCCGTACACGATCTGGGTTTCCGCGTGGTCTCGCTCTCCACAGGTCCGCCGTCCACAGCCGCGCCCCTGCCCGTCGATTCCGACGGTGAGCTGTCGCTGCACGCCGACGACGTGGACGACGCCGTACGGCAGGTCCGTGCGGCCGGGTTGGACCTGCGGTCGTCGTCCCCTCCCGTCATCGTGAAGCAGACGATGGGCTCGGGGTCCTACGGCGTCCTGGTCATCGGTGAAGCGGCGGAACTGAACGAGGCGACCAAGGAATTGGTAGTTGACTGGCTCGACCAGCCGGTCACCGAATGGCTGGTCGAGCAATATGTGCGCGGGCGTGAGTACGCGGTGAATTCCGCAGCGCCGACGGCGAACGCCGGCTGATCGACATCTGGGAATACCGGCGGCCCGGTGACCGCGACTGCGATTTTCCCCTCTGGGACATTGTCCAGATCGACGGCACCCATCCCGACCACGCCCGGGTGGAACGGTATTGCAACCAGGTGCTCGCCGCGTTCGACATCCGTTATGGACCGGGCCGCATCGAGGCCAAATGCGCCGGCGACGGGGACGAGGAGATCCACCTGAACGAGCCCGCGGCCCGGTTCTCGGGCGGCCCCGCGGTACCGATGTGGCTGCGCACTCCGATCCACGGCCGTTCCACGACGCCGTGGAGTGCTTCCTCGGCCGGCGTCCGAACATGATCGACGGGGATCACGGGTTCAAGGCTGTGCTGGGTGCATCGTCATTCGCAACGACGACGCACCCGGCCATGCCGGCCCGACCGTCCGATGAGTGTGCTCGGTGCCGTCATCCCGTCGGCACCGAGCACAGGTCAACCTCGCTCAACTCCCCTTGGTCTAGGCGGCCTTGAGCTTGACCGCGTTACGGAGGGCGCCGACGCCCTCGACCAGGGCCTCCACCGTGTCCCCGTCGTGGATGACGCCGGCGCCGGGGGTGCCCGTGGCGATCACGGTTCCGGCTTCGAGGAGCATGCCGCCGGAGAAGTAGCCGACCTGCCAGTAGGGGTCGTACTTCATCGCGGACACCTGGTTGGACGCGATCGTCTTCCCGTTGACGACGGTGGAGATCCGCACGGCGGACAGGTCCGGGATCTCGTCGGGGGTGACGACCCAGGGGCCGAGGCTGCAGAAGGTGTCGAAGGCCTTCGCCCACGGAATGTGGCGGGGGTTGACCCGGATCACGTCCTCGGCGGTCATGTCCAGCAGGGCGGTGTAGCCGAAGATGACGGACGAGGCGTCCTCGGGTGCCACGTCACGGCAGGTGGTGCCGATGACCACGCCGAGCTCGGCTTCGGCGGTGACGCGCTGCGACTGGCTGGGGAGCAGGATGTCGTCGCCGTAGCCGATCACCGTGGAGGGCGGCCGCAGGTAGGAGCCGGGGGCGTCGGTCGGCTGCGGTACGTCCAGGTCGTCGGCGTGGCGCACGTAGTTCAGGCCCACACCCCACAGCTTCGGGGGGTACCGGTAGATCGGCCCGAACTCCGGCTCGGCCCGTACGGCGGCGACATCGATGTCAGGCAGGGCGGCGACCGTGGCCGCGAGGGCGACGGCCTCGCCCTTCTGGATGATGTCCAGCATGGTGGGGCCGTAGGTGGTTCCGGCGGTCACGTTGACGAGGCTGAGCGCGGCGATTCCGCCGGGCACCGAGATGCCGACGTCGTCGCCGGTGTCGGTACGAAGAGTGCAGAGGCGCACTGGTCAAGTCCTTTCTGGTGATGCCCGGTTCAGGCGGCTGTGTGCTGTCCGGCTAGGTCGTTCCGGCCCGCGATCGCGTGCTGTCCGGCGATGCCGACGATGTTGAGCACCTTGAACATCGCCACGTCGTGGCGGTCCACGCGGCGGAGGATGCCGAGGATGACGAGGTGATAGATGTCGTCGGCGCAGTCCGCGGCCGGCAGGCCCATCTCGTCCGCCACCTCCGGAACCGACCAGTAACCGTCCGTCTCACGGGACGTGTTGAGGGACATGGTCGCCAACAGGTCGCGTTGGCGTCCGCTCAGCGTGGCGACGGTGTGCTGGACCGACGCGTAGGCGTCCAGTCGCTGATGGTCGCCGCGGGGTCGTCGGGCGACGGTGAGCGGCTCGACGGTGAGTTGGTGGGCGAGCTGCCGCAGGGAGTAGATCAGGCTCCAGTGGGCGGCGGATTCGAGAGCGGCGGGAAGGCCGTCGAGCGCGCGGCAGATCCGGGCGACGTCCGCGAGGACCTGGGAATTCGGACGGAAGGCCGGCTGAATGCGCTTCGTCTGGGCGAGCAGCAGCGCCACCGAAGCCACCGTGTCCAGGTCCGCCGGCTCGGTGTCGGACGAGGGCACCGGCAGTGGGGCGAGGGGGAAGAGGGTGTCGTAGGGCATGTCGACCGGGTTTCTCGTGGTGACGAGAATCCGCAACCGGGGGCATACGGCCAGGAGTTGGGCCGCGGTGTCCGCCGACTCGTCCTCGGGCCGGGCACCGTCGAGGACAAGGAGGCTGTTCGACTCCCCGATGGTCTCGGCCAGGCGCCGCCGGACGTCGGGCCCGCGGTGCACGTCCTCGCGCATCCACGGGGGCTGCTCCGGGGCCCCCAACGGGGGCTTTCCGCCGCGGAGTCGGTCGTCGTCGAGGGGCAGCCAGAGGACCGTCGACTGCTCGGCCGCCTCCAGTGCGTGCGCCACCTCCAGTGCGAGCCGGGTCTTGCCGACGCCCTCGATCCCGGTGATCGTGATCAGGCGGTGGTGCTCGGCGCCGAGCATCGTCGTCAGCGCCGCCACCTCCTGCTCCCGACCGATGAGCGGGCCGCTCACGGCCGGCTCGGCGGCCCCCGTGAGGAGCCCGAGCGAGTGGTCGTTCGCCAGCCGGCTCATTTGCCGGGCGGTGACACCGAGGGCGTCGGCGAGCAGGCGCAGGGAGTCCGCCCGGGGGTGCCGCACCCTCCCGTTCTCCAGGTCGCGTATCGCTCGCACGCTGAGCGTGCTGGACCGCGCCAGCTGCTTCTGGGACAGTCCGCTCCGCAACCGCAGGTCGCGCAGGCGACGGCCGAAGGGCGCGGCCCCCGTTCCGCAGTCGTCGGCCCCGCCCTGCCGGAATCCGATCGGAATGTTCTGTGTGGTCGATTCACCGGCGGCGACGGCCGGTTCGCGGAGCAGGGTCATCGGCGTTTCCCGCTCCGAGGGCCGAGTGGAGATCCGGCCGATTCCTGACACCGATGGTGTTTCCATGGCACATG
This sequence comes from Streptomyces sp. NPDC058371, assembly GCF_042723265.1. Classification (NCBI taxonomy): domain Bacteria; kingdom Bacillati; phylum Actinomycetota; class Actinomycetes; order Kitasatosporales; family Streptomycetaceae; genus Streptomyces; species Streptomyces sp. NPDC058371. Next base: position 452,187 of record NZ_JBHXJC010000003.1, on the reverse strand, counting down.
CTCCTTTGGGCCGCGGCAGCGACCAGGTACGGGGCCATGGCAGCGGCCCCGGATAGGTCTCAAGGGTGCGGATCGCTTTCAGGGGCGTAGCAGGTTGAACATCTCGGCCCGCAGCCCGGCATCCCCGCCGAAGGCCCCGCGATAGGCCGTCGAGGTCATCTGGGCGGCCGCCTTGATGCCGCGCATCGTCATGCACAGGTGCTCGCCCTTGGCGATGACGGCCACGTCCTCCGCCCCGCTGAGCGCGGTGACGGCCTCGGCGATCTCGGAGACCAGCCGCTCCTGCACCTGGAGCTTGTGCGCGTGCCGATGGGCGATCCGGGCGAACTTCGACAGGCCCAGCAGCCGGTCGGTAGGCCGGTAGGCGATCGTCACCGAGCAGTTGAACGGCAACAGGTGGTGCTCGCACAGGGACCAGACCTGGATGTCGGAGACGACCACCAGCTGCTGGGTGCCGACCGACTCGAACAGGGTGCCGACCGACCCCGGCTCGTAGTTGATGAACTCACGCCACCAGCGGGCGAACCGCGCCGGTGTGTCGCGCAGCCCGTCGCGGTCGGGGTCCTCCCCTATCTCCTTGAGGAGTTGCCGGGCGAGTCCGACCAATGGGTCTTCCTCTCGCGGCTCCTCCGAGTCGACGTCATCATCCTGCACCCACGTCGTCACAGACATTCAGGCACCTCTCCAGTCCGACCGGCACGGCCGTTGCTCGATTCCGATGAACGGGCGGCTGCTCCGGGCAGCCGGCCGGCGTTTCAGGGCCGGTACTCGGCCCAGGTCTTGGGGGTTTCGGAGATACGCACGGAGGTCAGCTCCGGGAACTCCTTGGACCAGCGCTCGTAGAGCCACACCGCGAGGTTCTCGGCGGTGGGGTTGGTGCCCACCAGGTCGTTGAGGTGACGGTGGTCGAGCGTCTGGTCGAGCCATGACTTGAAGGGGGCCAATTCGCCGTAATCACGGACGAATCCCGTCGGCGTCAGTTCCGTGAGATCGGCGCTCAGTTCCAGCTCGACGACGTAGTTGTGGCCGTGCAGCCGGGCGCACTGGTGTCCCTCGGCCAGGCCGGAGAGCCGGTGGCTGGCGGAGAACTCGAACTTCTTCGTGATGCGCAGCGTCATATCTCCGATTCGTCCTTCTCGCTTGATGCGGCCACGCGTTCAGACAGCACGCGTGTCGCCCCACAACAAGGTGTGCAGGCGTGTGGTGAGGTTCCAGCCCCGTGCGATCACCGCGTCGGCCAGCTCGGCCATGTGCCGGCCCACCTCGGCGCCGGTCTGGCCCTTCGGCATGATCCAGACCTGGTCGAGGCCGAACTCCTCGACCAGCCCGGCCACTTCGTCCAGGTCGCCGGTGTCGCGGCAGACGAACTTGAACGTGGTGCCGTCCGTCGCCGCGAGGCTTTTCAGCGCGTCGGGCACGATCCGCCGATGGACCGGGTCGCCCGAGTGGGCCAGTTTCGGCGAGACGTTGAAGCGGACTTTGGCGGCCACCAGGGCCGGGTCGGCGGCGTGCGTGCCGTTGGTCTCGATCTCGATCTCCAGGCCGCGCGCCGTGAGCAGTTCGACCAGCGGGACCAGTCGGTTCTGCTGGCCGAGCGGCTCGCCGCCGGAGATGACGATCAAGTCGACGCCGAACGCGAGGAGTTCCTCGGCGACCTCGAGGACGGGACGGCGGTGCAGCTCCTCGCGGGGGTCGTACGCGACCCCGGAGTCGCCCGCTCCCGTCCAGTCCCAGGTGTAGGGCGTGTCGCACCACGAGCACGACAGGTTGCAGCCGCCGAGCCGCAGGAACGCGCACCTGCGGCCGAGGGAGCGGCCCTCGCCCTGGACGGTCGGGCCGAAGATCTCGTTGACTACGAGTTCCGGTTCCACGCGGCACCGCCTCCTTCCGTGTCGGGGCCACCGGTGCGGCGGCCGGCAGCGGTCACCGCGGTGTCCGCGCTTCGCGGTAGACCATCGGGTCCGTGATGCCGAGGTCCGCGAAGGCTCCGCGCCGCTCCACGCACGCCGCGCACGCGCCGCAGTGGATGTCCTCGCCGCGGAAGCAGGTCCACGTCTGGTCCCAGGGCACGCCGAGCTTCTCGCCGAGGGCGACGACTCCGGTCTTCGGCAGTTCGATGAGCGGAGCGAGCAGTTCGACCTCGGGCGGGAGCGAGCCCTTGGTCGCCACTCGCTCCATTGCGAGGAACAGCCGCAGGAACTCCGGGGAGGTGTCGGAGGGGCCGACGTCCTCGGCCATGACGCCGAAGGCGACGGCGTCCGCCCGCACGGTGACCGCCAGCGCGAAGGCCACCGACAGCAGTACGGCGTTGCGGTTCGGCACGATGTTCGGGTTCCCGCCGACCGGCCGGTCCGGGCGGGGCACGGCCACGGAGGGATCCGTCAGCGACGATCCGCGCATGACGCTCCGCAGCGAGCGCAGATCGACCTCTTCGTACGGCGCACCGAGCCGCTCTGCGGCAGCGGCGGCGAATTCGAGTTCCTTGCGGTGGCGTTGACCGTAGTCGACGGCCAGCACCTGAAGGTCGTGACCCTCGGCTGAGAGGTGGTGCGCCATGGTGACCGAGTCGATCCCACCGGACACGACAGTAACGATTCTGCTCATGCTTCGGCCCCCGGAATGGAGTCGGGCGAGACACCGAGCTTCTCCAGGACGCTCCGCCGCGCGTACGCCGGCGACAGCCCCCGGCCGCCACCGACCGGAGCGGCCAACGGCTCGATCAACGTGTCGGGGTCGGTCTCGAAGAAGAAGACCAGCGAGAGCAGTTCCTCGTCCGGAGCCGCCGGGCTGGGCGGCAGCACCCGGTGCTTCAGCGCGCGCCAGCGACCGTCGGTCCACTGCTCCATCAGGTCACCGAGATTGACGACGAGCGAGTCCGGGCCGTACGGCGGCGGGAACCAGCCCTGCTCCTCGTTCCACGCCTGCAACCCGCCCACACCCTGCTGACGGCTCAGCAGCGTGACCGTACCCAGGTCGGTGTGCGGGCCGTTGCGGAACTGACCGCGAGCGACCTCCCCGATGCTCGAATACGACGGGTACCAACTGGCGTTCTGCGTCCAAGTCGCCTTCCGCGCCCGCGAGGTGAAGAAGCCCTCGGGCAGCCCCAGCGTGACGGCGAGCACCTCGTTGACCGCCTCAACCACCCGCACCATGTGCGACGTGTACGCCTCCGCGGCCGCCCGCAACTCCGGCAGCTCGACCGGCCAGCGGTTCGCCGGATAGTTGAACCGGTCGCGCCGCTCGTCGCCGGTACGGTGACCTGGCCCCGCGTAGAACGACTCGTGCAGGTCCGGCGCGCTCGGGGCCTGTTCGCCCTCGCTCACCGGCACCCCGACCCCGCCGGGGGGATGCATCTCCAGCCACCCGCCGTCGTACGCGGCCTCGATGGCGTACTGGGACTTGACCTTCTTCGGCAGAGCGAAGAACCGCCTCGCCGTGGCCCGGAAGTCGTCGATCACGGCTTGCGGCACACCGTGCCCGGACGCGAGGAACATGCCGGTGTCGCGCAGCGCGGCGTCCAACTCCGCGGCGATCAGGGCGCGTTCGGCGTCGGACGCCCTGTGCCACGCCTCGAGGTCGACTTCGGGAATTTTGCCTGACACAGCCGTGACCTCTCACTTGCTCCGCTCGAGTACCGGGACCACGCAGGTACGGATGATGTCGAGACCTTCGTCCAGGTCGTCGTCGCTGATGGTCAGCGGGGGCAGCAGCTTCACCACGTCGGCGGCCGCACCGGACGTCTCCATGAGCAGGCCGTTCTCGAAGGCCGCGACGCATACCTCGCGGGCCGCGCCGGGCGTGGCGAACCGCAGCCCGGACGCGAGCCCCCTTCCCCGGACCTCCAGGCCCGCCTCGGGGTGCTCGGCGGCGATGGCGCCCAGGGCCGCCGCGATCCGCTCCCCGCGGGCGCGGGTGGACTTCTCCAGCGTCCCGTCGCTCCAGTAGGAGCGCAGTGCCTGCGCTCCGGTCACGAAGGACCCGCTGACACCGCGGAACGTCCCGTTGTGGTCGCCCGGTTTCCAGACGTCCAGCTCCGGCCGGATGAGGGTGAGGGCCAGCGGGAGGCCGAACCCGCCTATGGACTTGGACAGACACACCATGTCGGGGGTGATCCCGGCGTCCTCGAAGCTGAAGAACGACCCGGTGCGGCCGCAGCCCATCTGGACGTCGTCCACGATGAGCAGCACCTCGTGCCGCTTGCACACGGCCGCGAGGTCGCGCAGCCAGTCCGCGTCGGCGGCCTGCAGCCCGCCCTCGCCCTGGACGGTCTCCACGATGACGGCGGCGGGCCGGTCCAGCCCGCTGCCCGGGTCCGACAGCAGCCGGTCGAGATGGTGCGGGCCGCTCTCCCCGATGCCCGGATAGCCGTCGTAGGGAATCGCGGTCGTCAGGGTCAGGGCCACGCCGGCGGCCGCGCGCTTCGTCACGTTGCCGCTGACCGCGAGGGCTCCCAGGGTCATCCCGTGGTACGAGTTGGTGAAGCTCACCACCGACTGCCGTCCGGTCACCCGCCGGGCGAGCTTCAGCGCCGCCTCGACCGCGTTCGCACCGCCCGGGCCGGGGAACGCCACCTTGTACCGCAGCTCTCGCGGCGTCAGGACGACGTCCTGGAAGGTCTCCAGGAAGTCCCGCTTGGCAACGGTGGACATGTCCAGCGCGTGGGAGACCCCGTCGCGGACGATGTAGTCCACCAGGGCCTGCTTGAGGAAGGCGTTGTTGTGCCCGTAGTTGAGCGCGCCCGCGCCGGCGAAGAAGTCCAGGTAGGGCCGACCGTCCTCGGAGAACAGCCGACTGCCCTGCGCCCGGTCGAACACGACCGGCCACAGCCGGCTGTAGCTGCGGACCTCGGACTCGAGTTCGTCGAAGACCGTCATATCGCCCTCCTCGCCTGGACCACGAACCAGTGCCGGTCGAGCCGGACACCGCGATCACTGCGGGCCGATGCCACATAGCGCTCGAACGCGGCCCGGTCCGCCGCCGTGTCGTAGTCCTCGAAGATCGGCACCTGGCGCAGGAACCGGTCGAGTTCGACCGGCGAGTGGTAGAACTCCTCGGTCCTGAAGGCCTTCTCCAGCACCACCGTGAAACCTGCCCCGGTGAGCTCCGCCACCACGTCGTCCATCACCGGTCTGCCGTCCCAGCGGCCGTAGAGCTGGCCCCGGCCGAAGACCTCCTTCAGCTCGCGGACGTCCGTCTCGCCGATGCCCATGTAGATCAGATGACCGCCGGGCTTGAGCACCCTGCGGAACTCGCCCGGGAACAACGGCCCTCGCCGGGACGTGAGCACGTCGGCCTCACCGTCAGGAAGGCCAGTACGGGAAGCATCACGCCGCTCGAACCTGACGTGCCCCAGCCCCGTCTCCTCACGCTTCCGCTCGGCGGACTCCAGCATCGGCGCCGACATGTCGATGCCGAGCACGCTTCCGAACGCCGGGGCGATCCTCAGCAGGCTTCGCCCATCGGCGCAGCCGACATCGACCAGCCGGCCATCCGGACCGCCCAGGCCCCTCGCCAGCTCGTCAAACGCAGCCTCCGGATCACCGTCCGGGAAGACGTCAGCACGCAGCCCCCCGCTGGTATATTCGCCGAACTCGTCGGCAACCCTCGAGTAGAAATCCGGGTTCATGATCACCTAACTCGGTTTAGTCGATCCGGCAGAACCAATACGCGGAATCCGTTCGGCATGTGGGTCGTATTGCGTCCGACCGCCGACGGAAAACCTGCGTCAAAGCGTCAACAGCCACGCGCTGTGATCGCGCTGCAGAGGAAGCAAACGCACGGCGCACTTCTCGTGGGGGACGGTGCGGAGGGGGTCCGCACCGCGGACGGGACGCCGGCGTCACATGAGTCCCCGTGGGGCGGATGCGCGAACTCGCTCCCTCGGGGTGTCGGTCGCCAATCGCTGCCCCTGCTGTGTGCGCGCGCACAGCATGCTGCTGCATGCCACCGGGGACCACGCGCTCGCGGAGACCGTGGCACGCGGCGAGGCGCCCGCCGACGAGCGGCACGCGCGCGTGCCGGCGTGGGGAGGGTGACGCGGACTCCGGGTGCGCCGAGCTGATGCCGTTCCCCTTCCCCGTCGCTCACGCGCTGGGGCGAGGGGACCGTGACGCCGGTCGCTCCGGAGACGGTGTGGGGCCGTGACGTCGGAGACGCCGTCGACTGCGCCCTCTCCCGCGCGCCGACCCGGACACTCTGCGCCCGTACGAGACGGATCGCGGCGTCCGCTCAAGGCCGCGGTGTGGCTCGTGACAGCGCGGCGGCCCGGCTGAGACGGCGCACGAGTCGAGGCACGCGGCCCACAGTCCGTCAACAGTGAGCCGTACTCGATCGCCCGGTTCGGTCCGCTCTTCGAGCCATGCCGACGTTCGATGCGCGAGCAAATCCAGTTCGGAATAAGAAACGGTGTCGCAATCATCCATCGAGTCCGGATGTCTGGCGAACGTAAAGGCCATCCGATTGGCGTTTAATTCCGTACGCCACTCAAGGGTCGACAGCAGATTAGGTCCGGCCATCCGGACATCTCCCCACTTCCACAAGTCGAAAATGATCGAACCGGCGGCAGATATTACATCACGCCCACCTACTGGCTATATGCCGGAAATAAAGACCGGTTCCGGAGGAAGCGGCCCGCCAGCAGTAAAGATAGCCACGCCGAAACCAAGACATGGGCCCAAGATCATCAAGGCCAGGTAAATAATCAGAGGCTCGGAGAATGCACAGAAAATGCTTATTTCGAATTCAACCAATGAACGTTCTCCAACACCACGCTGATGCGTGGTGAAGGACGAGGACGGCCTCACGACGCGGTGATCCTGTTGGTGCTGCAGCGGAGCTTCCTCAAAGTCACTGACGTCGTCGCTCCGGCGGACGACGTCGAGAACGAGTCCGAGGTGCTCAGTCCTGGAGGTGGCCGCGGGAGCCGCCCTCGGCCCAGATCCGCGAAAGCCGCCGCAAGCGGCTCCTCGCCACAGGCAGCAGGAAGTGCTCGAAACGCCTCACGTTGAGCTTTCCGTCATGTCACCTCCGGGAGGCGGAAGAGGCTCGGTCCCCCGGAAGGGCCGCAGAAGGAGAGGGCGGCAGGAAGGCGGCAGAGGGGAGGGGCCGGTGGTCGAAGCTGCCTCCCTCGCCGGCCCGTCCCGCCTTGTGACGCCTGCTGGCGGACTGAGATGCTCGCCATGGCGGATCGCCGACCACGTCACACGAAAGGAGCCACCGTGCCGTACGCCGAGGCTGCGGACGGAGCTCGCATCGCGTACCAACTCCAAGGCGACGGCCCTGTACTCGTCCTCCTCGCCGGCCAGGCGAACAACCATCACTGGTGGGACGGCGTCCGCGACGGCTTCACCGGGCGGAGCACCCTCACGATCGATTACCGGGGCACGGGGGAGAGCGACAAGCCGCACGGGCCCTACTCCACCGAGGGGTTCGCCGATGACCTCACCGCCGTCCTCGATGAGCTGGCGGTGGACCGGGCGGACGTGTACGGCACCTCCATGGGCGGGCGGGTCGCGCAACGGTTGGCCGCCCGTCGACCCGAGCGGGTACGTGCCCTGGTGCTCGGCTGCACCTCGCCCGGCGGCCGTCACGCCGTCGAGCGTGGCACCGAGGTCCGCAGGTCCCTGAGCTGGTCCGATCCGGCCCAGACACGCCGGGCCCTGCTGGAGCTGATGTACACCCCTGCCTGGCTCGCCGCCCATCCCGGCCCGTACCACACCCTCGGTGATCCGGACATGCCGAGGCACGCACGGCGCGGACACCTGACCGCCAGCGACCGGCATGACGCGTGGGACGAGCTGCCCGGCATCGCCGCCCCGACCCTGGTGCTGCACGGCACCGACGACCTGCTCAACCCCGCCGCCAATGCACCGCTGCTGGCAGCCCGCATCCCCGGCGCCCGCCTGGAGCTGATCCAGGGCGCCCGGCACGCCTATTTCGAGGAGCGTCTCGACCTCGTCGGCCCTCTCGTCCTCGACTTCCTCGACCGCCCCGACAAGAAGGTGGACTCCCGGTGACCCGCATCGACGATCTGCCCGTACGGGACGAGCTGCGCGGAAAGACCCCCCTACGGCGCTCCCGAACGGGATGTTCTGGTGCGCCTGAACGTTGACGAGAACCCCTTCCCGCTGCCGAAGCCGCTGGTGCGGGCCACGACGGAGCGGTGCTTTCGATCACTGGTGGCCTCAACCGCTACCCGGATCGGAACGCGATGGCGTTGCGGGCCGCGCTGGCCGGGTACGTAACCCGCGCCACCGGCCATCCGGTGGATGCCGGCTCATCGGGGGCATCACCCGGATGCACTCCAGCTTCTTCCCAATGATCAGCCGGTGCGCCGAGGCAGCGAACGTCGACGTCTTCGAGCTGATGGCCGCGGTCGCCGAGATCGACAGGGGTCACCCTGGTGAGGACATGGTGTGGGAGGCGGCGAACGCCATGGCCGCGCGCCAGCCGCCCCCTGGGCCCTCGGATCCTGACGGTGTCGCGTTGCGGCACCGTCGCCCGCAACGGTCCTGATCCGCCGGACAGACCCGGTCCCGCGCACGGGGAAGCTCCCCCCTCGCCCGTACCGACCTTCACCCTCCTGGCCCGAGAAGAGATGCCGTGACCTCGAGAGACCCCGTCGTCCTGCTGATCGACCCCACCGCGTCGGGAAACGGACGCGACTACCGGATCGCCATACGAGACCTCGGTTTCGATGTGCTTTCCCTGTTCACCGGTCTGTCCCCGGCCGCAGACCGGCAGGCCGACCCCGGCGACGCGATGTCGCTGCGCGCGGACGACGTCGATGACGCCGTCCGCAGCATCCGCGCAGCCGGCTACGACGTCCGGGCGGTGGTCCCCGCCAACGGTTCCAGTCTCCACGTGGCCGACGAGATCGCCGCGCGGTTCGGTCTGCCGGGGAACGAGCCGGGTCTGGGATGGGCGAGGCGGAACAAGGCGGCGATGCGGGCGAGGGCCACCGACGCGGGGGTGCGCGTCCCCGAGTACCGGCTGGTCGGTTCCCTCGGCGAGGCGGCGGAAGCTGCGCGGGACATCGGCTTCCCCGTCATCGTGAAGCAGACGATGGGAACCGGGTCGGCAGGCGTCCTGGTCCTCAGCGGCGAGGCGGACCTGGCCAAGCTGGACCGGACGTGGACGGACCTGTTCGGCGCGCCGGTCACCGAATGGATGGTGGAGCGGTATGTGCGTGGCCGGGAGTACGCAGTCAATTTCTGCAGCGCGGGCGGCGAGCACAGGCTGATCGACATCTGGGAGTACCGCCGGCCCGACGACCGGGACTACGACTTCCCGCTGTGGGACATCGTCCAGATTGACGACAGTCACCCGGACCACGGTCCGGTGGAGCGGTTCTGCCGGCAGGTGCTCGACGCGTTCGGTCTCCGCGTGGGGCCGGGCCACATCGAGGTCAAGTGCGACGCCGACAGCGACGACGTGTACCTGATCGAGCTTGCCGCCCGCTTCTCCGGCGGACCCGCGGTGCCGATGTGGTCCAGACATTCCGATCTGCGACCCTTCCACGAGGCCGTGGAGTGCTACCTCGGCCGCCGTCCGAACGTGGTCGACGGGGATCACGGATTCCGCGCCGTGCTGGGCTCCGTCGTTGTCCGCAACGACGACGCCCCCGGCACGCTGCTGGCCGTGCACGGGCTGGACGAGCTGCGGGCGCTGCCCGGCGTCGCCGACGTACTCGTCGGGTTCGAGCCCGGCGATCCCGTACCGGTCACTGACCACAACATGTGCATCCCGGTCAGCGCCTCGGTCCACGGCCCGGACCGGGCGACGGTGCTGCGCACCATCGCCGCCGCACGGGCGGCGGTCAGGCTTGAGATCGCCCCCGATCCCGCCGAGTCGCCCATGGCGGCAACGGCCCCGAGGCTGGTGGCCGAGGGGGACGCACGGACTCCGGTTTGAGCTGCCGGCGTTGCTGACCGACGTCGGGCGCGATCCTCCTCATGGACTCCGGGACCGGGGGCGAGCTGCCGTCGACCCGATTGAATTCCGGTGCGCCGCAGGAGCGGTCAGGCCGGCTGGTCCGGGGGAGGCCGGGGCCGGGATCAGGCAGAGCCGTTGGGCCTCTAAGGGCTTGCGGGGAAGCAACACTTTGAATCCGCACAATCCCTTGGCGAAGAAATGCATCAGCGGCAGAAGCCCGGCAGAAAAGTGCGTATCCCATGGCGTAACCGCCTCTCCGGCCGGCATTGAATGCCTTGCGGCACGTGGCCGTGACGTGTAGGAATTGAACCGCAAGGATCTTCGTTATCCGCAAGGGCGCGACGAGGAAAGGTTTACTCGGTGGCCGGCATCCTCAGTGATAGTCAGGTAGATTTCTACCGTGAGAACGGGTTCTGCGTCGTCGACGGAATATTCGACACCGAACTGATCGAGAAGGCACGATGGCTGTCGTCTCCGTTTACACCACGCCCTCCAGCGTCGCCGTGGACAGGGCGGACATCCTCGCCGAGGAACTCGTGCTCCCCGGCAACGGCGCTCGCTTTGCCGGTGCCCGGCGCGACAGGACGAAAGTCCGGACCGTGAAGTACTCCTCGCGTTCAACCGCCATGTCCTCAGCTGCATACCCTGGTTCAGCGGCGCAGCCCATATAGAGGCGTTCCTGGACAACACGCACTCGCAATCACCGCCGTTCACGGCGCGAACGCACACGAGTTCGTCGACCGGCTCACCGAGGTCAAGAACAAAATCACCGCCTCCATCACGCCAGAGCGACAGATCGGCTGTACAGGCCACAAACGAAGCTTGCGCCACAAAGAATCTGACGACGGAGAGTGAGCATGGCGGTAGAACGCAGGTCAGCAGATCGAGTGACAGACGAGTTCAACAGACGCTGTCAGAACGACGTGCGATTCCGGAGGGTGATGTCGACCGCTTCGATACCCTCTTTCATCCGTACCGCGTACGACATGACACCCCGGCCCTTCTTCGCCGACCGGAACGCCATGGAAACCCTGGGGATCGACCTTAGAGAGCTGTTCGACATCGTCGTATCGCTCCCCAGCCGACTGTTCGATGCGAACCTCAACGCCTACTGTTCGGCCATCGGATTGGATGAGGAGCGCACAGCCCTGGTCGGCCGCCTGCCCCACGCGACGCCCCCCACCTCCGGGCGCGCAGACCTATACCGAGTGGGACCGCAGTTCAAGCTACTGGAATTCAACGTCAACACCGGACTGGGTGGTGCGGACATATCGCAAGTGCAGCACGCCCTCATGAACTCGGACCCGTTCGCCGGATTCGCGGAGGAGTTCGGTCTCAGTTTCACGGACACCATGGCCTCCAGAGCAGATCTGCTGCGCCACGCCGCCTCTGCAGTATCGGAAGGCCGAGAACCCTTCATCGCCGCTGTGGAGGCGGACGGCACAATCTCGACCTGGGAGAACACCTTCCGTTCCATCCAAGCGTCGCTGAAGCAGTACGGGGTGGATCTGGCCTTCGGCGAACTAAGCCAGCTGGAGCGTAAGAACGGCCGGGTGTACCTTGACGGGAGGCCGATCGATCTCATGCTGCGCTACTTCATGGTGGACCAACTCGTCGGCGACGCAGTTGCCCAGGCAACGTACGAGATGGTCTGCCAGGTATCTGAGGAGGGCGGCCTTGTCCTGCACACGGCGCCCACAAGCCACCTCTCCCAAAATAAAGCTGCTATAGCCCTCCTGTCCGACCAGCGTTACCGGAACGCCTTCTCCCGCACTGAGCGAGAATTGATCGACCGCATGGTCCCCTGGACCCGTCTCCTGCGCGAAGGCGCAAGCGAGTTCGAGGACGAACGCGTCGATCTCATGCGCTTCGCGGTAGCGCACCGGAGGGAACTGGTCCTAAAGCCGAACGCGGGGCAAGGGGGCCGAGGCGTTGTAGCAGGCTGGGAAACCGAAGAACGCGCTTGGACAGACCTACTGCGGCAGTCGGTCGGCGGGCCGTTCATCATCCAACACCGCGTCGAGCCCACTCCCGAGCCTGTCGCCCATCCCGACAGCGGTCACCTAGAGAGCGTCCTGCCCGCGTGGGGCGTGTTCTTCTCAGAGAATGGCTTCGACGGAGCGTTCATCCGGACCGCTCCTTCGGCAATCATCGGAACGGCCGGTACGAAACGCAACGCCCTTTTCACCGCCTAACTTGATCTTTAACCTGGGCGGCGAGGTCGGCCGCCGGCTCCTCGACGCTCTCCCCGCCGGTCAGACGCTTCGCCGCCTCCGGCAGTACGCGGTCCGCGAACTCCCTGCCCGCCGCATCCGGCTGCCGCGGCCGTACCGTCAAGTCACCGACCTGAGCCCGCAATTCCAGGACCCGGTTCACCACAGCCGCCAGCGCATCAGCACTGGCCCCCGCATCGCAGATCTCCTGCTGGATCCGCCCGACCCGGCACGTACGCCCCGATCGGACAAGGACCCTGCCGGGCCGCGCTCGGACCGAACTCCTGAAAAGCGGGTGTCGCAGGTTCGGATCCTGCCCGGGGCACAGACAGAAGGGCCGGCTCAGGAGAGGTTTCCTCCCAGGCTGGCCCTTTGGCGTTTCTGGCGCCGTGCCACTCGTGTGCCACTACGTCGGATTCAGTCGTCGCCGTCACAGTCGGAGGCGTCTCCGCCAGCGTTGCGGATCATGGCACCGAGACGGTCAGCGATGGTCCAGGACGGACGGCTGTCGCGGCTTGTCCTGGTCGACGGCACCGGCCGGTAGTGGGTGGGGACACCGGGGCGTACGCGCGTCGGATCGATCGGCGTGCTCGTGGCTGACTGTCCTTGACTGAGGTTCTTGGCACAACCGTGACAGTTGCAGGGACCGCACCGGTTGAGAAACACCAGGTCAGGAGCGTGATGCGGTTGTTATCATTCGGATCTGTGCCGACGACCACACCGAGCGGGTTACACGTAGGCTCATACTGAGCTATGACAAAGCCTGCGGCACCGAAGCGTCATCTGCCTACCAGCCCCTTCAAAGCCCCCGTCACACCGGCTTCCAAGCGCTTCGCCTTGGGCGAGCAGGTCACACATGACGTGTACGGCCTCGGCCGGGTTGTGAGCATCGAGGACGGAATCGCGGCACTCGTGGATTTCGGCTCGGTTCAGATGCGGGTCTTGAGCCCGTACAGCAAGATGACCAAGCTCTAGGACCGTTGTGCCCGGTCACAGCGGGCACAACCCCATCAGGTAGCTGTAACGAAAGGCAGACCTCTCATCGACCCGACGTCGCTGTTCTCCGCCCCGGAAGGGCTGCCCCGCCGTTCCACCGCGGTATCGCCGCCTCCGACGACAACACCCTTCCAGGCCCCGGACTTCGGAGAGGACGAGGCCTTCGGGTTCGAGGACGCGGAGGAGCCCGCCCCGGGCACGCGTGCGGAGCCGTCCAAGGCTGCCTAGCGGTGGTTTGGGCAGCCACCCGCCGGCCGGCTGCGGTGCTGCGGTGGAAGGTGCGGCCGTTTCAGTTCCCGTCTCGTTCGGTCCCGTTCACGGCCGTTCAGGCGCGACCCGAAGCCGTCCCGGCACCGGCGGCCGGTCGCACCTGAACGCGAGTGAAAGCCCGGGCACACAGCCGGCACCCCACCGTGGAGACCGTCATCGCCAGTGCCATGGCGGTCCTCGGAACGTGCTCGGAGCGTGCTCGGCTCGGGCCTCACGCCGGCGTTTCAGCACCGCACCACCGACAGAAGCAACCAGTTCGCCCGCCGTGACAAGCTCCGGCAAGAACGACTCGACGCCTGCTCCGCTTACGCCGGCACGCGCCGCACACCAGCAGGACCGCACCACAACCGCACCGGCTCAGGCGGAGAACAGCGGGGAATCACGGTAAGGGCGGCCGACCGGACCGCGATCCGGCTTTTCGCCCAGGTCAACGCCCGAACCAGCCGCAAGTGATCGCAGCTCCCAAGTAAATGATCGCAGCTTCCAAGCAGGGGACATCGTCCTGTCCTCGGGCGCCGTCTCTCGCCAACAAGCCGTCGACGCCACGCACTTCGGCGGGCGCACTCGGGCTCGCCGGCCCGGCCGGCGAAGGCGCAGGCCGACAGCAAGGCACCCACCCTCTCTCCGAAAGCGGGTGTAGCAGGTTCGAATCCTGCCTGGGGCACGCCTTCTGACTGCGTCAGAGCATGAAGCAGCCCCCTCGGAGTGATCTCCGAGGGGGCTGCTTCATGCCCTTGTGGGCAGACGGGGACAAACGGGAGACGAGATCCCAGGCGGCATTCGAGGCGGGCCCAATCAGGGGGACAGAAGGCAAGGCCACCCAGAGATGGCGGATGCCTTCGCCATCTTGATCGAGCTCGGGCCTCTGTGTCTCTGCCGTTGAGCGCTCGGGGAGCCGGGGGCGGGCGGCTTGCTCATCGCCGACCCCTCTGACTTCCCGGCTCCTCCGCGACCCGGCGCAGTGTTCAGTACTGCTCGGTCTCCACGAAACCCGCGTCCACGTCGTCGTCCGCGCCGAGGGCAGCGGCGGTCGGGTCGAATCCGGGCGGGCTGTCCTTGAGGCCCAGACCCAGGCCGGCCAGCTTCGCCTTGACCTCGTCGATGGACTTCGCACCGAAGTTACGGATGTCCAGCAGGTCGGCCTCGGAGCGCGCCAGGAGCTCACCCACCGAGTGGACGCCCTCGCGCTTGAGGCAGTTGTAGGAGCGGACGGTGAGTTCGAGCTCCTCGATCGGCAGCGCCATGTCAGCGGCGAGGGCGGCGTCCGTGGGGGACGGGCCCATGTCGATGCCCTCGGCGTCGATGTTGAGCTCGCGCGCCAGACCGAACAGCTCGACCAGGGTCTTACCGGCCGACGCCATGGCGTCACGCGGACGCATGGCCTGCTTCGTCTCGACGTCGACGATCAGCTTGTCGAAGTCGGTGCGCTGCTCGACACGGGTCGCCTCTACCTTGTACGTGACCTTCAGCACCGGCGAGTAGATCGAGTCGACCGGGATGCGCCCGATCTCCTGGCCCACCTGCTTGTTCTGCACGGCGGAGACGTAGCCGCGACCGCGCTCGACGGTCAGCTCCATCTCCAGCTTGCCCTTGCCGTTGAGCGTGGCGAGGACGAGGTCGGGGTTGTGCACCTCGACACCGGCCGGGGGCGCGATGTCGGCGGCGGTGACCAGACCCGGGCCCTGCTTGCGCAGGTACATCACGACCGGCTCGTCGTGCTCCGAGGAGACGACCAGCTGCTTGATGTTGAGGATCAGGTCGGTGACGTCCTCCTTGACGCCCGGCACGGTGGTGAACTCGTGCAGAACGCCGTCGATCCGGATGCTGGTGACAGCCGCACCAGGGATCGAGGAGAGGAGAGTACGACGCAGGGAGTTGCCGAGGGTGTAACCGAAGCCCGGCTCCAGCGGCTCGATCACGAACCGGGAACGGAACTCGTCGACGACCTCTTCGGTCAGAGATGGACGCTGAGCAATAAGCACGAGGTGTTGCCTCCAGTGTTCGGCGCCCGCTATGTAACGCCGTGGACATCAACGAAGGGTACGGGCGGTTCGGCCTCCGAAGGAGCCGAACCGCCCACCCCCGACCGTCTGCCGGCCGGTCGGCAGGCCCGGGGGCGCCCGTACGCACTGGTAATGGCCGTAGCCGTGACCTCGACGCCGCTGCCGGTGACCGTACTCGAAACGGTACTCAAGGGCCGTGGCAGAAGAGCACGGTGGGCTGCCTACGCCGACGCGATCCTGCTGTGCGGGCTGCTGAACTGGCCGGCGCTTATGATCCTGCCCGCGCACGCGGCGCCCCTGATCCGGACGCGGGTCCCGCGCGAGGTGCGGGCCCGCTGGACGGCGACGTCGGCGGCGGCCGTAGCGGGCGCCCTGCTCCTGATCCTGTTCACCGCGAGCCCGTCCGAACAGGTCTCCTGGCTACCGCTGCCGACCCGGCACACGATGATCGGTGACCGACGGGTCGTACGTGGCGGGTTCTTCGGCTACCGGGGCGCAGCTGCCCGCCGGGTGAGGCTGGGCCTGTCGCGCGGAGGTCATCGGACACCGGCCTTGGCCTGGACGTGGGCGACGTAGCGGACGGTGAAAATCATCGGGACGGCGAAGCCGGCGATCTGGATGACCGTGGCGGTGGTCGAGTGGGCGTTTCCGGCGTGCGCCACGAGGGCGAGCACGACAGCGGTCAGGGCGAAGGCCGCGGTCCAGACAGCGGTGATGATGACGTTGGTCTGGATGAACGGCTTGAGCCCCCAGACCTCGCGGGGGGTGGAGCCCTTGGCGATGCCCAGCGTGAACGGCTTGCCGATGGCCAGTGAGACCCCGGCGATGACCGCCAGCGTGCCCGCCGACAGCGCCGCCGAATAGTCGTGCACGCCCGAGTCCGGGTTGGCGAAGGCGATGACGGCCAGTACGGCGAAGAAGACCGCGGAGCCGACCTCGATGATCAGCGCGTCGAGTCCGACACCTGCCCGTATCTGCTGGACGATCACGGCCACTGCGACCACCAGGGCGGCCAGCGCCGCCCACTGCCAGCTCCCCGAGGGCAGCACAGCGAAGACGATCCAGGGGAGGAAGGTGCGCAGGTAGGACATTGCAGGTCTCCGCTTCAGCGTTCCAGTTCCGACATGTAAAAACTAGAAGGTCCACTCTCGACATGTCAATAGTGGAATGTAGACTGCGGAGCATGAGTCTTCGACACGCGCTGCTCGGGCTCCTCTCCGAGCGTCCCGCCAGCGGCTACGACCTGCTGAAACTGTTCGAGACGTCGCTGGCCACCGCCTGGCCGGCGACCCAGAGCCAGATCTACACCGAGCTGACCAAGCTGGCGGGCACCGGGCTGATCAAGGTGACGGCCGAGGGTCCGCGGGGCCGCAAGGAGTACGCCCTCACCGACGAAGGGCTGGCCGAACTGCGGCACTGGCTGACCGAGACCACGCCGCAGCGGAACACCCGTAGCGACATTCTTCTGCGGGTGTTCTTCCTCGGAGTGCTGACGCCCGAGCAGGCACGCGGCTACCTCACCGAGCTCGTCGAGCTGTCCGACGAGGGGTACCAGAGTCTGCGTCGGCTGGAGGAGTCCGTCGACTGGGATGCCGGCAGCCTTTCGGTCTACGGCCGGATCTCCTTGGAGTACGGCCTGCGGTTCAACGCCATGCGCCGCGAGTGGGCCGAGTGGGCGGCGGGCCAGATCACCTGACGCCGGTGGGGCGAGTGGGCGGCCGCCAGGTCGCCTGACGCCGTTGCGGCGGCGGGAGCCGGCCCGCCGGACAAGCCGGCGTTCCGCGGGTTGGAGCGGGGGGTACGGAGACGCGTTGGCGGCCGCTGCCCTGCCCAGGCGTCCTCAGCCGCCGTGCCTGCGGGCGACGTAGACAGTGTTGGCCGCGGTCCCGCCCTGGAGCGGATTGTCGAAATCGACCACGTGCGCAGCGGTCTCCGTGAAGACCCCCGCGAGTACCGCGCCGAACTCCTCGTCCGGCGGGTCGTTCGACCACAGCGCGAACACGCCCCCGGGATGCAGCAGTTCGGCCAGAGCGGTCAGACCGGCGTGGCGGTAGAGCGCGGCATGGCCGGGGTGCAGCACATGGCGCGGTGAGTGGTCGACGTCCAGCAGGATCGCGTGGAAACGGCGGCCGGGAGTCTCGGGATCCAGCCCGCGCGGGGCGGCACCGGCGCCGCGGGCCGTACCCTCCGCAGACACCGGTCCGCCTACCTCCCCACCCGCCGTCGTACCGTCGGCAGACACCGGTTCGCCCGCCGCCGGGCCGTCCGCAGGCACCGGTCCGCCCGCCGCCGCACCTTCGGCAGACACCGGTCCGCCCGCCGCCGAGCCGTCCGCAGGCACCGGTCCGCCCGCCGCCGCGCTCCCCGCGGCCATCGCGAAGAAGTCCCCGCGCACCAGCCGGCACCGGGGGTCCGACGCCAGTCCCGCGCCCAGCGGTACGAGCCCGCGCCGGTGCCAGTCGATCACCTCGGCCAGGGCGTCGACGACGATCAGCGAGCGCACCCGCGGATCGTCCAGCGCCGTCCGGGCCGTGTAACCGAGGCCGAGGCCGCCCACGACGACATCGAGCGGGCCGTCGGGCAGTGCCGCCAGGCCGAGCCGGGCCAACTCGACTTCGCCCGCGGTGAAGAGACTGGACATCAGGTACTCGTCATCGAGCTTCACCTCGTACACGTCCTCCCCCGACGCCGGGTCCCGCCGACGCCGCAGGCTGATCTCACCCATGGGGGTCGGCCGCCAGTCGATCTCCTCGAAACGTGCGCTCATCCGGTGTCCTTCTCCGCGTCCTCGTCCGCTGCCGCGGGCGGGTTGGGGTGCGCCGCAGGAAGGTTCCGTACGGGCCGGGGCGGGGCCCGATGCCCTGCAGGGTCCCACACGGAGCGCTTCCGGCGGGGCGACCGCACGGCCGCACGCCGCCGCGCATCCAGCAGCGCATCCAGCAGCCATCTTGATTCCCAAGGCCGTGTTCGGCCGCGTTCAGCCGGGTTCGGCGCGACGGCGTGAAGCCGGCAGACCAGCCCCGTTCGCGGCCGTTCCACTCCGCTCCTGGGCGGGGGGCGGTGAGCCTTCCTCGAGTTCACCTCAGGGAGTGGATCATTCGATTGTCACGTGCATGACCTACGCATACTGTCCGAGTGCTCGATCGCCACGGGGCGGTCCACCGGAAAGGTGGGACCACGACGGTGTCCGCGGCCAAGAGCGGCACCATCACCTTCGAGGTCTCGGGCAGCGTCGCGTTCTCAGCCGGGGCGATCCTCGCGAAGGCCAAGACCACGATCTCCGTCAAGGTCGCCGACAGCGTGTCCGTTTTCCCTGGTCACACCTACAGCCAGAACGTACCCGGGAAGAAGTACGGTCACATGCAGTACGGCTCCTGGGGCTACAAGACGAGCTGGAAGAGGTACCGAACCGCCACCGGCAACGGCTGCGGCGGTGTCGAAATCCCCTGCGCCAAGCGTCTCGGCGACGACAACTGGCCCGTCCGAGAAGAAGGTTACCGAGCAGGCTCAGGCGATCCTTGCTGCTGTACAGACCGGCAGGTGCACGGGCCAGAAGGCCACGGTCGCGTGCGATCAGTCGCTGGTCCACCAGCGGATCACGGGGCACAGGCCAGTCCGCATCAACGGTGACGGAACCACGGGTGCGACCGGCGTGATCGCCTGGCAGGTCGACGCCATCTGAGCTGTGGCGCAGAGGAAGCGGAGACTCGACACCGACAGGCCTGAGGCCACAGGTTCCGGGGCTCACCGGCATACGAGCAGGGGCGCCATCCCGGTGCGGACGGCGCCCCTACTGGGCATTCGCTGAGACTCAACAGGCTTGGTGTGACGGCCGCCTGTGGCCGGATCGGTGGTCTTGCGCGTCAGCGGCAGGTCTCAGATACGCCCTCAGTACGTGGCTACTGGACGTCGACGAGGTCGCCGGCCGCGTTGACCGCCGGAGTCGTCGACGTGCCCGCGAAGCTGTAGCGGAAGTAGCCGTCGGTGGAGGCGGTGACGGTCGTCTTGAGGTTGCCCGCCGAGTTGGACTTGATCGTCTTCAGCGTGGTGTAGGTGCTGCTGCCCTTCTTGCGGAACTGCAGCTTCACCGACTGGTTCGTGTAGCCGTGGTACTTGTTGTCGTCCCAACTGGCCCGGGAGAGCTTGCCGGTGACCGTGATGGTCTTGCCCTTCTTCACCGGCTCCGGCGCGGCGTTGACCGTCAGCTTCGAGTAGCGCTGCACCTTGAACGTGGTGGCCGCGTCCCGGTGGATGTAGTCGGAGTCATTGGCGGAGACCAGCGTGCCGAGGTCCCAGGTGGCCGCGGCGCTGTTGTCGACGAAGCCGGTCGACGCCTCCGGGTCGAAGGTCAGCGTGCCCGTGCACGTCGACGTGGTGGCGCTCGCCTTGACGCACGTGATCTCGCCGTCGTCGTACCAGATCTGCGCGAAGTTCGGCGTCGGGCCGAACGCGCTGATGTACGTGGTCTCGGCGATGCCCGAATCGTCCGACGCGGTCACGGCAACCTTGGCGGACACCGCCTTGGTGGTACCGACCACGACCGGCTTGCCGCCGTTGACGACGACCTTGTCGATCGTGATGTTGCCCGAGCCGCCGTCTTCCGCCTGGGCGGCGGTGGCCCCGATTGCTGTGGCGACCAGCACGACGCTGGTGCCGAGCAGGGCAGTCCGCATGGCTGTGCGCATGTATGTCCCCCCACGAAATCTCTGATTGATCAGGGGGAGCGTACGGCGTTGGCCAAAGGTTCACCACGCTGTTGTTTCAACAACCCCACCACACACGCAGGCCTTCGCCGTCAGCAGCAGGCCGCGAACGCAGGGCCGGCCCTGGAGGGGGTTCCTGGGAACCCTGACCATCGGCGCCGTGATCGCGCGGAGCGACGGCCACCGGGCCATCGCCGCCGGCGACATGCCCTTCGATGTGCCGGAGGGTACCGAAATCCCGGTCGTCGACCCCGACGACCTCGCTGCGGAGTACTGGGACATGTACACCCGGCGCGACGTGGTCGAGCTGGCGAACCCGGCCGAGGGCGTTCCCGCCCTCTGATCCTTCCGCCGCCCGAAACCCCGTGTGCACGGGTGCGGGATCGACCGCGAGGCGCGCATCCGGGCCGTGGCACCGAGGGGGCGGCCCGGCGCATCAGCGTCAGACGTACGTCCAACGCCACGCGTTCGAGCTGTACGCGCACTTGATCTTCGTACCGCTGTCGGTGGTGGTGATGGCCCCGTGGTCGCTGTTCCGGCAGAACTGGCCCGCCGAGTAGCAGTTGCCCGCGTTCGAGACGATCGTGCACGTGCCGGTGCTGTCGCTCCCGCCGCCACTGCCGCTTCGGGTGTCGGCGGCCTTGGCGGTGGCGGTCTTAGTGACGGTGACCGTCGGGACGGGCTTCGTCTTGGCCTTGACGGTCTCGGTGACGGTCGGGCCCGGCTCGGGCGCGCTTTCGACCGTCGCCGTGATGGTCGTCGCGGGCTTGACCTTGGCCTCGACGGGCTGTTGCCCGTCGTCCGCGGCGGAACCGATGACCCCGCCCGCGATGAACAGCGCCGCGCCTCCGACCCATACGAGTACGCGCTTGCGGAGCGGCCGGGCGTCGGGCGGGCGCGGTGGCGCCGGAGGTATCGGGCCGGTGTACGGGTTGGTCATCTCGTCCCCCAAGGCGTTTCGGGTGGAGTGACCGTAGTGCCCCGCAAGACCACATGTGTGGGGCATGTCAGAGAGGTGGCCATTCCGTGACCAATGCCCCGGCCGGTGCTCGCGTACGGGACCCCGCCGGTGCTCTCGTACGGGACCCCGCCGGTGCTCTCGTACTGGATCCCGGCCGGTGCTCCCGTGCTGGATCCCGGCCAGTGCTCCCGTGCAGGGTCAGGACGGTGGTGCGCCGACTCAAACCGGCGGGCGTTCGTCCTCGTGGGCGACCGCGGCGACCGTGATGTGCCGTTCGCGGCCCGGGTTCTCGAGTTCGTCGACCACGGCTACGGCCAGGTCCTCGGCGCTGATCCGGGAGTGGCCGGCGGCGTCGGTGAGCAGGGTGTCGGTGCCGCGCCGGTAGTCGCCGGTCCGTTCGCCGGGCTCGAGGAGGGCCGGGGGGCTCAGGTAGACCCAGTCGGCGTCGGGATGGGCCTGGCAGGTGCGCAGTTGGGCAACCCCGGCGGCGGCGACGGTCTTGAACTCGGCGGGCACGTACTCGGGGTTGTCGGCGACCAGCAGCTCCTGGTCACACGGGCTGCGCAACGCCCCGGCGCCGCCGACCACGAGGACACGTATCCCCAGCTGTGCGGCGATGTCCAGCACCGTACGAGTGGCGCCGGTCAAGAACTCCTGGTCGACCGGGTTGGTCCGCACGGCCAGTACGACGGCGTCCGCGGCGGCGTACGAGGCGGAGCCGGCAAGTGCCTCGCGTACGGCGCCCGAGTCGTTCGCGTCGACCGCGATCAGTCTCACCTTCGGGTCCTCGCTCGCCGGCTTCCGGGACAGGGCGAGCACCTCGTGTCCGCGCGCACCGGCCTCGGCGATCACCCGGCTGCCGACCATCCCGCCGGCGCCCAGCACCGCGATCGTCCTGCCCGCACTCGGACCGACTGCTGTCTCCATCGAACCGGCCCTCGTTGCAGCTGTCTTCATCGAACCCGCCCGCGTTGTAGCTGTAGCCGTCGTCTTCATCGGATCCGTCCCGGTCGCAGCTGCCCCCGTCACGCCTGTCGTCATCGGGCCTGTCGTCATCGGGGCTGTCTTCATCGGCTCCGCCCTCCCGCGATCCGGTCTTCGCCCAGTGGGACCTCGCGCATCTGGGCCTCCGATGGCCCGCCGCGCGCCGCCCCGCGGCCGAACACCCTCGGCGCATGGAGCTGCGCGGCGAGCAACGCGGCCAGAGCGAGGACGAAGCCAAGGGTCTGCAGCAGGCTCAGTGACTCGCCCAGCACGATGCCGACGACGGTCGCGACCAACGGCGACAGCAGCACCAGGGGTGCGGACGCGCCGACCGGCAGCCTGCCGATCCCGCGGAACCACAGCGTGGAGGCGATCAGCCCGCCCACGCTGCCGAGCCACACGAAGCCGACGACAGCTCCGGCGTCGATCCGCGGTGGCGACCCCTCGATCGCGATGGTGAGCGGGAGCAACAGCAGCCCGCCGGCGGCCAGTTGCCAGCCGGCCAGGGTCAGTGGGCCGACCCCCGCGGGACGGCCCCAGCGCTTGGTGAGGACGATCCCGCCGGCCATGCCCGCCGTACCGCCGAGACCGGCGAGCACTCCGACGCCGTCCAACCGGGCCTGCGGTCCGAGCACGACGAGTCCGACGCCGACCACGCCGACCACACCCCAGGCCAGTCGCCAGACCGTCGGCCGGTCGTGGACCACCGCGACGGCCAACCCGGCGACCATCAGCGGCTGGGTGGCGCTCAGGGTGGCGGCGACGCCGCCGGGGAGTCGTTCGGCGGCCACGAACAGCAGGGGGAACAGGGCGCCGATGTTGAGCGCGCCGAGGACGGCGGCCTTCCACCACCAGTTCCCGCGCGGGAGCACCGGGGCGAGCGCCAGCGCGATCAGTCCGGCGGGCAGGGCGCGCACCAGCCCGGCGAACAGCGGATGCCCGGGCGGTAGCAGTTCCGTGGTCACGGCGTACGTGGTGCCCCAGGCCGCGGGAGCGAGTGCGGTCAGCGCGACGGTTGTCGCCCGGCGCGTGTGCGCGGTTCGCGGCGGACCCGGTGACCGCTTGGTCGAGGTAGGCATGGGGGGAAGTCTCGGCGTAACGCATCATGATTCCAACGCATGCTTGTCATGCCAGCCATGAACCAGAACGATGACTGGGTGGATCTCCAGCAGATGCGATACGTCGTCGCCGTCGCCGAAACCCGCAACTTCACTCGTGCCGCGGAGCGTTGCTCCGTGGTGCAGTCGTCGCTGAGTCACCGCATCGCCGGGCTGGAACGGGAGCTCGGGGTCAAGCTGTTCGCCCGATCCAGCCGCCGCGTCGAGCTGACCAGTGCCGGAGCGGCGTTTCTGGTCGGTGCGCGCGAGTGCCTGGCCGCCGCCGACCGCGCGGTCGCCGACGCCGCCGCCGCGACGGGCGTGGTACGTGGTCGGCTCGCCGTCGGCGTGATCGTGACCACGGCTGCCGTCGACGTACCGGAGTTGTTGCAGCGGTACCGGGCTCAGCACCCGGACGTCCGGGTCGCTCTCCGTTCCGGACGCAGCGACGACCTGGTGGCGGCGATCCGGAACGGCGACCTGGACATCGCCTTCCTCGGCCTGCCGGAGGGCGGACGGCCGTCCGGGGTGGAGACCATCGTTCTCGACCACGACGAGCACGTACTGGTGGTGCCGGCCGGGCATCGGCTGGCGGGCGCTTCCCGGGTCACGTTGCCGGAGATCGCCGACGAGACCTTCGTGGACTTCGTGGACGGGACGCCTGCCCGGGCCCAGTCCGATCAGGCGTTCGCCGCCGTGGGCCTCGTCCGCGACGTCGCGTACGAGGCCGGTGTCGTCGAGCTGATCACCCGGCTGATCGCGCGCGGGCTCGGTGTCGCGCTGCTGCCGTCGGCCTTCATCCGGCCGCTGGCCGCCGGCGATCCCGGGCTGGCGTTGGTCCCCGTGGTCGACGGGCCGCATCGCGTCGAGTACCTGGCGTGGAGCCGGTTCAACCCCAGCCCGGCCACCCGGGCGATGCTCGACGTCCTCGGCGTGCGGCCGGCGGCAACGGGCTCCTGACCCCCGCGGCGCCCTGGCCAGAGCCTCCGGCGCCGATCTGCATTCCCGTCCACGGATGCTCGGGCCCGCCGGGGGTCAGCGCCGCCCCCAGCTCGCGCCGGCGCCGCGCGGCGGGGCCCGGACGGGTGCGGCGAGGGCGAGCGGCACGAGGAACTCCCCCGCCGAGGGTGACCCGGCACCGTGAATTGATCGGAGGCGCGAGCCAGAATCTTTCGGAGTTCGGCGGTCTGGGATGTCGAGAACGTGCCACCGGATCCGTCCCAGGGACATCAGCGGCCACCACCGGCCGTACGAGGAAGAAGGAGAAACCGGCATGGCGATTCAGCGGATGGACAACGTCGGCATCGTCGTCGAGGACATGGATGCCGCCATCGCGTTCTTCGTGGAACTCGGTATGGAGCTGGAGGGCAGGGCGGCGGTCGAGGGCCTCGTCGCCGACCAGTGCACCGGACTCGACGGCGTCCACTGTGACATCGCGATGGTCCGGACCCCGGACGGTCACAGCCGGCTCGAGCTGGCGAAGTACCGCAGCCCCGCGGCGATCAGCGACGGGCCGCGCAACCGGCCGCACAACATCCTGGGCACGCACCGCGTCATGTTCGCCGTCGACGACATCGAGGACACCGTTGCCCGCCTGCGCCCTCACGGCGCCGAACTGGTCGGCGAGATCGCCCGGTTCGAGGACAGCTATCTGCTCTGCTACGTCCGCGGCCCGGAGGGCATCATCTTCGGGCTGGCCGAGCAACTGCGCTGAACAGGAGGAACCGAACCATGCAGCCGAACGAGGTCATCAGGTTCTGAACCGCCCGATCGGCCAGGAGATGCCGGCCCGTTGACGTGACCCGCCTGGCCTACGTCGCCGAGGACGGGACCCCGCGCAACGTACCGCCCTCCGGATGTGGCAACCGCCGGTGCGGCCGGCCCAACCCCTGACAGTATCGACAGCATCCGCACAGCAGCCACAGAGTCTCGAACCTCGCGCCCGGCTCCGCTCGACGGTTACGAGACAGCCTCTGCCTGAGGAATGGAGTGATCCATGCGATCACTGCGCAAGGCAACAACCAGCGTGGCAACCGTCGCGCTGGCCCTTCTGGCAGCTGCCTGCGGCAGTGGCTCCGGCTCGCCTTCCGGCAGCAAGCAGAACACCAACACGTCCACAGAGTCCGCGCCGAGCACGGCACCGCCCAAGTCGACAGCCCCGGCTTCGCCTTCAGAGACCGACGGCACATCTTTTGCCGACGGCGAGGTCTGCGCCAAGCTGACGGCAAGCGACGTCGAGAAGATCGTCGGCAAGCCGGTCAAGGCAGACGATCTCATGCTCGACGTGAACTCGCCGGAAGCCGTCAGCAAGCCTGATCCCACCATCTGCACCTACCACTTGCCGACGGAGAGCGGCCGGCAGAGGTTTGTGTCCGTCGGCCGCATCGGTCCGCCCGAGTCCACGTCGGAGTGGAAGAACGTCGAAAGCCGCAACCGCGGCAAACTGACCGACGAGTTCGGCGCCGGCACCCAGGGCGTCGGCGGGGACAGCGGCATCTACCTGATCCGCAAGGGGGACGCCGTCATCACGTTCCAGGGCATCGAAGCCGGTCTGGACGACGCCGTCCTCAAGAAGCTCGCCCGCAAGGCGGTCGAAGTCCTGTAGTCCCGAGCAGGGCCGACCGGGTAAGCAGCGGCAAGAGTTCCCGCCGACCGGCCGTGTGCCTCGGCTCCCCCCTCCGCCAGGACTCCGGTCAGCCCACGTACGCCGCCAAATGCTCCCCCGTGAGCGTCGAGCGGGCGGTGACGAGGTCGGCCGGGGTGCCTTCGAAGACGATGCGGCCGCCGTCGTGGCCGGCGCCGGGGCCGAGGTCGATGATCCAGTCGGCGTGGGCCATGACCGCCTGGTGGTGCTCGACGACGATGACCGACTTCCCGGAGTCGACGAGCCGGTCCAGCAGGGCGAGCAGCTGCTCGACGTCGGCGAGGTGCAGGCCGTTGGTCGGCTCGTCGAGGACGTAGACGCCGCCCTTCTCTGACATGTGCGTGGCCAGCTTGAGCCGCTGGCGCTCGCCGCCGGACAGGGTGGTGAGCGGCTGGCCGAGGCTGAGGTAGCCGAGCCCGACGTCGGCGAGCCGGCCGAGGATGCGCTGCGCGGCCGGCGTGTGCGCCTCGCCCGAGCCGAAGAACTCCTCGGCCTCGGTCACCGGCATCGCGAGCACCTCGCTGATGTCGCGGCCGCCGAGGTGGTAGTCGAGGACCGCTGCCTGGAACCGCTTCCCCTCGCACTCCTCGCAGGGCGTGGCGACGCCGGCCATCATCGCCAGGTCGGTGTAGACGACCCCGGCGCCGTTGCAAGTGGGGCAGGCGCCCTCGGAGTTGGCGCTGAACAGGGCCGGCTTCACACCGTTGGTCTTCGCGAACGCCTTGCGGATCGGGTCGAGCAGTCCGGTGTACGTCGCCGGGTTGCTGCGCCGGGAGCCCTTGATCGCTCCCTGGTCGACCGACACCACGCCCGCGCCGGCGGGGATCGAACCGTGCACGAGCGAGCTCTTGCCGGAGCCGGCGACGCCCGTGACGACCGCGAGCACGCCGAGCGGGATGTCGACGTCCACGCCCCGCAGGTTGTTCGCCGTCGCTCCGCGGATCTCCAGGGTGCCGGTGGGCTTCCGTACCGTCTCCTTGACGGCGGACCGGTCGTCGAAATGCCGGCCGGTGACGGTGCCGGCGGTGCGCAGGCCCTCGACGGTGCCCTCGAAGCAGACCGTGCCGCCTCCCGTGCCCGCCCCGGGGCCGAGGTCGACGACGTGGTCGGCGATCGCGATGACCTCCGGCTTGTGCTCCACGACGAGCACCGTGTTGCCCTTGTCCCGCAGCCGCAGCAGCAGGCCGTTCATCCGCTGGATGTCATGGGGGTGCAGGCCCGCGGTGGGCTCGTCGAAGACGTACGTGACGTCGGTGAGCGAGGAGCCGAGGTGGCGGATCATCTTGACGCGCTGCGCCTCACCGCCGGACAGCGTGCCCGCCGGCCGGTCGAGCGAGAGGTAGCCGAGGCCGATCTCCACGAACGAGTCGAGGGTCTGCTGGAGCGCGGAGAGCAGCGGCGCCACCGACTGCTCGTCGAGACCGCGGACCCATTCGGTCAGATCGCGGATCTCCATCGCGCAGGCGTCGGCGATGCTGATCTTCTTGATCTTCGACGACCGGGCCCCCTCGCTGAGCCGGGTGCCCTCGCACTCGGGGCAGGTGGTGAAGGTGACCGCCCGCTCCACGAACGCCCGGATGTGCGGCTGCAGCGCCTCCTTGTCCTTGGACAGGAACGACTTCTGGATCTTGGGGATGAGCCCTTCGTAGGTGAGGTTGACGCCGTTCACCTTGACCTTGACCGGCTCCCCGTAGAGGAAGTCCTGCAACTCCTTCTTGGTGTACTCGCGGATCGGCTTGTCCGGGTCGACGAAGCCGGACTGGGCGTAGACCTGCACGGTCCACTGGCTGTCCGACTTCCAGCCGGGAATGGTGAACGCGCCCTCGGCGAGCGACTTGGAGTCGTCGTAGAGCTGGGTGAGGTCGATGTCGGAGACCCTGCCCCGGCCCTCGCAGCGCGTACACATGCCGCCGGTGCGGTTGAAGGTCGCCTTCACCGTCTTCTTGGCACCGCGCTCCACGGTGATCGCGCCGCTCGCCCGGACCGAGGCGGTGTTGAAGGAGTACGCGCTGGGCGGGCCGATGTGCGGCGTGCCGAGCCGGCTGAACAGGATCCGCAGCATCGCGTTGGCGTCGGTGGCGGTGCCGACCGTGGAGCGGGGGTCGGCGCCCATCCGCTGCTGGTCGACGGTGATCGCGGTGGTCACGCCGTCGAGTACGTCGACCTCGGGCCGCGCGAGCGTGGGCATGAAGCCCTGTACGAAGGCGCTGTAGGTCTCGTTGATCAGCCGCTGCGACTCGGCGGCGATCGTGTTGAACACCAGCGAGCTCTTGCCCGAGCCGGAGACGCCGGTGAACACCGTCAGGCGGCGCTTCGGGATCTCGATGCTGACGTCCTTGAGGTTGTTCTCCCGCGCCCCGTGCACGCGGATCAGGTCGTGGGTATCGGCGACGTGCGGCGCAGACGACTGCGACTGCGTGTCGGCGACGAGCGGCTCAGCCGACTGCGTGTCGGCGGCATGCGGCGCAGGCGACTGCGTGTCCGTCCTCGTGGCCCTGCTCATCGTGTCTCCATCTGTCGGACGGGCCCGCCTTCGCGGTCTCCGTCGGCATCGCCCGGCTCGATCCGCCCAGCCTCGCACAGCACGTACGGTCCACCCTTCGCTCCGCCCGAAGAAGCCCCCGGCCCCAGCGCCGACCCCGGCCCGCACCTGCTCACGTCCACGGCACTCACGCTAGCTGCGGCCCGGTCTCCGGCGCTTCTCGAATCCTGACCGGTCCGGCCGCGGGACCGCCGGGACGTCCGGGACCGCCTCGGCCACCGGCACCGCCGTGCAGGCCTCGATCACTGCCCGTACCACCTCGGGACGGTGTTGCCGGAGGTAGAAATGGCCGCCGGGGAAGAGGTGGCGGCCCTGCCAGTGGTGGGTCGTGGAGTGCCAGGCGGTGAGGTGGGCGGGGGGCGTCGTGGGGTCGTCGGTGCCGCCGTAGGCGGTGAGGGGGGTGGGGAGGGGCGGGCGGGGTGGGTTCGGGCCCGGGGCTGCCCGCCAGGTGTCGACCAGGTGGAGGTCGCTGCGCAGCAGGCCGGCGAACATCCGCCATACCGTGCGGTGTTCGAGGATTTCCGGCGGAGTTCCGCCGGCCCGGCGGGCCCAGGCGCGCAGGGCGTCGTCGTCGAGCAGATGCCGGTCGCCCGGCCCGGCCGCGGTCCGGGTGGGGGCGGGGCAGGCCGAGACGCCGAGCCAGCGGGGCCCCGGGTCGCCGTGTTCGGCGAGGCGGTGGGCCGTCTCGTACGCGGCCAGGGCGCCCATGCTGTGGCCGAAGAAGGCGTACGGACGGTCGAGCCACGGCAGCAGCCCCGCCCGGCAGAAGTCGGCGAGTTCGCCGAGGGTCCGCGCGGGCGGGGCGTCGGCCGCCTGTCCCCTGCCGGGTGCGTCGAGCAGGCAGACCTCCCAGTCGTCCGGGAAGTCCGCCGTCGCCCAGTCCGCGTAGAACCGGGCGGAGCCGCCCGCGTGGTGGAACAGGAACAGCCGCAGCGCCGGACGCGCCACCGGGCGCGGGCGCGTGATCACGCGCCCGCCCGCAGCCGCCGTGCCGGCGAGGGCGCCTTCGCGGCGGAGGCGGCCACCCCGCCCGTCCCCGACGCCGCCGGTCCCCCGCGGGACAGCAGCGCGTAGCCGGCCAGGGCCCAGCAGGGTGCGGCGATGAGGAGGGCGGACGGTACGGCGCCGGGGTGGTGGACCAGGGACGCGAGTTGGCCGTAGAGCGCGCCGGAGGCCATCTGCATGGCGAAGAACAGGCCCGAGGCGAGTCCCGCGTGGGCGCCGACCGCCTCCAGGGAGCTGGCCTGTGCGGTGGGGAAGACGGCCCCCACGCCCACCATCACCGCGGCCATCCCGGCCGTGAACGCCACCGGGCTGGCCGGCAGCGCGGCGGCCAGCGCGACCAGTCCCGCCGCCGCGCAGCCCGCCCAGACGGCGGCGGTCCGCATGGTCCGTACGGTCGTCCAGCGGCCCACCGCCCGCCGGGCCGCGGTGCTGCCGGCCACGTAACCGAGCACCACGCATCCGTACGCCGTCGCGAACCCGATCGGGCCCATGCCCATCCGGCCCTGCAGCAGCAGGGAGGACAACAGGGTGAAGACGAAGTAGCCGCACCAGGCGAGGCTGATGGTGATGGCGGCGGCCCGGAACGGGCGGTTGCGCAGGATCTCGCGGCAGCCGCGCAGGACATGGCCCGTGGAGAGCGGTACGGCCGTCTCGCGCCGCAGGGTCTCCGGCACGGCCCGGGCCACGGCGGCGAACATCAGCACGCCGGCCACCAGCATCACCGCGAAACACGAGCGCCACGAACCCGACGCCACGAGCACCCCGCCGAGCAGCGGCGACACGGCCGGCGTGATCGCGAGCCCGGTGGAGAGGTACGTCAGCGCGGCCACCCGGCGGCGCGGCTCCATGACGTCCTTGACGATCAGGCGGGCCACCACGGTGCCCGCGCACCCGCCCAGCGCCTGCAGAAAGCGCAGCACGTCGAGCTGCCAGACCTGGTCCGCGACCAGCGAACCGCAGGTGACCACGGTGAACAGGGCCAGCCCGCCGAGCAGCACCGGGCGCCGCCCGTAGCGGTCGGCGAGCAGTCCCGCGCAGAGCATGCTGAGCGCGTACCCGGCCATGTACGCGACCAGCGTCTGCTGGATCGCCGCCTCCGTGGAACCGAGGTCGGTGGCCATCCGCGGCAGCGCGGGGACGTACATGCCCACGGCCAGCTGGGGCAGACACACCAGCGCGACGAGTACGGCGATCGGCGCGACCGATACGGTCCGGACACCGGGGCTCACGCCGCCACCTCCAGGGGGGCGCGGGCCGGACGGGCCGCGGGCAGCAGCAGCCGGGCCATGCGCTCGGCCTGGCGGGCGACCATCTCCATGGAGCTGGTGTAGTAGAAGCTGCCGGCCGTGAGGTTGCCGAGGGCGTGGATGCGCGCGTCGGGGGTGCCGGCGGCGCTGACGAGCTCGTGGTCGTCGGTGACGGTGACACCGCCGAAGCGGTGCGGGGTGGCCAGGCCCTGGTTGATCAGGGCCGCGGTGAGCGGCATGGCCCGCAGTCCGTCCACCCCCGGGTCGGGTCCGATGGCGCTGATGACGACGTCGAACTCCTGTATGTACGGGTCCGGTTCGGCGCGTGTGCCCTCGCTGAGTACGGCGTAGTGGGTGCCGTCCGAGTAGGCGCCGACGTGACGCAGGCCGCCGCTCACCCGCAGCGCGCCGCTGTCCAGGAGGGTGCTCAGCTTGTGCGCGTTGACCCGTGGCATGGGGTTGCGCAGGTTCATCAACGGCCGGTGGTAACGCTCGTGCAGGAGCCGGCGCGCAGCCGGACTCAGCAGCCGCCAGGCCGTCTCGACGGCCGGGTTGGTTGCCGCGAGCACCTGCTGCCAGGCGGCGATGTCCGCGTCCGCGCCCGCCAGTTGGCGCCGCAGGGCCCCGGCCGGATCGTCGCAGCGCCGGGCTCGCTCCAGTACGTCGGCGAGCGGCGGCAGCCCCTCCGCGTCGCGCTGCAACAGCTCGGCCAGGTCGTGGAGTTCGAGCCCGCCACGGGCCGCGGCGAGCCGGGTCAGGTGCTCCGCGGTGAAGTGGACCGGCCGGACCGCGGGCAGCTCGGCGCGCACCCGGGGCAGCATGCCGGTGCGGGAGAGCAGGTGCAGGGGACGGCGCAGGCCCGCCTCGGTCAGCGCCACCGCGATGTCTACGGCGGTGAGGCCGGTGCCGAGCACGGCCACCGACGCGTCGGCGGGCACGGACCGGACCAGCCGGGTCAGCGGGAACGGGTCACGGTGGTAACCGGGGGTGCCCTCCAGGTTGTACAGATCGGGCTGCGGGGGCGCCCCCATGGCCAGCACGAGCCGGCCGACGGCCCACGTCTGCCGGTCCCGGGTCAGCAGCTGGATCGGCTCGTCGGGCGCCGCGAGCAGGTTGACGACCTCGTCGTGGACGACGTCCACCCGGGTCCCGAGGGCGCGCAGCCGGTGCACGGCCGTGGTGAACTGCGTCCCCAGATACGTGCCGAAGGTGCTCCGCGCCGGGAACGTCCCGGACGCCTCGTCCAGGGCCGCCCCGGGACCCGGCCCTTCTCCCGCCCGCCACCGGGCGAAGTGCCCCGGGTCGGTGGCCGACACCGACATCGCGGCGGCCTCTCGGTTGATACGCGCGGACAGCAGGTCGTCGCGGTAGACGGAGCCTGGGCCCGTGGTCCGCGACCGTTCGAAGACCAGCACGCTGTCCGGCAGTTCACGGCGTATCGCCGGCGACCGCTCGGCCCGCTCGGCCAGCGACCACAGCAGCGCCGTCGCCGCCGCTCCACCACCGACGACCCCGAGCGTCCGGGGCGGGGACGCGGCCACGGCGGCGGGTTTTTCGAGAACCTGGTGATCGGGGCGGACTGCTGGCTCGATACGGACGGAGTGGTCGGGGCGGGCCGGATGGGCCGAGTGGGCCGAGTGGGCCGGAAGGTCCTGGTGGTCCTGACGGGCCGAGTGGTCCTGGTGGTCCGAGTGATCGTGGTGGTCGTGGTGGTCGGGCTGGAACGGCGTCGGGTGCGGCACGGCGGGTCTCCTGTCGGTCCTCGGTCTGTCCGGCCTGGTCGGGCTGGTTGGGCTGGTCTGGTCGGGCTGGGCTTCGGTAGTACGGGGGGCGGGCGCGGGCTTCGTCACGCGGGCGCACGTGGGTAGTTGGGGGCGCGTGCAGACTTGTTCACGCCCGACGCGAGTGGGCGGGCACAGGGCGTGCATGCGCTTCGTCACGCGGGCGTAAGCGCATATGTGGGCAGGCGCGGGGCGTGCACAGGTTTCGGCACGCGGGGGTACGGGAGTGCACGCCGGGCGTGCGGGTGAAGACGCGCGCGGCTGCTGTGGACACGCGCGGGTGGTGCAGGCGTACGCGAGAGCGACGGCGTACTCGAAACCGACGGCGTACGCAGGGGTGCAGACGTACGTAGGGGGCGCGGACGTACTCAGGGGGCGCGGACGTACCCGGAAGCGCGGGCGTGCGGGGTGGGCGGGCACACCACAGGCCCGTGCCGGTCGTACAGACGGAGCGGCACGGGCCCAGGTGCGTCGGGCTACGCGTCCGAGCGCTGATTGCCGACGGCCGCCGCGATGAGCGCGGCCACGGCGAACCCGCCGGCGATCCAGGTGACACTGGCCAGGCCGATGTTGTCGACGACCAGGCCGCCCAGCAGCGAGCCGAGCGCGATCGAGCCGTTGAACGAGGTGATGTAGAGCGAGGAGGCGGAGTCGGTCTGCCCCTTGGCGGACTGCATCACCCAGGTCTGCAGGCAGACCGGCAGGGCCGCGTAGGCCAGACCCCACACGATGAGCACGGGGTAGGCGACGTACGAGACGTCCTTCAGGGCGGCGAAGACGATCAGCGCCGCGGCCATCGCACCGACCGCGCCGAGCAGGGACTTGCGCAGCGAGCGGGCGACGGTGGCGCCGGCCACGAAGTTGCCGAGCACGCCGGCGATGCCGAAGACCAGCAGCAGGACGCTGATCAGGCCGGAGTCGATGCCCGTCTCGTCCTCCAGGTACGGGGCGACGAACGTGAAGGCCAGGTAGTGGCCGATCATGGTCAGCGTGGTGACGAGCAGCGCCGTGGCCAGCGGACGGTGGCGCAGCAGGGCGGGCAGTGCGCGGACGTCGGCGCGTCCCTGGGAGGGCAGCTTCGGCAGCAGGGTCAGTGCACCCAGCATGACGAGGGCGCCGAGTCCGGCCATGGCGTAGAACGCGACCTGCCAGTGCGTCTGCTGGCCCAGGAAGGTGCCGAGCGGGACGCCGAGCACCGAGGCGATGGAGATGCCGGACAGCACGATCGCCGTGGCCTTCACGGAGTGCCGCTCGGGGACGAGACGGACGGTGGTGCCGGGCACCGTCGACCAGAACACACCGTGGGCGAAGCCCATCAGGATGCGGGCGGCGATGAGCACGGTGTAGTTCGGGGCGATGGCGGTGACGATGTTGCCGGCCACGACGACCGACATCAGGCCGGTGATCAGCCAGCGGCGGTCGATGCGGCCGAACAGCACGGTGAGCGGCACCGCGGTGAGCGCGGCGACGGCTCCGTACAGGGTCACGGTCAGGCCCGCGACACCGTTCGAGACGCCGACGTCCTTGGCGATGGGCGGCAGCAGGCCGACCGGCAGCAGTTCGGAGGTGACGATGGCGAAGACACCGAGACCGAGGGTCAGGACGGACAGCCAGCGCACGAGCGCGCTGCGGGCCGAGGGGTCCTGTCCGGCGGCGGGTGCGACACCGGCGGACGCGCGGGCGGGCGCTTCGTCGAGCGTCGCCCGGATTTCCGTGGGTGAGGTGGTCACTGGGTTCTCCAAGGCTTCGAGGAGGTGGAAGGACGGCAGAAGGGAGCGGAAGGAAGAGGGGACGGAAGAGACGGAAGAGACGGAAGAGACACGAGAAGAAGGGGAGGACGGCTAGGCGGCGTCGGCCGGCGGCAGGACCCGCTTGGCCACGTTCAGCGCGTTCATCACGCGGGGGATGCCGGCGTAGGCGGTGACGTGGGTGAGCAGCGCGACGATCTCGGCCCGGGTGGCACCGGCGCGCAGCGTGGCGCGCAGATGTGTCTCCAGCTGGGGCTCACAGCCGCCGAGCGTGGTGAGGATGGCCAGGGTGGCCAACTGGCGGGTGCGCAGGTCGAGTTCGGGGCGTCCGACGATGTCGCCGAAGATGTACTCGACGACGGTGTGCCCGAAGCGCTCGTCGAGGGGCGCGACACCGGCGATGACGGCGTCGGGGTCGATCCCCAGCGTGCGCATCACCTCCGCGCCGTGCGCTTCTCGCTCGCTGACGACCGGTGCGGCCTCGGTGGACATGGGATTCCCTTCGTGGGGTGACTGGGCAGAGCAGAACTGAACGGAACTGCGTGGGCCGTACGGCCGGGGTGTACGGGACGGACGTGCCGGGGGCCGCACAGGGGCGGGGGCGTACGGGACGGACGTGCCGGGGGCCGGCATACGGGCGGGGGTACGGGACTGAAGCGCCGGGACCGGGAAGGCGAGGGCCGGTGGGGGGGAGGCGGGTTACTTGGTGGCCGGCATGATCGCGGCCGGGTACCGCTCGCCCACCACGTGCTCGGCACGGAACGCCTCGTCGAGCGCGGCGAGTTCGTCAGCCTTGAGCTCGACGGCCGCGGCGGCGGTGTTCTGCGCGAGGTAGGTCAGGCGCTTGGTGCCGGGGATCGGCACGATGTCCTCGCCCTGGGCGAGCACCCAGGCCAGCGCGACCTGTCCGGGCGTGGCACCGTGCGCGTCGGCGATCTCGCCGACCTGGTCCAGCAGGGGCAGGTTCCCCTCCAGGCCGCCGTCGGCGAAGCGCGGGTTGCCGCGCCGGAAGTCGTCCGCGGGCAGGGTGTCCAGGGTGCGTACGGCACCGGTGAGGAAGCCGCGGCCGAGCGGCGAGTACGCGACCAGGCCGACGCCCAGCTCGCGGGCGGCGCCCAGCACCCCGTCGCCGATCACGTTGCGGGTCCACAGCGAGAACTCGCTCTGGACGGCCGCGATGGGGTGCACGGCGTGCGCCCGGCGCAGGTTGGCCGCGCTCACCTCGCTCAGCCCGATGTGGCGGATCTTGCCCTCGGCGACGAACTCGGCGAGTGCGCCGACGGTGTCCTCGATGGGGGTCGTGCCGTCGAGCCGGTGGACGTAGTACAGGTCGATGGTGTCGACGCCGAGGCGGCGCAGCGAGGCCTCGACGGCCTGCCGGGCGTAGGCGGGGCCGCTGTCGTTCCAGCGCTTGCCGTCGGCCAGGCGGATGCCGAACTTCGTCGCCAGGGTCACCTCGTCGCGGCGGCCGCGGACGGCCTTGCCGACCAGTTCCTCGTTGTGGCCGACGCCGTACATGTCGGCGGTGTCGATGAGCGTCGTGCCGGCGTCGAGAGCGGCCTGGATCACCTCGATGGAGCGGGTGTCGTCGGCGGGGCCGTAGTACCCGCCGCTCATCCCCATGCATCCCAGGCCGATCGCTCCGACGAGCGGCCCCTCGGCACCGATCCGGCGCTGCGGTCCGGCGAGGGCGGGAACCTCGGCGACTGTGTCTGTCATGGTCTTCATTCCTCTTTCGTGGGGGGAGCGGAGCGGGTGGGCCGGGCGGTCAGCGCCGTCTGCTGAGCTCCGCGAAGTCCGGGTCGGAGCCGAGTGCGCCGGCCTCGCCCCAGCGGTTCGCGGGTACTTCGGTCAGATAGACGGTGATCTTGTCGAGCGGCAGCCCCAGGACCTTCTGGGTGGTCGCCGTGATCTCCTCGATCAGCTGCTTCGCGGCTTCGTCGCTCTGCTTCCAGACAGTGACGTGAATGACAGGCATGGCAGTACCTCCGAGTGTTCTCGGTCCGATGAGAGAGTTGCTGGAAATTCCGCGCCACCTGTCGGCTATTTCACGGTAGTTGGGCGGCGGGTGGCGTACAACGCCGAATTCAAGTACCCCGGGCGGGCACCCCGGAAAGGCTGTCCAATGGGTGTGGCCGAATGGCCTGCCCGGGTGGGGTGGCCGGTCGGCTACCCCACCCGGCGCGGCCACCTCACCCGGCGCGGCGACGTCAGCCGGCGGTCGTGACGAACTCGTGGAAACTCGGCGTCTGCAGCTTGAGCTGGGCATGGATGTCCCCGCCGAGCCCGAAGAAGCCGATCGCACCGCCGTAGTTCTGCTGATAACTCATCCACAGCAGCACCACATTGACAATGCGCTTGGGGCCGGGCGCGCCTTTCGCCGGAAAGGGGTTGGGCAGCGTCGCACGGTAATTCCCCTTGCCGCCGGCGTCCGCCATGAAGACATTCGGCACGCCGAGCGGTCCGGGTCGGGAAGGACCGACCGGAGCCGGTGCGAGGTCGTTCTCGCGCAGCGACATCACGGTGTACATGCTGTCGGGTACGAGACCGGAGAATTCGAAACGGAATTCCGCGGCGCGGCCGTTGTCGGTCAGCGCCACCTCCAGCCAGCCCTGCGCCTGGACCCACTGTCCGAGCGTCACCGGCTCCGTGACCCGCCGCCCGTCCTCGGGGCGGAAGTCGGGGATCGGCACCTCGTGGAAGGGATAGCTGGGCCGGCGCAGGGAGTTGGCCTGCGGGGACTGCTCGGGGGCGAACAGCATCGGGTAGTTGTTGATGGGCAGCGGCAGCGGCAGGGTGTGCAGCACCATGTCACGGTCCGCGGGGGCGAGTTGCTCCGGCAGTTCGCGCACGATGCGGTACGGGGTGTTCTCGCCGTGCGGGGGCATCGGGCTGTCGGGGGACACGATGGCGCGTCCCCACTCGGAGGTGACGGACCC
The DNA here is from genome assembly GCF_042723265.1 of Streptomyces sp. NPDC058371. Classification (NCBI taxonomy): domain Bacteria; kingdom Bacillati; phylum Actinomycetota; class Actinomycetes; order Kitasatosporales; family Streptomycetaceae; genus Streptomyces; species Streptomyces sp. NPDC058371. The sequence goes on along the minus strand of NZ_JBHXJC010000003.1, from coordinate 415,121 downwards.
GTCCGGGCCGGGCCGGTTGACGCGCCCGATGACCACGAAGTTGCCGTCGGGGTCCATCACCTCGCTGGGCGGATAGGTCGGTCCCTGGGTGGTCAGGCTGAGTTCATAGGTGTTCGAGCGCATCTGGCATCAGTCCTCGACGCGCGCGTACGTCTTGGTGAACAGACCGCCCTGGCCGCCCACGGGGACGATGTACTTCTCGCGCACCTCTTCGAGGATCGACTCGTACGCCGGGGTCTTGAACACGCCGTTGTGCTGGGTGGGTTCGCAGCTGAAGCCGGCCACGAAGAGCACGCCGGGCTCGGTGCTGAGCAGCGAGTGGTACGCGAGGAATATCTCCGACTCGGGAGCCGCGCGCACCGTCTCGAAGATCGTCCGGTCGCGCCACTCGCGGTAGTCGGCGAGCACCGGCGGCTTGACCTCGACGCGGCGCAGCTGGACGTAGGGGGTGGCGGGCAGGTCGTCGTCGGTGTCCTTGGGGGCTTCGACGAACTCCTGGACCTGGCGCCGGAAGTCACCGGCCGCGTACGGCGCGACGGCGTCCCACAGCTCGCGCCACTCCTCGCGCAGCGCGATCAGCTCCTCCAGGCCGGCGAGCGGGCGCAGTTCGAGGAGGGTGTCGGTTCCCTCGGCGGACCGGTAGAGCCGGGCGCCGGACGGGCGGGCCGTGTGCTGCCCGAGCCAGGCCTTGGCGGCCTGCTCCGCGTCGGCGGGCCGGACGGGCACTTCGGTGACGAGCAGAAGACGTGCGGACATGGTTCGTAAACCCTTCTGTGGATTCTGGGAAAGCTGAGGGGTTGGGCATTCTGAGGAATCTGCGGCGCGGGAACGGGGCTGCGCCGAGTGGGATCAGGACGCGGGATCGCCGAGGGCGTCGGCGTCAGCGGACCGGATCCGTGACGGCGGCCTGGACCGGATCCGTGACCGGCGACGCCTCCGGGATGCGTACGGGTGAACGATCCGACAGCCGCAGCACATTGATGCGTACGTCCTGCCAGACACCGCCCGTCAGGAACGGATCGGCGTCGACCCACGCCCGGACGGTCGCCCGGTCCGGCGCGTGCAGGACGAACAGGCTGCCGACCTGGCGCTCACCGTCGTCGGCGAGCAACGGCCCGTACAGCAGGGGCCGCGGGACGGCGGTGCCGAGGCGGGCGGAGTGCTCGGCGCGCAGGGCCCGGCGGCGCTCGGCGGCGCCGGGCCCGTCGGTGCAGTGGACGGTCCACAGCACGGCGGTCACCGCCCCGCGGCGGCGCCGGCCAGGACCGGTTCCGCGGCGACGGCCTCCGCGGCGGCCAGCCCCTGGCGCACCGCCGCACGCGCGGCCATGAGCTCCTGCTTCTCGGCGAACCGCTGCGGGATGACTCGGATCTCCACGGTGAACTCCGCGGCGATCTCCCCGCCCTGGCGGACCGAGACGGTGAAGGCGATGGCCTGTCCGACCGGGGTGCGCTCCCGTCCGCGCAGCCGGTACTCGACGGTCGCCGGCAGCGGGAAGACGAACCGGTGGAAGGCCGAGTCGACCGAGCTGATCACGAACCGGGCCGGCGGTTCGTCGTCGAGCAGGAACTGCTCGGTCACCACCGTCCACGTCTGGCGGGCGGCCTCCAGCAGGGTGACGGCGGGAATGTGCAGCCCGGTGAGGTGGTCCGCGAGCACCTCGACCCGCTGGTCGAGCAGGAGAGCGGCGCGGTATCCGCCGTCGCCCGTCTCCTCGACCGGTCCGATCAGGACGTTCTTCGCGTCGTGCTTGTGGGTGAGCCGCTGCTCGACATGAGCCGGCACCTCACCCTGGCGTATGAAGACGCTGCCGCGGTTCATCGCGGCGAGCACGGACAGCTCGCTCAACTGGTCGGCGCTGAGCCCCTGTCCGACCGAGACGGTGAGCTCCCCGGGGATGTCCCCGGTGCGCAGCCGGGCCAGCAGGTCGCTCGCGGCGATGGTGCCGCGCAGGGCCAGGAACTCCGTGAAGCGGTCCCCGACCACCACCACGGACGCGCGGTCCACGCCTCGTTCCACGGTCGTGTCCGACATCGCTTGCACTCCTTTCAACGGTGTGGGGACGGCCGTCAGACCGCGATGGAGGCGCTCAGCGCCCTGGCGTAGGCCTCGACGAGTTCGTCGACGGTGCGGATGTCGGAGATCACCAGGTCCTCCTCGGCGAACGGGTCCACGTCGAGGTCGATCTCCAGCTGGATGATCAGACGGGCGAGCAGCAGCGAACTGAGACCGATCGCGTTGAGCGCCTCGGCGCCGGTGAATTCACCGTGCTCGACGTCCGCCTCCTTGAGGAGTTCGGAAATGTGCTCCAGCACAATGGCCTTGATGGCGGTGGTGTCTAGCATGTGATGCCTCCGTCGACGACGAGCGTCTGTCCGGTGATGAAAGAGGACTGGGGAGAAGCGAGGAACAGGACGGCGTTGGCAATCTCCTCGACGTCTGCGAGCCTGCCGAGCGGTGTACGGCGCGCGATGCGCTCCCGGTTCTGCTCGGTCACTTCGGTCGTCATGTCGCTGTCGAAGAAGCCCGGCACAATGGAATTGACCCGGATGTTCAGCGGGCCGAGTTCCCGGGCCAGACTTCTGCTGAATCCGTCGAGCCCCGCCTTGGTCGCGGAATAGACGGCCACCCCGCGGAAACCGCGTACGGCGTTGATGGACGACACGTTGATGATCTGGCCGCCGCCCGAGCCGCTCATGACCCGGGCGCAGGCCTGGGCGAGGGCGATCGGTGCGGCCAGGTTGCTGGCAAGCAGGGTGTCGACCTGACGGGCCGAGGTGGTCAGGAACAGTTCCTGCCGGTTCAGCACGGCCGCGTTGTTGACCAGCAGGTCGATCCCGCCGAACCGGCGGGCCACCGAGTTCACGAACGTGCGCAGCGCCTTACGGTCGACGAGGTCGACGGACTCCCAGATGAAGTGGTCGGGCCGTTCGGCCACCGTGTCCTTGACGAAGTCGTTCGCGGACCGGCTGAAGGTGGCGACCTGCCAGCCGTCGGCCAGCAGCCGCTCCACCAGCAGCCGGCCGAGGCCACGGCTGCCGCCGCTGATGACGGCGGTGCGAGCGGTCTCCTGCTCCTGACCGCTGATGACGGCGGTGCGAGCGGCTTCCTGCTGCGACCCGCTGCTATCGCCGGTGGCGACGGTCTCCTGCTGCGCCCCACTGACATCGCCGGTGCCGACGGGCTCCTGCTGCGGGCCGCTCATGCCAGTGCCCGGGTCTTCTTGAAGCGGTCCGAGTGGTGCTGCTCGGTGGACACCTCGACCAGCGCGGGGACCTTGAAGCCCTCCAGCTTGGTACGGCAGTGCTCGCGCACCCGCCGTGACACCGAGCGCGCGTCCTCCTCGACCCCGTCGGCGAGCTGCACGGTCGCCTTGACCACCATGCCCGTGACATGGCTCGGGCGGCCGCTGACGGTGACCTCGGCGATGCCGGGTACCTCCAGGACGATGCTCTCGACCTCGCTGGGGTAGACCTTCTCGCCGCCCACGTTGATGATCTCCGAGCGGCGGCCGAGGATCCGGATCCAGTCGCCGTCGGTCTCCACCACGTCCTGGGTGTTGAAGAACCCCTCGTCGTCGAAGGGCGCGGGCGCGTTCAGATAGCCCAGCATCGCCATGTCCGAGCGGATCCACAGCACATCGTCGATGATCTTGTGCTCGAAGCCGGAGTTGCCGAGCTTGACCCACAGGGTCGCGTCGCCCCGGGACTTCGTGGGCAGGATGCCGAGTTCGGACAGGCCGTACGTCTGCTTCAGCCGTACGTCCGGCAGTTGCCCGGCGAGCCGGCGCAGGGTGCGCTCGGGCATCGGCTCGGTGCCGTACGTGACGAGCCGCAGCGCCGAGGTGTCGTAGCGCTCCAGGACACCGGAGATCAGCACCATGTTCAGGAACGTCGGCGTGGTCGGCAGGATCTGCACGTCGTGCCGGGCGATCGCGGCGAACACCGAGTCGGGGGTGCGTTCCCCGACGGTGACCACGGTGCCGCCCTGGGTCAGCGTGTGCAGCAGGGTGTTGATGCCGCCGATGTGGTCGAGGCTGAGGAACGACAGGATCCGGTGGGCCTTCCCACCCTCGCCGTACCGGGCCAGTACCTTGCTGAAGTCCAGCACCGACGCCTTGCTGCGACCGGTGGTGCCGGAGCTGAACAGGACGAGTCCGGGACGGCCGGCCGCGCGCAGCTGCTCGTACAGGGCGTGCTCCGCCGAGCGGCCGGTGCGCCGGATGACGTCCGCACCGTCGTGGTCGACCGTGATGGTGACCTCGACCTCGGCGACGTCGAGGAACTCCGCGCGCTTGGCGTCGGGCAGCGTGGTCAGCGGTACGACCACGACACCGCGCTCGATCAGCGCGATCATGCCGGCGCAGGCCTTCGGCGAGTAGGCCCCTTCCAGGGTCACCACCTCGCCGGCCCGCACGTTGTTCGCGTCCAGCAGGTCCTGCCATTCGGCGACCATGCCGAGCAATTGCTCATAGCTGTAGGTGCGGTCGTCGAAGACAACGGCATCGGCGGCGCCGAAGCCTGACAATCGATGGGTCAGTGAATTTGCCACTCTGTTCTCCATATCCCCCGGGCGATCCGTGGACCGCCGTATGAGAAAGGGCATGACATCAAACGGGAGAAACACCATTCCGTCTGAATCGAGATCCAGCCTATGAGCGCGCGCCGCCACTCACAACGGGCCTTTGGAGCACCGCATTCGACATCGCCGGACGGCTACACCAGGCCGCCACCCCGGGAAGTCACGCCGGGAAGTTACGCCGGACGACTCCCCCATTCCGCGATCCCCTCCCGGCGCCCCATTCGGGCACGCCATTCGGGCACGCCATATCGGCACCCCATTCAGCCGTCCCTTTCAGGCACCCCAACCTGACACCCCGACCCGGCACCTCAACCCAACCCCCCGACCCGGCACTCCCTTTCACCTCCTCAACCGGGCACTCCCTTTCACCCCTCAATCGGCCACCCCATTCCGGGAGCCCAACCGAGCACGCCGTTCGGGGATCCCAACCGGGCACCCCAACCAGGCACCCCACCCGGCACCTCAACCAGCCACCGCTCCCGGCACCTCGCACCGACGCCCCCTCAGACGACCGAACGACCGAACGACCGGACGACCGGACGACCGAACAGCCGGGCAGCCGTACGGCCGTGCAGCCATGCGACCCGCTGCCCCCGACGCACAAAAAAACGGGAAGCGGGTGTTCTCCCCGGAGAGCAACCACCTCCCCCCTTCAGGCCCGGCGGGACCAGTGGTCCCCGCACCCCAAAACACCCGACCAACCCCTCCCCTCTTCCTCGCATATAG
>NZ_JBHXJC010000003.1:286623-409804 GCF_042723265.1 Streptomyces sp. NPDC058371 | reverse complement strand
TAGGGGGGGGGTGGGGGGGGGGGGAGGAAGGGAACCCCTCCCCCCAAAAAAAAAAAAAAGAGGGGGGGGGGCTGCCAAAAGGGGAGACCCCCCGCTTCCCGTTCGAGGCCCGGGCGGGCCGGTCGGCTCAGGCGGCCGAGAGCACCGGCCAACCCCCGCGCTCGGCATGCGCGGAGAGCACCGGATCGGCCCCGATCACTCGGGGGTTGCCGACGAGCAGCAGCATCTCGAGATCGCTGGAGTGGTCGCCGTACGCGAAGCAGCCGGCGGGGTCGACGCCCAGCTCGGCCATGACCTCCGCGGTGCCGAGGGCCTTGTTGGCCCCGATCATCGGACGGACCACCTCGCCCGTCAGGACGCCGGACCCGTCCGCGACCGGTTCCGTGCACAGCACCCGGTGGGCGCCGATGTCCTGGGCGAGCGGGCGCAGGACGCCGGGGAACGAGCCGGAGACGAGGACCACGGTGTCCCCCGCCGCGCGATGGTCTGCCACGGCCCGCAGCGAGGAGTCCACGAACGCGTCGGGCCGTTCCCGGTACTCCTCGTACCAGGCGCGGCCGCCGGCGAGCAGCGCCTCCTCGCGGACTCCGGCGAAGCGCCGGTAGAAGTCGCGGTTGATCTCGGTCCGGTCGACACCGGACGCGGCTCGGGCACGGACCTGCGCGTACTCCTCCTCGAACGCGCTTCCGTCGTCGCCGTGCCGGGCCATCCAGTGGCGCAGGAAGTCGAACATGCTCTTGACCCGGATCAGGGTCTCGTCGACGTCGAAGAACGCCGCGCGCGGCGCCTGCCCGGCGCCCGAGGTGCTCACCATGCTCTGTCTCGCTCCTTGTCTCGGGTGGTGGTGCGCTGAATGGGTCTTCCGCGGCGGCACGTCAGCCCACCGGGGCCATGCGGTCGGCGACGACGGTGGCGCGCTCCGTGGTCCCGGGCTCGGCCGTCCTCCGCGCGGCCGCGCCCTGCTCGTACAGGCCCTCGCGCAGTGCGATGGCGACCGCCATCGTGCGGTTCGGGCAGTCGAGCTTCGCCAGGATGTTGGCCACCAGCCGCTTCGCTCCGTGTTCGGAGATCGCGAGCCGCCGGCCGATCATGCGGTTGCTCATGCCGTCCACCAGCAGGCCCAGGGCCTGGTGTTCCCTGGGGGTCAGCCGGGGCAGCGGCCGTGCGGCGGCTGCGGTGCGGGCGGGCTCCAGCAGCCGGCGGGCGAGCCGCGGCGGGATGGGTACCTCCCCGCGGGCGACGCGGGCGAACGCGTCGTACAGCGTCTCGGCGGTCAGCCCGCCCACGGCCAGGATCCCGGCACTGGGGACGCTGGTGACGCGGGCCAGGTCGACGTCCTCCTCGTCGTCGACGAGAAGGAGCACCTTCGGGCCGTCGGCGCCGAGTGCGCCGAGGCCGGCGACGGCCTCCGCGTCGATCTCGTCGACCGAGAGCAGCAGGATGTCGGCGGCGGCCGCCGCGGTGTCCCGCACGGCTCCGAGCGAGTCGGTGTGGGACCTCAACTTCCGGACGGCCGGAACGGTTTCGAGCATCCGCTCGATGCCGTAGCGCTGCAGATCGTTTCGCAGGCCCAGCATGACGTCGACGGCCGGAGCGGGTTCTGGTCGGCTTGCCTCAATGCTCCACACGAGGCGGACCCCCCTTGATCAATGGCGTGCGGTCAGGTGCCCAGCTCCTGGACAGGCCCCTATCATGACACAGAAGAAAACCTTCGAGAAGGTTTTCTAGTTAATCACCTCCCCTCGCAGGTCAGACTAGGTGCGACCACCGCGCCGAGTCCGGGAATCGGCAAAATCAAAGTAAAATACCTTCACGAAGGAATGTAATTCCCGCATCATGATTCCACGCTCACCGCCCATCTTCCAAGGCAGGCCCGCACATGACCGTCATCGAAGAGCGCACCGTCGCTCAACCACCGCTCGCCGCCGCCCCCTTGGCGCCGGCGACCACCCGCACCCGGCTCGCCGAGCTGGAGCTCATACGACAGCACGCGCACGAGGGCCCGTCCCCCGGATCCAGCGCCCAGCAGCACGCGCGCGGCAAGCTCACCGCCCGGGAGCGCATCGAACTCCTCCTGGACGAAGGCTCGTTCACCGAGATCGAGCCACTGCGCCGGCACCGCGCCACCGGGTTCGGACTGGAGGCCAAGCGCCCGTACACGGACGGCGTGGTGACCGGCTGGGGCACCGTCCACGGCCGGACCGTCTTCACGTACGCCCATGACTTCCGCATCTTCGGCGGCGCTCTCGGTGAGGCCCATGCCGCCAAGATCCACAAGGTGATGGACCTGGCCCTGGCCGCCGGCGCGCCGCTGGTGAGCCTCAACGACGGGGCGGGCGCCCGGATCCAGGAGGGCGTCTCGGCGCTCGCCGGCTACGGCGGCATCTTCACCCGCAACGTGGCCGCGTCCGGGGTCATTCCGCAGATCAGCGTGATGCTCGGCCCGTGCGCGGGCGGGGCGGCGTACTCGCCCGCGCTCACCGACTTCGTGTTCATGGTGCGTGAGATCTCACAGATGTTCATCACCGGACCCGACGTCGTCCAGGCGGTGACCGGCGAGCAGGTCACCCACAACGGGCTCGGCGGCGCCGATGTCCACGCCGCCGTCTCCGGGGTGGCCGCGGGAGCCTACGACGACGAGGCGTCCTGTCTGGAGGACGTACGGCATCTGCTCTCGCTGCTGCCGCCCAACAACCGTGAACTGCCGCCCCGGGAGGAGCCGTTCGACGATCCCGGGCGGCGCTGTGACGCCCTCCTCGACCTGGTCCCCGCCGAGCCGAACCAGGCGTACGACATGCACCGGGTGATCGCCGAACTCGTCGACGACGGGGACTGCTTCGAGGTGCAGCCGGACTGGGCGGCCAATCTGGTCTGCGCCCTGGCCCGGCTCGACGGCCATGTCGTCGGCATCGTCGCCAACCAGCCCGCGGCCATGGCGGGCGTCCTCGACATCGACGCGTCCGAAAAGGGCGCGCGCTTCGTGCAGTTCTGCGACGCCTTCAACATCCCGCTCGTGACGCTCGTCGACGTGCCCGGCTTCCTGCCCGGCGTCGGCCAGGAGCACGAGGGCATCATCCGCAAGGGCGCGAAGCTGCTGTACGCGTACTGCAACGCCACCGTGCCGCGGATCTCCCTGGTGCTGCGCAAGGCGTACGGCGGCGCGTACATCGTCATGGACTCCCGGTCCATCGGCGCCGATCTGGCCCTCGCCTGGCCGACCAACGAGATCGCCGTGATGGGCGCCGAGGGCGCCGCGAACGTCGTCTTCCGCCGGGAGATCGCGGCCTCGGACGACCCGGACGCCGTACGGGCGCAACGCATCAAGGAGTACAAGTCCGAGCTGATGCACCCGTATTACGCGGCCGAACGCGGTCTGGTGGACGACGTGATCGACCCGCGCGACACCCGGGCCGTGCTGATCCGCTCGCTGGCCATGCTGCGCGCCAAGCACGCCGAACTGCCCTCGCGCAAACACGGGAACCAGCCGGTATGAGTACCGCGCACAGGGGCCCCGCAGACCCCGCACTCGACACCGACGTACTGCTGCGCGTCCTGCGCGGCTCGCCCACCCCGGAGGAAGTCGCCGCGGCGACCGCGGTCCTGCTGGCCCGCCGGGACGAGAGCGCCGCGACCGAGGTCCCGGCGGGTGACGCCCGGCGCGCGGCCGGCTGGGACCGGCCCGCCCGCGTCGCGCACCGCGGCGCCACGTCGTGGCGGCGCTGACCCGGGCGGGCCCGCCCACCCGAACGGGCCGGCCGGGCAGGGCCGCCGTCACGCCCCGGCACCGGTTCCGGCGAGGGACTTCCGCTGCCGCACCCTCCCCCGGCCCGACCGGAACCGGAAGGTCAACTACCCGGCGGCGAGGGCCCGTTCGGCTGCCCGGGCTCCGGGACCGGCGAGGGACTTCCGCTGCCGCACCCTCCCCCCGGCCCGACCGGAACCGGAAGGTCAACTACCCGGCGGCGAGAGCCGGTTCGGCCACCCGGACCCCGGTGTCGGCGAGCGCGGCGGAGGCGTAGGCGGTGGCCACCGGCTCCAGACGCAGGACGCCGTGGGAGGCGACGGTGTGCACATCCCGCCACAGGCGCTGGAGTTCACCTCCGGCGTCCCGGATGTGCGCGCCGCCGGTGCGGAACAGGCGGTCCACCGCACCGGCGAGCAGCTCGGCGGCGACGGCGGCGTCCCGCTGGTTGCCGGCGACCAGGAGATCGGTGACCGGTTCGGTGTCCGCGCGGTGGGCGGCTCGCGTCAGCAGCAGCCCGGCCGCGTCGATGCGCGCCGAGGCGTGAGCGAGCGCCTCCCGGACCGCCGCGCTGTCGTGCTGGGGGCGTCCGCTGCCGGTCGACTTCGCGGCGGCCCACTCGGACCACACCCGCAGCGCACGGCGCGCGGCCCCCAGGGCGGGGGCGCAGAACAGCAGCCCGCCGGCCAGCTGAGCGGGCGCGGTGTGGCAGCGGGCCCCCGCCGGGTCCTCGCTGCCGCCTATCAGGTCGGCCTGGAGGAAGGAGCGGTGATGCGGGACGAAGGCGTCCCCGATGACCACCGTGTGACTGCCGGTGCCGCGCAGCCCGGTGCTGTCCCAGGTGTCCTCGACGGTGACCTCACGGGCCGGGACGGCGAACACCCGGATGCGTCTGCCGTCCTCGTACGGCTCCGGGGCGGACACCAGGACCCACTCGGCGAAGTCGATCCCGCTGACGCAGGACCAGGTGCCGTGCACTCGCCAGCCGCCCTCGGCCGGCTGCGCCCCGCCCGCGGGCGGCATCAGCGCGGCCGCGATCCGCACGTCCGGGGATGCGCCCCACACCTCCCGCTGTCCCTGCTCGGGCAGTTGGGCGGCGTACCGGCCGTGCGCCGCCCAGAGCATGCCGCACCAGGCGGCCGAGGTGCAGCCCTCGGCGAGGGCGGAGACGTCGGCGAGCAGGGCGCCGAACGTGCCCTGCGCTCCGCCCCAGTGGCGCGGTACGAAATGCCCGGCCAGCCCGGACGAGGTGATCGCGGCGACCACCTCGTCCGTCAACCTCCTGTTCAGGTCGGCGAGTCGGGCGTTCGCTGCGGCGGTGCGGCGGGCGTGGCTGGTCATACGACTGCTCCTGTTTGTCGGAAAACGAAGGGGTCCCATGGACAGAAAAAGTGCGTTCAAGAAGGTATTCTTTGCAGATCCGCCGACCACCCACCGAAGGGATACGCGATGACGAAACAGGCGCGCTCCCGCCGTACCCATGAACTGGTCCTCGACGCGGCCGCGGCCGAGTTCGCCCGGCACGGCTACCCGCGCGCCAACCTCCAGCACGTGGCCGACCGCACCGGGCTGACCAAAGGCGCCCTGTACGGCCACTTCGCCTCGAAGGAAGAGCTCGCCCGGGCGCTGACCGGTCAGCTGGACGAGGTGCTGGAGCGGCTCGTCGCGCAGAACACGGTCGAGGAGTTGTCGGCCCGCGAGCGGCTGCGTGCGCTGTCCTGCGCGCTGGCGGAGCGGATCGAGTCGGACGTGCGGATCAACGCGGCACTCCGGCTGGAGATGGACGAGGTGCACTCGGCGCCCGAGCCGCCCAGGCTGCTCGCCGATCTGCGCCGGCTCGCCACCGAGGTGATGGAGAGCGCGCAGACCGACGGCACGCCGGGCGAGCGGCCGCCCACCGCGCCGCTCGCCGATCTGGCCACGGTGATTCTGGTGGGGGCCTACTACACCGCCCCCGATCTGGAGCGGCGGGGGCTGGCGGACCGGGTGCGCGACCTGTGGGACGCGCACCCGGCCTGCGGTCAGGCCGTGCTGGGGATGACGACCCGGTGACCGAACGCGTTCGCGTCCCGGTGCGTTACGGCATCGGCGGCGGCGGCGGCCCGCTCGCCGGCGAGACCCCAGGTCGCCCGGCAGGTCGTCAGGACCTTGCCGCCCTGTACGGCGTCGGTCGTCAGGTGCACCGTGCCGGGCGCGGTCCCCGGGCGCCGTTCACGCACGACGAGGTCGATCGGTTCGTCGAGTTCACCGAAGGCCACGCAGTCGACCGCCATGCCCAGCAGGACGTGCGCGTCGCCGCGGCCGGCCTCCGAGGGGTGCAGCAGCAGGTGGCCGAGCTGGCGGAAGCCCTCCAGCGTGACCATCAGCGGCACATGGTCACTGGGGTGGTCGAAGAAGATCGGGTGCTCCACGTCCACCAGCAACTGCCAAGGGGCTTCGGCCCGTTCGCGGACGAGGACGCTGTCCTTGGAGCGCAGCCGGCCCACCGCCGCGGGGTGCACGCGCTCGACGGCGCGCGGAGCCGGTCCGGTCACCGCGGCGCCGGTGGGCCTGGCGCCCCGGCCGCGCAGCCTCGCGTACCGCCTGTCGTCCACCGCGACGACATGCAAGGCCCCCCGGCCGCACGTACGCCCCCCGACGGTGAGCACGACTTCGAGCCGCATGCCGAAACGGCTCGGCGGACGGTTGCCCACCCACAGCCACTGCGCCTCCAGCACCACCGGGACCGGCTCGCCGCCGATGCGCAGTACGGCGGGGTCGGTGATCTCGAACTCCGCGCCGGTGCCGATGAAGCGGTGGGTGAGCGGGACGCCGTAGAAGGAGTGCGCCAGATAGACGAGCGACTGGCGGATGGTCTCCATGAACAGCAGCGGGTCACACGTGCCACCACTGCCCGGCGAGTAGAGCGCGTGGTCGCGCGGCCACTGGGCCGCGACCAGGAAGCTGTGCTCGCTCGTGCGGACGGCGTCGGTCAGGAAGACCTCGGCTATCGCGGCCCGATGGACCATGTGGCGCGGTACGGGCTGCAGATAGGTGAGCCCCGGGTCGGCCGGACGGACGGACGAACCCCGTCCGACCAGCCGGTCGGAACTCTGTTGAACAGGTGAAATGGCAGGCTGATGCATGGTCTGAACCCCCGGTGAATGCATTCACGCAGACAAGCAACATCGGCACGACGGCTTGTGCTCATCGAGCCACGACTTACAATACATTCCCGAAGGTATATTTCAAGGAAACTCATCAAGGATGGACACCATGGCCGCGGAAAGCACGACCCGGACGTCCCGGCCCACCCGGGACTCCGCGCCCCGCCACAAGGACACGGGGCTCAAGCAGGAGCGGGCCGTGCGCACCCGTGGGCAGGTGCTCGACGCCGCGGCCGAGGCGTTCGCGACCAAGGGCTTCCCCGCCGTCACCGTGATGGACGTGGCCGAGCTGGCGGGGGTGACCAAGGGAGCCGTCTACTTCCACTTCGCCAACAAGGAGGCTCTCGCCAAGGCCGTGGCCGAGGAGTTCTACCACGTGCTCGGGGTGATCGGGCAGGAGGTGCAGGACGAGGAGCTGTCACCGCTGGACGCGGTCGCCGAACTCCTGGACCGTACGGCGGTCGCCTTCCGTGACGACACGATGGTCCAGGCCGGCGCCCGGCTGCAGATCGAGCGCTCCCTTATCGGGGCCGACCTGCCGATGCCGTACCTGGGCTACACCGAATCGCTGGTCTCCTGGTTCCGGCAGGCCCAGGACGAGGGGCAGCTGGCCACCGAGACCTCCCCGGAGGTCACCGCCCGGATCCTGGTCTCGGCCTTCTTCGGCGCCCAGCACATCTCCTGGGTGCTCAACGACCGGGCCGACCTCACGGAGCGCGTGCGGGAGATCCTGGACACGGTGGTTCCGCGGCCCGCGAAGCGGAGGCGCACCCGGCGCGGGTGACGAGCCGACGGCGACCGCGGGGCGCGGATCCATCAGGACTGCGGCCCCTCCCCCGGGTCCGTGTGCGCCGTCGGCGCGCCCTCCAGGCGTTCGGCCAGCGCGGCCGGGGTGGGCCACTCGTACAGATCCCGGATGGACAGCTCCACACCGAGGACCGTCCGCACGAGCGCCGACAGACGTGCCGCGGCCAGTGAATGCCCGCCCAGCGCCAGGAAGTTGTCGTGCGGCCCGACCCGCTCCAGGCCGAGGACCCGCGCGAACAGCGCGCACAGCGCCCGCTCCCGGACGGCTCCCGGCTCCTGTTCGTCCTCGGCGGCGGACCGCTCGTCGGACATCGGCACCGGACGGGCGGCGCGGCCTCGCGGAGCGTTCCTCGCGTCGTCCACGCCGGGTGTCCTTCCAGTGCGGGGTGCTTCGAGCGGTGCCGAAATGAAACAAACCTTCATGCGGGTATATTATGCTCCACGGCCTCATCACGTGAAGAGGGCGGGCGCCGGAGGCGATACACCTGGGGCGTGTCCGCACCGTCCCGGCCGTCTCGCGAAAGCTGGTACCGGAGCCCTGGCCGGACGGAGCCGGGGCCTCGGACACAGGCCGGGCGGATCAGCCCGCACCTGCGATCACGCCGGCAGCTACGGTCACCGCACGGCGGTGCGGCCTGGTCACCACATGACGGGCAGCCGTTCGGGGATGCGCTTCATGAAGCCGGTGCGCCAGACGAGTTGGGCGACCGGGACCGCGAGTTGGAGGTCCGGCATCCGGTCGAGCAGGGTCTCCAGGGCGATCTCCGCGTGCTTCTTGCCGAGGGCCGTGGCGGGGCAGTAGTGGCTGCCCCCGCCGAAGGAGAGATGGGCGGTGCTGTTCTCGCGGGTGAGATCGACCTTGTGCGGGTCGGGGAACTCCCGGGCGTCGAAGTTGGCCCCCTCGACGAGGACCAGCACCAGTTCGCCCTTGCGCACGTCCACGTCACCGAGCCTGACGTCCTCCAGGGCGAGCCGGGGCAGCCCGTCGCCGATGGAGAGGTTGACCCGCAGGAGTTCGTCGACGGCCGCCGGGATCCGGTCCGGATGGGCGAGCAACTCGTCCTGCAGTTCCGGGTGCTGGACCAGCGAGACCAGCGCCATGGTCAGGAACCCCGCCGTGGAGATGACGCCCGCGCCGAACATGGTCACGCCGACCGTGGCGAGCATCTCGTCGGTCAGATGGGCGTACTCCGGGTCCTTGCGGAGGGCCGCCAGCTCGGCCATCAGACCGGTGGTGGCGGGGTCGTCCAGCCGCTGGGTCATATAGGCGATGTCACGGTCCCAGTTGAGCTTCGCGCCGGAGACCGGGCAGGCGGAGTTCATGAACGCGATGTCCAGGCTGCGCATCAGCCGGGGCGCGTCCGTCTGCGGGATGCCGAGGATGTGGCAGTGCATGGCCGCCGAGTACGGGTCGGCGAAACCCCCGCGCAGATCGGCCGGGGCCCCTTCGGCCACGAGTCCGTCGACCAGTTCGGCGGCGTACGACCGCATCCAGTGCGTCAGGCCCTCGCTCTTGGGATTGAGCGCCTTCAGGACGGCCTTGCGCAGTCCGGCCCCGGTGATGTTGCCCATGTTGTTGACGACCTCGGGCGGGATCGTCAGCGCGTACTGGCGTGGCACGCCCGGAGCGGAGGTGTCCTTCAGGCTGAACCGGTCGTCCTCCAGGACCTGTTTGCACAACTCGTAGGAGGACACCAGCCAGGCCACGTCGCCCGCGATGGTCCGCACCCTTCTGACCGGAGTGGCCGCGCGCAACTCGGCCACTTCCGAGGGCAGTTGGTCCCCGCGCCAGGAGAACGGGAAGTCGAGCGGTGGGCCGTCGACCGTGTCGAGCAGCGCCTCAGGCGGCATCGGTGTCTCCTTGCGCGGGTGTGACGATGGCATGGCCCTGGTTGCGGGAGGCGCGCAGTCCGGAGCCGCGCGCGTAGAGCAGCTCGGCCATCGGCAGCAGCTGGTGGTAGCAGTTGAGGGAGGACGGGACGCCCAGGATGGCCGGGGTGTCCAGGAACAGCGGCGCCTCCGCGCAGACGTATTCCAGGCACACCTCGCGCTGCCGCTCGGTGCCGGCCTGCCCGTCCAGGACCTTGGAGGAGAGGAAGGAATCCACGAGCGTGTTGCAGGTCTCCCTGAACTCCGCGTCCGTGTCCAGGAGTTCGCGGATGTGTTCGTGGATCCTCCGGTACGCCGGGTTGGCCGTGAAGTCCGACATGGCGTACGCGCCGATCCGGTGGCCCCGGGCGCCGAAGTCCTCGGCGGCGCCGGTCACCTTGGCGCGTACTCCGCGCAGGTTCTTGACGGCCTTGCGGCGGGCGTCGTCGGCGGGGTAGCCGAACGCCTCGTACATCTCGGCCACATGGAGGTCGGTGTAGACGAAGTCGACCCGGTCGAAGTGCTCGACGCTCCAATGGGCCAGGTCATTGATGCGCTGGGCCGAGAAATAGCTGTTTCCCGGTGATACGCCGATCACGGCGTGGTCCCCCGCGGTGTGGATCACCTGACAGTGCGGGGTGTAGGGCCGGACGTCGAAGAGGCCGGACGTCTGCGGCTGCTGGGTGGTGACGTGCTGGATCTCGGAAACGGTCACAGTCGTCAACTGGAGAGTGTCCTTCGCGTCGCAAGTCCCAATGGAGCCTCGTGCTCCTGGTGTGGCGACGACGCCGTGAAGTTAGCTTCCGAACACGGAGAGTGTCAACGCCCGTCTTGCCGGAGGCGGTTGTCCGGCTTGCCGGCCGCGGCGTCGCGGGGGCGGTGCCGCGAGCGGACGGACGCCCGCGAAGGTGCCGCCGCAACTGCCGATCGCGGGCGCCGTCCGCTCGTAACGTCACATCCCGTACCTGTAGGACGACTTCAGGAGGAGACGTATGAACCACAGCCTTCGTACGGCGGCCGCGGCCGCCGCGCTGGTCACCGGGCTGGTGGCGGCGGGCAGCGGCACCGCCGCCGCTGCCGCGCGACCGGAGCGCATCACCTCGCAGGAGCAGCTCACCGCGAACCTGCAGAAGGCGATCAGCGCCGAACAGGACAACGGCGCCGTCACCGACGGTGTCGTCGCGGGCCTGGTCGCCACGTCGGGCGCCTACCGGGCCCTCTGCTGACGGGATGGAGGTGAGCACCGTGGACAGCATCGTGGACAGCACCACGGATCGCGCCCGGGAGCGGGCCGAGGACCGGGTGCGGCACGGGGACCAGGACGGGCGGGAGCCATCCGTCACCTGGTGCCCGAGTGGTGACGCACACCGCCCGGAGTCCGTCGTGCTCGGTGTCAGGTCCGGGGAGAACGGCGAGGTCGTCTATCTCGCCGACCCGGTACCGGCCGCCGACGTCCTCGGCGGCATCCCGGAGGGCATCGCACCCAACCGTGTCCTGCGGTTCGCCTCGCACTGCGTCTCCGACTGCGCCAACCGCATCGGCACGTCCTGCGGGCTGATCGAGCGCATCCGGACCGTACCGTCCGAGCCGACCGCCAGCGCCGTGCCACGGTGCCACCTCCGTCCGCACTGCAAGTGGTGGAACCAGGTCGGCGTCGACGCCTGCCACCGCTGCCCCGCCGTCACCACCCTGAACTCCCCCGAGGACGAGCTCACCGCGCTCGTCGCCGACCCCTCCACCACCCGGGAACAGCTGGACAGCTGGATCGCCGCGGCGGAGTGACGCCCGAGCCCCGCGCCCCGGTGGACCCGTGACAGGGTTGCCGGGGCGCTCCCATGGAGTCCGGCCCGGGGCCGGGCACCGTCGCCGACCCAGTACGAGAGAAGGGCTGTTGTGGACAACTGGATACGCCGCCACCACCCCGCACCCGGCGCCCCGGCGCGGCTGCTGTGCTTCCCGCACGCGGGCGGCTCGGCCGGCGCCCACCATGCGCTGTCGGCCTCCGTCGAAGGCACCGTCGAGACCCTGGCCGTGCAGTACCCGGGGCGGCTCGACCGCTTCACCGAGCCGTTCGCCGAGCGGCTGGACGACATCGTGGACGCCGTGCTCGACGTCGTACGGAATGCCGGGCCGGACGGGTCAGCCGCGGACGGCCGGCCGCTGGCGCTGTTCGGCCACAGCATGGGGGCGATCCTCGCGTTCGAGACCGCGCGGCGGCTGGAGGCCGAAGGGCGGGCGCCCGTCACGCTGTTCGTCTCCGGGCGCGAGGGCCCCTCGCTGCCGCCCGGCATCCGGCTGCCCGAGGACCCCTCGGACGACGACCTGCTCGCGGAGCTGCGGCTGCTGTCCGGCACCGCCGACGAGCTGCTGAACAACCCGGACTTCCTCCAGCTCGCGCTGCCGCCGCTGCGCGCCGACTACGCGATGCTCTCCGCGTACGCCTACCGGCCCGGCCCCCCGCTGCGCTGTCCGGTGGTGGCGCTGACCGGGGACAGCGACCCCCGGGTCACGGTCGACGGGGTGGCGGAGTGGGAACGCGAGACCGTGGGACCGTTCGCGCGCCATGTGCTGCCCGGCGGTCACTTCTACCTCGACGACCAACTGCCGTACATCGCCGACGTGATCACGTCTTCCGTGCGGACGGGGCTCGTCCCGGCGGTGTGAGCACCGCGCGGTCGGGGACCGCGCACGGACGAGGGCCGGTGCCCGGACCCCACTCGGGGGCCGGGCACCGGCCCTTACACGTGCCGTCTCACTCGGCCTCGAACTCGGCGAGCAGCGCGTCCAGCGAGTCCTCCGAACCCCCCGCCTCCTTGACCGCGATGATCTGGCGGGCCATCTCGTGGAGGGTGAGCTGTTCCAGGAACAGGGTGATCGGGACGTCGATGTCGAAGTCGTCGCGCAGGCAGCCGACCAGGTGGACGGCGGTGAGGGAGTCGCCGCCCGCGGCGAAGTACGTCATCTCCGGATCGTCCACCGCGTCCAGCCCCAACGCCTCGGCCAGCAGCGCGCGGACGGCCGTCTCCAGGTCGTCGGACGGCTGCCCGCCCGGCGTCGGCTGCTCCTCGTGCGGCACGCGGGAGGAGAGGTCGAGCGCGCCGAGGCTATCCCCCGCGAACGGGTACGCCGGCAGCCCCACCCGTCGGCCGGGGCCCGTCCACGGCACCTGCTCGCCCGTCAGCCACGCCTCACCGAGCGCCCGCAGTTCGCCGTCGCCGGCGTCCGCGGGTGCGCTCGTCGCGTCGCGTCCCCGTGCCAGCTCCTGGAGCCGGGCCACGGCGTCCGCCCGGTCACCGGCCACCACATAGGCGCGTACGGCCATGGGGGTGCGGCCCAGCCGCAGGGTGTGGGCGGTGTCCGCGAGGGACGGGGCGCCGGGGCGGCGCAGGGCCGAGGCCAGCCGGCCGGCGAGGTCACCCAGCGTCTCGCGCGTGCGGGCGGACAGCAGCAGGAGTTCGGGGCCCGCCGGTGCCGCGTCGGCGGCGGGCGGGGCCACCGGTGGTGCCTGCTCCAGGACCACGTGGACGTTGGTCCCGCCGATGCCGACCGAGCTCACCCCGGCGCGGCGCGGACCGCGTTCGGGACGCGCCCAGGGCACGGTCCGGTCGACCACGTGGAACGGGGAGTCCTCGAAGCCGAGTTCGGGGTGCGGGCGGGTGGCGCCGACGGTGGGCACCAGCGTCTCGCGCTCCAGCATGAGCACCGACTTGATGAACGCGGCCACGCCCGCCGCGGCGTCCAGATGGCCGAGGTTGGACTTCACGGAGCCGATGCCGATGTTCCGGCTGCCCATCGCGCCCTTGAACGCGGCGGTCGCCGCGGCCATTTCGATGCGGTCGCCGAGCTGGGTGGCCGTGCCGTGCGCCTCCAGGTACTGGGCGTCCGCCGGGTCGAGGCCCGCCGCCGCCCAGGCCTCCACGATCGCGGCCGTCTGCTGGTCGACGCCGGGCGCGGTGAATCCGACCTTGGTCGCGCCGTCGTTGGTGACGGCCGAACCGCGGATGACCGCGCGGATCCGGTCGCCGTCGGCGAGCGCGTCGGACAGCCGGCGCAGCACCACGACACCCGCTCCGTTGCCCGGCACGGTACCGCCCGCCTGCTCGTCGAAGGGCCGGCAGCGGCCGTCCGGCGAGAAGATCCCGCCCTGGTAGTGGACGTAACCGCGCTTGCGTACGGTGTCCACGGCGACGCCCCCGGCCAGGGCCGCGTCGCACTCGCCGAGCAGCAGGGCCTGCACCGCGAGATGCACGGCCGTCAGGGAGGTCGAGCACGCCGTCTGGACGGTGAGGCTCGGACCGTCGAGACCGAGCCGGTAGGAGACCCAGGGGGCGAGGAACTCGCGGTCGGTCAGGATCCGCACCTGGAGGGCGCCGATCGACGCGGCGAGCCGGGGGTCGGTCTGGGCGGCGAGCATGTGCTCGGTGACCGCGCCGCCGACGTACACACCCGTGCGGGGCGGCCCGGCGAGCGGGTCGTAGCCGGCGTCCTCCAGGGCGGTCCAGGCCGTCTGCAGCAGCAGCCGGTGCTGGGGGTCGAGGGCGGTGGCCTCGGTGCGGTTGAAGCCGAACAGCTCGGCGTCGAAGCGGTCCGCGTCCGGGAGGAACCCCTTGGTGGGGACGTAGTCGCGGCCGCGTATCTCCTGCGGGTCGGCGCCGTCGGCGAGCAGTTCGTCCTCGGTGAAGTCGGTGAGGGAGCAGACGCCGTCGGCGAGGTTGTTCCAGTACGCGTCCAGGTCGGGGGCGCCGGGGAAGCGCCCGCTCATCCCGACGACCGCGATCGCGGAGTCGAGGCCTTCGCCGGCTGCTGGTGTCTCGGTCATCGTGTCAGGCCTTTCCGGGAGGTCAGTCGTCGGGCGGCGGCGGTCCGCCGTGCGTGCCGTTCGCCGCCGCGCACGGCGGCGGCCGACTCGGCGGAGGGAGCACCGGACGGTTCCGCTGTGTCGGGACCGGCTTCGGTGGCGGCGGGCCGCGGGGTGCGGACGCCGTCGAGGTGGGCGGCGAGCGCGGAGACGGTCGGGTGCCGGAACAGGTCGACGAGGGAGAGCCCGCCGTCCAGGCCCGCTTCGCGCAGGGCGGCCAGCACGCTCAGCAGGCGGACCGAATTGCCGCCCAGCTCGAAGAAGTTGTCGTGCACGCCGACCCGGTCGCGGGTCAGGACCCGGGCCCAGATCTCGGCGACCCGCCGCTCGGTGCCGGTGTCCGCCTCGGTGTACGAGGCGTCCGGCAGCCGGTGGACCGTGGTGGGTTCGGGCAGCCGGGCGCGGTCGATCTTGCCGTTGGAGCTGAGCGGCAGCTCGTCCAGGTGGACGAAGAGCTCCGGCACCATGAAGCCGGGCAGCCGCCGGGAGAGATGGGCGCGCAGCGCCTCCTCGGAGGGCGGCGCGGCTCCGTCGCGGCTCACCAGGTAGGCCACGAGCCGCTGTTCGGCGCCGGTGCCGCGCACGGTCGCCGCGGCGAGCGCGACGTCCGGGAAGCCGGCCAACAGGGCCTCGATCTCGCCGAGTTCGATGCGTACCCCGCGCAGCTTGACCTGGAGGTCGCTGCGCCCGAGGTAGTGCAGCCGCCCGTGTACGTCGAACCGGCCGAGGTCGCCGCTGCGGTACATGCGGGTGCCGGGTGCGCCGAAGGGGTCGGCGACGAACCGCTCGGAGGTCAGGCCCGGTTGGCCGATGTAGCCGCGGCCGAGGGAGGCGCCGGCGACGTAGATCTCGCCGGTGACTCCGACGGGCACCGGGCGCAGCCGGGCGTCCAGGACGTAGAGCTTGGCACCGGGCACCGCGTGACCGAGGACCACGGGTTCGCCGGGGTTCAGGTCCGCGGTGGTGGCGTAGACGGTCACCTCGCTGGGGCCGTACGCGTTCACGATGCGCCGGTGCGGTTCGCTGAGCCGCTCGACGAGTTCGGCGGGGCAGGCCTCGCCGCCCACCGCGAGGGTCCGCAGCTCGGGCAGCTGCCCGCGGACGTCCGGCAGCAGCATGGCCGCGGACGGCGGCAGGAAGACGTAGGTGATGCCCGAGTCCCGCAGCCGGGCGGCCAGCGCCTCGCCGAGCCGTTCGTCCTCCTGCGGGATGTGCAGCTCGGCGCCCGCCACCCAGGGGAAGAACAGGTCGGAGACGGCGACGTCGAATCCGAACGACACGAACTGGAGCACCTTGTCGTCCTCGGTGACCGGGAACGCGTGCCGCACGGCCCGGGTGAGGTTGACCAGGGCCCGGTGTTCCACGGCCACGCCCTTGGGGCGGCCGGTGGAGCCGGACGTGAACAGGACGTAGGCGAGGTCCAGCGGGGAGGGGGCGTCGCCTTCGTACGGCGGCAGCGGAGTGCCGGGGTCCGCGGGCACGGGGCTGTCGGGATCCGTCGGCACCCGCTCGTCGGCGCGGATGCAGGGCACCCCCAGCGCCTCGGCCTTCTCCGCGGTCGCCGCCGCCGTCAGCAGCAGCCCGGTGCCGGAGCACTCGACCATGTAGCGGAGGCGGTCGTGCGGGTGGGCCCGGTCCAGCGGGACGTACGCGCCGCCCGCCCGGAGCACGGCGAGGGCCGCGATGCCCTGTTCGACGCCACGGGGCAGCAGCAGGCCGACCCGGAAGCCGGGACGGACGCCCGCGGCGCGCAGCGGGACGGCCAACTCGTCTGCCCGGGCGAGGAGTTCGCGGTAGCTGAGCCGGACGTCGCCGCACACCAGGGCCGTGGCGTCCGGCCGCCGCTCGGCGACGTCGGCCACCAGATCGGGGACCAGTCGGCCGGTGTCCGCCGCGTCGGCGAGGCGGTCCGCGACCGCCAGGGTCAGCCGGCGTTCGTCGTCGGGGACGAGGTCGACGGCGGACAGCGGTGCGTGCGGGTCGGCGAGGAGGCCGGTCAGCAGCGTCTGGAAGTTGCGGACCCAGCGGCGCACCGTCGCCGCCTCGAACAGGTCGCTGCGGTAGATGAACTGGGCGGCCAGATCGTCCCCCCAGCGTTCCACATGGAGGTGGAAGTCGAACTTGGCCGTTTCCACGGCGAGTTCGAGCCGTTCGGTCCTGGTGGAGTCGAGCGGCAGGGTCAGGGCGGTGTCGTCGTCGTAGGCGAAGACGACCTGGACCACCGGGTCGTGGCTGGTCTCGCGGGCCGGCGCGAGCCGGTCCACGACCGCCTCGAACGGCGCGTCCTGGTAGGGCTGGGCGGCCAGCAGCGCGGTACGGATCCGGTCGGTCAGCTCGGCCAGGGACGGGTCGCCGGACAGGTCTACGCGCAGGGCCAGGGTGTTGGTCAGCATGCCGACCAGTTCCTGGAGTTCGGGCCGCTCGCGCCCCGACACCGGGAAGCCGACCACCAGGTCGCCCTGGCCCGAGAGCCGGCCGAGGAAGGCGGCGTACGCGGCGAACAGCGTCATGAACGGGGTGGCGCCGCCGGCCCCGGCCACCTCGGCGAGGCGCTCGGTGACCGGCGCCCCGAGCAGGAACCGCTCACTGCCGCCGGCGGAGGTGCGGACCGCGGGGCGCGGCCGGTCCAGCGGCAGCTCGACGGTGGCGGGCGCGCCGCGCAGCTGTGCCGCCCAGTGCTCGACGGACGCGGTGTACGCGCCGTCGGTCTGGCGTTCGCGCTGCCAGGCTGCGTAGTCCGGGAACTGCAGGGGCAGTTCGGGCGGGTTGTGCGGCCGCCCCGCCCGCTCGTCGTGGTACGCCGCGGACAGCCCGTCGAGGATCACGCCGAGCGACCAGCCGTCGCAGACCAGGTGGTGGGCGACGAGCAGGACACGGTGGCTGCCGTCGTCGACGGCGTACACCGTGCAGCGCAGCAGCGGTCCCGCGGCCGTGTCGAAGGGACGGTCCGCCTCGGCCCGCAGCAGGGCGTCCACCTCGTCCGCCGCGGTGTCCCTGACGGTGAGCGCGGCGCGGGCGGTGGCCCGTACGAGCTGGGTCTGGGTCCCGTCGGGTGCGGTACGGAAGACGGTCCGCAGCGACTCGTGGCGGGTGA
Source organism: Streptomyces sp. NPDC058371 (assembly GCF_042723265.1). NCBI lineage: Bacteria > Bacillati > Actinomycetota > Actinomycetes > Kitasatosporales > Streptomycetaceae > Streptomyces > Streptomyces sp. NPDC058371. The sequence goes on along the minus strand of NZ_JBHXJC010000003.1, from coordinate 392,288 downwards.
CGAGGGCGTCCAGGGCGCGGCCGAACGCGGCGGTGTCGAAGGGTCCGTGCACGGCGAAGGCGGCCGGCACGTTGTACTGGGCGGTGCCGGGGTCCATCTGGTCGAGGACCAGCAGCCGGCTCTGCGTGTCGGAGACGGGGAACTCGTACTCCTCGTCCGGCCCGGTGGAGGGGTCGGTGAGGTCGAGGTCGGTGGTGTCGGTGAGCATCGGTCAGTCCCCCTGGAGGGCGGTCTGTCGGGTGGTCGGTCGGGCGGTGCGCAGGGCGGATTCGAGGACGGCGCCGATCTCGGCCGCCGGTCCCGGAGTGAGCACGTCGCTGTGGGTGCAGGCCAGTTCGCGCACCTCGACCGCGGCGCCGCCGCGCCGCCAGGCGGCGGCCTTCTCGGCCGTGGGCGCCTCGGAGTCGTGCGTGGCGGAGAAGAGGATCAGCGGGCCGTCGTACGGGGACGGCTGCCAGGCCCGTGCCAGGCGGATGTGGTGCGCGCCGGCGTCGGCCATGGCGTGCAGCCGCGCGTCGTCCAGTCCGTCGAAGGCGTGCTCGCTGCGGCGGACCGCGGCGAACGACTCCGCCCGGACCAGCTCACCCGGCGGCAGCGGCAGTGCGGGCGCGTGGGTGCGCAGCAGAAGGCGCAGCACCTCGTGCTCGACCACGGACGCGGTCAGCGGGGTGCGGGACACCTCGGGCGGTTTGGGCATCGCGTCCAGCACCGCGAGCAGCCCGATCTCCTCGCCCGCGTTGCGCAGCCGCACCGCGATCTCGTAGCCGAGCGGGCCGCCGAAGGAGCGGCCGACCAGCAGATACGGGCCGTGCGGCTGGAGGGCGCGGATGCGTGCGGCGTAGCTGTCCGCCAGCTCGCCCATCGTGCCGGGCAGCTCGTCCGCCCCGCGCAGCAGCGCGGGGCTCTGCAGGGCGTGCACCGGCCGGGCCGGGTCGAGGTGGCGCAGCAGGGCGGCGAACGACCAGCCGAGACCGAGGCCCGGATGCAGGCAGAAGAGCGGGGTGCCGCCGTCGCCCGCGCGCAGGGTGAGCACCGGGGCCAGGCTGTCGTCGGCCCGGGAGCCGGCCGGGCGGGCGCCGGTGCCGCCGTCGAGCCGGGCGGCGAGCGCGGCCGGGGTCGGGGCGTCGAAGAGCGTGGCCAGCGGGACCCGTACGTCCAGGGCCGCCTCGACCTTCGACGTCAGCCGCATAGCGGTCAGGGAGTGGCCGCCGGACGCGAAGAAGTCGGTGTCGGGGCCCACCTCCGGCAGGCCGAGCACTTCGCCGAAGAGCGCGCACAGTTCCCGCTCCCGGGCGCTGCCCGCCTCCCGCACCCCGGTCGCCGTGCCCGCGGGCCCGGGCTCCGGAAGCGCGTCCCGGTCGACCTTGCCGTGCCGGGTGAGCGGGACCTGGTCGATACGGGCCCACACGGACGGCACGAGATGTGCGGGCAGCCGCCGGGCGGCGTACCGGCGCACCCGGGCCAGGACCTCGCCCCAGGAGTCGCCCCCGGCCACCCCGTCGTCGCCGATCGCCGAAGCCGGGCCGGCCTCGACGGCACCGGCGCCCTTCCCGACTCCGGCCGGTCTGGCCGGTCCGACCGCCCCGGCCGGTCCGGCCGCTCCGACCGCCCCGCCCCCTCCGGCCGCTCCGGCCGCTCCGGTCGCTCCGGTCGCTCCGGTCGCTCCGGTCGCTCCAGCCGATGGATCCGCCAGCACCAGCCACGCCGCCAGGCGTTTGCCGCCGGTCGCGTCGCGGCGGGCGGCGACGACCGCGCGGGTGACGCCGGGGCAGCCGGCCAGGGCGGCTTCGACCTCGGCCGGTTCGACGCGGAAGCCGCGGACCTTGATCTGGTCGTCGGCGCGGCCGGCGAACTCCAGGACGCCGTCCGGGGTCCAGCGGGCCAGGTCGCCGGTGCGGTACATCCGGGATCCCGGCGGCCCGAACGGGTCGGCGACGAACCGTTCGGCGGTCTGGCCCGGCTGCCCGAGGTAGCCCCGGGCGAGTCCGCTGCCGGCGACATACAGCTCGCCCACGCTGCCGGCCGGCAGCGGGCGCAGCCGGTCGTCGAGGACATAGCCGCGGGTGTTGTCCAGCGGGCGGCCCACGGGCACGGTGTCGGTGTCCGCCGACGCGGTGTGGGCGGTGGCGAACACCGTGGTCTCGGTGGGCCCGTAGCCGTTGACGACGGTCGTGCCGGGGCAGTGCTCCCGCATCCGGCGCACGGTCCCGGACGCGAGCACGTCACCGCCGGCCCACACCTCGTGCAGCCCGGCGAGCGACTCCGGCGCGATCTCGGCGACGGTGCGCAGGAGTTCGGGGGTGAGGAACAGCGCGGTGATCCCCTGCTCGGGCACCACGCGCCCGAGCAGCTCGGGCGTGACGGGCCCGGCCGGGGCCACGACCACGGTCCCGCCGTTCAGCAGCGGGATCCACACCTCGTACGTCATCGAGTCGAAGGTGTACGGGCTGTGCAGCAGGACCCGGCGGTGCGCGGCTCCCCGGAAGCGGCTGTCGGCGGCGAGCTCGACGATGGCCCGCTGGGGGACGACGACTCCCTTGGGTTCACCGGTGGAACCGGAGGTGTGCAGGACGCAGGCGGCCGCGTCGGGGTGGGTCTGCACGGCGCGGAAGTCCCGGCCGCCGCCCTCCTCGACGACGTCCAGCAGCACGGCGTGGGCGGGCAGTTCCGTCCTCGCCCCGCCCAGCGTGAGGACCACCCGGACCGACGCTGCGGACGTGAGCCTGGCCAGCCGCTCCGGTGGCTGCTTCGCGTCCAGCGGGAGCCAGCTGCCGCCCGCCTTGAGCACGGCGAGCTGGGCGACGATCTGCGACGGCGAGCGGGGCAGCAGGAGGCCCACCGTGTCGCCGGGCACCACCCCGGCCTCGGCCAGCCGGCCGGCGATCCGGTCCGACTCGGCGTCGAGACAGGCGTACGTCAGGACGTCGCCGGCGGATTCGACGGCGGGCGCGTGCGGGGTCCGGGCGGCCTGCGCGGCGAACCGGCCCGCGATCGTGGGCGGTTCGGCGGCCGGTCGGTCCGGGCCCGCGGCCAGGTCGAGCAGCAGCCGGCTCTCGGCGTCGGGCAGGACATCGAGCCGGTCCGCGGGGCGCCCGGGGTCGCCTGCCAGCTCCTCGAAGACGCGCACCATGCGGCCGGCGACCGCGTCCGCCGGGACACCCCGGCGGCAGCTCACCGACAGCAGCATCCGCTCGGCCACGGCGACCGCGAGCGTCACCGGGTAGTGCGTCGCATCGGTGACCCCGAGCAGGCACACCTCGTCGGGGCCTGCCTGGTCCTCGGCGCGCTGCGGGAAGTTCTCGAACGCCAGGACCGTGTCGAAGAGTTCACCCGCGCCGACCGTGCGCTGCACCTCGGCGAGCCGGGCGTGCTGGTGGATCACCAGCCGGGACTGTTCGTCCTGGACGCGGGCGAGGAGGGCGCCGACGCTCTCCCCCTCGCGCAGCCGGATCCGTACGGGCAGGGTGTTGATGAACAGGCCGGCCATGTTCTCGACGCCGGGGAGGTCGTGCGGGCGCCCCGAGACGACCGCGCCGAATACCACGTCCCGTGCGCCGGTCATCCGGGCGAGCACCAGCGACCAGGCCGTCTGGACCAGGGTGTTGAGGGTGACGCCCGCCTCGGCGGCGCGCCGGGTCAGGGCCGCGGTGAGTTCGGCGGGCAGTCGCACCTGCGTGCGGTCCGCCGCTCCGTCGGGTGCGGTGGGCGCGAGCAGGGCGGGCCGGTCGAGTCCTTCGAGGGCCTCGCACCAGGCCGCGTCGGCCTTGCGCTGGTCCTGGCCGCTCAGCCACACCAGGTAGTCCCGGTACGGCGCGGGCGGCGGCAGCGGCCGGCCCCCGACCAGGTCGGCCAGGTCCCGTTCCAGCAGGGGCAGGGACCAGCCGTCGATGAGGATGTGGTGGACGGCCAGGATCAGTTCGGCGCCCGTGTCGTGGCGTACCAACAGGGCGCGCACCAGGGGCGGACGCGACAGATCGAAGCGGCGCCGCGCGTCCTGGCGCGTCAACTCCTCGGTGCGGTCGCTCACTTCGGCGGGCGTGAGGCCCGTCAGGTCCGCCTCCCGCCAGGGCACCGGGGCGGACTGCGGGACGATCTGCACGGGCCGGTTGAGGCGCTTGTGCCGGAAGCAGGCGCGCAGGTTGGGGTGCCGTGCCAGGAGCCCGTCCACCCCGGCGCGCACGGCGGCCGCGTCGACGGAGGGGCCGATCCGGAAGCGGGCCTGGACCAGATAGGGGTCGGGTCCCCCGGTGTCCCGCAGGGCGTGGAAGAGCAGGCCCTCCTGGACGGGGGAGAGCGGGAGTACGTCCGCGATGCGCCCGCTCATCGGCCTGCCTCCTCGTCGTCGTACGCCTCGAACTCGTCGGAGTCGAAGGCACCGAAGCCGTCGGGTCGGCGGGGGCCGTCGAAGCCGCCCTCGTCGTCGAGGTCACCGAAGTCCATGCCGCCCTCCAGCAGCGCGAGTTGGTCACTGGTCAGGTCGACCAGTGGGAAGTCGGACGGTGCGGGGCCGTCGGTGCCGCCCGGTGCGGTCCGCGCGGCGAGCGCGGTGAGCGCCTCGGTCCACCGCCGGGCGAGCAGCCGTACCTCGTCCTCGGTGAACACGCCGGGCGCGTAGGAGAAGCTGGCTTCCAGGCGCAGTTCGCCGGCCTCCTCGTGGGCCATCGTGTCCACTTCCAGGGCGTGGCCGAGCGGCATCGCGTCGGGGCCGGGTTCGAGCAGCCGGCCGCCCGCCGCGTCGCCGCCGCCGAGCCGCCCCAGGTAGTTGAACCGCACGTCGGGTGCGGGCAGCGCGGCGAGCGCGGGTCCCGCGACGGGACTGAGGTGGCGCAGGACGCCCCAGCCGAGGCCGCCGGACGGGACCGCCCGCAGCTGTTCCTTCACGCGTTCCAGGGACTCCCCCGCCCGCCCTTCGGACCAGGCGCCGATGTCGAGGCGGACCGGGTACTGCGTGGTGAACCAGCCGACGGTCCGGGACACGTCCACGGGCACCGAGAGCGGTTCACGTCCGTGGCCCTCCAGATGGACCAGCAGGGCCGAGCCGGCACCCCGGTACCGCACGGCGGCGGCCGTCAGGGCGGTGAGCAGGACGGCGTCGGCACCGCAGTTGAACGCGCCGGGCAGCGTGACGAGCGCGCTGCGGGTGAGCTCCGCGTCCAGTTCGACGGTGACGGTCGCGCGCCGTTCCCCGGCCCCGCGCCCCCCGGCGATCCGGATGTCCGGGCCGGTCAACTGCCTGGTCCACCAGCCCACTTCGTCGGCAAGGTGCTCCGTCTCACGCGACAGCTCCCGCGCCCAGCGGGTGAAGGAGGTGCCCTTATGGGCCTCGGCCGGGGTGTCGCCGGAGGACGGAGCGGTGAGCGCCTCGGCCAGCTCGGGGCCGAGGACCCGCCAGGACACGCCGTCGACGGCCAGATGGTGCACGGTGAGCAGCAGCAGTCCCTGGCGCCCGGGCCCGGCGTCGAGCCAGACGGCCCGCAGCATCTCGCCGTCCTCCGGCCGCAGCACCGCCCTGCGCGCCAACTCCTCGGCCAGCGTGCCGGGTTCCGTGGTGGCGGGCACTGCCACGCGTACGGCCCACCCGTCGGCCGGGTCCGTCGGCGGGCCTTCCGGCACCTCCAGTTCCCAGCCGGAATCGTCGCGCAGCAGCCGCATCCGCAGGGCCGCGTGTCGCCCGGCCAGACCGCGGACGGCCGCGCGGATCCGCTCCAGGTCGAGGCCGGGCGGCACCGGGAACACCATGGACTGGGTGAACGTCCCGGTGTCGGCGCCCTGTTCGCGCCACCAGTGCATCACCGGGGTGAGCGGGAGGCGGCCCTCCCCGGTGTCCCGCTCGTCGTCGGGGCCGGCCTCGGCGGGCGTCCGCGCCAGCACGGCGAGCCGGGCCGGTGTCCGTACGGTGAACACGTCCCGGGGGGTCAGGACGAGCCCCGCGGCCGAGGCGCGGGAGGCCAGCTGGATGGCCATGATGCTGTCGCCGCCGAGCCGGAAGAAGTCGTCGTCCACGGCGGCCTGTTCGGTGCCCAGGACCTCCGCGAACAGTGCGCAGAGCGTCTTCTCGCGTCCGGTCGCCGGGGCCCGGCCGTCGTCCGCGTCCCGTTCGGCGGGCGCGGGCAGGGCGGCCCGGTCGACCTTGCCGCTGGTGGTCAGGGGCAGCGTGTCGAGGGGGACGACATCGGTGGGGACCATGCCGGCGGGCAGCCGTGCCGCGGCGTGCGCGAGCAGGGTGTCCGGGTCGAGCAGGTGACCTGCGACCGGTACGGCGTAGGCGACCAGCTGCGGCCGGCCGCAGCGGCCCTCCCGCAGGACGGCCACCGCCCGGTCCACCGAGGGGTGTTCGGCGAGTGCGGCCGCGATCTCGCCCGGCTCGATGCGCAGCCCGCGCAGCTTCACCTGCTCGTCGCCGCGGCCCAGATAGTGCGTGGTGCCGTCGTCGTCGCGGAAGGCCAGGTCGCCGGTGCGGTACATCCGGCTGCCGGGCGGCCCGTACGGGTCGGCGACGAACCGTTCGGCGGTCAGGTCGGGCCGGCCGAGGTAGCCGTGGGCCAGCGCGGCCCCCGCCAGGTACAGCTCGCCGCTCACCCCGGCCGGGACCGGGCGCAGCCGCTCGTCGAGGAGGCGGGCGTCGGTGCCGGCCACGGGGGTGCCGATGGGCGGGGCGGTGCCGTCGGCGGCCAGCGGCCCGGACACGGTCGCGACGACGGTGGACTCGGTGGGCCCGTACGCGTTGTGCAGGCGGCGGCCGTCGGCGGTCCAGCGGGACACCAGGTCGGGCGGGCAGGACTCGGCGCCCACGACGAGGGTGCGCAGGGCGGGATAGGGGCCCTCGGGCACGGTCGCCAGGACGGACGGCGGTACGAACGCGCAGGTGATGTTCCGGCCGGTCAGCACCCGTCCGAGCTCGTCGCCGACCAGCGGTCCCGCGGGCGGCAGGACCAGGGCGCCGCCCGAGCCGAAGGCCAGGCACATCTCACCGACGGAGATGTCGAACGTCGGCGACCCGAGCTGGAGCACCCGGCTGGAGCCGTCCAGCGCGACCTCCGCCGCAAACGTGCGCATCAGCGCGGCCAGCCCCGTGTGCGGCACGACCACGCCTTTGGGGGCGCCGGTCGAACCGGAGGTGTGGATGACATAGGCGGGCAGGGCCTGGTCCAGCGGCAGGGCGGGCAGCGACCGGCCCGCGTCCTCCGGGATCTCCTCGTACACCCGCTCGTCCAGGACGAGGCGGGGCACGTCCGTCTCCACCGGCAGCCCTTCCGCGCCGGTGACGAGGAGGACGGGCGCGGCGGCGGCGAGCGTGCGGGCGAGGCGCTCCGCGGGGTGCTCGGGGTCGAGCGGGAGGTGGGCGGCGCCCGTCCGCTGGACGGCCAGCGCGGCCACCGGCCAGTCCGTGCCGCGGCCCAGGGCCAGCGCCACGATCCGACCGGGACCCGCGCCGCGCCGGACGAGGTGAGCGGCCAACCGGTCGACTCGTTCGACGAGTTGGGCGTACGTCAGGGTCGTGCCGGCCGTCTCCAGGGCCACCGCGTGCGGGGTGCGGGCGGCCTGCGCGGCCACCAGGTCGGGCAGCGAGGCGGGCTCGGGCGCGGCGGGTCCGGCCGAGCCGGCGAGCAGCCGCTGCCGCATCGCGGCGGGCACCGGGTCGAGCTCTCCGACGAGGCGGTCGGGGTCGGCGGTGACCTGGTGGATCAGCTCGACGTAGCACTCGGCCCAGCGGGCCACCGCCTCGGCGGAGAAGGTGTCCGTGCGGATCTCGAAGTGGCCCTCCATGCCGTCGCCGCTGTCCTTCACGACGCCCACGAGGTCGTGCTCGCCGCCGGTGTGGATGCGCTCCGGCTCGGCGAACTCCCGTACGGCGGGAATGCTCGGCTGCTGCGTCAGGTGCATGAACACCCACTGGAACAGCGGGGACCGGCCGGCGCTGCGCTCGGGGGCGGTGGCGGAGACGATCCGGCCGACCGGGATGTCCGCGTTGGCCATCAGGTCGGGGAAGTCGACGGCGAACCGGGCCAGGACGTCGGCGAAGGAGCTGTCGGGCCGCACCCGCCAGCGGGTCGGCACGGCGTTCATGACGTACCCGATGACCTGGTCGAGGCCCTTGGCGGCGCGGTTGGCGATGGGGGTGCCGAGGACCAGGTCGTCGGCGCCGCTCACCCGGTGTGCGAGGACGGCGAAGACGGCCATCAGGACGACGTAGACGGAGGCACCGCGCTCCCTGGCGAGGGTGCGCACGGCTCGCGCGGTGGGGGCGTCGATGCGCAGCGGGATGTGCACGATGCCGTCGCCGTGTTCGCCCCCGTCCGCGCTCGGGCCGGCGGCGGGGCCGCTGCCCGGCACGGTGAGCGGACCGGGCAGGTCGGCGAGGTAGCGGCGCCAGAAGTCGAGCCGCGCCCCGAAGACACCGGACTCCTGCAACTCGCCCTGCCAGGCGGAGAAGTCGGCGTACTGGATGGCCGGCCGGGTCAGCCGCGGTTCGGTGCCCTCGCGCACGGCCCGGTACGCCTCCGCGAACTCGGTCTGCAGCACGTCGAACGACCACCAGTCGGTGATGATGTGGTGCAGGCTCAGCATCAGCGTCGAGCGCCGCTCGTCGACCTGGACGAACCGGGCCCGGATCAGCTTGTCCCGGCCGAGGTCGTAGGGCCGGCCGCGGAAGGAGCGGAAGGCCTCGCCGATGCCGGTTCCGGTGCCGCGCAGGTCCTCGCGCTCCAGCACGAAGGGGCCGTCCTCGGGGAAGTCGACGCGCAGTTCGCCGTCGTCCCCCGTGCTGATCCGGGTGCGCAGGATGTCGTGGTGCCGCTGGATCAGCGTCAGCGCCGCCGCCAGATGCGCCGGCTCCACGGGCTGGTCGAAGTGGTAGGCACAGCACAGGTTGAGCGCCGGGGTCCCGGGATAGAGCGTCTCGTACACCCACAGGTCCTGCTGCGCCGGGCTCAGCCGCGCCGGCCGTCCGGTGTCGCGCGGCGGCACCACGGCGGGCACCTCCCGGGACCGCCCGGCCTCCACCATCCGTCGCATCAGCCGCACCCGCTGATCGCTGCCCAGCGCGCCGAAACGGTCCCCGAGGGACGGAGCCGAAGAGGGGGCAGCGGCGGGGGCAGCGGTCACGGTGGGGCTGGTCGTCGGGGCGCTCATCGGACGGTCTCTTTCAGTTCGGCCAGGCGGTTCAGGCCGGCGAGTACGTGGTCCCGGCCGAGGCCGAAGTCGATGAAGCAGGCGATCTCGTCGACGCCCAGGTCCGCCAGATCGGCGAGCATCTTGGCGCAGTGGCCCGGGGAGCCGAGGAGACTGCCCCAGCTCAGATAGCGCTCGAAGGCGAACTCGGCGAGCAGCGCGGTCTGTTCGTCGGTGAGCCGCACGGTGCCGGGGTCGGCCGCACGGTTGGCCGCGGTCTGCCGGACGTAGGAGGCGAGATACGTCTTCAGCGGCGCGCCCGCCAGGCGGCGTACCTCCGCGTCGTCCTCACCGACGTAGGTGTGCGCCATCAGCGTCACCCGGCCGTGCGCGTCGGTGCCCCGCTGGTCGGGGGCGGCGGCGCAGGCCGCCCGGTACCGGGTGATCTTCTCGGTGAGCTCGTCGCGGGTCTGTCCGACGGTCGCGCCGAGCACGCCGGCGCGCAGCCGGCCGGCCGCCTCCCAGGTCTCCGGGTTGCCCGAGGTGGTGACCCACAGCGGCAGGGTCTCCTGCACGGGCCGCGGCTGCGGCAGGACGGCGACGGGCGCGCCGGTGCCGTCGGGGTACTCGGCGCTCTCCCCCGCCCACAGCGACCGCAGTACGGGGATGGTGCTCATGGTGCGTTCCCGGCGGTCGGCGTAGTGGCCGGGGGCGAGGGTGAAATCGGCGGAGTGCCAGCCGGTGGCCACGGACAGACCGACGCGGCCGTGCGAGAGGTTGTCCACGACCGCCCAGTCCTCGGCGACGCGCAGCGGGTGGTGCAGCGGCAGGACGACGCTGCCCGTGCGGATCTGGATCCGTTCGGTGGCGACGGCGAGCGCCGCGCTGAGCACCGGCGGGCTGGGGAAGACCTGCCCTACCTGCTGGAAGTGGCGTTCGGGGGTCCAGACGGCGTGGAAGCCGAGCCGGTCCGCGGTCCGGGCGACGGTGAGGATGTCCTCGTACGTCTGCGCGTGCCGCGTCTCACCGGCGGTGCTGTCCGCACCGAAGAACATCACGCTGAGGTCCACTGCCTCTCCTTCTGGTTCGTGCTGCCGTGGGGCTGCGGATCCGGCCGGCGCGGCACGCGCGGGCGTCGGGGAATGGCGGCCGGGGCGGGCGTGGGCCGGGCCGCGGCCCGCTCCAGCTCGGCGGCGAGTGCGGCGAGGGTCGGGGCGGCGAAGAGCTGGGCCGCGGTGACCGGTCGGCCGTCGGTGCTGAGTCGGGCCGCGACCCGCACGGCGCGCAGCGAGTTGCCGCCGAGCGCGAAGAAGTCGTCGTGCAGACCGACGTCCGGCAGCCCGAGGACGTCGCACCAGACAGCGGCGGCCTCCTGCTCGGCGGCGGTCCTGGGACGGTCGCCCCCGGCGGGGGCGGCACTCTCCCGCACCGGGAGCACGATCCGGTCGCGCTCGTCGGCACGTCGGGGCGGATCGGCCAGGCCGAGCCGCGAGATACGGGTCCCGGGAGCGACCGCGGCGCTCTCCAGGGCGTGCACGAGCGCGTCCGCGAGCCAGTCGACGAACGCCCGCTCCAGGGAGTCGGCGCGGTACTCGAACGTCAGGGTCAGACCCTCCGGGGTGCCGCCGGGCCCGGTCGCGTCGCTCACGTCGACCAGCAGCTCGAAACGCGCGGCCCCGGTGCGCACCACCTCGACGCCCGAGTCGGCGCCGGGCAGGGCGACTTCGGCGCGCGCGTTGTTCTGCAGCGCGAGCACCACGTCCGTGAAGGGCTGCCGGCCCGGGGCGCGGGCCGGGTTGAGCGCGCCGACCACCTCCTCGAACGGCACGTCCTGGTGGGTGAACGCGGCCAGGTCGGTGTCCTTGACCCGGGCCAGCAGTTCGCCCGCGGTCGGGTCCCCGGAGGCGTCGGTGCGCAGCACCAGCATGTTGACGAAGAACCCGACGACGTCCTCGACGCTCCCGTCACCGGCCCGCCCGGCGAACGGCGCGCCGACCGCGGTGTCCTCGTCCGCGCCGGCCCTCACCAGCGCGGTGACCAGAGCGGCGTGCAGCGCCATGAAGAGGGTGGCGCCCTGGGCACGTGCGGAGTCGACGAGCCGGGCATGGGCCGTCGCGTCCAGCCGCCGTACGACGGTCCCGGCCGCGGGACCCGGCACGGCGGGCCGCTCCCGGCGGCGCGGCAGCAGCGGGCCGTCGACCGCGAGCCCGTCCAGCTCCTTCTGCCAGTACGTGAGCTGCCGTGCCGCCAGGGAGTGCGGGTCGGCCGGCGAGCCGAGCCGGTCGAGCAGCCGGCGCGCGTGTTCCGCGTACGGGACGGCGAGCGGCCGCGGGCCGCCGCCCTCCCCCCGCGTGCGGGCCGCGTAGGCGTGCGACAGGTCGCGGAAGAGCGGGCGCAGCGACCAGCCGTCGCCGGCGATGTGATGGACGAGCACCAGCAGCGCGTGCTCGTCCGGGCGCTCCCGCGTGGTGAACAGCGTCGCGCGAACGGGGAGTTCGGTCCGCAGATCGAAGCGGTGCGCCGCTTCGGCGGCGATGTCCTCGGTCAACTCCCTTTCAGACAGGGTGACTTGGTGAAAGGGCGGCCTCCCCGCCTCGCCCGTCAGGACCCGCCGTACCGGCGCGCCGTCCACCTCGTCGAAGACGGTGCGCAGGACGTCGTGGCGTTCGGCGACGAGGTTCAGGGCGTCACCCAGCGCGGCCACGTCGACGTCGCCCCGCAGCCGTACGAGCATCGGCAGGTTGTACGCGCTGCCGGCGCCGATCCGGTCGAGGAACCACAGCCGGTGCTGGGCGTGGGAGACCGGGAGCGCGCCGGCGGCTCCGTGGGCGGGGCCCGGACTCGCGTCGGGGGCGGGCCGCGGGGCGCTCCCGCGGGCCGCCTCCACATGGGGTGCGAGCCGCGCCGGTGTGCGCGCCTCGAAGAAGGTGCGGATGTCCGTCTCGGCGCCGAGCACCGCGTGGATCCGGCCGAGCAGCCGGGCCGCCAGCAGGGAGTGGCCGCCCAGCGCGAAGAAGTCGTCGTCGGGGCCGACCTCTTCGGCCCGCAGGACCTGGGCGAAGAGCCCGCACAGCGCCCGTACGGTGGCGGTCGGCGGGCCGGCGGGCGGGGCGGGTTCGGCCGTGGGCCCGGGGGCCGGATCGCGCAGGGGCGCGCGGCCGGTGGGCCCGGCGACCGGGTCCGGCAGGGACGCGCGGTCCAGCTTTCCGCTGGGGGTCAGGGGCAGGGCGTCCAGCGGGACGAAGGCGGCGGGCACCAGGTAGGCGGCGAGGACGGCACGGGCGTACGCACGCAGGTCGCTGTCCGGCGGGGCCTGCTCCCGGCCGCCGCGCGGTACGACGTACGCGGTCAACTGGCGGTCCCCGTCCGGGTGTTCGTGGGCGACGACGGCCGCCCGCTCGATGTCCGGGTGGCGGACCAGCACGCTCTCCGTCTCGCCGGGCTCGACCCGGAAGCCGCGTATCTTCACCTGGCTGTCGGCCCGGCCCAGATACTCCAGGACCCCGTCCGGGCGGCGCCGCACGAGGTCGCCGGTGCGGTACACGCGCTCGCCGGAGGGGGCGGCGACGAAGCGTTCGGCGGTGAGGCCGGGCTGCCCGCGGTAGTCCCGGGCGACGGCCGCACCGGCGGCGTACAACTCGCCCGTGGTGCCGTCCGGGACCGGGGCGAGCCGTTCGTCGAGGACGTACAGCCGCTTGCCGGCCAGCGGACGGCCGATCGGTACGGGGCCGCCGGCCGCCACGTCGTCCGGGGTGACGGGATGGACGGTGAGGAAGACCATGCACTCGACGGGGCCGTAGCCGTTGCTCAGCCGCAGTCCCGGTAGGCGTTCCAGGGTGCGGGCCACATGCGGGGCGGACAGGGCCTCCCCGCCGACGATGAGTTCCCTCAGTCCCTCGATCGCCCGCGGGTACTCGTCGACGATCACGTTGAACAGCGACGCCGACAGATACATGGACGTGATGCCGTGCTCGGCGACCAGCCGGGCGATCACGAAGGGTTCGGGCCGGCGCCCCGGGTGCAGGACGCACCGGCCGCCGTTCATCAGCGGGCCCCACAGCTCCAGGGCGAACGCGTCCCAGGACAGCGGCGCGCACTGGAGCCATACGGCGCCGGGCCCGAAGGACGCGAAGTCCTGCCCGGTCAGCGTGGACGTCACCGCGCGATGCGGTGCGGCGATGCCCTTGGGGCGCCCTGTCGAGCCGGAGGTGAACATCACGCACGCGATGTCGTCGGGCCCTACGGCCACCGCGCCGCGCCCCAACGGCCTTGCCGTCAGGGCGTCTTCGACGTACACCGGCCGGCCGCCGAGACCGGCGGGCGGACCGGCCTCGGCACCCACGGGCGGAACGGGGCCGGACCCGAAGCGTGCGGACACCTCGCTCCCCGGTGCCGTGTCCGCGACCGGCGCCGCAACCCGGGACGACAGCACGACCGCGACCCCGGCGTCCGCCGCCATCGCGCGCAGCCGCTCGTCCGGGAAGTCCGGGTCGAGCATCACGTATCCGGCGCCGGCCTTGAGGACGCCGAGGACCGCCACGACCAGCTCCGCGGAGCGCTCCAGATAGACGCCGACGGTGTCGCCGCGCCGCACTCCGCGCGCGCCGAGCAGGCCCGCCATCCGGTCGGCCCGCGCGTCGAGTTCGGCGTAGCTCAGCCGTTCGTCACCGTGTATGAGCGCGGTCGCCCCCGGGGCCCGCACCACCTGCTCCTCGAACAGCTCATGCACGCACTTCATCGCGCTCACCTCGCCTGTCGCGGCTGTCGTCGGTGTCGTCGGCCGCAGCGGCCAGGTCGGTCGGGGTGGTCGGGGTGGTCATGGCGGGCACGCCGGTCCGGTCGAGCGCGGCGCTCGCGTCGCCCACGACAGGCACCGCGGCAGTCGCGGCTGCCGGTGCTTCCTTCGCGGCCGGCTCTTCCTGCGCGGCCGGCTCTTCCCACGCGGCCGGCTCGTCCTGCGCGTCGACATCGGGGAGCAGGACGTCGATGTCCCTGATCGAGCGGCTGGCCAGGCCCCACAGCGCCACCGCGGTTCCGGCGACGCCGGCGAGGAGCAGCATGGCCGCCATGCCGGTGCCGGGGCCGTCACCGAGCAGCGGGCCCAGGACCGTGAAGAGACCGGAACCGTCGGCCGCCTGCGGCTCGAAGAAGTGGTCGGCGAGCGGGCCGGAGACCGCCGTGGCCAGCGGGACGGAGATCTGCGACAGGAACATCACCGCGCCGAAGACCCGGCCCTGCCACTCCTGGGGGACCTTGGTCTGCACGATGGCCTGCATCGAGGAGTTGACCGTCGTCATCAGCAGCGCGCCGACCAGGATGGCGAGGCTCCAGCCGATCACACCGTCCACGAGCGCCATCACGATCAGCGCGGACAGACACATGCCGACGACGCCGAGCATCATGCCCCGGCCCCGGTTCCCGGGTCCGCCCCAGGCGGCCATGAGCAGCGCGCCGGCGACTCCGCCGATGCCGATCGCGCTGTTCACGACGGCGAGTTCGGCGTTGCCCGCCCGCAGCAGCACCATCGGCTGGATGACCGCGAAGCCGAAGACCATCACCAGGTTGACGACACAGAAGTTGACGATCAGATCGCGCAGGCTGGGTATCCGGAAGAGGTAGCGCAGCCCCGCGACCGCCTCGACGGTGATCCTGCGCAGCGGCCCGCCGTGGCCGTCCGCGGTCCGGGGAGCGGCCTTGTCGCCGGTCAGCCGGACCAGCCGGATACCGACCAGGGCGAAGGCGTAGCTCGTCAGGTCGACCAGGAGGGTGGGGCCGATGCCGAAGACGGCGACCATCAGACCGCCCAGCGCAGGCCCGCCGATGCCGGCGGCGCTCTTGGCGCCCGCCAGCAGCCCGTTGGCGCGGCCCAGCTGGTCCTTGCGGACGAGCAGCGGGACGGCGGAGGACAGGGCCGGGAACTGGAAGGCCGCGCAGATCCCGAGCAGCAGGGTGGCCGGATAGATCTGCCACGACTGGAGCGCGCCGAGATAGTGAAGGAGGGCGAGTACGCCGACGACGAGGAATCCACCCGCGTCCGCTATTTGCAGTGCGGCCCGTTTGGTGATGCGGTCGACAATTGCGCCCGCAATGGGACTGAACACCGCCTGCGGCAGCAAAGCGCACAGCGAGAGTGCCGTGACCGCGGTGGCCTGTTCGCCGGTGGACCACACCTTGATGATGAAAGCGAACCTGACCGCCGCGCTTCCCACGAGGGACACCGCCTGGCCGGACCAGACAAGCATGAGCGGCCCCATCCCCGTAAAACGTCCGGGAATGTCCGCTGTTTGCCGGGTGCCCATGTCAGGACCCGGTTCCGTTGCGCACGGGCAACGGGTGCGACGGCGGGTACACCGTGCACTCCGTGCCGCCTTCGAAAGGACTGCCTGCCACGCCTCAATCCCCCAGGAATTCCGATTCCCTTGCGGATCACGATGGATCTCGCCTGAATTGAACGAGCCTCATCATGGGGCCGGCTATTACCGACGCGTTCCCACTGCGAACACCGGAACGGGAACCGGACGGGAACAGTTCGGGAGGGAATCGGGATCCGGTCGGGCAAGGGTCGCCGTGTAGTTGTCTGCAGAAGGAGTACTCCTGTGAAGGACCCCCGGGACCGTTCGCCAGACGGGGCGGAACTGCGCCACGCCCTCCATGACCTGTCCACCGTCGAACGGTGGGCCGAGCGCGTGTCGACCGGCGGCCGGCCGGAGCCGTACACCTCTCAGGAGTCCTGGGAGGGACCCGAGTTCAGCGTGGACACCGAGACGGTGAACGGCATGCACAGCGTCTCCGGTATCTCCGTCTGGCCTCCGGGCGCGCACGCGGAGCCCGCCCGGCTCGACGAGGCCTCGCACGCCGCGCTGCGCTCCCTGGTCAGATCCCTGCTCGACCTGGCGGGCCATGAGTCGGGCCCGGCGCGTACCCATGTGGTGCTCGCCGCCGGCGGACCGCGCGTCGTGGCCTGCCGACTGGGCGGAGAAGGCCTGGTCATGGACCGTTCCCGGGACGGCTCCCCGGGCCGGTAACGCACCGGGAACGGTCAGGGAACGCCCGCCAGCAGCATCAGTGGTGTCGGGAAGCGGAAAACACCGCAAAGCCCGCAAACACCACAAAGGGGCGGGACTATGGGACGCAAGCTTGCTGGACTCATCGGGATCTTCGTGGCGGCGCTGGCCTTCGGTTTCGGAGCCACTGCCGAGACGGGGAACTCCCAGGCTCAGCACAGCTCGCAGCACATCCTCGCGGACGTCCAGAACCCGACCGTCCTGCTGGATGTGCAGAACCCCACCAGGACCGACGACGTGCAGAACCCGACCACGGTGCAGGACGTGCAGAACCCGACCACAGTGCAGGACGTGCAGAACCCGACGACCGTCCAGGACGTCCAGAACCCCACCACGGTCCAGGACGTCCAGAACCCGACGACCGTCCAGGATGTGCAGAACCCGACCGCCGTCACCCTGTAACCGCAGCCGCCCCGCTCGACGCCCGTCCCGCACCACGCGCAGTGCCCCGCACCGGAGTCACGGTGCGGGGCACTGCGCTGTTCCGTACGGTTCCGCGTCGCCCCAGGTGGGCGCGGGCGGCCCGGTCAGTCGCGCCGGTGGTCCGCGGGCACGCCCATCTCCGCGAAGAGCGCCTCCGCCGCGGCCCGGTGCGCGGCGGCGTCCTCCGCGTCACCGAGGGCCCGGGCCATGCCCGCCAGCGCGTAGGCCTCCTCGATGCGGTAGTTGATGGCCGTGGCGAGCCGGTACGCGTGGGTGTGCAGCGCGAGCGCCGTCTCACAGTCCCCCTGCCGGCACCGGAGCCGGCCCACGGTGTTCTCCACCTTGGCCCGGCGCAGCGGCGACGCGTTGGTGCGGACGAGTTCGAGGGCACGCGCCGCGGGATCCGGGTTCCGCACGGGCCGGCCGAGCCGGTCGTCGACGTCGGCGGACAGCGCCAGCGTCAGCGCGACGTCCCCGGGGTCACCGCCCGCGTCGAAGAGTTCGCGGGCCCGTTCCAGGCAGTGGTCCGCCTCCTCGTACGCGCCGAGGCCCACATGGGCGAAGGCCAGGTCGGTGAGCGTGGCCGTCTGGTGCTCGTGCTGGCCGAGCCGGGCCCGCAGTTCGACCGCGCGCTCGGCCGCGGTCCTCGCCTCCTCGGGCCGGCCCCACTGCTCGTAGAGCGTGCTGAGGATGGTGAGGTTGTCGGCCTCCGAGCGGGCGACGCCTAGTTCGCGTTCGAGGGTGGTCGCCTTCTCCAGATGGACCAGCGCCTCGGAGAAGCGGCCGAGCAGGCTGTTGAACTGGCCCAGCGTGCTCTCGCTGTGCGCCACGGTGTGCCGGTCGCCGAGGCGGGCGGCGACGTCCCGGCCCTCCTTCGCGACCTCGATCCCCTCCGTGAACCGGCCCAGTTTCCAGCAGGCGACGCCGAGATTGGACAGGCTCACCCCGAGCAGACCCAGGTCACCGACCCGGCGGGCGGCGGCGACCGCGACCCGGCCCAGATCGCCGAACTCCTCCATCTGCCCACGGGCGTTGAGCTGGAAGACGAGATTGCGGGCCAGGCAGACCACGTAGCGGTCGTGCCCCCGGCGTTCCGCCAGCGTGACGGCCGAGATCAGCGCGGTCTGCTCGCGGGTGAACCAGGCCTGCGCCAGGTCGGGGTCACCGAGGTCCGGCAGTTCGGCGGTGGCCGGCGGAATCCCGGTGTGACGTTTCTGCCGGCCGGGGTAGAGCACCTCGCACGCCTTCTCGGTGGCCGTCAGGTAGTAGCCGAGCAGCCGTTCCACCGCGACGGCGTCCTCGCCCTCGGTCGACTCGCCCAGCAGACTCTGCGCGAAGCTGCGCACCAGATCGTGGAAGGCGTAGAGGCCGATCTCCGGCTGCTGGACGAGGTGCACGTCGAGCAGCAGTTCCAGGATGTCCTCCGCCTCCCAGGTCCCCGAGCCGAGCAGCGCGCCCGCCGCGTGGACGTTGATGTCCCCGCCGGGGTGCAGGGCCAGGATCCGGAACGCGGTGCGGCACTCCTCGTCCAGGGCCTGGTACGACAGCCGGAGGGTGGCGGAGACGCTGCGGGCGCCCGCGCTGAGCTCGTCGAGCCGGCGCGTCTCGTCGCTCAGCCGCTCCGCCAGGTACTGGAGGGTCCAGCGCGGCCGGTTGCGCAGCCGGGCGGTGGCGATCCGCAGCGCGAGCGGGAGGTGACCGCACAACTGGGCCAGTTCCGCGGCGGCTTCGGGCTCGGCGGCGACGCGCTGAGCACCGAGTGTCTCGGCCATCAGGGTGGTGCTCTCCTCGGCCGACATCACGCCGATGGAGATCCACTGCGCGCCGTCGAGGTCCACCAGCCGCGCCCTGCTGGTGACCAGGACCAGGCAGCCGGAGGAGGCGGGCAGCAGCGGGCCGATACCCGCCGCGTCGGCCGCGTTGTCGAGGAGGATGAGCAGGCGCTTTCCGACGAGCGTGGCGCGCCACAGCGCGGTGCGGCCGAGCACGTCGTCGGGTATTCGGTCCCCCGGTATGCCCAGCGCGCGCAACAGGCTGTCGAGTGCGGTGCCCGCGGTCACCGGCTGGTCCCCGGGGGTGTAGCCGCGCAGGTCGAGATGGAGCTGGCCGTCCGGGTAGGCCGCCGACAGCCGGTGCGCGGCCCTCACCGCAAGTGACGTCTTGCCGCAGCCGCCCATGCCGTCGAGGGCCACGATCCGCGGACCCTGTTCGCCGCTCTCCTCGGCGCAGCCCAGCAGTTCGCTCAGTTCCCGGTCACGCCCGGTGAAGTCCGCCAGGTCGTTCGGGAGGGTGCAGGGCGGCTCCGCGGGCAGCTCGACGGGCGGGGCGGGCGGGGCCGGTGGCGGCGGGCCGGTCAGTTCGGGGCTCTCGCGCAGGATCCCCTCGTACAGCCTGGTCAGTTGTGGTCCCGGATCGATACCGAGCTCCTCGACGAGGAGTTCGCGGACCCTGCCGTACTCCTCCAGCGCCTCCGCCTGGCGTCCCGAGCGGTACAGCGCGAGCATCAACTGGCCGCGCAGGGTCTCCCGCAGCGGGTGCTGGCTGACCAGTTCCCGCAGGTCGACGACGAGTTCGGCGGCCTCACCGAGCGCGAGCCGGAGTTCGAGCAGCTGTTCCGCCGCGGTCAGCCGGCGCTCCTCGATGCTGGTCGCCGCGGCCTCGATCACCGGGCCGCCGCTCCCGGAGAGGACCGGACCGCGCCACAGCGCGAGTGCTCCGCGCAGTATCTCGGCGGCTTCGGCGGAGCGGCCCTCGGCCGCCGCGGTCTTCGCCTCGCGCGCCAGCAGACTGAATTCGGCCAAATCGATTTGCGAACTCCCTATGGCCACGCGATAGCCGGGGCCGTCGGTGAGGAGGACTTCCGCGCCTCCCGGGATCCGCCGACGCAGATCCGCAATGGCCTTGCGTACTTGGTGAGATGCCGTTGTCGGCGGATCGTCGTCCCAGGCGGCCTCGACCAGACGGGATACCGGAAGAACCCTTCCGGCCTCCAGCAACAGCGTGGCCAGAACTCGTTCTTGAATCACTCCACCCAGCCGTAGCCGTGTCCCGTTCGCCCACCCCTCGATGGGACCGAGAATGTTGAACCGCAGCTGTTCCCCTGCCGCTGCCGTCACGGAGCGTTCCTCCCCCTCAGGTCTACGACCCCCCTGTAGCGCCTGGTCGCAGGTGATCGTAGCCCTCGCCGGAAAAGTGCGGTACCGCTCCGGGAAGAGTTCGGGAATGGCGCACCCGAAGCTGTTCACCATCGGCGGACCGACACCGCCCTCGAGGAGAACAGAGCGTGATCAGACCGGGGAAACCCCAGTCCGGAAGGACTCGTTCCGGACAATCCTGGGAGATCGGGGAACCGGGCCACACCATTGCCACCGCATGTGGGGACCAAGGAGACAATGATGAATTCCCAGGCGCCGACGCCCGGGCTGGACGCCTTGCTGCAGAATGCGCGCAGGCGAGCCGGACTCACTCAGGAACAACTCGCCGGACTTTCCACCGTCAGTGTGCGCGCCATCCGCGACCTGGAGCAGGGGCGCGTGCAACACCCCCGTAAAGAAACCCTGCGTCTGCTGGCCGGTGCCATGCGGCTGAGCGACGCCCGGCGCATCGAACTCGAACTCGCCGTCGACGCGCACTCGGTGGGGCGGGTCTTCCAGGACAGTTACGGCGCCGAGCTCGCCGCGCCGCCCACCCCGCTGCGTCCGCTGGTCGGCCGCCGGGCCGAACTGGAGGCGCTGACCGCCCGGTTGAGCTCCGGCCACGAGCGGCTGCTGACCCTGGTGGGGCTGCCCGGCGTGGGCAAGTCCCGGCTCGCCCAGGAGGCCACGCTGCGGATCCACGCCCAGGACCGGGTCCCGGTGCTGTGGGTGGCCATGGACCGGCCCGCCGGATCCGACCCGGGCGCGGTGGCGCACAGCCCGGGGACCACCATGTCCGGCTGGGTACGGGCGCTGGTGCGTGACGGCGAGAAGTACGACGAGCTCTCCGGGGTCATCGGGTCCAAGCCGACCCTGATCGTCCTGGACGGCCACGACGCGTCCCCCGCCGTCGGCCCGGCCGTACTGAACCTGCTGCGTTCCTGCGAGCGCCTGAAGATCCTCGTCACCAGCCGGCGGCCGGTGCAGCCTCCCGGCGGACGGCTGCTGCCGCTGGCCCCGCTGCCCGTCCCGGTCCCCGCCGCCCTCTGCGGCACCGCGCCGGGCGATTCCCTCGTCACGGACCGGCCCGCGGTCGAACTCATGCTGTCGTACGTCGGCCACATGCGCCCCGACGTGCTGCCCACGGACTCCGTGACCACCACGGTTGCCCACATCTGCCACGCCCTGGACGGCATACCGCAGGCGCTGGAGGCGGCCGCGTCCTGGCTGCTGCTGTACTCGCCCGAGCAGCTGCTCGACGTCGCCCGGACCACTCCGCTGGTCCTCGTCGACGGCGTCACGCCCGCCGACTCGGCGACCGGTCCCACCTTCGGCGACCAGCTGAGCGCCGTCGTCACCGGTCTCAACCCGCACGCGGCCGGGCTCCTCGCCACGCTCGCCGCGCTCCCCGAGCCCTGGACGGTGGACCGCGCCGCCCGCGCCGCGGGCACCGCGCTGGCGGAGACCGCCCGTGACGTGCACGCGCTGCTGCTGCGCGGGCTGATCCGCCAGCACCCGTCCGAGCCGGGCGGGCCCGTCGGGTTCACCGTGCTCAACCTGGTGCGCGAGCTGCTCGCCGCGCCGGAGCGCCGGGAGCCGGCGGTGGAGGCGCTGGCCCACTAGCCACCGCGGAGCGGTTGCCAGACAGCAGTCGCAGTTACCAGTCACCACAAGCCGCGCGCCACAAAGCACAAGCCGCACGGAACTCGCCGCTTCCCCGCTCCCCGCGCGCCACTCGCCACACGTCAGTCGCCACTCGCCACTCGCCACTCGCCACTCGCCACAAGAAGGGCACCCCAGCCATGCGCAATCTGATCTCCCTCGCCGACCTCACCCCGGCCGAGCTGCACCACATCGTCGGGCGGGCCGTCACGTTCGGCCGTGACGGTGTCGACCGCAGGACGCTCGCCGGCTGGCAGGTCGGCCTCTACTTCCGCAAGTCCTCGACCCGTACCCGTACCTCGTTCTGGAGCGGGGCCACCCGGCTGGGCGCCGACGTCATCACCTTCGGTCCGAACGAACTCCAGCTCACCACCGGGGAGACGGTCGAGGACACCGCCCGGGTCCTGGGCCAGTACCTCGACGCGCTCGTCGTACGCACCAACGGGGACGTGGACGAGATACGACGCCTCGGCAGCAGTCCGGATCTGGCGGTGGTCAACGCGCTGACCCTGGACGAGCATCCGACCCAGGCCATCGCCGATCTGGCCACCCTCACCGAGCAGTTCGGGTCGCTGGACGGTCTCCATCTGCTCGTCGTCGGCGAGGGCAACAGCTCCGGCGCCGCGCTGGCGCTGGCCGCGGCGCTGACGCCCGGGCTGCGGCTCACCCTGCTCTGCCCGCGCGGGTACGAGGTGCCCAAGGAGACGCTGGACCTGGCGGCAGAGCTCAGCGGCGGCAAGGCCCAGGTGGAGCAGGTGGTCAGCCCGGACGAGGTCACGGGGGCGGCCGACGCGGTGTACACCAGCCGGTGGCAGACGATGGGCGTGCCGAAGGCGAACCCGGACTGGCTCAGCGACTTCGACGGCTTCCGGATCGACAGCGCGTTCCTCGACCGTTTCGGCGGCCGGCGCACCGTCTTCCTGCACGACCTGCCCGCGGTGCGCGGACAGGAGGTCACGGACGAGGTGCTCGACGGGGAGCGCAGCGTCGCCTGGCGGCAGGCGCACCACAAGATGACGGCGGCGATGGCCGTCCTGGAATGGTCCGTCGTGGGCTCCGCCGAGGCGTAGCCGTCGTCCCGCCCACGTATTCCGGACGTACCGAAAACCCAATACCCGGGTCCGCAGGAGGTTTTCCTCCGGGCGGCCCGGGTTTTCGGGTGGGGTTTCGGGTGGGAAAAGGTCCTGACCGGAGTCAGCCCCCCATCGCGGCCACTACGGAACGCGGGCGCATATCCGTCCAGTTGGCCTCTATGAAGGCGATGCATTCCGGCTTGGTGGCCTCGCTCTTCAGCAGTTCCCAGCCCGCCGGCTGCTGAATGCGGGCCGGCCACAGCGAGTGCTGGCCCTCGTCGTTGGCCAGCACGACATAACGGCCCTCGGAATCCTCGAACGGGTTGGTTGCCATGATCTCCACCTCGGTTGGACGAGAAGGTAAGCGGTGAACTCGTACGGTCGACGCTAGAACTCCCCGGCCGCCTCGCGGGGCAGAACGTCAGGCAGATCGGCGGCATCAGGCCCGGGCCGGTCAGCCCGGCCGGCGGACGGTCTGGTGGGCGTAGGTGAGGGCGACGCCGGTGGCGACGGTGGCCGCGCGCACCGCGCCGAGCGCCTCGCGCAGCAGCTCCGTACGCTCCAGCGGAAGTTCGGCGAACTCCGGCTGACCTGCGCGGACGATGTTCACCGCGGCCTCCAGGACCGCGACTTGGGCCTCGCCGAGCGCCTCGCGCCGGTCGACGCGCTGCAACGCCGTGGCCAGCACGCCCTCAAGCGCGTCCGCCTCCAGGACGCTGGGGCCGGTCTGTGTCATGTCGTGACTCCTCGGTGATCCTCGAGCCGGGCGGGAGTTTCCGCGGGTGCGGCCCGATCAGTGTGGGCCGCGGATCGCCGTGCCGGACGCGGCAGTTGGGCAACTGCTCCTCTCCTGCCGCCCGGTTGCCGCCGGGGACGCCGCACACGGCTTCGGCGCGAATCTACGGTTGTGGCCGAAAGGAAGTTCCGAGTACGCCCGGACTTCCTTCCGACCGTGCCAGCCAATGTCATCCAATGATGTGGACGAAGCGAACAATGAAGCCTGCGGAATGGGCGGCTCGTCATCGATCCGGGCCGCTGGATGTCGTCGTCACCGGACTTCCCTCCGATGCGCACACCTGGAATCTCGTATTCATCCAACTGCTGCTCGAAGACCTCGGCCACAAGGTCGTGAACCTGGGGCCCTGTATTCCCGAGGACGAGATCGTCGAGTCCTGCTGCAAGTTCCAGCCCGATCTGCTGGTCGTCAGCAGCGTCAACGGGCACGGCTTCAACGACGCCCGGCCGCTGATCACGTCGGTCCGCTCGCGCTGGGAACTGGCCGGGCTGCCGGCCGTCATCGGCGGCAAGCTCGGCGTCAGCGGCGGCGGGCAGGAGGAGCAGGCGGCCGAGCTGATGGCGGCCGGCTTCGACGCGGTGTTCCAGGAGGGCGTCGACTTCGCGGCCTTCGAGTCCTTCGTCGGCTCGCTGACCCGGCCCGCGTCCCTGGCCGCCGCCCGCCCGGCCTCTTTCGCAGGCTCCGCGTCCCGGTCGCCGTCCGGACGCACGTCGCCGGCCGGCTCACTGCCCAGGGAGGTGGACCGGTGACCGCCCTGCATCAACGCCCGTTGTCGTTCGGCCGGTTCGTCGCCGACGCGCAGGCCCGCGGCGCCCTCGTGGTCCAGCCGCGGATGGGCTTCTCCGACCCCGCGCGGATGCGCGCCGGACTGCTGGCCACCAAGACCGCCGCGGACCCGGTCGTCGGGACCGTCACGATCGACAGCTACACCCGGGTCGGCGACGAGCCGTCCGTCGTGCGCGCCCTGAACAACGGGGTGCCGCTCAACGGGTTCCCGATCACCTCCTACAGCCCGCACACCTCGCGCTGGATCCTGGACGGCGTCCGCGACGCCGGGTTCCCGGTGCAGATCCGGCACGGCTCGGCGCGGCCCCAGGGCATCGTCGCCGCGCTGGCGCTGCTCGGCCTGGACGCCACGGAGGGCGGCCCGGTGTCGTACTGCCTGCCGTACGGGCGCACCCCGCTGCTCGACTCCGTGCGCAACTGGCAGGAGAGCTGCGACTTCCTTGCCGGGCTGCGCGCCACCGGCGCGGAACCGCACCTGGAGACCTTCGGCGGCTGCATGCTCGGCCAACTGTGCCCGCCCGGGCTGCTGGTGGCGATCAGCGCGCTGGAGGCCCTGTTCTTCCACCGGGCGGGGCTGCGCAGCATCTCGCTCAGCTACGCCCAGCAGACCAACGCCGCACAGGACCGCGAGGCCGTGCACGCGCTGCGGCGGCTGGCCGGCGAGCTGCTCCCCGACACCGACTGGCACATCGTGCTCTACACGTACATGGGCCTGTATCCGAAGACCCGGCGCGGCTCGCTCGACCTGCTGGAGCGGTCGGCGGAGCTGGCGGTGGAGACGGGCGCGGCCCGGCTGATCGTGAAGACGACGGCCGAGTCGCACCGCATCCCCACCATCGAGGAGAACGTGGAGGCGCTGCGGGTCGCCTCCCGGGCCGCCGCCCGCCACCGGCCGCACGCCCTCTCCCCCGCCGACGACCGCGCGCTCGCCGACAACCCCGTCTACGCCGAGGCCCGCGCCCTCGTCGACGCCGTGCTCGACCTCGACGACGACCTGGGCCAGGCGCTGCTGAAGGCCTTCGCCCGCGGGCACCTCGACGTCCCCTACTGCCTGCACCCCGACAACGCGGGCCGCACCCGCAGCCACATCGACCGGTCGGGCCGGCTCGGCTGGTCCGAGATCGGGTCGATGCCCCTCGGCCATGTCTCCGAGCACGGCCGGCGGCTGACGGCGGCGGGGCTGTACGACGCCCTGTCGTTCGTGCAGCGCCGGCACGACGGCACCGCCGGGCAGGCGGCCATCGGCCGGACCTCATCACTTCCATCGGCGGCCCGTCGCCCGTCGGTCCATCGGCAGCACACCCAGGAGGTAGCACCATGACCAGCACGTCCGTCGAGCTCGACGCCCGCGTCACCCGCCGGTTCCCGTCCTCGCCCGACCAGCACCTGGTCGACGAGAGCACCCGGGCCACGCTGCGGGTGCAGAGCCGGATGCTCGCCGCGACCCGCGCCTTCCTGACCGGGCAGGGCTTCCAGGAGCTGCTGCCGCCGGTCATCGGGCCGGTCACCGACCCGGGCATCCGCGGCTCCAAGCAGGTCGACATCGACTTCTACGGCCACAAGTACAAGCTGATGACCAGCGCGATCCTCTACAAGCAGGCGTCCCTGCTGGCCTTCGACAAGATCTTCTACATCGCGCCCAACGTGCGTCTGGAACCGCTGGAGACGGCGGTCACGCACCGCCATCTCGCCGAGTTCCACCAGATCGACGTGGAGGTGCGCGACGCCCGCCGCGAGGACGCGATGGAGCTGGCCGAGCGGCTGGTGGCGTACGTCGTCGACGAGGTGGTCCGTGAGCTGCCCGGCGACCTGGAGCGGCTCGGCCGGGACCGGGACGCGTTCCGGGAGCTGGTGACGGGCGCGTTCGCCCGCACCACCCACAAGGAGGCGACCGCGGACCTGGTCGCGCTCGGGCACCCGCAGGACCCGGGCGCCGAGATCGACTGGCAGGGCGAGGAGATCCTCTCCGCCAAGACCAGCCGCCCGTTCTTCGTCACCGACTACCCCAAGGGCTCGCGCGGCTTCTACGACCGCGAGGACCCGGCGCAGCCCGGTGTCCTGCGCAACTTCGACCTGATCGCCCCGGAGGGCTACGGGGAGCTGGCCAGCGGCAGCGAGCGCGAGTACGACTACGCGGCCCTCGTCACCCGGATGCGGGAGACCGGCGAGAACCCGGCCAAATACGGCTGGTACCTGGACCTGGCCCGCCGGGGCATCCCCGCCAGCTCCGGCTTCGGCATCGGCCTGGAGCGCTTCACCCGGTACGTCACCGGCCGCACCGCCGTCTGGGAGGCCAGCGCCTACCCGAAGCTCCCGGGAGTGGTGTCGGCATGAGCGCCGTACTGACCGCCGCCGGTTTTCCCGAGGAACAGGTGCGGCACCGGGCCCGGCACGGCGCCGCGAGTGTCTTCCCGGCCCTGGACGCGTACGGCAGCAGCCTGCTGGGCGCGGCGCCGGCCGCCCACGATCCCGGCGACCTGCTGGAGCGGGCCAGGATCGTGCCGCCGGTGTTCATGCCGGAGCGGCTGAAGAAGCTCATCGACCTGGCGCGCGAACCGCTGTACTCCGATGTCGAACTCGACACGGTGGTCGGCGGGTTCACCTCCCGGCTGCCGCTGTACGTGTCGGCGTTCGGCTCCACGCAGGTCGCCAGTCACGACCTCGGCGAGGCGGCCGGACGGCAGGCCGCCCGGCTCGGCATCCCGATGGTCATCGGCGAGAACGTGGTGCCGGTCAACGGCTACCGCGCCGCCTCCGACACCGACGCGTCCCCGCTGCTCGGCCGGATCGCCGCGTACGCGGACGCCGCCGACGACGAGCACGGCGGAGTGGTCGTGCAGCAGTCCACGGAGGACGCGGACGCCGAGGTGTGGAACCTCGTCTACAGCGACCCCGTGTCCGAGCCGCTGCTGGCCGGCGGCCGGCTCGCCTTCGAGCTCAAGGTCGGCCAGGGCGCCAAGCCGGGCCTCGGCGGCCTGACCGTCCTGGACCGCGAGGCCGCCGGCCGGATCGCGGAACAGTACGCCACCGACCCGGTGTTCGGCGCCGACAGCGACTCCGTGCTGCGGGTCAGCAGCCCCGGCACGTTCACCGAGGAGATCCTGCGCCAGCAGATCCGGCTGATGCGCAACAACTTCCCCCGCGTGAAGGTGTGGGTGAAGCTCCACCCCGGCCGCGACGTGGCGCTCGCGGCGGCCACCGCCTGGGCGGCCGGCGCGGACTCCGTGACGGTGGACGGCGCCGAGGGCGGCACCGCCTGGGCGCCGAACGCCTTCCTCGGCCAGGTGGGTCTGCCGCTCGGCGACTGCCTGACCCGCATCGGCCGCACCGACCGCTGTCTGCTCGCCAGCGGACGCATCTGGGAGGGCGGCCGGGCCGTCAAGGCCCTCGCGCTCGGCGCACGCGCCGCCGGGCTCGGCCGGGCCGCACTGCTCGCCGTCGACGAGGACCCCGACCACGGTCTGGTGCGCCTCGTGGAGAGCATCGCCCTGGAACTGCGGCTGCTGATCAGCTCCGTCGGCAAGTACCACGTGAACGCCCTCGACGCCGAGGACGTGTTGCTGCCCGCCGGTCGGTAGCCCCCTACGACTTCGCACCACCCGCGCGTTTCCCCGTCGTGGCTCCGTCGGTCTCCCGGCCCGCCGCGAGACCACCAGAACCGAGCTTCCAAGAAGGTGTCGAGATGTCCCAGCAGCAAGCCGATCCCGTACTTCCCCTCGGCGGCGGCGTACCCCAGAGCGTCGCCGCGTACAACGACACGACGGTGGAACTGCCCGAGGGCGCGCTGCACGAGCTCTTCGCCGCGCAGGCCACCCGCACCCCGGACGCCGTCGCCCTGATCCGCGAGGACCGGCAGCTCACCTACCGGGAGCTGGACGAGGGGGCCAACGCCCTGGCGCACCGGCTGATCGCGGCCGGCGTGCACCCGGGCGAGGCGGTCGGGCTCCTCTTCGACCGGTCGCTCGCCTATGTGATCACCGTGCTCGCCGTCCTCAAGAGCGGCGGGGTGTACGTCCCCCTCGACCCGCGCCAGCCCGCCGAGCGGCTCGGCTGGATCCTCGGCAACACCGACGCCGTCCTGCTGGTCACGGACCGCGCGACCCAGGAGGAGACGGCCTTCGCCGGTGAGCTGCCCGTCCTGCGGCTGACCGAGGAGACCGCCGCCGCGTACGAGCCCGCGGCCGCGCCCGGGATCGCGGTCCACCCGGACCAGGCGCTGTACGTGATGTTCACCTCCGGCTCCAGCGGCACCCCCAAGGGCGTCGTCAACACCCACCGCAACGTGGTGGAACTGGCGCTGGACCCCGGCTTCGGCACCGACGCCCACCAGCGGGTCCTCGCCTACTCGCCGCTGCCCTTCGACTCCTCGACGTACGAGCTGTGGGTGCCGCTGCTGCGCGGCGGACTGGCCGTCGTCCTGCCCGCGCCGAAGATCGACATCGGTGAGCTGGCCGAGGCCGTCGCCCGTTACGACGCGACCGCCGCGTACTTCACGACCGCGCTGTTCGACGCGATGGCCGGCGAGGCGATCGAGGGCCTGGCCCGGCTGCGGGAGATCTGGACCGGCGGTGACGTGCTCTCCGCCACCGCTCTCCAGCGGGTCCTGGACCACTGCCCGGACACCACGGTCGTGCACGTGTACGGCCCCACCGAGGCCACCGTCTTCTGCAGCTACCAGGCCTTCCCGCCGGACGTCCGCACCCTCGACCGGCTGCACCTCGGCATCCCGATGGCGAACACCGCGATGTACGTCCTCGATGCCGAACTGCGCCACACCGCACCGGGCGAGACCGGCGAACTCTACGTGGCGGGGCCCCACTTGGCGCAGGGCTATGCCCGGCTGCCCGCGC
The DNA here is from genome assembly GCF_042723265.1 of Streptomyces sp. NPDC058371. NCBI lineage: Bacteria > Bacillati > Actinomycetota > Actinomycetes > Kitasatosporales > Streptomycetaceae > Streptomyces > Streptomyces sp. NPDC058371. The sequence continues at coordinate 363,389 of NZ_JBHXJC010000003.1, read as the reverse complement.
TGTCCGCCGAGCGCTTCACCGCCGACCCGTACGGCCCCGCGGGCACCCGCATGTACCGCACCGGCGACCTCGCCGCCTGGAACGAGCACGGCGAGATCGTCTTCCTGGGCCGCGCCGACCAGCAGGTCAAGCTGCGCGGCAACCGCATCGAGCTCGGCGAGATCGAGACGGTCCTGGTCCGTCACCCGTCGGTGGTGCGGGCCGCGGTGATCGTCCGCGAGGACCGGCCCGGCGACAAGCGCCTGGTGGCGTACGTCGTCCCGGCGGTGGAGGGCGTCGTCGACGCCGCCGAACTCCTCCGGTACGCCGCCGAGGAACTGGTCGAGTACATGGTCCCGTCGGCGGTCGTCCCGCTCGGCACCCTGCCGCTGACCGCGAACGGCAAGCTGGACCGCCGCGCGCTGCCCGCCCCCAGGCTCGGCGGCACCGCGAACGGACGCGCCCCGCGCAACCCCGTCGAGGAGGTCCTGGCGGGCCTGTTCGCCCACGCGCTGGGCATCGCCTCGGTCGGGATCGACGACGACTTCTTCGCGATCGGCGGCCACTCGCTGCTCGCGACTCGGCTGGTCAGCCGGATCCGCACCACCCTGGGTGGCCGGCTGACCCTGCGGGAGTTCTTCCGCTGCCCCACCGTGACACTGCTCGCCGAGTACATCGCCGCGGACGGTGGCGAGTCGGGGCGCCCGGCACTGACGGCGGCCGAGGAGCGCCCCGAGCTGCTCCCGCTGTCGTCGGCTCAGCAACGGCTGTGGTTCCTCGACCAGATGGAGGGCCCCTCGGCGACGTACAACATCCCGCTCGCCGTCCGCGTGCGCGGTGAACTCGACGTCGCGGCGCTGGAGTTCGCGTTCACCGACGTGCTGGGCCGGCACGAGAGCCTGCGCACGGTCTTCGGTTCGGCCGAGGGACAGACCTATCAGCGGGTGCTGCCCGCCGACGACGTCCGGATCGACCTGGCCCGCACACCCGCGGACGCGTCCGCGCTCCCCGCCCTGCTGGCCGCCGAGTCCGAGCGGACCTTCGACCTCGCGGCCGATCTGCCCGTCCGGGCCCGGCTGTTCCAGGTCGGCGAGCGGGACCACGTACTGCTGGTGGTGATGCACCACATCGTGTCGGACGGCTGGTCGTACCAGCCCCTCATGCGCGATCTGAGCACCGCCTACACGACCCGTTCGCGCGGGCAGCGCCCGGCCTGGGAGCCGCTGCCCGTCCAGTACGCCGACTACGCCCTCTGGCACCGCGCCCTGCTCGGCGACCCGGCGGACGAGGAGAGCGTCGAGGCCGGTCAACTCGCCTACTGGAAGACCACGTTGGCCGGCCTGCCCGAGGAGGTCACCCTCCCCGCCGACCGGCAGCGCCCCGCGGTCTCCTCCTACCGGGGCGCCACCCACACCGTGCACTGCCCGCCGGACGTCCACGCGGCCCTCGCCGCGCTGGCACGCGAGTCGGGGGCGTCGGTGTTCATGGTGGCCCAGGCCGCGGTGTCCACCCTGCTCGCCCGGTCCGGCGCGGGCCACGACGTCCCGCTCGGCTCACCGATCGCCGGCCGTACCGACCAGGCGCTCGACGATCTGGTCGGCTTCTTCGTCAACACCCTCGTGCTGCGTACGGACCTGACGGGCAACCCGAGCTTCCGGGAGCTGCTGACCCGGGTGCGGGAGACCGACCTGGCGGCCTGGAGCCACCAGGACCTCCCCTTCGACCGGCTCGTCGAAGCCGTCAACCCGGACCGCTCGGCGGCCCGGCACCCCCTCTTCCAGGTGATGCTGACGCTGACCGACGCGGCCACCCCGACGCTCGTCGCCGAGGGCCTGGAGACGGAGTCGGAGTTCACCTGGCTGCGCGCCGCCAAGTTCGACCTCACCTTCTCCTTCGCGGAGCACCGGACGGCGGGCGGGGAGCCCGGCGGCCTGGACATCACCGTCGAGTACGCCACCGACCTGTACGACGCCCGTACGGTCGAGGGGGCCGCCGGGCGACTGGTCCGGCTGCTCACCGCGGCCGCGTCCGACCCGGAACTACCGGTCGCTGAACTGGAGTTGCTCTCCAGCGGCGAACGGGCACTGCTCCTCGACGAGTGGAGTGGCGCCGTCACCGACTCCGCCGCGGCCGGCCTGGGCGAGCTCTTCGCCGCGCAGGTGGTCCGCACCCCGGACGCGGTGGCCGTCGTCCACGGCACCCAGGAGCTGACCTACCGCGAGCTGGACCAGCGCGCCAACCGCCTCGCCCACCGCCTGATCACCGAGGGCGTGGCACCCGGCAGCCGAGTGGCCCTCTTCCAGGAACGCTCCCTCGACGCCGTCATCGCCACGCTCGCCGTGGTCAAGGCGGGCGCCGTCTACGTCCCGCTCGACACCCGCTACCCGATGGAGCGCGTCCAGCTCATCGTCGAACAGTCCGGCGCCACCCTCTTCCTCACCGACGCCGGCCTGGACGACCTCGCACTCCCCGCCGGCGCCAAGGCACTCTCCACATCGGCCCCGGTCACGGGGGACACGAGCGACCCGCAGGTGCCGGTCCACCCCGACCAGGCGGTGTACGCCATGTTCACCTCCGGCTCGACGGGAGTACCGAAGGGCGTCGCGGTCACCCACCGCAATGTCGCCGACCTGGCCGGACAGACCATGTACAGGGGCGACCACCACACCCGCGTCCTCTTCCACTCCCCGATGGCCTTCGACGCCTCCACCTACGAAATGTGGGTCCCCTGGCTCAACGGCGGCACCCTCGTCGTCGCCCCCGCCGGCCACCTCGACACGGCAGCGTACGAGCGCCTGCTCGCCGAGCACTCCATCACCAGCCTGTGGCTCACCGCCGGCCTCTTCCGCCTCATCGCCGAGGAAGCACCGTCCGCCTTCGCCGGCGTGCGGGAGGTATGGGCCGGCGGTGACGTCGTACCGCCCGAGGCCGTCCGACGGGTCATGGACCACTGCCCCGACACGACCATCGTCAACGGCTACGGACCCACGGAAACCACCACCTTCGCCGCCACCCACCACATCCGCCGCCCCTACGACTACCCCGGCACCATCCCGATCGGCGAACCCCTCGACAACCACCGGTTGTACGTCCTCGACCACCACCTCGGCCTGGTCGCCCCCGGCACCCCCGGCGAGCTCTACATCGCCGGAACCGGCCTCGCCCAGGGCTACCTGGACCACCCCGGCATGACAGCCGACCGCTTCATCGCCGACCCCTACGGCACCCCCGGCACCCGCATGTACCGCACCGGCGACCTCGTCCGCTGGAACCACGAAGGCTCACTCGAATACCTCGGCCGCGCCGACCAGCAGGTCAAGCTCCGCGGCTTCCGCATCGAACTCGGCGAGATCGAGACCGCGTTGGCGGCCCACGCGTCCGTCGCCCAGGCGACCGTCGCCGTCCGCGAGGACCGGCCCGGCGACAAGCGGCTCGTCGGCTACCTCGTGGCCGCCGACGGACAGCGGCTCGACACCAAGGGGCTGCACCGCGCGCTCTCCGGTTCGCTGCCCGAGTACATGGTCCCGTCCGCCTTCGTGGTCCTGGACGCGATCCCGCTGACCGTGAACGGCAAGGTCGACCGCCGCGCCCTGCCCGCGCCCCAGGTCGGCCACGACACCGGCGGGCGTGCCCCGCGCAATCCGGTCGAGGAGGTGCTCTGCGGGCTCTTCGCGGAGATCCTCGGACTGCCCTCCGTCACGATCGACGACCACTTCTTCCACCGGGGCGGGCACTCCCTGCTCGCCACCCGGCTGATCAGCCGCGTCCGGCAGGCGTTCGGGGTCCAGATCACCGTCAAGGACCTGTTCCAGGGGCCGACGGTGGCCTCGCTCGCCGAGTTCGTCGAGGCCGGCGGTGACGGAGTGCGGCGGCCCGCTCTGCGGGAGATGGCCCGTCCGGAGCGGGTGCCGCTGTCGTCGGCGCAGCAACGGCTGTGGTTCCTCGACCAGTTGGAGGGCCCGTCCTCGACGTACAACATCCCGCTCGCGCTCCGGCTGAAGGGCGAGCTGGACCCGGAGGCGCTGCGCCTCGCGCTGACCGACCTGGTGGCGCGCCACGAGAGTCTGCGGACGGTGTTCGTGACGGACGACGGCGACGCCCGTCAGCGGGTGCTCCCCGCCGACGGGGTGCGCGTGGAGCTGCCGGTCACGCCGGCCGAGGAGAGCGACCTCGACGCACTGCTCGGCGCCGAGGCCGCCCGGACCTTCGACCTCGCGGCCGAACTCCCGCTGCGTGCGGCCCTGTTCAGCCTCGGCGGGCAGGACCGGGTGCTGCTGGTGGTCATCCATCACATCGCCTCCGACGGCTGGTCCACCACACCCTTCCTGCGGGATCTCGCCATCGCCTGCACCGCCCGCTCCGAGGGACGGCTCCCGGCCTGGGAACCGCTGCCGGTGCAGTACGCCGACTACGCCCTCTGGCAGCAGGAGCTGCTCGCGGCGGACGGTGAACGCCAGGCGGACTTCTGGCGCCACACGCTCTCCGGCCTGCCGGACGAGGCCACCCTGCCGGCCGACCGGCCGCGCCCGTCCGCCGCCACCTACCGGGGCCGGACCCACAGCGTCCACTGCCCGCCCGAGCTGCACGGAGCGCTGACCCGGCTGGCCCGGGAGACCGGCACCACGATGTTCATGGTGGCGCAGGCCGCGGTCGCGACCGCCCTGTCCCGCTCGGGGGCGGGCACGGACATCCCGATCGGCGCACCGATAGCGGGCCGGACGGACGAGGCGCTCGACGGTCTTGTCGGCTTCTTCGTCAACACCCTGGTGCTCCGTACGGACCTGGACGGCGACCCGGGCTTCCGGGAGCTGCTCGGCCGGGTCCGGGACACGGATCTGGCCGCCTGGTCCCACCAGGACCTGCCCTTCGACCGGCTGGTGGAGTTGCTCAACCCGGCCCGCTCCGCCTCCCGCCACCCGCTGTTCCAGGTGGCCCTCACCCTTCAGGAGGCAGTCACCCCGACCCTCGAACTCCCGGGGATCGAGACCGAGTCGGGCTTCACGCCGCTGGAGATCGCCAAGTTCGACCTGACCTTCTCCTTCCACGAGCACCGCACGGCTGACGGCCGGCCGGGCGGCCTGGACATCGGCGTCGAGTACGCCACCGACCTGTACGACGCCCGCACCGTCGAGGGGCTCGCGGATCGTCTCGTACGACTGCTGGAAGCGGCCGCCGCCGCTCCGGAACTGCCCGTCGGGCAGCTGGAGTTCACCGGCCCCGAGGAGCGGGAGCGGCTGCTCGCGCTGGGTGCGGGTCCGGTCACCGAGGACGGCTTCCCGGACGCAGGCCTCGCGGAGCTGTTCGCCGCACAGGTGGCCCGTACGCCGGACGCGGTCGCCGTGGCATCCGAGGAGCGCTCCCTCACCTACGCCGAGATCGACGCCGAGGCCGACCGGTTCGCCGCGCGGCTGGGCGGCCTCGGGGTCGGCCCCGAGTCCGTCGTCGCCCTGATGATGGAGCGCTCGGCCGACCTCCTGGTAGCCATGCTCGCGGTCGTGAAGGCGGGCGGCGCCTACGCGCCCCTCAACCCGGCCGACCCGGACACCCGCCACGCCCAGATCCTCGCCGAGCTCGACGCCCCGGTCCTGATCGCCGACCGGGCGCTGGCCGACCATCCGCTGGTCACCACGGCGCATGCGCGAGGCCTCGTCGTCGACCGCAAGGAGCTCGACGGCCGCCCCGCGACGAGGTGCACCGCCCCCACCCACCCCGACCAGTGGCTGTACGTCATGTTCACCTCGGGCTCGACCGGCGTCCCGAAGGGTGTCGCCGTCACCCACCGCAACGTGGCCGACCTGGCCCGCCAGCGGATGTACGCGGGCGGCAACCACCAGCGGGTCCTCTTCCACTCCCCGCACACCTTCGACGCCTCCACCTACGAGATCTGGGTGCCGTGGCTGACCGGCGGCACGGTCGTCGTGGCACCCCGGGGCCACCTGGAGACCGGCACGCTGAGCGAGCTGATCGCCGAGCACTCCATCACCAGTCTGTGGCTGACGGCGGGACTGTTCCGGGTCATGGCCGAGGAGGCGCCGGAGGCCTTCGCGGGGCTCCGGGAGGTCTGGGCCGGCGGTGACGTCGTACCGCCCGAGGCCGTCCGCCGGATCCACGAGCACTGCCCGGACACCACCGTCGTCAACGGCTACGGCCCGACCGAGACCACCACCTTCGCCACCACCCACCGCATCCACCGCCCCTTCGACCACCCCGGCACGGTCCCGATCGGCGAGGCCCTCGACAACCACCGCCTCTACGTGCTCGACTCCGCGCTCCGGCTCGTTCCGGCCGGTGCACCCGGCGAGCTGTACATCGCCGGGGCCGGTCTGGCGCGCGGCTATGTGGGCCGCCCGTCGCTCACCGCCGAGCGGTTCGTCGCCGACCCGTACGGCGTCGAGCCGGGCGCCCGGATGTACCGCACCGGGGACCTGGTGCGGTGGAACCACGAAGGCTCACTGGAGTACCTCGGCCGGGCCGACCAGCAGGTCAAGCTGCGTGGCTTCCGCATCGAACTCGGCGAGATCGAGACGGTGTTGACGGCCCACACGTCCGTCGCCCAGGCGACCGTCATCGTCCGCGAGGACCGGCCCGGCGACAAGCGGCTCGTCGCCTACCTCGTGACCACCGAGGGCGGCGTCGACCTGAACGACCTGCGCCGGCACGCCACTTCGACCCTCCCCGAGTACATGGTCCCGTCGGCCTTCATGCTCCTCGACGCGATCCCGCTGACCGCCAACGGAAAGATCGACCGGCGTGCGCTGCCCACCCCGCAGGTCACCCACGATGTCACCGGCCGCGCCCCGCGCACCCCTCAGGAAGAGGTCCTGTGCGGCCTGTTCGCAGCGGTCCTCGGGCTCCCGTCGGCCACCATCGACGACCACTTCTTCCACCGGGGCGGGCACTCGTTGCTGGGCACCCGGCTGATCAGCCGGATCCGGGAGGCCTTCGGGGTCCAGCTCGGGGTGAAGGATCTCTTCCAGCACCCGACGGTGGCCGCTCTCTCGGAGCGCGTCACCGCGGGCGGCGGAGAGCCGGTCCGCCCCGCGCTGACTCCTGAGGAGCGTCCGGATCGGATTCCGCTGTCGTCGGCCCAGCAACGGCTGTGGTTCCTCGACCAGATGGAGGGGCCGTCCGCGACGTACAACATCCCGCTCGCCCTGCGGCTGAAGGGCGCCCTCGACACCGAGGCCCTCCAGCTCGCCCTCACCGACCTGGTCACCCGCCACGAGAGCCTGCGCACCGTCTTCCCGACCCACGACGGCAAGGCCTACCAGTCGGTCCTGCCCGGGGCCACCGCCGCACTGCCCGTCACCGAGGTGACCGAGGAGACGCTCGCCGCCACCCTGGCCGGCCTCTCCTCCGCCACCTTCGACCTCTCCACCCAACCGCCCCTCCGCTCCCACCTGCTGGCCCTGGGCGAGCAGGAGCACGTCCTGCTGGTGGTCGTCCACCACATCGCCTCTGACGGCTGGTCCAACGGACCGCTCTTCCGCGACCTGGCGGCCGCCTACCAGGCCCGCACCCAGGGCGAGGACCCCCAGTGGGAGCCGCTGCCCGTCCAGTACGCCGACTACGCCCTGTGGCAGCACCGGCTGCTCCAGGAGGACGAGGACCGCCAACTCGGCTTCTGGCGCGACACCTTGGCCGACCTCCCCGAGGAGGCGACCCTCCCCACCGACCGCGCCCGTCCGGCCACCGCGTCCAACCGCGGCACGACCCACACGGTCCACTGCCCGCCCGAGATGCACGCTTCTCTGACAGCACTGGCTCAGGACACCGGCACCACCTTCTTCATGGTCGCCCAGGCCGCCGTCTCCGCCCTGCTCTCCCGTTCGGGCGCCGGCGCGGACATCCCGCTCGGCTCGCCCGTCGCCGGCCGCACCGACCAGAAGCTCGACGATCTCATCGGCTTCTTCGTCAACACCCTCGTCCTGCGCACCGACCTGACCGGCAACCCCACCTTCCGCGAACTCCTCACCCGCGTCCGGGAAACCGACCTCACCGCCTGGGCCCACCAGGACCTCCCCTTCGACCGACTCGTCGAAGTCCTCAACCCCGAGCGCACCACCGCCCGGCACCCCCTCTTCCAGGTCATGCTCACCGTCGGCGACACCAGCGGCCAGGCACCCGAACTGCCGGGCCTGGAAACGGCGTACGAGTTCTCGAAGGTGGAGATCGCGAAGTTCGACCTCACCTTCGGCTTCGCGGAGCACCGGACGGCGGACGGGGAGCCCGGCGGCCTCGACATCACCGTCGAGTACGCGACCGACCTCTACGACACCCGCACCATCGAAGCCACCGCGAACCGTCTCGTCCGCCTCCTCACCACCGCCGTCAACCGGCCCGAACTCCCGATCGACGACATCGAGTTGCTGTCCGACGACGAGCGAGGACTACTCCTCTACGAGTGGAGCGGTGCCGTCACCGGGCAACCGGAGGCCGGCCTCGGTGAGCTCTTCGCCGCGCAGGTGGTCCGCGCCCCGGACGCGGTGGCCGTCGTCCACGACTCCCAGGAGCTGACCTACCGCGAGCTGGACCAGCGCGCCAACCGCCTCGCCCACCGTCTGATCGCGGAAGGCGTGGCACCCGGCAGCCGGGTGGCCCTCTTCCAGGAACGCTCCCTCGACGCCGTCATCGCCACGCTCGCGGTCGTCAAAGCGGGCGCCGTCTACGTCCCGCTCGACACCCGCTATCCCATGGAGCGCGTCCAGCTCATCGTCGAACAGTCGGCGGTCGAGGTCTTCCTCACCGACCGGGGACACGAGGACCTTCAACTCCCCCCGGGTGCCAGGGCACTCACGACCTACGTGCCGACCGACGGCAAGGCGAGCGACCCGCAGGTGCATGTCCACCCCGACCAAGCGGTGTACGCCATGTTCACCTCCGGCTCGACGGGAGTCCCGAAGGGCGTCGCGGTCACCCACCGCAATGTCGCCGACCTGGCCGGACAGACCATGTACGCGGGCGACCACCACACCCGCGTCCTCTTCCACTCCCCGATGGCCTTCGACGCCTCCACGTACGAGATGTGGGTCCCGTGGCTCAACGGTGGGACCCTCGTCGTCGCCCCCGCCGGCCACCTCGACACGGCAGCGTACGAGCGCCTGCTCGCCGAGCACTCCATCACCAGCCTGTGGCTCACCGCCGGCCTCTTCCGCCTCATCGCCGAGGAAGCACCGTCCGCCTTCGCCGGCGTGCGGGAGGTGTGGGCCGGCGGTGACGTCGTACCGCCCGAGGCCGTCCGCCGGGTCATGGACCACTGCCCCGACACGACCGTCGTCAACGGCTACGGACCCACGGAAACAGCCACCTTCGCGGCTACTCACCACATCCGCCGACCGTACGACTACCCCGGCACCATCCCGATCGGCGAACCCCTCGACAACCACCGCCTCTACGTCCTCGACACCGGCCTCCGGCTCGTCCCGCCCGGCACCCCCGGCGAGCTCTACATCGCCGGAACCGGCCTCGCCCAGGGCTACCTGGACCACCCCGGCATGACAGCCGACCGCTTCATCGCCGACCCGTACGGCACCCCCGGCACCCGCATGTACCGCACCGGCGACCTCGTCCGCTGGAACCACGAAGGCTCACTGGAGTACCTGGGCCGGGCGGACGAGCAGGTCAAGCTCCGCGGCTTCCGCATCGAACTCGGCGAGATCGAGACCGTGTTGGCCGGCGACGAGACGGTGGGCCAGGCGACCGTGATCGTGCGTGAGGACCGGCCCGGCGACAAGCGGCTCGTCGCGTATCTGACGGCGCAGGACGGCGGCCGGATCGTCGTGGAGGACGTGCGACGGCGGATGACGGGCCTGCTGCCCGAGTACATGGTGCCGTCCGCCTTCATGGTGCTGGACGCGATCCCGCTGACCGTGAACGGCAAGGTCGACCGCCGCGCCCTGCCCGCGCCGACGGCCGCCCAGGACACCACCGGCCGCGCACCCCGTACCCCCAAGGAAGAAGTCCTCTGCGGGCTCTTCGCGGAGATCCTCGGACTGCCGTCGGTCACCATCGACGACCACTTCTTCCACCTCGGCGGGCACTCCCTGCTCGCCACCCGGCTCGTCGGCCGGATCCGCACCGTGCTCGGGGTCGAGCTGTCCGTGTCGGCCCTCTTCGAAAACCCGATCGTGGCAACGCTCGTCGAAAAGTTCGACGGCGCCGAGGCCGCAAGGCCCAAACTGCGGCCGATGCGCCGGATGGGAGCGACCAAGTGATCCCCTTGTCCTACGCCCAGCAGCGGCTGTGGTTCATCGCCCAGATGGAAGGGCCCTCGACCACCTACAACATCCCGCTGGCCGTCCGTCTCACCGGTGAACTCGACCGGGCCGCCCTGCACTCGGCGCTCTCGGACGTCGTCGGCCGGCACGAGAGTCTGCGGACGCTCTTCCCCGACCAGGACGGCACCCCCTGCCAGCACATCCTCGACGAGGACGAGGTGGAGATCGCGCTGCCGGTCGTGCCCGCCACGGCCGAGACGCTGGAGGCGGTCCTCGCCGAGGAGTCCGCGCAGGTCTTCCACCTGGCGGTGGACCTGCCCGTCCGCGCCCGGCTCATCGCGCTCGCCGAGCAGGAGCACGTCCTGCTGGTGGTGATGCACCACATCGTCTCGGACGGCGGCTCGACGGCACCGCTGCTCCAGGACCTGGCCGCCGCTTATGGCGCCCGGGTCCAGGGCCAGGCCCCCGAGTGGGAGCCGCTGCCGGTGCAGTACGCCGACTACACGCTGTGGCAGCAGGAGCTGCTCGGCGAGTCCGACGACCCGGCGAGCACCGCGTCCCGCCAACTCGACTTCTGGCGTGAGGCGTTGGCGGACCTCCAGGAGGAGGCCACGCTGCCCACCGACCGGCCGAGGCCGGCGAGCGCCTCGTACCAGGGCGCCACCTGTGACGCGCATCTGCCGGCGGACGTCCACGCCGGTCTCACGCACCTCGCCCGGGAGGCGGGCGCGACCCTGTTCATGGCGGTCCAGGCGGCGGTCGCGACCGTGCTGTCCCGCTCCGGGGCGGGCGCCGACATCCCGGTCGGCTCGCCGGTCTCCGGGCGGATCGACGAGGCCCTCGACGGTCTGGTCGGCTTCTTCGTCAACACCCTCGTGCTGCGTACGGATCTGGCGGGCGACCCGAGTTTCCGGGAGCTGCTCGGCCGGGTGCGCGGGACGGACCTGGCCGCGTGGGGCAATCAGGACCTGCCCTTCGACCGGCTGGTGGAGGTGCTCAACCCGGAGCGCTCGGCCTCGCGGCACCCGCTGTTCCAGGTGATGCTCACCATGGGCGAGGCCGGTTCGGACGCGGTCGGCTTCCCGGGCCTCGACGCCCGTACCGAGTACAGCGCGCTGCAGATCGCCAAGTTCGACCTGACCTTCGGTTTCGCCGAGCACCGCACCCGTGACGGCCGGCCGAACGGCCTCGACATCACCATCGAGTACGCCACCGATCTGTACGACGCCCGTACGGTCGACGCGCTGATGGCCCGGCTGCGGCGGCTCCTGGAGGCGGTCCTCACCTCGCCCGACACCCCGCTCTCCGTGCTGGACCTGCTGGGTGAGCACGAGCGCCGGCTGCTCCTGGACGAGTGGAGCGGCGCGGTCACCGGGACGCCCGAGGCGAGCCTCGCCGAGTTGTTCGCCGCGCAGGCCGCCCGCACCCCGGACGCGGTCGCGCTCGTCGACGAATTCCAGGAGCTGACGTACGCCGAACTCGACGCGGCCACCAACCGCGCCGCCCACCACCTCATCGACCTCGGTGTCCGACAGCACGACGTGGTCGCCGTCCTGATGGAACGCTCCGCCGATCTGCTCACCGCGCTGCTCACGGTGGCCAAGGCCGGTGCCGTGTACGCGCCGCTGAACCCCACCGACCCCGACTCCCGGCTCGTGCGGATCCTGGCCGACACCGCGGCGCCGGTCCTGCTGGCCGACACCGCGCTGGCCGACCATCCGGTGGTCACGGAGACCTCCGCCCGGGTCGTCGTCCTCGACGGCACCACCGGGCTCGACCACCTGCCCGCCACCGCGCCGGCCCGGGCGATCCACCCCGACCAGGCGCTGTACGCGATGTTCACGTCGGGCTCGACGGGAGTCCCGAAGGGCGTCGCGGTCACCCACCGCAATGTCGCCGACCTGGCCGCGCAGTCCCGGTACGCGGGCGGCAACCACGCCCGCGTCCTGTTCCACTCCCCGGCCGCGTTCGACGCGTCGACGTACGAGATCTGGGTGCCGTGGCTGAACGGCGGCACGGTCGTCGTCGCGCCTCCGGGCCAGCTCGACCCGACCGCCTACCAACGTCTGCTGGCCGAGCACTCCATCACCAGTCTGTGGCTGACGGCGGGACTGTTCCGGGTCATGGCCGAGGAGGCGCCGGGCGCCTTCGCGGGCGTCCGGGAGGTGTGGGCCGGCGGTGACGTCGTACCCCCGGAGGCGGTGCGCCGGATCCACGAGCACTGCCCGGACACCACCGTCGTCAACGGCTACGGCCCGACCGAGACCACCACCTTCGCCACCACCCACCGCATCCACCGCCCGCTCGACTACCCGGGCTCCGTGCCGATCGGCGAGCCCCTCGACAACCACCGCCTGTACGTCCTCGACACCGGCCTCCGGCTCGCGCCGCCCGGCACCCCGGGTGAGCTCTACATCGCGGGCGCCGGTCTCGCCCAGGGCTACCTCAACCGGCCCACACTGACGGCCGAGCGGTTCGTCGCCGACCCGTACGGCCCCGCAGGCACCCGCATGTACCGCACCGGCGACCTGGCCCGCTGGAACCACGAAGGCTCACTGGAGTACCTGGGCCGTGCCGACCAGCAGGTCAAGCTGCGCGGCTTCCGCATCGAACTCGGCGAGATCGAGGCCGCGTTGACGGCCCACACGTCCGTCGCCCAGGCGACCGTCGTCGTCCGCGAGGACCAGCCCGGCGACAAGCGACTCGCCGCCTACCTGGTCGCCGCCGACGGAGAGCGGCTCGACACCAAGGCCGTTCAGCGCGAGGTCTCCGGGGCGCTGCCCGAGTACATGGTCCCGTCGGCCTTCGTGGTGCTGGACGCGATTCCCCTCACCGCCAACGGCAAGATCGACCGCCGCGCCCTGCCCGCACCGCAGCAGACCGGCGACAGCGGCGGCCGCGCGCCCCGCACGCCCGCCGAGGAGGTGCTGTGCGGTCTGTTCGCCGCCGTGCTCGGGCTGCCGTCGGTCACCATCGACGACCACTTCTTCCACCGCGGCGGGCACTCCCTGCTCGCCACCCGGCTGATCAGCCGGATCCGCGCGGTCTGGGACACCGGGATCACCATCCGGGACCTGTTCCAGTACGCGACCGTCGCCCAGCTCGCGGAGCGGCTCACGGCCGAGACCACCGGGGAGCAGCGTCCGGCGCTGGCGCGTGAGGAGCGGCCGGAGCGGGTGCCGCTGTCGTCGGCACAGCAACGGCTGTGGTTCCTCGACCAACTGGACGGCCCGTCCCCGACGTACAACATCCCGCTGGCCCTGCGGCTCAGGGGCGACCTCGACGCCGAGGCCCTCCAGTTCGCGCTGACCGACCTGGCGACCCGCCACGAGAGCCTGCGCACGGTCTACCCGACCCATGACGGCAAGGCGTACCAGTCGGTGCTGCCGGCGGCCGCCGTCGCCCTGCCCGTCACCCCCGCGACCGAGGAGACCCTCGCGGACCTGCTCGCCGCGGAGGCAGGTCACACCTTCGACCTGGCACGTGAACTCCCCTTCCGCGCAAGCCTGTTCCGTATCGCTGACGAGGAGCACGTCCTGCTGGTGGTCATCCACCACATCGCCTCGGACGGCTGGTCCAACGGACCGCTCTTCCGCGACCTGGCGGCCGCCTACCAGGCCCGCACCCAGGGCGAGGACCCCCAGTGGGAGCCGCTGCCCGTCCAGTACGCCGACTACGCCCTGTGGCAGCACCGGCTGCTCCAGGAGGACGAGGACCGCCAACTCGGCTTCTGGCGCGACACCTTGGCCGACCTCCCCGAGGAGGCGACCCTCCCCACCGACCGCGCCCGTCCGGCCACCGCCTCCAACCGCGGCACGACCCACACGGTCCACTGCCCGCCCGAGATGCACAAGCAGCTCACCGCACTGGCCCAGGACACCGGCACCACCTTCTTCATGGTCGCCCAGGCCGCCGTCTCCACCCTGCTCTCCCGGTCCGGCGCCGGACCCGACGTACCCCTCGGCTCGCCCGTCGCCGGCCGCACCGACCAGAAGCTCGACGATCTCATCGGCTTCTTCGTCAACACCCTCGTCCTGCGCACCGACCTGACCGGCAACCCCACCTTCCGTGAACTCCTCACCCGCGTCCGGGAAACCGACCTCACCGCCTGGGCCCACCAGGACCTCCCCTTCGACCGACTCGTCGAAGTCCTCAACCCCGAGCGCACCACCGCCCGGCACCCCCTCTTCCAGGTCATGCTCACCGTCGGCGACACCAGCGGCCAGGCACCCGAACTGCCGGGCCTGGAGGGTGAGTTCGCCTTCCCGCCGGTCTCGATCGCCAAGTTCGACCTGACCTTCGCGTTCGCGGAGCACCGGACGGCTGATGGCGAGCCCGGCGGCCTCGACATCACCATCGAGTACGCCACCGACCTCTACGACACCCGCACCATCGAAGCCACCGCGAACCGTCTCGTCCGCCTCCTCACCACCGCCGTCAACCGGCCCGAACTCCCCATCGCCGACATCGAGTTGCTGTCCGACGAGGAGCGCGTGCGGGTGCGGGACTGGAGCGGTCCCGCGGCGCCCGCGCCCCGGCTCGGCCTGGACGGGCTGTTCAGCGGGCAGGCGGCACGAACCCCGGACTCCGTGGCGCTGGTCCACGAGGACCAGCGGGTGACGTACGCGGAGCTGGACGTCTGGTCCAACCGTCTGGCCCGCCACCTGACCGCGCGCGGGGTCATGCCGGGCAGCATCGTGGCCATCCACCTGGAGCGCTCGCCGCATCTGATCGCGGCGCTGCTCGCGGCGCTCAAGGCCGGCGCCGGATACACGCTCCTCGACCCGCAGTTCCCGGCCGACCGGCTGAACACCGTGCTCGCGCAGACCGGCCCCTCGGTGCTCGTCACCCAGAACCACCTCACGGCCCTGACGACGCCGGCCCCGCTGGTCGACCTGACCGTCGACACCCCCGCGGTCAGTGCACTGCCGGGCACGCCCGTGGAGACGGGCGGGCACCCGGAGGCGACGGCGTGCGTGATGTTCACCTCCGGCTCGACCGGCGTGCCCAAGGGCGTCGCGGCCTCGCACCGGGCGCTGGCGGCCACCTTCATCGGCCCGGACTATCTGAACTTCGGTCCCGAGCAGACGTATCTGCAGAGCTCGCCCGTGTCCTGGGACGCCTTCGCCCTGGAGGTCTTCGGGCCGCTGCTGCACGGCGGAGTCTGTGTCCTCCAGCCGGGCCAGCACACCGACCCGCACCAGATCGCGGAGCTGGTGGAACGGCACGGGATCACCACCCTGCAGATGTCGGCGAGCCTGTTCAACCACATGCTCGACGAGCACCCCGTGGTGTTCTCCCGGATCCGGGAGGCCATGACGGCCGGGGAGGCGGCCTCGCCCGCACACACCGCGAAGGCGCTGGCCGACCACCCCCATCTGCACCTGGTCAACGGGTACGGCCCCGCGGAGAGCATGGGGTTCACCACCGCCCACGCCATCACCGCGCCCGCGCCCGCCATCCCCATCGGACGTCCCGTCACCGGCAAGCAGGCGTACGTCCTCGACGAGCACCTGCGGCTGCTGCCGCCCGGTGTCCCCGGTGAGCTGTACGTCGCCGGACACGGGCTCGCCCACGGCTACATCGGGCAGCCCGGGCTCAGCGCGGACCGGTTCGTCGCCAACCCGCACGGCGCGCCCGGCTCCCGGATGTACCGGACCGGGGACCTGGCCCGCTGGAGCCAGGACGGCGCGCTGGAGTACTTCGGCCGCGCCGACCAGCAGATCAAGCTCCGGGGTTTTCGCATAGAGCCCGGTGAGATCGAGTCGGCCCTGCTGCGGCACGGCTCCCTCGCCCAGGCCGCGGTGATGATCCGTGAGGACCGGCCCGGCGACAAGCGACTGGTGGCGTACGTGGTCGCCACGGACGGTGTGACACCGGACCTCCCGGAGCTGCGGCGGCACGCGGTGGCGGCACTGCCCGAGTACATGGTGCCGGCCGCCCTCGTCCCGCTGGACGCGCTGCCGCTGACGGTGAACGGCAAGCTCGACCGCCGCGCGCTGCCCGCGCCGCCGCAGGCCGACCGGTCCGGCGGTCGGGCGCCGCGCACCCCCGCCGAGGAGGTCCTGTGCGGCCTGTTCGCGGCCACGCTCGGCGTCCCGACGGTCACCATCGACGACCACTTCTTCCAGCTGGGCGGGCACTCCCTGCTCGCCACCCGGCTGATCGGCCGCATCCGTGCCGTCTGGGACACCCCGGTCACCATCCGGGACCTGTTCCAGTACCCGACCCCCGCGCTGCTCGGCGAACACATCGCCGCCGGCTCGGGCGGCAACCCGCTGGAGACCCTGCTGCCGATCCGCTCCGGCGGCGAAGGCGACGAGGCCCCGCTGTTCTGCGTGCACCCCATCTCGGGGATGAGCTGGTGCTACGCCGGACTGCTGCGGCACATCGGCGACCGGCGGCCGCTGATCGGCCTCCAGGCACGGGAGTTGACGGACCCGGCGGGCCGGCCCGCGGGCATGGCGGAGATGGCCGACACCTACGTGGCCGAGATCCGCGCCGTCCAGCCGCACGGCCCGTACCACCTGCTGGGCTGGTCGTTCGGCGGTCTGGTCGCCCACGCGGTCGCCGCGCGTCTGGAGGAGCTGGGCGAGGACGTGGCCCTGCTCGGGCTGCTCGACGCCTATCCGCTCCCCGACGGCTTCGAGGCGCCCGCCGTCACCGGCCGCGAGGTGCTCACCGCGCTGCTCGGCACCCGCGGCGCCGCCCTCGACGTGCGGTGCGCGGACAGTGCGCCGGACGCCGGCGAGCTGGCGGAGGTGCTGCGCGTCGAGGACCCGGTCCTCGGCGCCCTGGAGCCGGCGCAGGCCGCCGCGGTCGTCGAGGCCACCGCGGGGAACCTGGAGATGCGCTACCGGTACGTGCCCGAGCGGCGGTTCGGCGGGGACGCGGTGTTCTTCGACGCGTCGCGCACCCCGGCCGCGCGGAGCGGCGCCGCGTCCTGGGCGCCGTACGTTCTCGGCCAGGTCGAGGAGTACGAGATCGACTGCGAGCACTGGGACATGACCGGCGCGGAGCCGCTGCGGGAGATCGGCAAGGTGCTCGCCGAGCAGTTGCGGGCGGTGCGCCGCTGACGCCTTCGGCACCCGCTCAGCAGGGCGCCCGGGTCCACCCGTCGAGGGTGGGCCCGGGCGCTCTCGCGTGCGCCCGCCTGCCCAATTGCCCGCAGGCTGCCGCTCTTGCCGCCGGGCGGCGGGTTCCGGCCTGCATAGCGTGAAGTGGTCCGCAGGTCACGGCGTCACCGGCAACAGAAGGTCAAGGACATGGTGGATCATTCCGACTGGCGTGTCGGGGTTGCTTCGGCCCCCGTCCATCACGGCGAGATTCTGCAAGGTGTCTTCACCCGTGGCGGAGAGCTCACCCGGGGCCTCGTCACGCTTCCCTGCACCATCCACACGACCCAGGCCGCCTTCACTCCCGCCCCCGGTCCGGAGATCACCGTCTCGCCCGCCTGGAAGGGCAAGGCCAGACGCGCGGCGCAGCTCGCCGTCCGGGCCGTGACCCCACCGGACGCCGGGCCGGTGGGCGGCCATCTCGAACTGTCCGGGAACGTACCGCTGTGCCGGGGTTTCGGCTCGTCGACGAGTGACGTGCTGGCCGCGATCTGGGCCGTGAAGGACGCGTTCGCCAGTCCGCTGCCGCCGCAGGAGGTGGCCCGGCTCGCGGTGCGTGCGGAGACCGCCTCCGACTCCCTGATGTTCGAGGAGTCCACCGTGCTGTTCGCGCAGCGCGAGGGCACGGTGATCGAGGACTTCGGCTATCCGATGCCCTCGCTGCGGGTGCTGGGCTTCGGCTCCCGGCCGGAGGGCGGCGGACGGGGCGTGGACACCCTCGCGTTCACGCCGGCCAGTTACGACCAGGAGGAGATCGGCCTCTTCACCCGGCTGCGGGCCATGCTCCGGGAGGCCATCCAGATGAAGGACGTCGCCCTGCTGGCCTCGGTCGCCACGGCGAGCACGGACATCAACCAGCGTCATCTGCCGATACCCGGGCTCGACCGGATCCGGGCCATCGCCCGGGACTCCGGCGCGCTGGGTGTGCAGGCAGCGCACAGCGGAGACATCGCCGGCCTTCTCTTCGACCGGGACGACCCGGACGTGGAGCACCGCACCGGGCTGGCGCAGCGCCTCCTGCACGACATCGGTATCGACGAGCAGTGGAACTACACAACGGGTGACTGACATGACGACGACTCTGCCGAAGGCTCACTCCTCGATCGTGGAGGCCACCGAGCTGCCACGGATCATCAAGGTGAGCGACAACCTCTACGCGGCGGCCTTCAGCCTGATGAAGCTGCTGCCCGCCCGCCACATCATCGACCGTGCCGAGGCCGCCGGGCTGCTCTCCCCCGGCACCCCGGTCATCGAGACCTCCTCCGGAACGTTCGCGCTGGGACTGGCCATGGTGTGCCGGCTGCGCGGCTATCCGCTGACCATCGTCGGCGACTCCGCCATCGACCGGGATCTGCGCACCCGCCTCGAAATGCTCGGCACGACGGTGGAGATCGTCGAGCACACCGGCCAGCCCGGCGGCATCCAGGGCGCCCGGCTGGCCCGGGTGGAGGAGCTGCGCCGCCTCCAGCCGGACAGCTTCGTCCCCGGCCAGTACGACAACCCCGACAACCCGGGCGCGTACGGCATCGTCGCCGATCTGGTCGGTGACACCGTCGGCGCCGTCGACTGCCTGGTGGGCCCGGTGGGTTCGGGCGGTTCCACCGGCGGCCTCGCCGCGTCGCTGCGGCCCGGCAACCCGGCCCTGCACCTGGTCGGCGTGGACACCCACGGCAGCATCATCTTCGGCACCCCGGACGGGCCGCGCACCCTGCGCGGACTGGGCAGCAGCATCCACCCGGGCAACGTCAGGCACGCGGCGTACGACGAGGTCCACTGGGTGACGGCCGCCGAGGCGTTCCACGCGACACACGAGCTCTACCGCGCGCACGGCCTGTTCATGGGGCCGACGAGCGGGGCCTCGTTCCAGGTCGCGTCCTGGTGGGCGCAGCAGAACCCGCAGAGCACCGTGCTGATGGTGCTGCCCGACGAGGGCTACCGCTACCAGTCCACGGTCTACAACGACTCCTGGCTGACCGCCCAGGGCATCGTCCCGGCGCCCGCCCCGAGCGGCCCGGTCACCGTCGAACACCCGCTGGACGCGACCGCCGCCTGGTCACGGCTGCTGTGGGCCCGCCGCGGTTTCGACGACGTGGTGATGCCGGAGGTCGACTCATGAGCGGGCGGCGCGGGATCCCGGCGAAGCGGCACACGGTGCCACCGGAGGCCGGCTCATGAGCGGGCGACTGCTGCTTCTGATCGAGAGCAACACCACGGGTACGGGGCGGCTGTTCGCGCGACGCGCGGCCCAGCGCGGAGTGGAGCCGGTCCTGCTGTGCGCGGACCCGGACCGCTATCCGTACGCCGCCGAGGACGGGCTGCGGACCGTCACCGTCGACACCGCCGACGAGGCCGCGCTGAGGACGGAGGTCTCCGCACTGGCCCGGCAGGCACCGGTCGCGGGCGTGCTCACCAGCTCCGAGTACTACGTACCCACCGCGGCCGCGCTGGCCGGGCGGCTGGGTCTGCCGGGGCCGGACGCGGACGCCGTACGGGCCTGTCGTGACAAGGCGGAGCAGCGGCGGCGGCTGGCCCGGGCGGGCGTAGGCGTACCGGACTTCGCGGTCGTCGACGAGGTCGCCGGCGCCGTGATCGCCGCGCAGGGGTTCGGGGTGCCGGTGGTGGTGAAGCCGGTGCAGGGCTCCGGGAGCCTCGGCGTGCGGCTGTGCTCGGACCTCGACGAGGTGGCCGAGCACGCCCGGACGCTGCTGGCCGCCACGGTCAACGAGCGGGGCGTCGCCGCGCCGCGCCGGATCCTGGTCGAGGAGTACCTGAGCGGACCGGAGTTCTCCGTCGAGGTGTTCGGCACGGAGGCGGTGGCGACGGTCGCCAAGCACGTCGGCCCGCTCCCCGTGTTCGTGGAGGTCGGCCACGACGTGCCGGCCGCGCTGCCCGCCGAGCGGGAACGCGCGCTGCGGGAGACCGCCGTGGGCGCCGTGCGGGCGCTCGGGCTCGGCTGGGGCGCCGCCCATGTGGAGCTGCGTCTGGAGGAGTCGGGTGCCAAGGTCATCGAGGTCAATCCGCGGCTGGCCGGCGGCATGATCCCCGAACTGGTGCGCAGGGCCTGCGGTATCGATCTGGTCCTCGCCCAGGTGCGGTCCGCGCTCGGCGAGACGCCCGAGCTGGAGCGCGGGGTCTACGCCCGTGCCTCGATCCGCTTCCTGACCACCGGCCACGACGGCATCCTCGCCCCCGCCGAGACGCTGGACCGGGTCGTGACCCGGGCCCACGCGGTGCCGGGTGTGGTGGACGCCGTCCTGTACCGCCTGCCGGGCGAACCCGTGGGGCCCGCCGAGGACTTCCGGGGCCGTATCGGCCATGTCATCGCCGTCGCGGACCGTCCGGCCGCGGCCACCGAGGCCGCCGACCGGGGTGCCGCCCTGCTCGCCGGGGCGGTCTCCGCCACCCAGCTGACCGCGACGGAGGCCCTCGCATGACCACCGCACCCGTACGGGGCGTCGACACCGGTCGGCTCAAGGCCGCCCTCGACACCGAGGCGCATCGCATCGTCTACGACCAGTACCTGCCGGACGGTGCGGCGGACGGGCTCGGCGGCGAGCTGCGGTGCATCAGCGAGGTGGACCGCGCACATCTGGTGATGCTGGTGGAACACGGGATCGTGGACGCCGGCCGGGCCGGTCAACTGCTCGCGGCCATAGACGAGTTGCGCGGACTGGACTTCGCTCCGGTGCGCGACAGGCCGATGCCGCGCGGGGTGTATCTGGCGTACGAGGGCCATCTCATCGAGCGGTTGGGCGACGAGACCGGCGGCATCCTGCACACCGGACGTTCCCGCAACGACCTCAACGCCACCACCACCCGGCTGAAGGTCCGCACCCCCTACCTGGCGCTGCTCGACGCCGTGGACACCCTCGCGGGCGTGCTGCTGGCGAAGGCCGAGGAGTACGCGGACGTCACGATGCCCGCGTACACCCACGGGCAGCCCGCCGTGCCGATCACCTACGGGCACTATCTGGCGGGTGCCGCCGGCGCGGTGCTGCGCGCGTACGGCCAACTCCTTGACGCGGGGCGGCAGATCGACGTCAACCCACTCGGCGCGGGCGCGATCGGCGGCACCTCCGTGCCCATCGACCCGGCCCGCACCGCGGAACTCCTCGGCTTCACCACGGCCGCCCCCAACTCGGTGGACGCCGTGGCCTCCCGGGACTTCGTGCTGCACCTGCTGTCCGCGTCGGCCGTCCTCGGTGTCGCCCTGGCCCGGGTCGCCCGCGACCTGAGCACCTGGACGTCGGAGGAGTTCGGTCTGCTGCGCGTCGGCGACACCCTCGTGGGCTCCAGCTCGATGATGCCGCAGAAGCGCAACCCGTTCCTGCTGGAGCACATCCAGGGCAGGTCCACCGCGAGCCTGGGCGCCTTCATGAGCGCGGCGTCCGCGATGACCACCGGCGGCTACACCAACGCCATCGCCGTGGGCACCGAGGCCGTACGTCATCTGTGGCCGGGACTGAGCGGCACGACGGACGCGGTCACGCTGCTGCGCCTGGTGGTGGCGGGCACCGAACCGGAGCGGGAGCGGATGACCGAGCGGGCCGTGGACGGCTTCACCTCGGCGACCTATCTGGCGGAGCGCCTGGTCCTGGACGGCGTGCCGTTCCGGGCTGCGCACCACCGGGTCGGCGAGACCGTGCTGGCCGCCCTGGACACCGGCCGCCCCCTCGCGGCCACGGCCGGCCTCGCGGGCGACCTCGCCCCGGACCGGGTCGCCGCGTCCTGCGCCCACGGCGGCGGCCCCGGCACCGACGGGCTGCCACCCCTGCAGACTCAACTCGACGTATTCCGTGCTGAGTTGACCGCCCGCCGCAACCGCTGGTCGGGCGCCGAGTCGCTTCTCACCGAAGCCGTCGACAAGGCGGTACGCGCATGACGGCACCGACCGTCCACAAACCCCCGGACGCCCGGGAGAAACCGAAACGCGGCGGCCTGCTGCACCAGCGCGACTTCCGGCTGCTGTGGCTCGGCGAGACCACCAACCGCGTCGGCATCAACATCACCACGGTCGCCATGCCCCTGGTCGCGCTGGTCACGCTGGACGCCGGCACCTTCGCCGTGAGTGTGCTGGCCGCCGCGCCCTGGATCCCCTGGCTGCTGATCGGGCTGCCGGCCGGCGCCTGGGTGGACCGCATGCGCCGCCGACCGCTCATGCTGGCCTGCAACATCGGCTCGCTGCTGCTGCTCGCCAGCGTCCCGGTCGCCGCCTGGCTCGGCGTCCTCACCATGACCCAGATGCTGACGGTGGCGCTGCTCAACGGCCTGGCGGCGGTGTTCTTCGGCATCTCCTACAAGGTCTACGTGCCGTCCATCGTGGAGCGCGAGCACCTCCAGGAGGCCAACGCCAAGCTGCAGGGCAGCGAGTCGGTGGCACAGGTCGCGGGCCTGGGCGGCGGGGGTCTCCTCGCCGGTGCGTTCGGTGCCGCCTCCGGACTGCTGGTCAACGCGCTGACGTTCCTCTTCTCGGCACTGTGTCTGTCCGGCATCCGTGCCGAGGAACCCCGCCCCGAGAAGCCGGAGGAGCGCACCCCGCTCCGCCAGGACATCAGGGAGGGCCTCCAGTACACGCTGAAGGACCCCTACCTGCGGGTGCTGACGGGTTACGGAACCGTCACCAACCTGCTCCTGACGGCCTATCAGGCCATCCTGCCGGTCTTCATGATCCGGCAGCTGATGGTGACGGAGGGCGCGGTCGGCTGGCTGCTGGCCTCCAGCAGCGTCGGCGGCCTGCTCGGCGCCACCTGCGCGAAACGGCTGGCCGACCGGTACGGAACCGCGCACGGACTGCTGCTCGCGACCATGGCGACCGCTCCCTTCGGACTGCTCATCCCGTTGGCCGGGCAGGGCTGGATGCTGGCGTCGCTGGCGGCCGGCAGCGCGCTCCTCGCACTGGGCGTGGTGCTCGCCAACGTGATCCAGGGCGCGTTCCGTCAGCGGTACTGCCCGCCGCAGCTGCTCGGCCGCGTCACCGCCAGCGTCTCGGTCGCCAACTTCGGTGCCATTCCCTTTGGTTCGCTGCTCGGCGGCGCGCTCGGCACGGCACTCGGCCTGCGGCCGACGCTGTGGCTGCTCACCGCCGGACTCGCGGTCACCCCCCTGATTCTCCTGATCGGGCCGATGCGCGGCAGGCGCGACCTGCCTGCCGCACCCGACCCGTCGGGCGGACGCGATCTGCCCGCCGAGCCTCGCGCCTCATGAGGCCCGGCGTGCCGGTCACCTGAGTACGAACAGGAGAGACCCCGTGGAAGAAACCCTGCCGTGGGTCGTTCGTGAGCTGCCACCCCCTGGCTCACTGGACCTCTGGCTCCTGAGGGTCTCGGATGTCCCCGCCGGCATCCTGGACGAGGCGGTGCTCGACGCGACCGAGCGTCAGCGCGCCGCCGCCCTCATGCACGCGGCCGACCGAACCCGGTTCACGGCCGCGCATGTCGCACTGCGACGTCTGCTCGGGACGTACCTGAGTCTGCGCCCCGAGGAGATCAACTTCGGCCGGGACACCTGTCCCTGCTGCGGCGGACCGCACGGCCGCCCGACCGTCCTCGGCGCGGGCCGCGAGCTGTTCTTCTCGCTGTCCCACCGGGGCGACCTGGCGCTCGTCGGTACGGCGATGGCTCCCATCGGAGTCGACGTCGACCTGGTGTCGGACCAGCCGGCCACCGCCGAACTGGCCTCGATGCTGCACGTGGACGAACAGGCCGAACTGGCCGCGCTGGCACCGGAGTTGCGTCCGCGCGCGCTGGCCAGGCTGTGGACCCGCAAGGAGGCCTACCTCAAGGGCCTCGGCACGGGTCTGGGCCGCGACCCCGCGCTCGACTACGTCGGCTCGGGGCGCCCGCAGGGTCCGTATCCGCCGTCCGGCTGGACCCTGCTGGACGTTCCGGTGGACCGGGGCTACGCGGCGGCGGTGGCGGTGCGCGGCGAACTGGACGTCACCGTTCCCACCGTCAGCCGGCTCTCCGGGCCGGACGTCGTGGGGCACACCCCCCGGCTCCTCGGCCGGGACGCCGTACCGCACGCGTCCTGGCTCTCCGACCGGGACCTCGCAGGGCACACGTTCGAGGCCCTGCAGACAGAGAGGACACCGCCCTGATCCCGGCCCGGGCCGGCCGGGTGCGCCTCCTCGGTGGTCGCCCGGCCGTGCGCACGCACCACTCGGCCGCCGCTGCGCGGCCACCGATCACGAGGACGTTTCCACCACCACCCCTACGGACCTTTGGAACTGACGATGTCAAACGCTGTGCAGCAGGCCCCCGCGGCCCGCCTCCCGCAGGTGCGGGACCGCACCACCGAGCGCCCCGCCGCCCCCGCCGAGCCCGTCACCGGTGCCCAGTCCCTCGTCCGCTCACTCGAAGAGGTCGGCGCGGACACCGTGTTCGGCATTCCCGGCGGGTGCATCCTGCCGGCGTACGACCCGCTGATGGACTCCGAGCGGGTACGTCACGTGCTCGTCCGGCACGAGCAGGGCGCGGGTCACGCGGCCACCGGCTACGCGCAGGCCACCGGGAAGGTCGGCGTCTGCATCGCGACGTCCGGCCCCGGCGCCACCAACCTGGTCACGCCGATCGCCGACGCGCACATGGACTCCGTGCCGCTGGTGGCGATCACCGGCCAGGTGCCCTCCAAGTCGATCGGCACGGACGCCTTCCAGGAGGCGGACATCGTCGGCATCACGATGCCGATCACCAAGCACAACTTCCTGGTCACAAGGGCGGAGGACATCCCGAGGACGATCGCGGAGGCTTTCCACATCGCCTCCACCGGCCGCCCCGGCCCGGTCCTGGTCGACATCACCAAGGACGCCCTCCAGGCCCGGACCACCTTCAGCTGGCCGCCCCGCGCGGACCTGCCCGGCTACCGCCCGGTGACCCGGCCGCACCCCCGCCGGACCCGAGAGGCGGCCCGGCTCCTGAACGAGGCCGAACGCCCCGTCCTGTACGTCGGCGGCGGCGTCCTCAAGGCCAGGGCCACCGCCGAACTGCGGACCCTCGCCGAGCTGACCGGCGCTCCGGTCGTCACCACCCTGATGGCACTCGGCGCGTTCCCGGGCAGTCACCCGCAGCACGTGGGGATGCCGGGCATGCACGGTGACGTCTCCGCGGTCGCCGCGCTGCAGAAGGCCGACCTGATCGTCGCCCTCGGCGCCCGCTTCGACGACCGCGTCACCGGCAGGCTGGACAGCTTCGCGCCGTACGCCAAGATCGTCCACGCCGACATCGACCCGGCCGAGATCGGCAAGAACCGCCCCGTCGACGTACCGATCGTCGGGGACGCCCGCGAGGTCCTCACCGCGCTGGCCGCCGCGGTGCGCGCCGAGCACGAGGAGGGCCGCCGGGGCGACTACACCGCCTGGTGGCGCGACCTCGACCGCTGGCGCACCACGTACCCCCGCGGCTACGACCTGCCCGCCGACGGCTCTCTCTCCCCGCAGCTGGTCATCGAGCGCATCGGCCAACTCGCCCCGCAGGGAACGCTGTTCGCCTCGGGCGTCGGCCAGCACCAGATGTGGGCGGCGCAGTTCCTGCCGCACGAGGAGCCCGGCACCTGGTTCAACTCCGGCGGCGCCGGGACGATGGGCTACGCGGTGCCGGCCGCGATGGGCGCCAGGGCCGGCCGCCCCGACCGCACGGTGTGGGCGATCGACGGCGACGGCTGCTTCCAGATGACCAATCAGGAGCTCACCACCTGCGCCCTGAACAACATCCCGATCAAGGTCGCTGTCATCAACAACGGCGCCCTGGGCATGGTCCGCCAGTGGCAGAACCTGTTCTACGGCGCCCGCTTCTCCAACACCGTGCTGCACGACGGCGCGACCAACGCCGAGACCGGTTCGACGCGGGGCCTCGGCTCCGCCACCAACCGCGGCACCCGTGTCCCGGACTTCGTCCTGCTCTCCGAGGCGATGGGCTGTGTGGGCCTGCGCTGCGAGAGCCCCGGCGAGCTGGACGCGGTCATCGACAAGGCCAACTCGGTCAACGACCGCCCTGTCGTGGTGGACTTCATCGTCCACGAGGACGCGATGGTGTGGCCGATGGTCCCTGCCGGCACCTCCAACGACGACATCCTGGCCGCCCGCGACGTCCGCCCCGACTTCGGCGACGCCGCGGACGACTGAGAGGACCTCCTGACATGTCCCAGCACACACTCTCCGTCCTGGCCGAGAACACCCCCGGCATCCTCGCCCGGATCGCCGCCCTGTTCTCGCGCCGCGGCTTCAACATCGACTCGCTGGCGGTCGGCACCACCGAGCACCCCGACCTCTCCCGCGTCACCATCGTGGTCCGGGTCGACGACCAGCTGACCCTGGAGCAGGTGACCAAGCAGCTCAACAAGCTCGTCAACGTCCTGAAGGTCGTCGAGCTGGAGGCGGACTCCGCGGTCCAGCGCGAGCTGGTCCTGGTGAAGGTCCGGGCCGGCAACGAGACGCGCTCCCAGATCGTCGGGATCGCCGAGCTGTTCCGCGCGAAGACGGTCGACGTCTCCCCGGATGCCGTCACCCTGGAGGCCACCGGCGCCGCCGACAAGCTCGACGCGATGCTCCGGATGCTGGCGCCCTTCGGCATCAAGGAACTCGTCCAGTCCGGTGCCATCGCCATCGGCCGCGGCTCCCGCTCCCTCGCCGAACGCGGCGTACGGGACACCCGCCCGTTCCGTCTGACGCCCGCCGCCACGACGACGTCCGCCTCCACCGCCCCCGCTTCCGCTTCCGCTTCCGCTTCCGCTTCCGCGCAGAGCGCCTAGCGTGCCGGCTCACTTCCTTACCCAACCCTCAAGAACCACAAGGAGAAACCCTCATGCCCGCCGAGCTGTTCTACGACGACGATGCCGACCTGTCCATCATCCAGGGCCGCAAGGTCGCGGTCATCGGCTACGGCAGCCAGGGCCACGCCCACGCGCTGTCGCTGCGTGACTCCGGCGTCGACGTCCGCGTCGGTCTGCACGAGGGCTCCAAGTCCAAGGCGAAGGCCGAGGAGCAGGGCCTGCGCGTGGTGAGCCCGGCCGAGGCCGCCGCGGAGGCGGACGTCATCATGATCCTGGTGCCGGACCCGATCCAGGCCCAGGTCTACGAGGAGTCCATCAAGGACAACCTCAAGGAGGGCGACGCGCTGTTCTTCGGCCACGGCCTGAACATCCGCTTCGACTTCATCAAGCCGCCGGCCGGTATCGACGTCTGCATGGTCGCCCCCAAGGGCCCCGGTCACCTGGTGCGCCGCCAGTACGAGGAGGGCCGCGGCGTGCCGTGCATCGCGGCCGTCGAGCAGGACGCCACCGGCAAGGCGTTCCCGCTGACCCTGTCGTATGCGAAGGGCATCGGCGGCACCCGTGCCGGTGTCATCAAGACGACGTTCAACGAGGAGACCGAGACCGACCTGTTCGGTGAGCAGGCCGTGCTGTGCGGTGGTACCGCGGCGCTGGTCAAGGCGGGCTTCGAGACGCTGACCGAGGCCGGTTACCAGCCGGAGATCGCGTACTTCGAGTGCCTCCACGAGCTGAAGCTCATCGTGGACCTGATGTACGAGGGCGGCCTGGAGAAGATGCGCTGGTCGGTGTCGGAGACCGCGGAGTGGGGCGACTACGTCACCGGCCCGCGGATCATCACGGACGCCACGAAGGCCGAGATGAAGAAGGTCCTCGCCGAGATCCAGGACGGCACCTTCGCCCGTGAGTGGATGGCCGAGTACCACGGCGGTCTGAAGAAGTACAACGAGTACAAGACCCAGGACGAGCAGTCCCTCCTGGAGACCACCGGCAAGGAGCTCCGCAAGCTCATGTCGTGGGTCGACGACGAGGCGTGACTCCCTCGGCCCGGTCGTGCCGGCGGGAGACCCCTTCCCCACGACCGGGCCGGAGCCGCGACGTGCGCACTCCGAGCGCCACCGTCACCGCGAGCGACGCGACGGCCATCACGGTCATCGCCGTACCGGGAGACGTCAGTTGGGCCATCGAGCCGGCCAGCGCCGCGCTCACGCCCTGCATCGTGAGCATGCCCGAGGAGTGCAACCCGAGGGCGTGGCCGCTGAGTTCGTCGGGTGTCAGGGCCATCAGACGCTCCTGCTGGATCAGACTGGCGCCGAAGCCGACGGAGGCGAGCGCGACGACCGCCACCGCCACGGCCACTCCCGGACGCAGCACGAAGACCAGGTACGGGCCGGCCAGGAGGAGCAGGAACGGGATGCCGAGGCGCGGCCGGACCTGCGGCGGCAGGAAGCGGCCGGTCGTCACGTCCCCGGCGAACATGCCGAACGCGGCGGCGGCGAACAGCCAGCCCGCACGGTCCGGCGCGTAGGAGACGAAGAGGGACTCGCAGCCGACGACCAGGCCGTTCGGGATCCACAGGAGCACATACGTGGTGCGCCGGGGCGCGGACGACCACAGCAGGGCGTTCGTGCGCCAGGTCCGCGCGATCGACGGGCGGCCCACGGCCCGTGGCGCCCGGGGGGCGAGCCCGAGCCGGATGCCGGCCGCCGCCGCCAGATACAGCGCCGCCGCCACGAGCAGCGTGACCCGCGGGGAGAGCAGGGCCACCAGCAGTCCGCCCGTCGCGTACCCCAGGATCTGCATCAGCCCGGACATCATGTTGAAGACCGAACGGCCCAGCAGATAGCCGTCCTTGGACAGGATCTCGGTCAGCAGGCCCCAGCGGACCCCGCTGCCCAGCGAGGCGGTCAGACCGAGGACCAGGATGACGGCGAACATCGCCGGGACCGGCAGTCCGGGGGTCGCCAGGACCGCCGTACCGACCGCGAACACGGACGCGATCCCCGCCATCGTCGCGCGCGGCGGCAACCGGTCCGCGGCGGACAACAGCGTTGCCGCGCCCACGACTTGGACCAGCGAGGAACCGAACATGCTCAGCGCGGACAGCAGCGGCGAGTCGGTCGCCCGGTACACGAGCGTGCCCAGGGCCAGACCGCTCACCGTCGAGGCGGCGATCTGCAGCGAGGAGGACAGGAAGAGGGGCGTGAATTCCCGGGTGCGGAAGAGGTCCGAGTAGCTGCGCATGGCCGGAGTCTCGGGCGGCCCGTACGCCGGCCGTTATTGTTTCGCGCCAGGGCGAAACCATCGGGGGGAGCCGGGGGGGGAGAAGCGCGGATGGGCTGGTGGCAGATCAACGCCGACACCCTCGCGGGCAGCAGGTTCGTGCTGTCGCCGCTGGCGGAGACCTTCGCCTGTCTGAAACTGCTGCACGCGGGCGTGGCCGCGCACCCCGGTGAGCGCGCCTGGCTCGACGCCCGGCTGCCCGCGTACCGCAGCCGGCTGGCCGACGACCCCGTCACCGCGCTGCTCGTCCGGGCCGGACTCGGGCGGGAGTGGATCGCCGACTTCCTGACCCCCGCCCCCAGAGGCGAGAGCTTCGAGGAGGAGGTCGCCCGGGTGCGGGAGGCCTCGCCCGTCGAGGCGCGCGCCCACCTCACCGTCTCACTGCGCGGCCCGCTCCCGGCCGCCCTGGACCGCGACGACCTGCCACGGCGCGCCGCCGACCTGCTCACCCACGTCTGGACCGATGCCGTGCGCCCGGACTGGGAGCGGCGTCGGCGCATCCTCGAAGCCGACGTCGTCTCCCGTACGGCGCAGCTCAGCCAGGGCGGCTGGGCCGCCGCCCTGGACACCCTGCGGCCCGGGACGCGCTGGCTCGGGGACAACCGGCTGCAGGTGAACCTCCACGAGTACCCGCCGCGGGAGATCTCCGGCGCCCAGCTCTTCTTCGTGCCCATCACTCCCCAGCGGCACGGCTGGGTGTCGTGGGAGTCATGGCAGGAGCCGCACCGTTACGCCCTCGTGTACCCGTGCTCGGGCCCGCTCGCGGGGACCGGGCCGCGGGGTCCGGAGTCCGTGCCGGAGAGCCTGGGCGCACTGCTCGGACCCGCCCGCGCCGGCGTCCTCGTCCTGCTCGACTCCCCCATGAGCACGACCCAGCTGGTCGCCGTGACCCGGCAGGGCCTCGGCTCGGTCGGCCGCCACCTCAAGGTGCTGCTGGACGCCGGACTGGTACGGCGCCGGCGGGCGGGCCGGTCGGTGCTCTACTACCGCACGCCGGCAGGAGAGGTGCTCGTCCACGCCCCGTCGGGGCACGGTTAGCATCCCCGTATGACCACACATGACACTTCCGCCGGGTCCGACCGGTCCGCCGATTCCGTTTTCGATGTCGAGATAGCCGGGCTCCAGGGCGGTTCCGCCGACCTCGGGCAGTACCGGGGCAAGGCCGTCCTCATCGTGAACGTGGCCTCCAAGTGCGGGCTGACCCCGCAGTACGCGGGCCTGGAGCGGCTGCACGAGCGCTATGCCGCGCAGGGCTTCACCGTGCTCGGCGTGCCCTGCAACCAGTTCATGGGCCAGGAGCCCGGCAGCTCCGAGGAGATCGCCGAGTTCTGCTCGGCGACGTACGGCGTGACCTTCCCGCTGACCGAGAAGGCCGAGGTGAACGGGGACGGCCGGCACCCGCTCTACAAGCTGCTGGTCGACACCGCGGACGCCGAGGGCCACACCGGCGACATCCGCTGGAACTTCGAGAAGTTCCTGATCGGCCCCGACGGGGACGTGGTGGCGCGCTTCTCGCCGCAGACGGAGCCGGAGTCGGCGGAGCTGGTGGCCGCGGTGGAGAAGGCACTTCCTTAGCCCTTCCCCCGCCCCGCCGTTGACCTTGCCCCTGGGGCAGGGGCCACCGTCCTGGTCACCGGGCGGCAGGCGCCCGGTGACGGAGGATGGGCCCGTGCCCCAGGAACTGCTCACGATCGGTGCCTTCGCCGCCCGCGCGCGGCTCTCGGCCAAGGCGCTGCGGCTGTACGACCGGCTCGGGCTGCTGGCCCCGGCCTACGTCGACGAGGTCAGCGGCTACCGCTACTACCGCGCCGACCAGGCCGAACGCGCCCGCATGGTCGCGCTGCTGCGCCGCCTCGACATGCCGCTCGCGCGCATCGCGGAGCTGGTGGAGAGCGACGAGGCCTCGGCCGCCGCCCTGCTCGACGCGTACTGGGCGGCTGCCGAGGCCCGGTTCGCCTCGCAGCGGACGCTCGCCGAGTACCTCCGTGGACGTCTGTCGGGAAGGAGCTCCGAGATGTACGGGAAGTTCGTCGTCGAGACGGTCGAGGTACCGGAGCGGGTGGTGCTGACACAGACCCGGCACACCCTCGCCGACGAGTTGCCGGCGTGGATCGGTGCCTCGCTGGAGCGGCTCGAAAAGGGGGCGGAGGTCTGCGGTGGGGTGACCGCGGCGCCCTTCGTCGTCTACCACGCCGAGGTCTCCCAGGAGAGTGACGGGCCCGCCGAGTCGTGCGTGCCCGTCGCCGACGAGGGGGCGGCGCGGGTCTGGGCCGCGGAGCAGGGGCGGGGCTGGGAGACGCGGGTGCGGGTCGAGCCCGCGCGGCGGCTGGCGTTCACCCGGATCACCAAGGCGCAGGTGGCTCACCCGCAGATCATCGCCGCGTTCGAGGCCGTCGAGGCGTGGGTCGCCGAGCGGGGGCTCGGGTACGCCGGTCCCTGCCGGGAGGTCTACTTCGCCGACTGGGACTCCGCGGGGCCGGACGATCCCGTCTGTGACGTGGCGTTTCCGGTGCGGTGAGGGAGTGCGCGGGCGGGGGCCTGCGGGGTTTTCGCCCCCCTCCGCCCCTGCCCTTCCCGTATCCGGGGGCTCCGCCCCCGGGCCCCCGTGATCGCGCTTCGCGCTCGTCCTCAAACGCCGGACGGGCTGAAACCATCTCCCCCGGCCCGGGGTGAGACGTACTACCGGAGTTCCTCCGGGCAGGCCGTGCCCCGTGGGAGTTGGTACGGGGCCGCCAGGCGGTACGTCCCCGGTTCCGGGGCCAGCAGCTCGGTCCACTTGTCGCCCGACGTGTCCTCCGCCGCCTCCATGAGGCAGCCGTGCAGGTTGTCGAACGTCTTGGGGGTGCCGGACTCCCGGTGCTTGGACTCGTCCGTCTCCTGGGGCGCCTTGACGCTCTTGCCGTCGGCGTCGACGAGACCGAGCCAGGGCGAGTACGGGATGCGGATGAGGACGCGTCCCGCCTTCTTCACCTCGATCGTCAGCTCGCCCTGCTCGGCACGGTCGACGACGGCGGGCGGATCGGCCAGCGGCGTCGGGTCGGTGACCGCGAACAGCTGCCAGTTCGCGTCCCCCCAGATCTGCTTCAGATACGGCATCCCGCGCTGGACGAGCTGCCGTTCGCGCTCGCCGCCGTCCCCGTCCGGCTCGTCCTTCGGCACCACCACGTAGTGGACGGCCCAGCGCTGGAGCCACTCGTGGTAGTTCGCCGAGTTGAGGGTGTCGTCGTAGAAGAGGGGGTTGCGCTCCATGTCCGCCTGGCGGTTCCAGCCGCGGGCGAGGTTCACGTACGGCGCGAGCGCGGAGGCCTCGCGGTGCGAGCGCGCCGGGACGACCTCGACGCGGCCCCGCTCGGCACCGACCTGCTGGAGCTGGTTGACCAGGGGCGCCAGCTCGCGGGCCCAGGACGCGGCGGGCGTCGTGTGCACGATGTCGTCGACCGACTTGAACCCGATCCAGCCGGTGAAGCCGAGGAACGCGAGCAGGATCGCGTACCACTTGCGCGAGCGCGGCACCTCGAACGGCAGCGCGGCCAGTAGGGCGACGCCCGCGAAGAGCATGGCCAGCCGGGTGATGTTGGAGCCGATCTGGGAGCTGATCAGCCAGACGAGGAGGACGGAGAGCCCGTACACCGCCGACGTGATCCGGACGGTCTTCCACTGCCGGGGGACCAGCACGAAGACGAGGGCCGCGAAGAGCAGCGGCAGCACGGTCGAACCGAAGGCCATCGGCTGGGTCCCGGAGAACGGGAACAGCCAGGCGGAGAGCGCCACGACGACCGTCGGGGCGATGCCCAGCGCCCATGCGCCGGGCCGCCGCTTCTGCAGGAACAGGGCGACCGCGACCAGTCCGACGAAGAGCCCGGCGACGGGCGAGGCGGCGGTCGCGAGCGCGGCGAGCGGGGCGGCGCACAGGGCCTTCGCCCAGCGTTTGTAGCGCCAGCGGTAGGGCCAGCAGAAGACCACGGCGGTGGCACCGAGCGCGAAGGCCATGCCGAGACCGAAGGTCACCCGGCCCGACGCGGCGTTGCACAGCAGCGCGAACACGCCCGCGAGCGCGGGCCACAGCGGCTGCCGCACGGCGCGGCTGCGGATCAGGATCATCGTCAGCAGCCCGGCCGAGATCGTCCCCGCGATCATCATCGTCGTCCGCACCCCGAGCACGGACATCAGATACGGCGACACCACGCTGTACGACACCGGGTGCATCCCGCCGTACCAGGCGAGGTTGTACGCAGAGTCGGGGTGCCGGCCCACGAACTCGGCCCAGGCGTCCTGTGCCGCGAGGTCCCCGCCACTGTTGGCGAATGTGAAGAACCAGACGATGTGCAGCACTCCGGCGAGCACGGTGACGAGCGCGACGGGGTGCCGGAGCAGCAGGGCCGCGAGGGCGCCGGAGGAGCCGTCGGAGTCAGGGGCGTCGGACGGGTCCGGACGGTCGGCGGGCAGCGGTATTCGCGGGCCGGATCCTGGGCCCGGCTGGGCGTCGTCGGCGTGTGTCGGCTCCGCTGTGGCCACTTGAAGGCACTCCCCGTGTCCCGATTTTCCGTTCTCGGCCGGGACCCTCGGCCTCGACCCGCCCCGCTCGCGACGCTAGCACGCACCCCGCCTACGGGCGCCCGGGCGGGCCTCCGTAGGCGAGGTGCGGTGCGTTCGCCGTACCTCGGTACAGCGCTCGTACGTATGTCCGGTACTGCTCGACTCATACCGGCCCCGTGCGGCCGGACAGGTCACGCGGGTGAACACCCGGGCCGGTCCGCCCGGGTGACCACCCCTCGGCTTCCCGGCTCAGCTCACCCGGGTCAGCTTGGCGCCGAAGCCCGGCTCGGCCAGGTCCGACCGGAGCGCGACCGGGATCTTCACCGCGTGGTGCGAACCGTCGCCCACGGTCAGTTCGCCGACGACCTTGCCGGCCTCGCCCGAGTGCGGAACGGCCGTCTTGCCCTGCTGCCCGATCGACAGCTTCGTCGTCAGTCCGGGCCAGCCGACCGCCGTCATGTTCTGGGTGGCGACGACCGGCGTCCGGCCGCCCAGCCGGTCGTCCACGTACCCGACGACGTCGCCCTTCTTCACCACCGTGGCGGTGGTCAGGCTCTGCTGGACCTTGTCGATGAGCTTCTGGCTGTTGGTCAGGGCCAGGTGGAGGCTGTCCCAGACCTTGCCCGTGCCGGCGTTCTGGCCCATGACCGCGCCGTAGATCGTCTGCGTCTTGCCGCCCACGGTCTTGGTGGCGGCCCACACCAGGTTGCCGCCCGCGGGCGTCGACGAACCGGTCTTGAGGCCGATCACGCCGACCTGCTGCACCAGCAGGTCGTTGTTGTTGTAGATGGGCTTGTCGAGGCCGGGGATCTTGGCACTGGCCATCCCGACGATGCTGCGGAACACCTCGTCCTGCATGACGTTCTTGGCCAGCTTGATCTGGTCGCTCGCCGTGCTCACCGTCGTCTTCTGCAGACCGCTCGGATCCGTGTACGTCGACTTCGACATGCCGAGCTCCTTCGCCGCGGCGTTCATCTTGCCGACGAAGGTCTTGTTGTCGGAGTCCCAGCGGGCCAGCAGCCGCGCCGCGTTGTTGCCGGACGGGATCATCAGCATCTGGAGCATCTGACGCTCCGTGAACTTCTGGCCCTTGGTCATGGCGGCCGTCGACTCGTCCGGCAGCTTCGACTCGTCCTCGGCCTGCTGGTCGACGGTGATCTGCGGGCCGCCCTCGTTCCCCTTCAGCGGGTGCCCCTGGAGGATCACGTACGCCGTCATGATCTTGGCGACGCTCGCGATGGGGGCGGCCGTCTGCTTGCCGTCGGTGCCGAGGCTGCCGACTCCCTCGACCTCGATCGCCGACTGGCCCTGACCCGGCCACGGCAGGTCGAGCTTGCCGCCCTTGAAGGTGTACGTCTCGTCGGCGGTGAGCCCGAGACTCGGGCTCGGCAGCGGCCGTACGGCCTGTACGACTGCAAAGACCACGGCAAGGAGCAGCACCAGCGGGGTCCAGATCTTGACCCGCCGCACGATCGTGCGCACCGGGGTCTCCGGAGGCGGCGGCGTGTTCGTCAGCTCGGCCAGCAGGTCCAGCGGCGGCCTCGGCGGCAGGGGCTGCTGCGTGGTCCGCTCCGGCCCGACCTGCGGGACGGAGGCGGTCGCCTCTGCGGGGGCCACCGTCGGCCTCGCCGGGGCCGGCGCGGACGCGGGAGCGCCAGCGGGCGCGGGCGCCTGGGCCGCCGGCTTGGCCGCCCCGGGCTCGTCCAGCGGCTTCAGCGCGACGAACTTGCTGGTGCGTTCGGCCGGGGACTCCGCGACGGGCCGCGGGGCCGGCGTCGCCTTGTCGTCCGGCTTCGCCGGGGCGTCCGACTTCGGCCGCTGGTCCTGCTTCGGCTGCTCGTTCGGCTTCGGCTGCTGGTTCTGCTTCGGCTGCTCGTTCGGCTTCGGCCGCTGGTCCTGCTTGGGCTGCTGGTCCTGCTTCGCGCCGGGCTTGTCGTCGGCCGGGGCGGGCGTGTCGGCCGCCTTGGCCGCGCCGCCCAGCTTGAGCATCGTCGTGGGCTGGTCCACGGCCGGCGTCCGCACCGCCTTGAAGACGGCGGTCGGCTGGTCCACGGGGGGCTTGGCAGCGCCCTCGTCGGGCCCCTTGGCGGCTTCCTCGGACTCCGGGGCCGGCACACCGTCCTCGGAACCCTTGGCGGGCGCGTCGGCGTTGGCGGGCGCCTCGGTCTTGGCCGCCGTATCGCCGGTCGATCCCTTGCCGGGAGCGTCGGCCTCGGGCGCGGGGGCGTCCTCGGCGGAGTCCTTGGCGGGCGCGTCGCCCTCGGCCGCCGTACCGCCGACGGAACCCTCGGCAGGTGCGTCGGCCTCGGAACCGGGAGCGTCCTCGGAACCCTCGGCCGAGTCACCGGCCTCGGGCGCGGCCTCGTCGCCGGTCACCGCACCCGCGGCGGAATCCTTGACCGAACTGCCCGACTCCACGGAGGCGTCGGAGCCACCGTCGCTGTCGGAGCCCTCGGTGACGTCCGAGCCACCGTCACTGTCGGAGCCGTCGGTGACGTCCGAGCCACCGGCGCTGTCGGAGCCGTCGGTGACGTCCAAGCCACCGTCGCTGTCGGAGCCGTCGGAGCCCTCGGCGGAACCTTCCGCCTCCGCGGGCCCCACGGCCTCAGCCGCGTCCCCGTCGAGCCCCTCGGCCTCAGCCGAGCCCGCGCCGGAGCCCTCGGCCCCGGCCGAGCCCGCGTCCTCGGGGCCGTCCGAGTCATCCGCGGTAGCCACCCACGCGGCCACCGCGGCCCGCAGGCGCGCGTCGCCCGAGGACCCGCCCGCACCGGGCGGGGACGAGACACCGGACCCCGCCGGCACGTCCTCGACCTCCGCCTCCGCCTCCGCGGGAGCGACGGACTCCGCCGGCTCCTGGGGCGCGTCCCCGGTGCGCTCGGCCTCCTTCAGGGCCCGCGTGGAGAACACCGCGGTCGCCTGATCCACCCGTACCGTGGCGGCCCGCTCCCGGGCCACCGCCATCCGCGGATCGGCCGCACCCGCGGCCGGACCCGATGCCGGACCCGATGCCGAGGCCGGCCCGGCCCCCCGGGTCGGACCCGGAACCGCGGCCGGGGTCCCCGACGTCGCTTCTGCCGACGACGCCGACGACTCGTGCTGCTTCGACCTGTCGGGGGACTCGCCCGCCACCGATGCCTCCTCCATGCGCCACCCAGCGGCGCCCAACCGAACCGTGAACCCTCGAACCGCCGCCCGGACATCGCTGTCCGAACCATGTACCAGTGTCCTGTGTGCGGGCTTAACCCCTGCGGTAGACGAGAACGACATATCTACCGGTTCCACAACAAAGCGGTCACGCACCCTCGACAGACCAATGTGAGAGGGGTCACCCTGTCATTCATCCACGCGGGGAGGCATGGATGGGCAGGAGCCGCAGAACACTTCCGGAGGAGCTTCTGTTGCTGGCGCTGGACCCGACCACGGGTACCACCGCACAGCCGCAGTCGCTCGACCTCGGTCTGGCCGGAGCACAGCTAGTGGAGCTGGCGCTGGCCGGACGGATAGCCCCAGACGGGGATCGTATCGCCGTGGTGGCACCACGGCCGACTGGAGATCCAACACTGGACTGTGCGTTGGAACTGCTTCGCCGACGCGGAGCACCCGTACGTGCGGTCAACTGGATTGGCGGACCCCGACTCGGGCTGCGCCAGACCTATCTCTCGCATCTGGAGAGGTGCGGCATGGTGCATGCCGTGGCCGGCCAGATGTGCGGGGTGCTGCCGACGACTCGCTACCAAGCGACGGACACGGCAATCAGCCGGGAGATCAAGACCCGGCTGGACAACGCGATCCGCACCGGCGTACCGCCGGACCCGCGGACCGCGGCGCTCGCCGCCCTGGCCCACGCGGTCGGTCTCGGCAAGCATCTCTACCCGGGGAATGAGGGACGTTCGTCCCGCTCCAGGCTCCGGGACCTGATCAGGCACGATCCCATGGGCGGCCTCGTGGCACACGCGGTCATGGACGTCCAGAACGGCGTGGCCGCACAGCCGCGTCGCAGCCCGGCACCACAGGTCGGCCGCCAGGCCACCGTCGGAGCCAGGACCGCACCGGAACCGGCCAGGGGTGTTCCGATGCAACCGCGCCACGGTTCCATGGCACGTGCCGTGGCTCACTGAGCCGCAGTTCCACGGCACCCAGCACGACCCGCACCGCCTAGTACCGCCACCGCCGCACCGCAGTCCCCATGATCCGGTTCGGGAGCCGCTGGTCCGCGCGGGGCGACGAGGCCGGGCGTCAGTCCTCCGGGACCGACGTCACGACCCCGTCGCTCCGCGCGGCCGCATTTGTCCCCCGGCCACGGCCCGTCGGGGCGTCGCTCGTGGGATCACTCCGCCGCCACTGCCCACCGAACCGCCGAACTGGCGTGTACGCAGCGCATATCCGCTGTTTCCCAGCGGTAGAAAGCACCTTGGTGGCAGTCTGCTCAACAGCAGATACGCAAAGTAGAGGCCCGCAGCCGGAGGTGCACGTCCCGTGGCGTCCAATGTCAATCCCACCGTCCGACGGCGCCGACTGGGCCAGGAACTGCGCCGGCTCCGCGAGCTCAAGGGCATGACGGCCGAAGAGGTCGCCGAACGGCTGCTGGTCTCGCAGTCGAAGATCAGCCGCCTGGAGAACGGGCGGCGCAGCATCAGCCAGCGCGACGTCCGCGATCTCTGCGGGGTCTACGAGGTCGAGGACCACCGGATCGTCGACTCGCTGATGCAGATGGCCAAGGACTCCCGCCAGCAGGGCTGGTGGCATTCCTTCGGCGACATCCCG
The DNA here is from genome assembly GCF_042723265.1 of Streptomyces sp. NPDC058371. Taxonomy (NCBI): domain Bacteria; kingdom Bacillati; phylum Actinomycetota; class Actinomycetes; order Kitasatosporales; family Streptomycetaceae; genus Streptomyces; species Streptomyces sp. NPDC058371. The sequence continues at coordinate 324,733 of NZ_JBHXJC010000003.1, read as the reverse complement.
TACAGCGTCTACATCGGACTGGAGACCGACGCCGCGTCCCTGCGGGTCTACGATCCCCAGGTCGTCCCCGGCCTGCTCCAGACCCGGCCGTACGCCGAGGCGCTGATCGCGGGCGCCCTGCCGGAGACCGCGCCCGGCGACATCGACAAGCGCGTCCAGGTACGCCTGCGCAGGCAGGAACGAATCTCCGCCCCCGAGAACCCGCTCCGGCTGTGGACCGTCCTCGACGAGTCCGCGCTTCGCCGGGTCGTCGGCAACCGCTCGCTGATGCGCGACCAGTTGGAGCACCTCGTCGAACAGTCCCAGCTGCCGCACGTCACCGTGCAGGTGATCCCCTTCGACATGGGCGCGCATCCGGGACTCAACGGGCAGTACGCGATCCTGGAGTTCCCGGACGCGGCGGACTCGAGCGTCGTCTACATCGAGGGCGTCACCAGCGACCTCTACCTGGAGAAGGCGAACGACGTCCAGAAGTACAGCGTGATGTACGAGCACCTGCGGGCGCAGGCCCTGAACGTCGACCAGTCGCGTCAGTTCATCGCCGACATCGCGAAGGATTACGCGCGCTGAGCCGTGCGCCGAAGGGCCCGGACACGCCCTGAACGGCCGCCCCGGCGAGAAAGCGCGGACACTACACCTTCGCCCGGCCGGGGCGGAAGACCCCACTGGAATATGCCATCCAGTCGAGTGAATAGTCTCTTCGCCCGTCGATGTTGGCGAGTAGCGTCGATCACGCCACCGAGCAACAACGTTGGCGCAATCCGAACAGCGGGTTCCGGAACGACCCCGCAGTGCGGTGACAGCAACTCAACGACTGGCTACCGGAGTAAAAATGGCTATCCAGCAAGGCGCCACGGACACTTGGACGAAGTCCTCGTATTCCACCGGCAACGGCGCATGTGTCGAGGTCAAGTCCCCGGTTCTCGCGGCGATGGCCGTGCGGGACTCCAAGGTCCCCGAAGGACCGACGCTGGCGTTCCCCGCGAACTCGTGGAACGCCTTCGTGGCCGAGGTGAGTCGGGGGTCTTTCAACCTCGCCTGATGCCTTCCTGTCCAACAACCGCACCGACCAACTGCATACGCACCACTGACAGAGCCCTCTCGTCTGGCCCGCCGTCCTAGCCGAGGGGGCTGTGTTTTTTTGGCTCGGTTCGCCTCCGGGGCTGTGCTTTTTGAGCTCGGTTCGCCTCCGGGGCGACAAAGCCGGTGTCGAGGGACCGACCGTGCTCACCCCCTCCTTCGTCGGGGTCTCCGCGCGCTCGGTCCCTCGACACCGGCGCGCCCCGTCGGCTCACTCGCGTAGGGCACCGTTGATCAGGCCACCGTTGATCAGGTCACCGTTGGTCAGCTCTCCCGCCGTCAGCGCAGGCGGTCCACATACCGGTCCGTTCCCGGGATCGTGGGGATGAAGGGGGCCACCAACTCGACCTTGCCCAGGCCCGTTTCCCGTACCGCCTCGTCGAGGCCGGTGAAGTGCTCCTCCCAGCACTCCCTCGGGTCCGCCTCCAGGAACCACAGCAGGGTCAGCCGGGTGTCCACCCCCTCGACCTGCTTCACATAGGTCATGCGGTCCCCGGGCAGGGGGGTCGGGCGGAAGATCGTGACGAGGGCCGCGGGTGAGCCGGCCAGCCGCTTCGGGAGATGGCGGGCGCGCAGCCATTCCAGCAACTCGGCACGCTGCTCGGCGGATTCGGCGTCGATGACCTCCAGCACCAGACCCGCGTACGGGTGGTCGAGAGCGTGGAAGTCACGGGGCCCGGCGGCCCCGTCCCGGTACACGGTCGCCTCGTGGTCCTGGAACGCGGTGAAGACGTGGGTGCGGTCCTGGTAGACCCGGCCGTCGCGGTTCAGCCGCTTGTTGATGCCGACGGTCCACTTCATGTGGTCGTCGTAGCGGCCCTCGGTGACCCAGTACGTGGAGAGGTAGCACCCGGCGGTGACGGGCTGGGCAACCGCCGACTTCTCGGGCCGGCGCAGGAGTTGGAGGTCACGGGTGGCGACCCAGCGGCGGCCGGCGTACATCCACGGCATCGCCATCGCGCCCGCGAAGTAGTGATCGTCCTCGTACCAACGGTTGTACGCGTGCTCGTGGCCGGGGTGCGGCTCGACCATGGTGATCAGGGCGTGGCCCGGGCGGACGCCGTACGGGCCGACGGCGGCCAGTTCCGCGTACACCTCACTGCGCGTCTCCTCGGACATGACGATCCCCTTCCCTCTTCCGCCGGACGCCCATACTCTGACGCCCCGTCAGATATTGCGCCAGACCCAGGAAGGCCTGTCATGTCGCTGCTCGCAGGGAAGACCGTCGTCGTCTCGGGAGTCGGCGCCGGGCTCGGTCATCAGGTCGCGGCGGCCGTCGTGCGCGACGGCGGCAACGCGGTGCTCGGGGCGCGCACGGAGGCGAACCTCGCGAAGTCCGCCGCCGAACTTGATCCGGACGGCGCGCACACGGCGTACCGGCCGACGGACATCACCGACGAGGGGCAGTGCGAGGCGCTCGCGGCGCTGGCGCGGGAACGGTTCGGGCGGATCGACGCGGTGGTGCACGTCGCCGCCTGGGACAGCTACTTCGGCGGCCTGGAGGACGCCGATTTCGCCACCTGGCAGTCGGTCATCGACGTGAACCTGCTCGGCACCCTGCGGATGACCCGGGCCTGCCTGCCGGCCCTGAAGGCGGACGGCGGCTCGGTCGTCATCATCGGGACGCAGTCGTCGGTGGCCGCCCCCTCACAGGTGTGGCAGGCGGCGTACGCGGCCTCGAAGGGTGCGCTGACGAGTGCGATGTACTCGATGGCCCGCGAGCTCGGCCCGCACCGGATACGGGTCAACACGGTGCTGCCGGGCTGGATGTGGGGCCCGCCGGTCGAGGCGTATGTGCAGTTCACCGCGCACACCGAGGGCGTACCGGAGGCGGAGGTGCTGCGGCGGCTCACCGAGCGGATGGCGCTGCCGGAGCTGGCCACGGACGGGGATGTGGCGGACGCCGCGGTGTTCCTGGCGTCCGACCGGGCCCGGGCGATCACCGGGCAGTCCCTGCTCGTGAACGCCGGCGAACTCATGCGGTAGACAAGGCAGCGGCCGCCTCCTTCTCTCAGTCGTACGGGACCCGCATCCCGTACGCCCGTCGTCCTGTCGGTGTCTGTCTGACGAAGTGCCCGCTCATCGTGTGTTCCGCGTCACGAGCACGACAACCGCCGTACGGGTCAAGAGCAAGTAAAATCGTTCGGCTTTCTGATCCCGGTTCACATCCATGACCATGTAAGGCCTTGACCGGTTGGCCGAAACAGCGGTTCAATCCCCGAAGTCCCCGCTCCCGCACGGGGGCGCCGCCCATGCACGTACTGACGAAGTGCCGTCCGGTATATGCAGGTTCACAAGGCGGACCCCTGGAGGGGGCACATGAACGGTCTCGACTGGGCCGTCCTGGTCGCGTACTTCGGTGTGATGACCGCGATCGGCATCTGGTCCCACAAGCGTGTGGAAGATGTCAGCGACTTCTTCACCGCGGGCGGCAAGATGCCCTGGTGGCTGTCCGGCATCTCGCACCACATGTCGGGCTACAGCGCGGTGATGTTCACCGGCTACGCCGGCATCGCGTACACCTACGGCATCACCTCGTACGTCACCTGGGCACTTCCCATCGCCATCGGCATCGCGATCGGCGCCAAGGCCTTCGCGCCTCGGCTCAACCGGCTGCGCTCGCGGCTGCACGTCGCCTCGCCGCTGGAATATCTGAAGGACCGCTACAACCTCCCCACCCAGCAGGCGCTCGCCTGGTCCGGAATCCTGCTGAAGATCGTCGACGTCGGTGCCAAGTGGGCCGCCATCGCCACGCTGCTCAGCGTCTTCACGGGCGTCACGCTCACCCAGGGCATCCTCATCACCGGCGGCATCACGGCGGTGTACTGCACGATCGGCGGCCTCTGGGCCGACGCGCTGACCGAACTCGGCCAGTTCGTCATCCAGCTGCTGGCCGGCGTCTCGATGCTGATCATCGCGCTGAACAAGATCTCCGACCAGGGCGGTCTGTCCAAGGCCCTGGACTCGCCGAAGCTGCACGGTCACGCGGACGGTTTCGCCGGCCCGTACATGACGGTGTTCTTCATCGCGTATCTGTTCATCAAGCTCTTCGAGTACAACGGCGGCATGTGGAACCAGGCCCAGCGCTACATGGCGACGGGCAGTGCCAAGCAGGCCTCGCGGTCGGCGATGCTGTCGGCCGGGCTGTGGTTCGTGTGGCCGCTCATCCTCTTCATCCCGATGTGGCTGGCGCCGCTGCTCGTGACGGCCAAGAAGCCGGACGGGTCCGACGCGTACGGGCTGATGACCGAGCAGCTGCTGCCGCACGGTCTGCTGGGCCTGGTGGTCGTCGGCTTCTTCTCGCACACGATGGCCATGTGCTCCTCGGACGCCAACGCCATCTCGGCCGTCTTCACGCGGGACATCATGCCGGTGCTCTCGAAGGCCGCGCGGGCCTGGGACAACCGGGCCGGGCTGATCGCCGGCCGGATCACTACCGTCGGCTTCCTCGCCCTCTCCATGGCCGTGGCCACCCAGGTCAACTCGCCGACGTTCAAGGACATCATCACGGTCGTCATCAAGTGGGTGGCCGGTCTGATGGGCCCGATCGCGATCCCGTTCATCCTGGGTCTGCTGCGGCCGTTCCGTAAGTCCGGACCGACCGCGGCCCTCACCAGCTGGGCCCTGGGTCTGCTGGCCTTCTTCTTCATCAACTACAACCTGGACTTCTCGCAGCGCACCGACGTGAAGCTGGAGTACCAGGTCGCGCTGCCCATGGCGGTCTCCCTCGTCCTCTACATCCTCATCGGCTTCCTGAAGCCCGAGGCCACCCCGGAGCGCGACGCCATCATCGAGATGATCAACACCGACGACGACGGTTCGGGCGCGGCGTCCGTCGCGATCCCGGCCCCGGCAGAGGCGGCGGACGGGGTGGTGGGCACCACCGTCAAGGACTGACCCCGCCCGGGTGTGCGCGGAGCCGGCCCCGGTCAGGCCCGCGGATACCGGGCGAGCCATCCCGGTGACGACCCGGCGGGCCCGTGCAGTGCGGGCCCCTGGGTCATCTCCATCGCGAAGTCGTCCGCGAGGACCAGCATCGAGGGACGGCCCTCCAGCTCGGCCAGCCAGGCCGGCGGCAGGGCCGTCTCGCCGTGCAGGGCGCCGAGCAGGCCCCCGGTGAGTGCCCCCGCGGCTCCCGAGGGCCCTCCGTGGTTCACCGCGAGGCAGAGCCCCTGGCGGATGTCCTCCCCGACCAGCGCGCAGTACACGGCCACCGCCAGCACCCCCTCCGCCGTACCCTCGCCGGCCAGCTCCTCGACCCGGTACGGGGTCGGCATCCCCTGCCGTACGGCCCCCAGGGCGTGCTGGAGGGCGTCGGTGACGGGCTGCTGCCCCGGGCGCGCGGCGAGCAGCGCCAGGGCCCGCTGCACGGCCGCGTCGAGGCTCTCGCCGCGCGCCAGCGCATGCACGACGACGGCGTACGCCCCCGCCGACAGGTAGGCGAGCGGGTGCCCGTGCGTCTGCGCGGCGCACTCCACGGCGAGCTGCATCACGAGCTGCGGCTCCCAGCCGACCAGCAGCCCGAAGGGTGCCGAGCGCGCGGCGGCCTCGGCACCGAGCTCACCGGGATTCTTGGGCGCGTCCAGTGTGCCCATGGTCTCGTCGCCGAAGCCGAGCAGACAGGCACGCGCCGGATCGCGCCGGGCGTACAGCCACTCCTCGCGGGCCAGCCAGCCGTCGTCCTTGCGGCGTTCGTCGGGCCCCCAGTCGCTCTGGGTGGCGGCCCACCGGCGATAGGCCCGGTGCAGATCGGTGGGCGGGTGCCAGGCGCCGGTGTCGCGGCGCACCTGGGCGCGTATCAGCCCGTCCAGCGTGAACAGCGTCAGCTGGGTGAGGTGGGTGACGGCGCCGCGTCTGCCGTGCCCGAAGGTGAGGTCGGTGAGGCCGGCCGCGCCGTGCGTCTCCCGGATCTCCTCCAGGGTGAGCCCGTCGAGCGGCGCGCCCAGGGCGTCACCGACGGCCGCCCCCAGCAGGGTTCCGCGCACCCTGCTGCGGAAGTCCTGCTGCTCGCTGCGGCCCCAGACGGCACCGGATGTCGCACCCACCACGCCCTCCTCCGGTCCGCATCGTTCAGCACTGTAATCGAACGGGAACGGTCGGTTCAGGGCCCGTCTCGGAATGCGAAATGTGGCCCGACTGGTCGCTTTTGGACACCGATCCCCCGCTTCTCCACCCTTGGCCTCCCCGTTCTCGCCGCCCCGGCCGCCACTTCTTGCCGCCCGCCCGCCACAACCGTTGCCCGGTCCCGCCGCCCCGGCCGCCAGTTCTTGCCGCCTCCGTCGCCACAACCGTTTCCCCCGTCCGCGGGTCAAGGTGAACGACCGACGTACCCGCACCCAACTTCTGGAGCCCTCGTGCCTCACCCCAAGAGCCGTCGCACCGTCGCGCGGTGCGTGGCCCTCGCCGCCCTGCTGTCCGCCCCGGTGACCCTCTCCGCGGGCCCCGCGGCGGCCGCCCCGAAGACCCCCGTGGTCGACTTCAACGGCGACGGTTACGCCGACCTCGCCATCAGCGCGCCGCGCGGCACCGTGTCGGACGTCCTGGCCGCGGGATACATCTCGGTGGCGTACGGCTCCGCTGCGGGCGTCGACACCGCGCACCCACAGCTGATCTCCCGCGCCACCGAGGGTGTGCCCGGTGACGTGCACGAGTGGGGTCTGTTCGGGACCAGAACGGCCGCCCGCGACCTCGACGGGGACGGCCGCACCGACCTCGTCGTCGGCGACTGGAACGACCCGGTGGTGCTGTGGGGCTCCGCGGACGGCCTCGTCGACCCCACCAAGCTCCCGGGCGCCTACCAGGTGGGTGCCGGCGACATCAACGGCGACGGGCACGCCGACCTCCTCGTCAACCACGACGGGGGCCTTCAGGTCCGCTTCGGCCCGCTCACCCGCGCCGGGGTCCCCGTCTCCACCGACACCCTCACCTTCGACGACGAGGACGGAGCCTCGGACTTCGCCGTGGGCGACATGAACGGGGACGGCAAGGACGACGTCGTCATCACCCACGGCTTCGAGGAGATGCAGTACCAGTCCGCCTACTACAAGGGCACGTCGACGGGCCTCGACAAGACCCCCAAGAGCACCGGCTACTACACGGTCGGCGGGGTCGTCGCCGACGTGAACAAGGACGGCTACGGCGACTTCATAGCCCGTCAGGTCGGCCAGGTCTCGGAGACGATGCAGTACGACGCGGGCGCGGTCCGTGTCGTCTACGGCTCCTCGGCCGGCCCCTCCACCCGCACCGCGAAGATCACCCAGGACACGGCGGGCGTCCCCGGTGTGGACGAGGCGGGCGACAACAGCGTGGGCTACGGCGACCAGTTCGGCTACTCGCTGGCCGCGGGTGACGTGACCGGCGACGGCTACCCCGACATCGCGGTCGGCGTGCCCGGCGAGGACATCGGCTCCGTGCGTGACGCGGGCTCGGTGGTGCTGCTGAAGGGCGGGGCCTCCGGTCTCACCGGCTCCGGCGCCCAGGCCTTCAACCAGTCCACGTCCGGTGTCCCGGGCGCCTCCGAGGCGAACGACAACTTCGGCGGCGGGGTGCTGCTCGCGGACGTCAACGCCAACAACCGCGCCGACCTGGTCTTGGGCGCCCCGCAGGAGGACGGTACGTACGTCGACTCGGGCGCGGTGTGGGTGTTCCGCGGCTCCACGTCCGGTCTGACGACCACCAACTTGGCCTCGTTCGGACCGAGTTCGCTCGGGGCGCCGGAGAACGGGGCCTACTTCGGGCAGGAGTTCGCCCACTGAGGCCTCCGGGCTCATCCCCGAGGTGAACCACCGGGCGTGCCAGGCCACATGGCACGCCCGGACACCACGGTCTCCCGGCCCCGGGCCCCCGGCTCCCGGCTCCCGGCTCCCGGCTCCCGGGCATCATCACCGCCGCCGCGCCCCCTTCGCGGGTGACGCCCGAGCCCCGCCCCGGGTGTCACCCCCCGCCGTCACCCGCGAACCGCTCCCGGATCGCCGCCCGTTGCTCCAGCGCCCACGCGTACCCCGGCCTGAGCTCCAGCGCCCGGTCCAGATCGGCGAGGGCCTCCTCGTGGCGGCCGAGGGCGGCCCGGGAGACGCCCCGGCTCGCGTACGCCGACGCGTACCCGCTGTCGAGCGCGAGGGCCCTGTCGTAGTCGGCCAGCGCCTCCTCGTGGCGGCCCGCCGAACGCAGGGCGTCCCCGCGCTCGCACGCCCCCCAGGCCCAGTCGGGCTGCAGGGCGACCGCCCGGTCGAGGTCGGCGAACCGGCGCACCTGGTCGCCGCGCGTCCGCCACACCCGGGCCCGGCGGGCCAGCGCCCACCCGTACCCCGGATCGAGTTCGAGCGCCCGGTCCAGATCCACGAGGGCCGCGTCGAGCTCACCACGGCTGAGCCGCGTCGCGCCCCGGGAGGCCCAGGCGAAGGCCTGCGCCGGATCGAGGGCGATCCCCCGGTCCAGGTCCTGGATCGCGGCGTCGTGGTTCCGCAGGATGCGCTGGAACTCGCCGCGCAGCGAGAAGGCCCGGCCGTCGTCCGGCGCCAGGGCGACCGCCCGGTCCAGGTCACCGATCGCGCCTTCGTAGTCGCCCAGTTCGCCGCGGCTCGTGGCCCGGCCCCGGTAGGCGCGGGCCAGCCCGGGGTCGAGGCCGACGGCAGCCTCGTACTGCGCCAGCGCCGCCTCGTAGGAGCCGGCCCGGTGCAGGGCGCCGCCCCTGACCGTGTGGGCGAGGGCCCGCGCCGGTTCGTCGAGGCCGGCGGGGTCCGGCGAGAGGTCGCGATCGGAGTCCTCCGTGGCGCTGGAGACCTGGTGCTCCGAGGCCCGGTTGTCGGGCGGGGAACCGTTCAGCAGGAGTCCGAGCGCCGCGGCCGTCCCGTGCTCGGCGAGCCCCTGCCCCAGCTCGAACCCCCACCGCGCCGCGTCCTGCGCGCCCGCGTCCCGCCCCGCGTCCAGCAGGGCACCGGCCCAGCGCAGGGCGACGGCCTCCCCCTGGTCGCAGGCGTCGACGAAGTCCCGCAGCACCTCGGGCAGCACGGTCCCAGGCTGTGCGCACAGCCGGTGGTAGGACTCCGCGAGACGCAGCTCCCGCCACCGCTCGTCAGCCCACAACTCCCTTGCCACACATGCCTCTTCGGCATCCGCGCGCCAGCCCGCGAAGGTCTCCGCGAGGCGCCCGTGCCGCTCGGCCCAGCCGCGCGGGGAGCGGTGCCGCTGCAAGCGCAGCATCGGGGCCCGTACGACCTCGTGGTACTGGATCCGGTCGCCGCGGTCGCTGACGAACGGCCGCCCCCGCAGCCAGTCGAACAGCGCGTCGGCGTCCTCGTCGGGGCAGTCCACGGCGGCCCGGAAGACATCCGCGTCGAGCCGGCGCGGGAAGGCACAGGCAAGGGCGGCGGCCCTGCGCACCGGGTCCTGCTCCCACTTCAGGAACCGTTCCACGGCGGTCGCGCTGGGATCGCCCACGTCACCCGGATCGGCCGGCCGTGTCTCGGCGAGCGTGGAGACCAGCACCGGCAGCCCTCCGGTGAGCCGGAGCACCTCCGCCACGACCGGCGCCGAGACCACTCCCCGGTCCGCGAGCAGTCCCCGCGCCTCCGTCTCCGTGAAGGGGTCCAGCGGCACGTCCCGCACCCAGTCGGCGAAGCCGCCCCAGCGGAGGGTGTCGAAAGGGTGCTGTCCCGCGGTGACGACCACGACGTTCGCGGGCAGGACGCCGTACCGGTCCGTGGTCATCGCGTCGTGCAGCCAGCCGTCGAGGAAGAGCCCGGTGCGCTCGTAGGTGTCGAAGAGCAGCACGATCCAGGGGACTTCGGCGGCGGCCCCGGCCAACTCGGCGAGCAGGACGGGCGTCAGTACGCGCTCCGGGGAGAGCACCAGCTGCAGGTCCTCCTGGTTGCGCAGCCGGGTTCCGAACCCCGCCCGCAACCGGTCCGCGCGCTGGGCGAGTTGGGCCGGATCGACGGCTCCCGCGAACGCGCCGACGCCGGGCACCAGACCGAGGCCCACCAGTCCGGCCCGCGCGGCGGCCAGGCTCGCCGCCGACGGTGAGGTCGCCGGCACCTCGTCCCGCGCCACCACGGCCGTCTCCGCCTCGTGACGCCGCTCGCGATGGGTGGCCAGCAGCCGTTCCAGGTCCTTGAACCGGTGCCCCTGCCGGGCGAACCGCTCGCAGATCACCGCCAGCGCCTCGGGCACGCTGCCCGCACCCTCGTCGACGTACGCGGTCAGTGCGCCGCGCTCCCGGGCGAGTTGCTCCAACTCCCTTACCAGGAAGGTCTTTCCGACGCCCGCGTTCCCGTGGACATGGAACAGGAACCGATGCCGTTCGTCCCCGGGCGCCACGTCCAGATTCTCCCGGAAGGCGGCACGCTCGACCTGCCGCCCGACGAACCCCCGCCGCCTGCGCCCCTGAATGATGTCCTGCATCGACTGCGTGGACTGCCTCGACGGCCGTGCCCGCGCCATGTGCACACCCCTCCCCCGGTCGGGCCGGCAACCAGTCTCGCCCAACGCGCCTAAAAACACCTGGGAGTCACCCCGCCCCCGGCGACATAGTTGGACCATGGTCGCCACACGAACCCCTCGCGCCCCAGGCGCACTCCCGCTTGCCGCCGCCCTTCTCACCGCCACCGTCGCGCTCTACATCACCCTCGTCGCCTTCGGGAACATCACCGACTTCGGCACCAACCAGCAGTTCGTCCGCCATGTCCTCGCGATGGACACGACGTTCAAGGACGACGACCTGATGTGGCGGGCCATCACGTCCACCGCCTGGCAGGACACCGCGTACATCGCCATCATCGTCTGGGAGACCCTCGCCGCCCTCGTCCTCCTCGCCGCCACCTACCTGTGGATACGCAGCGACCACGCCCACGCCCGCCGCATCTCCACCTACGGCCTGCTGATGGTCCTGCTCCTCTTCGGCGCCGGCTTCATCGGCGTCGGCGGCGAGTGGTTCGCCATGTGGCAGTCCAAAACCTGGAACGGCCTCGACGCCGCCACCCGCGTCATCACCCTCGCCGGCATCGTGCTGGTGGTGATCCATCTGCCGTTCCCGGCGAAGGCCGCGAGCAGCCGGACGGACAGCGCCTGAACGACGCTCGCCTGTACCGCTGTGTGCAGCGGTACAGGCGAGCGGTCGGGGTTCAGCACGGGCAAAGGACTGTGCCCTACTCCAGGAAGGGGACGCCCGTGCCCAGGAAGGAGATGTCCGATGCCCTCAAGGCCCCGTGGAACGCCTGGACCTCGTCGACGTCACCGTGCAGGTACTCGCCCCAGCCGTTGCCGACCTGAGCCCGCCCCACCTGAAGCGGGCCGGAGCTGTGCCAGCCGTTCGGGAAGTGCGCGGTCGCTCCCGCGTTGGTGGAGCTGTTCACGTAGAGCTGGATCTTGTCGGTGGCATCGTCGTACACGACCGCGATCCGGCTGCCCGGTCCCTGCCCGCCGCCCGCCATCTCCGTCTGGGCCACCACCGTCTCGGGGGCGCCGGCCTCGTCCTTCTCCGGCATGACCAACTGCCAGGCGTGCTCGGACGGTTCGTAACGAACCTTGAAGGCGTCCGTGTGCTCGCCTGCCTGCGACAGCACGGTCATCGGGTGGTCCGGTTCCGAGTCCGCCAGCCGTACGACGACACCGATCGTGAAGCTGTCCGAGGTGTCCACGGCCGGCTGCTCCGTGGCCGCGTATCCCGTCTCGCCGTCCAGCTGGAGGTGGCCGTCGCCGAGCAGCGGCTCGGGCTGGTAGGGGCAGTCCGGGTCAAGGTTCGGGTCGCAGGAGCCGTCCGGAATGCGGTAGATGGATGCGCCGCCGCCTAGCTTCAGCGGCGCTCCGCCGCCCTGCTCAGGACTGGTTCCGTCCGACGCCGTCTCCAGGGACCAGCGAGCGAGCGAGTGCCCCCGCTGGTAGGCGAGTGCGGTGATTTCAGTCGGCACCACGACCCGGTCGTAGGCGCGGACGTCGCCGATGTCGCCGTCCCAGGCCGAAGCCCCCGCGCCCTGGCCGATCCGGAAGGCGTCGGAGGTGGCGGCAGGCGCCGCCTCCGTCTTCGTACCGGTCTCGTGTCCGTTGACGTAGAGCTGCGCGAGGCCGGTCTCGGCGTCGTACAGACCCAGGACGTGGGCCCATTCACCGGTCTCCGGGGCCCCGCCCGAGACCTCCTGACCAGCGACGGTGAACGACCAGACCGGGCTCGTGTCCCGGGTGCGCAGCCCGAGCGTCACGCCCGTGGTGCCAGCGCCCTGGCTCACCACCGTCATGTCGCGGTCGGTGCGGTCCGGGCGCACCCACGCGCTGACGGCGAAGGTCCCGTCGGTGTCCACGGCCGGGGTGTCGGGCGTCAGGAACGCCTGGTCACTCCCGTCGAAACGGGCCGTGGCCGCGAGGTCGGTGCCGTCCGGCGCGGCGCCCGCGAAGGTCACCCCGGAGCCGGCACGGGCGTCGGTTCCCGTCTCGGCGTCCGCGTTGGTGGAGCCGGCGGCGTCGGCGAGCTTCCAGTGGGCGGCGGGTGCACGGCCTTCCTCGACCATGAAGCGGTACGTAGTGGTCTCACTGCCGCGCCCCGACCGGTCGATCGCAGTGATGCTGAGGGAGTCCGGGCGTTCCCTGAGCGGCAAGTAGCGGATGGTCGCGGGCCCGCCCATCTCGTCCGGCCTCGCGGTCGCCGGGGGAACGCCGGTGAATTCGTAGCGGTACGCCACGACGTCCGGCGACGGGGAGTCCAGGGTGAAGCTGCCATAGACGCCGACTCCGTCGTGAAGCTGCCCCTCCGGGTAGTCGGTCGAGGTGACGACCGCCTTCTCCGGGCTCACGTCGTCGTACACGAACTCGCAGACGGCGCCCTCGCCCTCGGAGCTCCAGGCCGAGGTCGCCTTGCCATCGTTCGCGCGAATGTGCCACGAGACGACGGTGTTCGCCGGTATGTCCTCCGGCATCTGCCACTGCTGACTCGTCCCCGACCAGGACGCAACGGTGGTGTACGTACGGCGCTGTTCGACCCCGGCCGAGTCCGCCCACCAGGCCTCGAACTCGCCCGAGACCCTGTTGGCCTCAGACGGCTGGTTGTCCTCCTCCGGGTCGTACAACACCGCGCTGAGCGTGGGCGGCTCCGAAACGTACGCCTTGTCGTCACCCGTGCCGCACGGCCTGCCCCCCGATGCCAGATCCTGGACGAGCGGCTGCTTCGGCGGCAGATTGTCCACAGCGTGCGCCGTGCCGGACGTGACCGTCACGACTGCCGCAACTGAGCAACCCACCGCCAGTCGTCTGACGCCGTTGGACATCGCGAACCTGGCCAAATGGCCCTCCCTGATGGCTTTTTGAAGCTCGTGGATCACACGAGCTTCAAGAAGTTAGCAGGGGCCGCTGACATCACCGAACCGGTTTTGGTTCAGTCCAACACCGGCAACAACTCCGGCAGATGACCGTCCGACGCCGCAGCCGCACTCCGGCGTTCCTCCGGGACCTCGCCGTACAGGGTGGTGCGGGGCTTCGCCGGGCGTCCTGCGGTTTCGGCGACGGCGATCAGGTCCTTGACGGACTTGTAGGAGCCGTAACTGGAGCCGGCCATGCGGGAGATGGTCTCTTCCATCAGGGTGCCGCCGAGGTCGTTGGCGCCGGAGCGGAGCATTTCGGCGGCGCCCTCCGAGCCGAGCTTGACCCAGCTGGTCTGGATGTTGGGGATGTGGGGGTGCAGGAGCAGCCGGGCCATGGCGGTGACCGCGCGGTTGTCGCGGACGGTGGGGCCGGGCCGGGCGATGCCCGCCAGGTACACCGGGGCGTTGGTGTGGATGAAGGGGAGGGTCACGAACTCCGTGAAGCCGCCGGTCTGCTGCTGGATGCGGGACAGCGTGCGGAAGTGGCCGAGCCAGTGGCGGGGCTGGTCGACGTGGCCGTACATCATGGTCGAGGACGAGCGGATGCCCAGTTCGTGCGCGGTGGTGATCACTTCGATCCAGGTGGCCGTGGGCAGCTTGCCCTTGGTCAGGATCCAGCGGACCTCGTCGTCGAGGATCTCGGCGGCCGTGCCGGGGATCGAGTCGAGGCCCGCCTCCTTCGCGGCCGTCAGCCATTCGCGGATCGACAGGCCGGTGCGCGTGGCGCCGTTCACCACCTCCATCGGAGAGAAGGCGTGGACGTGCATCCCCGGGACGCGCTCCTTCACCGCCTTCGCGATGTCGAAGTACGCGGTGCCGGGCAGGTCGGGGTGGATGCCGCCCTGCATGCAGACCTCGACCGCACCGACCTCCCAGGCCTGCTGGGCTCGGTCGGCGACCTGGTCGAGGGAGAGGGTGTACGCGTCGGCGTCCGTACGGCGCTGGGCGAAGGCGCAGAACCGGCAGCCGGTGTAGCAGACGTTGGTGAAGTTGATGTTCCGGGTGACGATGTACGTGACGTCGTCGCCGTTCACCGACCTGCGGACGTCGTCCGCGATGCGGCACAGGGCGTCCAGGGCCGGCCCGTCCGCGTGCAGCAGGGCGAGCGCCTCGTCGTCGGTGAGCCGGGTCGGGTCGTCGGCGGCCGTCGCCAGCGCCTGCCGGACGTCCGTGTCGATGCGCGAGGGCACCATCCCGGGAGCCGCCGCCTCCCGCAGCGCGCCCCAGTCGCCGTAGACGAGGTCGAAGTCCTCCCGACGGTCGCCGGTGCGCCCCTCGGTGTCGATGGTGCGGTGCAGGTCCGTGCGACCGGACGAGGTGAACGCCTCCTCGGGCTCCTGCCACGGATGCCCCTCGACGACCGCGTCCTCGCGGGCGAGGCCCGTCTCCGGGTCCGCCAGCGCCCGGACGTGCGGCAGCAGCCGCGGGTCCAGCCAGGGCTCGCCGCGCTGCACGAACTCCGGGTAGACACAGAGGCGTTCGCGCAGCTCGAAGCCGGCCTGCGCGGAGTGCTCGCGCAGCAGGTCGATTCCCGGCCACGGCCGCTCCGGGTTCACATGGTCGATGGTCAGCGGGGACACCCCGCCCCAGTCGTCGATGCCGGCGCCGATCAGCCGCCCGTACTCGGCGTCCACCAGGTTGGGCGGCGCCTGGAGGCAGCCGCCCGGCCCCATGATGTGCCGCGCCACCGCGACCGTGGCGACCAGTTCGTCCAGCTCCGCGTCCGGCATCCCGCGCATCGCCGTGTCCGGCTTGGCGCGGAAGTTCTGGATGATCAGCTCCTGGATGCCGTGGTAGGCCCGGGAGATCCGGCGCAGCGCGAAGAGGGACTCCGCCCGCTCCTCGTACGTCTCGCCGATGCCGATGAGCAGTCCGCTGGTGAAGGGGACGGAGGAGCGGCCCGCGTCCTCCAGGACCCGCAGCCGTACGGCGGGCTCCTTGTCGGGCGACCCGTGGTGCGGGCCGCCGGGCTCGCTCCACAGCCGGGTCGCGGTCGTCTCCAGCATCATGCCCATCGACGGCGCGACCGGCTTCAGCCGCTGGAAGTCGGTCCACGACATCACCCCGGGGTTGAGGTGCGGCAGCAGGCCCGTCTCCTCCAGGATGCGGATCGAGATGGCCCGTACGTACGCGATCGTGTCGTCGTATCCGTGCGCGTCCAGCCACTCGCGGGCCTCGGGCCACCGGTCCTCCGGCTTGTCGCCGAGGGTGATCAGCGCTTCCTTGCAGCCGAGTTCGGCCCCCCGGCGGGCGATGTCCAGCACCTCGTCCGGGGACATGAACATCCCGTGGCCGGCCCGGCGCAGCTTGCCCGGCACGGTGACGAAGGTGCAGTAGTGGCACTTGTCCCGGCACAGCCGGGTGAGCGGGATGAAGACGCTCTTCGAGTACGTGATGACGCCGGGGCGGCCCGCCGTCGCGAGCCCGGCGTCGCGCACCCGGGCGGCGGACGCGGCGAGGTCGTCCAGATCCGCGCCGCGCGCCTGGAGCAGCACGGCGGCCTCGTTGACGTCGAGCGCGACGCCGTCCCGCGCGCGTTTGAGCGCGCGCCGCATGGAGTTCGCCGTCGGCCCGGTTCCGGAGGTCTCGGAGGTCGTCATCCTTCGAGCATACGATCGCCGTGATCAGGCCAAACGGGCGCGGCCCGGTGCGTGCCGCCGGACGGGCCCTCCCGGAGTGCCGGCACGGGGCGCTTCGTGCGCTGTCCGTCGCTCCTGGCGTCCACGGCCGCCCCCCTTCCGCACCCGCCGCTCACCGCGTGTACGCGGCGTACTCGTCGAGCACCCGCAGGACGTCCGCCTCGCCGGCGGGCGGGAGTTGCAGGACGACCTCCTCGATGCCCAGCTCCGCGTAGTGCGCGAGTTTGCCCGGGGTGGGCAGGACGGCCGACGGCACGACGTGCAGTGCGCCGGGGTCCCGGCCGGCGTCGGCCCACACGGCGCGCAGGACGGGCAGCGACTCGCTCAGCCCGCGCCCTCCGATGGGCATCCACCCGTCCGCGTACTCACTGATGTGCGCGAAGAGCTTCGGCCCGGCCGCGCCCCCGATGAGCGTGCGCGGCCCGACGACGGGACCGCGCGGCTTCTGTGCGGGTTTGGGATGGGCGTGACTGGCCCGGACGCTCCCGAACGCCCCGTCGTAGGCGGTCGGCTCCGCGGCCCACAGCGCCCGCATCAGCGCCATCCGGTCCCGGCCCAGTTCCCGCCGTGTACGCCAGTCGACGCCGTGGTCGGCGGCCTCCTCCACGTTCCAGCCGAACCCGATCCCGAGGGTGAAGCGGCCTTCGGAGAGGTGGTCGAGCGTCGCGATCTGCTTGGCGAGGCCGATGGGGTCGTGCTGGGCGATGAGCGTGATGCCGGTGCCGAGCCGCAGGTTCCGCGTCACCGCGGCGGCCTGGGCGAGGGCGACGAAGGGGTCGAGGGTGCGCCCGTACGCGCGCGGCAGCGGGCCGCCCGAGGGGTTCGGGGTGGTGCGCTCCACGGGGATGTGGGTGTGCTCGGGCAGGAACAGCCCGGCGAAACCGCGCTGTTCCAGTTCCCGGGCGAGCCGCACGGGGGTGATGGTCTCGTCGGTGAGGAAGATCGTGGTGGCGATCCGCATGAGCCCTTCCTAGCATCAGCGCCGCCAAGTCGAAAGCTGTGGATCCCCTTCCCTTGCACGGGAGTTCACGGCTGAATACCAAGTTGGTACGCGCCACCCCTGTCACTCACCACACCGGGAGCAACAGCATGTGCGAGGACGACCAAGGGATCGGCAGACGCGCCCTGCTCGTGACGGGAGCCGCCGCCGCGCTTACGTTGGGCAGCGTGACCTTCGCGAGCGCGGCCGGTACAGCCGGCGAAACCGAGACCCGAACGGTGCGCGGCACCCTGCCCACCGGTTCACCGGACTTCGTCTATCTGCCGGTCGAAGTGCCCGCCGGCGTACGGGAGATCAGGGTCGCCTACACGTACGACAAGCCGGCGGTCCCGGCCGGGACGATGGCCAACGCCCTGGACATCGGCGTCTTCGACGAACACGGCACCGAGCTGGGCGGCCGGGGCTTCCGCGGCTGGTCGGGCGGCGCCCGCACGGAGTTCTTCATCCGGGCCGACGAGGCGACGCCGGGCTACATCCCGGGCCGGGTCCGCCCGGGCACCTGGCACATCGCGCTCGGCCCGTACACGGTGGCGCCGCAGGGACTGTCGTACGAGGTCACCATCACGCTCACGTACGGCGAGCCGGGCGCGACGCCGCGGCCGGTGTACCCGCCGTC
This sequence comes from Streptomyces sp. NPDC058371, assembly GCF_042723265.1. Lineage (NCBI taxonomy): Bacteria > Bacillati > Actinomycetota > Actinomycetes > Kitasatosporales > Streptomycetaceae > Streptomyces > Streptomyces sp. NPDC058371. The sequence goes on along the minus strand of NZ_JBHXJC010000003.1, from coordinate 307,051 downwards.
CCGCGCCAAGGGCCGCGGGCGGGCCTGGTACCGCGGCGACTGCCATCTGCACTCCTGGTACTCGGACGGCCGCCGCACCCCGGCGGAGATCGCCGCCCTCGCCCGGGCCGCCGGCCTGGACTTCATCAACACCTCGGACCACAACACCTACTCCTCGCACGCCCACTGGGCGGACCAGGCGGGCGACGACCTGCTGATCATGGTCGGCGAGGAGGTGACCACGCGCAACGGCCATGTGGTGGCCCTCGGCACCGACCCCGGCACGTTCATCGACTGGCGCTACCGCGCCCGGGACAACCGCTTCGGCAAGTACGCCCGGCAGATCCGCGGGGCCGGCGGCCTGGTGGTCCCGGCCCATCCGCACGCCACCTGCATCGGCTGCAACTGGAAGTTCGGCTTCGGCGAGGCGGACGCGGTCGAGGTGTGGAACGGCGCTTACACACCGGACGACGAGGTGGCGCTGGCCGACTGGGACGGCATGCTGGTCGCGTCCGTGCGCGAGGGGCGGGACTGGATCCCGGCCATGGGCAACAGCGACGCCCACCGCGACCCCGACCCGGTCGGCACGCCGCAGACCGTGGTCCTCGCCGAGGATCTGACCCGGGACGCCATCCAGGGCGGCATCCGGGCCGGCCACTCGTACGTGGCCGAGTCCAAGGACGTGTCGCTGACCTTCTCGGCGGCCGGCCCGAAGGGCGAACACGCGGGCATCGGCGAGCGGTTGCGGGTGGCGGCGGATGCCCCGGTGACCGTCAGCCTGTCCGTCACGGGCGCCCCGGGCTGCACCCTCCGCTTCGTCACCGACCAGGGAGTCCTCTTCACCTCACCGGCGGTGGACGCGTCCGGCGCCGGCACGGCCCAGTGGCGTACGACGGCGGCGTACGCGTCGTACGTCCGCGCCGAGGTGCGTCACCCGGCGCAGGTACCGAGCCTCCCGGGCCCTCTGGCGGCGTTCACCAACCCGGTCTTCCTCGGCCGTCCGTGACGTCCCGGTCAGCCGGGGTCGTCGGTGACGGTCCCGGTCAGCCGCGGGCTCTCTCCAGCTGCCGCAGCTCGATGACACTGGCGACGGCGCGCAGCCAACGGGCGGCGGTGTCGTCGGCGGCGACACCGCCCACGATCTCGGTGGCCGCCTCCAGCCACGCGCGGACCACGGCCGCCGCCTCGGGGCGCGGCAGCGGCTCGGGCAGCTCCGCCGCGTAGCCGAGGCCGCCGGCGCGGACGGTGTCGGCGAGGAAGGCGACCGAGCGCGGCTGGGTGCCGAGGCGGTCGAGGACCACCGCGGCGCCCGCGACGCCGTCGCCGAACAGCGCGGTGCGCCGGGGGCCTGCGGGTGCGGTGAGGCCGTAGCGCAGCAGGACGGAGACGTCGAGCCGGGCCAGTTCGTCGTCGGTGCGGGCCGGGGGGTGCGGAGTGGGGTTCATGGCGAGCCTCGGTTGTCTCGTCTCAGCTGACGGTGACGGTGTAGGTGACGCGCTCGGGCTCGGGGGACGAGGAGGGCGTGGCCTTCGCCGATGAGGTCGAGGAGGGCGTGGCCTTCGCCGACGGCGTCGCGGAGGTCGTTGCGGTCGGGGAAGCGGTGTCCGTCGCCGACGCGGTCGGGGAGGCGGTGCTGTCGTTGCAGGTGTTGAACGTGCAGTGCAGCAGCACGATCTCGGTGCTGCCCTTGCCGGTGGCCTCGAAGGTGAAGACGAGGTGACCGCCGCTTCCGGGCGCCGGCTCGTCGGAGTCCGACTCGTAGCGGTTGCCCCGGCTGCGGACCACCGAGCTGTCGGGCTTCGGGTCGGCCAGGTACCAGTGCTCGCGGGTGGAGGCGTTCTCGTTGACGGCGAGCGTGAAGCGCTCCCCGACCCCGGCGGTGATGCTGCTGTCCGCGACGGGGTGGCTGGTGGGTTCGTCCGTGCCGCCCCCGCAGCCCGCGACGAGCGTGAGGAGCGCGGCCGCCGCGACGGCGCCGCCGCCCCTGCTACTGCGGGACGTAGACCTGGTACGCATTGGGGAGATCACTGCTGGATGCCTTACCCATGTTGCCGTTGATGAAGTCGTCTTCGCTGACCCAGGTGGTCGTGCCCCAGGGGTTGTAGACCTGCAGCATGTCGCCCTCCTGGGCGATGATGGTCATCGCGTGGGCGCCGTTGCTGCCCGAGACGTCGACCGGCACGGGGCGCCCCTCGGCGACCGCCTTCTCGACGTCGGTGAGCACCGCCCTGCGCTCGTCCGCGTTGTTCAGGTCGTGGCGCTGGTAGTCGTTGCCCGTGGCGCTGCCGATGGCGGAGTCGGCGATGCGTTCCTGGCCGTCCTGGCCCATGCCGCCCCAGTTCTTGCCGCCGTCGCCCTCGGTGTGCAGCCGGTGCTGCTCGGCCACCAGACGGTCCCTGAAGGCCTTGGGATCGTCCTCCTGTCCGCTGGGGCCGCCGGTGAGGTCGAGGGCGTAGAGCGGGTCGACGATGGCGCGGGCCGTGACGGTGGACGAGGCCACACACGTGCCCTCCGAGCCGTTGCCGCCCTGGATCCACGCCTGGCCGTCGAACGTGACGTAGTCCTTGTTGTTGTTGGAGCCGTCCTTGGCCAGGCCCTCGTCGTCGAGGCTGTCCGCCTCGGTGACCACCGGCGTGAGGTGCCGGCGCATCCATTCGGGGTCCTTGCCGTGGATCTTGCCCTGGAACGCCTCGATCTCCTGGACGCTGTGGCCCGAGGCCAGGGCCTTCATCAGATAGGCCCGCTCCTGCGCGCTGTCCGAGTGCGACAGCATCCGTTCCATGGCCGCCTCGTCGTCGAGGTTCAGCCCGTCCATGCGCCGGGCGGCGCGCTCCAGGTCGCCGGCCGAGAGGATCTCGTTCATCTCGGGATCGCCGTCCACCGCGCTGGTGTCGGCGAGCATCAGCCGGTCGACGGCGGTCAGTTCACTGGTGTCCAGCTTTCCGGCGCGGGCCTCGGAGGTCCACTTGTTGAGGTCCCGGGCCGCGATCCGGACGGCCTCCTCCTCGGATACGGCGGCCGCGTGCATCAGCCCGACCCCGTCGGAGGCGAAGAAGCGGGCCGTCAGCCGGTCGTTCTCCTCGTCGTCGTTCTCGTGCAGGTCGTCGAAGAACCCGTCCCTGCCGCCGAGTTTGGTCTTGGCGTCCTGCAGCTTCCCGCGGCCGTCGTGGTCCTGCTTCTGTGCGTCCTTGACCGCGTCGGCCAGTGTGAGCAGCACCAGCGCGCCGCCCTGGAACGCCTCGGCAAGCTGTGTCGCGGCGCGGGCGGCGGCGGCCACCACGTCGGAGGCGAGGACGCTCGTGTCGCCGACCCAGACCTCCGGCAGGCCCTTGCGGGACACCCTGTCGACCCGGTCGTACACGTCCCCGGCCTTGTCGACCTGGTCGCGGTAGCGCTTGCTCAGCGTCTCCAGCGTCCCCACGTCGCCCTTCGGGGCGGACACGGAGAGGGCGCTGTCGATCAGATCCAGCAGATCGTTCTTGCTGCCGGCCCTGGGGATGGACTCGCAGAGTCCGGCCAGCCATGCGCGGCGTCCGGCCGGAGTGTCCGCCGGCCGCAGAAATCCCGTCATCGTCGGAGCCCTCAGTAGCTCGACAGGGCCGAGGGGCGCCCGGCGTTCGTCGACGTGGTGGTGAGCCGGCTCTCGCCGACGGTGACGCTGTTGGTCTGCGTCTCGACGAGGGAGTCGCTGCCGGAGTAGGCCCCTTTGGCGAGCCGCACCTTGTCGCCGAGCTCGTGCAGCGCCGACTCCAGCGTGTGGGCTTCCGCCTCCCACGCGGTGGCGAACGAGTTGAACGCCGTCGAGGCGTCGGAACCGCCCAGGGCGTCCGCCGAGTAGCACATCGCCGGCGTGACGGCCGTGCGGATCTTCCCCGCTTGGTCGCCCGCGCCGTCGAGCTCCTTGGCCGGGCCCGACATGCCCGACTTGACCTGGTAACCGTCCGAAGAGACCATCTGTTTCCCCCGATCCCGTCCCCGTGCCGCCCGCGCTGTCGGCGTGGGTGCCCGGGCCGGGCCATGCGACCGATCTTGACCGTGCGGGGGAGGCTAACACGCGGCGGACACACCGGCGTCCCGGATCACACGCCTCCCACACGGCTCACACACGATCCACGTCGCGCCGCTCCCGGGAGCTTTCCTGGGGACTGCCTGAGGACTTCCTGGGGGCTCCCTGGGAGCTCGCTCGGGACTCCGCGGGCTCCCGGCAATCGCGGCGCAACCGGCGGTCCCGGCGGTCCCGGCGGTCCCGGAACAAGGGGTCTACTCCCGCGGCCCGTTGGAGAGTCTGTCCAGCCATTCGGTCAGCAGGGTTCCCTCGGCGGGGGTGAGCGCGGGGCTCGGGGAGCGGCGGAGCAGCGCGCCCAGCGAGGCCGCGGTGGCGGGCACACCCACCTCGCCTCCGCCGGCCGGGGAGGCGGCGCCCGCGGCCGTCACCTCCGGGGTGAAGATCACCGCGTGGACGGCGTCGCGGACGCGCCGCGAGATGGTCGGGTCGTCGAAGGTCGCCGGGCGGGAGACCAGCATCAGGGCGACCCCGACGTTGGCGGACATCACCAGCTGCGCCGCCAGCTCCGGCGTCAGGCGCAACTTGCCCTGCTCGGCGGCCCGTTGGAGGTCGGAGGTGAGGATCCGGTGGGCCTCCAGGGCGGCGGCCGGCGGGGTGCGCATCGCCGGGGAGTTCATCAGCCGGTAGAGGTTCGGGTTGCGCAGGGCGAAGTCGGTGTGGGTGTCCCAGCCGTCCCGCAGGTCCTGCACGGGATCCGTACCGGGGCTGCGCTCGCGCTTGGTCGCCAGGTACTTGCCGAAGCCGTGGTCGACGACCGCCGACAGGAGGCCCTCCTTGTCCCCGAAGTGGCGGTAGAGCGCGGGTGCGCCGACGCCCGCCGCCTCGCACACGGCCCGGGTCGAGACGTCCCCGTCCGGGGACTCGGCGACCAGGGCCGCGGCCACTTCGAGAATGCGCGCTTTCGTACTCACGGGAGCGACGCTACCCGCCGTCACGCGGGCGACGCCGTCCGCCCGCCGACCGGGTGCGGGGCCAGCAGGTCGGCCAGCCCGATCCGGGTGAGGAACTCGGCGCGGATGCGGTCCGCGACCCGGCTGACCTCCTCGGACCCGTCGTTCGCGGGGTCGACATGGACCCGGAAGGGGCGCTTCCCGTGGGGGGTGTCGACGATCTCGACGATCGCGTCGGCCACCAGGGAGACATCGGCGTCGGCCGGCGCCAGCGCGGCCAGGCGCTGGGCGACCTGGTCCATCAGTCCCGCGTACCGCTCCTCGTACGCGGGGATCACGGTCCGCTCGGCGGGGTGGCCACCGGTGGCGAAGTGGTTGGTGCCGGAGGTGAAGGCGCCGGGCACGACGATGCTCGTCTCGATGCCGAAGCGGGCCAGCTCGGCGGCGTAGGACACGGCGAGTGCGTCCATCGCAGCCTTGGCGGCGAAGTACGGCGCCAGGTAGGGCGGGGTGCCGCCCCGGCTGGAGGTGGATCCGACCCACAGCACCAGGCCGTGCTCCTGGGCACGCAGAGGGGGCAGGGCGGCCCGGTTGACCCGCTGGGTGCCCAGCACGTTCGTGTCGTAGACCGCGGCCAGCTCCTCGGGGGTGAAGGCCTCCGTCGGCCCGGTCACCATGTGGCCCGCGTTGTGGACGACGACGTCGAACGCGCCGGCCTCGGCGAGGATCGTGCCGACGGCCGCGTCCGCCGACTCCTGGGAGAGGACGTCGAGTTCGACCGTCCGCAGCCGCACGCCGTGCTCGTTGGCGTACGCCTCGGCCTGTGCGACACGGTCCGCGTTGCGGCCGCCGGTGTCACGCATCGCTGCGTAGACCGTGTGGCCGGCCCGGGCCAGCGCGCGGGCGGCGAGTGCACCGAACCCGGATCCGGCGCCGGTGATGACGATGGTCTTGCCCATGGCAGAACTCCTTTGAACAGTGCGGCACTTGACGGTTGGCGGGACGCCCCTCGCTCAGGCGATGCCGCCGTTGGCGCGGACCACCTGGCCGTTGACCCAGCGGCCGGGGCCGGCGAGGAAGGAGACGACCTCGGCGATGTCCTGCGGCGTGCCGAGGCGCTCCAGCGGCGGCTGGGCGGCCATCCGCGCGACGGTCTCCTCGTCCTTGCCGTCCAGGAACAGCGCGGTGGCGGTCGGGCCGGGCGCCACCGCGTTGACGGTGATGTCACGGCCGCGCATCTCGCGGGCCAGCACCAGGGTCATGGCCTCGACGGCGCCTTTCGTGGCGGCGTACCCGCTGTAGCCGGGCAGGGCGAGGGCCAGCACGGAGCTGGAGAAGTTGATGATCGCCCCGCCCTCGCGCAGCCGGCGGGCGGCCTGCTGGTCGACGACGAAGGTGCCGCGGATGTTGGTGCGGTGCATCCGGTCCAGGGCGTCGAGGTCGGTGTCGACCAGCGGGGCCAGGGTCATGACGCCCGCCGCGTGGACGACCACGTCGACCCCGCCGAAGGCGGTCTCGGCCGCGTCGAAGAGGGCGGCGACCTCGGTCTCGTCGGCCACGTCGGCGCGGCAGGCGATCGCCCTTCCGCCGTTCTCCGTGATCGTGGCGACGGCCTTGTCGGCCTCGGCCTGGTTGCCCGCGTAGTTCACGACGACGGCGAATCCGTCGGCGGCCAGGCGCTCGGCCGTCTCCCGGCCGATCCCGCGGGACCCGCCGGTGACCACGGCCACCCGGGGGGAGGTGCTGGACTGCTCGCTCATGACGTTGCTCCCGTCGCAGCTGGGGTTGCGGTGCGCACCCCGACGAGAACAACGCTAACACCAATACGTTAGCAACGCTACCCAGGAGCCGTAGCGTCGCTACGGTCAGCCGGCTGGAGTACGTTCACACCGGCAGCGGACCGGGAGAAGGAGCACGCATGTCGCGTCAGCACGAGGTCAAGTTCCGGGCGGTCACGGCCTTCCAGCGGCGGATCGCCAATCCGCTGCTGCGCCGGGTGCCGTTCCAGACCCTTTTGGAGACCACGGGCCGCACCTCCGGCCTGCCGCGCCGCACCCCCGTCGGCGGGCGCCGCGTCGGACAGGCCTTCTGGCTCGTCTCCGAGTACGGCGAGAAGTCCCAGTACGTACGCAACATCAAGGCGAACCCGCAGGTCAGGGTAAGAGTCAACGGCCGTTGGCACGCGGGCACGGCCCATCTGATGCCCGCGGACGACCCCCGCGCCCGGCTGCGCACCCTGCCCCGCTTCAACAGCACCGCGGTCAAAGCCTTCGGCACCCAGCTGCTGACCGTGCGGGTGGATCTGGAGGGCTGACCGCCCGGCACGAGCGAACGGGCCGTGCCGGTACGCGGCGGTGCGGAGCGCTCAGTGAGCGGGCGGGTCGGTCGGCCCGTCCCCGCGCTCGCCCCCGTCCCCGTGCCCGTGCCCGGCCGGATGGTAGAAGGCGAACTGGGTCGCGCCGTTGTAGCCGTAGCTCTCGGGATGCAGTTCGTGCAGGGCGACGCCGGCGCGGGGCAGGGGGCCGAGCACCTCCGCCAGCAACTCCCCCGCACCGGCGATGAAGGCTGCCTTCTCCGCGGCGCTGTTCGTCCCCAGGGTGATACTGGCCTCGACGTGCGCGTCACGGCCACTGGTCAGCGGCTTGCCACCGACGTAGTAACTGCCGGCCTGCACCAGGTTGATGTGGACGACGGTTCGGGCGGCGGACTTGCGCAGGACCGAGACGGCCAGGCCTGTCAGCCCTTCGGCGAGGGCGCGGCGACTGTCGGCGGGAAGGTCGGGGTCGGGCACGGTGACCCGGAAGTACGGCATGGCTCTCCTCTGCAGGAAGGGGGAGTTCCGCCGGAGTCGGCGGCCCGGGACCAGCCTCGCCAACCCGGCAGCATGAATCCAACGCATACCCGTCATAGACACATGAGGCCGACGCATGACCGTGAATCTTCCCCAGCTCCGGGCGTTCCTCGCCGTCGTCGACACGGGCGGCTTCGGCGCGGCCGCCGCCGAGCTGGGCATGAGCCAGTCCGCGGTGTCACATGCCGTGGCCTCCCTGGAACGCGAACTGGCCGCCCCCCTGTTGATCCGCACCACCCCGGCGCGGACCACGGCGCTCGGAGAGCGGGTCCTGCCGCACGCCCGTATCGCGCTGTCGGCGGCCCGGACCGTGGCAGAGATCGCGGCCGACGCGGCCGAGACCATGACCGGCACCGTGCGGCTGGCCGCCACACCGACCGTCTGTCAGGGGCTGGTCCCCGGCCTGCTCCGGCACTGGGGCGAGGACCAGCCGCTGATCACGGTGCGGGTCTTCGAGGGGGACAGCGCCGAGATCTCGGCCTGGCTGGATACCGGGACGGCCGATGCCGCCGTACTGATCGACCCGCCGCCCGGCCCCGGCATCCAGCTCGCCGAGGACGGCTACCGGGCCGTGCTGCCCCGGGACCACCCTCTGGCGGGCGAGCCGCTCGTCGACATCCGCGACCTGGAGGACGACGAGTTCCTGATCTCACCCAACGGCTGCGAGGCCCGCATCCGTACGATCCACGACCGGGCCGGGCTGCGCTTCACGCCCACGCACCGGGTACGGGATCTGGCGACCCTGATCAGCATGGTGCAGGCCGGAATCGGCGTGACCGTCCTGTCCGAGGTGTCCCGTTCCCTGATCCCCGCCGACCTGGTCCTGCTGCCACTGGCGCCCCGGACCTCACGCCGCCTGGTACTCACCGGTCCGCAGGGCCGCCCCTGGCATCCGGCGGTCCGCACCCTGGCGGAGTCGGCCGCCGGTCATCTGGCCCGGTCCGCCTCCCGGTCGCCGGACGCCGAAGCCGTCCCGGACAGCGGCGTCAGCCCGCCCACACGATCGACTGCACCTCGCTGTACGCGTGCAGGGCGTACGAGCCCACGTCCCGGCCCACTCCGCTCTTCTTGAAGCCCCCGAACGGAGCCTCCATGTTGCGGCCGACGGTGTTCACGCCGACCCCGCCCGCCCGGAGCCGGCGGGCGACGCGGAAGGCACGGGCCACGTCGGCCGACCAGACGTAGTCGATCAGGCCGTAGTCGCTGTCGTTGGCGAGGGCGATGCCCTCCTCCTCGTCGTCGAAGGGGACGACCACGACGACGGGCCCGAAGATCTCCTCCCGGACGACCCGCATGTCGGGGGTGCAGTCGGCGAGCAGGGTCGGCGCGACGTAGAACCCCCGCTCGTAGGGCGGCCGTTGACCGCCTGCGACCACCCGCGCGCCCTCCTTCCGGCCCAGTTCGACGTACGACTCGACGCGGTCCCGGTGGGCCGCCGAGATGACCGGGCCGACCACCGTGCCCCGTTCCCGCGGGTCCCCCACCTTCAAGTGGCTTGCGTAAGCGGCCAGTTGTTCGACGAGGCGGTCGTGCAGCCCCCGCTGCACCAGCACCCGCGTCGGCGCCGTGCAGATCTGCCCGCTGTAGAACGAGAACGTGGTGCCGATCCCGGCCACCGCCGACTCCACGTCCGCGTCGTCGAAGACGAGTGCCGCGCCCTTCCCGCCCAGCTCCATGAGCTGCCGTTTCATCCCGCGCCCGCAGACCTCGGCGATCCGCTGCCCGACGGCGGTGGAACCGGTGAAACTCACCATGTCCACGTCGTCGCTGTCGACCGCGGCCTCGCCGGCCCCCGCCCGCGAGCCGCTCACCACGTTCACGACCCCCGGCGGAACGCCCGCCTCCGCCAAGGCCTCCGCCATCCGGTACACGGACAGCGGGTCCTGCGGGGCGGGCTTCACTACCACGGTGTTGCCCATGGCGAGGGCCGGCGCGATCTTGCCCGCCGGGTTGGCCCAGGGGTTGTTGTACGAGGTGATGCAGGTGACCACGCCGACGGGCTGGCGCACGGCCAGCGCACCCAGCACGGCGGCCTTCCCGAAGGGGCCCGCCTCGTTGATCTGCGGCGGCAGCGCCTGCTCCACGGGCTCGGGCCGCGCGTACCGCCGGAAGCGGGCCATGCCCACGCCCACCTGCATGCCGCGTGCGGTGCCGGTCGTGGCGCCGCTCTCGGCCTGCGCGAGTTCGGCGTACGGCACGAAGTTGCGCTGGATGATCCCGGCCGCCCGGTCGAGGACGGCGGCGCGTTCCTCGGCGGGCGTGCGCGACCACGCCCCGAAGGCCTCGCGGGCCGCGGCGGCGGCCGCGTACACCTGCTCCCGCGAGGCTTCCGGCGCCAGCCCGACGACGCCCTCGGTCGCCGGATCGATCACCTCGTAGAACCCGTCGTCCGGCGCGACCCACGCCCCGCCGATGAACAGCCGTTGTCCCTCGGTCACTTGGTGCTCACCGTCCTGGTGTCCCGCCCCGACCGCAACACCTTTCCCGGCACGGCACCGCTCACCACGTCGTCCCGGATCGCCTCGACTCCGTTGACCCACACGGCTTTCACGCCGAGCGCCCTGGCGTCCAGCCGCGGGCTGTCTCCCGGCAGGTCGTGCACCAGGGTGGCCTTGCCCGCGTCGATCCGCTCCGGGTCGAAGAGCACGAGGTCCGCATGGAATCCCTCCCGCAGCCGTCCGCGCTCACGCAGCCCGAAGAGCCGCGCCGGATCGTCCGTCAGCATCTTCACCGCCTGCTCCAGCGACACCAGCTTCCGCCCGCGCAGACAGTCCCCGATGAACCGGGTGGTGTACGGGGCTCCGCACATGCGGTCCAGATGGGCGCCCGCGTCGGAGCCGCCGAGCATGACGTCCTCGTGCCGCCAGGTCTCCTGCCGCAGCGCCCACGAGTCGGGATCGTTGTCGGTGGGCATCGGCCACAGCACCGTACGCAGCTCGTCGTGGGCGCAGATCTCCACGAGGCACTGGAACGGCTCCTGGCCGCGCTCGGCCGCGATGTCGTTCACGACCCGCCCGGTCAGGCCCTCGTTCGCCGCGCTGTAGGTGTCGCCGATGACGTACCGCCCGAAGTTGGCCAGCCGCCGGAACACCCCGGCCTCCTTGCTGCCGGCCCGGCGCAGCATCCCGGCCCGTACGTCCGGGTCGCGGAGCTTCTCGATCCGCTCCGGCACCGGCAGACCCAGGACCTCCCCCCACCCGGGGATCAGGTTCAGCGCGCAGAAGGTGCCCAGCGACATGTTCATCGGCGTGAGGATCGGCATGGTGAGCGCGACGATGCGGCCACCGGCCTTGCGGGCCCGCTCGCTCGCCTCCAGCTGCCGGGGGACGCGCTCGGGCACGGCGGCGTCGATCGTCAGGACGTTCCAGTTCAGCGGCCGGCCCGCCGCCGCGCTCATCTCCACGAACAGATCGATCTCGTCGTCGCTGAACTGGTCGAGGCAGCCGGCCACGATCGCCTCGATCTGGGTTCCCTCGTGGTCGCCGACGGCCCGGGAGAGGGCCAGCAGTTCCGCGGGCTTCGCGTGCCGGGAGGCGACCGGTTTCCCGTCGCCGTCGGAGTGGGTGGAGGACTGGGTCGTGGACAGCCCCCAGGCTCCGGCCTCCATCGCCTCGTGGAAGAGGGTGAGCATCTCCCCGAGCTGCTCCTCGCTCGGCTGCCCGCCGACCGCGTCCGCGCCCATCACGTACCGCCGCAGCGCGCAGTGCCCCACCATGAAGCCCGCGTTGACGGCGATCCGCCCTTCCAGGGCGTCCAGATACTCCCCGAAACTGTGCCAGTTCCAGGGCGCGCCCTCCTCCAGGGCGACCAGGGACATGCCCTCGACCTTGGACATCATGCGGCGCGTGTAGTCGGCGTCATCGGGGCGGCCGGGATTCAAGGGGGCCAGGGTGAAGCCGCAGTTGCCGCCCGCGACGGTCGTCACACCGTGGTTCAGCGACGGGGTCGCGTACGGGTCCCAGAAGAGCTGGGCGTCGTAGTGCGTGTGGGGGTCGACGAAGCCGGGGGCGAGCACGAGCCCGGCAGCATCCTCCGAGGTCCGCGACGACTCCCCGACCGACCCGATCACGGCGATACGCCCGTCACGTATCCCCACGTCAGCGGTATACGCGGGCGCCCCCGTCCCATCCACCACGGTCACACCCTTGATCAGATGGTCGAGCATCTCCAACCCCTTCTCTCACATCCCTCACCAGAGCCCCGTCAGAGGCGCGGGAAACGCCGCGACCGGCCCCGTCAGGGGCGCGGGAAACGGCGCGCCCAGCCCCGTCAGGGGCGCGGGAAACGGCGCGCCCAGCCCCGTCAGGGGCGCGGGAAACAGCGCGCCCAGCCCCCACCCACCCACCCACCCACAGCCAAGCGCCTCCCCGCCCCACCAGGGGCAGAACCGACCCCGAAGGGGTCAAGGGCGCGGGGAACTGCGCGCCCAGCCCCAACGCACCCGCACCCGCACCCGCACCCGACAGGGAGCCGCCCCCGCAAGGACCGCCCCGCAAAACCCAGCAACGCGCCCCGTCAGGCCGACTGACGGAACCGCGACGTCCGGTGGACAGGATCCGTATCGATCTTCGGAATCACGTGCTCCCCGATCAACTTGATCGACTGCAACGTGTCCTCCCGAGAGATCCCGATCGGCAGCCCGAAGGACAGCTGATCCGCCCCCGCCTGCTCCCACCGCTTGCACTGCGTGAGCACCTCGTCCGGGTCGCCGCAGATCAACAGCTCCTCGGCGATGAGGAGTTCGATGATCTCCTCGTTGAACTCGGGCAGCGTCTCGGGCCACACGGGGAACCCGTCGGGCCGCGGGAAGGTGTCGTGGTAGCGGAAGACGAGCGACTGCAGGTAGTGCAGTCCACCGCCGGCCGCGATCCGCACAGCCTCCGCGTGCGTCGGCGCGCAGATCGCCGTCGACGTCACCATCACGTTGTCGTTGACGAAGTCCCCGACCGGCTCGGCCTCGACGATCGCCGTCTTGTACTGCTCCAGGACCCACTCCATGTCGGAGACCTTCTGCACACTGAAGCCGAGCACCCCGAGCCCCTTGCGGGCGGCCATGGCGTACGAGGGCGGCGACCCGGCGGCGTACCACATCGCGGGGTGCGACTTCCCGTACGGCTTGGGCAGGATCTTCCGCGGCGGCAGCTGCCAGTGCTTGCCCTGGAACCCGACGTACTCCTCCTGGAGCCACATCTTCGGGAACTCGGCGATGGTCTCTTCCCAGATCTCCTTGGTGTAGTTCATGTCGGTGACGCCCGGTATGAAGCCGAGGATCTCGTGCGATCCGGCGCCGCGCCCGGACCCGAACTCGAAGCGTCCCTCGCTGAGATGGTCGAGCATGGCGACCTTCTCGGCGACCTTCACCGGGTGGTTGACCTGGGCGAGCGGGTTGAAGATCCCGGAGCCGAGGTGGATGCGGTCGGTGGCGTGGGCGAGATACCCGAGGAAGACGTCGTTCGCCGAGAGGTGCGAGTACTCCTCCAGGAAGTGGTGCTCGGACGCCCAGGCGTACTTGAAGCCGGACTGGTCCGCCTGGATGACGTACTCGGTCTCCTCCATCAGCGCCTTGTGCTCCGCGAGTGGATCCGTCTCGGCGCGCTTGCCCACGTATCCCTGTACAAAGAGCCCGAATTCCAAGGAGGTTCACCGTCCCCACGTCTTAGCTGACGTACCGTCAGATTCTCTGCGCCGACTGTTGCACCGCGCCCATGCACCGTCAATAGCTGACGCTCTGTCAGATAACGCTCACGCCCGCCAGCCAGCCGCCGTCGATCACGAAGGGCTGCCCGGTGATGTACGAGGAGTCCTCACCGGTGAGGAAGAGGGCGAGCTTGGCCACCTCCTCCGGCTGTCCGATCCGCCCGAGCGGCACGAGCTTGCTGTACAGCTCGTCGAGCGCCTGGGCGGTCTCCTCGGTGTTGGCGGCGGGGTCGAGCTGCGAGGGGTTGCTCATCGCCGTGTCGATGGCGCCCGGGCAGACGGCGTTGACGCGGATCTTCCGGCCGGCCAGTTCCAGGGCGGCCACCCGGGTCAGCCCGACGATGGCGTGCTTGGTCGCCGTGTACGCGCCGACGTACGCCATCCCGGTCAGACCCGCGTACGAGGCGGTGTTCACGATGGTCCCGCCGCCCGCGGCCGTTATCTCCGGCGCCACGGTCTTGATCCCCAGGAAGACCCCGACCTGGTTGACCTGCACGATCTGCTGGAACTCGTCGAGGGGCGTGCTGACCAGCTCGTTGAAGCGCAGGATGCCCGCGTTGTTGACCAGCCCGTCGATCCGTCCGTACGCGCTCCCCGCGGCGGCGACGGCCGCGTGCCAGTCGGCCTCCTGACTCACGTCGAGATGGACGTATCGCGCCCCCAACTCCTTGGCCAGCGCCTCCCCCTGGTCGTCGAGCACGTCCGCGATGACGACCCGTGCGCCCTCCGCGACGAAGAGCCGCGCCTCCTGCTCACCCTGCCCGCGCGCCGCGCCGGTGATGAGGACGACCCGTCCGTCGAGCTTGCCCATGGCATGACTCCCTGAGTGAGGTGGGACACGGCTTCAGTCGAGGTGGGGCGCGACCCCGGCGCCGAACGCGGCCATCTGGTCGGTGAGTTCGGCCCGGCTGCGGCTGCGGAACCGCACCTGGATCTGGTGCACCCCCATCGCCCGGTACGCCCGCAGCGACTCGGCGAGCGCGTCCGGCGAGCCGCTGAGCGTGCGCCGCCCGACGTCCCAGCCGGGCGCACCCACGTACAGCGGTTCGGTGATGGCCCCGACGGCGATGGGGTCGGTGACGCCCGCCTCCGCCCGGAGCCGGTGCAGCCGGGCGATCTGATCCGGGAGCCGGTCGCGGGGATCGCCCTGCGGCAGCCAGCCGTCGCCCCGGACGGCCGCCCGGCGCACGGCGGCGGGCGAGGAGCCGCCGATCCAGACCGGAACCCGGTCCTGCGCGGGACGCGGCCGCTGGCCGAGCCCCTCGAAGTCGTACAACTTGCCGTGATGGACCGGGTATTCATCGGGCCCGAGCGCGGCGCGCAGGGCGTCGATGGACTCGTCGAGCACCGGGCCCCGCCGCTCGAAGTCCACCCCCAGCGCTTCGAACTCCTCCTGCACGTGCCCGGCGCCGACCCCGAGGACCAGCCGGCCGCCGGCGAGGTGGTCGAGGGTCGCGTACTGCTTGGCGGTGACCAGCGGGTGCCGCAGCCCGACGATCGCGACATGGCTGAGCAGCCGCACCCGCTCGGTCACGCCCGCCAGGAAGGCGAGGGTGGCAACCGGGTCGTACCAGATGGTGCTCATGGCACCCGCGAGCCGCCGCGGGATGGCGACGTGATCGCAGCTCGCGAGGTACGCGAAGCCGGCCCGGTCGGCGGTATGGGCGATCTCGACGAGGTCGTCCGGGCCGGCCTCGGCCTCCCAGCCCTCCGCGTAGATGGTGCTCTGCGACTGGACGGGGAGTTGCATCCCGTACACCAGTCGCTCTTCCGGCAACACCCACATGGGCACGCACCCCTTATCTGACGGGCCGTCATACAGCAGCCATGCAATGCTCCTTGCTGACGGGTCGTCAGACAAGGGGCGTGCGGGGTTTCGCGGCGCCCGCGGCCGCCGAGCCGGTTCTCGGTCCGCCCCTTCACCGCGCCCAGAGGCCGTCATCCGTCAGACCCAGCAGCTCGATGGCGTTGCGCCGTACGATCCGGTCGACCACGTCCGCGTCCAGGTGTCCCATCTGCGCCTCGCCGACCTCACGGGACTTGGGCCAGGTGGAGTCGGAGTGCGGGTAGTCGGTCTCGTACAGGACGTTCCCGACACCGATCGCGTCGAGGTTTTTGAGCCCGAAGGCGTCGTCGAAGAAGCAGCCGTAGACGTGCTCGGTGAAGAGCTCGGACGGCGGCCGGTGCACCTTGTCGGCGACCCCGCCCCACCCCCGGTTCTCCTCCCAGACCACGTCGGCACGTTCGAGGATGTAGGGGATCCACCCGATCTGTCCCTCGGCGTACATGACCTTCAGGTTCGGGAAGCGCTCGAACTTCCCGCTCATCAGCCAGTCGACCATCGAGAAGCAGCAGTTGGCGAAGGTGATGGTGGATCCGACGGCGGGCGGGGCGTCGGCGGAGGTCGACGGCATCCGGCTGCTGGAGCCGATGTGCATGGCGATGACCGTGCCGGTCTCGTCGCAGGCGGCGAGGAAGGGGTCCCAGTCGTCGGTGTGCACGGAGGGCAGCCCCAGGTGGGGCGGGATCTCGGAGAAGGCCACCGCGCGGACGCCACGGGCGGCGTTGCGCCGTACCTCCTCCGCCGCGAGCCGGGCGTCCCACAACGGGATCAGCGTCAGGGGTATCAGCCGGCCCCCGGCCGCCGGGCCGCACCACTCCTCCACCATCCAGTCGTTGTAGGCCCGCACCCCCAGCAGTCCCAGCTCACGGTCCTTCGCCTCGGTGAACGTCTGGCCGCAGAAGCGCGGGAAGGTCGGGAAACAGAGCGCCGACTGGACGTGGTTGACGTCCATGTCCGCCAGCCGCTGCGGGACGTCGTACGACCCCGGGCGCATCTGCTCGTAGGTGATGACCTCGAGCTTGATCTCGTCGCGCGAGTAGCCGACGGCGGTGTCGAGACGGGTCAGCGGGCGGTGCAGATCCTCGTACACCCACCAGTCGCCGATCGGGCCGTCGTCGCCCGGGCCGCCCATGACAGGCGCGAACTTGCCGCCCAGGAAGGTCATTTCCTTCAGCGGCGCGCGGACGATGCGCGGGCCGCTGTCCTGGTACTTCGCCGGGAGCCGGTCCCGCCAGACGTCCGGGGGCTCCACCGTGTGGTCGTCCACCGAGATGATCCTCGGGAAGGCGGTCGAGGGACTCTCCGTGCTTTCCGTGGTCTCCATACGGCTCACGGTAGCGCCGATCTGACGGCCCGTCAGCTGGTCGCGACCCGCTCGCCGCCCCGCCCGTATTCCCGTCCGCGGCGAGCGAGTCTGTGCGGATGTGTGGGGAGAGTGTGTGAGGACCTTGTGGTGCAGGGCCCCGGCCCCTGTGATCGCTGTCTCCCACGGCTGACGCATCCGCCATGAACAAGGCAAACTGGCCTCGTTGTCATGACGGTCGGCAGGGGGACAGCGATGGACGGTGTACCGCGAGTGCCGGAGCAGCGGGGCCCCGAGGACTCGGTGGCGCTGCGCTTCGGCGTGCTCGGCCCGGTGCGCGCCTGGCGCGGGCCGGAGTCCTTGCCCATGGGTTCCCCGCAACAACGCGCTCTGCTTGCCGCCCTGTTGCTCCGCGAGGGCCGTACGGCGACGGCCGCCGAGCTCATCGACGCCCTGTGGGGCGAGGAGTCGCCGTCCCAGGCGCTGGCCGCCGTCCGTACGTACGCGTCCCGGCTCCGCAAGGTCCTGAACCCCGGTGTCCTGGTGAGCGAGTCCGGCGGGTACGCCCTGCGCCTGCCCGACCCCGGCGCACTCGACCTGGCCCGCGCCCAGCAGCTCGCCACCGACGCCGAGAAGGCGAAGAGCACCGGGGACCTGTGCCAGGCCCGCGGCCTGCTGAACGAGGCGCTGGCCCTGTGGGACGGGGAGCCGCTGGCCGGCATCCCCGGTCCGTACGCGGACAACCAGCGCACCCGCCTCGACGAGTGGCGCCTGCAACTCCTGGAATCCCGCCTCGACATGGACCTGGAGCAGGGCTGCCACGCGGAGGCGGTGTCCGAGCTGACCGTCCTCACGGCGGCGCATCCGCTCCGGGAGCGGCTGCGCGAGCTGCTGATGCTCGCGCTGTACCGCTCGGGTCGCCAGGCGGAGGCCCTCGCGGTCTTCGCGGACACCCGGCGGCTGCTCGCCGACGAGTTGGGCATCGACCCCCGCGCCGGACTGCGGGAGCTCCAGCAGCGCATCCTCCAGGCGGACCCGGGTCTCGCGGAACCGTCGGCTCCGGCCGCCGAGCCGACGTCCGCTCCCGTACGTCCCGCCCAACTCCCGGCAACCGTTCCGGACTTCACCGGCCGGGCGTCCTTCGTGTCCGAGCTCGGCGACGTGCTCGCGTCCGCCGAGGGGCGGGTGATGGCGGTCTCCGCCCTGGCCGGGATCGGGGGCGTGGGCAAGACGACCCTCGCCGTGCACGTGGCGCACCAGGCACGCGGAGCCTTCCCCGACGGGCAGCTGTATGTGGACCTCCAGGGCGCCGGGGCGCGGGCGGCGGAGCCGGAGACGGTGCTGGGCGCTTTCCTGCGGGCCCTCGGCACCACGGATTCCGCCATCCCCGACTCCTTGGAGGAGCGCTCAGCCCTCTACCGCTCGGTGCTGGACGGCCGCCGGGTGCTGGTCCTGCTGGACAACGCCCGGGACGCCGCCCAGGTACGGCCGCTGCTGCCCGGCACCGAGGGATGCGCGGCGCTGGTCACCTCCCGGATACGGATGGTCGACCTGGCCGGCGCGCACCTCGTGGACCTGGACGTCATGTCCCCCGAGGAGGCACTCCAGCTCTTCACGAAGATCGTCGGCGTGGAGCGGGTGGCGTCGGAACGCGAGGCCGCGCTCGACGTGGTCGCCGCCTGCGGCTTCCTCCCCCTCGCCATCCGCATCGCCGCCTCCCGGCTGGCCGCGCGCCGTACCTGGACCGTCTCGGTGCTGGCCGCGAAGCTCGCCGACGAGCGCCGCCGGCTGGACGAACTCCAGGCCGGCGACCTGGCCGTCAAGGCCACCTTCGAACTCGGCTACGGCCAGCTGGAGCCGGCCCAGGCGCGCGCCTTCCGCCTGCTGGGCCTGGCCGACGGCCCGGACATCTCGCTGGCGGCCGCCGCCGCGGTCCTGGACCTGCCCGCCGAGGAGACGGAGGACCTCCTGGAGTCCCTCGTCGACACGTCCCTGCTGGAATCCGCCGCCCCCGGCCGCTACCGCTACCACGACCTCGTCCGCCTCTACGCGCGCGCCTGCGCCGAGCGCGACGAGCATCCCCCCACCGAGCGCGACGCCGCGCTCTCCCGCCTCCTCGACTTCTACCTGGCCACGGCCGCGGGCGTGTACGCCATCGAGCGCCCCGGGGACCGGCTGGTGGACCATCTGGAGCCGACCGGCACACCGGGCCTGGCCTTCGCGAACCGGCAGGCCTCCTGGGACTGGCTCTACTCCGAGGCCGTACCCCTGCTCGCCTGTGTACGGCAGTCGGCCGGTCCCCGGACCCTGCGGCGCGCGATCGATCTGCTGTGGGCGGCCGTCGACCTCGCCGAGTCGGGGGCCAACTCCAAGGAGTACGAGGCCGCCGCGGCGGCGCTGCGCGACGCTGCCCGGGAGACGGCGGACACCCGCGCGGAGGGACGGGCCTGCGTCGTTCTGAGCAACGCCCGCCTCTTCTCCGGGGTGTTCGACCAGGCGTACCGGGAGGCGCAGCAGGCGCTCCAGCTCGCCGAGGCGGCCGACGACCCGCTGCCCACCTGCTGGGCCGCGAACATCCTCGGCAGCATCGCCTTCTACCAGAGCCGTCACGAGGACGCCGAGGGGCACTTCAGCCGGGCCATCGAGCGGTTCCGCGGCTGCGGCGACATGGCCGGTTCGGCGAGCCCGCTGTGCAACCTCTCGCGCCTGCATCTCGCCACCGGCCGCGCCGACAGCGCCGTCGTCCTCGCCCGCCAGGGCACCGAGATCTACGAGACCCTGGGCCACTCTCTCCGGGTGGCCAACGGCCGCTACGCCCTCGGGATGGCGCTCGGCAAGAGCGGGCAGCACGCCGACGCCTCCGCGCAGTTGGAGGAGGCGCTGCGCATCTTCCGCGGCAGCCGGCAGCGGCTGTGGGAGGGCATGGCCCTGTGCCGGCTCGCCGAGGTCGACCTGGACGCCCGTAAACCGGCGCGGGCGGCGAGCAACGCCGAAATGGCCCTCACGGTGCTGCGGGGCATCGGCGGCGAGTGGCGCCGCGGCAACGTCCTGACGGTGCTGGGCAGGGCCCTGGACGGCATCGGCCAGTCCGGCCGGGCCCAGGTCTGCTGGCGCGAAGCCCTGGAGATCTACGAGAAGTTGGGCTCGCCTGAGGCAGCCGAGGTGCGCACGCACCTCACGCCGATCGCGGCCGCTTAGCGGTCCGCCAGGGGCGTTCATCGTTCGTTTATCGCGGCCAGGCAGTATTTCCTTTGTCGATCCGTCGCGTCGGGGGGCAGACGGACCGCCGGTGAAGGTCGCCTGGCTCGCAGTCCAGTAGGCGGCCCGAGTGGCCCGTCCGACCGCCCTCGGGGGAGCGGCCGGACGGGCTCTCAAGTCCAACCAGTGCCACAACAGGGGAGGCAGCAACATGAGCGCCACGGAGCAGGACGGCCCGGTCGTCGGACCCGACAACACCCACGTCACGGGCGGGGAGGCGGACGCGGGGGACATCAGGCCGCTCAACACCCACGTGACCGGCAGCCCGATCAAGCCGCTGAACACGCACGTGACCGGCAGCCCGATCAAGCCGCTCAACACCCACGTGACCGACGAGGACGACGGCGAGACCACGCCGGACAACACACACGTGACGTCCGAGCCCAGCTAGACCTTCACCCACACGGGGATCGGCCGCGGCGGCGCGGAGGGGGAGCCGCCGCGGCCGAAGTGTGTCCGGGGCGCGGGCTGTTGGAGCCGCGCGCCGGCGGGGACCCAAGGTCCGTTTTTCCGACCCACCTGCCATGGGGGTTGCCCAGAG
>NZ_JBHXJC010000003.1:0-286613 GCF_042723265.1 Streptomyces sp. NPDC058371 | reverse complement strand
ACCCACGGGCTGTAACCTGCATCGACCCTCCCCCCCGTGTGGGGCTGGTAGGGGGGGGTGGGGGGGGGGGCCCGCCGTGCTGGGGGTGTTTCTCGCGTTTGCCTTGTCAACTCCCCCCCCCGGCGGGCACCCGGCGTCCGTCTTCCGGACCCGCCTGCCGTGGCGGTCACCCGGAGTCCGGACGCCCTCTCAGCCACAGGAGTCGCCATGACCCGCACCAAGAAGGCCCTGATCACCCTCGCCCTCGCCGCGGCCACCGTCGCCGCCACCTCGGCCCTGGCGCTCGCCGACACCGCCGCGCAGAACAGCGGTGTGGCACATACGGACAACACCCACATCACGTCCGAGAACGCCTAGGTCCTGGCCCGCAGCTCCCCCTTAACCACCTTCCCGCCGGCGTTGCGCGGGAGTTCGTGTACGAATTCCACGGTGCGCGGGACCTTGTAGTTGGCCATCTCGCGGCGGGACCAGGCGATCAGGTCGTCGGCGGTGAGGGTGGTGGTGGGGCGGCGGACGACGTAGGCCTTGCCGACCTCGCCGAGGCGGGGGTCGGGGACGCCGATGACGGCGACGTCGGCCACGTCGGGGTGGAGGCCGAGGAGCTGCTCTATCTCGGCGGGGTACGCGTTGAAGCCGCCGACGATGAACATGTCCTTGATGCGGTCGGTGATGCGCAGATTGCCGTCGTGGTCCAGTACGCCGACGTCGCCGGTGCGCAGCCAGCCGTCGGGGCTCAGTACGGCGTCGGTGGCGGGGCCGTCCTCGAAGTAGCCCCGCATGACGTTGAAGCCGCGGACCAGGATCTCGCCGGGGGACCCGGGCGCTACGGCGGTGCCGGACGCGTCCACGACCCGGACCTCCGTGCCCGGAATGGCGCGCCCCGACGTCGCGGCGATCACCGGTGGCGCGTCCCCGCGCCGGCACATCGTGACGATGCCGCTCGCTTCGGAGAGCCCGTACGCCGTCAGGACCGTGCCGATCCTCAGCTCCGTCCTCAGGCGCTCCACCAGCCGCAGCGGGACCACCGCAGCCCCGGTCACCACCAGCCGCAGCGCCGACAGGTCGTACGCGTCCCGGGACGGGTGGTCCAGCAGGGACTGGTGGAGTGTGGGCGGGCCCGGCAGGACCGAGACGCGCTCCGCGGCCACGTTCGCGAGGACCGTGTCGACGCTGAACACCGGCTGCGGGATCATCGTCGCGCCCCGCATGAGACAGGCCACGATCCCCGCCTTGTAGCCGAACGTGTGGAAGAAGGGGTTCACGATCAGATAGCGGTCGCCCTCGCGCAGACCGGACAGCTCGCACCACACGGCGTACGCACGCAGCGTCTGCGCATGGGTGATCACCGCTCCCTTGGGGCGCCCCGTCGTCCCCGACGTGAAGACGATGTCCGAGGGGGAGGAACCGGAGATGCCCTCGCCACGTGCCCGGGTCTCGGCCGGCCCCACTCCCTCCCCGCCCGCCAGGAAGTCCTTCCAGGTACGGAAGTCGGCCGGGGCGTCGTCCGAGAGCACGACCACCTGCTCCAGATGCGGCAGCCCAGGCAGCGGCCCCGGCCCGTCCCCCTCCCCCGCGGCCCGCCGCAGCGACGCCACGTACGACGTCCCGAGGAAGGTGCCCGTCACGAACAGCAGCTTCGCCCGGCTCCGGGACAGGACGTACGCCGCCTCCGCCCCCTTGAAGCGGGTGTTCAGCGGGACCAGGACCGCGCCGGCACAGACGGCGCCGAGGGCGGAGACGATCCAGTCCAGGGTGTTGGGCGCCCAGATCGCCACCCGGTCGCCGAGCCGCACCCCGTTCGCCAGACAGGCCGCCGTCGCCCGCTCCACCCGCGCGCCCAACTCCGCGTACGAGACACGAGTACGGCCCTCGACGACCGCCTCGGCGTCGCCGTACCGCTCGGCCGCCGCCCGTACCAGCCCCGGGATGCTGCCCCACTCCAGGTCCCCGCGCATCGCACGCCTCCCCACGACCCCGACACCACTAGCTGACTACCCGTCAGATTAGCTGTAGCCTGACGCCCTGTCAGCAGCCGGGACGGCGTGCGGAGGTGGACCCATGGCGGGAAGCAGAACGGCGGGCACGGCCGGAGGACCGAGGGCGAGCAGGGCCGCGAGCGCGGGCTTGGGTACGGGTACGGGCACGGGTACGGACGTCGGAGCGGGGCAGCAGGTCGCCGGCCCCGCGCCCGGCGGCGACGCGAGCCCCGCGCGCCGCAGATCTCCGTCCCGCCGGCCCGGACACTCCGCCGGGATCAAGGACGCCACCGCGATCGTCGGCATCGGACAGACGGCCTTCGCCAAGCAACTCCCGGAGTCGGAGAAGGCGTTGGCCTGCCGGGCGATCCTCGCCGCGCTCGACGATGCCGGCATCGCACCCGCCGAGGTCGACGGCCTCGCCTCCTACACCATGGAGGAGACCGACGAGGTCGAGGTGGCCAAGTCCCTGGGCTTCGGCGACCTCACCCACTTCAGCAAGGTCGGCTACGGCGGCGGCGGTTCCTGCGCCACCGTCGCCCATCTCGCCGCCGCCGTCGCCACCGGCCAGGCCACGGTCGGTGTCGCCTGGCGGTCGCGCAAGCGCGGCAGCGGACCCCGGCCCTGGAAGAACACCACCGTGCAACTCCCCACCCCCGCCCAGTGGACCCGGCCCTTCGGGCTGCTCCGCCCGGCCGACGAGATCGCCATGCTCGCCCGCCGGTACATGCACGAGTACGGCGCCACCCGGGACCACCTGTTCCATGTCGCGCTCGCCTGCCGCAACCGCGCCAACCAGAATCCCGCTGCCCTGATGTACGAGCGCCCGCTGACCCGCGAGATGTACATGACCTCGCGCTGGATCAGCGAGCCCCTCTGCCTCTTCGACAACTGCC
Source organism: Streptomyces sp. NPDC058371 (assembly GCF_042723265.1). NCBI lineage: Bacteria > Bacillati > Actinomycetota > Actinomycetes > Kitasatosporales > Streptomycetaceae > Streptomyces > Streptomyces sp. NPDC058371. The sequence goes on along the minus strand of NZ_JBHXJC010000003.1, from coordinate 283,741 downwards.
TCGAGACGGACGGGGCGTTGGCCTGCGTCATCGTCTCCGCCGAGCGGGCACGCGACTGCCGGCAGCCGCCCGCCTACATCCACTCCGTCGCCCAGGGCCTGCCCGCCCAGCACCACGGGATGGTCAACTACTGGAACGACGACCCCCTCACCGGCCCCGCCTGGACCGCCGCGCGCCACCTCTGGAAGCACGCCGACTTCACCCCGGAGGACGTGGACGTCGCCCAGATCTACGACGCCTTCACCCCCCTCATACCGCTCTCCCTGGAGGGGTACGGCTTCTGCGCCCGCGGCGAGGGCGGGGCGTTCACCGAGGGGGGCGCGCTGGAGATCGGCGGGCGGCTGCCCCTCAACACCGGCGGCGGTGGCCTCTCGGAGGCGTACGTGCACGGCTTCAACCTCATCAACGAGGGCGTGAAGCAACTGCGCGGCACGAGCACCGCCCAAGTCCCCGACGCCGCAACCTGCCTGGTCACGGCCGGGGAAGGGGTCCCGACCTCCGCCCTGCTCCTCAGGGCCTAAGGAGCCGACATGACCGCAACCCGCGACACGCTCCTCACCCCCGTCCCCGACGACGACGGCGCCCCCTTCTGGCGGTACGCGGCCCGCGGCGAACTCCGCGTCCAGGCCTGCGCCGCCCCCGACTGCGGCGAGCTCCGCTTTCCGCCCCGCCCCTGCTGCCCGCACTGCCACTCCTTCGACAGCGAGTGGCGCAGAATGAGCGGACGGGGCCGGATCTGGTCGTACGTCGTCCCGCATCCGCCGCTGCTCCCGGCCTACGCGGCGCAGGCGCCGTACAACGCGATCGTGGTGGAACTGGCCGAGGCACCGCGGATCCGGCTCGTGGGGAATCTGGTCAGCGGTCCCGACGCTCCTCTCAACTCCGTTGATCCGGAACGGATCCGGATCGGGGCGCGAGTCCAGGTCGTCTTCACGCGGCCCGGCGCCGGAACCGAGGACGGCACGGGATCCGAGGACGGCACGGGATCCGCCGGGGTGTGCCTGCCCCGCTGGGTGCTGGAGCGGCCATGAGCGGCGGCCTGCGCGTCAGCACCGACAAGGACACCGGCGTGGCCGTCCTCACCCTCGACCGGCCGGAGCGGCTCAACGCGATCGACCTGGCCACGGCTGCCGAACTGGCCGCTGCCTGGCGGGAGTTCCGGTTCGACGACTCCGTACGGGCCGTCGTCGTCACCGGTGCGGGCGAGCGGGCCTTCTGCACGGGCATCGACCGGGGCGTGGACGTGGCCCAGCCCAACTCCCCGTACATGATGGATGATCCGCTCCTCGCGATCGGTCCGAAGGCGAACGACCTGTGGAAGCCGCTCATCGCAGCGGTCCAGGGAATGGCCTGCGGTGGGGCCTTCTATCTGCTGGGCGAGGCGGAGTTCGTCGTCGCGGACGAGACCGCCACGTTCTTCGATCCGCACACCACGTACGGCATGGTCAGCGCCTACGAGTCCATACACATGGCGTTGCGGATGCCGTACGGGGAGGCTGCCCGGATGGCGCTCATGGGCACCGCCGAACGGATCTCCGCGCGGCGGGCGTACGAGGTCGGGCTGGTGTCCGAACTGACCGCGCCCGGCACCGCGTTGGCGGCGGCCGTGCACTGCGCGACGGTCATCGCCTCCTACCCTCCAGAGGCCGTGCAGGGCACGGTCCGTGCCCTGTGGACGGCGCGGGAGGCAGCCAGCGCCCACGCCTTCGCGCAGGCGCCGCACCTCATCGCGCTCGGCAATCTGCCTCCGGAGCGGCAGGCGGAACTGTTCGCCGCGCGACGGTCCGGCGGGTTTCGAGTGCGGTGAGCCCGGCCCGACCGCCGTGCGCCCAGTGCCGGTGAAGGGGACGGGGCGGCAGTCGGCGGGGCTCGGGCCGGGGGACGGTCGCGGTGCCGTCAGCTGTGGGCTGTGGCCAGTCGGTCGACCTCGCAGTGGTCGACCGAGTCGACCAGGCCGGAGCCGCCGACGTTCACACGGACGGTCGCCTTGCCCTTCGCGGGCACGCTGACCTCCGCGTACTCGTCGGTGATCCAGATGTCCGCGTCGTCCTTGAAGGTGACCGAGGTCCAGAAGGTGGCCTTGCGCGAGTTCGGGTTCGTGACCTCGACGGTCGCGTACGGCTTCTTCTTGGTCGCGCAGCTGATCAGCTTCGCCGTCCCGTCCTCCAGGGTGCTCTTGCCGGTGGAGGAGGAGCTCGGGGTGGAGCGGTGGTTCGGACGCCGGTTGTACGAACTGCCGCTGCTGCTCGTGCTCGTGCTGTCGCCGTACGAGTCGTCGTAGTCGTCGGACGATCCCGATGTCGTCGAACCGGAGCTGTACGAGCCGCCGCTCGACGTCGACGAACTGTCGTGGTTCTGGCTGGAGCTGCTGCAACCGCCGCCCCCGCCGCCGCTGCTGTGCCGGCTCTTGCTGCTCCCGTGACGCCCCGTCGAGAAACCCGTCAGGGCGAGCACCACCATGGCCAGTACCGCTGTGAATTTGAGCCTGCGTCCCCGTTTTTGCATTCCGCCACCCTACTGACGCCAGTCACACGAGTCACACCGCATGGCGGGTACCGCGCGCCGGGCGTAGCGTCGTGAGCGAGAGCTGTGAGGAGGCCCCTCGTATGGTGCGCAACGTACTCGGGTCGGTGCTCGCGCTCATCGGAGCGGCGGCCGCCGTCTGGAGCCCCTTCCGTGCCTGGTACGACGGCCGTCTCGGGCGGTACTACCGCCTCGGCGACCTGTTCTCCGGGCCCGGAGTCACTGACGTCCGTGCCGCGCTGTTCGCCTCGGTCGTGCTGCCGTTCGCCGTCGCGGCGGTCGTCACGCTCGCCGGGATTCTGCTGCGGTCGCGGTCGCTGGTCGCCCTGGCGGGCGTGATCGTGCTCGCCTTCACCGTCCTGTGGATGGTGCGGGTCGGGCAGGCGGAGAGCGGTCTGACCGTCGACAGCAACGGGAACGGGCTCGGCACGGGGGTCGCCGGTGCCTTCGGAGGCGGTGTGCTGCTGCTGATCGCGGCGCTCTTCATGCGGGGGCGGGGTGGGGGTCGCCGGGGTCGCGATCGCCGGTTGCCGCCGGCGGAGCCTGAGCCTGGGGATCGGCCGGGGCCGTACGGGCCTGCGGAGCCGGCGCCGTATGAGGCGCCGCCTCGGGAGCGGGAGCGGGAGTCCGGCGAGCCGGGGTCTGATGCGCCTACCGCCACGTGGCGTCGGCCGCCGCCGGATCATGAGTGACGTGGGTTCCGTCACCTGCCTGGGGCTCCGCCCCGGCCCCGTATCGGCCTGGACGGCCTCGTCCTCGAACGCCGGACGGGCTGAAAGCTGGTCCCCTCCGTCCCGGGCCGCCTGAAGGCTCACGCCCACACGGGCCAAGCGTCACCATGCCAGCCCCCTGAAGACTCACGCCCACCCCGGGCGGAGTCACATCATCCCGTCCGGGCCGTGCCCGTGCCCTTCTCCGCGTCAAGGGCGTACACGCAGCGGTCCTTGCTGCAGGCGTAGACGACGCCGTCCTTGACGACGGGGGCGCCGGTGATCTCGCCGCCGGTGGCGAGTTTCCAGCGGAGGCGGCCGTCGTCGGCCTTGAGGGTGTAGAGGAGGTGGTCGGTGGAGCCGAAGTGGATGCGGCCCTCGGCGACGGCGGGGGCGCCGACGATGTCGCCGCCGGCCTGGAAGCGCCATTTGGGGGTGCCGGTGACCGCGTCGAGGGTGTAGAGGCCCTTGCCGCTGCCGACGTGGACGTGGCCGGTGGAGACCAGGACGGGCTCGATGGAGGAGCGGGACTCGGTGGCGATGCGCCAGCGGTCGCGGCCGTCGGTGGCGTCGAGTGCGTACACGGTGCCGAGGTAGTCGGCGAGGTAGACACCGCCGCCGGTCACCGCGGGGCCCGGCGCGAAGGTGGGCGGGCAGAGGAAGACGGCCGGGGCCTCGAAGTGCCAGCGGACGTGACCGCTCGACACGTCGATGGCGAGGACGCGGGTGCCGGCGGAGACGTACACATAGCCGTCGGAGGCGTGGGTCAGCCGGACGGGGACGCCACCGCAGGAGGCCGCGTCACCGATGGGGTACGACCAGCGCTCCTCGCCGGTGCGGGCCTCCAGGGCACGCAGCCGCGCGTCCTTCCACACGTACACCGTGCCGTCGTGGACGGCGGGCCCGGCCTCCGGGGACTCGAAGTCGGTCTGGGCGCCGGAGATCTCCCACAGCTTCTGGCCGTTGCCGGCCTCCCAGGCCTGGACGCCGCCGCCGCGGGTGCCGGTGACGACGGTGCCCCGGTCGGCCTTGAGGGAGTACACCCAGGCGTCGGTGGACAGCCGCCAGAGGTCGGCGCCCTCCCGGGCGTCCAGGGCGAAGAGCGTGGGGCCGTCGGAGGCGTGGATACGGCCGTCCGCGACCGCCATCGACCAGGCGACGTCCCGCGTCTTGAAGCGGCGCCGGCCCGTGGCCACGTCCAGCGCGTGGACCTCGAAGGAGGTGACGTACACGAGGTCGTCCGCGACGACGGGGGTCCCCCAGACGTCGTTCGACATGCGGAAACGCCACGGCCGCCAGCCGGCGGGCGCTTCCGGGGGCGGAGGTGCGACGGTGGGCGCGGGGTCGGCGCCGTTCACGCCGGCGCGCGGGCGGGACCAGGACGCGGCGAGGCCCGCCTCCGGAGGAGGCGCCTTCACCGCGGCGGCGCGGGCGTCCGCGACCCGCGGACCGGGCCCGATCGGCACCCGGGCGCCCGCCAGCCGCACCGGGCCGGTGTCGGGCGCCCCTACGGACAGCGGCGCGGGAGCGTGCTGCGGGACGGGCGGCACCACGGGGGGCGCGGCGACACTGCCCCGTCCGCCGCTGCGGCCCGACGACGCCGCCTTCACGGGCGGACGGCCACCGCGGCGCGTCTCGATCAGGCCCACCGCGCGCTCGGGCAGCCACGCCGACGCCGTACCGCTGTCGTCGGAGCCGGAGCCGAAGAGGTGCGGTGCCAGCTGGGCCTGGAGGTCGGCCGGGTTGGGGCGGCTCGTCGCATCCATCTGCATGCAGGACTCGATGAGGGGGCGCAGCTCCTCGGGGAGGCCCTCCAGATCCGGGCCCTCGCGCAGCAGCATGAAGACCGTCTCGACCGGGTTCGCGCCGTGGAAGGGCGCATGGCCGGTGGCGGCGAAGACGAGCATCGAGCCGAGCGAGAAGACATCACTCGCACCGGTGACGCTGCGCGAGTCCTTCGCCTGCTCGGGCGACATGTACGCGGGCGTGCCGACGGCGACGTTCGTCATGGTCAGACGGGTGTTGGAGACGCCGGAGGCGATGCCGAAGTCGATGACGCGGGGGCCGTCCTCGACGACGAGCACGTTCGACGGCTTGAGGTCGCGGTGGACGAGACCGGCGCCGTGGATGGACTGGAGGGCCTCGGCCACACCCGCCGCGAGCCATCGCACCGCCTGGGCCGGCATGGGCCCGCACTCATTCACTATCTCTTCGAGCGAGGGCGCGGGCACATAGGCGGTGGCCAGCCACGGCACCGCGGCCCGGGGGTCGGCGTCGACCACGGCCGCCGTGTAGAAGCCGGACACGGCGCGCGCCGCCTCGACCTCGCGGGTGAAGCGGACCCGGAACAGCTGGTCCTCGGCGAGCTCCGTCCTGACCGTCTTGATCGCCACCCGCCGGCCGGACGCCGAGCGCGCGAGATAGACCAGCCCCATGCCGCCCGCACCCAGCCGTCCCAGCACCTCGAACGGCCCGATCCGCCGCGGATCGTGCTGCGTCAGCTGATCCACCACTTGCCTGCCACCTCCCCGTACGGGCCACGTCATCCACGTATGAACGCGGCCCCGTGCAGCGTCTCACCACCGAACCGCCATGGCGGCACGCACCCTGATTCTTCCTGTCCTGGGCACTGGTTGCGAACCCGGGGGCGGATCGGGGTGTCTCAGGACAAAACCATGCCGCACGTCTCCTGAGAAGCGGCGGCCGGATGGTGGAACGCCCGAGCGGGAGCTCGTCTCAGCGTTGCAGCACCGCGAACGACGCCCCCTGATTGTCCGTGACCACGGCCACCCTTCCGTACGAGGTGTCGAACGGCGGCTTCTGGACGCGGCCGCCGAGCCGCTGCACCGTCTCCAGCACGGCCTCGCAGTCCGGTACCCCGAAATGGACGAGGAAGTGCGGCGGCATCTCGACGGGGAAGACGTCGGACACGGCGGCGCGGCCCACGTCGGGCTGTTTGCCGCTGTCGAAGACGTCCTCGTAGAAGTCGTCGGCCGGCTCGCGGTCGTACAGCTCGGCCCAGCAGAAGGAGCCCGGCTCGTGGTGCCGGCCGAAGCCGGGGTGGCTGTCGGGCTGCCAGAGGCCGAAGACGGCACCCTGCGGGTCCGCGGCCAGCACCGTCGTACCGAGGGAGTCCACCGGCACGGCTTCCGTGATCACCTGCCCGCCGGCCGCGCGGATCCGCTCGACGAGAGCGGTCGCGTCCGGGGTGGCGAAGTACACCGTCCACACCGTGGGCATCCGTCCGTCCCGCTTGGGCACGAGGGCCGCCACGGACTCTCCGTCGCGGTACGCCCACTCGGAGGTGCTCCGCTCCCCGGTGGCGTCCCGCGGGCCCCGGGGGATCCGAGGAATACGAGGAGTGCTGTACGCCGTCTCGAAGGTCCACCCGAAGAGGTCACCGTAGAAACGCTTGCCCGCCTCGACGTCGGAGAGCTGGGCGTCGACCCAGCAGGGGGCGCCCTCCGCGAACGGGGCGGATGCGCCAGATGCGGCAGATGCCGTGGATTCGGCCATGCCGCCAAGCTAATGGCCCCTCACGCCCCCCGCACGGTGGGCGCGGCCCTGACACCGGGCGGGGAGAAGCGCGGAGGCGGCCCCGTTCACCGGGCGGGGGGCGTGAGGGGCCCGGCCCTGTTCACCGGGCGGGAGGAAGGATGCGCCCGGCTCTGCCACCGGGCGGCGGGAAGGATGAGCTCCCAGAGGCCTCCGGTGGCCCTGATCATGCGTCTCCCCACGCCTCAGGACGGGGTCCACTCCCCATTTGCAGTCGGCCGAATCGCGCTCCGATCACCCCTCGGTAAGCTGACGGCATGACAGGACAAGTGCGTACCGTCGACGGCCGTGTCGCCGGACGGCGTGGGCAGGCGACCAGGCAGAAGCTGCTCGACTGCCTCAGCGAAATGCTCAGCTCGTCGCCCTACCGGGACGTCAAAGTCATTGATGTCGCCCGGAAGGCGGGCACTTCCCCGGCGACCTTCTACCAGTACTTTCCGGACGTCGAAGGCGCCGTCCTGGAGATCGCCGAGCAAATGGCGGCGGAGGGCGCCGGGTTGACCCAGCTGCTCGCGGGCCGCTCCTGGGTCGGCAAGGCCGGCTGGACCACCGCGCAGGAACTCGTCGACGGGTTCCTGGAGTTCTGGCGCCGCAACGACGCGATCCTGCGCGTCGTCGACCTGGGCGCCGCCGAGGGCGACAAGCGGTTCTACAAGATCCGTATGAAGATCCTGAACTCCGTGAACAACTCCCTGACAGACTCCATCACCGAGCTCCAGTCCAAGGGAAAGATCGACAAGGACGTGAACCCGGCGGCGATGGCCGGTTCGCTCGTCGCCATGCTCGCGGCGGTCGCCTCGCACCAGAAGGGCTTCCAGTCGTGGGGCGTCAAGCAGGCTGAACTCAAGCCGAATCTCGCCCTGTTGGTGCACCTCGGCGTGACGGGCAAGAAGCCGACGAAGTAACTCCGCCCTTTCTGCCCGGCCCAAGTCCTGTCATGCGGGCGGCAGTCCACTCCGGTGGACTGCCGCCCGCTGCGCTGTGCGGGCGATCACTCTCGAGCAACCATGCTCGGCATCGGCGGGTTCCTGCCGGTGGAGCGACTCGCCGCGCTGCGGTCACCGCCGGTGGAGCCACTCGCCGCGCTCTGATCACCGCCGGTGGACAGCCCGAACCCCGCGCTCACTGCCGGTGGAGCAGCCCACGCCCCCTGATCACCGCGGGGTGCACAGCCCACGCCCCGCGCTCACCGCCGGGTGCACAGCCCACGCCCCGTGCTCACCGCCGGACGATCCGGAACAGCCGGATCTCGCGGCTGATCCGCGCCTGGTACGTGGCGTACGGCGGCCAGAAGGCCAGCGCCGTCTGCCAGACCGCGGCCCGCTCGGCCCCCTCCAGGAGGCGCGCCGTGACGGGAACGTCCCGCCCCTTCCAGCTGACCTCGGCCTCCGGATGCGCCAACAGGTTGGCGGTCCACGCCGGGTGGCCCGTACGGCCGAAGTTGGACCCGACGAGAATCCAGCTGTCCGGGGCCGCGGCCCCAGGCGCACCTTCCGGCATGCACGCCAGCGGCGTCCGCCGTGGCAGCCCGCTTCTGGCACCACGCGCCGTGAGGATGACGCCGGGCAGCATCTGGGCGCTGAGCAGCACCTTGCCGCGGGTCAGCCGGTGCACGGCACGGTCGAGGGCGGGGACGACATGCGGCGCGATCCGGGCGAACGTCCGGGTCGACGACACCTTCTGCACCAGCCGGACTCCCGGCGCCATCAGACCGCCACCTCTCCCGCGTCGAACAGTCGCGCCGCGTCCGCCGCGTGCGCCCGCAGCCGGTGCACCGGCCCGAACAGCAGCTCGTCGCCCGATGCCCGCTTGAAGTACAGATGCGCCTCGTGCTCCCAGGTGAAACCGATTCCTCCGTGCAGCTGGATCCCTTCGGAGGCCGCGGTGCGCAGCGCCTCCAGCGCCTGCGCGAGAGCAAGGCCGCCGACCCGCTCACCGGCAGACTGCGCGACCCCTCCGCCTCCGACCCGCTCGCCGGCCCCCGCGGCGGCCGGCCCCTCACCCCTGCCGGCACCGTCGACCCGCTCACCGTCCACCCGCTCACCGCCGCCCGTGCCGCTCGCCCAGGCCGCGTAGTACGCCGCCGAGCGCGCGGCCTGCACCTGGACGTACACATCCGCGAGCCGGTGCTTGACCGCCTGGAACGAGCCGATCGCCCGCCCGAACTGCTCCCGCTGCTGCACGTACTCCACCGTCCGTTCCAGCGCACGGTCCGCGGCGCCGACGGCCTCCGCGGCGAGGACGGCGGCGGCCGCGTCCCCGACGCGGGCGAGCGCGCCGGGCACATCGGCGGCCTCGGGGCCGCGACCATCGGCCGCCTCGTCTCCGAGCAACTCGGCCGCCACCTCCCGCAGTTCGATCCGCGCCTGGGGCCGCGTCGCGTCCAGCGACGTCTGCCGCACCCGGACGAGCCCGTCGACTCCCCCTCCCCCACCTTCTCCCGGTCGTACGAGGAACAGCTGCGTACGTGACCGGGCGAAGCCGCCGGTGTGGGCGGCGACCACGAGAAGCCCGGCGCTGTGTCCGTCGAGCACCTGGGACGCCTGTCCGTAGAGGCGCCACCCGCCGGCGGCCCGCCTGGCCTGTACGCCACCGGCGCGTCCGCCGCCCGCCCAGTCCCCGCGGTTGTCGCCGACCAGGGCGAGGGCGGTGGCGAGGCCGGCCCCCGGCACGACGAGGGCCGCGGTCAGTTCCCCGGCCGCGATCCGGGGCAGCAGCTCGACGCGCTGGGCCTCGGTGCCGAGGGCCAGGATCAGCGGCGCGGCCAGCACGGCCGTGGACAGCAGCGGGGAGGGGGCCAGGGCGCGTCCCGACTCCTCGCAGGCCAGGGCGAGTTCGGTCACCGAGCAGCCGACACCGCCGTAGGTCTCGGGGAAGGCGAGTCCGGGCAGTCCGAGCTGGCGCGCGAGCCCCTCCCATAGCGCCCCGTCGTATCCGGCGGGGGTCCCGACCGCGGCCCGCACCTCCTCCGGCCCGCACCGTTTGAGCAGCAACTCCCGTACCGTTCGCCGGATTTCGTCCTGTTCGGCGGTGAAGCGGGCGTCCATGGGCGGGCTCCTCCCCCGGGCCGGTTCCCGACAACCGGGCTCCGGCTCCAGATCTGACGGTCCGTCATATTAGGGCGGTGCCAGGCAGATGCACAGGGGCGTGACGCCCTCCCGCGACCGCCATTGTCTGATGTACCGTCAGATTCATGACCCCAACGCCCCCTGGGACTCCCCGGCTACCCCGGACCACCGGACACGGCCCCAGCTCGGGCTCGGTCACCGACTCGGTCACCGGCTCCGGCTCCACCTCCGGTTCAGGTTCCGGCTCCGGCGCTGTGGGGAAGCGCAAGGTCGCCGTCGTCGGCGTCTCGCTCTCCGACTGCGGCCGTGTGGACGAGGCGACGCCCTACGCCCTGCACGCCCAGGCCGCCCGTCGCGCGCTGGCCGACTCGGGGCTGGGCCGGGAGGTGGTCGACGGTCTCGCGTCCGCTGGCCTCGGCACCCTCGCCCCGATAGAAGTGGCGGAGTACCTCGGGCTGAAGCCCTGCTGGGTGGACTCCACCTCGGTCGGCGGCTCCACCTGGGAGGTCATGGCCGCCCACGCGGCCGACGCGATCGCCGCGGGCCATGCGAACGCCGTCCTGCTGGTCTACGGCTCCACCGCCCGCGCCGACATCAAGGCCGGCCGCCGTACCGGCAATCTGTCGTTCGGTGCCCGCGGGCCGCTCCAGTTCGAGGTCCCGTACGGCCACACCCTCGTCGCCAAGTACGCGATGGCCGCGCGCCGGCACATGCACCAGTACGGCACCACGCTCGAACAGCTCGCCTCCGTCGCCGTACAGGCGCGCGCGAACGCGGCGGACAACCCGCAGGCCATGTTCCGCGACCCGATCACCGTCGACGACGTCCTGTCGGGCCCGATGATCGCGGACCCGTTCACCAAGCTGCACTGCTGCATCCGCTCCGACGGCGGCGCGGCGGTCCTGCTGGCGGCCGAGGAGTACGTACGCGACTGCCGTACGGACCCGGTGTGGATCCTCGGCACCGGGGAGCACGTCTCGCACACCACGATGTCCGAGTGGGCGGACTTCACCGTGTCCCCGGCGACGGTGAGCGGACGGCTCGCGTTCGAACGCGCCGGCCTGCGCCCCGACGAGATGGACCTCGCCGAGATCTACGACGCCTTCACCTACATGACACTCGTGACGCTGGAGGACCTGGGCTTCTGCGCCAAGGGGGAGGGCGGCGCCTTCGTGGAGAAGGGGCGGCTGACGCTGAACGGGGACCTGCCGGTGAACACCGACGGGGGCGGCCTCTCCGCCCAGCACCCGGGAATGCGGGGGCTGTTCCTGCTCGTGGAGGCGGTACGGCAGTTGCGCGGAGAGGCCGGGGAACGCCAGGTGCACAAGGCCGGCGGCCGCCTGCCGGAACTGGCCGTCGCCTCGGGGACCGGCGGATGGTTCTGCTCTTCGGGGACGGTGGTACTGGGCCGGGGGTGAGCCCACGGCCGGCTGCCCGCGTACGCCGGGGTCCGCGTTCCCGTCCGCATCCCCGTCCCCGTCCGCGTCCGCATCCGCGTGCGCGCATTCGGCCTGCTCGCCGAAACCGGGGCCCGGACCGGGACCGGGACCGTGGCCGTGGCCGTGGCCGTGGCCGTGAACGCGACCGGGGCCGTGGCCGTGGCCGTGAACGCGACCGGGGCCGCGACCGGGGCCGGGATCGCAACCGTGGCCGGGACCACCACCAGGGCCGGAACCACCACCGGAACCACGACCGGCTTCCGGGCGCCGGCGAAGACGAACAGCCGCAGCACCAGGAAGCGTCCGACTCCGGCGAGCCCGGAGGCGCTGAGGTAGACGACCTGCTCCGTCAGCATCCCGGGCGACGACTGCACCAGGTGCAGGACGAACATGGCCAGCGAGGTGACCGCGTAGGCGGCCGAGGCCGATCCCGCGGACTGCCAGTGCTGGCGCCATCCCGCCCGCCGCCCGGCCCCGAAGGTGAAGCGCGCGTGCAGCTCCGTGCACAGGAGGGTGGAGGCGACGGTGACCAGCGCGTTCGCGGCGGCCCAGGCGAGCGGCCCGGCGAGCAGGGCCACGGCCGCGCTGGAGAGGAGCCCGACCCCGCCACCGCACACGACGAACCGAACGAACGAGGCGAGCGGACCGGGAGCCGCCTCCTTCGCCTCGGAACCCCGCGCTGCGAACGCCGTCCCCGGCTTCGGCGAGAGCAGCGACTTCATGGTGGGAGTTCCTTCCGGACGGGGCATGTGAACCTCTGGATCAACTGGGTTCAACGATGTCGTCGTCCGCTCCCCGGCACGATAAGGCGGACTCCCGGACCGGAGGTATGGGTAGCCCCACCATGGACCGGGTGCCGTCCCGCAGTGCCTGCTGGGCGGCCCCTGCTCCGGGCGGAGCAGGCGGAGCAGGCCGGAGCAGACGGAGCGCGCGGAGCAGGCGGAGCAGCACCAGAAACAGCCGTGCCCCGTCACGGCAAAACAGCCGAGGCCATCGGGCCAGGTCCAAGGTCGTCGGTGGAGAATCGAGGCATGAGCGCTGCCGACACCTCCTCCGAGTTCACCGGCCTGCTGCGGTCCCAGCGGGTCTGGGACACCGAGCTGCCCTCCTTCGATCCGGGCGCCGCCCCCGACGAACCGCTGCCGCTGTTCGTGCGGTGGTTCGCGGAGGCGGTGGCGGCCGGCCAGACCGAGCCGCACACCATGTCCCTGGCGACGGCGGACGCGGACGGTCTGCCCGACGTCCGTACGGTGATGCTGCACGGCGCGGACGCGGACGGCTGGTCGTTCGCGACACACACGACCAGCCGCAAGGGCCGCCAGCTGGCCGGCCGCCCGTACGCCGCGCTCGGCTTCTACTGGCCCGCGCAGGGCCGCCAGATCCGTCTGCGCGGGCCCGTCACCGTCGCGCCGGCGCAGGAGGGGCAGGCCGATCTGCACGCCCGCTCCACCGGCGCGCTGGCCGCCGCCCTGGTCGGCCACCAGAGCGAAGTCCTGCCCTCGTACGAGGAGTTGGAGCGCGCCTCGGACGCCGCCTGGACCCACGCCGAGCACGAACCGGACGCCCCCGTCCCGACCTGGACCCTGTACCGCCTCCAGCCGCAGGAGGCGGAGTTCTTCCAGGGAGACACCCGCCGACGTCACGTACGGGTCAACTACCGCCGCACGAGCGGGGTTTGGCTCAAGGAACTCCTATGGCCATGACAGAGGCACCGTCCAGCCCGTCCGGCGTTGGAGGACGCGGCCGTCCAGGCCGATAGGGGGTCCGGGGGCGCAGCCCCCAGGCACGGGAAGGGCAGGGCGGAGGGGGGCGAAACCCACCCCGGCGGACACCCCACCGGTCACGGAGTCGCCGGCTCCGGGTCCGTGGCGAGCCGCGCGTGCAGATGGACGTCCCGGAACACATCGCTCCGCCCCGCCTCGAACATCGCCCCCCGCAACGTCCCCTCCCAGAGAAACCCGCACCGCTCGGCCACCCGACAGGAAACGTCGTGACCGAGCGCGTGCCCGAGCTCCAGCCGATGGAGCCCGAGCTCACTGAAGGCGAAGCGCGCGGCCAGCAGCAGGGCGCGCGTCGCGACCTGTTGCCCGCGGGCCTCCGGCAGGACCCAGTAGCCGACGCGGGCGACGCGGATGACGTAGTCGATCTCGTTGACGCCGATGTGGCCGAGCGTGGCACCGGTACCGGCATCCGTGACCCGGAAGGAAACGCCGCTTCCGTCGGCCGCGCTCTCGGCCCGCGCCCGGAGCGAATCCCGCGCGTCGTCGATGTCCCGCACCGCCTTCAGCGGCGTGTTCCACCGCTGGAACTCCGGATCGGACAGTCCCCGCAGCCAGGCCCTGGCATCGGCGTCGGACTCCGCGTTCCAGGGACGCAGCCGCAGACCGTGGCCCTGCGGCTCGGGGAAGGACTGGGGGGCGTACTGCTCGTGGACGTCGGCCATCCAGCCATTGAAACCCGCGATCCCTTGCAGGTGACACCCGGGCCGGGGGACGGGTGCGGCGCCGACCCCTCCCGGCCCACCTGCGGCCTACCTCCGGCCTACCTGGCGGGCCGGAACACCGCCACCCACACTGGCGCCTCCCCCGCCCCGGCCTCCCGGAACGTCACCTCCAGCGGCATCCCGATCCGCAGCGCGCTCTCCTCGCACGCCACGACCTCCGTCATCATCCGCGGCCCCTCGGCGAGATCGACGACGGCGGCGACGTACGGTGTGCGCCCGCCGAACGGCGGGAGGTCGTTGCGGTGGACGACGGACCAGGTGTAGAGGGTCGCGAGGCCGCTCGCGGGCCGCCAGTCCACGTCCTCGCTCCAGCAGTGCGGGCAGAACTCGCGAGGGTAGTGATGGTCGCGTCCGCAGCCGGCGCAGTGGCGGAGCAGCAGTGTGCCCCGGGCGGCCGCCTCCCAGTAGGGGCGGGTGAACGCGTCGGTCTCCGGCAGGTCGAAGCGCGCGCTCATCCGAAGAGCCCGATCGCGCTGTCCAGCGACCACGTCTGCCACGCCATTCCGAAGAGGCCGACGACCGAGATCAGCGCCATCATCGAGTTCTGCCCCTGCTCGGCCCAGTCGTGGATCATCAGGACGAGGTAGAGGAGATTGAGGAGCAGACCTCCGATCAGGGCGACGGGGGTCAGGAAGCCGACGATCAGGCCCAGGCCCAGGGCGAGTTCGGCGTAGACGACGACGTACGCCATCGTCCGCGGGCGCGGTGCGACCATCACGTCGAAGCCGCTGCGGACGGCGTTCCAGCGGTGCTTTCCGGCGACGTCCGCCGCCCACGCGATCCCGGTCCCCCGCTCGAACCAGGCTTTCTTGTCCTTGTGCCGCCAGCTCTCCAGCCACCACAGTCCGAGGCCGATACGGAGCACGGCGAGCCATTCCGCGCCGGTGAGCCAGATCGTGTCCATGGATGCCCACGCCTTCGAATCAGTTTCTGACGGTACGTCAGTTCAGCGCACGGAGGGCGCCGGCGCAAGAGGCGTACGAGGCGGAACCGGCCCACACGTCAGGGCAGACTCCGTACGCGGCGAGGGTGTCGACGCAGGAGGCGTACGAGACCGGCCCGGCCCGCGCACCAGGGCCGACTCCGCGTCGTACGCGCCCGGTTGCCCCGTCCGCACGCCACCGCCACAACCAAGTGACCTACGTCACGGGCTCCACCCATCCCTCCTACAGCCGTGATCGATTCGCAACCGATTCCGGTCTTGACCGAGACCCATCAAGTGATGGTGTGATTACGCTCAGCTCATGGCCCATTCGACTTCCTCCTCGACACCCCGCGTGGTGCCGTCCCACGAAGACCGCCCCGTGTACGTGATCGGTGGCGGCCCGGGCGGACTCGCCGTGGCGTACGCGCTGCGTTCCAGGGGCGTACGGGCTGTCGTACTGGAGAGGTCCGACAAGGTCGGCGCGTCCTGGCGGCGCCACTACGACCGGCTGCGGCTGCACACCACACGGCGGCTGTCCGCCCTGCCCGGACTGCCGATGCCACGCTCCTTCGGGCGCTGGGTGTCGCGGGACGACGTGGTGCGCTACCTGGAGAAGTACGCCGAGCACCACGAGCTGGAGATCGTCACCGGCGTCGAGGTCTCCCGCGTCGAACGGTCCGGCGACGACTGGCTGCTGCACGCCACCGGCGGCCGCGAGCTGACCGGCAGAGCGGTGGTCGTCGCCACCGGCTACAACCACACGCCCCACGTCCCCGACTGGCCCGGCCGCGACAGCTACACCGGCGAACTCCTGCACGCCGGCGACTACCGCAACCCGGCCCCCTACACCGGCCGCGACGTACTCGTCGTCGGCGTCGGCAACACGGGCGCGGAGATCGCCGTCGACCTGGTCGAGGGTGGCGCCTCGCGGGTCCGGCTCGCGGTGCGCACGGCGCCGCACATCGTGCGCCGCTCGACGGCCGGCTGGGCCGCCCAGTTCACGGGCATCGTCGTACGACGACTGCCGGTCGGCGTCGTCGACCGCCTCGCCGGGCCGATGGCCAGGCTGAGCGTCCCCGACCTCTCCGCCCAGGGGCTGCCCCGCCCCGACACCGGCCTCTACTCCCGGGTGAACGAGGGGTCGATCCCGGTCCAGGACGTGGGCCTCATCGACGCTGTGCGCAAGGGCAAGGTCGAGATCGTCGCCGCCGTCGACTCCTTCGAGGACGGCAAGGTCGTCCTCGCCGACGGGAGCCGGGTGGGCCCGGACGCCGTGATCGCCGCGACCGGTTACGTCCGCGCGCTGGAGGGCATCGTCGGGCACCTCGGCGTACTGGACGAGCGGGGACGTCCCGTCGTGCACGGCGCGCACACCCCGAAGGACGCGCCCGGCCTGTACTTCACCGGCTTCACCAACCCGATCAGCGGCATGTTCCGCGAACTGGCCCTCGACGCCGAGAAGATCGCCAAGGCCGTGTCCCGCGAGGCGGCCCGAACCCGCGCCGCCGACTGAGAAACGTTCCTCCCACGACGGTCACCATCTCTTCGGCGCCCGGGGCTTCGGCGCCCGGGCCGTTCGTCTTGGGCCTCGCCCGCGGGCGCCGCCACCTCGACACCCTCCTGCTGTCAGCGATGCGGCACCCGTCGAGCTCGTGCCGGGGGATATCCCCCTCCCGATCCTGGGGTGCACCGGATCGCCTCCGCCCCGGTGCGGACCTAGCGTTTGGCCATGCCTTCGACTTCGCGCACGCGCCTCGCCGTGGTACTGGCCACCGCCGTGCTGCTCGCCGCCGAGACGGCCACCGCCGTGGCCCGGCCCGCGGGTGACTCCGCCGGGGACCAGTTGCGCCGGGACACCGAGGCGATCCACGCCCTCGGTGTCAGCGGCGTACAGGCCCGCGCGGTCGCACCTGACGGACGGCAGTCCGTCGCCACCAGCGGCACGGCCGACCTGCGCACCGGCCATCCGGTCTCATCCGACGGCTACTTCCGCATGGCCAGCACGGCCAAGACGCTGGTCGCCACCGTGGTCCTCCAACTGGAGGCCGAGGGCGGGCTGTCCCTGGACGACACCGTCGACCACTGGCTGCCCGGAGTGGTGCGGGGCAACGGCAACGACGGCGGCCGGATCACCATCCGCCGGCTGCTCCAGCACACCAGCGGCATCCACAACGCCGGGCCCGGATACACCACGGCGGAGGAGTACTACCAGCAGCGCCACGACGTCTACAGCCCCGAGCAGTTGGTGGCCCGCGCCATGGCCTACGCGCCGGACTTCCCGCCCGGCGAGGGCTGGGCGTACTCCAACCCCGGCTACGTCGCGCTCGGCATGATCATCCAGCGGGTCACCGGTCGCCCCGCCCACCAGGAGATCGAAGACCGCGTCCTGCGCCCGCTCGGCCTCGACCGGACCCGATGGACCGGCACCTCCTCCACTCTGCCCCGGCCGCACGCCCGGGCCTACCAGCTTTTCGGCCCCGGCTCCCTGGTGGACGTCACCGATCAGGTCGCGGTGGACCACGAGACCTCGTTCGCCACGACCACGCGGGACGAGAACCGCTTCCTCCGCGCGCTGCTCGCGGGCCGGCTGCTGCCGCCGCGGCAGCTCGCCGAGATGAAGCAGACCGTCCCCGTGAGCGCGGAGGTCCAACAGCTGTGGCCCGGCGGCCGATACGGGCTCGGCCTGGTCGAACGCCCCCTGACCTGCGGAGGAACCTACTGGAGCCATGAGGGCGGGGACGGCGGCTACATCACCCTCAACGGTGTCACCGACGACGGCCGGCAAAGCGCCGTGGTCTCCATGTCCGAGGCGCGCGGCGACACCGCGGAGCACATCCTGGCCCAGGAGAACGCGGCCGCCGCCCTGATCGACAACGCGCTGTGCACCGAGGGCGGCGGCACCTCGTGAGCGAAGGCGTCCGGGCGCCCAACACGGCCGGCCGCCGCCGCAACGGAGGTACCGGAGCGTCCGGAGGATGAGCCGGCTCCACCTCCACGACCACTGGTCCCGATGCGGTCGGTAGCAGGAAGTCGGGCACGTGAAGGCCCCCGATCTCAGCGGACGCCGGAGGGTCAGGCCACCGCTCTCACGGGTACACCTGAGACTGCGGGCGGCCGCTGGACGCCTCCGCCGAGAACCGGGCGTCGGCGCTGGGAAGCCACGAACACCCGCCTCGCGCACAGCCTTTGCGTGCACAACGGTTCCTGACACGGCGTCAGTTAAGTAATCTGACACTGCGTCAGTTAATTGGCTGTCACACAGGAGCGGGCGGACCGATGCTTGGATCAACCCACGGCACCCTCACCACCGACTCCCGCCGGGCCCGGGTCATCGCCTGCGGCGAGCAACCCTCACCGGTCGTCCACGGCAGGCCCGCCGAGGTCGACGACCTGGACGTCAGCGGCCGTCCGCTGTACGCCCCCGTACCCGATCTCGACCGCTTCTTCCGTCCCGAGTCCGTCGCCGTGATCGGCGCCTCGGACGCCGAGGGCCGGCCGAACACCGGGATCACCCGGCAGCTGGTCGCGTGGGCCGAGCGGGTCGGCGCGCGGCTGCACCCCGTGCACCCCACCCGTCAGTCGGTCTTCGGCATCCCCTGCTCCCCCTCCGTCGCCGACCTGCCCGAGCAGGTGGATCTGGCCGTGCTCCTGGTCGCCGACCCCCTTCCCGTGATCGAGGAACTGGCCGAGGCCAAGGTGAAGTTCGCCGTCGCCTTCGCCTCCGGGTTCGCCGAGACCGGGGCGGAGGGCGCTGCCGCCCAGGCCCGGCTGGCCGGCGCCGTCGCCCGGTCCGGGCTGCGACTGCTCGGCCCGAACACCAATCTCAACGCCTTCGAGAAGTTCCGTGACGATCTCGACGGGCCCGCGATCGCCCTCATCACCCAGTCCGGGCACCAGGGCCGGCCGGTGTTCGCCCTCCAGGAACTGGGCATCCGCCTCTCCCACTGGGCACCGACCGGCAACGAGGCCGATCTGGAGACCGCCGACTTCATCTCCTACTTCTCCGAGCGGCCCGAGGTCGGTGCCATCGCCTGTTACGTCGAGGGGATGAAGGACGGCCGCTCCTTTCTGCTCGCCGCCGACCGGGCCGCCCGGCGCGGGGTGCCGGTCGTCGCGGTGAAGGTCGGCCGCACCGAGACCGGCGCCCGCACCGCCGCCTCACACACCGGCAAACTGACCGGCGCGGACTCGGTGGTGGACGCGGCGATGCGGCAGTACGGCGTGATCCGCGTGGACGGACTCGACGAACTCCAGGACACCGCGGCCCTGTTGGCCCGGGCTCGCGCCCCGCGGGCCGACGGGGTCGTCGTCTATTCGATCTCGGGCGGCACGGGCGCGCACTTCTCGGATCTGGCGACCGGGGCCGGGCTGTCGCTGCCCACGCTGTCCGCCGCCAAGCAGG
Organism: Streptomyces sp. NPDC058371; assembly: GCF_042723265.1. Lineage (NCBI taxonomy): Bacteria > Bacillati > Actinomycetota > Actinomycetes > Kitasatosporales > Streptomycetaceae > Streptomyces > Streptomyces sp. NPDC058371. The sequence goes on along the minus strand of NZ_JBHXJC010000003.1, from coordinate 264,616 downwards.
CGGAGCTGCACGAGTGGATCCCGGAGTACCTGAACGTCGCCAATCCCGTCGACAACGGGGGTCACCCGGTGGGCGACTGGCGCGGCCGGAAGATCATCGACGCGATTCTCGCCGACCCTGCGGTCGGGGTGCTGATCTGCCCCATCACCGGCCCTTTCCCGCCGATGAGCGACAAGCTCGCGCAGGATCTGGTGGACGCGGCGGAACAGACGGACAAGCTGGTGTGCGTGGTGTGGGGCTCGCCGGTCGGCACGGAGTCCGCGTACCGCGAGACGCTGCTCGGGTCGTCGCGGGTCGCCACCTTCCGGACGTTCGCCAACTGCATCACGGCCGTCCGCGCCTATCTGGAGCACCACCGGTTCGTCGCCGCCTACCGCTCCCCCTTCGACGAGGCGCCCCGTCTGCCCTCGCCCTCCTTCCGCAAGGCGCAGGCGCTGATGCGGCCCGGCCACCAGCTGAGCGAGCACGCCGCGAAACAGCTGCTGCGGGCGTACGGCATCCGCGTGCCGCGCGAGCAGTTGGTGACCAGCGCGGCGGCGGCCGTACGGGCGGCGAGCCAGGTCGGCTACCCCGTCGTGATGAAGGCGTCGGGCGCGCAGATCGCCCACAAGACCGAACTCGGCCTGGTGAAGGTGGAGCTGACCTCCGCGAGCCAGGTCAGGGACGCCTACCGGGAGCTCACCGACATCGCGCGCTACGAAGGGATCTCGCTCGACGGGGTGCTGGTGTGCCAGATGGTCGAGCGGGGCGTCGAGATGGTCGTGGGCGTCACCCATGACCCGCTCTTCGGGCCGACCGTGACCGTCGGGCTCGGTGGCGTCCTCGTCGAGGTGTTGCGCGACGTGGCCGTGCGCGTACCGCCGTTCGGCGAGGACCAGGCGCGCGGCATGCTGGACGAGCTGCGGGGGCGGCCGCTTCTCGACGGGGTGCGCGGGGGGCCGCCGGTGGACGTGGACGCGCTGGTCGAGGTGATCCTCCGGGTGCAGCGGATGGCCCTGGAACTCGGCGACGACATGGCGGAGTTGGACATCAACCCGCTGATGGTGCTGCCCCGGGGGCAGGGCGCGGTGGCTCTGGACGCGCTGGCGGTGTGCCGGTAGCCGGCGCAGCCGGGCCCACAGCAGCCACCCCACTCCCCGTACGAAACGGAGCATCCCCATGTCCGACTCCCCCCGTGAGTCCCCCGACGGCTCTCCGGGCCCTGTCCCCCAGGCCCCGGAGAAATCCCTCGACTCATTGGTACTGCACGCCACTGACAACGCCGTCTCGTGGATCACCCTGAACCGGCCGGAGGCGATGAACGCCGTCACCTGGGACCAGCGGGAACGGGTGATCGCCCTGCTCGCGGAGGCGTCCGCCGACCCCGGCGTACGCGCGGTCGTCATCACGGCGACGGGCCGCGGCTTCTGCGCGGGCGCGGACCTCCGCAGCGCACCCGCACCCGGCAACCGCGCCACCGGCACCGGCACCGGCACCGGCACGGGAACCGCCACAGGCACCGGCACCGGCACCGGCACCGGCACGGGAACCGCCTCCGCCACCGGCACGGGAACCGGCGGCCCAGCCTCCGCACCCCCCGCCGGCCCCGGCGCCCGCGTGCCCGGAGACGTCGCCCGCACCATCCGTCTCGGCGCCCAGCGCCTGATCTCCGCCGTCCTGGACTGCGAGAAGCCGGTGATCGCCGCGGTGAACGGCACCGCGGCCGGTATCGGCGCCCATCTCGCGTTCGCCTGCGATCTGGTCCTCGCGGCCGAATCCGCCAAGTTCATCGAGGTGTTCGTGCGCCGCGGTCTGGTCCCGGACGGCGGCGGCGCCTATCTGCTCCCGCGCCTGGTCGGGCCGCAGCGGGCGAAGGAGCTGATGTTCTTCGGCGACGCGCTGACCGCCCCGGAGGCCGAACGGCTCGGGCTCGTCAATCGCGTCGTCCCCCCGGAGGACCTGGAGAAGACGGCCCGGGCGTGGTCCGAGCGCCTCGCGACCGGACCGACCCGTGCCCTCGCCCTCACCAAGCAGCTGGTCAACGCCTCCCTCGACACCGACCGCACCACCGCCTTCGCCGCCGAGGCCGCCGCCCAGGAGATCAACATGACGACGTCGGACGCCGACGAAGGCGTCAGCAGCTTCGTGGAACGCAGGAGCCCGCACTACCGGGGACGCTGAGTCAGGACGCGCAGATCCCCGTCGTCCGGGTCCCCGAAGCGGACGTAGAGCTCCGGCCTGTCCGCCGTGCCGCCGATCGTCCAGAACGTCTCGTCACCGCAGCCGCCGAGGCGGACGGCGACACCGTCCGGCACCTCGGCGTCCCCCTCGCGGTCGCCGTCCCCCGCGTCCTCCCGGTCGCCGTCCCGGTCGAGGAGCCAGCTGCCTGTCCCGTCGCACAGCAGGAAGTCCCTGGTCCCGTCGTACTCGGACTCAGGTTGTGCGGGCACCGCGGTGAGTTCGGCTCGTCCCCCCGGCCGGAGCCGCAGTTCGGCGCCGTCGTCGCCGTTCCAGACTCCGGCCAGCCGATCGGCGGACAGTCGCGGAGGCTCGTACGCGTCGATGAGGCCCGTGGCGACGGCCACCGAGCCCGTGACGAGGACCAGAACTCCCAGGCAGACGGCACCGAGCGCCGAGCGGAGCCAGATGCTCCGGCCGCGCATCGCCGTCCCGGTGAGCCGGGCCCGTCGGCGGACGTGGGCGATGCCCAGCGCGGGCAGCACGCCCGCTCCCACGATCAGCGTGGCCGCGCCGGTGAACGACCAGTGCACGAGTACGACACCGGCCGCAGCCCACCCCGCACCGAGCACGAGGACGAACACCAGGTGCCAGGCCCACTCGGGGCCACCCGCGCGTCGTACCACGAGACGGGCGAGCACGGCGGCGGGCATCGCGTGCGTGACGGCGTGCAGCACACCGCCGACGGCGAGGACCGGCGGCGCGAACACCAGCACGCACATCAGGCCGAACGCGCCCCCGTACCCCGAGCCGTAGGGATTGTCGTCGAAGGTCGAGACGACGTAGATCGCTAGGAACACCGGAAGCTGCGCGGCCCAGACCGCGGCGGCCCCGTTGACGTCGCTGTCCGCCCGGTTCAACCCCTCACGCCGGCGCCGGCGCACCTTGTCTGCCCACCCCATGGGGCGAACATACGCGCAGGCCGCCGGACGCCCGCGGCAAGGGCCCCGTGCCGGCTCCGAGCGCCCGACCCCTTCCCAGCTGACGCCCCGTCAGCTTCAATGGGGGATGTGATGGGACACGCAGGGATGGCGGCCGCCGCCGTCCGGTATCTCAGGTCGGCCGGGGCCCCCACCGTCGCGGGGCCCGTCGAGGCGTTGCCGCGACCGGAGTTGCGCGCGGTCGGCGACGACGAGCGAGCACCCCTCGACCAGGGCGAGTTCCGGCGGGTGATGGGCAGCTTCGCGACGGGCGTCACCGTGATCACCGCACCGGCAGCCGCCCCCGGAGCCGAAGACACGGACGCACCCGGCACCCCCGCCGGCTTCGCCTGTCAGTCCTTCTCGTCGCTCTCCCTCGACCCGCCGCTGATCGCGTTCATGGTCGGCCGTACGTCGACGACCTGGCCGCGGATCGCCCGTGCGGGCGTCTTCTGCGTGAACGTGCTGGGAGCGCACCAGGGCGAGCTGTGCCGGGGCTTCGCGGTGAGCGGCTCGGACAAGTTCGCCGGCGTCGTGTACGACGCCGCACCCGCCTCCGGCTCCCCCCGGCTGGCGGGCGCCCTCGCCTGGATCGACTGCACGATCCACGCCGTCCACACGGGCGGCGACCACCTCATCGTGGTGGGCCGGGTGGACGCGCTCGGCACGTCCGCCGACGACGCGGCGCCCCTGCTCTTCCACCGGGGACGCTTCCTCTAGCGTTCCTCCGGGGTCCCGGGGGCGTCTCCTCCGGCGCCCCTCCGGACCCCGGGCCGCCTCAGGCCAGGGCGGCGCCCACCCGCACCGGCCGCCGCCGGATCACCAGCACCATCAGCGCCGCCACCGCGCACAGCGCCCCGCTGGCGTACCAGACCACGTCGTACTCGCCGAAGGTGTCGCGCGCGACACCGCCGAGGAAGGCGACGAGGGCGGCACCGACCTGGTGGGAGGCGAGGACCCAGCCGAAGACGATGGCGCTGTCCTCGCCGTACAGCTCGCGGCACAGGGCGATGGTGGGCGGCACGGTGGCGACCCAGTCGAGGCCGTAGAAGACGATGAAGAAGATCATCGGGGGATGCACCGACGGCGTGACCAGCAGCATCGGCAGGAACAGGAGCGAGATGCCGCGCAGCGCGTAGTAGACCGCCAGCAGCCGGCGCGGTTCGAAGCGGTCGGTGAACCAGCCGGAGGCCACCGTGCCGACCACGTCGAAGACGCCGATGACCGCGAGCAGCGAGGCAGCAGCCGTGATCGGCATCCCGTGGTCGTGGGCCGCGGGCACGAAGTGGGTCTGGACCAGGCCGTTGGTCGACGCCCCGCAGATCGCGAAGGAACCGGCCAGCAGCCAGAAGGGCCCGGTGCGGACGGCGGAGGACAGCACCTTCAGCGTCCGGCGGGCGGCCCCCTGCGCCGGCGCGGGCTTCGGCACGAACTCCGTTGCCCCGTACGGCTTCAGGCCCACGTCCGCCGGGTGGTCGCGCAGCAGCAGCCAGACGAAGGGGACGACCGCGAGGGCGGCGAGGGCCACCGTCACGGCGGCGGGGCGCCAGCTGTGGTGCGTCACGATCCAGGAGAGGACGGGAAGGAAGATCAGCTGACCCGAGGCGGAGGCGGCGGTGAGCAGGCCGGTGACCAGGCCGCGGCGCGCGGTGAACCAGCGGTTGGTGACCGTCGCCGCGAAGGCGAGCGCCATCGAGCCCGAACCGATTCCCACCAACAGGCCCCAGCAGAGCAGCAGTTGCCAGGCCGCCGTCATCCAGACGGTCAGTCCGGAGCCGATCGCGATCACCATCAGGGCGACCGCGACCACCCGGCGGATGCCGAAGCGGTCCATCAGCGCGGCGGCGAACGGCGCGGTGAGCCCGTACAGCACGAGGTTGATCGAGACCGCCGCCCCGATCGTGCCGCGCGACCAGTGGAACTCGTCCTGCAGCGGGTCGAACAGCAGGCTCGGCAGCGAGCGGAAGGCGGCCGCCCCGATGATCGTCACGAAGGCCACGGCGGCGACGAACCACGCGCGGTGGACACGTACGCGACGGGACGGCGCGGGTCCGGCTGCCTCTCCGGCGGTGATGGCTTCGGTTGTCTGGGTCACGTCATAGAGCCTCGGGCCTGCGGCTTCCGCGAACGAGTGGCCGGAAGGACAGCATTCGCTAGAATCGGGCCATGACCCGCCCTTCGGAAACCGCCCCCCGCCGGCACCGCGTCGTCGTGCTCGCCCTCGACGGGCTGCTGCCCTTCGAGCTCGGCATCCCGCAGCGGATCTTCGGACGCGCCAGGGACGCCGAGGGAAACATGCTGTACGAGGTCGTGACCTGCTCGATCCGCCCGCCGGGCCCGGTCGACACGGACGCCGACTTCGCCGTACTCGTCCGCAGCGGGCCGGAGACGCTGGCCACCGCCGACACCGTCGTCGTACCCGCCTCGTACGAACTCGGCCCCGTCCACGAGGAGGGCGTCCTCACCCCCGAGCTGGCCGCCGCCCTCGCCCACATCCGGCCCGGCACCCGGCTCGTCTCCATCTGCACCGGCGGATACGTGCTCGCCGCCGCCGGCTATCTCGACGGCCGCCCCGCCACCACCCACTGGGCCTCCGCCGAGCACTTCCAGCGGCTCTTCCCGAAGATCAAGGTGGACCCGGACGTCCTCTTCGTCGACGACGGCGACGTCCTCACCTCCGCCGGCGTCGCCGCCGGGATCGACCTGTGCATCCATCTCGTACGCCGTGACCACGGCACCGGCGTCGCCAACGACGTGGCCCGCCGCACCGTCGTACCCCCGCACCGCGACGGCGGACAGGCGCAGTACATCCACCGGCCGGTGCCCGAGCCGCAGGTGGCGACCACCACCGCCGCCCGCGCCTGGGCGCTGGGCCGCCTGCACGAACCGATCCAGCTGCGCGACATGGCCGAGCAGGAGGCCATGTCCGTACGCACCTTCACGCGCCGCTTCCGGGAGGAGGCCGGCATCAGCCCCGGGCAGTGGCTCACCCAGCAGCGCGTCGAACGGGCCCGGCACCTGCTGGAGTCCAGCGACCTGTCGATAGACCAGGTGGCCCGGGACGCCGGCTTCGGCACCGCCCAGTCGATGCGCCAGCACCTACAGGCCGGCCTCGGCGTCACCCCCACCGCTTACCGGCGCACCTTCCGGGCCGGGAACGGCACCCGGGCCGGTGCCGCCGGCCACCGCGGCGACTCCCGTGCCGGAAGCGTGAGTTGAGGGCGATCCGCCGCCCGAGGTGCGGTGGCTCTCCCCCACCGCACCCACCGCCGTGAGCAGCAGCGTCAGTCCGACCCCGGCGAGGATCGCCGTGGAGGGCGCGACGAAGTGCAGCAGGGCGCCGGCGAGCGAGCCCGTCGCCGCGTACCCCACACCGACGGCCGCGTACATCACCGAATAGCCGGCGGCCAGCGCACTCGGCGGAAGCGCTTCGCGCAGGGACAGATTGCGGGTGAGCATCGCGCCGGCCTGGAGCACGCCCGCGACGACGAGGGCGGTCGCGATCCAGCCGGTGGCCGGTATCAGCGCGACCAGCGCCACGCAGGCCGAGACCCCGCACATCAGCACCACGCTCCGGGTGCGCAGCCGCCCCGGCCAGGAGCGCAGCCCGTACACGAACGCGCCCAGGCCGGAGCCGAGCGCGAACCCGGTGAGCAGCGGCCCCGACCAGCCGACGCCGATGGCGCGCTGCTCCAGCAGGGCGGGCAGGACGAGTTCGGCGAGGGCGAGCAGCGAGAGACTCGCGGCGCCCATGACGTACGCCGGCCAGGCGCGGGCCAGGATGCGCGGCATCGAGACACCGCCGCGGTCCGTCACGTCCGCCTCCCAGCCCGCCGGCAGCAGCCACAGGCCCGCGACGGACGCGCCCATCAGGGCGGCGGCGAGCAGCAGCGGGAGCCTGGGGGCGAGGCCGAGCGCGAGGCCGGTGACCGCGGCCGGGGACAGCGCCCATATCCCGGATATCAGCATCGACTCGGCCGAGAGCGCCTGGGCGACGGCACTCTGCGGGACGATGCCGGTGAGCAGCGTGCGCAGGCCGCCCGGGGTCGCGGCGGGCGCGGCGCCGGCGAGGAACGCGAACGCGGCGAGAACCACCGCGTGCGCGCCCGGAAACGCGCCGAGAACCGCGAAGGCGACGGCACCGGCGGCGAGCCCCACCGCCATCTGCGCCCTGGCCCGCTCGGGCCGCATGCGCATCCCCAGCAGCGGTGCGCCGACGATCTCGCCGACGACGTACGCGGCCGCGAGGATCGCTCCCAGCGCATAGCCACCCGGGCGCTCGCGGGCCAGGAAGACCAGGGCCAACGGCGCCATGGCCACCGGCATCCGAGCGCCGACGGCCACGACGGCCCAGGTCAGCACCTGCTTGGAGGCGATGTCTCGATAACTCATGCGACGACGTTAGGGGACGCCACCGACAGTGCCCCAGGAGATTTCCCGCCCTGTGGACAACCACGTCCTCCGTGCCCCCGAGGACCCGGGGACCGTGCGCTCTAGAACGTCAGCACCGCCCGCGCCACCCTCCCCTGATGCGCGTCGTCCGCCGCCTTCTCGAAGTCCTCGATCGGATACGTCTCGGTCACCAGCTCGTCGAGCAGCAGCCGTCCGTCCCGGTACAGCTCGGCGTACAGGGCGATGTCCCGCTGCGGTCGCGAGGAGCCGTAGCGGCAGCCGAGGATCGACTTGTCCAGGTACATCGAGGAGACGAGGAAGGACGCCTCGGCGGTCGCCGGCGGGACACCCAGGAGGATCGCCTGGCCGTGCCGGTCGAGCAGATCGACGGCCTGGCGGACGAGTTCGACACGGCCGACGCACTCGAAGGCGTGGTCGGCCCCGGTGGGCAGGATGTCCCGCACCCCCTCCGTCGACGTGAGGAAGTGCGTGGCGCCGAACTGGCGGGCCACCGCCTCCTTCGCCGGGTTCGCGTCCACCGCCACGATCGTCAGGGCGCCCGCGAGCCGCGCGCCCTGGATGACGTTGAGCCCGATGCCGCCCGTCCCGATGACCAGCACACGGTCCCCGTGGTCCACCCGCGCCCGGTTCAGCACGGCGCCCACACCGGTCAGCACACCGCATCCGATCAGCGCGGCCGACGGCAGCGGAATGTCCTTGGGGATCTTGACCGCCTGCACCGCCTTCACCACCGTGCGTTCCGCGAAGGCCGAGTTGGACGCGAACTGGTAGAGCGTGCGGCCCTCCCGGCTGAACGGCTGCTGCGGCATCCCGATCGCCTTGCGGCACATGGTCGGCCGCCCCCGGTCGCACTGCGCGCACGCACCGCAGTTGGCGAGCGTGGAGAGCGCGACATGGTCACCCGGCCGGACATGGACGACGCCCGCGCCGACCGCCTCCACGACACCCGCGCCCTCGTGTCCGAGCACCACGGGAACGGGGAAAGGTATGGTCCCGTCCACCACTGACAGATCGCTGTGGCAGAGCCCGGCCGCGGAGATCGCGACCAGCACCTCGCCGGGTCCTGGATCCCGTATCTCCAGATCGTCCACGACCCGGGTCTGCTTCCCGTCGAAGATCACACCTCGCATCGCGCCGGCTCCCCTCTGGTCCCTGGCTGTCCCGTGGTCATCCCCTGGGCTCCTTCGGCAGGCCGAGCACCCGCTCGGCGATGATCGTGCGCTGGATCTCGTCCGAACCGCCGTAGATGGTGTCGGCCCGGCCGAAGAGGAACAGGTGCTGGAACGCGTCGAGTTCGTACGGTGCGGACGGCGACCAGTCCGTGGGCCCGACCGCCGCCGCGGCCCCGCGCACCCGCATGGCCAGCTCGCCGAGCCGCTGATGCCACCGGCCCCACAACAGCTTGGCCACGCTCGGAGCGCCCTCGAGGTCGCCCGCGCCCCCCAGGGTGCGCAGGGCGTTCCAGCGCATCGCGCGCAGCTGAGCCCACTGCTGTACGAGTTGGTCCCGTACGACGGGATCGGCGACCGCGCCCGTGGCGACGGCCGTTTCGATCACGCGCCCCAACTCCTCGGCGAACCCGATCTGTTGGGCCAGCGTCGAGACACCCCGCTCGAAGCCGAGGAGGCTCATCGCCACGCGCCAGCCGTTCCCCTCGCCGCCGACGACATGCTCGGCGCGCGCCACCGCGCCGTCGAAGAAGACCTCGTTGAACTCGCTGGTCCCGGTGAGCTGCCGGATCGGGCGGACCTCGATGCGGCCCGGCTGGTCCATGGGGACCAGGAGGAACGTCAGGCCGTGGTGGCGGGTCGAGCCGGGCCGCGTACGGGCGAGGACGAAGCACCAGTCCGCCTCGCGCGCGAGGGAGGTCCAGATCTTCTGTCCGGTGACGCGGTACGAGCCCGAGGACTCAAGTCCACTGTCCAGTACGGCGGTTGTACGGACGCCGGCCAGGTCCGAGCCCGCGCCCGGTTCGCTGTAGCCCTGGCACCAGAGTTCCTCGCCGCGCGCGACGGGAGGCAGGAACCGCTGCTTCTGCGCGGGGGTGCCGTGGGCCAGCAGCGTGGGCGCGAGGAGGTTCTCGCCGATGTGGCCGGTGCGGGTGGGGGCCTTGGCGCGGGCGTACTCCTCCGCCCAGACAACCTGTTGGGTCAGGCTCGCGGTCCGGTTGCCGTAGCCGTCCTCGCTCCAGCCGAGGCCGATCCAGCCGGCCGCGCCCAGCTCCCGCTCCCACGCCCGGCGGGACGGCGTCCCTTCGGGACGCGCAGCGAGCCAGGCGCGCACCTCTTCCCGGAAGGCCTCGTCCTCTGCTCCGAACCCGAACTCCACGGTGACCGCCTTACGTTGGCTGGGTTCACGCTCACATCTGCTGCCCGACGGCGCTCGGGCCGGTGCGGGGCGGGCCACCGGGTCCGGTGCGCGGCGGCCCCTGACAGCCGACGGAGGCGGGACGACGACCCCGGCGCCCGCGACAGCCACCGCGACCCCGCCACCCCGCCACCCCGCCGCCGGAAAATGCCCGCCCGCGACGGCAACCGCGGGACTAGGCGTTCGGGCGCCCCTTCTCCGCCGCCGCCCGCGCCATCGCCTCCACCCGTTCCAGCAGCGGCATCGGGTCCACGCCGACCGTCCCCGGGAGGAAGTCGGCGATCTTCTCCGGCGTCCAGGAGCCCTCGGCGTAACCGGCCCGCAGCTCCCTCGGCTGGGCCCAGACCGCGATCTTGGGGCCGGCGATCGTATAGACCTGCCCGGTGATCCGCTCCTCCCGGGCGCGCTCGGACAGGAGGTACACGACCAGCGCGGCCACGTCCTCCGGCTCACCGATCTCGGCCAGCTCCATCGGGACGTTGGCGGACATCCGGGTACGCGCGACCGGCGCGACCGCGTTCGCCGTGACCCCGTACTTGTGCAGACCCAGCGCCGCGCTGCGGACCAGCGAGATGATCCCGCCCTTGGCCGCACTGTAGTTGGCCTGTGCGACGGACCCCTGGTGGTTGCCGCTGGTGAAGCCGATCAGGGTGCCGGAGCCCTGCTTGCGCATCACGGCCGAGGCCGCGCGGAAGACGGTGAACGTGCCCTTCAGATGCGTGGCGACCACCGGATCCCACTCCTGCTCGGACATGTTGAAGAGCATCCGCTCGCGCAGGATCCCCGCCACGCACACGACTCCGTCGATCCGCCCGTACGACGTCAGGGCCGCGTCGACCACCCGCTGCCCGCCCGCCATCGTCGAGATGTCGTCGGCCACCGCGACCGCGTCCCCGCCCGCCGCCTCGATCTCCTTCACCACCGCGTCGGCGATCGAACTGGTCGGCTCGGCGCCCTCGATGGACACCCCGTAGTCGTTGACGACGACGCGTGCCCCTTCGGCCGCCGCGGCGAGCGCGACGGCGCGGCCTATCCCCCGCCCCGCCCCCGTCACGGCGATGACCTTGCCTGCCAAGAAGTTCCCCACGCCCGGCCCCTTCCCGTGGTTTCTGACGGTCCGTTAGATTCTATGACCCGTCAGATACCTGGAGACAAGCCCCGGGGAGGACTCATGTCACTGCCGGCCGAGTTCCACGACATCGCCAAGCGCGTGAACAACTGGGGGCGTTGGGGGGCCGACGACGAGATCGGGACCCTGAACCTCATCACCGACGAGGTGGTGCGCGAGGCTGCCGCCGGCATCCGCACCGGACGCCGGGTCCCCCTCGCGCTGCCCCTCCAGCAGGACGGCGTCCAGACCGGGATGATCCCCGGGCGGGTCAATCCCCTGCACGTGATGGTGCAGATCAATCAGGAGCTGTTCGGGCCCGGCACCGTCGCGTGCAGCGACGACGCCGTGACCATGGGGCTCCAGGCGGCCACTCACTGGGACGCGCTCACCCACGTCTCCCACTCGGGAAGGCTCTACAACGGCCGTCCGGCCGGCACCGTCACGGCCCACGGCGGCGCCGAGTTCAGTGGGATCGACAAGGCCCGGCACATCGTCTCGCGCGGCGTCCTGCTCGACGTCGCGCGCGCACGGGGCGAGCACCGGCTCGACGGCGGCCATGCCGTGACCCCCGAGGACCTCGACGCGGCCGAGGAACTGGCGGGCACGCGCGTGCGCGCAGGCGACATCGTCCTGGTGCGGACCGGGCAGCTCCAGGTCCTTCTGGCGGGCGACAAGCACGCGTACGGCTACCCGTCACCGGGCCTCTCCGTGCGCACTCCCGAGTGGTTCCACGCGCGCGATGTCGCCGCGGTCGCCAATGACACTCTCACCTTTGAGATATTTCCTCCGGAAATAGAGAATTTGTGGCTTCCTGTGCACGCGCTCGATCTGGTCGAAATGGGGATGTTGCAGGGCCAGAACTGGAATCTCGAAGAATTGTCCACAGCCTGTGGAGAAGAAAAGCGCTACAGCTTCCTGCTGTCGGCGATGCCCGAGCCCTTCGTGGGCGGCACGGGAACCCCGGTGGCTCCGGTCGCCGTGCTGTAGCGACCACCAGGAGGTCCACTCCAGGGGCCACTCGGCAAGAATCGGCTGGCGGCGCGCCACTGCCCGCCCCGAGCACGGCACCGCGCGCCGCCATCCGCCTCCGGCGTACCCCGTCCTGCTCCCTCTTGGCCCTTCAGGAGCCGACGCCGAATCGCGAACCGCACTCGCCGAGGGCTCCCGTCACCGGAACCCTCGTCGTCCCCTCGCGGCGAATCGCTGTCCACAAGCGTGATCAAACGGACACGTCACGTCAACACCCGATCGGGGATTCATCACGTAAGCCCTCTTTGTGACGGCGCGTATGGAAGCACTGCACGGCGCATTCGGCCTTGGTTCACGCCGCGGAAACGGAAACCCGTGCATGTATGCACGGCACCGCTCCGCAACCGGCGCGTCCAGCCACGCCGGTGGCGTCAGCGGACCCCGGTCGTACGGGGTCCGTCCCACCCGGGGCACCGCCCGCTACACGGCCTCGTACGCGAGTCCGTCGTACGCCGGGTACGCGGCCGCCCGCGTGACACCCGGCGACGTACAGCGGTCGACCTCGCACCAGATGCGCTTGCCGCGACCCTCGGGGGTCCAGCCCCAGCGGTCGGCGAGACCGTCGACCAGCTCGAGCCCGCGGCCGTTGGTCTCGTCGCCCTGCGCGTGCCGGGGCGCCGGAGGGCAGTCACTGGAGTCGGCCACCTCCAGGCGGACCGTGCCCGAGGGCGCACCGGAGGAGTCGTCCCGCACGCCCTGCAGTTGGAGGCGCAGCACGGCCGGACAGCCGGTGTGCACCACCGCGTTGGTGACCAGCTCGGAGACGAGCAGGATCAGCGTCTCGGCGAGCGGCTCGTCGGCTCCTATCCCGGACCCCGCGAGCCGCGAGCGGGCCCACCTCCGGGCGCGCCCCACTTCCGCGGGGTCGGGCCGGATCTCCAGCTGCACTTGAAGCACCTGCACCGCTCACACCATCCGAACCGGCGGACACATCGCCTCGCGCCTCACCAGGGCCACGATCGTGGCCATCGCCTGCATGGCCAGAACCAGGGTCACGGAACGTGATTCCCTTGAGAGACAGCATGGTTGACGTACAGTCACCCCAACAAGCGCTTCGGGCATATTCCAGCGCGAAGGAGTACGCGTACGGCATACTGTGCGACGCTCATTACGGGGAGTCGAACAGGCAGGGTCGGGGGTCCGTCCTGCCCTGCGAGCGGCACGCATCGCCGGATCCGGCGTCGCCTCGTGGGCGCCACCGGGATGGTCCAGCCTCAGAACCACTCGCATCCCACACAAGGTACCGGAGCACGGCGCCGACTCCAGGCCGTGACAAGTCACACGTAGGACACAACCCGATATCAACGCTCCGTAATTCCGGTATGCCACAATCCGCGACATCCGTCCGGGCACTTCCCTTACCGGCCCCTGCACAGGGCCTCACTGGCCCGATCCGGACAGCAGATTCCCGGCCAACAGTTCCTCACTCTGTGTTGCCTCTCCGGCACGATGTGTACGCACCCAGGCCCGTTTCAGCTGCAGATGCACCTCGGACTCCCAGGTGAAGCCCATGCCGCCGTGCACCTGGAGGCAGTCCCGGGCACCGCGTACGGCGGCCTCGTCGGCGAGCAGCCGGGCGGCGGCGATGTCCAGCGGGTCGGCGGTCACCGCGGCCGCGTAGACGGCCGCGCGCGCCACCTCCACCCGCACCAGCAGCTGCGCGCACAGGTACTTGACCGCCTGGAAGGCCCCGATCGGCTGTCCGAACTGCTCGCGCGCCCGGGCGTGTTGCACGGCCAGCTCGCAGCTGCGGGCCGCACCGCCCAGCTGCTCGGCGGCGGTGAGGAGCACGGCAACGGGATCGGCGCTGTCCGCGGCGGCCGGGCGGGGCACGCGGTGCAGCGGGGTCAGCGGGTCCACCGACCGCAGCGGGGCCGCTCCGGCGATGTCACCGCGTACGACGTCCGCCGCCTCCAGCCACTCCACGAGTCCGCCGTGGACGGCCGTGACGACGCTCTCGCCGGTCGCCGCGCCGGCCACGGTCCCGGCCGCCAGATGCGTGGCGACCAGCGGCCCGGGCAGCAGCGCCCGGCCGGCCTCCTCGAAGGCCAACACCGCCTCCGGAAGGCCGAGTCCGACTCCGCCGTCGGCCTCCGGCAGCCGCAGGGCGAAGAACCCGGCCGCACCGAGCTCCCGCCACAGCGCGCGGTCCAGGCCGCCGCCGTCCACCGCGGCCCGCAGCACCTCGCTCCCGAAGCGCCGCGCCAGCAGCTCGCGCACGCCGGCCTTCAAGGCCCGTTGGTCATCGGTGAGTTGGAAGTGCACGGAGAGTGTCACCGCCCCTTCGGCAGGCCCAGGATCCGCTCGGCCACGATGTTCATCTGGATCTGCGAGGTGCCGGCCGCGATGGTGTACGACAGCGACGACAGCCGGTCGAGGGTCCAGTCCCGCCCGAGGTCGAGCGCCTCGGGACCGAGCACCTCGGCGGCGGCGTCGTACAGCTCCTGGCGGGCGTGCGAGTAGCGCAGCTTGAAGACGGACCCGCCGACGCCGGGCACGCCCCCCGTCGTCTGCGACTCGCTGACGTTCCACTGCGTGAGCCGCCACAGCGTGCGGAACTCGGCGTTGAGCCTGCCCAGCCGGCGACGCAGTACGGCGTCGTCCCAGCGGCCGTTCGCGCGTGCCTCACGGGCGAGCGCGCCCAGCACGCGGCGGCAGGCGACGACCTCGCCGACGAAAGCGGTGCCGCGCTCGTAGGACAGGGTCACCATGGTCACGCGCCAGCCGTCGTTCTCGGCGCCGACGCGGTTGGCCACCGGGATCCGCACGTCGTCGAGGAACACCTCCGCGAACTCGGTGGAGCCGGCGAGGGTGCGCAGCGGCCGGACGGTGATCCCGGGCGCGTCCATCGGCATGGCGAGCCAGCTGATCCCGCGGTGCTTGGGGGCCGCGGAGTCCGTCCGCACCAGCAGCTCGCACCAGTCGGCGACCTCCGCGTGGGAGGTCCAGATCTTGGACCCGTTCACCACGTAGTCCTCGCCGTCCCGCCACGCGCGCGTGCGGAGAGCCGCGAGGTCCGAGCCAGCGTCCGGTTCGCTGAATCCCTGGCACCAGACCTGCTCGCCGCGCAGCACGGGCGGCAGCCAGCGCGCCCGCTGCTCGGCCGTCCCCTCGGCGGCGATCGTCGGCCCGGCGTGCAGCAGCCCGACGAAATTGGCCCCTACGTAGGGTGCGCCCGCCTTTTCCGTCTCCTCCAGGAAGATGAGGTGCTGGGTCGGGGTCGCGCCCTGCCCGCCCGCGTCGACGGGCCAGTGCAGGCCCGCGTACCCGGCGTCGTACAGCATCCGCTGCCAGCCGAGGTCGTACGCGCGCCTGCCGGGCCAGTCGTCGGGCGACGGTTTGGCGGGCAGCCCGGGGAGCACCTTGGCGAGCCACTCCCGCAGCCGCTCGCGGAAGTCCTCCTCCTCGGGGGTGTACGCCAGGTCCACTAGAGGTCCAGGTCGAGCATCCGGATCGCGTTGCCGCGCATCAGCTTGTGGATCGTCTCGTCGTCGAGGCCCTTCACATGGTCGAGGGCGACCTCCTTGGTGTGCGGGAAGGTCGAGTCGACGTGCGGGTAGTCGGTCTCGAAGGTGGCGTTGTCGCGGCCGACCACGTCCAGGGACGCCACCCCGTGCTTGTCGCGGAAGAAGCAGCAGAAGATCTGCCGGTAGTAGTACGTCGACGGAGGCTCCGGGATCAGATCGCGGACCCCGCCCCAGGCGCGGTGCTCCTCCCAGACGTCGTCGGCGCGCTCCAGGGCGTACGGGATCCAGCCCATCTGCCCCTCGGAGTAGGCGAGTTTGAGCCGGGGATGCTTCACGAGCACGCCGGAGAACAGGAAGTCCATCATCGAGGCCATGGCGTTGTTGAAGCTGAGCGAGGCCTGTACGGCCGGGGGTGCGTCCGGGGAGGCGGCCGGCATCTGGCTGCTCGACCCGATGTGCATGTTCACGACCGTGCCGGTCTCCTGGCAGATGGCGAAGAACGGGTCCCAGTAGCCGGAGTGGATGGACGGCAGCCCGAGGTGGGTGGGGATCTCCGAGAAGGTCACGGCCTTCACGCCCCGGGCGGCGTTCCGCCTGATCTCGGCGACGGCCAGGTCGATGTCCCAGAGCGGGATCAGGCAGAGCGGGATGAGCCGGCCGCCGCTGTCGCCGCACCACTCCTCGACCATCCAGTCGTTGTAGGCGCGCACACAGGCCAGCGCGACCTCCTTGTCGTGCGCCTCCGCGAAGGTCTGTCCGCAGAAGCGCGGGAAGGTGGGGAAGCACAGGGACGCCTCGACGTGGTTGAGGTCCATGTCCGCGAGCCGTTCCTTGGGGTCCCAGCAGCCCCGCCGCATCTCCGCGCGCGTGATGCCCTCCAGCGTCATCTCGTCGCGGTCGAAGCCGACGGCGGCGATGTTGCGCTTGTACGGGAACTTGAGGTCCTCGTAGATCCACCAGTCGGTGGGCGGTCCTTCGGGGTCCATCGTGATCCGGTACTTGCCGGCGATGTAGGCGAGCTCACCGATGCCCGCGGTGAGCGGTTTGGGCCCGCGGTCCCGGTACTTCTTCGGCAGCCAGGTCTCGAAGAGGTGCGCGGGCTCGATCACATGGTCGTCGACGCTGACGATCCGCGGCAGTTCCGTCATGGGTCCCTCCACCGTGCGGTCCGTGACCGTGAGGTCCGTGTCCGACGACCCGTCATATCTGATGACCCGTCAGATAGCAGGCTATCCCCGCACCCCTGGACCGACAAGGCGGCGAGCCCTACGCTCTGCCCACGATCTGACTACCCGTCAGCTACAGGGGGTTGAAGTGAACGACACCGCGCACGCCCTCGGCCGGTCCCGCACGCTCTGGGAGCTGGTGACCCGCCGCGCCGACCTCACCCCCGACCGTCCCGTGCTGCTCCAGGACGACCGCGCGCTGAGCTTCGGCGAGCTGCGCGACCGGGCCGAGCGGGTCGCGGCAGGCCTGTTCGACAGGGGCGTACGGCCCGGCACAGTGGTCGCCTGGCAGCTGCCCACCCGCATCGAGACCGCGGTGCTGTCCTTCGCGCTGGCCCGACTGGGCGCCGTGCAGTCGCCGGTGATCCCCTTCTACCGCGACCGCGAAGTCGGCTTCGCGCTACGGGAGTCCAAGGCCGAGTTCTTCGCCGTACCGGGCGAGTGGCGCGGCTTCGACCACGCGGAGATGGCACGAAGGCTCGGCGCCAAGAACGTCTTCGAGGCGTACGACCGGCTGCCGGACGGCGACCCCTCGGTGCTGCCCGCGCCGCCCGCCGACGGCACCTCGGTGCGCTGGATCTACTGGACCTCGGGCACCACCTCCGACCCCAAGGGCGTGCTGCACACCGACCGTTCACTGATCGCGGGCGGCTCCTGCCTGGCGCACGCGCTGCGTCTGTCCGCCGACGACGTGGGCTCGATGGCCTTCCCGTACGCGCACATCGCCGGGCCCGACTACACGGTGATGCTGCTGCTGTACGGCTTCCCGGCCGTGCTGTTCGAGCACTTCGCGCTGCCCGCCGCACTGGAGGGCTACCGCAGGCACGGCGTGACGGTGGCCGGCGGATCCACCGCCTTCTACTCCATGTTCCTCACCGAACAGCGCAAACAGCCGGGCGAGCCGGTCATCCCGACCCTGCGGCTGCTGGCCGGCGGCGGGGCGCCGAAGCCGCCCGAGGTCTATCACTCGGTCGTCCGCGAGATGGGCGTGCAGCTCACCCACGGCTACGGGATGACCGAGGTCCCGATGATCACGATGGGCGCTCCGGACGACTCGGCCGAGAACCTCGCGACCACCGAGGGCAGGCCGCCGGAGGGCATGGAGATACGTGTGGTGGACGGCGCGGGACGGCCGGTTCCGTACGGTGTCGACGGGGACGTACGACTGCGCGGGGAGGCCGTCTGCCAGGGGTATCTGAACCCGGAGCAGACCGCCGAGGCCTTCGACGCGGACGGGTTCCTGGTCACCGGGGACGTCGGGCATCTGACGGAGAGCGGTCATCTCGTCCTCACCGGACGGCTCAAGGACATCATCATCCGCAAGGGCGAGAACATCTCGGCCAAGGAGATAGAGGATCTGCTGCACCCCCACCCCGGTGTGGCCGACGCGGCGGTCGTCGGGCTGCCGGACGCCGAGCGCGGGGAGCGGGTCTGCGCGGTGATCGAACAGCCGCCGGGGGCCGAGGAGTTGACGCTGGCGGCCGTCACGTCGTATCTGCGGGCGGAAGGGCTGTCCGTGCACAAGCTGCCGGAACAGCTGGAGGTGGTGGACGCCCTTCCGCGCAACGAGGCGCTGCGCAAGGTGCTCAAGTACAAGCTGCGGGAGCGCTTTTCGGGGTGAGGCTCACCCGGCGGCCGTGCACGTGCGTCTCACGCGACGCCGTGAACGTGCGCCCAAGTGGGCCTCACTCAGGGGCCCGTGACCGGCTGTCTCACTCGGGGACCGTGAAGTAGCGGGCGAACGCGGTCACGATCTCCGTCTCGCCGATCCGGCCGTCGGTGTCCGTGTCGAGGGCGCCGGCCGCGAAGGCGGCGACCTCCTCGGTGGCGCCCAGGGCCTTGAGGACACGGGCGGTCTCCTCGACCGTGGCCGCGCCGTCGCCGTCCGTGTCCGCCACCGCGAGGGCCGCGTGCAGGAAGGGGCGGGCGATCTCGGCGAAACGGTCGGGGTTGTCGTGCAGCCGCTTCACGGCGCCGTTGACGAACTCCGCGCGCGTGATGCGCTGGTCGCCGTCCCGGTCCGCTATACCCGCCATGCCCTGCCAGAAGGCCTCGGCGCCGATGTAGAGGGCCTGGCCCTGATCGGATCGGGCCGCCTTGCCGAATGCCGCGAGGACCGCTTTGGCCGCCGCGTTGAAGTCCTCCCGGTCGATGTAGCCGTTGCCGTCCTGGTCGAACGTGGAGAACCGGGCGGCGATCCTCCGCTCGTACTCGGTGCTGGCCATGGTGTTTTCGGACCGCCTTACATCTCAGCCGGACTCTCAGCCGGACTGCGGGTGCATCTGGCAGGGAGCGTACGACGCCGAGGGCCCCGCCGGAGCGGGAAAACGACGCTTGTACCAAGACCGCGGGAATTCCGGGACAACTGTGTGGCACTCCGGTCCCGCGGAGTGGGCCGTGTCACGCGGACATGGGGCGGGACTCCTCGTCGAGGGCGGTGACCAGGTCCGGGTAGACGTCGAACAGGCGGCGCACTCCGAGGGCGGCGAGGACTCGGTTGACGTGCGAACCGTCCTCCGCGCCCTGGGCGGGCAGTATCAGCCGCAGACGTCCCTGGCAGGAGCGGATGAGACGACGGGTCGCGATCAGCACGCCCACCCCGCTGGAGTCGCAGAAGAAGACCTCCGAGAGGTCGAGGACAAGATCGTGACGCCCGTCGGCCACCACGTCGTGCACCCCCTGGCGCACCACGGGCGACGTGACCAGGTCCATCTCGCCCGTCACCTGGAGCACGGCCCACTCGCCGCGCTCCCCGTCGGTCACTCTGAGCGTCACCGCCACGCCTCTCGTCGCTGACAGAAACGGAACCCGTTCCTTCATTTCTCCTGCGCGGCTGCCCGGCCGTCGATTCCATGAAACACCTACGGACGATCGAAAGCGCGTACTGGTCGAGCCATTTCAATCACTCACGGTCCGATTCGATCAGGCCTGATCACGGCGGAGCCGGGTAGGCGCCGGGCCAGTGGGAGTCGAGTGGGCATCGAGTGGGCGTCCTCTACCATCCCCGGCGCGTCAAGGGGCGCACATTGCCGCAAAGGGGCGTGCGCTGTCGGACGTGCCGACTACATTCGAGACAGCGATGGACACAGGCTGGACAGGCCGGACAGAGGAACAGGCGCCGGAACGGGCAGGGGTGAGGGAGCCGCATGGCGAAGAAGGACGCACCGCCCCGCTGGGACCGCAAGATGCAGCAGCGGCTGGCACGCGGCGAGGCGGCGGCGCTCGGCGAGCTCTACGACCGATTCGCTTCGCTCGTGCACGGCCTCGCCCATCGCGTGCTCGGAGACGAGCGGGCCGCCGACGGAATCACGCGCGAAGTCTTCGTCCAGGTCTGGGAGAACCCGGACGCGTACGACCCCAAGCGGGGCCCGCTGCGCTCCTGGGTCGCGACGCTGACCCACCGCCTCGCCGTCCAGCGGTTGCGCGCCACCGAGACGGCCGCGCTGGCCGACGGCGGCCGGGGCAGCACGGAGGAACTGGAGCGCAAGGTGCGCCGCGCCTCGGTGGCCGCCCGCGCGGACTACATCGTCACGTCGATGCCCACCCCGCTGCGGGCCGCCCTGGAGCGCGCGTACTTCCAGCGCCGTGACTACCGCCAGACCGCGGTCGACCTCGGCATCACCGAGGACGAGGCCCGCCGCCGGCTCCGCCTCGGCCTCCAGCTGCTGTCGACCGCCCACGACACCGGGCCGTCCGGGGCACCCCCCGAATACGGGGGTGCGCGGTGAACGCGGGCGCGAACCGCTTCGAGGCGTTCGACGGGGACGACGGCTCAGAGGGCATTGAGGGCTCAGAGGGCTCCGAAGGTGTCGACCGCTCCGAGGGGCTCGACGAGAAGCTCGAGAAGGAGGAGCCCGAGGACGCCGACGCATCCGGTAAGTCCGGTAAGTCCGGCTCCGGCGGCCCGCATGATCCCGTCGGCCCGGACAACGGGTCCGGGCCCGAGTCCGGGCAGCCGCCGCGCATACCCCTGCCGCGCGCCTCCGTGGAGGACACCGGCCACCCGCTCCCCGAGCTGGACACGACCACGGCGGCCTTCTCCCCTGCGCCTCTCGTCCTGGAGCACCACGTGCTGAAGTCACTGCTCGGCGCGTGGGCGCTCGCCGCCTGTTCGGCCGAGGAGACGATGGCCGTCGAGGACCACCTCGGCGACTGCGGTGCGTGCGCGGACGAGGCGCGCCGGCTGCGCGAGGCCGTCGGCCTGCTGCACCCGGCCGAGAGCCTCGACCTCGACCCGACGCTGCGCACCAGGGTCCTGGAGGGCTGCCTCGACCGGCGGCCACCGCGCATCCCGGTGCCCGACTGGGCCGCCCCGTACGACGCGGAGACCGCGCGGCTCGACGCACTGCTGCAGGACATCGCCGGTGCCGAGTGGCACGCGCCCGTGCGGCTGCGCTGGTTCTCGGGCGCCGGGCCCGCGAGCCGCCGTACGACGGTCGCCGGGGTGATCGCCCATCTGCTCACCGTCGACGGCCTGGTCGCCGTCGCGCTGGGCCTGGAGGACCCGCTCGGTGACACACGGCCGGACGAGAGCACTCCCGCGGGCCGCACCGAGGCTTTCTGGGCGGCCTCCCACTTCCCGCCGACCCGTGCCCTGCGCGGGCCCTGGCGCGAGCAGAGCCACAACCTCGTGCGGACGGTGTCGTTCGCCGGCGGCGGCTCCGGCCGCCTCTCCGTGCCGTACGGCGGCTTCGACCTGCCGCTGCGGGACTCGATGCTGGACCGGGCCTTCGAGTGCTGGGTGCACGCGGGGGACATCGCGGACGCGGTGGACTATCCGTACGAGCCGCCGGCCCCGCGTCATCTGCACCGGATGATAGATCTGGCCGTCCGCATGCTGCCCGCCTCGCTGGCCGAGCGGCGCCGGGCGGGCCTGTCCGCCCCACCGTCCCGGCACCTCGTCGCGGCCGGCGCGGCCGGCCGCAGCCTCCGGCTGGAGATCGAGGGGTCCGGCGGCGGCGAGTGGCTCATCCCGCTCGACTCCCCCGGCGCGATCGCCTCCGCCGAGCGCGAGGTCGCCCATGTCGCCCTGGACGGAGTGGAGTTCTGCCGGCTGGCGGCGGGGCATGTGGCGCCCGAAGAGGCCGCCGCCGGTCAGGACGGCGACCGCGAGGCGATCAAGGACGTGCTGTTCGCGGCGGCGTCACTGAGCCGCATGTAGAACGGCTCGTTTCAGCCCCCTTCCGGCGGGACCGGCAGGGGCTGGATGGCTTGTTTCAACCCCTCCGGTGGGGCTGGAGCGCCCTTCCGGCACGGCTGGACGACTCGTTCCAGCCCCTGCGGCACGGGTCGGCAGGGGCGAAGGGCCGAAAGAAGACGTCCGCGGGCTACGCGAAGACGACCGTGCGGCGCCCGTTCAGCAGGATGCGCCGCTCCGCGTGCCACTTGACGGCCCGCGCCAGCGCCTGGCACTCCACATCGCGCCCGATGGCGACCAGCTGGTCCGGAGTCACGCCGTGGCCCACCCGCTCGACCTCCTGCTCGATGATCGGCCCCTCGTCGAGGTCGGCCGTCACATAGTGCGCGGTGGCCCCGATGAGCTTCACCCCACGGGCGTGCGCCTGGTGATAGGGCTTCGCGCCCTTGAAGCTCGGCAGGAAGGAGTGGTGGATGTTGATGATCCGGCCGCTGAGCTGCTTGCAGAGGTCGTCCGAGAGGACCTGCATATAGCGGGCGAGGACGACCAGTTCGACGTTCTCCCCGCGGACCAGTTCGAGCAGTTGCGCCTCGGCCTCGTCCTTCGTGTCCTTCGTCACCGGAATGTGGTGGAAGGGGATGTCGTACGACCCCACGAGTTCAGCGAAGTCGGTGTGGTTGGAAACCACGGCGGCGATCTCGACCGGCAGCGCGCCGATGCTGGCGCGGAAGAGCAGGTCGTTCAGGCAGTGACCGAACTTGCTGACCATCAGGACGACGCGCATCCGGTCCTCGACCCGGTGGATCTGCCAGTCCATGTGGAAGGAGTCGCCGATCGCCATGAAGCTGGCGCGCAGCTTGTCCACGGTCACCGGCGCCTCCGCCGAGAAATGGACCCGCATGAAGAACAGGCCCGTGTCGTGGTCACCGAACTGCTGGCTGTCCTCGATGTTGCAGCCGGTCATGAAGAGGTAGCTCGACACGGCGTGCACGATGCCCTGCTTGTCCGGGCAGGAGAGGGTGAGGACGTACTGCTCGGCGGGCGCGACGGCGCGGACGGACTGCTCGTTCATGCACGCCAGGGTCCCATACGCGTCGCCCCGGGCGAGCCGCCGTCCCGCTAGGCGGACCGCGTCAGGATGCGCAGCACTTCGAGGGTGCGGGGTGGTGTGTCCGGTTCCTCCCCGTCGCTGGTCGCCAGGCGGACATGGGCGTCACGGGCGGCGCGGACGGCCTCGGGCCACGCGTGGTGGTCGAGGTACGCGGAGACGGGAGCGTCGGGGCCCACCTGGTGCATGATCCGCAGCACGCGCAGCACGGCGGTGTCGACGAGCGCCGCCTCCTGCGAGTCACGGAAGATCGTCCCGACGTACTTCTCGGCGGACCAGTTGTCGAGCCAGGTGTCCTCGACCAGGCGGTAGACGGCGTCGGTGACGTCTCCGTATCCGTCCACGCCCGCGAGCCAGACGTCCCGCTGGAACGCGAGGTCGGAGAGCATGTGCAGCGCGGAGCGCACATTGCTGCGCCAGCGCCACCAGGGCATGTCATTCAGTGGCATGCCGCCCATGGTGGATGAGCGGCGGCCACGACGGGAAGAGTTCTCCGAACCTTGCACGGTCATCGATCGTACGTTCCCCCCGGGAATCCGCTCATCGCCCCCCTTAATTCACCTGCGCGTCACCACACGTCGACCGCGGGTCACTCCGGGGTTGGTGATGTGACGGAATCGTGCATGTCCATGACCGGCAGGCGTCGCACGCGCACCTCACCCGTCCTCTCCCGCCCCATCAGAACCGCGGTCCTGTCCGCGGGCGCATTGGCGGTGTGTGCGTCGATAGCCGTCGGCTGTGGAGTCGTCCCCGGTGTCACAGGGGGTTCCGGGGACGACTCGATCACCGTCATGACCTGGGCGCCGGAGAAGACGGCCGCGACCAACAAGCCCGGCATGCCCGCCATGGCGCAGGCCTACGCCCGCTGGATCAACGCCCAGGGCGGCATCAACGGCCGCGAGCTCAAGGTCCTCACCTGCAACGACCACAACGACGGCGTCGACGCCGCGAAGTGCGCCCGGCGCGCCGCCAAGGAGAACGTCGTCGCGGTCGTCGGCTCCTACAGCCAGTACGGCGGCTCCTTCCTCTCCCCGCTGCAGTCCGCCGGCATTCCGTACATCGGCGGCTACGGCCTCACCGACGACGAGTTCAAGAGCCCGCTCTCGTATCCCGTCAACGGCGGGCAGCCCGCGCTCCTTGCCGGCCTCGGCGAGGAGCTCGCCAAGGACTGCGGTCCCGTCTCGCTCGTCCGCCCCGACACCATCGCGGGCGACGAACTCCCGGTGCTGCTCAGCGCCGGTCTCAAGGCGGGCCGGCACCCGGCCGCCACCGACGTACGGGCGCCCGACGACTCCACCGAGTACTCCGGGCAGACGGCGCAGGCCCTGGAGCGGGCGACCTCCGACCCGCTGAAGCGGGGCTGTGTGGTCTCCGCGCTCGGCGACCACACGGACGCCTTCATGGACTCCTTCCGCCACGACCGCGAGGACTATCCGAAGGTGCGCACCGCTTCGGTGCTCGGCAGTGTCGACCAGACCGTGATCGACGCGACGGGCGGAAAGTCGGGGCCGTACGAGGACGCGTACGTCACCGGCTGGTACCCGGCGGCGCACGACAGCCGCTGGGCCGACATGAAGAAGGTGATCCGCGAGCACGCCTTCGGCGACAACCGGATCGACCCGGCGGACGCGGGCGTGCAGACCACCTGGATCGCGTACACCGTGTTCCAGCAGATCGTCGAGGCGCTCGGCGACGGCGAGGTGAGCTCCCGCACGATCCGGCGGACCCTCGACGACGGGCTCAAGGTGACCACGGGCGGGCTGACACCGACGCTGAGCTGGCGCTTCGAGGACCTGCTCGCGGCCGTCGACTTCCCGCGCCTGATCAACGCCGACGTGACCTACCAGGTCGTGCGAGAGGGCCAACTGGTCTCCGCGCGGCGCGGGTTCGCCAACATGTCGAAGACCCTGGAGAGCGCGGCCTCCAGCACGTTGTGACGACGGAGCGCGACGTACGCACTCCGCAGCGGCACCCTCACCGGGCGCCGGCCGTCACAGCTGGGTCGGCTGGCGCTGCGTCAGTCCGTACGTGGACGCGATGGAGTTCCAGAGCTTCGCGGCCTTGGCCTTCTCGGCGCTGGCGGTGCCGCTCGCCCGGTTGCCGGCCTGGGTCTGGCCGGTGGTGCGGGCCTGGCCCTTCTTGCAGCCGTGCTTGCCGGCCGCCTGGTCGGCCCAGGCGGCGTAGTGGTTGTCCGCGGAGGCGGACGCCTTCCAGGCGCTGGTGAGCGCGGTGGTCAGCGCGGCGTGGTCCGGGAGCTTGTCGACCTTGAGACCGGAGAGCCGGGTGACGAGGTCGCCGCGCTGCTGGGCGGCGTCCCGCAGATCGGTGCCCGCCTGGTCCAGGTTGTTGCAGACCTTGACGTTCGCGACCGACCTGATCACGGAGTCGCGGCTGTCGTTGCTGTCCGCCAGGAGCTTGTCGAGCGCGACGGCCTGTTCCTTCGCCGGGTCGGCCGACGCGGAACCGGAACCGTCCGAGGCGGGTGCCGTCGCCGAGACCGTCTTGCTGGTGTCGTCCTTGGTGTCGGAGCTCGAACCGGTGCTGAGCAGCGCGCCGGCGCCGATCCCGAGCACGGCGATACCGACGCCGACGGCGACGATCACCGGCACACGCGAGCCGGTACGGCCACCGCCACCGTCGGAGGCGCCGCGCCGTGCGGCGGCCCGTCCGCCCGGCGCACCGGGTCCGCCGGGGCCCTGCGGGTGCTGCGCGGCGCGCGGGCTCTGCGGATGCTGCTGGTGCTGCTGGTGCTGGTGCTGTGCGTCGAACCGCGGCAGCTGCTGCGTGGACGCGGGCCCTTCGCCCTGCGTGCGGAAGAGGTTGTCGAACTCCGCGGGCGGCTGACGGTCCTCCGGGCCCCCGGGACGTATCCCGTACGGGGCGTCCTGCTGCGCGGGCACCGGGGCGATGAACTGCGTGGCCTGGGCGTCGGGATGCGCGGCGGGCGGCAGGGGTCCGGCGCCGCCCTGGGTGCGCCCCAGGTACTGCGTGGCGTCGGCGGGCACCTCGGGCGGCAGCGCACCCGGGCCCACCGGCGGGAGGAACTGCGTGGCGCCCTCGTGCTGCCCGGCCGCCGGGACGGGCGGGAGGAACTGGGTCGCCCCCTCGTCGGCAGGGGATCCGGCCGGAGGAACGAACGGAATGTACTGGGTGGCGCCTTCGTCGACGGGAGCGGCGGGCGGCAGCGGCGAGCCCGCTCCGGCGCCCGGCGCGGCAGCCGAAGCGCCGGGAGGTCCCTGCGGGGGCAGCGCGGAGGCGTGCGCGCCGGGCGCACTGCCGGGCGCCTGCGCCCCTGGGGCGTGCGCACCGGGGCCCTGCGGCGCCGGGTAGCCGCCGGGGGCGTACGACCCCGACTGCGCGCCCTCCGGCGGCAACGGCTGCGGCTGGGACGGCACCCCGCCCCAACTCTGCTCCTGGCCGGACGAGTTCCAGCCCCGCTGCCCGCCGGACGCGTCCCAGCCCTGTGATCCGTCGGGAGCGCCCCAGCCCGGGGCCGGCTCGGACGGGGGCTGCTCGGGCGCCCCCCAGTTCTGGGCCGGCGCGGCGGCGCCGTCCGGGACCGCTCCCCAGCCGTGTCCCGCGTCCTGGCCCGGCCCGTGACCGGTGCCGTATCCGGAGGGGCCCTGATCCTGACCGTGTCCCGCGTCCTGGCCGGGGCCGTATCCGGGGTACCCCTGGCCGGGGCCCGTTCCGTGACCGGTGCCGTAGGCGGGGCCGTGGTCCATGCCCTGCCCGGCGTGCTGGTCCAGGCCCTGGTCGGGGCCGTGTCCCGGCTGCGGAGCCGGCGGCGCCGACGGGGCCGGACCCCACGGCTGACCCCAGGCCTGTCCGCCGGCCGGCGTCGCGCGATCGCCCGTCATACCCGGCAACAGGGGTTCGCCGCCGTCGGAGGGCAGCACGATGCCTTCGCGCGCGGGCCGCGCCGAGGGCTCCTCGCCCTGTCCACTCTGCGTCACCGGGACTCCTACTGATGGGGGACCTTCGGAATCGTCGGCTCACGCTACCGGGTCCCGCCGACCAGGTGCCACGCAGCACATGACGAGACCCCCTACCCATGTGACCGGGGTAACGAAACCGCCCCTCAGCGCGCTGTACATGCCTCCCTTCACCCCACGCGCGCCCGTTGTCCGCCCGTTCACGCCCGCGCACTCCTCGCGTTCACATCGCGCGCGACACCTCCACGCACGCCCGCACGCGTCCGCAGGCACGCACCACCCGCCGTACCTGCGGCACGCCCCCGGTCACGCCGCTGCCTGCAACTCCATCCGCGCCCCGAACTCCCGTACCACTGGCTCGTCCCGGAACGGCTCCAGGCGCTGCTGGAAGTCTTCGAGATACTCCGCGCCGCGGTTGGAGCGCACGGTGCCGAGGAGTTCGACGGCACGCAGGCCCGTGTGGCAGGCCTGCTCGATCTCGCGCCGCTGCACCTGAGCGGTGGCCAGCAGTACGAACCCGATCGCCCGGCGCCGCGCCCGCGACTCGGGATGCCCGGCGAGGGACTCCTCCGCGCACCGCGCGGCCGCCTCCGCCTGCCCCAGGTCCCGGTGGCAGTGCGCCAACTCGTCGGCCAGATAGGCCTCGTCGAAGTGCGTGATCCACACCGGGTCGTCCCCGGAGGCCGCGTCGGCCCCCTCCAGCGCGGCGATCGCCCGCCCCGACGTCACCTGGGCCGCGCGCGCGTCGCCCATGAGCGCGTGCCCCCGGGCCTCCGCGGCGTAGAACATCGACTCGGCGCGCGGCGTGACACGTCCCCGCGCCCCCTCCTGCGCCGCACGCGCCAACTGCGCGATCTCACGCGGGTTTCCGAGCTGCGCGGCCAAGTGACTCATCGACGCGGCCAGCACATATCCGCCGTAACCGCGGTCGCCCGCCGCCTGGGCGAGCCGCAGCGCCTGGATGTAGTAGCGCTGGGCGAGCCCCGGCTGGCCGGTGTCGATGGCCATGTACCCGGCGAGTTCGGTCAACCGGGACACCGCGGCGAACAGTTCGCGCCCGACCGCCTCCCGGTACGAGCCCGCGAGCAGCCCGGAGACCACGCTGTTGAGGTAGTGCACGACGACCGGGCGCACATGCCCGCTGCCGTACTGGTGGTCCAGGTCGGTGAGCGCCTGGGTCATCGCGCGGACCGCGGCCACGTCCGAGAGCCCGACCCGTGGGCCGGCGGCCCGCGCCACCTGCGAGTCCGGCGCGGAGATCAGCCAGTCCCGGCTGGGCTCGACGAGGGCGGACGCGGCGACCGACGAGCCGGACAGGAAGTCCCGCCGCCCCACGTCACTGCGCCACAGCTCGCAGACCTGCTCGATGGCTCCCAGGACGGTCGGCGAGAACTGGAGGCCCACGCCGGACGCGAGGTTCTTGCCGTTGGCCATGCCGATCTCGTCGATCGTGACCGTACGGCCCAGCTTGCGGCCGAGGGCCTCGGCGATGATCGCCGGTGCCCGCCCCCGCGGCTGCTGTCCGCGCAGCCAGCGCGCCACGGACGTCTTGTCGTACCGCAGATCGAGTCCGTGCTCCGCGCCGCACATGTTGACCCGGCGGGCCAGCCCGGCGTTCGAGCAGCCCGCTTCCTGGATGAGCGCCTGCAGCCGTTCGTTCGGCTGCCGCGCGACGAGAGGCCTTGCGGCCATGGCGTACCCCCTGCTTTCTGGCGGGTTCGCCTGCCGGGCGCCGGTGCCCGTGCCGGAGGGCGACCGCGGCCGGCCCTGCGGGCCCGCGCGCGCTCGTCCCCTCGACACCGGCGCGCCCTTCGGCTCTCTCGCCATGTGTCTGCGGTGCCTGCCCACGCACCGAGTTGACGTGACCTCAGCGACCGGCTCCACGGAAAGAAGCCGGCCAGGAAGATCAATGCCCCGCCGAGATACGGAAGATGCGAGACATGTGAGGATTGCCGGGGTAAAGGCGATTGCCCGACCCCTCACCTGGTTACCCAGCCCCCGCTGTCGTTCCTCCTGCGCGCCCCCGTACATGCATCCATGCGCCCCACATGCGGAATCGATGCTCCGCCCCCGCGCGCGTGTCAGCCGTAACCCGAGGTGGGCCCGGGAGTTGAGTTCACCGTGGAAGAGACCATCGCAGGCACCGAGACCGCCCAGATCCCCCAGCAGCGCGGCGAAACGCTGCTGGACACCGCCGTGCGCTATGCCGAGGAGCGCCACTGGGACGTGTTCCCCGGCACCTGGCTGGAAGCCGTCGACGGGGTGCAGCGCTGCTCCTGCGGCGAGCCCTCGTGCGCCGTGCCCGGCGCGCACCCGGCGCGCGAGGACTGGGCGACGCAGGCGACGGGCAGCGCGACCGTCGCGCGCCGCCTGTGGTCGAAGCAGCCGACGGCGTCGATCCTGCTGCCCACCGGGCGCACGTTCGACGCGCTGGACGTGCCCGAGACGGCCGGGTTCCTGGCGCTGGCGCGAATGGAGCGCATGGAGCTGACCCTCGGCCCGGTGACCTGCACGCCGGACCGTCGTATGCAGTTCTTCGTGCTCCCCGGCGCCGCCGCCAAGCTCCCCGACCTCGTCCGCAAGATCGGCTGGCCGCCCGCCTCCCTCGACCTGGTCCCGCTCGGCGAGGGCGCGTACGTGGCGGCTCCGCCCACCCGCTACGGGTCCCGGGGCGCCGTCCAGTGGGCGTGCCGGCCCACGCCCGCGAACCGCTGGCTGCCGGACGCGGAGGAGCTGATCTCGCCGCTCGCCTACGCCTGCGGGCGGGACGGGCGCCGGTAGCGGGGGCCGGGCCGCGGATGCGTCAGCGGGTGGCGGCAGACCGCGGATGCGTCGTGGCTGATCGCGCACTTCTCCGCGCCCCCGAAAGCGGCGGCGCTTCCCCTTAGGGTGCTTGCATGACCGAGGGACCAGCAGGGACAGGCGCGGCCGCCGTACGTGTACGAGGGCTCTGGAAGCGGTTCGGGGAGCAGGTCGCGGTCGCCGGGATCGACCTGGAGCTGCCCGCGGGCCAGTTCATCGGGCTCGTCGGACCGAACGGGGCCGGGAAGACCACGACTCTGTCGATGGTGACCGGGCTGCTCCGGCCCGACCAGGGCAGCGTCGAGGTCGTCGGCCACGACGTGTGGCGCGATCCGGTCGAGGTCAAGGCGCGGATCGGCGTCCTGCCCGAGGGACTCCGCCTCTTCGAGCGCCTCTCCGGTCGCGAACTGCTCGCCTACACCGGCCGGCTGCGCGGTCTGCCCGGCGCCGAGGTCGACAAACGGGCCACCCAGCTCCTCGACGTACTCGACCTCGCGGGCGCCCAGCACAAGCTCGTCGTCGACTACTCGACCGGCATGCGCAAGAAGATCGGGCTGGCCTGCGCGCTGCTCCACAACCCCGAAGTCCTCTTCCTCGACGAGCCCTTCGAAGGCGTCGACCCCGTCTCCGCGCAGATCATCCGGGGCGTCCTGGAGCGCTACACCGCTTCGGGCGCCACCGTCGTCTTCTCCTCCCACGTCATGGAGCTCGTCGAGTCGCTGTGCGACTGGGTGGCCGTCATGGCCGCCGGACGCATCCGTGCGCACGGGCCGCTCGCGCAGGTGCGCGGCAGCGCCCCCTCCCTGCAGCACGCCTTCCTCGAACTCGTCGGCGCGCACGGCCGGGTCACCGGCTCCGACCTCGACTGGCTGGGCGGCGGCGCGCGATGAGCACCGGAACCGACACCCAGGGCCCGCCGCGGACCCGTACCCCCGCCGAGTCCGTCACCCCCGTCCTCGTACGCCTGAAGCTGTCGCTGTTGCGCAACGGGCTGCGGCAGTCGGCCGGGCGGCGGGCCGCGTACGTCACCACGACCGTTCTCGTGCTGCTCGTCGCCGCCCTCCAGCTGATCGGCCTGATCGCGCTGCGCGGCAACGCGCACGCCACCGCCCTCGCCGTCCTGCTCGTGGCGGTCCTCGCGGTCGGCTGGGCCGTGATGCCGCTGTTCTTCCCCAGCGGCGACGAGACGCTCGACCCCACCCGGCTGGTGATGCTGCCGCTGCGTCCCCGCCCCCTCGTCCGCGCGCTCCTCGCGGCCTCGCTGGTCGGCATCGGGCCGCTGTTCACGCTGTGCCTGCTGGCCGGCTCGGTGATCTCCGTGGCACACGGCCCGGCCGCGTACGTCACCGCGGTGCTCGGCGCGGTGCTGGCGCTGCTCGTCTGCGTGGCCCTGGCGCGGGCCGTCGCGGCTGCCAACCTCCGGCTGCTGACCAGCCGCCGGGGCCGCGATCTCGCGGTGCTCAGCGGCCTGGTCGTCGCGATCGGCGCCCAGGTGGTCAACTTCGGGGCGCAGCGCCTCGGTTCCGCCGGGGGCCTGTCCCAGCTCGACCCGGCCGCGGACGTACTGCGCTGGGTGCCCCCCGCCTCCGCGATCGGCGCGGTGCGCTCGGTCAGCGAGGGGTCCTACGGCGCCGGAGCCGTCCAACTCCTGCTGTCCGCGGCCGCGCTGGCGGGCCTCCTCGCGCTCTGGACGCGGCACCTGACCCGGCTGATGACCTCACCGGACGGGTCCACGTTGCAGTCGGCCGAGCCGGCCGCCCGGGAGCGGAGCTCGACGGGCCTCAGCCGACTGCTGCCCGCCGGCCGCACCGGAACCGTCATGGAACGCAGCCTGCGCTACATCTGGCGCGACCCGAAGACCAAGGCCGCCTGGGTGACCTCGCTGGCCATCGGGCTGATCGTGCCGGTGTTCAACGCCCTGCAGGGCACCGGCTCGATCTACTTCGCCTGCTTCGCGGCCGGCATGCTCGGCATCCAGATGTACAACCAGTTCGGGCAGGACACGTCCGCGTTCTGGATGGTCGCGATGACGATCTCGTCCACCCGGGACGCGTACGTCGAACTGCGCGCACGGGCCCTGGCGCTGCTGGTCATCACCCTGCCGTACGCGACGCTCGTGACCGTCCTGACGACCGCGATGCTCGGCGACTGGCCCCAACTGCCCGAGGTGCTCGGGCTGTCCTTCGCGCTCCTCGGCGCGATGCTGGCGACCGGCGCCTGGTCGTCGGCCCGCTTCCCGTACTCCATCCCGCAGGAGGGCTACAAGAACGTGGCCCCCGGGCAGGCGGGCCTCGCCTGGATCTCGATCTTCGGCGGGATGGTCTCGGCCGCGCTGCTGTGCGCCCCGGTCATCGCCCTCACCATCTGGCTGAACGTGGCGGCGGACGGCGACGAGTGGACCTGGCTGCTGCTGCCGCTGGGGGCCGGGTACGGCGCGCTGCTCGCGCTGCTCGGACTGCGGCTGGCCGCACCGCGCACGGCACGGCGGCTGCCGGAGATCCTCGCGGCGGTCAGCAAGGGGTGACGGTCCCCGGGGCGGGCGTCGCGAGGCTCACGGCGTGCGCAGGTCGCGGGCCGCCGTCCCGAGGCTCACTGCGTGAACACGTCTCTGCCGGCGGGCCGGCGGGCGTCGCGAGGCTCACGGCGTGCGCAGGTCGCGGGCCGCCGTCCCGAGGCTCGTCTCTGCCGGCGGGCGGGCGCCGCGGGGCTCACGGCGTGAGCACGCCCTCCATGAACGGCTCGATGGCCGTCCGCCACGCCTCCGGCTGGTCGTAGTGCACCAGGTGGCCGGCGTCGGCGACCTCCGCGTACTGCCCGCGCGGCAGGACGCGCACCATCTCCTGCGACTCGGCCCGGCCCAGCTCGCCGTCGAGACCCCGGACGACCAGCGCGGGGCACTGGACCTGGGCGAGCTCCTCCCAGTGCGCGTCGTACACCCAGGTCTCGCGGGACGTGAGCATCTGCTCCGGCTCGAAGACCGGGCGCCAGCCGTCCGCCGACTCGGACATCACCTCGGCGTAGAACTCCCCGCGGGCCGGATTCGGACGCTCCACCCAGGGGTCGTCCTCGCCGAACCACTTGCGGACGTCGGCCAGCGTGGCGAACGGGACGGGCCAGGCCTTGAACCAGTCCTCCCACTCACGCTGCGACGCGGCCCCTAACGCCGAGGCCCGCATGTCGCAGATGATCAGGCCGCACACCAGATCGGGACGCCGGGCGGCGAGCTGCCAGGCCGTCAGCGCGCCCATGGCGTGACCGATGACGACGGCCGGCGCGAGACCGAGCTGCTCCAGAGCGGCCTCGGCGTCCTCGACGTACGCCTCGCGGGTGTAGCAGCCCTCGGGCGGCTTGTCGCTCTGGCCGTGCCCCCGCTGGTCGAGCGCGACGGCGCGATACCGCTCGGAGAGCCAGCGTGCCGTGGACGCCCAGTGCGAGGCCCGGCCCATCAGGCCGTGCAGCAGGAGCACGCCGGGCCCGTGCTCGGCCCGCTCCTCCGCCAGCTGTCCGGGGCCGCCCTGCGCGGGCACCGTCCTGACCGGCTCGGCGGACCGCGCCGGATCGGTCTTGGGAGGGTCGCCGAACTCCCAGGCAGCCAGTCGTACGCCGCCTGCTCCGGTCACGTCGATGCGCCGCACCATAGGTCCTGGCACCCCCCTGGCTCGCTCGGACCGCTCACTCCCGCCGGTCCACCCTCGTACCGCTGGTCGTCCCGCTGCTCCTGCTGGGCTCTGTCGCACGCCGTGTGCGCTGTCACCGCACGCGCCGGTTGTTACAGCGCGCGCCCCACGTGGTCCGTCACCCTCACGCTATCGAATGCGAATTCGAGAGAGCGGTTCCTGAGGGCAACACCCCTCATTCGAGTGACCCCCTGGGGGGATTGGCCGCCGCCGCCGAGGGGAGATCTTTCAGCGGGAGGCGGACCGCTCGGGGAAACCGGTCCGGAGGGAATGACCCTGGGAGCTCGGGGCTCCGGGTCAGCACAGGGGAGGACAGGCCCCGGCGCCATGCGGCGCCGGGGCCCTCTCCATGTCTTCGGCACATCTTCCCGCCCCCTCCCCGGCCGCGCGACATCGCTGTCGGACGACGGCCAAGAGCCCCTCGGTCATATGCCTCACGCGACAGCGTCGCACGCAAACTGTCCCCGCGCTGCGCTTCCGCACACTGAATCTTGGATTCGGTACGTTCGCGGAAAAGTCACAACTGCCTCTGCAGGCGCGGTAGTTGACAACCCCGGAAGCCTCGGCGACCGCTCGCCGAGTGCGGTGACCGGGGCGGCCCCGAGGTCAGCGCTTGGCCACGAACACATGGGAGGCGACGTCGGCCTCCAGCTCGGCGGCCTCGCCACCGCTGCCCACCAGTACCCCTCCGGGCGACTCCGTAACGCTCACGACCGAGCCGGGCTGCACGCCCGCCCGGCGCAGCGTGTACATCAGCTGCGCGTCCGTCTGGATCGGCTCGCCGATGCGCCGCACGACCACGGTCTTGCCGTCCGCGCCCGGGTCGAGGTCGGCCAGCGACACCATGCCCGCATCCAGGAAGGGGTCGGCCCCGTCCTTCTCGCCCAGCTCCTCCAGGCCCGGGATCGGGTTGCCGTACGGCGACTCGGTCGGGTGGCGCAGCAGCTCGAGGACGCGGCGCTCCACCGCCTCACTCATCACGTGCTCCCAGCGACACGCCTCGGCGTGCACCTGCTCCCACTCCAGACCGATCACGTCGACGAGCAGGCACTCCGCCAGCCGGTGCTTGCGCATCACCCGGGTGGCGAGACGGCGGCCCTCGTCGGTGAGCTCCAGGTGCCGGTCACTGGCGACGGCCACCAGGCCGTCGCGCTCCATCCGCGCCACCGTCTGGCTGACGGTCGGCCCGCTCTGGTCGAGCCGCTCGGCGATCCGGGCGCGCATGGGGACCACACCTTCCTCCTCCAGCTCGAGGATGGTGCGGAGATACATCTCCGTGGTGTCGATCAGTCCGGACATACGTGCCCCTCGATTTGCTCTGCCGGAGGCTCTACCGCTCCCGGCTTGTGCGCTGGCCCTGGACTCAATTCTGACGCATACCACTGACAACCGTGCCGCGCCGTTGATACCGGGTGGTTACGTGTGCCCCCGCGGACACCCCCGCCGGCCCCCGAGGGGCCGTATTGACAGGGCACTGGTCCAGACCGCAACGTGATCCGCGACACGACGGGAGTACGGCCGCGCCGGGCCGCCGGTTCACCCGGCCGGCACCGCCGCCGTGCCGATGCCGTGACGACGCCGACGCGACTTCGAAGGAGCTTCGCCGATGAGCGAGAGCAAGCTGGCCGGACAGTTCTTCGACGCCGCGATCGCACTGCTCCAGCAGGTACGGGACGAGGACGCCGAGTCCATCGCGGCCGCGGGCGCGCTCATCGCCGACACGGTGGCCGACGGGGGCCGGCTGTTCGCCTTCGGCGCCGGGCACTCCTCGCTGGCCGCGCAGGACATCGTCTACCGCGCGGGCGGCCTCGCCCTGATGAACCTGCTGGCTGTCCCCGGCGTCGTCGGCGTCGACGTCATGCCGGCCACGCTCGGCTCCGCCCTCGAACGGGTCGACGGCCTCGCGAGCGCCGTCCTCGACACCAGCCCCGTCCGCTCCGGCGACCTCCTCGTGATCATCTCCCTCTCCGGCCGCAACGCCCTCCCCGTCGAGATGGCCATGAACGCCCGGGCCCTGGGAGTGAAGGTCATCGGCGTCACGTCCGTCGCGTACGCCACCGAGACCAAGTCCCGGCACAGCTCCGGCAGCTACCTCAAGGACCACTGCGACCTCGTCCTCGACTCGAAGATCGCGGTCGGCGACGCGGAGATCACCGTGGACACCGTCCCGGCCCCCTTCGCCCCCGCCTCCACCGTCATCACGACCGCCCTGCTCCAGGCCGTCATGGCCACCGCCGCCGGCACCCTGGCCGACCGCGGCATCGAGCCCCCGCTGCTGCGCTCCGGGAACGTGGACGGCGGCCACGAGTGGAACGGGCGCGTGTTCGACGAGTACGGAGACCGGATCTTCTACCGCCGCTGAGCACGTCGGCCGCCGTCACCGCGGGGGTCCGTGCCCGCGGTGGGACGGACCCGGCGGTCTACTCGTGTCCCGCCGTCCCCGCCAGATCCAGCGCCGCCGCGATCCGCACCGCCACATCCTCCGCGTACGAGGCGTCCGCGCGCTCGAACTGAGTGCGCCCCGCGCCCCGTAGAAACGTCACCACACCCAGCGTGCGGCCCCGGCTGCGCAGGACGGCGCACAGGGCGTGCACGGAGCCCGGCGGCCACTGCCGGCTCACGGCCCACTCCCGCACGGAGTCGGCGGACGCCGAAGCGCTCGCGCTGGCCCGCACCGACCCGACCCGGTCCACGCACTGCAACGCCGGATGCCCGTCCCCGTACCGGATCGGCAGCCCCGCCTTGCCGGCCAGCAGGCTCGGTCCCGGCGGCCCGGCGGGCGTGGCCACGGCCCGCACCAGCCGCACCGGCCCTCCGGCGTCGCCCACCGCACCCGCGGCCACCCGGTCGATCACCGCGTGATCCGCGAAGCCGGCGAGCGAGAAGTCCAGATAGACGGTGGCCGCCTCGCCCGGGTCCTCGCACTCGGCGGCGGCCCGCCCGGCCCGGTGCAGCTGGTTCGCGCGGAACCGCAGCAGCGCGGCCTCCTGCTCCGTCTGCTTCGCCTCGGTCACATCCTGGAAGAGCCAGCCGACGCCCAGCGGAACGGGCTCCTCCGCCAGCGGCGAGGCCAGCCGCAGGAACCCACTGCGCCAGCAGCGCCGCTTCTCGCCCTCGGCCGCCCGCACACTCACCCACATCTCGGCGGGCGCGGGCGGAGCCCCCTCGGCCAGCACGTGCGTGAGCGCGCTCTCCAGCTCCTCGACACCCGCCGAGAGCAGCTCGCCGAGCGGGCGCCCCAGTACGGCCGTACGCCCTATGCCGAGCGCCCGGGCCGCGTGCGCGTTGACCACGGCCGGCCGCAGATCGACGTCGACCAGTACGACACCCCAGCTGGCGTCCTCGAAGAGCGCCTCGCTCAGCGCGATGGACCGCTCCAGATCGATCTGCGTGTGCACTTCGCTGAACGCGCAGTAGAGCCCGGCGGGCTTCCCGTCGGGACCGCGCACGGTCGCCGACTGGGTCCGCACGAGCACCCGCCCGCCGTCCTTCGTCAGCAGCGCGAACTCGTGCACCTGCCGCCCGGGCGCCTGCATCGCCGACAGCAGCCGTCCCTCGACCTCCTCGGCGTCCGCGGTCCGCACGGCCCAGCCGGCGAAGCCGCGCCGCCCCACGGCCTCCGCCGCGGTCCACCCGAGAATCCGCTCGGCCTCGCGATTCCAGTGGGTGACGACACCGTCGGCGTCGAAGGCGCACAAAGCCGCGTCCATGCCGTCAAGCAGCGCGGCAAGAAGATCCGAACCATCCCGCTCGGGCTCGTCCGGCCCCAGCTCATCGGTGGTCCCACTACGCCGGGAAGCACTCACCTGGACCCCCTGCAGGCTGCGTCCGCACGTACGGCGCGTCGGTTCGCTCACTCGGAATCATTCAACTCGAACGTGACCCAGCCCACATCACGTTCTCAGAAGTTCGAACGAAATCGTTGTCCATGGAATCCCCGTCCCACCTTCCCGGGAGCCCCCGCACCAGACGCTTTCAATCATCCCTCGCCCGGTACCGGATGCGCACCCGCGGCCGCCTCGAATAAATCGCTTGAGCCGCGCCCGATCGGTTCCTAAGGTGTGGGCTACACGAGAAGGGAGGTGGTTTGGCAGATGTATGCAAACCGGACGCGTGAGGTGGCTGCGGGCTAGCGGCCCGTCACCACATCCAGTGCGGTGCCGGACCAGCGTGTGAGCGAAGCGCGCAGCCGGCCCAATCTCAAGCAGTCACCCGACCCGCAGGCTCGCCGGTAAGTCCGGCCGGCTCCTCGCCGAGGCGAGGGACCCGAGCCTGCGGGTCGTCTGCGTGTGCGTGCGGAGGTGCGCGGGGGCGGCGGTGCACAGGGGTGACCGCGGACACATCCTTCTCGCGCGGGCCGCAGTACTGTGGGCGCATGCTTTCGCTCGTACGGCGCCGCCACGTGGACTTCCTCCGCGTCACGAGCATGGGCTGTCGACGGTCCTTCTGACCCCAGCCCCGGTTTTCCTCTTCACCTCTCCTCGCCCATTCGGCTCCCGCGGCTCCGCCCCACCCTTGGCGGCTGTCCGGGCACCCGTAGACCCCTGCGGACGCATCCCATGACGAACATCGCGACGAACCCGTCGTACCAGCAGCTTCCGATCATCGATCTGTCGGCCGCCGACCGCGGTCCTCAGGCGCGTGCGCTGTTGCACGCGCAGTTGCACAGTGCCGCCCATGACGTGGGCTTCTTCCAGCTGGTCGGGCACGGAGTGGGGGACGCGGAGACCGCCGCCCTGCTCGGGGCGATGCGGAGGTTCTTCGCGCTGCCCGAGGCCGACCGGCTGGCCCTCGACAACGTCAACTCACCGCATTTCCGCGGGTATACGCGGACCGGTGACGAGCGCACGGGTGGCAGCCGGGACTGGCGGGACCAGCTGGACATCGGGGCCGAGCGGCCCGCGCGGACGCCGGGTCCGGGTGAGCCGGCGTACTGGTGGCTGGAGGGTCCGAACCAGTGGCCCGCCGCGCTGCCCGAGCTGCGCACGGCCGCGCTGGCGTGGATCGACCGGCTCAGTGCCGTCGCGGCGCGGCTGCTGCGGGAGCTGCTGGCCGCGATCGGCGCGCCCGCCGACTTCTACGAGCCGGCCTTCGG
Organism: Streptomyces sp. NPDC058371; assembly: GCF_042723265.1. NCBI lineage: Bacteria > Bacillati > Actinomycetota > Actinomycetes > Kitasatosporales > Streptomycetaceae > Streptomyces > Streptomyces sp. NPDC058371. The sequence goes on along the minus strand of NZ_JBHXJC010000003.1, from coordinate 226,112 downwards.
GGAGCGGGCGCATCCGCAGCTGAAGCTGGTGCGGTATCCGGGGAGTGCGGGGGACGGCGCCGATCAGGGGGTGGGCGCGCACAAGGACTACGGGTTCCTGACGCTGCTGCTCCAGGACGAGGTCGGGGGGCTCCAAGTCCAGCGCGGGGACGGGAACTTCCATGATGTCCCGCCGATCCCGGGGGCCTTCGTGGTCAATCTGGGGGAGCTGCTGGAGGTGGCGACCAACGGGTATCTGGTGGCCACCAATCACCGGGTGGTCAGCCCGCCCGGAGCCATGGAGCGGTTCTCGGTGCCCTTCTTCTACAACCCGCGGCTGGACGCGCGGGTGGAACCGCTGGTCTTCCCGCACGCGTCCGCCGCACCCGGGGTGACGACGGATCCGGCGAATCCGCTTTTCGCGGAGTACGGGCGCAACGAACTGAAGGGCAAGCTGCGGGCGCATCCGCTGGTGGCCGCCCGCCATCACGCGGAGTTGCTCGTTCCCGCGTGACGGCCGGCGGCGCACCGCTGGACGCCGGTCAGGGCGTGATGCCCTCGTATCCCTCGATCTCCTGGGGGTTGCGGGTGCCGGGGCCGGTGTAGCGCGCGGACGGCCGTACGAGCCGTCCGGTGCGCTTCTGCTCCAGGATGTGCGCGGACCAGCCGGCGGTACGGGCGCAGGTGAACATCGAGGTGAACATGTGGGCCGGGACCTCGGCGAAGTCGAGGACGATGGCCGCCCAGAACTCGACGTTGGTGGCCAGGACCCGGTCCGGGCGGCGGGCGTGGAGTTCGGCGAGGGCGGCCTTCTCCAGGGCTTCGGCGACCTCGAAGCGGGGGGCGCCGAGTTCGCGGGCGGTGCGGCGCAGGACGCGGGCGCGGGGGTCCTCGGCGCGGTAGACGCGGTGGCCGAAGCCCATCAGACGTTCGCCGTTGTCGAGGGCCTGCTTGACGTAGGCCTCGGCGTCCCCGGTGCGTTCGATCTCCTGGATCATGCCGAGGACGCGGGAGGGGGCACCGCCGTGCAGCGGGCCGGACATGGCGCCGACGGCGCCGGAGAGGGCGGCGGCCACGTCCGCGCCGGTGGAGGCGATGACGCGGGCGGTGAAGGTGGAGGCGTTCATGCCGTGTTCGGCGGCGGAGGTCCAGTAGGCGTCGACGGCCGCGACGTGCTTCGGGTCGGGTTCGCCGCGCCAGCGGATCATGAACCGTTCGACGACGGACTGGGCTTTGTCGATCTCGCGCTGCGGGACCATGGGCAGGCCTTGGCCGCGGGCGGACTGGGCGACGTACGACAGGGCCATGACGGCGGCGCGGGCGAGGTCGTGGCGGGCTTCCCGCTCGTCGATGTCGAGGAGCGGTTTGAGGCCCCATACGGGGGCGAGCATGGCGAGTGCGGACTGCACGTCGACGCGGATGTCGCCGGAGTGGACGGGGATGGGGAACGGTTCGGCGGGCGGCAGGCCGGGGTTGAAGGCGCCGTCGACGAGGAGTCCCCAGACGTTTCCGAAGGAGACGTGACCGACCAGGTCTTCGATGTCGACGCCTCGATACCGGAGTGCGCCGCCCTCCTTGTCCGGTTCGGCGATCTCCGTCTCGAACGCGACGACTCCCTCTAGTCCGGGTACGAAGTCGGACATCAGGCGGCTCCTCGTGATGTGGGCGACAGATGGTGTGCGGGGGGACGGTGGCGACCATGTGCCGGACGTGATGGTGGTGGTGTCCGGTCCGGTTCCACGGTCGTATACGAAGACTCGTGCAGGTCTGCCCGAGTGTCTTCCACGGCTCGCGGTCCGGAGCGGTCACTCCGGTCATGCCCCGTGCGGCTGGCGGTCACCCAACCGAAACGGCAGCAGCACGATATCCCTGAGTGCCACCTTTGGGGAGAGTACGCGGCACTCAGTGCCACACAGTGATGAAGCGCACCCCCGTCGCCGGGCGGGCGCATACGGCAGGATGACGGCGTGAACGACCGCTTCCCGGATGAATCCGCCGCCGAGCCCCTCGTCCAGCGCGCAGCCGAGGCCGCCGGCCCCGCTTCCGAAGAACCCGTCGACGACCCCGCCGCGATGCGCGCGCACTATCGCGCCGAGGGCCTGGACGAGCACGATCTCACCCCGCACCCGATGGGCCAGTTCGCCCGCTGGTTCCGGCAGGCGGCGCGGGCGGCCGTCCAGGGCATGGTCTACGAGCCGAACGCGATGGTCGTCTCCACGGCGGACGCGGAGGGCCGGCCGAGTTCTCGTACGGTGCTGCTGAAGCAGTACGACGAGCAGGGCTTCGTCTTCTACACGAACTACGAGTCCCGCAAGGCGCTGGAGCTGTCCGGGAATCCGTACGTCTCGCTGCTGTTCCCGTGGCATCCGATGGCCCGCCAGGTGATCGTCTCGGGCACGGCGCGCCGGACCGGGCGGGACGAGACGGCGGCGTATTTCCGTACCCGCCCGCACGGCTCGCAGCTCGGCGCCTGGGCGAGTTCCCAGTCCTCGGTGATCTCGTCGCGCACGGAACTCGAGGCGTCGTACGCGGAGTTGGCGGCCCGCTACCCGGAGGGCGAGCAGGTGCCGGTGCCGCCGAACTGGGGTGGTTTCCGGGTGGCGCCGCAGGCGGTGGAGTTCTGGCAGGGCCGGGAGAACCGGCTGCACGACCGGCTGCGGTACGTGGCCGAGCCGGACGGCGGCTGGCGGGTGGAGCGGCTCAGTCCGTGACGTCGGCGGCGAGCCGCGCCGCCACGGCGGGGCCGAGTGCCGCGTCGAGGAGGGCGGCCCACTGGGCGACGACGCGTTCGCGGCGGCCCGCGTCGTCCGTGAGCAGGTTCGCCAGGCCCAGGCCGCGCGCCATGTCGAGCAGGCCCTGGACGGTTTCCCGGGCGCCGGGGCGGGATTCGTCGGCGGCGAGCAGCTCGACGGCGATGCGGTGGGTCTCGCGGCCGACGCGCGCTTCGAGTTCGGTGACGCGGGGGCGGAGCTGGTCCTCGTTGGAGGCGGCGACCCACAGGTGCAGGGCCGCGCGGAAGAGGGGGCCGGTGTAGAGGTCGACGAGGGCGGCGACGACGGCGCGACGGTCGGCCGCGCCGTCCGGGAAGAGGGCGCGCAGGGCGGTGGAGCGTTCCTCGGCGACGTACTCGACGGCCGCGGTGAAGAGGTCCTCGCGGGTCGGGAAGTGGTGCTGGGCGGCGCCGCGGGAGACGCCGGCGCGTTCGGCGACGACGGAGACGGTCGAGCCCGCCCAGCCGTGGTCGGCGAGGCAGGCCACGGCGGCCTCCAGGAGCCGTCGGCGGGTGGCCCGGCTGCGGTCCTGTTTCGGGGCGCGGTCGACAGCGGTCGAGGTCACAGCACCCATGCGGGATCCCGTCGTTCGAGGAAGGCCGTCATTCCCTCGCGGGCCTCGGCGGAGGCGAAGAGCCGTGCCGAGAGCGCGGTCAGCGCGGCGGTGTCCCGGTCGAAGGTCTCCAGCACGATAGCCGTGAGCAGTCGTTTCGTCTCGGCCAGGGCCTGGGGTGAGGACCTGCGCAGCCCGTCCAGCAGCGGCGCGAGGGCCTCGTCGACGTCGTCCGAGGCGGCCGTGAGCAGGCCGATGCGGGCGGCTTCGGCGGCGTCGAAGCGTTCGCCGGTGAGGTAGTAGCGGGCGGCGGCCCGCGGGTCGAGGCGGGGCAGCAGGGGCATGGAGATGACGGCGGGGGCGACCCCGATACGGACCTCGGTGAAGGCGAAGGTGGCTCCGGGGCCGGCCGCGGCCAGGTCGCAGGCGCCGACCAGGCCGAGTCCGCCGGCCCGTACGTGGCCGGTGATCCGGGCGAGGACCGGCTGGGGCAGCTCCACGACCTGCCGCAGGAGCGCCACGAACGCGGCGGGGTCGGGCGGCCGGGTGAGGTCGGCGCCGGCGCTGAAGGTGGTGCCGGTGTGGGTGAGGACGACGGCGCGTACGGCGGGGTCCTTGCCGCACCGGGTGAGGGCATCGGTGAGGTCCTGGACGAGCGGGGCGGAGAGGGCGTTGCGGTTCTCCGGGGAGTCCAGGGTGAGGGTCGCGACGCCGTGCGCGTGGGTGACGCCGACGAGGGTCATGAGCGCTCCCGGAGGTCCCGCAGTTCCCGGCGCAGGATCTTCCCGGAGGCGGCCCGGGGCACGGCGTCGATGAAGGTCACTCCGCGGACCCTCTTGTACGGGGCGACGCGTTCGGCGACGTGCATCATGACCTCGCTCTCGGAGAGGCCGGCCGCGGCGGGCTGGCGCACCACATAGGCGTGCGGGACCTCGTTGTTGTCGTCGTTGTAGACGCCGATGACGGCGGCGTCGGCGATGCCGGGGTGGGTGAGCAGCAGCGCTTCGAGTTCGGCGGGCGCGACCTGGAAGCCCTTGTACTTGATGAGTTCCTTGACCCGGTCGACGACGAACAGCCAGCCGTCGGCGTCCACGTACCCGACGTCCCCGGTGTGCAGCCAGCCGTCGGCGTCGATCATCGCGGCGGTGGCGTCGGGCTGCCCGAGGTAGCCCTTCATGACCTGGGGGCCGCGGATGGCGATCTGGCCGGGTTCGCCGACGCCCAGCTCCTTGTCGGGGTCGTCGAGGGAGAGGATGCGCATCTGCGTGCCCGCTATGAGCTTGCCGACGGTCCCGGGGGGCGGGTTCTCGGCGTTCACGGGCACCACGTGCGTGCCGGGCGACAACTCCGTCATGCCGTACGCCTGGCCGACCGGCGGCAGACCGAGCCGCTGGGAGCAGGCGGCGGCCAGTCCGGCGTCCAGGGGTGCGGCGGAACAGATGATGTAGCGCAGGGACGACAGGTCGTACTGGGCGACCGCCGGGTGCTTGGCCAGGGCGAGGACGATCGGCGGGGCGACGTACAGGCCGGTGATGCGGTGCTTCTCGATGGCCGCGAGGAAGGTGTCGAGGTCGAAGCGGGGCAGTACGACGACGGTGGCGCCCTGCCGGAGCGGCGCGTTCATCAGGGCCGTGAGCCCGTAGATGTGGAAGAACGGCAGCACGGCGAGGATGCGGTCGCCGGGGCCCATCGGCACGGACGGCGAGAGCTGCGCGAGGTTGGTGGCGATGGACCGGTGGGTGAGCATGACGCCCTTGGGGATGCCGGTCGTGCCCGAGGAGTACGGGAGGGCGGCGACGTCCTCGACGGGGTCGATGTCGACCACCGGCTCGGGAGCGGTCGAACCGAGCATGTCGATCAGCGAGCGGTGCCCGGGCGCGCTGTCGCAGACGAAGACCTCCTGGATGCCGCCGGCGAGTTCGGCCGCCGCGCTCGCCGTCTTCAGCAGGGGCGACACGGTGACGATCCAGCGGGCGCCGCAGTCGCGCAGCTGCTTGGCGAACTCCTCGGCCGTGGACAGCGGGTGGACGGTCGTGACCGACGCCCCCGCGCGCGTGGCGGCGTAGAAGGCGAGGGCGAAGGCGACGGTGTTCGGGCTGTGCAGGGCGAGTACGTCGCCCTTGCGGACGCCTGCCGCGGCGGACGCGGCGGCGAGCCGGCGGTGGAAGCGGTCCACCTGTGCGTAGGTGAGGGTGGTGCCGTCCACGCCGTCGATCAGCGCGGGGGTGTCACCGCGCTCCGCGGCCCGGCCGAGGACCGCCTCGTGGATGGGGACTTCGACGGCCGGGACGTCGGCGTACTCGCTGCGGAACACGGGTCCTCCTAGTACGACTTGGGCAGGCCCAGGGTCTGGTGGGAGACGTAGTTGAGAATCATCTCCCGGCTGACCGGTGCGATACGAGAGACGCGGGACGCCGTGATCAGCGAGGCGAGGCCGAACTCCCGGGTCAGACCGTTGCCGCCGAGGGTGTGCACGGCCTGGTCGACGGCCCGTACGCAGGCCTCGCCGGCCGCGTACTTGGCCATGTTGGCGGCCTCGCCGGCGCCGATGTCGTCCCCGGAGTCGTACAGGAAGGCCGCCTTCTGCATCATCAGGCGGGCGAGTTCGATGTCGATGTGGGCCTGCGCGAGGGGGTGCGCGATGGCCTGGTGGGAGCCGATGGGCTCCTTCCAGACGGTGCGTTCGCGCGCGTACTCGACGGCCCTGGACAGCGCGTAGCGGGCCATGCCGAGGGCGAACGCGGCCGTCATGACGCGTTCGGGGTTGAGTCCGGCGAAGAGCTGGAGCAGCCCCGCGTCCTCGTCGCCGACGAGCGCGTCGGCGGGCAGCCGTACGTCGTCGAGGGTCAGCTCGAACTGCTTCTCCGCGCCCTGGAGTTCCATGTCGATCTGCCGCCGCCCGAACCCCTCGGCGTCGCGCGGGACGATGAACAGACAGGGCTTGAGGCGACCGGTGCGGGCGTCCTCGGTGCGGCCGACGATGAGGGTGGCGTCGGCGATGTCGACACCGGAGATGAACACCTTGCGGCCGCTGAGCAGCCACTCCTCACCGTCCCGGCGGGCGGTGGTGGTGATCCGGTGCGAGTTGGAGCCGGCGTCGGGTTCGGTGATGCCGAAGGCCATGGTGCGGGTGCCGTCCGCCAGGGCGGGGAGCCACTCCTGTTTCTGCGCGTCCGTGCCGAAGCGCGCGATCACCGTGCCGCAGATCGCGGGCGACACGACCATCATCAGCAGGGGGCAGCCCGCCGCGCCCAACTCCTCCAGGACGAGGGAGAGTTCGGCTATGCCGCCGCCTCCGCCGCCGTACTCCTCGGGCAGGTTGACGCCGAGGTAGCCGAGCTTGGCGGCCTCGGACCAGAGCGCGTCGGGGTGGGCGCCTTCGGCGATGACCTTGGTGATGTAGTCGCGACCGTAGCGTTTGCCGAGCGCCGCTACGGCCGCTCGGAGGGCTTTGTGCTCTGCGGATTCGATGACGGGGCTCATGGGGTCTCCTCGACGGTGCGGCTGTGTCGTGGCTGGTCACGCCCACGCGGCGGTGCCGCATGGTGTTACGGTCCCGCGCCGCTAAAGGGGTTCGACCACGGCCAGCAGCGCGCCGACCTCGACCTGTCGGCCCGGGGTGGCGTGCAGGGCGCTGAGCGTGCCCGCCGTCGGTGCGGAGATCTTGTGTTCCATCTTCATCGCCTCCAGCCACAGCAGGGGCTGGCCCGCCTCCACCCTGGCCCCCTCGGCCAGCCCTTCGGCGACGCGGACGACCGTCCCGGGCATCGGCGCCAGCAGGGAACCGGGGGCGCGGTCCGCCACCGGGTCGGGGAACCGGGGCAGCGCGGTCAGGGCGGTGGCGTTCACATACACCTGGTCGGCATATCGCGTCACCGCGAACTTCCTTCGTACGCCGTCCACTTCGAGTACGACGAGACGGGCGTCGGCGTGCACCACGCGCACCCCGTCGGCGCTCAGGCCGTCGCGGATGTGCCGGTAGTGGACCTCGTGCTCGGTGCCGTCGATCAGGTAGCGCTTGGACTGCGGCTGGGAGGCCAGGTTGCGCCAGCCGCCGAACCGGGAGCGGCCGTGCGCGTCCGCGAGGGCGGCGGCGAGCGGTGCGTACGGGTCCGGGGCGGCCGTCGTGAGCTCGGTGAGGTGGCGTTCGTAGAACCCGGTGTCCATGCGGGCGCCGACGAACTCGGGGTGCCGCAGGGACCGTACGAGGAGGTCCCGGTTGGTGACCGGGCCGTGCAGCTCCGTCCGCTCCAGCGCGCCGGCGAGGGCGCGCAGGGCCCCGGCGCGGGTGGGGGCGTGGGCGACGGCCTTCGCGAGCATGGCGTCGTAGTGGACGCCGATGGAGTCGCCGTCGCCGTATCCGGTGTCCAGGCGGATGCCGTCCGGTACGGCGAGACGGTGCAGGGTGCCGGTCTGCGGGGCCCAGTCGTGCGCCGGGTCCTCCGCGTAGAGGCGGGCCTCGACGGCGTGCCCCCGCGCGCGGGGCGGGTCGTCGTCGAGGGCCGCGCCTTCGGCGACCTGGAGTTGCAGGGCCACCAGGTCGATGCCGAACACCGCTTCCGTGACGGGGTGTTCGACCTGGAGGCGGGTGTTCATCTCCAGGAAGTGGGCCCTGCCGTCCGCGACCAGGAACTCGACCGTGCCGGCGCCCACGTAGTCGACCGCGCGGGCGGCGCGTACGGCCAGCTCGCCGATCTCCGCGGCGAGTTCGGGTGCGAGCCCGGGGGCCGGTGCCTCCTCGATGACCTTCTGGTGACGCCGCTGGAGGGAGCAGTCCCGGGTGCCGAGCGCCCAGACGGTGCCGTGCGTGTCGGCCAGGATCTGCACCTCGACGTGCCGGCCGCCCTCCACATAGGGCTCGACGAAGACCTCTCCGTCGCCGAAGGCACTGAGCGCCTCGGCGCGGGCGGCGGTCAACGCGGCGTCGAGCTCGGCGAGTTCGCGCACGATCCGCATGCCGCGTCCGCCGCCGCCGGCCGCCGCCTTGACCAGCACGGGCAGGTCGCCGGCCGTCACCGCGGCCAGGGGTTCGAGTCCCATCAGCTTCTTGGCGCGCGTCTTGGACGCCATCGCCTCGATCGCCTCGGGCGGCGGTCCGATCCAGACGAGGCCCGCGTTGGTCACGGCCCGCGCGAAGTCGGCGTTCTCGGACAGGAAGCCGTAGCCGGGGTGGACGGCGTCCGCGCCCGCGTCCAGGGCCGCCTTCACGATGAGTTCGCCGCGCAGATACGTCTCCGTGGGCGCCGCGCCCGGCAGCCGGACGGCCGCGTCGGCCACGCGCGTGTGCAGGGCGTTCTCGTCGGCGTCCGAGTGCACGGCAACGGTACGGATGCCCAGCTCACCGCAGGTACGGAAGATGCGGCAGGCGATCTCGCCGCGGTTGGCGACGAGCACTGAAGTGATCATGGAGTTCACGAAATCCCTCACATCCGGAAGACGCCGAAGCCGCCGCGCGCGCCTTCGTAGGGCGCCGTGTGGATCGCGGACAGGCACAGGCCGAGGACGGTGCGGGTGTCGCGCGGGTCGATGACCCCGTCGTCGTACAGCCGCCCGGACAGGAACATGGGCAGGGACTCCGACTCGATCTGCTGCTCGACCATCGCGCGCAGCGCGGCGTCGGCCTCGTCGTCGTAGGGCTGTCCCTTGGCGGCCGCCGACTGCCGGGCGACGATCGACAGAACGCCGGCGAGCTGCTGCGGGCCCATGACGGCCGACTTGGCGCTGGGCCAGGCGAACAGGAAGCGCGGGTCGTACGCACGCCCGCACATGCCGTAGTGGCCCGCTCCGTAGGAGGCGCCCATGAGCACGGACAGGTGCGGTACCCGCGAGTTGCTCACCGCGTTGATCATCATCGCGCCGTGCTTGATGATGCCGCCCTGCTCGTACTCCTTGCCGACCATGTAGCCGGTGGTGTTGTGCAGGAAGAGCAGCGGGATGTCGCGCTGGTTGGCGAGCTGGATGAACTGGGCGGCCTTCTGGGACTCGGCGCTGAACAGGATGCCCTGCGCGTTGGCCAGCACCCCGACCGGATAGCCGTGCAGGCTCGCCCAGCCGGTCGTGAGGCTCGTCCCGTAGAGCGGCTTGAACTCGTCGAAGTCCGAGCCGTCGACGATGCGGGCGATGACCTCACGCGGGTCGAAGGGGTGCTTGAGGTCACCGGGGACGATCCCAAGGAGCTCGTCCTCGTCGTACTTGGGCGGCGCGGCCGGGCCCGGATCGCCGTACGCCTTGCGGTGGTTGAGGCGGGCGACCACCCGCCGGGCCTGCCGGAGGGCGTCCTGCTCGTCGACGGCGAAGTGGTCGGCGAGACCGGACACGCGCGCGTGCATCTCGGCGCCGCCCAGCGACTCGTCGTCGCTCTCCTCGCCGGTGGCCATCTTCACCAGCGGCGGTCCGCCGAGGAAGACCTTCGCCCGCTCCTTGACCATGATCACGTGGTCGGACATACCGGGGATGTACGCGCCGCCCGCGGTGGAGTTGCCGAAGACGACGGCCACGGTCGGGATCCCGGCGGCGGACAGCCGAGTGATGTCCCGGAAGATCGCGCCCCCGGGGATGAAGATCTCCTTCTGGGACGGCAGATCGGCGCCGCCGGACTCCACGAGGCTGATGCAGGGCAGCCGGTTGGCGAGGGCGATGTCGTTCGCCCGCAGGGCCTTCTTCAGGCTCCAGGGGTTGCTGGCCCCGCCGCGCACGGTCGGATCGTTCGCGGTGATCAGACACTCCACACCCTCGACGACCCCGATCCCGGTGACCAGCGAGGCGCCGACCGTGTACGCCGGGGAGTCGCTCCCCCAGGCCGCGAGCGGCGACAACTCCAGGAACGGGGTGTCCGGGTCGAGCAGCAGCTCGATGCGTTCCCGGGCGAGCAGCTTGCCGCGCTTGCGGTGCCGGGCGACGTACTTCTCACCGCCGCCGGCCAGCGCCTTGGCGTGCTCGGCGTCCAGTTCGGCGAGCCTGCCGAGCATGGCCTCGCGGTTCGCGGTGTAGTCGGGACCCCCGGTGTTCAGGGCCGAGGCGAGCACGGTCACTTGCGGGCCTCCGGGAGGTGCGGGTGGCGGGCGGTCACAGCAGGGCCTCCGGGAGGTGCGGGTGGCGGGCGGTCACAGCAGGGCCTCCGGGAGGTGCGGGTGGCGGGCGGTCACAGCAGGGCCTCCGGTAGGTCCAGGTGGCGGGAGCGCAGCCATTCGCCGAGGCCCTTGGCCTGCGGGTCGAAGCGGGCCTGCGCCGCGACGCCCTCACCGAGGATCCCCTCGATGACGAAGTTGAGCGCGCGCAGATTCGGCAGGACATGGCGTACGACGGTCAAGTCGGCCGTCTCCGGGAGGAGTTCGCGGAACCGGTCGACCGTCAGGGTGTGCGCGAGCCAGCGCCAGGCCTCGTCCGTGCGCACCCACACGCCCACGTTCGCGTTGCCGCCCTTGTCGCCGCTGCGGGCACCGGCGACCAGGCCCAGGGGCGCCCGGCGGGTCCTCTCCCCGGCCGGCGGCGGCTCGGGCAGCGGCGGCGCCTCCGGCGTCTCCAGTACGCGGGTGTCCTCGGGCGGTGCGACGGGGACGCGGCGGCCGTCGTGGAGGACGGCCACCTGTTCCACGGCCCCCTGCTCGGCGTACACGTCCTCGAAGACCCCGTAGGGGGCGCCCTTTCCTGGGGGCGCGAGCACATGGAAGCCGGGGTAGCTCGCCAGCGCCAGCTCGACGGCGGCGCCGCTGAGGGTCCGCCCCACCGCGTTCTGGTCGGGGTCGCGCACGACGAGCCGGAGCAGGGCGCTCGCCGTCTCCTCACTCGGCGCGTCGGGATGGTCGGTGCGGGCGAGCTCCCACCGCACCTGCGCCGGCCGGGACTTGGCGGTGTCCAGCGCGGCTTCCATCTGGTCCTGTACGAGCGCGGCCTTCCGCTCGATGTCGAGCCCGGTCAGCACGAACACGACCTCGTTGCGGAATCCGCCGAGCCGGTTGAGCCCGACCTTGAGGGTCGGCGGCGGGGCCTCCCCGCGTACGCCCTCGATCCGGACCCGGTCGGGGCCCTCCTGGGTGAGCCGGACGGTGTCGAGCCGGGCGGTCACATCGGGCCCCGCGTACCGGGCGCCGCCCGTCTCGTACAGCAGCTGCGCGGTGACCGTGCCGAGGTCCACGACGCCGCCGGTGCCGTCGTGCTTGGTGATGACGCCGGTGCCGTCCTCGTGGAGTTCGACGAGGGGGAAGCCGGGGTGGCGGAGCCGCTCCGGGGGGTGCTCGGCGAAGAAGGCGTAGTTGCCGCCGGTCGCCTGGGTTCCGCACTCCAGGACGTGCCCGGCGACGACGGCGCCCGCGAGCCGGTCGTACTCCCCCGGCCCCCAGCCGAAGTGCGCGACCGCGGGCCCGGTGACGAGCGCGGCGTCGGTCACCCGCCCGGTGACCACGATGTCGGCGCCCTCCCGCAGACAGGCGGCGATCCCGCCCCCGCCCAGGTAGGCGTGCGCGGCGAGGCTCGTCGGGTGGTGGCGTGTGAGGTCGTCGCCCTCGACGTGCGCGACCCGGGCCGGGATGCCGAGCCGGCCGGCCAACTCCCGTACGGAGTCGGCCAGTCCGGCGGGATTCAGGCCCCCGGCGTTGGCGACGATCAGCACACCCCGCTCATGGGCCAGCCCGAGGCACTCCTCCAGCTGCCGCAGAAAGGTCGTCGCGTAACCCCGCGCGGGGTCGCGCAGCCGGTCCCTGCCCAGGATGAGCATCGTCAGCTCGGCGAGATAGTCACCGGTCAGCACGTCCAGCGGCCCACCGGTGAGCATCTCGCGCAACGCGTCGAAGCGGTCACCGTAGAACCCGGAGGCGTTCCCGATCCGGAGGGGCCCGGTCATGCGGGACCCCCTGCGGCGGGGGTGCAGGCGAGGGTTTTCGGGACGCACGGGGTCGAGGACGGGCTCGCGGACACTTGGCTTCGGAGGGCTGTCATCGGCCGGTCTCCTCGGTGGGGGTGCGAGGGCCGCGGGGCGCCTCGACGGGCGCGCTTCCGGCCGGGCGGCCGGGCCCCGGCGGGCCGGCGAACGCCTGGGCGATGTCCAGCCACCGGTCGGCATCGGCACCCTCGGCGCGTACCGCGAGGTCGGCGCGGTGGGCCCGCTGCGTGACCAGCAGGCAGAAGTCGAGCGCCGGTCCGGTCACCCGCTGGGCGGCATCTTCGGGACCGTACGTCCACAGCTCCCCGGACGGCGCCACGACCTCCACCCGGAACTCCTCCGCCGGCGCGCTCAACCCCCGTACCCCGAAGGCGAAGTCCCGCGCCCGCACCCCGATGCGCACCACATGCCGCAACCGGCCGGTGGGTGCGCGGACCACACCCAACGCATCGGCGACGTCCTGCCCGTGCGCCCAGGTCTCCATAAGGCGGCCGGTGGCCATGGAGGCGACCGACATGGGCGGCCCGTACCAGGGGAAGCGTGTCCCGGCGGGCGCCGACCGCAGGGCCCGCTCCAGCGCCGCACGCCCTTCCCGCCATACGGCGAGCAGCCGGTCCGGCGGCAGCCCCGCCCCCGCGTCGGCCGCCTCGTCGACGAACGTGGCGGGTGCCGAGAGGGCCTTCTCCACCTCGGCCGCGAAGGCCTCCGCGTCGGTCACGGCCAGCAGGGCGGACCGGTCCGTCCAGGCGAGATGCGCGATCTGATGGGCCACGGTCCACCCCGGCGCGGGTGTGGCGAGGGCCCAGCGCGCCTCCGCCAACTCGCCCACCAGCCGGTCGAGTTCCGTACTCTCGCGGCACAGATCGTCAATCACGGACGACGGATCGGACACGATGCGATGCTCCCCTCGGGGCACGACGGTGTGCCCCGGAGCATGCCAGCGGCCACAGAAACAATCAAGCGTGCTTGCATTTGTTTCTGGCCGCGCCGGAAGAAGTGCCCGAGGGGTCGCGCCTGAAGAAGCCCCGCTGAGAGGAAATGCTGCGGGAACCAGGGGGTATCGAGCCCCTTGGGCCGGCCCCGGCCGGAACTAGGGGGTGTCGAGCCCCTTGGCCCGGCCCCGGCCCACCTGGGTCCGCACCGCGCCCATGCTCGCGGCGATGACCAGGGCGATCGCGAGCGCCTCGGCGACGGAGAGTGCCTGGTCCAGGACGAGGAAGCCGGCGGTGGCGGCCACGGCCGGTTCCAGACTCATCATGATCGCGAACGTGGCGGCGGGCAGCCGGCGCAGCGCGAGCAGTTCAAGGGTGTACGGCAGCACGGACGACAGCACGGCGACCGCGGCACCGAGTCCTATCGTGGCCGGCACCAGCAGCTTCGTACCGGACTCGACGATCCCCAGGGGCAGGAACAGCACCGCCGCGACCACCATGGCGAGGGCGAGCCCGTCGGCCTGCGGGAAACGGCGCCCGGTACGCGCGCTGAAGATGATGTACGCCGCCCACATGGCGCCCGCGGACACGGCGAAGGCGACACCCACGGGGTCGAGGCCGCTGAATCCGCCGCCGCCGAGCAGGAAGACACCGCCGAGGGCGAGGCCGGCCCAGACGAGGTTGACCGCGCGGCGGGAGGTGACGACGGAGAGCGCCAGCGGGCCGAGCACTTCGAGGGTGACGGCGGTACCGAGCGGGATCCGGGCGACCGACTGATAGAAGAGCCCGTTCATCCCGGCCATCGTGATGCCGAAGACGACGACCGTGCCCCAGTCGGCGCGCGAGTGCCCGCGGAGCTTGGGCCGGCACACGAGCAGCAGCACGATCGCGGCCACGACGAGCCGCAACGTCACCACGCCGAGTGCCCCGACGCGCGGCATCAGGGTCACCGCGAGCGCCCCGCCGAACTGCACGGAGATCCCTCCCGCGAGGACCAGCCCCACGGGCCCGAGCGCGCCCAGGCCCCGGGAGCCGCCCTTGGTCGCCGACTCCGCCGCCGCGGCGAGGGACGGCTCGCTCGCCGACGCGGCCGCGGCGACCGACGGGGACCGGTCAGCACTGGGGAGGTTCACGAGGGGCCGTCCAGGGTGTTCGGGTCGAGCTGGCGTGCGCATCGAACTGCGTCCAGCGTGCTGTACTTGCCAGTCCAGGGTAATAGACCTACGTCAGGGCTGTGAACCCCTTTTGCAGCTTACGCCGAGGTGCGATGGGTCACCCGGACTCCAGCCCCTCCGCCAGCACCTCCGCCAGGTGCCTGCCCCGGCGACCTGCGAGCTGGTCCAGTTGCGTACGGCAGGAGTAGCCGTCCGCCAGGAGCATTGCGTTCCCGGGCGCGGACCGCACCGCGGGCAGCAGTTGCTCCTCCGCGCAGGCCGTCGACACCTCGTAGTGCCCCTTCTCGAAGCCGAAGTTCCCGGCCAGGCCGCAGCAGCCGCCGGCGAGGGCGCCGGTGAGGCCGGCCGCCTCGCGCAGCCGGCGGTCCGCCGCGTCGCCGAGGACCGCGTGCTGGTGACAGTGGGTCTGGCCGACGACCGGGCGGTCGACGCGCGGCGGGGTCCAGTGCGGGGCATGGCGTTCCAGCGCTTCCGCGAACGTGAGCACCGCGGCCGCCAGGCGAGCCGCCCGCGGGTCGTCGTGGAGCAGTTCCGGGAAGTCGGTGCGCAGGGCGGCGGCGCAGCTCGGTTCCAGGACGACGACGGGGAGGCCGGCCTTTAGGGCCGGTTCCATCAGGTCCAGCGTGCGGCGCATGACCGTGCGGGCGCGGTCCAGTTGGCCGGTGGAGACATACGTCAGACCGCAGCAGACGCGGCGACGGCGCAGGGACGACAGGAGGGGGAACGCCAGGGCTCCTGCCTGGAGCGGCCCCCGCGACACCCCGTCGCCGATCGGAGCCGACGCCGGTCGCGCCGTCGGCGGCAGCAGCACCGTCAGGCCCGCCGCCTCCAGCACGCGGACGGCCGCCCGCCCCACGGACGGCGAGAGGTGTTCGGTGAACGTGTCCGGCCACAGAATGACCGCGCCCCGCCCGGCCCCGGGGAACCCCTCCCGCGCACCACGCCCGGCGTCCCGACCGGTCTCGGGGAACCCCTCCCGCGCACCACGCTCCTCAACCCGTCCGACCCCGGAAACCCTCTCCCGCGCACCACGCCCGGCGTCCCGCCCGGTCTCGGGGAACCTCTCCCGCGCACCGAGCTCCTCGACCCGCTCGCCCCCGGGGAGCCCCTCCCGAGAACCTCGGCCCGCGCCCCGTACGAACTCCCCCGCGCGCTCGCGGAACCTCCGTGACCACCAGCGGCTGAACGGCTCCCGGGCCAGCCGGGGAAGTTGCCGCTCGGGCGCGATCCCGCCCAGTCGCCTGGCCACGGCCGCCAAGGGCCCTACGGCGGCAAGGAAGTTGAGGAGCCGGGCCGAGCGGGTCCGGGCGGCCAGATCCAGCCAGCGGGGCAGCCGGCCCATCGCGTAGTGCGCCGCCGGGCGACGGCGGCCCGCGTAGTGGTGGTGGAGGAACTCCGCCTTGTACGTGGCCATGTCGACCCCGACCGGGCAGTCCGTCCGGCATCCCTTGCAGGACAGGCACAGGTCGAGCGCGTCCCGGACCTCGGTCGAGCGCCAGCCGTCCGTCACCACCTCGCCCGCGAGCATCTCGTGCAGCAGCCGGGCCCGGCCGCGCGTGGAGTGCTCCTCCTCCCCCGTCGCCCGGAACGACGGGCACATCACCTCGGAACCGGCCGAACCGCCCGCTTCCGTACGGCACTTGGCGACACCCACGCAGCGCCGCACGGCCGCCGAGAAGTCCCCGCCGTCGGCCGGATATCCGAACACCACGTCCACCGGCTCGCGCGGGAGGACCGCGAACCGCAGGTTCTCGTCCAGCGCGTGCGGCCGCACCAGCATCCCGGGGTTGAGCAGGTCGTCCGGGTCCCAGACGGCCTTCGCCCGCTCGAAGAGCGCGACCAGCTCGGCGCCGTACATCCTCGGCAGGAGCTCCGCCCGCGCCTGCCCGTCCCCGTGCTCACCCGACAGGGAGCCGCCGTGCGCGGCCACCAGCTCCGCCAGCTCCTCCGAGAAGCGGCGGAAGCGGGCCACCCCGCGGGTCGTGATGAGGTCGAAGTCGATGCGCACGTGGATACAGCCGTCGCCGAAGTGCCCGTACGGGGTGCCGCGCAGGCCGTGGGCCGTCAACAGGCCCCGGAAGTCCCGCAGATACGCCCCGAGCCGGGCGGGCGGCACCGCGCAGTCCTCCCAGCCGGGCCACGCCTCGCTGCCGTCCGGCATCCTGGTCGCCGTACCGCTCGCGTCCTCGCGGATGCGCCACAGGGCGCGCTGCCCGGCCGGGTCGGTGACCACCAGGGCGTCCAGGACGTCGGCGGCGCGCACCACCGCGTCCGCACGCGCCCGCGCCTCCCCGGCGTCCGCCCCGCCCGTCTCCACGAACAGCCAGGCCCCGCCCCTGGGCAGGCCCGCGTCGGAGCGCACCAGGTCGGCCGCCATCCCCTCCACGGTCAGCGGCCCGTACGGCAGGAGGCCCGCGGCCGCCTCCGCCGCCGCGCTCTCGTCCGCGTACGCCAGCACGGCCAGCGCACGCGCGCGGGGCGCCTCGACCAGGCGCACCACGGCCTCCGTCAGCACCCCCAGCGTGCCCTCGGAGCCGCAGAAGGAGCGGGCGACGTCCGCGCCCTTCTCGGGGAGCAGAGCGTCCAGGGCGTATCCGGAGATACGGCGGGGTAGGTCGGGAAAGCCCGTCCGCAGCCGCGCCAACTCGCCGTCCACCAGCGGGCGCAGGCCCTCGGGGGCGCCGGCCCAGTCCTGGCCGAGGCGCAGCGCGGCGCCGCCCGAGGTGACCACCGACAGCTCGCGCACGCTGTCCGCCGTCGTCCCCCAGGCGACCGAGTGCGAGCCGCACGAGTTGTTCCCGATCATGCCGCCGAGCGTGCAGCGGCCGTGGGTGGAGGGATCCGGCCCGAAGCGCAGCCCGTGCGGGGCGGCCGCCTCCTGGAGCCGGTCGAGGACAAGTCCGGGCTGGACTACGGCCGTTCGCGTGTCCGGATCCAGCGACAGCAGCCGGTTCATGTGGCGGGTGAAGTCCAGGACCACGCCCGTGCCCGTCGCCTGTCCGGCGATCGACGTGCCCCCGCCGCGCGGCACGACCGGCACCCCGCGCTCCCGGCACACCGACAGGGCGGCCGCCACGTCGTCCGCGTCGCGCGGGGAGACGACGCCGAGCGGGACGCGCCGGTAGTTGGACGCGTCCATCGTGTGCAGCGCCCGCGCCGTCACGTCGAACGCGACCTCGCCGCGGACGGCCCTGACCAGTGCGGCTCGAAGCTCCCCGAGATCTGTCATGCCTCCAGGATGCATCCGGTCACTGACAGTGACCGCACGGCGCGCTTCCGGTGAGTGCTCGACGGCGCCGTCCGGAACCGGCCGGATTCCGCGGGCAGAAGCCGAACCTGCCCAATTCGATCACCAACTCTCATATAGTGACGCCTTGTTGGGCATCAGGCGTCGCTCCCCGCGCAGAAACAGGAATCTCGCCCAGAACACGACCGCGGCCCCGACCGAGGACACGATTCATGACCGCGCCCCTCCCCCCAGGCGAACGGCCCACCTTCCGCACGGTCGCACCCGCCCCCCTGCTCACCGCCGCGCTCTGTGCCGTCGCGGTCCTCGGCGTGGTCCTTCGCGCGCCGGGCTCGGTGCGCCTGCCCCTCGCCTGGGGTGCCGGTGCCGCCGCGGTCCTGCTGTGCGCGGCCGTCACCGTGGCGTCCCGCGCCGCGCAGAAGTCGAAGCTGGCACGCCGTCGCCTCGACACGGCGACCGCGGACGCTGCCCGGCTGCTGCGGGAACGGGCCCTGCTCGCGGAGGAGTTCGCCCAGGAACGCGCCCGCCTCACGACCGAGCTCGCGCAGGAACGCGCGCGCCTGACGGGCGAGTTCGCGCAGGAGCGCGCGCGGCTCGCCGAGGAGGCCGCCCGCGACCGGGTCCGGCTCACCGAGGAGTTCGTACGGGAACGGGCCCTGCTCACCGAGGAGTTCACCCAGGAGCGGATGCGGTTCACGGACGACCGGGGCCGCCTCGCCGACGAGAACGCCCGGCTGGCCGAGCAGGCCCGGCAGGCCACGAGCGCCCGGGACGCCGCCGTCTCGGCCACCGCCAACGCGGCCGGCCGGATGCAGGCGCTGGCCACCGGCATGCTCGCCGACCTGCGCGCGATGGAGGAACGGCACTCCGACGAGGAGGTCCTCGCGGACCTCCTCCGCCTCGACCACCGCACCGCGCAGGCGGGCCGGCTCGCCGACTCCGTCGCCGTCCTCGCGGGCGCCCGCTCGGGGCGCCGCTGGGCCCGCCCGATCGTCATGGAGTCGATCCTGCGCGGCGCGATGGGCCGCATCAGCGGCTACCAGCGCGTCCGCGTCCACTCCGCCAGCGAGGCCGCCGTCTCCGGCCACGCCGCCGAGGGCGTCATGCACGCGCTCGCCGAACTCCTCGACAACGCCGCGAACTTCTCCCCGCCGACCGCCGAAGTGCATGTGTACGTCGAGCAGGTGCCGGCCGGTGTCATCGTCTCCGTCGAGGACAGCGGCCTGGTCATGGGCGACGTACAGCTGCGCCGCGCGGAGCGGGCCGTGTCCGGCGACACCGGCGGGCTCGGCGGCCTCACGGGCACCCGGCTCGGCCTCGCGGTGGTCGGCCGGCTGGCGCGCAAGCACGGTCTGAAGGTGTCGTTCCGGCCGTCCGCGCGCGGCGGCACGGGTGTGCTGGTGCTCATCCCCCAGGTCCTCCTCGCGGTACCGGCAGCCCCGCCGACCGAGCCCGCGGCCACCCTGCCCGCGCTGCCCGAGCCCACCGCCGCACTGCCGTGGCCGGCCGAACCCGCGGCGACGCGGCCGAGCGCTCTGCCCGCGCCCGGCGTTGTCGAGGACGGCGGTGTACGGCCCCGCTCGTCGTACGCCGCCGGCCGCGCCGTCGCTGATCTCGACCCGGACCCGGTCCCGACCCACGAGTCGCCCACCCGGTCCGACGCCGACACCCCTACGGAAACCGACACCCACACCGACAACGACCCGGAGTCCGCCGGCGGCCTGCCCAAGCGCCACCGGGGCCGCACCCTCGCCGCGGCCGAGCGCGGGCTCGCCCAGGCGGCGTACACCGCCGGCACCGCGGGACGGACAGCCTCCCCCGACGCCTCCGCCGACACCGACACCGACACCGACGGCTCCAGGGCCCGGGCCGCCCGCTTCAGCAGCTTCCGCCAGGCCGTACGCGGTTCGATGCACGACCTGGCCGCCGCGCGGGAGGACGCGGCCGAGAGCCGCTTCGCCGACGGCGGCACACCCGAGGAGACCGCGACCCGCGCCAGTGCCCCCGCGGCCCCGGCGCGTGCCCCCATGTGGACCGCACCTCGGGAAGCGCCGCTCGCCGACTACTCCCCCTCCGCCTCCCCTTCCCCTTCCACCTCCCCTTCCCCTTCCACCTCCCCCACCTCCTCGCATCCGGAAGGCGACACCACCCCATGACCGGCATCACGACCGCCGACGCGAAGCTCGCCTGGCACATCAAGGGCCTGCTGGAGCGCACCCCGGGCGCGCGGCACGCGCTCGTGCTCTCCCGTGACGGGCTGAAGCTGTGCCGGACGCCGGAGCTCTCCGTCGACCAGGCCGATCAGCTCGCCGCGATCGCCGCCGGCATCCAGTCGCTGTCCTACGGGGCGTCCATGGAGTTCGGCGACGGCAGCGGGGGCGTGCGCTCGGCCATGGCGGAGTTCTACGGCGGGGTGCTGTTCATCGTGGAGGCGGGCGAGGGCGCGCATCTGGCCGTGATCGCGGCCGAGGACGCCGATCCGGGCCTGGTCGGGCACAACATGAGCGAGCTGGTCGAGCAGCTGGGCGAACACCTGCGCGCGGAACCGCGTACGTCATGAGCCGGCCGGGCAGGGACGACGCGCCCGACCGGCTCTACACCCTCACGGGAGGGCGCAGCCGGTCCGCGCCCGACACCCCGTTCGACCTGGTCACGCTGGTGGTCGCCGAGTGCGATCCGGCACCGGGCATGCAGTCGGAGCACGCGGCGATCCTGCGCCTGGCCGAACGGCCCACGGCCGTCGTGGAGATCGCGGCCGAGCTGCGGCTGCCGGTGACCATCACCCGGATCCTGCTCTCCGACCTCCTCGCCGCGGGCCGGGTCAGCGCCCGCCACCCCCGCAGGACCGTTCCCTCCGGTCCGCCCGATCCCGACATCCTGGAGCAGGTGCTCGTTGGACTCCGCAACCTCTGACGTGAGGACCCCGTTGGGGCCCACCGCCGACAACGGCCTGAAGATCGTGATCGTCGGCGGCTTCGGCGTCGGCAAGACGACCCTGGTCCGCTCCGTGAGCGAGATACGTCCCCTCAACACCGAGGAGACCATCAGCCGGGCCGGCGAGACCGTCGACGGCATCAGCGAGGTCCGCGGCAAGACCGCGACCACCGTCGCCTTCGACTTCGGCCGGATCACGCTCGACGCGCGCAATGTGCTGTACCTGTTCGGCGCGCCCGGCCAGGAGCGCTTCGGGTTCCTGTGGGACCGGCTGTTCGCCGGGGCGCTCGGCGCGGTCGTCCTGGTCGACACCCGCCGGATCGACGACTCCTGGTACGCCATCGACCGCCTGGAGCACCACGGCACACCGTTCATCGTCGCCCGCAACGACTTCGGCGGCCCGGCCTGCACCCCGCACCGGCTCCGCGAGGCCCTGGATCTCGACCCGCACGTCCCCCTGCTCGACTGCGACGCCCGCTCCCGCGAGTCCGCCAAGCGCGTGCTGATCACACTCGTCGAACACCTCAAGGCCCGGTACGCGGCCCAGCCGGCCGACCTCCGGACGCCCGCCCCCTCCGGCCTCGTCCCCGAAAACGCCTGCCAGTCCCCGGAGTTGGCCCTGTGAAGCCGACGCCCGCCCCCGTGCCCCTGAGCGGGCCCAGGTTCCGGACCGAACCCGCCGCGCTGTACCGGGAGTTGCGGCGCGAGCACGGTGCAGTGGCGCCGGTCGTGCTCGACGGTGACGTACCGGCCTGGCTGGTGCTCGGCTACCGCGAGCTGCATCAGGTCACCGGCGACCCCGTGCTGTTCAGCCGGGACTCCGGCCTGTGGAACCAGTGGGAGCGCATCCCCGCCGACTGGCCGCTGCTGCCCATGATCGGACCCAGGCAGCCGTCCGTCCTCCACACGGTCGGCGAACGCCACCGTGAGCGCGCCGCGATGATCGGCAACGCGATCGAGGCCGTCGACCCCCATGAACTGCGCGCGCAGGCCGAGAAGTTCGCCGACGAACTGATCGACGCGATCTGCGCCAAGGGCCAGACGGACATCGTCACGGAGTACGCGGCCCTGCTGCCGGCCCGCGTCCTGGCACGGCTGTACGGCTTCTCCGACGCACAGGGCCCGGGGCTGGTCACCGCCCTCAACGACCTGGTCAACGGGCGGGAGGGCGCGGCGGCCGGCCGGCAGCACCTCGCCTCCTCGACGGTGCGGCTGCTGGCCGAGCGGAGGGCCGCACCCGCGCACGACGTCGCGTCGCGCATGCTCGCCGATGCCGCCGGCTTCACCGACGAGGAGATCACCCACGACCTGATGGTCATGATGGTCGCGGGCCACCAGCCGACCGCGGACTGGATCGGGAACTCGCTGCGGCTGATGCTGACCGACGAACGGTTCGCGGCTTCGCTGTTCGGCGGCCGGCACAGTGTCGCCGAGGCCATGAACGAGGTCCTCTGGGAGGACACCCCCCTGCAGAACGTGGCCGGCCGCTGGGCCTCCCGCGACACCCGGCTCGGTGGCCGCCCGGTCCGCTCGGGCGATCTGCTGCTGCTCGGTCTCCAGGGCGCCAACTCCGACCCGCAGGTCCGCACCGACGGGTCCGCGTTCACCGGTGGCAACAGCGCCCACTTCTCCTTCGGGCACGGCGAGCACCGGTGCCCGTTCCCGGCCCAGGAGGTGGCGGAGGTCATCGCGCGCACCGGCATCGAGGTCGTGCTGGACCGGCTTCCGGACGTCGACCTCGCCGTACCGGCCGAGTCGCTCACCCGCCGCCCCTCCCCGTGGCTCCCCGGCCTCACCGAACTGCCGGTGCGCTTCACCCCGGTGCCCGCCCTGTAGACCAGCGGGTTTCCCCGCCCCCGTCAACGGAGGGGCGGGATGCAGCCCCTCCGGCGTTCGAGGGGCGGGGTCCGGGGCGGAGCCCAGGTACGGGACGGGTAGGGGCGGCGGGGGCGAAAACCCCGTAGGACCCCGCGCGTCTCAGCCGACGGACGACGTTTCACCCACGTTTCCGGAAACGGTTAGGCTCCCGTCGTGGCTGAGATCCAGATTCCCGCTGACATCAAGCCCGCCGACGGACGTTTCGGCGCGGGCCCCTCCAAGGTGCGGACGGAAGCGCTGGACGCGCTGGCCGCCACCGGCAGTTCCCTCCTCGGTACCTCGCACCGCCAGGCCCCCGTCAAGAACCTGGTCGGCAAGGTGCGCGACGGCGTGCGCGAGCTGTTCTCGCTGCCCGACGGCTACGAGGTCGTCCTCGGCAACGGCGGCTCCACCGCGTTCTGGGACATCGCGACCCACGGCCTGATCGAGAACAAGTCCCAGCACCTGAGCTTCGGCGAGTTCTCGTCGAAGTTCGCGAAGGCCTCGAAGCTCGCTCCCTGGCTGGCCGAGCCCACCGTGATCACCAGCGACCCCGGCACGCACCCGGAGCCGGCCGCCGAGGCGGGCGTGGACGTGTACGCGTTCACCCACAACGAGACCTCCACCGGTGTCGCCGCCCCCCTCAAGCGGGTCGCGGGCGCCGACGAGGGCTCGCTGGTCCTCGTGGACGCGACGAGCGGCGCCGGCGGCCTCCCGGTCGACATCGCCGAGACCGACGTCTACTACTTCGCCCCGCAGAAGTCCTTCGCCTCCGACGGCGGCCTGTGGATCGGCGTCTTCTCCCCGGCCGCGATCGAGCGCGCCGAACGCGTCCACGCGTCCGGCCGCCACGTACCGGAGTTCTTCAGCCTGCCGACGGCGATCGACAACTCCCGCAAGAACCAGACGTACAACACCCCCGCCCTCGCGACCCTCTTCCTGCTCAACGAGCAGCTGGAGTGGATCAACGGCCAGGGCGGTCTGGACTGGTCGGTGCGCCGCACCGCCACCTCCTCGCGCACGCTGTACGGCTGGGCCGAGGAGTCCAAGTACGCGACGCCGTTCGTCACCGACCCGGCCAAGCGCTCGCAGGTCATCGGCACGATCGACTTCGTGGACGAGATCGACGCCGCGGCCGTCGCCAAGGCGCTGCGCGCCAACGGCATCGTGGACACCGAGCCCTACCGCAAGCTCGGCCGCAACCAGCTCCGTGTCGCGATGTTCCCGGCGATCGACCCGGCGGACGTCGAGGCGCTGACGACCTGCATCGACTACGTGATCGAGAAGCTCTGACACTCGTACGGGTACGGGTCTCGTAGGTCTCGTACGGAAACGGGTACGGCGACGGGGGCTCCCGGCACTGGGAACGGTGCCGGGAGCCCCCGTTCCCGTTGCCGTGACCCGGCGGGGCTCCGGGCCGCCACGAAGGCGGAGCCGTCCGCCGGGCCGCCCGGGTGTCAGTCCCGGCGCCCCAGCCGCTTGAACCCGAAGACCACCGCCGCGACGACGACCAGGGCGAGCGCGCCGACCTTGACGTCGCCGCTCATCCCGCCCCCGTCACCCGCACTCCCGCTCCCGCCCGCGGTGTCCGAACTGCCGCCCTCGGCAGCGGACTTGTCCCCCGAGTAGCCGGGCACGCTCTCCGGCTGCACCGAGCTGTTCTCCCCCTCGGTCCCGTACATCAGCTCGGAGCCGTCCGCGGTGTACGTGACGGACTCCCCCTGCCCCTGCAACGGCACATCGACGCGCCCCTGCCGTTTGATCTTCCCGTCGTTCCACCGGTAGGCGATCCCGCCGAGGTATCCGCGTACGATGAGCTGCTTGCCGTCCGGCGAGAACGCCCCGTCGGTGGTCCAGAGGTCGATGTCGGCCACCCGCCGGAAGACGTTCGTACCGGAGGCGGAGAGCGTGGCCGGGGCTTCGTAGAGCCCGCCCCCGTCCTCGTTCTTCGAGACGATGTAGACCCGCCCGGTCTTCGGATGCACCATCAGCGCCTCCGCGTCCCGGGCGCCGTCCGCGTACTTCACGACGTACTGCGTGGCGCGGACGGTCTCGTCCTTGAGCACCTTCGGCTCGGGCAGTTTGTAGATCCACACGTGGTCCCACGTGCCGCCGAGGTTGTCGCCGATGTCACCGACATAGATCTGGTTGCCCGGCCCGATCGAGATGGCCTCGACGTCCCGGGGCGCGCCGACACCGGTCAGCGTGAGGGTGGCGACGGTCTTGCCGGTGCGGCTGTCGACGGCGTAGAGATACGGCCCGTCGTCGCTGTCGTTGTGGGTCCAGTAGACGCCGGGGTGCAGATGCGAGGCGGCCAGCCCGCTGGACTCGGTGATCCTCGGGTCCTTGATCGTGAAGCCTCCGTCGTCGGCCACGGCGGGGGCGGCGGGCCCGACGGCGAGAAGGGCCGCGGAGAGGGCGAGAAGGGCCCCGGCGAGGTACGAGCACGAGCGACGCATGCGCCAAGCCTGCCATCCGCGGCCGCCGTTCACCCCGGGTGTCCATCCTCACACCCCGTCCGCCGCCGCGATCGACGATGATGAGCGGATGCTCAGGTTCATGCCCGTCGGCGACTCCATGACGATCGGAAGCGCGGGCGAACACACGTGGCGCTACCGGATGTGGCAGCACCTGCGCGCGACGTACAACGGCCCCTTCAAGATCGTGGGACCGCGCGAGACGCTCCACGACAAGGCGACGGACTCCCCGTCCTCGTACGAGTACGCGGATCCGGACTTCCCGCGCGCGCACCTCGCCGGCTGGGGCGAGGGCTGGTTCCATCTGACCCCGCTGATCCAGGAGGCGGTCCGCGCACAGCGTGCCGACGTCCTGCTGGTCTCCCTGGGCCTGATCGACCTCGGCTTCTACACCGACGCGCGGCAGACCGCGGAGAACGTACGCGCCTTCATCGCCCACGCCCGCTCGGCGAACCCGCGCATCCGGATGGTGTTCTTCCCGGTGCTGCCGAACGCCCGGGTCCAGACGGACCCCGCGTTCGCCGCCGAGGTCGCGTCCTTCAACGAGCTCCTCGCCAAGGCCGTGGCCGACCTGGACGAGTCCCGCTCCCCCCTGCTCCTGGCGTCCCCGCCACCGTCGTACGTCGTCCATCTCGACACCTACGACGGCACCCACCCGAACGCGGACGGCGAGCACAAGATCGCGGAAGGGTTCGCGGAGGCGATGTACCAGGCCTGGGACCTGGGCGAGCCCTACTCGGCCTGACCGGGCTCGGGCGGGCTCCGCCGATCAGGTCAGGGGCGGGGCGGCCTGCGCGCGGTGACCAGTGCGAAGGTCAGGAACTCGCCGCGGTCGGCCGTGAGCATGTCGATGACGGGCTGATGCGCGGCCGGCCCGTCCGGCAGGTGCGCGGCGCAGGCCCGGCTCCACAGCAGCCAGTCCTCCCAGCCGCCCTCCTGAAGCCGCGCGGACGTCACCGTCACCAGCTCGGTGATCTCCCACTGGAACCGCCACCAGTCGGCCGTGTGCCAGGCGAGGGCCTCCCAGCCGACCAGCTTCCTGACGTGCGGCGGGATCGCCCCGAGTTCGCGCACCTCGCGGGTCAACGCGGGCGTGGCGATGCCCAGTTGTCCGCCGGGCCGGAGAAACCGCAAGAGTTGGGGCAGATAGCCGTCCGCCGTCCCGAAGTACTCGAACGCGTCGATGCTCACGATCGCGTCGAAGCTCTCCTCCTCGAAGGGCAGCGCGTGCGCCTCGGCCCGCACCGCCTCGACCTGTCCGCCGACCCCCGCCTCCGCGAAGACCCGGGCCGCCTCCTCCGCCGCCACCCACCAGTCGGCGGCGACGACCTGGACCCCGTACTCCTTCGCGAGGAACACGGAGGTCGCCCCCTTCCCCGACCCGAGGTCCAGCACCCGCATCCCCGGCCGCAGCTCCAGGTCCCGCGCGAGGTCCTCCAGCAGCCACAGCGGGTTCGGCCCCATGTCCAGCCCGACCAGCCAGCCGGGGTCGTAACCGGACGCACGGGGGTAGCGGTCGGGGCGCACGAGAGCGTCGAGGGAAGTCACGGTCAGCGACTCAAGCGGACCGGCCCCCACGGCACAACCGGGTTTGCCCGCCGGGGAGTCCACCGGGTGACCCCCTCGCCGGTCTCCCCTTGCCTAGAGCGCACTCCACGCCGTTGGCTGAGAACCATGAAGTACACGCAGCTCGGACGCACAGGACTCAAGGTCAGCCGGCTGGTCCTCGGGACCATGAACTTCGGACCGCAGACCGACGAAGCCGACAGCCACGCGATCATGGACGCGGCGCTGGACAGCGGCATCAACTACTTCGACACCGCCAACGTGTACGGCTGGGGCGAGAACAAGGGCCGTACCGAAGAGATCATCGGCAGCTGGTTCGGCAAGGGCGGCGACCGTCGCGACAAGGTGGTCCTCGCCACCAAGGTCTACGGGAACATGGCCGCCGACGGCGACGCCTGGCCCAACCACGACAAGCTCTCCGCCGTGAACATCCGGCGGGCGGTCGACGCCAGCCTGAAGCGGCTCCGGACGGACTACATCGACATCTACCAGTTCCACCACGTCGACCGCGACACTCCCTTCGAGGAGGTCTGGCAGGCGATCGACACCCTCGTGGCGCAGGGCAAGATCCTCTACGCCGGGTCCTCGAACTTCCCCGGCTACAAGATCGCCCAGGCCAACGAGATCGCCGCGCGACGCGGCAGCTACGGCCTGGTCAGCGAGCAGTGCCTCTACAACCTCGCCGAGCGCCGCGCCGAGATGGAGGTCATCCCGGCCGCGCAGGAGTACGGCCTCGGGGTCATCCCCTGGTCCCCGCTGCAGGGCGGTCTGCTCGGCGGGGTCATCAAGAAGGAGGTCGAGGGCGGACGCCGGGCGAGCGGACGCGCCGCCGACACCCTCGCCAACCCCGCCGGACGCGCACAGGTCCAGGCGTACGAGGATCTGCTCGAGAAGCACGGACTGGAGCCCGGCGAGGCCGCCCTGGCCTGGCTGCTGACCCGCCCCGGCGTCACCGGCCCCATCGTCGGTCCGCGCACCGCCGAGCAGCTGGAGAGCGCGCTTCGTGCGGTCGAGCTGGAGCTGAGTGATGAGCTCCTGACGTCCCTGGACGAGATCTTCCCGGGCCCGGGCCCGTCCCCGGAGGCCTTCGCCTGGTAACTCCGGGCAGGGCCAACGCCCCTTCCAGGGGCGCGGGGAACGGCGCGACCGGCCCCCACCGGCCCGCAGCAGACAACGAACCCGCGGCTCACGGCGCTCACAGCGGAGCGCAACGGCGGCGGTCGACTACTTGACCGCCGCCGCCAGGGCCACCACGACGAACATCAGCACAAGCACGCCGGCCATAATCCGGTTACGGGTCTTCGGGTCCACGCTCACGAGGTTAACCGCCCCCCGCCGGGCGCTGTCGGGCGGCCACCTCAGTCACGCGCCCTGGCGGAGCCGAGCCCCCACCGCCCCACGGCCTCGTACCGCGGCTGCTCCCCCGCAATGCCCGCGACGGGCAGATTGCTGCGTACGAGACACAGCTCGCCCACGGTCCACTCCCGTCCCGCGAACGCGGAAAGCGCGGCGACGTACGGCCCGAAGTCCGCGTCGGCGCGACTGCGGGCAATCGTGAGATGCGGCCGGTACCGGTGGTGCTGCTCGGTCGGCAGGCCGGCCTTCCTGGCCGCCGCCTCGGCCCGCTCGGCGAGCAGCCGCAGCGTGCCGACGTCCCCGGCCGCCCCGGCCCACAGCGCCCGCCCGCCGAAGTGGCCGCCGCCGTGCAGGGCCAGCGGAAAGGGGTCAGTGCGCTGTGCCGCCCGCTCCAGTCGCGCGGACAGTTCCGGGACGAGGGACTCGTCGACCTCGCCGTAGAAGGCGAGCGTGAAGTGCCACCCCGGCCGGCCGGTCCAGCGCAGCTCGTCCGCCTCCGGCAGCCGTCGCAACTCGTCGACCGCCGCGCCCAGTTCACGTACCGCGTCCTCGGGGGGCAACACCGCCGCAAAGAGTCTCATGGCGTCACCCTGCCAGGGACCGGATCACCGGGCGACGGCTTATGCGGCCGTCGCCAGCTGCTCCCGTGGGACGAAGCGGACCTGCGGATGGCCGCGGTGCCAGCCGACCGACAGGCGCAGTCCGCCCAGCCGGACCAGGACCAGGCCGACGGCGGCGGAGGCGACCAGCGAGACGAGACCGCCCGCGGCGAAGCCCACCCGGGCTCCGTACGCGTCGGTGGCCCAGCCGACGAGGGGCGCGCCCAGCGGCGTACCGCCCATGAAGACCATCATGAACAGGGCCATCACCCGGCCGCGCATGGCAGGGTCGGTGGCCATCTGGACCGAGGTGTTCGCCGTGACGTTGACCGTCAGGCCGAAGATGCCGATCGGGACCATGAGCAGGGCGAAGAGCCACAGGGAGGGGGCCATGGCGGCCACCACTTCCAGGGCTCCGAAGGCCACCGCCGCGCCGATCAGCACCCGCAGCCGGGCGGTGCCGCGCCGGGCGGCGAGCAGCGCGCCGGCCAGTGAGCCGACGGCCATCAGCGTGTTGAAGAGGCTGTACGCGCCCGCTCCGGCGTGGAAGACGTCGTCGGCGTAGGCCGACAGCCAGACCGGGAAGTTGAAGCCGAAGGTGCCGATGAAGCCGACCAGGACGATCGGCCAGATCAGCTCCGGGCGGCCGGCGACATAGTGCAGGCCCTCGCGGAGCTGGCCCTTGCCGCGCGGGGCGCGCTCGACGACGTGCAGTTCGCGGGCGCGCATCAGCAGCAGCCCGGCGAGGGGCGCGACGAAGGACAGGCCGTTCAGCAGGAAGGCCCAGCCGGTGCCCACGCCGGTGATCAGCAGACCCGCGACGGCAGGGCCGACCAGGCGGGCGGACTGGAAGTTGGCGGAGTTCAGGCTGACCGCGTTCTGCAGCTGGCCGGGGCCGACCATCTCGGAGACGAAGGACTGGCGGGCCGGGTTGTCGACGACGGTGGCGAGGCCGACGACGAAGGCGGCCAGGTAGACGTGCCAGACCTGGACGTGGCCGGAGAGGGTGAGGAAGGCGAGCGCGAGGCCCGTCAGACCCATGGCCGTCTGGGTCGCGAGCAGCGTCGGGCGCTTGGGGAGGCGGTCGACGAGGACGCCGCCGTACAGCCCGAAGAGCAGCATCGGCAGGAACTGCAGGGCGGTGGTGATTCCGACCGCGGCGGACGAGCCGGTGAGGCTCAGGACCAGCCAGTCCTGGGCGATGCGCTGCATCCACGTGCCGGTGTTGGA
Organism: Streptomyces sp. NPDC058371; assembly: GCF_042723265.1. NCBI lineage: Bacteria > Bacillati > Actinomycetota > Actinomycetes > Kitasatosporales > Streptomycetaceae > Streptomyces > Streptomyces sp. NPDC058371. The sequence continues at coordinate 196,558 of NZ_JBHXJC010000003.1, read as the reverse complement.
GACGACCTGGCCGAGGAAGAACAGGCGGTAGTTGCGGATCTTCAGCGAGCTGAACATCGACGACTTGGCGGATCTGGGGGTGGGCGGGGAGTCGTGGGTGGCTGGTGCGGGGGCGGAGTCTGCTCCGGGTCCCGAACTCAAAAGCGTTCGCCTCCTTGGGCATCGCGGACGTCGGCGTCCGACGGCTACGGCTGGGTCACAGATGCGCGAGCTTCTCCAGTACGGGGGCGGCGGCGCGGAGTTTCGCCCACTCGTCCTCGTCGAGGGCGTCCACCAGGCCGGCCAGCCACGCGTTCCGCTTGCGGCGGCTCTCTTCGAGCATGGCCTCGGCCTGCTCGGTCTGCGTGACGACCTTCTGGCGCCGGTCCTCGGGGTGCGGCTCCAGTCTGACCAGGCCCTTGGCTTCGAGCAGCGCCACGATGCGGGTCATCGAGGGCGGCTGCACATGCTCCTTGCGGGCGAGCTCACCCGGCGTGGCCGATCCGCAGCGGGCGAGGGTGCCGAGCACCGACATCTCGGTGGGGCTCAGCGACTCGTCGACGCGCTGGTGCTTGAGCCGGCGCGACAGGCGCATCACGGCGGAGCGCAGGGAGTTCACGGCGGCAGCGTCGTCGCCATGGGTGAGGTCAGGCATGTTCTTTAGCGTAACTCATTACTCTGACTAAAGACCACCGGGATGCCCGTGAAACAGGCCACTGAACCGTTACGTCACTCATATGAGTGAGCGCGCTTCGGAAAGTGACCACTACCGCCCGGGGTAGGGCGACCCTCGACTCCATGGGGACCAGCGTGCTCAGCCTGCGGATAGACGGGGAGCTGCTCAACCGGCTCCGACACCACGCCGCCAGAAGAGGAATGAGCGTCCAGGACTATGTCGTCCGGACGCTCGTGCGGGATGACTTCGACGAGCGGTTCCAGGCCGCAGTCGAAGAGACGGAGAAGTTCTACGGGGTCACGTGAGCCCGCGGGCTCACGTGACCGGGGACGGGGACCGATGCGGGATCAGGTCAGACCCAGCGCCGGCATCAGGTAGTAGAAGCCGAACACCGCCGCCACGACGTACATCGCGAGCGGGACCTCGCGGACGCGGCCGGCCGCCAGGCGCAGCACCACGAAGGTGATGAAGCCCATGCCGATGCCGTTCGTGATCGAGTAGGTGAACGGCATCATCATCATCGTCACGAAGGCCGGGATCGCGATCGTGTAGTCGGCCCAGTCGATGTCCTTGATCGAGTGGGACAGGATCAGGAAGCCGACCGCGAGCAGTGCCGGGGTCGCCGCCTGCGACGGGACCATGGTCGCGACGGGGGTCAGGAAGAGCGCCACGGCGAACAGCGCGCCGGTGACGACGTTCGCGAAGCCGGTGCGCGCGCCCTCGCCGACGCCGGCCGTGGACTCCACGAAGCAGGTGGTGGCCGAGGAGGAGCTGGCGCCGCCGACCGCGACCGCGATGCCGTCGACGAAGAGGACCTTGTTGATGCCGGGCATGTTGCCCTCGGCGTCGGTCAGCTTGGCCTCGTCGCTGACACCCATGATCGTGCCCATCGCGTCGAAGAAGCACGACAGCAGCACGGTGAAGACGAACAGCACGCCGGTCAGTGCGCCGACCTTGTCGAAGCCGCCGAAGAGGCTGACCTTGCCGATCAGACCGAAGTCCGGGGTGGCGACCGGGCTGCCCGGCCACTTCGGGGTGGTCAGGCCCCAGGACGGGACCTTGGCGACGGCGTTGACGACCACCGCGAGGACGGTCATGGCGACGATGGAGATGAGGATCGCGCCGGACACCTTGCGCACCATCAGCGCGAGGGTGAGCAGCACGCCGAGGACGAAGACCAGGACGGGCCAGCCGTTGAGGTGGCCGTCGGCGCCGAGCTGGAGCGGCACGGTGGTTCCCGCGACGTCCGGGATGCGCGAGACGAACCCGGAGTCGACCAGGCCGATCAGCATGATGAACAGGCCGATGCCGATCGAGATGCCCTTGCGCAGGCCCAGCGGCACGGCGCTCATGACGCGCTCCCGCAGACCGGTGGCGACCAGCAGCATCACGATGACGCCGGCGAGGACCACCATGCCCATGGCGTCCGGCCACGACATACGGGGCGCGAGCTGGAGGGCGACGACCGTGTTGACGCCGAGCCCGGCGGCCAGCGCGATCGGCACATTGCCGATGACGCCCATGAGCAGGGTGGTGAAGGCGGCGGTCAGGGCGGTCGCGGTGACCAGCTGGCCGTTGTCGAGGTGGTGCCCGTACATGTCCTTCGCGCTGCCGAGGATGATCGGGTTCAGCACGATGATGTAGGCCATCGCGAAGAAGGTGGCGAACCCGCCGCGCACCTCCCGGCTCAGGGTCGAGCCCCGCTCGGAGATCTTGAAGTAGCGGTCGAGGGCGCTCCCCGCGGGCCGCGGCGACGGCTGCTTCTCCGGGGCGGGGGCCGTGGTGGCCGAGGTGGGCATGCGGGACCTCATACGTGCGGGGCCTTGGGGGCCGGTGCGGGCGCCGGGCGAGGACGGCGCGCGGCTGAGAACGTGATCGAGTCTGGCCTTCCCATGATCACCAACAGGTTTCTCCGAGATGTCTGTTGGGGTTTCGTACGAACAGAAAGAGCCAGACTCAGGCCGTTTCAGTATGAACATATGAGGTCGAAATCGCTATCTCCGCGCGTAGACACCGGGTATACGGGGGAACGGGAGGTTCCGCTGTCGGCCGGGGGACGGCCCCGACCGAGCCCGTCCGGCACCCTCGTAAGCTGTGCCCATGGCGAAGTGGACCCCCAAGCACGAGGCGCCGGAGCCCCTGGAGGGGCCCGTCGTCGCCACCATCACCGGCGGCACGATCCTCTGGTTCGTCCTCTTCCTGGTGCAGCTCCCCTTCTACGGCTGGTTCGACGACCACGGGCACACCTGGTGGGTGTGGACGTGCCTGGCCGGCGCGGGCCTCGGACTGATCGGCATCTGGTACGTCCGCAGGCGCGACGCGGCGATCAAGCGGGACGCGGCGAGCAGGCCCCGGTAGCCGGACGCCCGCGTACAACCACGGCACGAGGCCCGTCCTCCCCTGGTCGGATCTTTGGGGCACTCGGCAGGTGAAGCCGTATATCCGCACGTACCGTCGAAGGCATGACGCACATCGACGCGGGCGCCGAACTCGATCCTGTGCATCCCGTGGCCCTGCCCGGGCGGGCCCGGGGGCTGACCGCCGCCGAGGTGGCCGAGCGCGTCGCGCGCGGCGAGGTGAACGACGTCCCCGTGCGCAGCAGCCGCTCGCTGGCGGAGATCGTCCGCGCCAACGTCTTCACCCGGTTCAACGCGATCATCGGCGTGCTCTGGGTGATCATGCTGTTCGTGGCGCCGTTCCAGGACAGCCTCTTCGGATACGTGATCATCGCCAACACCGGCATCGGCATCATCCAGGAGTGGCGGGCCAAGAAGACCCTGGACTCCCTCGCGGTCATCGGTGAGGCGAAGCCGACGGTCCGCCGGGACGGGCTGGCCGCCGAGATCAGCACCTCGGAGATCGTGCTGGGCGATCTGATCGAGATCGGCCCCGGAGACAAGATCGTGGTCGACGGCTCGTGCGTCGAGGCCGACGGGCTGGAGATCGACGAGTCACTGCTCACCGGTGAGGCCGACCCGGTGCTCAAGCACGCCGGGGACCAGGTGATGTCGGGCAGCTTCGTGGTGGCGGGCGGCGGTGCGTTCGCCGCGACGAAGGTCGGCCGGGAGGCGTACGCGGCGCAGCTGGCCGAGGAGGCGTCCCGCTTCACGCTCGTCCACTCCGAGCTGCGGACCGGTATCTCCACCATCCTCAAATACGTGACGTGGATGATGATCCCGACCGCGATCGGCCTGGGCATCAGCCAACTGGTGGTCAAGCAGCACGCGTTGAAGGACTCCATCGCGCGGACGGTCGGCGGGATCGTGCCGATGGTCCCGGAGGGGCTGGTCCTGCTGACCTCGGTCGCCTTCGCGATCGGCGTGATCCGTCTCGGCCGCAAGCAGTGCCTCGTCCAGGAACTGCCGGCCATCGAGGGGCTCGCCCGCGTCGACACCGTCTGTCTCGACAAGACGGGCACACTCACCGAGGGCGGCATGGACGTCACCGAGCTGCGCCCCCTCGACGGCGGCGACGAGACGTACATCCGCCGGGTCCTCGGCTCCCTCGGCGAGTCCGATCCGCGCCCGAACGCCTCCCTCCAGGCGATCATCGCTGCCTTTCCCGAGAGCGAGGAGTGGCGCTGCACCCAGTCGCTGCCCTTCTCCTCCGCCCGCAAGTACAGCGGGGCGACGTTCAGCGAGGGCGACGGCGAGACGAGCGCGTGGCTGCTAGGCGCCCCCGACGTGCTGCTGCCCGCCGGGGACCCGGCGCTCGCCGAGACCGAGCGGCTCAACGAACAGGGGCTGCGGGTCCTGCTGCTCGCCCGGGTCGCCAAGGACCTCGACGACCCAGCGGTCACCGACGGGGCCCGGCCCACCGCGCTGGTCGTCCTGGAGCAGCGGCTGCGTCCCGACGCTGCGGACACCCTGCGGTACTTCGACGAGCAGAACGTACGGGCCAAGGTGATCTCCGGCGACAACGCGGTCTCCGTCGGCGCGGTGGCCGCCAAGCTGGGGCTCAGCGGCGAGACCGTGGACGCCCGCCGGCTCCCCACGGAGCAGCGGGAGATGGCGGACGCGCTGGAGGACGGCACGGTCTTCGGGCGCGTCACCCCGCAGCAGAAGCGGGACATGGTGGGCGCGCTCCAGTCGAAGGGCCACACGGTGGCGATGACGGGCGACGGCGTGAACGACGTACTCGCCCTGAAGGACGCCGACATCGGCGTCAGCATGGGCTCGGGGTCGGAGGCGACCCGGGCCGTGGCGCAGATCGTGCTGCTCGACAACAGCTTCGCGACGCTGCCCTCGGTGGTCGCGGAGGGCCGCCGGGTGATCGGGAACATCACCCGGGTCGCGACCCTCTTCCTGGTCAAGACCGTCTACTCGGTGCTGCTCGCGGTGCTGGTGGCGTGCTGGCAGGTGGAATACCCGTTCCTGCCGCGCCACTTGACCCTGCTCTCGACCCTGACGATCGGTGTCCCGGCCTTCTTCCTCGCCCTCGCCCCCAACACGGAGCGCGCGCGGCCGAACTTCGTACGGCGGGTCATGCGGTACTCGATCCCGGGCGGGGTCCTCGCCGGGGTGGCCACCTTCGTCACGTATCTGCTGGCCCGGCACTACTACAGCGGGCCGGGCGCCCTGGACGCGGAGACGAGCGCCGCGACGCTGACGCTGTTCCTGATCTCCATGTGGGTGCTCGCGATCATCGCCCGGCCGTACACCTGGTGGCGGATCTGCCTGGTGGCGGCGATGGCGGGCGCGTTCCTGTTCGTGCTCGTCGTGCCGTCACTGCAGCACTTCTTCGCGCTGAAGCTGGTGGGCTCGGTGATGCCGTGGACCGCGGTGGCCATCGCGGCGGTGGCGGCGGCCGTCCTGGAACTCCTGTGGAGGCAGGTCGACCGCCGCTTTCCCGCGTGAACCGGGTGGGGATGACTACCGACCGCCCGGTGGCCCGCTCTACTGCACGTCGACGAGGTCACCCGCGGCGTTGACGGCCGGGGTGGTCGAGGTGCCCGCGAAGCTGTAGCGGAAGTAGCCGTCGACCGAGGCCTTGACGGTCGTCTTCAGGGCGCCGCCGGTGCCGGACGTGACCGTCTTGACGGTCGTGTACGTGCTGCTGCCCTTCTTCTTGAACTGCAGCTGCACGGCCTGGCTGGTGTAGCCCGCGTACTTGAGGGTGTCCCAGTTGGCGCGGGTCAGGGCACCGGTGACCGTGATGGTCTTGCCCTTCTTGACCGGCTCGGGGGAGGCGTTGACGGTGAGCTTGGAGGCGCGCTGGACCTTGGCGGTCTTGTAGGCGTCCTTGATCACGTAGTCCGTGTCGACACCCTGGGCAGCGGCGTACACCTTCCAGGAACCGGCCAGGATGTTGCCGTAGATGTTCTCGTTCGGGTCGGCGACGACGGTGACCTTGCAGGTCGCGGTGGTCGCGTTCACGGTGGTGCAGGTGCCGTGGTCCGCGTCCGGCACGATGGCGCCGTCGACGCCGTCCTCGGAGTCCAGGTCCGTGCCGTGCCACAGGAAGGCGAAGCCGTCCTGGATGCCCGACGGGTCGGTCGCGGTCACGGCGATGGTGAAGGTCTTCTTGGCGCTGGTGCCGACCACGACGTCCTTGCCGCCGTTGACGGAGACGCTCGTGATCTTGGTGTCACCGACGTTCTCGTCCATCGGCTTCACGGCGCCGAACGGCGAGACCTTCGCGGCGAGGGCGCCGGCGGCGGGGCTCTCATCGGCCTGCGCGGCCGGAACAGCGAAAGCGGAGAGGGCCAGGGCGCCGGTGACAGCGGCCACGGTGGCTCGTATGCGCATGCGTTCCCCATTAGGAGAAGGGGCCCCGACGGCAGTCGTCACGTGGGGCCCAAGTGGGTCGTGAGTCTGTTGACTCCGGTGATCAGATCCACCAGGGGGACGGATGGTTGTACGAGGGGTGAAGTTTTTGTGCGCACATGACGAAGGTCACATCTACCGGGACGGCTCGCGAGAACTGGGGCGGATGTACACGCGGTACGCAGCGATGTACGCACACATCTGGGGATAGCCGAAACAGGGCCGCCCCACCGGAGTCTCACCGGTGGGGCGGCCCTGCCGTCCGTGTCGGCCTCAGTCGAACCAGCGGTCCCGCTCCAGTTCCTCCGTGCGGGACGGGTCCTCCAGGAGGGCGGCCACCTCGAAGCGGCGGGGCCACTGGGCGGCGGCCCAGGCGAGGCCGGCCGCGACGCCCTCCAGGGTGGACGCGTGGAGCACGCCGTCGCGGGTGCGGCGCCAGTCGAGTTCGGTGCCGTCGACGACGAGTTCCTCGTGCTCGACGTACGTCGTGGGAGTCGAGGGGCCCAGCAACACCCGTACGGAATCCGGGACTTCGTGCTCGACGCCCTCGGACGTCACCTCGCCGGTCACCGACTCGCTCAGCCGCCGTACCTGGAACAGCTCGGCGAGATCGGCGGCCCGGGCCGGCCGTACGGGGAGCAGTGGCATGCCGCCGGTGAAGGGCAGCAGGTCGGGCGAGTCGACGACCACGGCGTCGGCCGCGTCCACGACGCTCACTCGGCCGTCCAGCACGGCCCGCAGGTCGTCCGGCAGGGTGACCTTCTCGGGGTCGAGGTCGGCCAACGCGCCGTAGAGGGCGTGCAGTTGGGCGGCCGAGACCTGCCGTTGCGGGTCGGCGAGCCGGTCCAGGAGCTCGGCCGCGCCGCCGGGCTCGTCGAGGAGGGCGGCGACGGAGGTGCGGACGCCCAGGGCCCGCAGCACCTGCTCGTCGTCGAACCCGCTCGCGTCGGCCTCGTCGTACAGGCCGTGCAGCAGCGGATCGCCGCCCGCCGCGCGCAGACCGGCCGGCCGGCGCCCGTCGAGCACGGGGTGACCGCGCAGCCACCAGGCGGTGTACGGCCGGACGATCTCGTGGGTGCCGTCCGGCAGCAGGATCCGCACGGGCTGGGTGAGCGCGTCCCGCAGCGGTGGCCGGGACAGCAGCGCCAGCGCCTGCGGCCACCGCTCGTCGTCCACGAGATCCAGATCCCGTACGGCGACGATCTCGGTGGCGACGGGCGGCACCGGGGTGTCGGGCAGCTGGTCGAGGACGTCCTCGCACCACACGTCGACGGCGTCCAGCAGGCCCGCGTCGTCCGGCTCGGCGAAGTCGGTGTCGCGCGGCTCCAGTTCGTCCGGGTCGAGGACCACGTCGGTGGTCCGGACGAGGGCGAAGGTGGCGAGCACACCGCAGGCGGCCAGCGGCTGTTCGCCCCAGCGGTCCGCGAATTCGGCGTCCACGAAAGCGAGTTCACCCTCCCGCATGACCTGCGCGAAGGGGCTGCCGGGGAGCACCAGTTCGCCGGCGGGCGCGAGTTCGCCGTCCTCGTCGGGAAGCGCGAGTGCGCCGAGCCAGGGCTCGTCGCCCGCTTCGAGGCCGGCGTCACGGACCAGCGCGAGCACGGTCTCGGCGAGTTCCTCGGAGTCCGGGCCCTCCTGGTCCCAGCCGCCCTCGTCGTCCAGCGAGGCGGCGACGGCGGTCCGGACCTGGGGGGTGGTGAGGACGGCGCGGGGCGTGGCGGGCAGCGCGCCGAGCTTCTCCAGCAGCGGGTGCGCGGCGTCCGGGTGGGCGACCTTGAGACCGAGCCGGGCGAGCGCCTCGGGGGCGGCCTGGGGGCCGTCGGCGGTCGGCAGCAGGACCTGGCGCGGCCCGATGGTCGTACGCCCGTCCGCGAGCGGTACCGGAAGCCCCGACAGCCGGTCCGGGTCGACGCCCGCGAGGCTGTCGTAGAGCCGCCGCCACCAGTCGGGCTCCTTCTCCAGACCGGCCAGCCGGTCCACGGCCTCCGTGAGCGGCACCCGGGCGACGCCCAACGTGCGCAGTTCCACCCGGCGTTCGAGCCCGGCGGGCAGCAGGCTGGGCAGCACCTCGGCGAGCACCCGGACGGTCTCGTCACCGGCGCCCTCGACGATCTCGGCGTCACGGGGCCGCAGCGCGACGGGCAGGGCCACCGTCTCCTCGTCGCCGGGCTCCGCCCAGTCGGCCGGGGCTGGCGGTCCGCTCGGCTCCACCGCCGGCGGCAGGAAGGCGGTACGCGGCAGCCGGTCCAGGATCGCCTGCCGCAGCGCGCCGTCCAGCTCGCCCTTGCCGAGCGGGCCGGGCACCAGGGCGATGATCCCCGGGCCCACCGGCCGCCAGGCGGCGAGGAGTTCGGCGTACGCGTCCGCCGCGCGCTCCACGAGGTAGCCGGTCAGCGGCCCGGGAGCGGCGTGCCGCCGGGTGGTGTCGAGCGGAAGGGAGGCGATGAGCAGCGCGGGCACGCCGAGCGGCTCGTCGCTGGGCGTGGGCGCGTGCACGACGGGGCTGGTGCGGGGGCGGGCCGGGGTGCCGTCGGAGTCGACGGGCACCGCCCAGGTCACCGACCAGTGCGGGCGCAGCCGCTCCTCGACCGGGCGGTCGGCGAGGAGTACGGCGTCCAGGGGGCCGTGGCGGGAGACCGTACGCCAGCGAGTGCTGCCGTCGCGGGAGTCCTCGACGACGACGCCGTCCTCGTCGGCACGGCGCCGCAGCGTGCGGACCTCTCCGTCCCCGATCTCGACGACGACCTCTTCGAGGCCGGGCAGGGCGAGCAGCAGCGCGTCGTCGATGCCCTGCAGCAGCCGCTCGGCGAGATCCTCCGCGGCGGTGTCCCGCAGCGGCAGGATCACGACGGTGTCGTACGGGTCCGGAGCGCTGCCCTCGGCGGCGAACGGGAGCCTGAGCAGGGGCACATGGCCGTCGCGGCGCCGGATCTCGTCCCCGAGTCCCGGGCTGTGCCGGGCCGTGTCGCCGGCCAGCTCCCGTGCCTCGGCGAGGGACCAGCGGACTCCGCCGTGGCGGCCGAGGACGGCGGGCTCGTCGGTGACGGAGAGCACGGCGGCGAAGCCGACGCCGAAGCGGCCCACGGCCGTGTCGTCCGCGTCGCGCTTGGCGGAGGCGCGGAGGGTGGAGAGCGACTCGACGCCGGTCGCGTCGAGGGCGGCGCCGGTGTTGGCCGCGGCGAGGACTCCGTCGCGGAGGGTGAGCCGGAGCCGGCCCGGTACCCCGGCGCGGCCCGCCGCGTCGGCGGCGTTCTGAGCGAGCTCGACGACGAGTCTGTCCCGGTAGCCGCCGAGTACGAGGTCTTCCTCGGCGTTGGCGTCCTCGCGGAAGCGGGCCGGGCTGGTGGCCCAGGCGTCCAGCACCCCGCGGCGCAGACGCGCCGTTCCGAACGGGTCCGCGCCCTCGGCTGCCGGCCGCACGAACTTGCTCACGGTTCACTCTCCCTCTCGTGTGGCGCGGCCGCGAGCGCAGGGCGGGCCGCCGCACGAAGGTACCGCGCGCGGCCCCCTCCCCCACCGGCGCCCACATGCTCCACGGGGCGGCGCCCATTCCCCTACCTGCCTGGGCACCCTGTGCTGGCGCTGGCGCGGGGTGGGTCGGCGAGCCCGGCGCCACGGGGGTGCCGCCCGGGTGGGCCCGGTCCCGTACCCGCATGGGCACCCGGCATCGGGGCTGGCGTGGGGGTGGGTCGGCGAGCCCGGCGCCTAGCGGGTGCCGCTGCGCCCACCCGTGCCGCCCCTAGCGGCACGCATGCCCGCAGCTATGACCGTACGGCCCCACCGCGTGCCCGCTGCCCCGCAGCTATAGCGGCTCCGCCGCCCCCCGGGGTGCCCGCCGCCCGCAGCCATGCGGCTTCGCCGCCACCGCATGCCCGCTGCTCGCTGCTCGCAGCAAAGACGGTTGCCGCTGCCCGCAGCACAAGCCGGCGACGGCGGGCCACCCTGGCCCGCAACCCCCACGCACCCGCGGTCGCGAACCGGCCGAAGGGGCCGTGCCGGTACATCAAATGCCCGTCGCCATGCGTCAGGACAGGCAACAGAGCGCCCCCAGAAGACAGCACAGCCGGTAGGGCGACGGGCGGATGTACCGGCACGGACCCGACCCACCCACCGGCGCCAGGCGAACCACCCACCCACCGGACAGCGCACCCACCAACCCAAGGCGATCCCCGCTCAAGGCGCCCCCGCCAGCGAAAGGCCCACGCCGGCTAAGAGTGGCCCAGCTCCGCCGACGACTCGTCCGCCGCCGTCGGCACCGACCCCGAGTCCGGGGAGGGACGGAGCGGGAACGGGTCGACCCGGGTCTCGTCGATCACCGGCGGAGCCGGCCGGGGCGGCTTCGGCATGACCGCCGCCTCCGAGTGCCCCCCGCACCCGTACGCCAACGACACCACTCGACCGTCCGCCGGCGAGAACTCATTCGCGCAGATACCGAACGCCTGCCCGAGCGACCCCCCGACCCGCAGCAGGAAGCCGCAGCTGACGCACGCCGCGGGCGCCGCCTGCGCCATCGCGGTCTTGGGCCCGCTCGCCTCCTCCCACCGGTCGGCCGCGGTGTGCAGCCCGTACCGGGACAGGACCCGGGCGCGACGCAGACCGAGCTCCTCGGCCACGGAGGCGATCGACCCGCGGGACGGCACGACCGGCAGCGTCGCGGGCGCCCCGCCCGCCACCTCCGCGTCCTCCGCCTCGACCAGCTCGGCCATCTCGTCGGACACGGCGGAGTTCGGCGCCGGCTCGTCCTCGCCGGAGTAACCGGGCTCAAGCCGCAGATCGTCCGCGTCCGTCGGCAGCAGATCGCCGGGACCCATGTCACCGGGCCGCAGCCGCTCGCTCCACGGCACCCACTCGGGCGCGAGCAGCGAGTCGGAACCGGGCAGCAGCACGGTCTCGTCGAGGGTGACGACCTTCGCGCGGGAGGCCCGGGCCACGGTCGACGCCCAGCGCCACCCGCGGTACCCCGGCTCCTTGCACTCGAAGTAGTGCGTGACCACACGGTCTCCTTCGGAGACCAGCCCCACGTGCTCACCGACGACGCCGGGTGCGGCGGCCTCCTCGGCGGCGGCACGGGCGAGGTCGACGGCCTCGGCGCACAAGCGGTCAGGGGTGCGGCTTCGCGTTGTCGCTGCGCTCACAGGTATCGCTTCTCTCCTACGCCGTCTCACGGGTGCGCCAGTACTCGGCGGGGGTGCGGACGGAGCGGACCAAAGGACCGCGTCGACGTCCGCGCCCGATCGCGCTCGGGCGCACCTACGCCATCCATTCTGCGGGATGGCCGAGAGGCGCGCGGCCGAGAACAACCGCCGCAGGCGCGCTACGCACGCTACCTTCTTCCGGCGCCTGGGCCCACACCGGCGTGCGGCCAGGTTGGCTCTCCGCCGCTCGCGGCGGGCGTTTTGGCCCGTCCGTCCGCCCGTCGGACGGGCGTCGGACGGGCGTTCCGCCCACCCGGCAGGCACGCGCAGGCGGCCCGCACGTCCGCCTGCCAGGCGGCGGATCGGCCCTGCGGACACCGTCCCGCCACACCTCCGTACAGCTCCATACGCGCGGTAACGGCACTACGTTCGCCCTTCTCGGGGCACTATGACGGAGTGGCAGCCGCGAGGTCGTCCCATGGGTCCACCGGCATCGGTGGGGCCAAGGGGAGCAGCCGAGGTGGCGGATCGGCCCGGGTGAGCGGGTCCGTCCGCGCGGTCGGCCGTGCCCTGCACTTCCCGGTGACGGGGACGGCACGCGGAATCCGCAAGGCGACGCACGCGCACGGCGCGGGCGAGTCCGGACTCGGCAAACTGATCGAACTGCACGCGGTGAACGGCGCGGGCGACGTCATGATCACCATCGCGCTCGCCTCGACGGTGTTCTTCTCGGTCCCCACCGACGAGGCCCGCGGCCGCGTCGCCCTCTATCTGGCCATCACGATGGCGCCGTTCACGCTGCTCGCGCCGGTGATCGGCCCGCTCCTGGACCGTCTGCCGCACGGCCGCCGCGCGGCCATGGCGGGCGCGATGCTCGCCCGGGCGCTGCTCGCACTGCTGCTCTCGGGCGCGGTGGTGACCGGCGGCATCGAGCTGTATCCGGCCGCGCTCGGGGTGCTCGTCGCGTCCAAGGCGTACGGGGTCGTCAGAAGCGCCGTGGTGCCCCGGCTGCTGCCGCCCCGCTTCTCCCTGGTGAAGGCGAACTCCCGGGTGACGCTCGGCGGCCTGCTCGCCACGGGGGTGGCCGCGCCGATCGGGGCGGGTCTCCAGGCGCTCGGGGCGCGCTGGCCGCTCTACGGCGCCTTCGTGATCTTCGTGGCAGGCATGTTCCTGTCGTTCTCGCTGCCGTCCAAGGTCGACTCGGCCAAGGGCGAGGACAAGGCGCTGCTGGCCGCGGACGAGGAGCATCTGCACGGGCCGCATCTGAAGGTCCCGCGCCCGGGGCTCCGTACGGTCGGTACGGCCGTGACGCACGCCCTCGCCGCCAACGCGGCGCTGCGCTGCCTGTCCGGCTTCCTGATCTTCTTCCTCGCCTTCCTGCTGCGCGAGCATCCGCTGACCGGCGAGAGCGCGGCGGTCTCCCTCGGGATAGTGGGCGTGTCGGCGGGTGCGGGCAACGCGCTGGGCACGGCGGTCGGAGCTTGGCTGAAATCACGCGCTCCCGAGATCATCATCGTGACGGTCGTCGCGTTCGTGCTGGGCGCGGCGATCACCGCGGCCGTGTTCTTCGGGGCGGTCCTGGTGGCCTGTCTGGCCGCGGTGGCCGGGTTCGCGCAGGCGCTCGCCAAGCTGTCCCTGGACGCGCTGATCCAGCGGGACGTGCCGGAGCTGGTCCGTACGTCCGCCTTCGCCCGCTCGGAGACCCTGCTGCAGGTGGCGTGGGTGATCGGCGGCGGGATCGGCATGGCGCTGCCGCTGAACGGCACGCTCGGTCTCTCCGTGGCCGCCGCGATCGTCGCCACCGGCTGGCTCACCACCGTGCGGGGGCTGCTCGGCACGGCCCGCCGCGGCGGGCCGGCGCGGGAGCGAGTGACGTAGGGCCCGCCCGCCGCGCGGAATCCGGGGGCACGCCGGTCGGACCTGGGACCCGCCCCGCCCTGCGCGGAGGCAGGGTCCGCCGGACAAGCCCAGGACCCGTTGCCGCGCGCGGCACGCCGCACCCCACGTGGGGGGAGCGGTGGGCGTGCCCGATAGCCTTCGGCCATGACCTCCCTGCCCCGCGGCAGAGCCGCTAATGGACACCGCCTTGCGCGCCGCCGCCGCGCCGTTGCCGCCATCGGCGCCGTTTCCGCCGGACTTCTCACCCTGTCCGCCTGTGACAAGCCGACGCCGCTGGCCACGATCACGGTGGGCAAGAGCTCGGTGAACTCCGAGACCGACTGCTACGACGACGGCAAGGCGGTGACCACCGCCGACCTGGCGAAGTGCCTCAAGGCCAAGGACATCAAGTCCATCAAGGTCGACCCCGACGAGACCGTGCGGTTCGGTGTGGACCCCGACATCGCCGACAAGGGCTGGACGATCCTGATGAACGGTCAGCCGCTGACCGACTCCAGCAAGAAGACCTACCGCACGATCCCGGGCAGCGTGTTCTTCAACGCCCAGTACGGCGCGAGCGGCAACTCGACGCTCGTCTCCGTCAGGGAGGGCACCGAGCAGAAGGTCACCGGCCTGTGGACCTTCAAGCTCAAGAAGGATTCCTGATCACGTCTGCCGAAGGATTCCCGGACACGGCCGCCGTACGTGTCCTGGTGGCCACCGCGGTACCCGCCGAGCGGGACGCGGTGGCCCGGGCGTTCGCGTCCGCCGTTCATGAGGTCCCGCTCCCCGGGCGGACCCCGGCACTGCACCGGGTCGGGGGCCACGACCTGCTCGTTGCCGGTGTCGGCCCCGCCCTCGCCGCCGCCTCCACGGCCACCGCGCTCACCGCGGCCGCGCTCGGCGGCGCGCCGTACGACCTCGTCGTCTCCGCGGGCATCGCCGGCGGTTTCCAGCCGGACGCGCCCGTCGGTTCGCTCGTCGTCGCCGACGAGATCACGGTGGCGGACCTGGGGGCGGACACCGCGGACGGGTTCGTCCCGGTCACCGAGCTGGGCTTCGGAACCGTCAGTCACCGTCCGCCGGAAGCACTCGTACGAGAGCTCGCGGCGGCCTCCGGAGCGCGCACCGGGACCGTCCTGACGGTCTCCACCGTCACCGGGACGGCCGCGCGCGCCGCCGAGCTGCGGCTGCGCCACCCCCGTGCCCTCGCCGAGGCGATGGAGGGGTTCGCCGTCGCGGAGGCGGCCGCCGCGCACGGCGTGCCCGTCGTGGAGCTGCGCGCGGTCTCCAATCCCGTCGGCCCGCGCGACCGTGCCGCCTGGCGCATCGGCGACGCCCTCGCGGCACTCACCGAGGCGTTCGGGAAGCTCGTGCCCGTCCTGGAGAGTTGGAACCCACATGACCGCACCCACTGAACCCACCGCGTCCACGCCCGCCGGCCCCCTGCGGATCGCCTACTCGCCCTGTCCGAACGACACCTTCGTGTTCGACGCCTGGGCCCACGGCCGCATCCCGGACGCGCCCGCGCTCGACGTGACCTTCGCGGACATCGACATCACCAACGGCATGGCCGAGCGCGGCGAGTTCGACGTGCTGAAGGTGTCGTACGCCGTGCTGCCGTACGTCCTCGACGAGTACGCGCTGCTGCCGTGCGGCGGGGCGCTGGGCCGGGGCTGCGGCCCGCTGGTCCTGACCCGGGAGCCGGATGCGGACCTGAGGGGCCGCACGGTCGCCGTGCCGAGCGAGCGGTCGACGGCGTATCTGCTCTTCCGGCTCTGGGCGGCGGACACGGTGCCCGGCGGGGTCGGCGAGATCGTCGTCATGCCGTTCCACGAGATCATGCCGGCCGTGCGGGACGGGAAGGTCGACGCGGGACTGGTCATCCACGAGGCCCGTTTCACGTACCAGAACTACGGTCTGCACAAGCTCGCGGACCTGGGCGAGCACTGGGAGCGGACGACGGGTCTGCCGATCCCGCTGGGCGCGATCATCGCCAGGCGGTCGCTGGGCGAGGAGCGGCTGCGGCGGCTCGCCGAGTCGGCGCGCGCCTCGGTCCGCGCCGCCTGGGACGACCCGGAGGCCTCCCGCGCCTATGTCCTGGAGCACGCCCAGGAAATGGACCCGGCGGTCGCGGACCAGCACATCGGCCTGTACGTCAACGAGTTCACGGCCGACCTGGGCGAGGACGGCTATGCCGCGGTCCGCGGGCTGCTCACCCGCGCGGCGGCCGAGGGACTGGTGCCGCCCCTCGGCCCGGACGCGCTGAACTTCCCGTAGAACGCCACGCGAGACCGGCGGGAACGGATGGTGCCGGCGGTACTGGTTGGCGGGAAATGGCGCTCGGCGGGATACGGGATGCGGGATGCGGCTATACGTCGAGCTGGTCGGCGACCGCGCGCAGCAGACCGGCGATCTGGTGGCCGGAGGCCTTGTCGGGGTAGCGGCCCTTCTCCAGCATCGGCGTGATGTTTTCGAGAAGGGTCGTCAGATCCTGGACGATGGACGCGAGTTCATCGGGTTTGCGGCGCTGCGCGGCGGCCACCGACGGGGTCGGATCCAGGATGGTCACCGAGAGTGCCTGGTCACCGCGCTGGCCCGCGACAACACCGAACTCCACCCGCTGGCCGGGCTTGAGGACTTCGACTCCGGCGGGCAGGACCGAGGAATGAACGAAGACGTCGCCGCCGTCGTCGCGGGAGAGAAAGCCGAAGCCCTTCTCGCTGTTGAACCACTTGACCTTGCCGGTAGGCACGTCTGTCCTCGTCCTCGTACTCGTCGGAAACTGCTCGGAAAACTGCTGGGACAACCGCGTCGGCAACTGCCCGGAAACTGCTCTGGATAGCACTACAGCGGGTCGTCGGACCCGCCGGTACCAAGGCTAATGGTCCGGGGGCTGGTGACAAGACGTCGCCGGATTGTTCCTTCGCGCTGGGAACTACCCTGGTCGGGTGCGTGACAAAACCCAACCGAATTCCGCAGAAGCCGGTGACTGGCTGATCCGTGCCGGCGCCATTGTCTTCTTCATCGGAGCCGTGGCCACTCTGGTCACCGTGGCACCGCTGCTCCTCGACACGACGCCTTTTCCGACGTACATGTTCGGCTTGAGCATGCTGATGGGCGTCGGCTTCCTGATGGCCGGGGCGGGGGTGTTCCAGTCGGTCACCGCGGGTCGCCGCCGGGCCCGCGCGTCGGGGTCGTGACCGGGCCGCCCCCGGGGCGCGGCCGGGCGTTCCCGGAACGGCGGCCGGACGGCCCCGGTGGGCTCAGCCGGCCGTGTGGGCCGTCAGCCAGTCCGGGAATTCCGTCAGGTCCGTGAGGACGACGTCCGCGCCCGCCGCGCGCAGCTCCGCCGCGTCGCAGGGGCCGGTGGCCACGGCGACGGAGTACGCGTCCGCGGTACGGGCGCCGCGGACGTCGCCGGTGTGGTCGCCGACGTAGACGCTCGCGCCGTACTCGCGCAGCGCCTCCGCCTTCCGCTCGGCCCACAGGTTGCCGACGACCGCGTCGGCGTCGATGCGCAGATGCTCCAGGTGCAGCTTCGCGTTGGGCTCCCACTTGGCGGTGACGACGACCGCACGGCCGCCCGCCGCGTGCACGGCCTCGACGGCCTCGCGGGCGCCGGGCAGCGCGAGCGTGCCGGTGATCGCGTGTGTGGGGTACATCTCACGGTAGACGTCGGCCACGGCGGCGACCTGCTCCGCCGGGAACCAGTTGACGAGCTCCTCCTCCAGCGGCGGCCCGAGCCGCGTGACGACCAGATCGCAGTCGATGGCCACCCCTGTGCGCGCGGAAAGCGCCTGATAGCAGGCGTGGATACCGGGGCGGGAGTCGATCAGGGTCATGTCGAGGTCGAAGCCGACGGTCAGCGCGCGCGAAGTCATATGGGCCATTGTGCCCAGTGACCCGTGGCCGCCTCCGGGCCGCCCGGCGGCCGACCGCGCCGGCCGGCCGGGTCAGCGGTGGCGCTGGGAACGCCAGGCCAGGTAGAGCGCGGAGGTGACGGCGGCGCCGCGGACCACCCAGGGCCAGGTCTCGGTGATCGCGTCGCTCAGGTGGCCGTCGGCGACGGGATCGCCCCACCGGCCGTTCGTCCGGCCCCAGAGCCAGACGACACCCGCGGTGGCCACCAGCCCCGGCAGGACCAGGACCGCCCACTTCGACTCGGCGGGCGTCAGCCGGCGGGACGAGTACGCGATCAGCCAGCCGAGGCCGAGGGCGATCCAGTTGCCGAGGATCGCGCCGGCGACGAGGAGGGCGGCGGCGAGCAGCAGGAGCGGGTTGCTCCAGCCGCTGAGGCGGGGGAGCCGGCGGCGGCGCGCGGGCGCGGCCTCCACGACGTCCTCGGCGGGTGCCGGGACGGCGTCCTTGCCCTCGTCGTCCTCGTCGGCGGGGTCCCGCTGCTCCGGCGGGGGCTTGAGTATCTCGGGGATCTCCACACCGCCGACGAACCCCGGCACGCTCTCCCCCGGCCCGAACGGGCTGCTGTCGACCCGCCACCAGTCCGGCTGTGTGGCGCTGTCGCCCAGCTCGTGCGCGGAGGCGAGGTGCGGCGGGGAGGGTACGTCGCGGGGGGCCTCGGCCGGTTCGGATTCGGCGGGACGCGGCCGCGGTACGACCCGGCGCAGGCCCCGCGCTTCCCGGGGTCGCTGTTCCCGGGTGCGCTGGACGGGGACGGCGGCCCGGGTCTGCGTCGCGTCGGAGGTCACCCCGGGGGCGCCGGAGCCCGCGGCGGCGACGACCTCGTCGGGGCTGCCGAGCCGGGCCAGGATGCGGCGTACGCCGGCCGGGCTGTCCATGCCGGTCTTCGCCCGGCGCCGGTCGATCTCGCCGCGCAGCTCCGACACGAGGCGCATCCGCGTCCCGGACGGCAGCTGGCGCTGCTGGGCCAGGTCACCGACCCGGCTCAGATAGTCGAAGACGAGCTGATCGCTCTCAATCCCCACGAAGTCCCCTCCGGGACAGGCACGTTGAACATCCCGTGACCCGACGGTACCGCGTACATACCCGACATACGCAGCACCGCCCCACGCCGGCGCCCCGCCGCGCCTGCGGGCCGCCCCGCGACGACGGGCCCGGGAACCTCCGGACGGAAGGCGCCCGACGGCCGTGTCCCCGGGCGGCCGCGGCGGCAGCGGCGGGGGCCCGCGCGGTGCGGGCACCCGCTACCGTGGACCGGATGAGCACCGAGGAGCACCCGGCGGAGCCGGTGAAGGAGCGTACGGGGGCGGCCCCGCGTTCCCTCGCGGAATCCCTCCGCACCCGGGACGACGCCTCCCTTTCCGCGCTGCTGCGTGCCCGCCCCGACCTCATCACCCCGGTCCCCACGGACCTCACGCAACTCGCCACCCGGGCCGGCACCCGCGCCTCCGTCGTCCGCGCCCTGGAACGGCTGGACCGCTTCGCGCTGCAGACGGCGGAAGCCCTGGCCGTGGCGCCGGAACCGGCGACGTACGACGAACTCCTCGCCCTGATGGCCGGCGACGACCGCGACCCGGCGGTCACCGGCGCGCTCCCGCAGGCCCTCGGCACGCTCCGCGAGCAGGCCCTGGTGTGGGGCGCGGACGACCGGCTCCGGCTGGTCCGCACCGCCCGTGAGCTGCTCGCCCCGTCCCCGCAGCACCCGTCCCCGACGGGCCTCGGCCCGACGGTCGCGGAGGCCACGTCGGGCATGTCCCCCGGCCGTATCCAGGAGATCGTGACCGCGGCCGGGCTGCCGACCACCCACGACGCCGTCTCGGCCGTGACCTCGCTGACCGGGCTGTTCACGGACCGCACGCGGATGTCGGCGCTGCTCGACGAAGTCCCCGCGGACGCGCTGGAGGTGCTGTCCCGGCTCGTCTGGGGCCCGCCCTACGGCCAGGTGACCGCCGACCCCGCGCCCAGGCTGCGCCGGCTCCTGGACTGCGGTCTGCTGCTGCCGACGGCGCCCGGCACGGTCGTACTGCCACGGGAGGCCGCCCTCCATCTGCGGGCCGGCCGCGCGCACCGCGAGACGGAGCCGCTGCCGCCGGCCGTCGAGCCGGCCGCGACGCACCGGCCGCCGATGGTGGACGCGACCGCGGCCGGCCAGGCCTACACGGCGCTCGCCACGGTGGAGGAACTGCTCAAGGACTGGGACGAGGGCGGGCCGACGGTGATGCGCGCCGGCGGGCTGAGCGTGCGGGACCTGAAGCGGACGGCGGCGGCCCTGGACGTCACCGAGCCGGTGGCCGCCTTCTGGATCGAACTCGCCTACGCGGCCGGCCTGTTGGCGTCCGACGGCGAGGCCGAGGAGCGGTACGCCGCCACGCCCGGGTACGACGAGTGGATGGAGCGGCCCGCCGCCGAGCGCTGGGCCCGGCTCGCCACGGCCTGGCTCGCCGGGACCCGGACGGCGGGCCTGGTCGGCGGCCGGGACGCCAAGGACCGTACGCTCTCGGCGCTCGGCCCCGGCCTGGACCGCTCCGCGGCCCCCGAGGTCCGCCACCGCGTCCTCGCCCTCCTCGGCACGCTCCCCGAGGGCGCCTCCGCCGCCCCGGACTCCGTCCTGGCCCGCCTGCACTGGGAGCGCCCGCTGCGCGGCACCCAGCCGCCGGGCACCGCGGCCCCGGGCACCCGTGTCCCGACCGACGACCTGCGCAGCCGGCTCGCCCGCTGGACCCTTTCCGAGGCGGAGTCGCTGGGCGTCACGGGTCGCGGAGCGCTCTCCTCGCACGGCCGGGCGCTGCTCGGGCTGCCCGCCGTGGCCGCCCAGGACACCGAACCGTCCGGTCCCGGCGACAAGCTCCCCGCCCACAAGCGCCACCACCCGGCCGCCGAGGTCCCCCGCGCCCCCCGCTCCCCCGCCGAACGGGCCGCGGACGCCTCCCACGCCGCCCGGCTGCTCGCGCCGCTGCTGCCCGAGCCGCTGGACCACGTCCTCCTCCAGGCGGACCTGACCGCGGTCGCGCCCGGCCCGCTGCGGCGCCCGCTCGCCGACACGCTCGGGGTGCTCGCGGACGTCGAGTCGAAGGGCGGCGCGACGGTGTACCGGTTCACCCCCGGTTCGGTGCGCCGCGCGCTCGACGCCGGCCGGGCCGCCGCCGACCTGCACGCCTTCCTCGCGGCCCACTCGCGCACCCCGGTTCCGCAGCCGCTCACGTATCTGATCGACGACGTGGCCCGCCGCCACGGCCATCTGCGGATCGGCGCGGCCTCGGCGTACGTCCGCTGCGACGACGACGCGGTGCTGAACGAGATCCTCGCCGACAAGCGCTCCGCCGGACTGCGGCTGCGCCGGCTCGCCCCCACCGTCCTCGCCGCCCAGGCCGACCCGGCGACGCTCCTCGACGGCCTGCGGGCGATGGGGTTCGCGCCGGCCGCCGAGTCCGCGGAGGGCGACGTCCTGATCACCCGGGCCCACGCCCACCGCACTCCGCCGCGCACGGCACCCGAGCCGGTCCCGGAGGGGCCCCCGGTCCCCGACGCCACGCTCCTCGGCGCCGCGATCCGTGCCGTCCGCGCCGGCGACCTGGCCTCCACCACCCCGCGCAAGACCGGCCCGGCCACCGCCCCGGCCGGCGAAGGCGGCCTCCCGCGCACCGGCTCCGCCGAGACCCTCGCCACCATGCAGGCCGCCGTCCTGACCGGCGAGACCGTCTGGATCGGATACGTCAACGCCGAGGGCGCCGCCACCCAGCGCGTCATCGCCCCCGTCCGGGTCGAGGGCGGCTTCGTCACCGCGTACGACCACACGGCCGACGAGGTCCGCACCTATCCGCTGCACCGCATCACGGGCGTCGCCGAGCTGGCCGACGAACAGGCGTGAGCCGCGGGCCCCGCATGATCGCCGCCCGGTGCGGCACACTGGACGTTTGGCCGGGCATCCGCGCGGCGGTGCCGGCACGCAGAAAGGGACGGGTGTGAACGGACCCCTCATCGTCCAGAGCGACAAGACACTCCTGCTCGAAGTCGATCACGAGTTGGCCGGCGCCTGCCGTCGGGCCATCGCGCCGTTCGCGGAACTGGAGCGGGCGCCCGAGCACATCCACACGTACCGCGTGACCCCGCTCGGGCTGTGGAACGCGCGGGCCGCGGGCCACGACGCGGAGCAGGTCGTGGACGCGCTGGTGGAGTTCAGCCGCTACCCCGTGCCGCACGCGCTGCTGGTGGACATCGCGGAGACGATGGACCGCTACGGGCGGCTCACCCTCAGCAAGCACCCGATCCACGGTCTGGTGCTCACCACCACCGACCGTCCGGTGCTGGAGGAGGTGCTGCGCTCGAAGCGGGTCGCGCCGCTGGTCGGGGCCCGTCTCGACCCGGACACCGTCGCCGTGCACCCCTCCGAGCGCGGGCAGATCAAGCAGACGCTGCTGCGGCTGGGCTGGCCCGCCGAGGACCTTGCCGGGTACGTCGACGGGGAGGCGCACCCGATCGAGCTGGCCGAGGACGGCTGGGCGCTCAGGCCCTACCAGAAGCAGGCCGTGGAGAACTTCTGGCACGGCGGCAGCGGGGTCGTCGTACTGCCCTGCGGCGCCGGCAAGACACTCGTCGGGGCCGGCTCGATGGCGCAGGCGAAGGCGACCACGCTCATCCTCGTCACCAACACCGTCTCCGCCCGCCAGTGGAAGCACGAGCTGGTGAAGCGGACCTCGCTGACCGAGGAGGAGATCGGCGAGTACAGCGGTACGCGCAAGGAGATCCGGCCCGTCACGATCGCCACGTACCAGGTGCTGACGACGAAGCGGAAGGGGATCTATCCCCATCTGGAGCTCTTCGACTCCCGGGACTGGGGGCTCATCGTCTACGACGAGGTGCATCTGCTGCCCGCTCCCGTCTTCAAGTTCACCGCCGATCTCCAGGCGCGCCGGCGGCTCGGGCTGACCGCGACGCTCGTGCGTGAGGACGGACGCGAGTCGGACGTGTTCTCGCTGATCGGCCCGAAGCGGTTCGACGCCCCGTGGAAGGAGATCGAGGCGCAGGGCTACATCGCGCCCGCCGACTGCGTCGAGGTACGGGTCAATCTGACGGAGTCCGAGCGGCTGGCGTACGCCACCGCCGAGGCCGAGGAGAAGTACCGCTTCTGTGCGACCACCGCGACCAAGCGGAAGGTGACGGAGGCGCTGGTCCGGAAGTTCGCCGGGCAGCAGACCCTGGTGATCGGTCAGTACATCGACCAACTCGACGAGCTGGGCGAGC
This sequence comes from Streptomyces sp. NPDC058371, assembly GCF_042723265.1. Taxonomy (NCBI): domain Bacteria; kingdom Bacillati; phylum Actinomycetota; class Actinomycetes; order Kitasatosporales; family Streptomycetaceae; genus Streptomyces; species Streptomyces sp. NPDC058371. Next base: position 173,963 of record NZ_JBHXJC010000003.1, on the reverse strand, counting down.
ACTTGGACGCGCCCGTCATCAAGGGCGAGACGTCGAACGCGCAGCGCGAGAAGCTCTTCGAGGCGTTCCGGCAGGGCGAGATCAGTGTGCTCGTCGTGTCGAAGGTCGCGAACTTCTCGATCGACCTTCCTGAGGCGACGGTCGCCATCCAGGTGTCCGGGACCTTCGGGTCGCGGCAGGAGGAGGCGCAGCGGCTCGGCCGGGTGCTGCGGCCCAAGGCCGACGGCCACCAGGCGCACTTCTACTCCGTGGTCGCCCGCGACACCATCGACCAGGACTTCGCGGCCCACCGCCAGCGCTTCCTGGCGGAGCAGGGGTACGCGTACCGGATCGTCGACGCGGACGAACTGCTGGCCGGCAGCTGACGGGGCGGCAATCGCAGACGTGGGCGGCCGGTCCCTGACCGCCCACGCTCTCCGGTCGCCCTCACCCACTCGAAGGCCGCCCGGTGCGGCCCCGCATTCCCTGGGTACGCTGGCCGTACGGGGCGAGGCACGGCTGGGAGGGCGTATGCGGCACGAGGACCTCTACGAGGTGGTGTACACCGAGCCCGCGGCGCGTGACCGTGACCGGCTGGATCCCGCGCGCCGGGCGTCCCTCGACAAGGCGGTCGAGCTGCTGGCCCGCGATCCCTACACGGAGTTGTCCCGCGCGATAGGCGTGGGCGACCAGGACCGGGAGATCCGGCTGACGTCGCAGATCGTCGCGGAGTACATGGTGTCGCGGGGCCGGCTGCTGCTGGTCATGCTGCGGATCTTCGACGACGCGGACATTCTGCTTCCCGAAGAGGGCTGAGCGCGGCCGGGCCCTGGTCGGTGCCCGGCGCGGGCGCGCGGCGCACCGACACCCAGGCCGACACGGTCAGCGCGAGCACCAGCAGGACGTACGGGGACGCCAACACCTGTTGCCACCACGGCAGTCGCAGGTCCAGGTCCCCCTGGTGCGGAACCAGCCACAGGGTCCGGGCGGTGAAGACGACGGCCGTCAGCGCGGCGACCGCGGTACGGCCCTGGGCGAGCAGGACCGCCAGCAGCGGTACGCACCACACCCAGTGGTGGGACCAGCTGATCGGCGAGACGAGGAGCGCGGTGAACGCCGTGCCGAGAACGCCCCAACGGGCGTCCGGGGTACGGCAGGCGACCCAGAGGCCGGCGCACCCGGCCGCCACCGCGGGGAGCGCCCAGGCCGGGCCCGGTGACGGGTCGCCCAGGGCTCGCGCGACGAGCCCCTGCAACGACTGGTTGTCGACGAGCCACGCCTTGCCGACCCGTCCCGTCTCGAAGACGCGGCGGGTCCAGAAGTCGAGGCTCGCGGCGGGGAGCGCGAGCGCGCCGACCAGGACGGTGCCGCCGCAGGAGGCCAGCGCGGTGAGCCCGTCCCGGACCCGCTCCCGCCCTTCCCGTTCGTTCCCGGCGCGGTGCCGGTGCCACCCGGAGAGCAGCAGATACCCGACGAAGAGGGCGGGCGTCAGCTTCACGCCGGCCGCGATGCCCAGGGCGATGCCCCGGCCCCGGGCTCCCGGCGGACGGCTCAGGTCCCAGAGGATCAGACAGACGAGCGCGAGATTGATCTGCCCGAAGAGCAGCGTCTGGAAGACCGGTTCGAGCCAGAGGGCGCAGGCGGTGGCGGCGCACACGACGGGTGCGGGGGCGGGCAGGCCGGCGAAGCGGCAGGAGAGCCGGACCAGGAGGGCGACGAGCGCCGCGTTGCCGGCGAGGAACGCCACCTTGAGGGCGGCCGGCGGGAGCCAGGCCAGCGGCACGAAGAGGATGGCCGCGAAGGGCGGGTACGTGGCGGGCAGCTGCCACTCGGTGACAGTGAAGCCGTACAGATCGCCGCCGCGGGCGACGGCCGCGCCTTCCGCCCGGTAGACCAGGGCGTCGGCCATCGGGGCGCGCTGGAGGACGCACAGCGCGGCGAAGGCGGCGAGGGAGACGGCGAGCAGGAGGACTGCGGAGGGTGCACGAAAGGTCACGTTCCGTCGAATCACGACGGAACCTTAGCCTCCGGGACCGGTCGGCCCGGGCCGTGGCTCCAGGGGCGGCCCCGGAGTCAGCGGCGTCGTACGCCCGCGTCCTCGCCGTATTCGCCGAGGAGGACGACGCCTATCGCGGCGCCGGCGAACACCTTGACGGCGCGCAGGGCGTCGCCGAGGCGGTGGCGCTGGTGGCGGCTCCCCTCGAGGGCGCTCGCCCCGCTCGGGGGGAGGTGATGTGGGGTGAAGGTGGCTGCGCTCATACCTCCATGATGGAATCCCGGCCACCCGGACGCGTCGGCCTTCGGATGTAACCTCGGCCGCCGCGTCGTACACCTGCGGGCCGCCCGTCCTACACCTCCGGAGGGACGCGTCCCCCGGCGACCCCTAGGGAATTCGGGGTCACGAACCCTGACGTCGCCGGGGTCGACGGGCCCGGCGGCAGCGCCGGACGGTCGCCCCCGGCAAAACCATTCGCCCCCACCCCCCGCCCTCGCCTAAAATCTCCGCTCTTGCCCGCCTCCCTTCACGGAGTGCCGTCGTCCGGACGGAAACCGGACGGCAGACCGCCACCTCACTCACAGTCGCTCCCGGAGGCAACGCCCGTGTCACCCTTGCCGGAAACTCCCGACGACCCCCTGGTGCGCGAGCGGACGCATCTCGCCGACTCCCGTGCCGCTCTGCGCGCGATGCGGGAGGACGCGGAGTCCCTCGACATCAGCGACGTCACCGCGAACTGGGTGAACGCCGAGGTCCTCCAGCGCCAGATCGGCGAGCGCATCAAGTCCCTCGCCGACCTCAGCCACACCCCGCTGTTCTTCGGACGGCTCGACTATCTGCACGCTCCGGGCGCCGACCGGGCGGAGGGCGCGGCGGGCGAGCGCTTCTACATCGGTCGCCGGCATGTGCACGACGCCGACGGGGACCCGATGGTCATCGACTGGCGCGCCCCGGTGTCCCAGCCGTTCTACCGGGCCTCCAAGAAGGACCCGCTGGACGTCGCGCTGCGCCGCCGCTTCGGGTACACGAGCGGGGACCTCACGGCGTACGAGGACGAGCACCTCTCCGATCCCGCCGAGGCCGCGGCCACCAGCAAGCTGCTCCAGCAGGAGATCGAACGGCCACGTGTCGGTCCGATGCGCGACATCGTGGCGACCATCCAGCCCGAGCAGGACGAGATCGTCCGGGCGGGGCTCTCCGGCTCGGTCTGCGTCCAGGGCGGCCCGGGGACCGGAAAGACGGCCGTCGGTCTGCACCGTGTCGCCTATCTGCTGTACGCCCACCGGGATCGGCTCGCCCGCACCGGCACCCTGGTCATCGGACCGAACCGCTCCTTCCTCCACTACATCGAGCAAGTGCTGCCCGCACTGGGCGAGTTGGAGGTCAAGCAGGCGACGGTGGACGATCTCGTCGCCCACGTGGAGATCCGCGGCACGGACGACGCCCCCGCCGCCGTGATCAAGGGCGACGCCAGGATGGCGGAGGTGCTGCGCAGGGCGGTCCGTTCCCATGTGACCCCGCCCGCCGAGCCGGTCGTGGTCGTCCGCGGCTCGCGCCGCTGGCGGGTCCCGGCATACGAACTCGACGACATCGTGCGGCAGTTGCAGGACCGCGACATCCGCTACGGCGCCGCCCGCGAGGCGCTGCCACAGCGGATCGCGCATGCCGTCCTCGTCCAGATGGAGCGGTCGGGCGAGGCGCCGGACGACCGGGTGCAGGACGCCGTCGCCCGCAACCCCGCGGTCAAGGCGGCGGTGAAGGCGGTGTGGCCGCCCGTCGACCCCGCCCGGCTCGTGCTGCGCCTGCTGTCCGACGCGGACTTCCTCGCCGAACACGCGGAGGGCCTCCTCGACGAGGACGAGCAGAAGACGATCCTCCAGGCGAAGCCCGCGCGGTCGGTGAAGTCGGCCAAGTGGTCCGCCGCGGACGCGGTGTTGATCGACGAGGCGACCGATCTCGTTCAGCGCACGCACTCGCTCGGGCATGTGGTGCTCGACGAGGCGCAGGACCTGTCGCCGATGCAGTACCGGGCGGTGGGCCGGCGCTGCACGACCGGTTCGGCGACCGTGCTCGGCGACCTCGCGCAGGGCACGACGCCCTGGGCGACCCGGAGTTGGGACGAGGCCCTGAAGCACCTGGGCAAGAGCGAGGCCGTCGTCGAGGAGCTGACGGCGGGCTTCCGCGTGCCCGCGGACGTCATCACCTACGCGTCCCGGCTGCTGCCGCACATCGCGCCGGGGCTCACGCCGGTGGCGTCGGTGCGGGAGAACCCGGGGTCGTTCGAGGTGCGCGCCGTCGCCGCGGACGGTGAGGTGGTCGCCGCCTGCGAGGAGTCGCTGCGCCGCGAGGGGTCGATCGGGCTGATCGCCGCCGACGCCCGGATCCCGGCGCTGGCCGAGGCGTTGGCCGCGGCCGGGATCACCTGCCTCGGCCCCGGCGAGGAGACGACCCCCGACACCCGCCTCACCCTCGTGCCCGCCTCCCTCGCCAAGGGCCTGGAGTACGACTACGTGGTCCTGGACGAACCGCGGGCCGTGGTCGACGGCGAACCGGACGAACGCACCGGACTGCGCCGCCTGTACGTGGCGCTGACCCGAGCGGTGTCGGGCCTGATCGTGACGCACGCGGCCCCACTGCCGGGCCAACTGGCCTGAACCGCCGGGGCGGAGGCCCTATTCGGGCAGGGACTTCAGCAGCGCCTCGAGGAGGCCGGGAAACCTGGCGTCGAGGTCGGCGCGCCGCAGCTGCACATAGCGGTTGCGGCCGACGGCCCGCGTCGACGTGATCCCGGCCTCGCGCATGATCCGCATGTGGTGCGAGACGGTCGACTTGTGCAGATGGGCCAGCCCCAGCGCACCCGGCGCGCAGCTGAACTGCTCCCCGCCCGCGTACACCGTCAGCAGGGCCAGCCGCACCGGGTCGCCCAGCGCGTGCAGCACCTTGACCAGCTCGATGTCGGCCACGTCGGGCTGCGGCAGCCACTCGCCCTCTTCGTCGTGCACGGACCCTCCTCGTCCCAGACCGTTTGACAATCATCCAACAGTCTCTATTGTTTGACCAACGTCAAACCGTTTACCGTTGCGCTCAGCGCCGGACGGATTCTGGGGGACCTGTGCGTCTACGTCTGCTCCTGCTCGCTCTCGGCACCTTCGCCGTGGGAACGGATGGCATGGTGATGGCCGGCATTCTGCCGCTCATCGCCGGCGATCTGGATGTCTCCATCTCGGTCGCCGGTCAGGTGGTGACCGTCTTCGCCCTGTCGTACGCGGTACTGGCGCCGGTGCTCGCCACCGTCACCGCCCGCTGGCCGCGCCACCGCGCCCTGCTCATCGCGCTCACCGTGTTCAGCATCGCCAACGCCCTTACGGCGCTGGCCCCTTCGTACGGCGTCCTGCTCGTCACCCGCGTCCTGGCCGCGGCCGGCGCCGCGCTCTACACGCCCACCGCCAACGCCGTCGCCACCGCGCTGGTGCCACCGGAGCGGCGCGGGCGGGCCATCGCCGTGGTGATGGGCGGCCTCACGGCGGCCACCGCCCTCGGTGTGCCGCTCGGCACCTGGATCGGCCGTACGGACTGGCGGCTGACGATGTGGCTGGTGACGGCGCTGGGCGTGGCCGCGTTCGCGGGGCTCGCGCTGATGCTGCGCGAACTCCCGCAGCCGGCAAAGGTGTTGGGTCTTCGGGAGCGTCTCGCACCGCTCGCGAACTCCCGCGTCCTGGGTGCCGCCCTCACGACCTTCCTGGTCTTCCTCGCCTTCCAGACGACCTTCATCTACTACACGGTGGCCGCCCACCCGGCGACCGGCGGCGACCAGGACCGGCTGACGCTGCTCCTCCTGGTGTCCGGGATCGCCTCGGTCGGCGGCAGCGCGGTGGGCGGACGGCTGGTGGACCGGCTGGGCCCGCGCCGGGTCATCCTCTTCGCGGGTACGGCGGCGACGGTGCTGTCGGCCGCGTCCCCCTGGACCCTGCAGTCCATGCCCAGTGCTCTGGTGACCTCCGCGCTCACCCCGGTCGCCGGCTGGGCGGTCACCGTCGCCCTCATCGCCCGTCTCGCCTCGCTCGACCCCGCCAACGCGCCGCTGCTCATCTCCCTCAACAGCAGCGCGCTGTACCTGGGGATCGCCGCGGCCGGCGGCACCGGCAGCCTCGCCATGGCGCTGCTCGGCGACCGCTGGTTCCTGCTGGCGGGGACGGCGCTCATGACCCTGGCGGTGGGGGTCTCGGTGTTCACGACCCGACCGGCACCCGCACCCGCACCCCGGACACCCGCGGTCCCGGATCCCGTACAGGTCTGAGGCAGGAGCACGGCCGGAACCCGGAACCCTGGCTCGCCGGGGTTCCGGACACTCCCTAGGCGTCCAGGGCGTCGCGCCACTCCCGTACCGCCTCGGCGGCGACCGGTGCGGTCCAGCCGCCGGGCCGGGCCGCGCCGCCGATGTGGAAGGCGTCGAGGCCGGCGGCGCGCAGCCCGGGGAGGTGGTCGAGGCGGAGGCCGCCACCGACGAGGAGCTGCGGCTCGTAGCCGGGTTCGCCGCGGCGCGCGATCTCCGCGAGGAGGGTGGGCAGCCCGTCGTCGACGCCGGCGGCGGAACCCGCCGTCAGATAGGCGTCGAGGCCCGGCAGGTCCGCGAGCTGCTTGCGCAGGGCGTCACGGTCGGCGGCCCGGTCGATCGCGCGGTGGAACGTCCACCGGCACCCGTCCAGCTCCGCCACCAGCCGCTCCACGACGGCGAGGTCGGGACCGCCGTCCTCGTCGAGGAACCCGAGCACGAACTCCTCGGCACCGGCGGCCCGCATCCGCTGTGCGGTCCCGACGAGCGCGTCGACTCCGGCGGCGTCGCCCGCCGCGAAGCCGTCGGCCAGCCGGAGCATCACGCGCAGCGAGATGTCGACGGCGGCGCGGATCCCGGCGAACGTCTCCACCGCCGGGGTGAGCCCGTCGGCGGCCATGTCCGCGACGAGTTCGAGCCGGTCCGCGCCTCCAGCCTGGGCGGCGACGGCGTCCTCGACATCGAGGGCGATCACCTCCAGGACCGCACGCTTGCTCATAGGACCTCTTCCCTTGGGGCGGCTACAGGTCTAGTCCAATCCAAGACTACGCCGGTCGGGCCCGCGCCCGCGAGAAGATCAGCAGAAGCGCGCCGCTCAGCCTCCGAAGATGTTCAGCTCGGCCTCCCTGGCCCCCGCCAGTTCGTACCGGGTGCCGACCAGCGAGCGCCCCGCGTACAGCCGTACGAGAGTGGGCGCGTCGCCGATGTAGCGGGCCGGCGGCCGGGTCCCCGACGCCGCCCCGAGCCGCAGCGGTTCGTCCAGGTCGTCGAGGTCGGCGTGCAGCGGGACGTGGCCCTTCTCACGGGTGATCCGCGCGAGCAGCGCGAGGGCGGACGGCAGACCCTCACCGGCGTAGGCCCCCGGCTCCCCGAAGGCCTCGCGTACGTCGCCGGCGTGCACCCACTCGCCGAGCGCGACCGCGTCGAGGATCCCGCCGGCCTTGGCGATCACCGGGCCGGCCTCGGTCATCCCGCGCTCCAGCTCGTCGACGACCCGCTCCGTCGGCCAGTCGTCCCGCTCGGCGATGTCCCGGTCGTTCGCCGCCGGCTCGAACACCCCCTTCTCGAACCGGCTCTCCACGACCCGCATCAACGCGGCCCCGCAGTGCGCGAGCACATCCCGCACGGTCCACCCGGGACACGCGGTCCGCGCCGCGAAGTCCCCGTCCGGGCGCGCCCGCAGCAGCGGTATCAGCGCGTCCCGCTCGGTGAGCAGCAGCCGCCCGGGCAGTTCCGGGTCCCGTACGTCCGTCGCATCCGTCGCATCCACAGAAGTCATGTCCCCCACGCTAGGCGGCGGGGCCGCCCGTGGGGGCGGAGAGGACAATGAACGCCATGGCAGAAATGGCGGAGGAAGAAGCGGCGAGGGCCGGGGCGGCGGCACGGCACCCCGCGTACGAGGCCCTGACGGAGCGCTGGGCGGCGGCGGTCGCGGAGGCCCGCGGCACGGACTCCGGCGACAGCGCGCCCTCGCGGACCCCGGCGGCGCCGGACCCGGAGATCCGGAGGACGCCTGCCCTCCCCTACGCCGAGAACCTCCTCGCCCGCTGGGCCGAGCCCCAGCGGCGCTATCACACCGTCGATCACCTCGTCGCGGTGCTGGACCGGGTCGACGTACTGGAGGAGTACGCGGACGACCCGGCCGTGGTCCGGCTCGCGGCGTGGTTCCACGACGCGGTGTACCTCCCCGACCGGTCGACGAACGAGGAGCGCTCCGCGCGGCTCGCCGAGCGGGCCCTGCCCGAGCTGGGCGTGGCCGCGTCCCGCACGGCCGAGGTCGCCCGCCTGGTCCGCCTCACCGTCACCCACGACCCGCAGCCGGGCGACGCCGACGGCGCCGTCCTCTGCGACGCCGACCTCGGGATCCTGGCCGCACCCCCGGAGGCGTACGCCGCCTACACGGCCGCCGTCCGCGAGGAGTACGGCTTCGTCCCGCCGGACGCCTTCCGCGCGGGCCGGGCGGCGGTGCTGAGTCAACTCCTGGACCTGCCAAGGCTGTTCCGGACGCCGTACGGGCAGCGGGAATGGGAGACACCCGCCCGGGACAACCTCCGCGCGGAGCTGGACCGGCTCGCCTAGCTCCTGTCCGGGTCCGCACGCACGCTGGACCGGCCCGTATCGGCACCACCGGCGGACCCTGGCTCGACGGCACGGTCGTCGACGCCGGGTTCGGCTGCGCCTCGACGGCCCACGCCCGGTGGCCGGCCGGCCGCGGCCAGGAATCCGGTTCGCACAGAGGTATGAACCCCCTATTCTCGCCGCATGCGAGACATGGGCGGGGATCAGGTCGAGGAAGCCGTCGCGGGGGCCGCGGCACTGCTGCGGACGGTGGCCGGACGAGACTGGGAAGGGGTCAAGGCGGGCCGCGTGGAGTGGAGTTGCCGGGCGACCGCCGTGCACGTCGCGGAGGATCTCATCGCGTACGCGGGCCAGCTGGCCGGCCGGGCGTCCACGGCGTACGTCCCCTTCGAGATCGTGATCGAGGAGGGCACCGACAACGCGGGCGTCATCGAGGTGATCGAGACGACCGGCGCCCTGCTCGCCGCCACCGTACGCACCACGCCCCGCGAGACCCGCGCCTTCCACCCGTACCCCTTCGGCGGCGCGAACCGCGAGGGCTTCGCCGCGATGGGCATCACCGAAGTCCTGCTGCACACGCATGACATCGCCGAAGGACTCGGCCTGTCGTACGAGCCCCCGGCCCAGCTCTGCCAGGACGTCCTCGCGCGGATCTTCCCGCACGTCCGGCCCGGCCCCGATCACTGGCGCACCCTGCTGTGGGCCACCGGCCGCGGTGACCTGCCGGACCGCGCGCCGCTCACCGAGTGGCGCTGGAACAACAACCTGGTCGTCCCCGCCGAGCGCCTCACCCTGCAGGGCGTCACGCCCGCGGCCGCCGCCGATCTCACCGCCGGCGGCACCGGCGGCTTCGAGTGGATCGAGGGCGGCCCCTTCGAGGGCACGGTCTCGGCGGCCGGCATGGTCGCCAAGGCGTACGCGGCCGGCACGCACCGCCCGGAGTGGGGCATGTTCGTGCTCGTCCGGCGCGAGGACGGACGCGCGGTCGGCGCGATCGGCTTCCACGGCGTCCCGGACGGGGAGAGCCGCGCCGAGGTCGGCTACGACCTGGTGGAGGCGGCCCGCGGCAACGGTTACGCCACCGAGGCCCTGCGCGCGCTCTCCGAGTGGGCCCTGGCCCGCGACGACGTGAAGCTCCTCTTCGCGGCCGTCGAGCGCTCCAACGTCCCTTCGCAGAAGGTGGTTTCGCGCGCCGGGTTCGGCCGGGCGAGCGCGGACGTGGAGCGGGAGGCGTACGAACTGCACGGTCTGGACCGGTCGTTGCAGCTGTACGCGCGCGAAAGCTGAGCCACGCACGCAGGCCTGCGGCGACCGACGCGGCGACGGGTCAGCAGGGCCCCCGCTGCCGACGGATCAGCGGGGGCCCGCCCACCGCTTGGCCCTGCGCAGTCCGGAGCCGTGCAGCAGCCGCACCACCTCGCGGCTGCCGACCTCCACCGCGCCCGCCCGCACGACCTCCGCGTACCGGTGCGACGGGATGTCGTAGTGGTCCCGCTCGAAGGCGCGCCGCGGCACGCCCAACCCCTCAGCGAACAGGTGCAGTTCGTCGTACGACACGTCGCTGACCAGGTGGGACCACATCCGCCCGTGCCCCGGCCAGGTGGGCGGATCTATGTAGAGCGTCACGACGAGGGCGTCCCGCCCAGGGCCGGCCCCAGTGAGCCCACCGACGCGACCTTCACTCCCGCCTGGTGGCAGACCCAGTGCGGGTCGGGCCCCAACTCGGGCTCCACGTCGAGGGCGTGCGGGTCGCCCGAGCCGCAGACGGGGCACAGCGGCCACCGCCCGTACCGCTCCAGGAGCGCGTCCTGGACGTCCTGGGCGACCAGACCCGCCACGTACGCCGTGCCCTCCGGCCACTGCTCGACCCACCAGCGGCGCTGCGTCACCGACTCCTCGACCAGGGAGACGACGTCGGCCTCGGCGACCTGGCCCGCGACGAGATCGGCGAGCACGAGCGCGCGCGCCGCGTGCAACGCCTGCTCCAGGGGGCTGATGGGGTCCATGCACCCATTGTGCGCACCCTTGACCGTATGCCCCAACGGAAAATATCTTTCAGAGGTGACCCATGTTGTGAAGGAAATTTTCGCCGGGGAGGCGCCGCCCGCCCCCGCCGCCCTCGCGGCCAAGGTGCGCACGCTGGCTCCGTCGATGACCCGCTCCATGCAGCGGGTCGCCGAGGCCGTCGCAGGCGACCCGGCCGGCTGCGCGGCCCTCACGGTCACCGGCCTCGCCGAGCTCACCGGCACCAGCGAGGCGACGGTGGTCCGCACCGCCCGCCTCCTCGGCTACCCCGGCTACCGTGACCTGCGCCTCGCCCTGGCCGGCCTCGCCGCCCAGCAGCAGTCGGGCCGGGCGCCCGCCGTCACCGCGGACATCGCGGTCGACGACCCGATCGCGGACGTCGTCGCCAAGCTCGCCTACGACGAGCAGCAGACCCTCGCCGACACGGCGGCCGGGCTCGACACGGTCCAGCTCGGCGCGGCGGTCACCGCGCTCGCCGCCGCCCGCCGCGTCGACATCTACGGCGTCGGGGCGTCCGGCCTGGTCGGCCAGGACCTCGCCCAGAAGCTGCTGCGCATCGGCCTGATAGCCCACGCGCACAGCGATCCGCACCTCGCCGTCACCAACGCGGTGCAGCTGCGCGCCAAGGACGTGGCGATCGCGATCACCCACTCGGGGTCGACCGGCGACATCATCGAGCCCCTCCGGGTCGCCTTCGAACGCGGTGCGACGACGATCGCCGTCACCGGCCGCCCCGACGGGCCCGTGACGCAGTACGCGGACCACATCCTCACGACGTCGACGGCCCGCGAGAGCGAGCTGCGGCCGGCGGCGATGTCGTCCCGTACGAGTCAGCTGCTCGTCGTGGACTGTCTGTTCGTGGGGGTCGCCCAGCGGACCTACGAGACCGCGGCGCCCGCCCTGTCCGCCTCGTACGAGGCACTGGCGCACCGCCACAGCCCGCGCGGCAGCGCGCGCCGCTGACGCCCGCCCGTCCCCTGCCCTTGCCTGCCGTAGATCCGACGACGCATCCACGGAACGTACGCACCCGCCACCGTGCGTACGGAAAGCACCGGAAAGAGCCGTTCCACATGACCTCCACCGCCGACGCCTCCTCCAACCACCGCGATCTCCGGGGCGAGAGCCAGCGCTCCCTCCCGGACGACCACTACCGCGATCTGCGGGCCGAGTTGGAGACGCTGACCACCGAGGCGTTCCGCCCCGAACTCTCCGAGATCGACCGGCTGCCCACGGTCGAGATCGCCCGGCTGATGAACGGCGAGGACGCGACCGTGCCGGCCGCGGTCGCCGCGCAGCTCCCGCTCATCGCCGCCGCCATCGACGCCGTCGCGGAGCGGATGTCCCGCGGCGGCCGGCTGATCTACGCGGGCGCGGGCACCGCGGGCCGGCTCGGCGTCCTGGACGCGTCCGAGTGCCCGCCCACGTTCAACACCGACCCGTCCGAGGTCGTCGGCCTGATCGCGGGCGGTCCGAGCGCCATGGTCACCTCGATCGAGGGCGCGGAGGACTCCAGGGAGCTGGCCGCGGCCGATCTGGCGGCCCTCTCGCTGACGGCCGACGACACGGTGGTCGGCGTCTCCGCCTCCGGCCGCACCCCGTACGCCATCGGCGCGGTCGAACACGCCCGCGGCCAAGGCGCGTTGACGGTCGGCCTGTCCTGCAACGCGGACAGCGCCCTCGCGGCCGCCGCGGAGCACGGCATCGAGGTCGTGGTGGGTCCCGAGCTGCTGACCGGCTCCACCCGGCTGAAGGCGGGCACCGCCCAGAAGCTGGTCCTCAACATGCTCTCGACGATCACGATGATCCGGCTGGGCAAGACGTACGGGAACCTGATGGTCGACGTCCGCGCGTCGAACGAGAAGCTCCGCGCCCGCTCCCGGCGCATCGTGGCCCTGGCCACCGGCGCCTCTGACGAGGAGATCGAGTCCGCCCTCGCCGCCACGGACGGCGAGGTCAAGAACGCGATCCTGACGATCCTGGGCGGGGTGGACGGGCCGACGGCCGCCCGCCTTCTGGAGGACAGCGCGGGCCACCTGCGCGCCGCGCTGGCCGCCGCCCGCGACTGACCGCACCCTCGGGGGGTGCCCACAACGAACGGCCCCGCCCCCCACACCACCACCGCCGCCGCGCTGCTCCCGCTCGTCGGCGGCGCCGAGAACGTCGTCTCCGTGGCCCACTGCATGACCCGCCTGCGGCTGGGTCTGCGGGACCGGGCCCAGGTCCGGGAGGACGCCCTCAGGGCCCTTCCTGCCGTACTCGGCGTCGTCGACGACGACACGTACCAGATCGTCCTGGGCCCCGGCGCGGTCGCCCGGGTGGCCGGGGAGTTCGAGGCGCTCGTGGCCGCGCGCCCGACCACCGCCGACGAACTGACGGTCAGGGGCGCCCAGTTGAAGGCGGCCCAGCGGCAGCGCAACGCGACACCGCTCAGGCTGCTGCTCCGCCGCCTCGCGAACATCTTCGTCCCGCTGATCCCCGCCCTGATCGGCTGCGGCATCATCGCGGGCCTCAACGGCCTGCTCGTCAACCTCCACCTGCTGCCGTCCCTCACCCCCGCGCTCACCGCCATCGCCTCCGGCTTCATGGCCCTGATCGCCGTCTTCGTGGGCTACAACACCGCGCAGGAGTTCGGCGGCACCCCGGTCCTCGGCGGCGCCGTCGCGGCGATCGTCGTGTACGCGGGGGTCGCGAAGGTGACGGCCTTCGGCATGACGCTCTCCCCCGGCCAGGGCGGCGTCCTGGGCGCCCTGGCCGCCGCCCTCCTGGCGACGTACGTCGAGAAGGCCTGTCGCGGCCGCGTCCCGGGCACCCTCGACGTCCTGCTCACCCCGGCCGTCACCGTGCTCGTCGCCGGCCTGGTGACGCTCTACGGCCTGATGTACGTGGCCGGCGAGGTCTCGGCCGCCATCGGTACGGCGGCGAACTGGCTGCTGTCCACCACGGGCGCCTTCGCCGGTCTGGTCCTGGGCGGCCTCTTCCTGCCCCTGGTGATGCTCGGCCTGCACCAGGCGCTGATCCCCATCCACACCACCCTCATCGAGCAGCAGGGCTACACCGTCCTGCTGCCCCTGCTGGCGATGGCGGGCGCGGGCCAGGTCGGCGCGGCACTCGCGGTGTACGTCCGGCTGCGCCACGACCAGTCGCTGCGGACGACGATCAGGTCGGCGCTCCCGGCCGGCCTGCTGGGCGTGGGCGAACCCCTGATCTACGGCGTCTCGCTGCCGCTCGGGCGGCCGTTCGTCACGGCCTGCGCGGGCGGCGCCGCCGGCGGTGCGTTCGTCGGGTTCTTCTCGATGCTCGGCGACCGGGTCGGCTCGACGGCGATCGGCCCCTCGGGCTGGGCCCTGTTCCCCCTGCTGTCCGGCAACCGGTCCCTGGCCCTGACCGCCGCGATCTACGCGGGCGGCCTGCTGACCGGCTATCTCACCGGCTTCGCGGCCACCTGGTTCTTCGGCTTCGACGGGACTGTCCGAGACGTGTGCGATTCTGCGGTAGGACAGAGCACCGCCCGGGGAGGGAACCCAACACCGTGAACCACGCACAGCTGACCGCTCTGGGCCGCGCCCTGCGGCTGCTCGGCGAGCACGGGGACGTGCTGAGCGCCGACACCGCCGACGCGAAGCTGCACGAGGTGAAGGCCGACCTGAAGCGGGCCCTCGACCTGCTCGACGACACCGTCACCACCGCGGTCCCCACCACACGCTGCGCCGAGCATCCGAACGGGCCGGTCGACGAGGGGGCCGGCGACCTCTGCCTGCTCTGCGAGACCCGCCGCAGGACCGCCCGCCGCTCCCAGGTCAACGGCGCCTACGGGCACGGCCGCTCCGCCGGCCCCGACGAGTCCCCCGACCGCACCAAGTCCCGCTACGGCGTTCGCGAGGACCGCCCCCAGCCTCAGCAGCGCTGGCTCCCGGAGGTGTGGAGCGGCCAGGCGTGGCAGCTCTGCGGCACCCCGCGGCGCGACCGCCTCGAGGCCGAGCGCTACCTCGCGGCCGAGCGCAGAACCCCGCGGCCCGGCATGGCCTACCGCCTGGTCCATGAGTTCACGGACTACGAGGTCCTGCGCATCTGGGGCACCCCGGTCAAGATCGACATCGAGCCGATGGGGAACGTGTAGGGCTCAGGCGAGGCTGCGCAGCGACGCCGGGTCGTAGGCACCCAGCTCGCCGAGGCGGCCGTCGAGGACCTTCGCCGCCCACTGCGGGTCCTGGAGCAGCGCACGGCCGACGGCGACCAGGTCGAACTCGTCGCGCTCCAGACGGTCCAGCAGGTCGTCGATCGTCTTGGTCTCGGCGCCCTGACCCTGGAAGGCCTTGATGAAGTCGCCGTCCAGGCCGACCGAGCCGACGGTGATGGACGGCTTGCCGGTGAGCTTCTTGGTCCAGCCGGCCAGGTTCAGGTCGGAGTCGTCGAACTCGGGCAGCCAGTAGCGGCGCGTGGAGGCGTGGAAGGCGTCCACGCCGGCCTCGACGAGCGGGGTGAGCAGGGCGTCGAGCTCGGCCGGGGTCTCCGCGAGCCGGGCCTTGTACGCGTCCTGCTTCCACTGCGAGTAGCGGAAGAGGACGGGGAAGGTCGGGGAGACCGACGCGCGCACGGCGGCGACGAGCTCGACCGCGAATCGCGTACGGGCCACCGGGTCGCCGCCGTACGCGTCGGTGCGGCGGTTGGTGCCCTCCCACAGGAACTGGTCGATCAGGTAGCCGTGCGCGCCGTGCAGTTCGACCCCGTCGAAGCCGATCCGCTCGGCTGCGGCGGCGGCCTCGGCGAACGCCGCGATGACGTCGTCCAGATCGGCCTGCGTCATCGCCTTGCCGCCCTCGGTGCCGTCGGGGCGCAGACCGGAGGGGCCGACGGCCGGGGCGTCGGCGAAGGGCGGGTCGCCCGCGTTGCGCACCGTGCCGATGTGCCACAGCTGCGGCACGATCCGGCCGCCCGCCGCGTGCACGGCGTCGGCGACCTTCGCCCAGCCCGCCAGCTGCTCCTCGCCGTGGAACCGCGGGACGCGGTCGCTCTGCCCGGCCGACTCGTGGCCCACGTACGTGCCCTCGGTGACGATCAGGCCCACGCCCGCGGCGGCGCGGCGCGCGTAGTACGACGCCACGTCCTCACCGGGCACGCCGCCCGGGGAGAACTGCCGGGTCATCGGCGCCATCACGATCCGGTTGGGGACGGTCAGGCCGTTCAGCGAGACCGGCCGGGACAGGATCTGGGCCGCCCGGGTGGCCGAGGCGGAGGGGGAGGCGGTGGTAGTCACGTGGGGGATTCCTCAAAGTTCGGGGAGTGGTCGGGAGTCGGACATTCCAGCTGGTATGTGCACATGCATCAACCAGCCCTCCCCCGTCAACCGACCCACCCGCCAGGTCATTCCGCCGCCCCACCTCCCCCGGCTGTGATCCCGGCCACGCCGGCCTTCATCGGCCGCACGGAGCACACCGGGAACACCGGCGGCGGCACCGGAAAACACCCGAGGGCGGCACCCCCTGGAGAAGGGGTGCCGCCCTCGGAAAGGACGAGCCTGATCCGGCAGGATCAGAAGTCCATGTCACCGCCCGGCATGCCGCCCGGAGCGCCGCCGGCAGCGGCCTTCTCCGGCTTGTCGGCGATGACGGCCTCGGTGGTGAGGAACAGCGCGGCGATGGACGCGGCGTTCTGCAGGGCAGAGCGCGTGACCTTCGCCGGGTCGATGATGCCTTCGGCGATCATGTCGACGTACTCACCGGTCGCGGCGTTCAGGCCGTGACCGACGGGCAGGTTGCGCACCTTCTCGACGATGACGCCACCCTCGAGACCACCGTTGACGGCGATCTGCTTGAGCGGGGCCTCCAGGGCGAGCTTCACGGCGTTGGCGCCGGTCGCCTCGTCACCCGTCAGCTCCAGCTTCTCGAAGACCGAGGAGGCCTGGATGAGGGCCACGCCACCACCGGCGACGATGCCCTCCTCGACGGCCGCCTTCGCGTTGCGAACGGCGTCCTCGATGCGGTGCTTGCGCTCCTTGAGCTCGACCTCGGTGGCGGCACCGGCCTTGATGACGGCCACGCCGCCGGCCAGCTTCGCCAGACGCTCCTGGAGCTTCTCGCGGTCGTAGTCCGAGTCCGAGTTCTCGATCTCGGCGCGGATCTGGTTGACCCGGCCGGCGACCTGGTCGGCAGAGCCGGAGCCGTCGACGATCGTGGTCTCGTCCTTGGTGATGACGACCTTGCGGGCACGGCCCAGCAGGTCGACGCCCGCGTTCTCCAGCTTGAGGCCGACCTCCTCGGAGATGACCTCGCCGCCCGTGAGGATGGCGATGTCGCCGAGCATGGCCTTGCGGCGGTCACCGAAGCCCGGAGCCTTGACGGCAACGGACTTGAAGGTGCCACGGATCTTGTTGACCACCAGGGTCGACAGGGCCTCGCCCTCGACGTCCTCGGCGATGATCAGCAGCGGCTTGCCCGACTGCATGACCTTCTCGAGGAGCGGGAGCAGGTCCTTGACGTTGGAGACCTTGGAGTTGGCGATCAGGATGTACGGGTCGTCGAGGACGGCCTCCATACGCTCCATGTCGGTGGCGAAGTACGCCGAGATGTAGCCCTTGTCGAAGCGCATACCCTCGGTGAGCTCCAGCTCCAGACCGAAGGTCTGGGACTCCTCGACGGTGATGACGCCTTCCTTGCCGACCTTGTCCATCGCCTCGGCGATGAGCTCGCCGATCTGGGTGTCGGCGGCGGAGATGGAGGCCGTGGAAGCGATCTGCTCCTTGGTCTCGACATCCTTGGCCTGCTCGAGCAGGGCGCCGGAGACGGCCTCGACGGCCTTCTCGATACCACGCTTGAGGGCCATCGGGTTGGCACCCGCGGCGACGTTGCGAAGGCCCTCGCGGACCAGCGCCTGCGCCAGAACGGTCGCGGTGGTCGTACCGTCACCGGCGACGTCGTCCGTCTTCTTGGCGACTTCCTTGACCAGCTCAGCGCCGATCTTCTCGTACGGGTCCTCGAGCTCGATCTCCTTGGCGATGGAAACACCATCGTTGGTGATCGTGGGGGCGCCCCACTTCTTCTCGAGGACGACGTTGCGACCCTTGGGACCAAGGGTGACCTTGACGGCGTCGGCGAGCTGGTTCATCCCGCGCTCGAGACCGCGCCGTGCCTCCTCGTCGAACGCGATGATCTTGGCCATGTGAAGTGGTCCTCCCGGACTGGGGTGGATTGCTCCGGACCGTGTTGGCGCCCGCGACGGACGGCCTGCGTGCCTCGTGGTTCCTTGCCCCACTTGGCCTGCGGGCCTCACCGACCCGGTCCATAGTTGTCACTCTCACCTTCAGAGTGCTAACGCCAATGATTAGCACTCGACCCCTCCGAGTGCAAGCGCCTGTCGGGAACCCCGGGGCGGTCCGGGGACGCGCGAAGCAGGACCCGGCGGGCGATCCGGGAACGCCCGGACGGTACCCGGCGGGCTGCCCGGGAACGCCCGAAGGGCTCCCAACCCTGGGGGGATGGGAGCCCTTCGACGTGAGTGCGTGCGTCGGTGGTCGATCGCGCCTAGATCAGACGGCGAGCTTGACCATGTCCGCCTGCGGACCCTTCTGGCCCTGCGAGATCTCGAACTCCACTCGCTGACCCTCTTCAAGGGTGCGGTAGCCGTCCATCTGAATCGCGCTGTAATGCACGAAGACGTCCGCACCACCGTCGACCGCGATGAAGCCGTACCCCTTCTCCGCGTTGAACCACTTGACGGTGCCCTGAGCCATGCCTAACTCCCCTATTACTGGCCCTTGCACAGATCCACACTTCGCGGATCCGGGTCAGACCTCACCCCCCAAACGGTTGGGGGTGTGCGCCGGAACGCGTCGACCGCGGCTGAATGTATCTGTCCAACTGCCGTCTGCAACAGGTCAATCGGACGAGAATTCTGGGCAAGCCCGATCGGGAATATGTGGAGAATTTGCACACATTCAGGGCAAGTCGGGCCCCATAAATGCCGTAATCGGCACAAAAATACCGGGCATTTTGGCTACTTCTTGTCGGGCACCGAGCGAAGGCTCATATGCGCCCGGCATGAAAGGAGAAGCGGCTTCCCCAACTGTACCGCGCTCAACCATGCAGAATTGCCCCCTCCGTTTCTCTCACGGAGAGGGCAATTCGGTGAACTCTGAGTGGTCGGACCGGGGCTGCGGCCGTTTGTCCGGCCTTCAGCCCGTCAGCAGCCGCCGGCCACGGCCGGAATGATCGAGACGCCCGCGCCGTCCGGCGTCGCCGTCTCCAGGCCCTGCTCGAAGCGGACGTCGTCGTCGTTCACGTACACGTTGACGAAGCGGCGCAGCTTGCCCTGGTCGTCCAGGACACGCGCGGCGATGCCCGTGTGGTTCTTCTCCAGGTCCGCGATGACCTCGGCGAGGGTCTTGCCCTCGGCGGGGACCTCGGCCTTGCCGCCCGTGTAGGTGCGCAGGATGGTGGGGATACGGACGTTGACGCTCATGCCTTGTGACCTCCGGTCGGAAGCGCCCCTCCAGGGGCGCGGGGCTCCGTTGACTGTGCGGCTCCGCCGCGTGGGCGCGACCAGCCCCCACTGGCCCGCAGAGAAACAACGACCTTTACGCGAGCCCAGCTTCCCTGAAGGACTCGAGGTTCGGGCGGATCGTCGCGGTGAGCCCCGTACCGGCCACCGCGTCCAACGTCTTGAGACCGTCACCCGTGTTGAGGACGACCGTCGTGAGCGTCGGGTCGAGCAGCCCGTTCTCGATCAGCTTCTTCGCGACACCCACGGTCACGCCACCCGCCGTCTCGGCGAAGATGCCCTCCGTGCGCGCGAGGAGCTTGATCGCGTCGACCACCTGCTCGTCGTTGACGTCCTCCACCGCACCGCCCGTGCGCCGCGCGATGTCGAGCACGTAGGGCCCGTCGGCCGGGTTGCCGATGGCGAGCGACTTGGCGATGGTGTTCGGCTTCTGCGGCCGTACGACGTCGTGCCCGGCCTTGTAGGCGACGGACACCGGCGAACAGCCCTCGGCCTGGGCACCGAAGATCTTGTACGGCTTGTCCTCGACGAGCCCGAGCTCGATCAGCTCCTTCAGACCCTTGTCGATCTTCGTGAGCTGGGAGCCGGAGGCGATCGGCACGACCAGCTGGTCCGGCAGCTGCCAGCCGAGCTGCTCGCAGATCTCGTACGCCAGGGTCTTGGAGCCCTCCGCGTAGTACGGCCGCAGGTTGACGTTGACAAAGCCCCAGCCCTCGCCGGCCGAGTCGCCGATCAGCTCGGAGCAGAAGCGGTTCACGTCGTCGTAGTTGCCCTCGATACCGACGAGCTCGCCGCCGTAGATCGCGGCCATGACGATCTTGCCCTGCTCCAGGTCGTGCGGGATGAACACACAGGAGCGGAAGCCGGCGCGGGCGGCGGCGGCACCGACGGCGCCGGCCAGGTTGCCCGTGGAGGAGCAGGAGAGGGTGGTGAAGCCGAAGGCGCGGGCGGCCTCGATCGCCTGGGCGACGACGCGGTCCTTGAAGGAGTGCGTCGGGTTGCCGGAGTCGTCCTTGACGAAGAGCTTGCCGGAGTCGACACCCAGCTCGCGCGCCAGGTTGTCGGCCTGGACGAGCTTGGTCCAGCCCGGGTTGATGTTCGGCTTCTCGGCGACGTCCGCGGGGACCGGCAGCAGCGGCGCGTAGCGCCAGATGTTCGCGGGGCCCGCTTCGATGCGCTTGCGGAGCTCCTCGGTGTCGTAGCCGGAGAAGTCGTACGCGATCTCCAGCGGGCCGAAACACTCCTCGCAGGCGAAGACCGGGCCGAGCGGCACGCGGTGTCCGCATTCCCGGCACGAGAGAGCCGCGGCGGGACCCAGATCGACGGAGTTCGCGGCGGTGGCGGAGTTCGTGGTGCTTGCAACTGTCTGCGCAGCCATGGAGGCGAGGCCCTTTCTCCTCATCTTCCTCACGACGCACTTCGCCGTGAGACGGATTTGGCACCTTCCCTAGTCGGGAGCCTCGCGGAACTGATCAGCAGCGATCAGTGACGAGAACCGACTGGAGGGTTGCCGGGGCTTCAACGGGCCGTATCCCTCTGCCCCTCTGGATGAGCGGTATTCAGTTGTTGTTCGGTGGTGCACGGGGACGCGCCAGGACATGCGATGGTCATCCGCGTTGTTCAAGACTGTAACCGAAGGCCAGGACAGTTGAGATAGTCGTCCGAACCGCGAGATGGATCACATACCTGAAGGACCATGTGATCGAACAGTGAGGAGCCGCAGACTGTGCTGGAAGAAGTCGAGCGCTGGCTGAGCACCCGCTCCTGGTCCATGACCGATCGCCCGCTCCACAAGCTCATTGCCGCGAAACGCACCTCGGGCTCGACGGTCAGCGTAGTGCTGCCCGCGCTCAACGAGGAGGAGACCGTCGGCGAGATCGTCGCCGTCATCCGCCACGATCTGATGCAGCAGATCCCGCTCGTCGACGAGATCGTCGTGGTCGACTCGGGTTCGACGGACCGCACCTCGGAGGTGGCCGCCGCGGCGGGCGCCCGCGTGGTCCACCGGGACGAGATCCTGCCGCGTCTGGCGGCCGTCCCCGGCAAGGGCGAGGTCCTGTGGCGGTCGCTGCTGGTGACGAGCGGTGACATCGTCTGCTTCATCGACGCGGACCTCAAGGAGTTCTCGTCCGACTTCGTCTCCGGGATCGTGGGGCCGCTGCTCACCGACCCCGGAGTGGACCTCGTCAAGGCCATGTACGACCGGCCTCTGGGCTCGGCGGCGGGCCAGGGCGGACGGGTCACCGAGCTCATGGCGCGCCCGCTGCTGAACATGCACTGGCCGCAGCTGGCGGGGTTCGTCCAGCCGCTCGGCGGGGAGTACGCCGCCCGCCGCTCCCTGCTGGAACAGCTCCCGTTCCCGGTCGGGTACGGCGTCGAGCTGGGCATGCTCGTCGACGCCCTGCACCTGGTGGGCCTCGACTCGCTCGCCCAGGTCGACGTCGGCGTCCGCAAGCACCGCCATCAGGACGGGCAGGCGCTGGGCCGGATGGCCGCCGCGATCTACCGGACCGCGCAGCTGCGGCTGGCCCGCGGGCATCTGATCCGTCCCGCCCTCACCCAGTTCGAGCGGGGCGAGGACGGCTTCGAGCCGCGCACCTACTCCGTGGACACGGAGGAACGGCCGCCGATGGTGGACATCAGGGAGTACCAGACACGCAGAGTGGCCTGACCGGACCGCCGGACACACTCAGTGACGAAATCCGCCGGTTGTATACGGTCTCGCCGTACTCGGCCCGTACGTTTGAGCGTTTCCGAGCCGGGCTAGGTTGAGGCTTATGGCTTCCACGCACGGCGCCCACCAGATTCTCGTCGCCTCCAACCGCGGCCCGGTCTCCTACGAGGTACGCGAGGACGGCTCGCTCCACGCCAAGCGCGGCGGGGGCGGGCTGGTCTCGGGTCTGTCCGCGATCGGGCCCGACGCGGGCGCCCTGTGGGTGTGCGCCGCGCTCGGCGACGGGGACCGCGAGGCGGTGCGGCGCGGGGTCGGCGAGGACGGCGTGCGGATGCTGGACATCGACGCCGAGGTGCACGCGGACGCGTACAACGGCATCGCCAACTCGGTGCTGTGGTTCGTCCACCACATGCTGTACCAGACCCCGCTGGAGCCGGCCTTCGACGCGGAGTTCCGGCGCCAGTGGGCCTCGTACGAGACCTACAACCGCGCCTTCGCCGAGGCGCTGGCCGACGAGGCGGCGTCCGGTGCCTCCGTCCTCGTCCAGGACTACCACCTGACCCTGGTGCCCGGGATGCTCCGCGAGCTGCGGCCCGATCTGCGCATCGGGCACTTCTCGCACACCCCGTGGGCGCCGGTCGACTACTTCCGGATGCTGCCGGACGACATCGCCGAGCAGGTGCTGCGCGGGATGTTGGGCGCGGACCGCCTCGGCTTCCTCACCCACCGCTGGGCGAGCGCCTTCACGGCCTGCTGCGACGCGCTCGTCGGCGGTGTCGGGGACACCCGGATCGGTGTGCACGGCCTGGGCGCGGACGCGGACTTCCTGCGGAGGCGCTCGCACGAGGCGGACGTCGACGAGCGGATGGCGGCACTGCGGGAGCAGATCGGGACCACCTCCGACGGGGCCCCGCGCAAGGCGGTCGTGCGGGTCGACCGGACCGAGCTGTCGAAGAACATCGTGCGCGGGCTGCTGGCCTACCGGCAGCTCCTGGAGGACCAGCCGTCGTGGCGCGAGCGGGTGGTGCACGTCGCCTTCGCCTATCCCTCCCGCCAGGACCTGGCGGTGTACCGGGACTACACGGCCGAGGTGCAGCGCGTCGCGGACGAGATCAACTCCCGGTACGGGACGGCGGACTGGACCCCGGTGGTGCTGCACGTCAAGGACGACTTCGCCCGCTCGCTGGCCGCCTACCGGCTCGCGGACGTGGCGCTCGTCAACCCCATCCGGGACGGCATGAACCTGGTCGCCAAGGAGGTGCCGGTCGTCTCCGACGAGGGATGCGTGCTGGTGCTGTCCCGGGAGGCGGGGGCGCACGAGGAGCTGGGCGAGGACGCGGTCACGGTGAACCCGTACGACGTGATCGGCACCGCCCGCGCGCTGCACGAGGCGCTGACGATGCCGGTCGACGAACGCGTCCGGCGCACCAAGCGGCTGGCCGCCGCGGCGACGGCGCTGCCGCCCGCCCAGTGGTTCCTGGAGCAGCTGCACGCCCTGGAGGCCTGATCACGAACGGCCCACGGCCGTCAGCCGAGCCGGCCCTCGAACAAGGTCCGCAGCCCACGACGCCCGGCACGTCGTCCTACGGCAGTCAGCCGAGTCGGGACGCCAGTGACGTGAGCAGGGCGACGACGCCGGGCGGGCCGTCCACCACCAGGTCGGCGCGGTCCGCCAGTTCGGCCACCTCCACGCTGCCGCTGCACACCAGCAGGCCCGGGACGCCGTCGGAGCGGAGCTTGTCGACGGCGGCGAAGGCGGGCAGGTCGCCCAGGTCGTCGCCGGCGTAGAGGACGGCCTCCGCGCCGATCTCGCGGACGTACTCCAGGAGGGCGACGCCCTTGTCCATGCCGGGGGGCCGCAGCTCCAGGACCATCCGGCCCGGCTCGACGATCAGGCCGTGGCGGGTGGCGAGGCCGGCGAGCGGCTCGCGCAGCGTCTCGAAGGCGGCCTGCGGGTCCGCCGCACGGCGGGTGTGGACCGCGACCGCGCGCCCCTTCTCCTCGATCCAGGTGCCCTGCCAGGCGCCGATCTCGTCCAGGAATCCGGGCAGTTCGGCCCGGACGGCGGCGACGCCGGGGTGCGGCGCGGGGGCGTTGACCGTGCCGCTCACCGCGTCCCAGCGCTCGGCGCCGTAGTGCCCGAGGACGACGAGGTGTTCCAGGCCCGGTACGCCCGCGAAGCCCCCGTGGCGGACCGCGACGCCGGCCGGCCGGCCGGTGACGACCGCCACGGACGCGACCTTCGGGGCGAGTGCCGCGAGGGCGGGGACCGCGTCGGGGTGGGCGCGGGCCTGCTCGGGGTCGGCGACGATCGGTGCGAGCGTCCCGTCGAAGTCGAGCGCGATCACGGCGCGGCCCGGCCGCGCGAGGATGGCGTCGAGACCCTCGCGCCCGGCCGGGGTCGCGGGGGTCGGCAAGGGGTCCCTGGAGTCCGTATGGCTGCCCATGCCTCGACCCTATCCGGGCGGGGCCGGGCGCACCCATGGCTCATCAGGTCATGGAGTGATCGGCAGCGCGTCAGGATTGACCGGCAGTGAGTCAGGAAGTGACCGGCGGCGCTCCCCGGCTCAGCGCTCCGCCCGGCGGGCGTCGCGGACCCGGCGCAGTCGGTTCACCGTCACCGGGTCGTGGGCAAGCGCCCTCGGATCGTCCAGCAGGGCGTTGAGCAGCTGGTAGTACCTGACCGGCACCAGGCCCAGCTGCTCGCGGATCGCCCGCTCCTTGGCGCCCGGTCCCGGCCAGCCCCGGCGCTCCATGGCGAGGACGGCCCGCTCCCGGGGGGTGAGCTCTTCCATGGCCGACACGGTAGCCCCCGGCACCGACAACGAGAGGCGGCACAGCCCGGGACAGGCGCCCCGCCCGGCTACTCCGCGGCCTCCGCCTGCGCCGCCTTGCGCTGCAGTTCGCCCAGGACGGCCGACGAGCTGCCGTTCGGGCTCACCGCCTTGCCGATCTGGCTCTTGATGTCGGCACTGACGCCGGCCCAGGAGGTCTTGCCGACCGGGTAGAGCTGCGAGGAGGGGAGTTCCTTGAGGAAGGAGGCGAGGTCCTTGTCGTCCTGGTCGGCGGCCATGGCCTCGGACGCGGACGTGGTCACCGGCAGCAGGTCGTACTGGTGGGAGAAGGCGAGCACGTTCTTCTCGCTGTAGACGAAGTCGAGGAAGTCGCGGACCTGTTCGCGGTGGCCGTGCTGCTTGAAGGCCATCATCCAGTCGGCGACACCCATCGTGGCCTTGGCCTTGCCGTTGATGCCGGGCATCGGCACCATGCCGAACTTCACGCCCTTCTCGGCGGCCATCTTCATCAGCGTGGGATGCCCGTTGAGCATGCCGACCTCGCCGCGCGCGAAGGCGGCGAAGGCGTCGGCGCGGTTGAGCTTCGCGGGCGCGGTCGGGCCGGTGAGCCCCTTGCCGACCAGGTCGTTCTTGAGCCAGGCGAACGTCTTGACGTTCTCCGGCGAGTCCAGCGAGTACGTGCCGACGTCCTGGGTGTAGCCGCCGCCCCCGCTCAGCAGCCACTGCATGGTCTCCGCCTGCGCCTCCTCGGGGCCCAGCGGCAGCGCGTACGGGTACTTCACGCCCTTGGCCTTCAGCACCTTGGCGTCGGCGGCGAGCTGGCTCCAGGTCTGCGGCGGGGTGATGCCGGCCTCGGAGAACAGCGTCTTGTTGAAGAAGAGCAGCCGGGTGGAGGAGGCGAACGGCATGCCGTAGTGCACCCGGTTCATCTGCCCCGCCTCACTGAGCTGGGGGACGAAGTCGGCCTGGGTGGGTATGGAGAGCACGTCGTCGGCCTCGTACAGCTTGCCCGCGGCGGCGTAGTCGGCGTACGCGCCGATCTGCGCCATGTCGGGCGCCTTGCCGGCGTCGACCATCTCCCGGACCTTGCGGTCGACGTCGTTCCAGGAGTAGACGCTGACCTCGACCTTGATCCCGGAGTGCTCGGCCTCGAACTCCTTGACCAGTTCGTCCCAGTACTTCTTCGAGCTGTTCGCCGAGGAGTCGCCGTAGTCCGCGGCCACCAGCCGCAGGGTCACGTCACCTGAGCCCGCCGAGCCGCCGCAGCCGGCGAGGGTCGCCGTCATGCCCAGCGCGGACCCCACCGCGATCAGTCCTGTCCTACGCCGCTGCACAGCCCGTCCCCAACCCTGCCTTCAGTGCCCGTTGTCGGGCGCTTCGTCCGGACGTCACTGTCCCGACAGTTGTCTCGAAGTATGGAGACAAGGTCTACACCACGTAAGTGGACTAGACCTCTCCTGGGGTAAGGGGCGACACTGTCCCCGTGAGACATGTCATCGCCCTCGATGTGGGCGGCACCGGGATGAAGGCCGCCCTGGTCGGCGCCGAGGGCGAGCTGCTCCACCAGGCCCGCCGGGCGACCGGCCGGGAGCGCGGGCCCGACGCCGTGGTCGAGACGATCCTCGGCTTCGCGGCCGAACTGCGCGCCCACGGCGAACTGCACCTCGGCGAACCCGCCGCGGCCGCCGGCGTGGCCGTCCCCGGCATCGTCGACGCCGCCCTCGGCCTCGCGGTGTATTCGGCCAACCTCGGCTGGCGGGACGTGCCGCTGCGCCGGCTGCTCAGCGAGCGGTTGCACGGCGTCCCGGTCGCGCTCGGCCACGACGTGCGCACCGGCGGCCTCGCGGAGGGCCGGATCGGCGCGGGGCAGGGAGCGGACCGCTTCCTGTTCGTGCCGCTGGGGACCGGGATCGCGGGCGCGATCGGCATCGACGGCAAGGTCGAGGCGGGCGCGCACGGCTTCGCGGGCGAGATCGGCCACATCGTCGTACGGCCCGGCGGGACCGCCTGCCCCTGCGGCCAGCGCGGCTGTCTGGAGCGGTACGCCTCCGCGGCGGCCGTCAGCCAGGCCTGGGCGGAGGCGTCCGGGGACCCGGGCGCGGACGCGGCCGACTGCGCCAAGGCCGTGGAGTCCGGCGACGAACGGGCCGTACGCGTCTGGCAGGACGCCGTGGACGCGCTCGCCGACGGGCTCGTCACCGCGCTCACCCTGCTGGACCCGCGCACCCTGATCATCGGTGGCGGTCTCGCCGAGGCCGGAGAAACCTTGTTCACACCGCTGCGGGCGGCCGTGGAACGGCGCGTCACCTTCCAGAAACTGCCGGCCGTCGTCGCCGCCGACCTCGGAGACACGGCCGGATGTCTGGGCGCCGGACTCCTCGCCTGGGATCTACTCGAAACCGACAGCACCGACCGCTCGGAGGTAACCACCTGATGGCCCCTAGCAAGGTTCTCGCCGGCGCCCAGGTGGTCCTGCCCACCGGGACCGTGAACGGCGGCCGCGTGATCGTCGACGGCACGCGCATCGCCGGGAGCGCTCCCGCGGACTCGGAGACCCTCGATCTCTCCGGCCACTGGCTCGTCCCGGGCTTCGTGGACCTGCACAACCACGGCGGCGGTGGCGCGTCCTTCACCTCCGGAACGGTCGAGGACGTCCTCAAGGGCGTCCACACCCACCGGCTGCACGGCACGACGACGGTCGTCGCCTCCACCGTCACCGGTGACCTGGACGGTCTCGCCCAGCGCGCCGGGCTGCTCTCCGAGCTGGCCGAGCAGGGCGATATCGCGGGCGTCCACTTCGAGGGCCCGTTCATCTCGCCGTGCCGCAAGGGCGCGCACTCCGAGGAGCTGCTGCGCGACCCGGACCCGGCGGACGTCCGCAAGCTGATCGACGCCGCCCGCGGTCACGCCAAGATGGTCACCCTCGCCACCGAGCTGCCCGGTGGCCTGGACTCCGTACGGCTGCTCGTCGAGCACGGGGTGATCGCGGCGATCGGGCACACGGACGCGACGTACGAGCAGACGCAGGACGCCATCGACGCCGGCGCGACCGTGGCGACGCACCTGTTCAACGCGATGCCCCCGCTCGGCCACCGCTCCCCCGGCCCGATCGCGGCGCTTCTGGAGGACGAGCGCGTCACGGTCGAGCTGATCAACGACGGCACGCATCTGCACCCCGCCTCCCTGGAGCTCGCCTTCCACCACGCGGGCGCGCACCGGGTGGCGTTCATCACCGACGCGATGGACGCGGCGGGCTTCGGCGACGGCCTCTACATGCTCGGCCCGCTGGGGGTCGAGGTCAGCGACGGCGTCGCCCGCCTGGTGGAGGGCGGCTCGATCGCGGGCTCCACCCTCACCCTCGACCGCGCCTTCAAGCGGGCGGTCACCATCGACCGGCTGCCGGTCGAGGACGTCGTCACGGCCCTGTCCGCCAACCCGGCCCGCCTGCTCGGCATGTACGACCGAGTGGGCTCCCTGGAACCGGGCAAGGACGCCGATCTGGTGGTCCTGGACGCGGAGTTCGAGCTCAAGGGCGTGATGCGGCGCGGCGAATGGGTGGTCGTTCCCCAACTGGGGTGATCCGTCCGCTTGTTGGAGCGCACTCGAACGTACGGCGGTTGACCCGGAGGACTGGGCCGACCGCCGTTGTCTTTGGCATGATCGGAACCTCCGGAACAGCCCGGCAAGCGGGTACCCAGCTTCAACTTCGGGGGAGGTCGGCCCAGATGATCCTCACGGTCACGCTGAACACCGCTCTCGACATCACCTATCGCGTACGGTCCCTGACCCCGCACACCTCGCACCGGGTGACGGAGGTGACCGAACGCCCCGGCGGCAAGGGCCTGAACGTGGCCCGGGTGCTCGCCGCCCTCGGTCACGAGGTGACGGTCACGGGCTTCGTAGGCGGCGCGACCGGAGACGCCGTGCGGGACCGGCTGACGCACACTGCGGGAGTGGTCGACGCGCTGCTTCCGGTGGCGGGCGCGACCCGCCGCACGATAGCCGTGGCGGACACGGCGACGGGCGACACGACCCAGCTCAACGAGCCGGGACCGACGATCACTTCGGCCGAGTGGGCCGCCTTCCACGAGGTCTACGAGGACCTGCTGCGCTCCGTGTCGGCGGTGGCCCTGTGCGGCAGCCTGCCGCCCGGGGTGCCGGTCGGGGCGTACGCGGGACTCGTCCGGGCGGCCCGCACGGCAGGGGTCCCGGTCCTCCTGGACACCAGTGGGGAGCCGCTGCGCCGGGGCATCGCCGCCCGTCCTGACATCGTCAAGCCGAACGCCGACGAACTGGCCGAACTCACCGGCTCCCACGACCCGTTGCAGGCCACCCGGGACGCCCGCAGACGGGGCGCGCACACGGTGGTGGCCTCACTGGGCGCGCAGGGGCTGCTCGCGGTGAACGCGGAGGGCCGCTGGCGGGCGGCACCGCCGCGCCGGGTGCGCGGCAATCCGACCGGCGCGGGCGACTCGGCGGTCGCGGGCCTGCTGTCCGGGCTGGTGGAACGCCTGCCGTGGCCGGAGCGCCTGGCCCGGGCGGTGGCCCTCTCGGCGGCGACCGTACTGGCCCCGGTGGCGGGCGAGTTCGACCACTCCGCATACGAGGAACTACTGGAGCGGGTGGCGGTCACGGAAGGCGCCACGGCGGCCTGAGTGCGGGCGCCCGCCGCCCGGCGCCGGGCGCCCGCCGCTCACGACAACAGGGAATCCGGCTGGAGTTGGGGAGCATGAGCAACAGGCGCATGTGGGGGCACTCGTGTCAGAGCTACGGCCGGCCCAGGGCCTACAGCCTGCACCCTTGGCGAGAAGAGTATTCCGGCCTGTCCCCTTACCGGCGGCAGCCCGGCTGGAGCCACTCGCTGGCCAGGTACGAGAACGGGAGCGGCTGGTGCTGCCCGGTGTGCGGCGCCGAATGGACCCTGTGGGTCGGACTCGGTGGCCTGCTGCGGTGCTGGCTGGCGGCACGCGACCAGGAGTCGGGAAAACAGTTCAACTTCGGGCCGGACGGCTCCTGGTGGTACCGCGGACACCGTGCGGAAGCCGAAGCGGCCGGCACCCGGTGCGCCCACACCCGGATCAAGGAGATAAGGGAGACGGGCCGACGGCACCCGGTGTCCGAGAGGAACATCCTGCTCTATCGCTGCCGGCGCTGCGGCAGGGTCGTCGAGTGGAAGCGCGCCGGAGAGTAGGGACAGCGGCGGCCTCCCCGCCCGCCCGGCAGCAGCGGAGCGGGACGCGAAGGCCGGCGGACCGTCCTGGCAGGCCGACGGATCGGCTACTTCTTCCAGCCCTTTACGAGCCACAGCTGGTCGAGATAGGCGTCACACTGGTTCCCCTGCTCGCAGGAGACCTTGATCGTGTTCGTGCCCTTGTTGAGCTGGATGTAGTTGTAGGTCTTCGTCCAGCCCTTCTCGTAGTCGCCCTGGCTCGCGCCCGTCCAGTTCTTCAGGTCGAGCGGATTGGTCTGCGGCTTGCCGTTGACCGTGAGGGTGGCGTTGGCGTCCACGCCGGGCACGCTGTAGCCGGTGTAGACGGTGTACTTCCCGCTCTTCGGGATGTCGTTCACCGTCCAGGTGACCGCGGCGCCGGCCTGGTTGAAGTTCGTCACATAGACGCCGCCGGCCGCCTTGGCGCCCTTGACGTCGGACGCGGTGGTCGCGCCGCCGTCCAGCTTCAGGGCCTTGGCGTCGATCGTGGGCAGGGCGCCCTCGTCACCGGACTGCTGGGTGGCCGACTCGCTGGGCTCGGCGCTGTTGGAGGCAGTCGAGGTCGCGCCCGTCGCGCTGCCGCCCTTGTCGTCGTCCGAGTCGCCGCCGAGCATCGCGATGCCGATGCCGATCACGACGGCGGCCACCACGGCGATCGCGCCGATCAGCAGCCCCTTGGTGTTGGGACCGCGGCCCCGCCCGCCGCCGTCGCCGGTGGGCGACTGCCGAGTGGGCGGCGGTCCACCGGGGCCGGTCTCGGGCGCCGCGTAGTGCGCGCTCGGCTGCCCGTAGGACTGCTGCTGGCCGTACTGCTGCTGCGGGACCTGGCCGTACTGCGCCGTCTGGGCCTGACCGTACTGCGCGGTCTGGCCCTGGCCGTACTGCCGTTCACCGACCGCGCGCACCCGGTTCACCGAGCCGGGGTAGCCGTAGCCACCGCCGCCACTCGGCGGCTGGGCTCCGGCGGCCTGCCCGTCGGCGTACAGATAGCCGAACGGGTCGTCGTCCTCGGGCGTGCTCGCGCCGTTGTTGCCGGGCGTCATCCCTAGGTACTCCTCTAACGGGTGCGGGTGCGATGCGGTACATGGATGAATGGCGAGCCTACCCGCTCCGGCGGGTCCAAACGGGTGACTCAGCCCTCACCCATCCACTGACCAGGGTGTTATCCAGCACGCCGATGCTGTTTGGGACGAGACCGTTTCTCTACGTACATCCGCTCGTCAGCGGATTTCAACACCTCGTCCGCCGTCATGCCGCAGTGTGCCCATCCGATGCCGAAACTCGCACCCACCCGGACGGCCCGTCCGTCGACCCGGATGGGCGGAATGATCGCGTTCCGCAGCCGTACGGCGAGGTCCTGCGCGTCCGCCCGGCCGAGCCCGTCGGCGAGGACCACGAACTCGTCACCGCCGAGCCGGGCGACCGTGTCACCGTCCCGGACGACGTTGGTCAGCCGTCTCGCCACCTCGACGAGCACCGCGTCGCCCGCGTTGTGCCCGAAGCGGTCGTTGATCGACTTGAAGCCGTCGAGGTCGCAGAAGAGCACCGCGAGGCCCTTGGCGCCGTCGTCGGTCTCGCCCTCGGGCGCGATGGTGTGGACATGGTGGTCGAAGGCGTCGAACGGCCCGGGGCCGGGCCGGAAGTCGAAGGCGTGTCCGCTGTCCCCGTCGTACGTGGCGGGAAGCTCCGGTGTGAGCGGGGCGTGCCCGTACGCCGCGTCCAGCGAGGCGACGGCGCCGGGCGGCAGGGACTGCGGCCGCTGGCAGAGGCGGGCGCCGAGCCGGGAGCGCAGCTCCGCCGAGTTCGGCAGGCCGGTCAGCGAGTCGTGCGAGGCGCGGTGGGCAAGCTGCAGCTCGCGGCGCTTGCGCTCCTCGATGTCCTCGACGTGGGTGAGCAGGAAGCGGGGCCCGTCGGCGGCGTCCGCGACCACGGAGTTGCGCAGGCTGACCCAGACATACGTGCCGTCGCGACGGCCGAGGCGCAGCTCGGCGCGGCCGCCCTCGGCGGAGGTCCGCAGCAGCGTGCCGACGTCCTCGGGGTGGACGAGGTCGGAGAACGAGTAGCGGCGCATCGCGGAGGCGGGGCGGCCGAGCAGCCGGCACAGGGCGTCGTTGGTCCGCAGGATCCGGCCGTGCTGGTCGCCGCCCATCTCGGCGATGGCCATGCCGGAGGGCGCGTACTCGAAGGCCTGGCGGAAGGACTCCTCGCTGGCGCGCAGGGCCTGCTGCTCGCGCTCGAGGCGCACCAGCGCGCGCTGCATGTTGGCGCGCAGCCGGGCGTTGCTGATCGCGATGGCCGCCTGGAACGCGTACATCTGGAGCGCCTCGCGGCCCCAGGCGCCGGGCCTGCGGCCGTTGCGCGGGCGGTCGACGGACAGCACGCCGATCAGCTCACCGGAGCCGCCGCCCTGGGCGCCGGGGGTGTGCATCGGCGCGAAGAGGCGGTCGGAGGGGTGCCACTCGTCCTCGAAGCGGGGCGCGGGCCCGTCGGTGTACCACTGCGGTACGTCGTCCTCGTCGAGGACCCAGCCCTCGGTGTGCGGTATGAAGCGCAGGTCGCCCCAGGCCTCGCCCATGTTGAGCCGACGGTCCCAGGAGGTGCGGGAGCCGACGCGGCCGGTGATGAGGGCCTCGGCTGCGGAGTTGCCGGCGAGCGCGGCGACGACGAGGTCGCCGTCGGGGCGTACGAGATTGACACACGCCAGCTCGTAGCCGAGGCCGTTGACCACGCCGTCGGCGACCGTCTGCAGCGTGTCCGCCAGGCTGCGCGCGGTGTTCATGTCCGCCATCACCTGATGCAGTTGCCGCAGGGTCGTCAGGCGGACGTACGGCTCCGACTCGGTCTCCATTCGCCCTCCCCCCGAGACCTCGCAGCAACTCCAGGGTTCTCTTCGGCGTACTTGGGTGCTCTTCGACGTACTGCTTCGAACCGCCTGTTCCGTACTGCTTGGTAGCTTCACGGGCAGCTGCTCGCAGCGTCCCAGCCACTGAATCACAGCGCGCTGCTCACTCGGTACACAGGGTCAACAAAATATGGCTCCTGTGACTCAAGTCACAGCAGAACATGAGCAATTGAGTGGAGTTTCTGCATTTTCGCTGTGCGTTTACCGACCGCAAATTGGGGGACTGTGCGGAGCCTGTGAGCGGTTGTGTCCGTCACGCAGGGGAGCGGGTGCCGAGGGGGTCCGTCACCGGGTCCGCCGCCGGGTTGGCCGCCGGGTCCGTCGCTGGTCCTAGGACCTGGCTCGGGCCCTGGCCCGATGCGCCGGGCCGGGGCCGGGGACTAGCGTTTTCCGGGTGCTGAAGACTCCCCCTGCCGCCCGTACCGCCGAGGGCCCCGCCCCCACCGGGTCCGCTGTGCCCCGCGCGGCTCACGCGTCTCCCGCCGACGGGCATGCTGAGGGGGTGAGCAACGAAGAGTTCCGCGCCGCCATGTCACGGCTGGCCGCCGGCGTCGTCCTGGTGACCGCGCACGAGCCCGCCCTTGATCCGGACGGGCCCGGCGGCGACGACATCGGCATGACGGCGACGGCCTTCATGTCCGTCTCCCTGGACCCGCCGCTGGTCCTGGTCAGCCTGCGGGACGGCTCCCGGATGGACGACCTGCTCGCCGAGCAGCCCGACTGGGCGGTCTCGGTGCTGTCCGAGAGCCAGCGCCACATCGCGGGCCGCTTCGCCATGAAGGGCCGCATCAGCGACCGGCTCCTCTTCGAGGACATCCCGTACGTACGCGGCGCGGAGTCCGGCGCCCTGCTGATGGGCGGCGCGCTGGCCACCCTGGAGTGCCGCACGGAGCAGCGCGTGCCCGCGGGCGACCACACGCTCGTCATCGGCCGCGTCCTGACCGCGTCCGTGCCCAGCGCCGAGGGGGCGCCGCTGCTGCACTTCAAGGGGCGGTACCGGCAGCTGGGCTAGGGCCGCTCCGGCCGGAGCGGTGCCGGCGCCGCTCCGGTCTGGGCGGTGCCGGATCGGTGCCGGATCGGCGCGCAGGGGCCGTCACGCCGTCAGCGGGTGGGACGTCCGGCCCGACTCCTCGTCGATCTCGTCGTGCGCCTTGGTCAGCAGCCGCATCGCCAGTT
Organism: Streptomyces sp. NPDC058371; assembly: GCF_042723265.1. NCBI lineage: Bacteria > Bacillati > Actinomycetota > Actinomycetes > Kitasatosporales > Streptomycetaceae > Streptomyces > Streptomyces sp. NPDC058371. The sequence continues at coordinate 140,083 of NZ_JBHXJC010000003.1, read as the reverse complement.
CGTTGAGCGCCCTGGCGCCGGCCACCTCCTCGCCCACCCGCGGCTGGTTCGAGTCGGAGGGGTGGCGGCTGGAGTAGCCGTGCGCCCGCACCTCGCTCCCGTCGGGGAGTCGTACGAGGGCGGCGGCACGGGTGCGGTGGTCGTCCTCCGCGAATTCCAGCTCGACATGCCATCCGACAGCTGTCTGTGCCATCACGATCACCTCCGGGGCCCCTGGGACCGGGGCTTCCCGCTCCTTCCAGAATGAGCCCCCGGGCCCGTGACCGCACGGGGTGCGACCGGATACGCGGCGGACAGAGCCTGACCGAGGACCGTCACGTCGAGGGCGGCCAGGCGCTCCGGGTCCCGCAGGATGTCGATGACGGCGATCTTCCCGCGTACGACGGTGAAGGCCAGCACGCTCACGGGGCGCCCGTCGGCGACGGCCACGAGGCCGGCGACGCCGTTGACCAGGGCGGGAAGTGCGACACGGGCCAGGTGGGCGAAGCTGCTCGCGCCCGCTGCCACGGCCGCCGCGCCGGTCGTCACGCCGGCCTCGGAGCGGGCGACCACGTCCGGCGCGAGAACGGCGACGAGCGCGTCGAAGTCGCCGCCCCGGGCCGCGGCCAGGAAGGCGTCGACGACCTCCCGCTGCTGCACCGGGCCGGCGTCGGGCGCCGGAGCGCCGCCCTGGACCCGGCGCCGGGCCCGGCTGGCGAGCTGCCGGGCCGCCGCCGGCGTACGGCCCACGAGGGGCCCGATCTCGTCGAAGGGCACCGCGAAGAGGTCGTGCAGCACGAAGGCGAGCCGCTCGGCCGGGGCCAGGTTCTCCAGGACGACGAGCAGCGCGAGGCCCACCGAGTCGGCGAGCAGCGCCTGCTGCTCCGGGTCGACGCCGGTCACCGGGCTGAGCACCGGCTCCGGCATCCGCAGGCCCGGCTCCTCCAGGGGCTCCTCGCCACGGCTCTTGCGGGAGCGGAGCATGTCGAGGCAGACCCGGCCGACGACGGTGGTCAGCCAGCCGCCGAGATTTCCGACCTGGGTGGTGTCGGAGCGGCTGAGCCTGAGCCAGGCCTCCTGGACGGCGTCGTCCGCCTCGGTGAGCGAGCCGAGCATGCGGTAGGCGACGGAACGCAGATGGGCTCGGTGGGATTCGAAGCGGGCGGCGAGGAATTCGTTCTCCTCCGCCTTGGAGACGGGTGCCTTCGGGAGAGGGCTCTGCGCGGTGGTCCGGCTCCCCGGATACCGCGGGGCGGCCTTCGGGAATTCGCTGTCGCTCATCGCTCACATCTCCTGGTCGCGGCCCGTCAGTGGCTTGATCCGTCAGTGGCTTGACGGATGAGGGGCCGCCGATGTGACAGCGGCGTCGACGTGACAGCAGTACCGACGTGACAGCAGTACCGAGGTAAGGCGGCGCCAAGGTGACAGCGGTACCGAGGGACAGAGCGGTACCAAGGTGACGCGGGTCGGGGGAGGCCGGCCCTGAGGGCCTAACCCCAGTCGCGGCCGGTACGCCCGCGCTTGGTGTCCGACCGCTGCTTCTTCTCGCGCAGCCGGCGCTCATTGATCCCGCGCGGGATACGGGTGGCCCGGCGCTGCTTGGGCGGCGGCGCGCTCGCCTCGGCGAGCAGGGAGGCGAGCCGTACGGCCGCGGTCTCGCGGTTCCGCCACTGCGAACGGTGCTCCGAGGCGCGCACGCTGATGACCCCGTCGACCAGCCGGCCGGCGAGTCTGGCGAGGGCGCGCTCCTTCCACACCGGCGGCAGCGCCTCGGTCTTCGCGAGGTCGAACCGCAGCTCGACCTGGGAGTCGCTGGTGTTGACGTGCTGACCGCCGGGTCCCGAGGACCGCGAGAAACGCCACAGGAGCTCGGCCTCGGGCAGGGAGACGGAGCCGCGGATGACGTAGGGACCGGACATGGGTCCATGGTCGCGCGCCTGTCCGGTCCACGTCACCCGGTTTTCCCTGCGGTCGGGTAAAGAAAGTAAAGGGAGGCGGAACCTCGAGTACCCCCCTCGGCGTTCATAGGGGTGACGGTAGCTTCGTCCTCAGTGCGAAGCCCGTTCGTACTCAACGAGGGAAGGGACTCCCAACAATGGCTGTAAGCCTGTCCAAGGGTGGCAACGTCTCGCTCACCAAGGAGGCTCCGGGCCTGACCGCCGTCACCGTAGGCCTCGGCTGGGACGTCCGCAGCACCACCGGTACCGACTTCGACCTCGACGCCTCGGCCATCGCGGTCAACCCCGAGGGCAAGGTCTACTCGGACGCCCACTTCGTCTTCTTCAACAACAAGCAGACGCCGGACCAGACCATCGTCCACACCGGCGACAACCGCACGGGCGAGGGCGCGGGCGACGACGAGGCGATCAACGTCAACCTGGCCGGCCTCCCGGCCGACGTGGACAAGATCGTCTTCCCCGTCTCGATCTACGACGCCGAGACCCGCTCGCAGAACTTCGGCCAGGTCCGCAACGCGTACATCCGCATCGTCAACCAGGCCGGCGGCACCGAGATCGCCCGCTACGACCTCTCCGAGGACGCGGCGACGGAGACGGCCATGGTCTTCGGCGAGCTCTACCGCAACGGCGCCGAGTGGAAGTTCCGCGCCGTCGGCCAGGGCTACGCGTCGGGCCTGACGGGCATCGCCCAGGACTTCGGCGTGAACGTCTGAGTTCCGCCCGTCTGGCACGAGTTGCTGGGCCCCCGGTACCCACCGGGGGCCCAGCCCTGCCCAACACCCCTGATCCGCACCGTCTTCGCTGACCATCCGGCGACCGTCAGTCGTACGCACGGCACACAGCCGCATGGCGCCGTATGTGACAGCGGCCCCTGTCACATACGGCAGAGGCCACTCGCTCGGGGTGCGCCTCGAGCTCAGACGGGAAACTTGCCGCCCTTGACGGCATCGACGAACGAGGACCATCCGCCGGCCGAGATGACCAGAGCAGGACCGTGCGGGTCCTTGGAGTCGCGGACGGGTACGACGGCGGGGAAGCCGTCGAAAACCTCGATGCAGCTGCCCTGGTCGGATCCGCTGTACGTGGACTTGCGCCAGCCACTGAGCGCGGAAGCGCGGACGGGGACGGCGCCCTGCCCGTCTATCACTTCGAGGCAGTCGCCGTTACCGCCTCCGCTGTAACTGGACTTGCGCCACCCGGTCAGGGCAGACGCGTCGGGAATGGTGCGGTTACCGCTGGCCATGTTCATGTTCCTCCGCTGCCGCTCTCACAAGGGCTAGGGAATCCTTGTGCGACTCAGCGTCGCTCAGGGCCAGATCGTAGGCGGACTGGCAGCTGCTTACCAGGGCCGGATCATCCATCAAACGCCCGCTGCACAGCCCCTCGACGTAGGCAACCGGCTGAGCGTCGGTGAAGCTCATCAGCGACACCATGCTCTCCATGAGGGCATGCTCCCCATCCGCGAACGTCAGCACGTGCAGTCGCAGACGCCCGACCTCGGCCATGTCCGCGATCTTGTGCAGCTGTTCGGCCATCGCTTGCGGGCCGCCAACCCTGCGCCGGAGTACCGCCTCATCCAGCAAAGTCCACACCACGGGGCCCGTTGGATCATCAAGGATGCGCCCACGCTCCAGGCGATTGACAACACGCCTGTCAAGGTCGTCCGGCCGGAAGTTCGGGCTGTACGCACGGAAAACCGCCCGCGCGTAGGCATCCGTCTGCAGCAGGCCGGGCACCAGCAACGCGCCGTAATGCTGGATCTGCGCCGCCATCCGCTCCAGTTCGGCCGCAGCTGCAAAGTGGTCGGCGTACTTCGACTCCAGGTCCAGCAGCCACCGGGCGAAGAACCCGTCCGTGCCCAACGCCTTGTCGATCCGCTTGGCGTCCTCAGGGTTCGGCAGCCTGCGCCCCGCTTCAATGTGGCTGATCAACGTGGGCGAACACACAACGCCGTCACTCAGCGCTTCCTGCGTCATGTCGGCCGCGGTGCGCCGGAGCTTCAACTCGTGTCCGTACTTCTCTCTGGGTGAACGCGGCTTGTGCCCCTGCGCCATGCGATCAACTCCCGGACTTGAAAGCCGCTTTGTCAGGCTCGAACTACTAGCAGGGTAGCGATGGCGACCACATTCTGTGACGGAAGGGTCACACAGAAGACCCCCGCGACCGCATCACCGGCCCGGGGGCGTGGCCATCAACTACTAGGGAGTTGAGGACATGACCTACGCTATCGCCCGCCTCATCGAACCGCTGCTGCGACTCCTCTTCCCTGCCCGGGGTCGCCACCGGGCGACAGGCGCACCCGCCATCGCACCGCACCCGGCAACACGGGCCCCGCGTCGGCCACACGCCGTCACCGCCCTGATCCGAGGCGAGGACACCAGGCTCGTACGCCCCTACCTGGTCGCCCACGAGCAACGTGAGGAAGCCCGGCGCCAACGCGCACGGCGACGTGCACTGTGGCTGGCCGTGCACGGCGTCGACATCGGACCGCGCCTCATCCACGGCATGGAGGTGACGGCATGACCGGCCGACCGGACACCCTGCGACTTCTTCCGTGGGCCACCCCGGAGGGCAAGTGCTGCTACCTCGTGACGGACGGCACCGGCTATCTCTCCCGGGTCGCGGACAACATCGAAAGCGTCCAGCTGGGCATGGCGGGCGACCTCCTGGACCACGCGGCGGACATGCTCGCCGACCACACGTCCACCTCCGCACAGCTCCGGTTTCTGCTCGCGCGGATGAGCGAGTCCCTGACCGACGTGCACCGCATCGCGGAGAGCCGGGGCGCGCGCCTGCCGGGGCCCGCTTACGACGAGATCACGTAGCAGACAGCGAACGTCAACGACCTCCTGACGGCCTACAAGGTCGGTCAGCCGGCCCATCCGGAAGAGTGGTGGGAGACGAAGGGACGCAACCGGCAGTCGGCGAAGATGGGGCGGCGACTTATCCGACCGAGGGCCGGCGGCCCTTTGTAGGGTGCCGCGCATGATCCTCGAACCCCTCCGTCTCACCCCCGACCACGACATCCCGGCCCCGCTGCTCACCGAGCTCACCGCGCTTCATGTCTCCAACCGTGACTTCTACGCGCTCAGCGGGGACTTCCCGGACCCGGACGACATCCGGCCCGAGCAGGTGGCGACGGCGCTCGCCGACGAGCTGGCCCATCCGGACGCGGAGGTGCTCCTGGCCCGCGGTGCCGGGCGGCTCGTCGGGGTGGCGATCACCCTCGCGCGCCATCCCGACCCGGATGACCCCGATCCCTGGATCGGGCTGCTCCTGGTGGACGGGGGCGAGCAGGGCAAGGGCCACGGACGGCAGATCGCGTCCCTCGTCGAGGACCGGTTCCGCTCCGCGGGCCGCGCCGCCGTACGCCTCGCCGTCCTCGACAACAACCCCGCCGGCCTCGCCTTCTGGACCGCGCTGGGCTACGAGGTGATCGGCCGCCGCAAGGATCTTCAGCTGGGGCGATCCTGCACCGTACTGCGCAAACCGCTGTGACCGGCCGCCGCCGTACTGCGCAAAACGCTGTGACCGGAGGCCGGTGCGTCAGGGCCTGGCCGGCTTCCCGTCGCCGTAGAGCCAGTCCTTCCAGATCCCGCTGAAGTCCTTGTCCGGCGCCTTCTTCTCGACGTACGCGGTGAAGTCGGCGGTGTCCGCGTTGCCGTGCCGGTGGGCGGCGGCCCAGCCCTGGATGATGTCGTAGAAGGTGTCGTCCCCGACGGTCCGGCGGATCTTGTGGATGACCATCGCGCCACGCTCGTAGACCGGGCTGTCGGAGATGTGCGCGGCGCTGGTCGGCTTCGCGGGCGGGAAGGCCCAGACCGCCTCGCCGGCGGACGCGTCGTCGTAGTAGTCGCCCCGGTAGAGCGCATCGAAAGTCTCCTGCGCGGTGTCGCCGCCGTGGTCCTCCTCGTAGAGCCACTCGGCGTAGGTCGCGAAGCCTTCGTTGAGCCACATGTCCCGCCACGACCTGGGGGTGACGGAGTCGCCGTACCACTGGTGGGCCAGCTCGTGGACCAGGGTCGCGGTGTCGGGGGCGCCGGGGAAGACCGGGCGGTTCTGGGTCTCCAGGGCGTAGCCCACGTCGTCGCCCTGGTCGACCACCGCGCCGGTCGAGGCGAACGGGTACGGCCCGAAGTTGTACGCCTCCCACTCCATGATCCCGGGCAGCTTCGCCAGCACCTCGGCGCTCGCCTTCGCCTGGCCGGGGTCGACGGCGACGTAGACCGGCAGGCCGCTCTTGGTCGTCGAGCGCCGGATGTCGAACGCGCCGATCGCGACCATCGCCACATAGCTCGCCATCGGTTCCGCCGTGTGCCAGCGGAACGTGCTGCGGCCCTGCCGGGTCGTCTCGCTGCGCAACTCCCCGTTGGAGACCGCCCGCAGGCCCTCGGGGACGGTGACGGCGATGTCGTACGACGCCTTGTCGCTCGGGTGGTGGTTGCCGGGGAACCAGGCCATCGAACCGGTGGGTTCACCGAGCGCCAGGGCGCCGTCCGCCGTGTGCAGCCAGCCCTCCTTGGAGCCGTCCGGGTCGGTGATCGTCTCCGGGCTGCCCGAGTAGCGGACCGTCGCGCGGAACGTTTCACCACGGTCGAGGTCGTCGTGCGGGCGCACCGTCAGCTCCTGGCCCGCGCGGTTCCAGCTCGCCTCCCGGCCCTCGACGGTGACGCTCTTGACGTCCAGACCCTTCAGGTCGAGATGGAACGCGCTGAGGTTCTTGGTCGCGCGGGCCGTGATCTCGGCGCTGCCGGTGAGGTCCCGGCCGTCGGGGTCGTAGGAGAGGGTCAGGCCGTAGTGCGTCACGTCGTAGCCGCCGTTGCCCGCCTTCGGGAAGTACGGGTCGCGTACGCCGGCGGCGCCTGGGGTGCCGTGCACACCTCCGCTGCACGCGGTGAGTACCAGGGCCGCGGCCAGGGCAGAGGGTACGGAGGCGGAAGATCGGGGCACGTCCGTGATCCTACGAGGCCGTGACACCATCACGTACGTGCTCGACATCGGCTACGCCCTCTCCAACCGCTTCCCGGATCCCCCGCAGACCGACTACCGCCGCGCGGAGGTCCGCGCGCTGCGTCACGACCTGTTCTGCGGTGACGTCTACCTCGCCGACACCAAGGCGGACCGGGAGCTGTCCACAGCCTGGGGATGGGTGCCGGTACTGGACTTCGCATGGGCGCTGTGCGACATCGTGGAGCTGCTCGACCGGGACCCGCGCGGCAGCCGGGCCTCCCGCCCGCAGCACGCGGAGCTCGACTTCACCGAGTCGTCCGACCGCATGCTCTTCGAGCGGCGCTTCGGCTGGGTGGACATCGAGGCCGACTGGATGCGGCGCGACGAGGAGCCGTTGACCTTCTCCCACTCCGAACTGCGCCGCGAGGCCCGCGACTTCCTGCACGACCTGCTCGCCGACCTCATCGACCTGCACGAGGGGCTGGGCGACAACCCGGCGATCTGGACCCTCCAGGCCCGCCATCCCCGGGTGAGCTGAACCCGCGTCCGGCCGGAGCCGACGGGTGACGTCCACCGCTGGAGCCAGGCGACCGTCGGCTGCCCCACCTACGGACGCCCCCCGCCCCAAACCGCTGCGCCCGCCCTCCCCGGGTGCGGTGAGCCCGTTCACAGACGGCCGGCGCGCGGCGGGCCCCTGCTCGGCCCGTCCCGGCCGCCGGCCCTGGGTGGGCTGAACCCGCCCACAGTCGAACGGCGCACGACAGTCCTCGTCCCGGCCCATCCCGCCACCCCCAGGTGGGCTACCCCCGCACGCCCAACCGTCCAGCCGCCCTTACTCCTCCCCCACCCCCACCACCCGCACCCCCATCTCCGCCGCCAGCACCGGTGCCAGGTCCATCAGTTGGCTCGGGCTGATCACCGCACCGGCCAGCCGGTCGACGCCCCGTGCGATGTCCAGCTCCGCCGCGGCTCGCAGGTCCACGTCCGTCAGGGTCGCCGCGCTGAAATCCGCGCCCTTCAGGACGCAGTCCACGAACTCCACGCGCTCCAGCCGGGCGCCCCCGAAGTCCGGCTCCACGAGCACGCAGCTCTCGAAGACCACGTCCTTCAGCCGCGCCTTGCGCAGGTTCAGATAGTCGATCTTGCCGCCGCGCACCAGCACCCGCTCCAGCACGGAACCGTGCAACTGCACCCCGCCCAGCCGGGCGTCGACCAGCTCGACGTCCCGCAGGGTCGCCTCCGCGAGATCCGTGCCCACCCCCCGGATCCCCGTCAGGACGGAGTCCAGCAGGCGCACGTGGTGCAGCCGCGTCTCGTCCAGCGCGCATCCCGTGAGCGCGCAGTCCATGAAGCGCGCTCCCCCGCCGTCCTGCCCGGCGAAATCCGTCTCCCGGAACTCCAGCCCGTCGTAGTCCCCGTCCGGCTCCAGCCCGCCGCCCGTGAAGGGGTCGAGCGGCGGCAGGCGCACCCCGGGCCGCCGCGCCCCCTTCACCAGCTTCTCCGCGCGACCCGCCCGACCCGCCCTGCCCGACCCGCTCGTCCCGCCCACCGTCTTCCGCACCATGCCCCCATGCTGCACCCCACCACTGACAACCGCCCCTGACCTGCCAGTTCACCCCCGATGTCACATTCCAGTGCCCTGGATCAGTCCTTCTCACAGACAGACAGCCCTTCCAGCAGGCGCCAGACGCCCAGCCCTTCTCGAAGACGCCCAGTCACAGGCACAGCCACCAGCCCGGCCGACGAGACCCGGGGCCGGCAGGACCGGATCAGAGGGAGACCCAGTCATGCACCGCATCACCGTCATCGGCGGCGGCTTCGCCGGACTCACCGCCGCCATCACCGCCGCCGAGGCCGGCGCCAAGGTCACCGTCTACGAAGCCCACCACACCCTCGGTGGCCGGGCCCGTACCGCCGAGGGCCCGTACCGGACGAACGAGGGCCCGCACGCCCTCTACAGCGGCGGGCCGCACTGGACCTGGCTCAAGCAGCGCGACCTGCTCGGCCCGCTCGCCCCCGTGCCGCCCCTGGAGGCCGCCCGGCTGCGGCTGCGCCACCAGGGCGCACTGCGCCGCACCCCGCCCTTCGCGATGCTCAAGCTGCTGCGCCACACGGCTCAACAGGCGCCTGTGGACGTCGACTTCATGACGTGGGCGACCGCACGGGCGGGCGAGGAAGGGGCCAGGGCCGCCGCGAACTACTCCGCCGTCGCCCTCTTCCACCACGACCCCGGCGCGTTGTCCGCCGCGTTCGTGCAGGAGCGGCTGCGCCGGGCCACCAAGCTGCCGCCGGAGGCGCACTACCCGCGCGGCGGCTGGGCGAGCGTCATCGACCGGATGGCGGCCCGCGCCTGGAACCTCGGCGTCCGGATGGAGACCCTCGCGCGCGTGGACGCGCTCCCCGAGGACCAGGGCCCGGTCGTCGTGGCCACCTCCCTCGACGCCGCCCGCCGGCTCCTCGGGGACGACTCCCTGGTCTGGCCGGGCGGCCGTACGGCCCTCGTCGACCTGGCCGTGCGCACCCGCCGCGGTGACGCGTTCGCCGTCTCCGACCTGGACGCACCCGGCTGGATCGAACGCTTCTCGGCCCAGGACCGCAGCCTCGCCCCGGCCGGGCAGCAGCTCGTCCAGGGCCAGATCCCCATCGGACCGCACGAGTCCCGGGCCGACGGTGTCGCGCGCGCCGAGCAGCTGCTCGACCTCGCCTTCCCGGGCTGGCGCGAGCGCGTGACCTGGCGGCGGGAGGCCACCGCGCAGGGCCGTACGGGCGCGGTCGACCTGCCCGGCACCAGCTGGCGCGACCGCCCCGCCGTCGACCGCGGCGAGGGGGTCTATCTCGCCGGCGACCAGGTCGCGGCACCGGGCGTCCTCTCGGAGGTGTCCTTCAACAGCGCCTTGGAGGCGGTGACCTTGGCCCTCAGGATCCGCGACCGCCTTGACCTCAAGGAAGCTTGAGGTTGAAGGCTGGGTGCACCTTCGTCCCGTGAGGAGCCCGCCATGCACGCCATCCGCCTGCACGCCTTCGGTCCCGCCGAGAACCTGACCTTGGAGAAGACCGAGGACCCCGAGCCGGGCCCGGGCCAGGTCCGGATCGCCGTGGCCGCGGCCGGCGTCCACCTCCTGGACGCGGCCCTGCGCGAGGGGGCGCAGGGCCCGGCACCGCGGCCCACCGCCCTGCCCACCGTCCCGGGCCGCGAGGTCGCAGGCACCGTCGACTCCGTCGGCGAGGGCGTCACCGGGGACTGGCTCGGCAAGCGCGTCGTCGCACACCTCGGCTTCGCCCCGGGCGGCTACGCCGAACTGGCCGTCACCGACGCCGACCGCCTCCACGAGATCCCGGAGAACCTGGACTTCGCCCAGGCCGTCGCCATGATCGGCACGGGTCGTACGACGCTGGGGATCCTGCAGTTCGCCGACCTCGGGCCCGCCTCCGTGGCCGTGATCCCCGCGGCCGCCGGCGGTATCGGCACGTTCCTCGTGCAGTACGCGAAGCACGCGGGCGCCACGGTGATCGGCCTCGCGGGCGGCCCGGAGAAGGTGGCCCTGGTCCGGGCGAACGGCGCCGACCTGGCCGTCGACTACAAGGACGGGGACTGGCCGGCACGCGTCCGCGAGTATCTCGGCGCCCGGTCGGTCACCGTCGTCTTCGACGGGGTCGGCGGCGCGGTCGCCCGGGCCGCCGTCGACCTCCTCGGTCCCGGCGGCCGGCACCTCGTCTTCGGCTGGGCCGGCGAGGGTCTGGGCAGCGGGACCCCGTATCTCGTCGACGGGGTGTCCGAGCAGGTCCTCGGCCCCGTGATGCTGGGGAGGGCGGGCGGCCCCAACCCCGTACGCACCCTGGAACTGCGCGCCCTCGCCGAGGCGGCGGCCGGCCGCCTCACCCCCGCGGTGCAGCGCTTCCCGCTCGCCGAGGCGGCCGCCGCGCACCGCGCCCTCGAAACGCGGGGCACGACCGGCAAGGTGGTGCTGGAGCCATGACCGGGCGCGGGTGGTGGCCGCGCCCGGGAACAGGCCGTGACCGGGCCGGATCCACCGGCCCGGAACAGGAGGCGTCCGGAGATGCGACACCTCCCGTTCCATGGTCTTCTGGGCGGATGAGTGTCACCCCAACAGGTGAACCCGCAGGCGCCGATCCTCACCGCTGGTGGGGCCTGGTGATCATCGCCCTCGCCCAGCTGATGGTGGTGCTGGACGCGACGATCGTGAACATCGCGCTCCCGTCCGCCCAGAACGCGCTGCACATGTCCGACGGCAACCGTCAGTGGGTCATCACGGCGTACACGCTGGCCTTCGGCGGACTGCTGCTGCTGGGCGGCCGGATCGCCGACCTCGTCGGCCGCAAACGCACGTTCCTGGTCGGTCTGGTCGGCTTCGCCGTCGCCTCCGCGATCGGCGGCGCGGCCACCACCTCCGGCATGCTCTTCGGCGCCCGCGCGCTCCAGGGCGTCTTCGCCGCCGTACTGGCCCCCTCCGCCCTGTCGCTCCTCACCACCACCTTCACCGACCCGAAGGAGCGCGGAAAGGCCTTCGGGATCTACGGCGCACTGGCGGGCGGCGGCTCCGCGATCGGCTTCGTCGCGGGCGGGCTGCTGACCGAGTACCTGAACTGGCGCTGGTGCCTGTACGTGAACATCCCCATCGCGGCGATCGCCGTCTTCGGCGGACTCGCGCTGCTCCACGACCGCCCCGGCCACGCGGGCGCCCGCCTCGACGTACCGGGCGCGGTACTGGGCTGCGGCGGACTGGTCGCGATCGTCTACGGCTTCAGCGAGGCCGAGCCGCGCGGCTGGACCGACCCGCTGGTCCTCGGGCTCTTCGCGGCGGGCGTCGTACTGCTGGCCACGTTCGTGTGGTGGCAGACGCGGGCGCCCCAGCCCCTGCTCCCGCTGCACATCGTCAAGGACCGCAACCGCGCCGGCTGCTTCCTGACCATGGGGCTCGCCGTCATCGGCATGTTCGGCATGTTCCTGTTCATGACCTACTACCTCCAGGTCATCCTCGGCTACTCGCCCGTGAAGACCGGCATGGCCTTCCTGCCCCTGACAGCCGCGATCATCGTCGGCTCGACACAGATCTCGGCCCGGCTGCTGCAGCACGCCGCGCCCCGCATGATGATGGTCCCGGGCATGCTGCTCGCCTCGGGCGGCATGGTGATCCTCACCCAGCTCACGGTCGACTCCGAGTACGCCACCGAACTGCTGCCCGCGCTGCTGCTGATGGGCCTCGGCATGGGTCTCACCTTCATGCCGGTCTTCGCCACCGCGACCTCGGGGGTCGCCCCGCGCGACTCGGGCGTCACCTCCGCGACCGTCAACACCGCCCAGCAGGTGGGCGGTTCGATCGGTACGGCGCTGCTCAACACCATCGCCACCACCAGCAGCACGGCCTTCGTCGCCGCCCACCTCCGCGACCCCGCGCAGAAGGCGCTGATCGTCCGCGAGGGCGTCGTGCACGGCTACACCGTGGCCATCTGGTGGGCCGCCGGCATCATGCTGCTCGCGGCCGTGGTCGCCGGCCTGATGGTCACGGCGCGGGCGCCGAACCGCGAGCCGGCCGGGACGCCCGTACCCGAGTCGGTCCCGTGAGTGCGGAGCCCGGCACCCAGGGGCGGACTACGCGCCCGGTGAGCCGAGCTTCGCGAGCGCGTCGTCCGTCAGCCGGTACACCGTCCACTCGTCCTGCGGCCGGGCGCCCAGCGCCTCGTAGAAGTCGATGGACGGCCGGTTCCAGTTCAGCACCGCCCACTCCAGGCGCTCGTAACCGCGCTCGGCACAGATCCGCGCCAGTTCGGTGAGCAGCGCCTTGCCGTGGCCGCCGCCGCGTGCCTGCGGACGTACGTACAGGTCCTCCAGGTAGATCCCGTGCACCCCGCGCCAGGTGGAGAAGTTGAGGAACCACAGCGCGAAACCGACGGGCTCGCCGGCCTCCTCTGCGATGTGCGCGAACGCGGCCGGCCGGTCCCCGAACAGCGCCTCGTGCAGCTGCTCCTCGCTCGCGCGGGCCTCCTGCACGACCTTCTCGTACTCGGCCAGTTCACGGATCATCGAGCGGATGACGGGGACGTCGGCAGGGGTGGCGGTGCGAATCATGCGGGCAGGCTACGCGCCGGCTCCCCGGGTCAGCCGCGTCCCCTCCCCGCGAGCAGCAGCCGCGCGATCGCGGCCTGCCGGGGATCCGGGCCCTCCCCGTCCTCGACCCGCCACAGCGAGTTCTCCAGCACCCTGCCCAGGGTCCACGCGCGCGCCCGGTCCCGGTCCAGGTCCAGTACCTCGGTCAGCAGGTCGAACCGCCGGAGCAACTGCCCCTCGTCGAAGCGGTTCCACAGGGCGGGCAGCAGGTCGAAGCCCGGGTCGCCGGCGAGCGGCTTCGGGTCGATGACCAGCCAGGGCTCGCGGTCGGCGGCCAGCACGTTCTCGAAATGCAGATCCCAGTGCAGGAGCCGGTCCCCCGGCTCGCCCGCGACCTCGCGCATCGCCGCCGCACAGTCCCGCAGCAGCCGCCGGTCGCTCTCGTGCGACAGCGCCGCCAGCGCCCCGGGCACCCGCTCGGCCATGTCCGCGGCCAGATCGCCGAGGTGCCGCAGGCCCGCCGGCGCCGGCACGGACGTGAGCCGCGCGAGGAGCTCCGCGAGGATCCCGGTCGCCTCCAGCACATCCGGTACGGCGGCCAGCGGCCGGTTCTCGTCGAGGCGTTCCAGCAGCAGCGTGCCGGTCCCCGGGTCGTCGTCCAGCAGTCGTACGACCCCGTCGCCGCCCCAGGTGCGCAGCGCGAGCGCCTCACCGGCCGTCTCGTCGTCGAGGTCCTGGAGCTTCAGCGCGGCCCGCGTCCCGTCGCCGCGCACCACCGGCAGCACGACCGAGGCATGCCCGCTCATCGCCTCCCCGTCCTGCCGCAGCCCCCATCGCCGCAGAAACTCCGCTCCCCGCTCCAGCAGCCGGGCGTCCCGCACCAGCACAATCACCCCATGAGTCGAGCTCTGCGCGCCGTCAGGTCGTACGTCGCCCGCGCCCCGGGAACGTACATCTGGCTGACGATCCTCTTCCTCACCACGGTGGCACTGCATCACATGTCACCGGAGTTCGAGGAGCAGTTCCTGCGGCAGCGCTCGACCAACATCCACGAGCTGTCCAGCAATCCGGTGCGGGTGCTGATCGCCAGCGCGATGTGGATCGACGGCGGCCGCTGGCTTCCGTACGTCGCGCTCTACACCGTCTTCCACGCGCCGGCCGAACACTGGCTCGGCACCGCGCGCTGGCTCGCCGTGTGCGCCGCCGCGCACGTGCTGGCCACCCTGGCGAGCGAGGGCGCGCTGCTGTGGGCGATCCAGCACGGCATGGCGCCACACTCGGCGGTCAACACCCTGGACGTAGGCGTGAGTTACGCGCTGGCCGGGGTCGTCGGCGTCCTCACCTACCGCATCCCGACGCCATGGCGGTACGCATATCTGGTGGTCGTCCTCGCCGTCTACGGCGTCCCGCTGGCCACCGGGCGCACCTTCACCGACCTCGGACACTTCACCTCGGTCCTGATCGGTCTGGCCTGCCATCCGCTGGTCCGGAGCTGCGGAAAAGCACGAAATCCGAAGGAGACACTGCCCACCTCCAGGGGTTAGCGTCCGCTCATGAGCAGCGGCACCTCGCACACCCCCGGCCCGGTGAACGGCGGCATCTCGTTCTGGTACGCGCAGGACGGCCTTCCCGCACCGCGCGAACCCCTGCCCGGCGACGCGTCGGCCGACGTCGTCATCGTCGGCGGCGGCTACACGGGCCTGTGGACCGCGTACTACCTCAAGAAGGCGGCCCCCTTCCTCCGGATCACCGTCCTGGAGCAGAAGTTCTGCGGGTACGGCGCCTCCGGACGCAACGGCGGCTGGCTCTACAACGGCATCGCGGGCCGCGACCGGTACGCGAAGCTCCACGGCCACGAGGCGGCCGTACGCCTCCAGCGGGCGATGAACGAGACCGTCGGCGAGGTCGTCCGGGTCGCCGCCGAGGAAGGCGTCGAGGCGAACATCCACCAGGGCGGCGTCCTCGAAGTGGCCTACACCCCGGCCCAGTTGGCCCGGCTGAAGGCCTTCCACGCCACCGAACTGTCGTACGGCGAGCAGGACCGCGAGCTGTACGGCGCCCGGGAGACCGCCGGGCGCGTCCGGGTCGCGGACGCCGTCGGCTCCACCTGGACCCCGCACGGGGCGCGGCTGCACCCGGTCAAGCTCGTCAAGGGCCTGGCGGCGGCGGTCGAGGCCCTCGGCGTCACGATCCACGAGCAGACCCCGGTCACGGAGATCCGCCCCCGGCACGCGGTCACCCCGTACGGCACGGTCCGCGCCCCCTACGTCCTGCGCTGCACCGAGGGCTTCACCGCGTCCCTCAAGGGCCAGCGGCGCACCTGGCTCCCGATGAACTCGTCGATGATCGCCACGGATCCACTCACCCCGTCCCAATGGGAGTCCATCGGCTGGGAGGGCCGCGAGACCCTCGGCGACATGGCGCACGCGTACATGTACGCGCAGCGCACGGCGGACGGCCGCATCGCCCTCGGCGGCCGCGGCGTCCCGTACCGCTTCGGCTCCCGCACCGACAACGACGGCCGCACCCAACAGGCGACCATCGAGGCCCTGTACGAGATCCTCATCCGCTTCTTCCCGTCCCTGACCGGCGTCCGGGTGGCCCACGCCTGGTCCGGCGTCCTCGGCGTACCGCGCGACTGGTGCGCCACGGTCACCCTGGACCGCTCCACGGGCCTCGGCTGGGCGGGCGGCTACGTCGGCTCCGGCGTCGCCACCACCAACCTCGCGGCCCGCACCCTGCGCGACCTCGTCCAGCAGGACTCCGGCCAGGCCGGCCCCACCGACCTCACCGCCCTCCCCTGGGTCGGCCACAAGGTCCGCAAATGGGAACCCGAACCCTTCCGCTGGCTCGGCGTCCACGGCATGTACGCCACCTACCGCACCGCCGACACCCGCGAACTCACCACCCGCAGCCCCCACTCCTCCCACCTGGCCCAACTGGCAGACAGAGCGGCGGGCCGCCACTGACGGCACCCGGCCGGGAAACCCCGGCGGGAACGATCAGCGACCGGACCTCGGACGGCCGGCCCAGCGCCCGTCGTGTCGCGATGGGATCGGCTCGACCGTGGGAGGTGGGGCCGCCCCGCCGGCAGCGCCTCCCACGCGGTGATGCGGCCGCCCGTCAGCCGGCCGCATCACTGGTGCGGAAGACTCGGTTCAGATGATGGTCCAGGACCGTGGCGGCGGACTCCGGACTGCGCTGACCGACGAGAATGCTGGTGCCGAGTCCCGCAGACATGGCGAGCAGGCCGGCTGCCTCCAGCCGTGCGTCCACACCGGGCTCGAGCAAAGCCGCCTCCCGCGCCTGCCGGAGGAGATCGGTCAGGGCGTCTTCGGCGGCATCAGGGTTCCTGATGAAGGGCTGCGCTGCGAGCGCCCGGTCGTTCACGGCCAGAACAGCGTATGAGGTGTAGAGGTAGTGGAAGGTGCGGCTCTCGTCGTCCGTCGGCAGCGCCGCCATCAGCAGCGCCTCGACCATCGCGCGCGGACCAGGGCTGTCCCCGGCAGCCCGTACACGGGCGGAGACCCGCTCCCCGAATCTCTCCGCCAGATGTTCCAGCCCGAAGAGCAGCAACTTCTCCTTGGTCTGGAAGTAGTACTGCACCAGCCGCAGTGATACGCCCGCCTCCGCTGCCACGTCACGCATCCCCACGGCATGCAGCCCGCGCTGTCCAGCGACCCGGACGAGCGCCTCGGCGATCTCGGTGCGCCGTTCTGCGTGGTCCACGCGCTTGGGCATCGGCCGGTTCTCCGCTCGTCGTTCTTGCCATGGCTCGGTGGGAATTTTTAATGATACAGCTGTACCAACATCGTGGTACGTTCGTATCACAAAACCGAGACGCCGGAGGTGGCCATGCCCGAGACCGCTGCCCGCACCCAGGCCGATGTCGGCCGCTACGTGAGCGATGCCTGGCAGGAGCGCTACGTCACGGCCTGCGATGCGGTCTACGCCCTGGGAGCGCCCGCGCTCGCGGAAGAGGACGTGGAGACGTCCTCCGGCATCACGCACGTCTACCGCTACGGCCCCGCGAACGACGAGGCCCGATCCCGCACCCCCGTCGTCCTGATGCACGGCGCGGGCTCCTGCTCGGCCATGTGGTACCCCAACACCCCCGCCCTCAGCGCAGACCGCCCGATCTATGCGATCGACACCCTGGGGGATCCCGGCCGCAGCGTGCAGCGCGAGCCGATCCACGACCCCGAACGCGCCGCACAGTGGCTGGACGAGACACTCGCCGGACTCGGCCTCGATCGCGTACACCTCATCGGCACCTCCTACGGCGGATGGCTCGCGCTGAACCAGGCGCACCGCAGGCCCGGTCGCCTCGCCTCGGTCACCTTGCTCGACCCCGGCGGCCTGGAGAAAGTGGGGCTGCGCTTCTTCGTCTGGATCTTCGCCGGCCTCTTCGCGACATTCGCACCCAAGGCGCTTCGCCCGCGGCTGGCGGCCTGGCTGGAGCAGCCGGTCCTCGTCATGCCGGAACTGCGCACCATGATCAGAACGGCCGTTCGCGCCTACCGCATACGCCGCCCGGCGCCACTTCCGCTGTCCGAGGAGGAGCTCTCCACCATCCGGACCCCGCTCTATCTGGTGCTCGGCAGGCGAAGCCTTCTCGTGCACCCGCAGCGGCAGGCAGAGCGTGTGCCCCGCCTGATCCCCGGCGCCCGAGCCGAGATCATCTCCAACACCGGCCACGGGCCGCAGATCGACCACGCGGAGGAGATCAACCGCAAGATGCTGGACTTCATGGCCTCCGTCGACTGACCACGCCCACGCCGCCGTTGCCACGAATACCGTCCCGATCACCGCGCCAACACCGTGCCAACGAAGACCCAGAGCCCCGTAATCATCCGTGCAGCGAAGCAGGCGACCCCGACGATGAACGTCAACGCCCCCGTGATCCAAGATCGCGGGGGCGTTGACCCAGGTAAGGCGTGGAGCCCCCTGTCGGATTCGAACCGACGACCTTCGCTTTACAAGAGCGGCGCTCTGACCAGCTGAGCTAAGGAGGCCTGCACGGGTGCGCGGCGCGCGCGTGCCCGTGCAGTGTACCCACGTCACAGCGGGCCCCTGTCGAAAATATCCGCGAACTTCACCGGCTCCGGAGTACTGACAGGGGCGGTGAACGCCAGGTAGCGTCCTGACCCAGTTCACTCATGTGGACTCCACCACTATGGAGCGTTCCGTAGTGGACACCACCTTTACAACGGATCGTCCGGCACGTTCCTGCCGGTGAAGGGGGCCCTCACCATGGCCACTGTCTCGTTCAACAAGGCGACCCGCATCTACCCGGGTGGCGACAAGCCCGCCGTCGACCAGCTCGAGCTCGACGTCGCGGACGGCGAGTTCCTCGTCCTCGTCGGTCCCTCCGGCTGCGGAAAGTCCACCTCCCTGCGCATGCTCGCGGGCCTCGAGGACGTCAACGGCGGCTCGATCCACATCGGCGACCGCGACGTCACGCACCTGCCGCCCAAGGACCGGGACATCGCCATGGTGTTCCAGAACTACGCGCTCTACCCGCACATGACGGTCGCCGACAACATGGGCTTCGCGCTCAAGATCGCCGGCATCAACAAGGCCGAGATCCGCCAGAAGGTCGAGGACGCGGCGAAGATCCTCGACCTCACCGACTACCTGGGACGCAAGCCGAAGGCGCTCTCCGGCGGTCAGCGCCAGCGCGTCGCCATGGGCCGCGCCATCGTGCGTGAGCCCCAGGTGTTCCTCATGGACGAGCCGCTGTCCAACCTGGACGCCAAGCTCCGCGTCTCGACGCGTACGCAGATCGCGAGCCTCCAGCGCCGTCTCGGCATCACCACCGTGTACGTCACCCACGACCAGGTCGAGGCCATGACCATGGGTGACCGTGTGGCGGTCCTCAAGGACGGTCTGCTCCAGCAGGTCGACTCGCCGCGCAACATGTACGACCGCCCGGCGAACCTGTTCGTCGCCGGCTTCATCGGCTCGCCCGCCATGAACCTCGTCGAGGTCCCGATCACCGACGGCGGCGTGAAGTTCGGCAACTCGGTCGTGCCGGTCAACCGCGAGGCGCTCAAGGCCGCCTCCGACAAGGGCGACCGCACGGTCACCGTCGGCGTCCGCCCGGAGCACTTCGACATCGTCGAGCACGGTGGCGCCGCCGCGAAGTCCCTGACCAAGGACACCGAGGACGCCCCGGCGGGCCTCGCCGTCACCGTGAACGTCGTCGAGGAGCTGGGCGCCGACGGTTACGTCTACGGCAGCGCCAAGGTCGACGACAACCTCACGGACCTGGTCGTCCGCGTCAGCGGCCGCGCGGTCCCGGAGAAGGGCGCCACGCTGCACGTCGTGCCGCGCCCGGGCGAGACCCACGTGTTCTCGAGCTCCACCGGCGAGCGCCTCACCGACTGAGGAGCGGGGGTTCCACACCCCCGCTAACGGGTGAATTCCCGCAAGTTGACGTCAAGAGCCCCGCGGCCTGCTGCGGGGCTCTTGACGTTGTCGACAAATACCCCGGCAGACCGGTCATTTCGATACGTGTACGTCAACCTCGTACCGCGAATTCGACGCTTTCCCGTCCCCCGAACCGGTGACTAAATGTCGCCAAATCATTACCCCGCGCTACCCTCACTCGCGTGAAGCACTCCACCACTAACCAACAGACCCGGCGTGGCCGTGGCCCCGCCCGCCGGATCGGCCGCACCCTCGCCCTCGTTCTGCCTGTCGTCCTGGTTCTCTCCGGGACCCTCGCGGTCACCCGAGTCAACTGGTCGGGGAACTCCTCGGACTCGGTGCTCACCGCCTCCTCGACGAACGTGTCCACACGTGCGTCCTCCCGCGCCCCGCAGGACGTCCTGCGCGACAGACTCCTGATGGAGCTCCAGGAGAAGAATCCGGGCGTCGCGCTGACGCATCTCCAGCAGGCGGTGAACGGCCGTCCCTCGCTGGCGAAGCACTGCGCCTCGATCGCCCGCGCACTCGGCCGGGCAGCAGTCCGCGCGTACGGGCCGACGCGCGCCCAGTCGTACGCCCGGCCCGCCTGTGACACCGCCTTCGCATCGGGGGTCGCGACGGGCCTCGAGGCCCAGCGCGGCTGAGCTCCCGGCAACCGCTCAAGTACAGCTGGTTACGGAACGGTTGCTGATCAAAGCCGCGAGCGGGACGCCACGTACAGTTCGGTCATGACCGATCCGAACGCCGCGTCGCGTCCCGTTCAAGCCGTCGTCCTGGCCGGAGGTCAGGGCTCCCGGCTGCGCCCCTACACCGACGACCGGCCGAAGCCGATGGTCGAGATCCCCGGCACCGGGACCCCGATCATCGGCCATCAGCTCGTCTGGCTCGCCGAAGAGGGCGTGACGGACGTGGTCGTCAGCTGCGGCCACCTGGCCGATGTCCTGCAGAAGTGGCTGGACTCGGCCGACCTCCCGGTCAACGTCACGACGGTCGTCGAGACGGAACCGCTCGGCCGCGGCGGCGGCCTCAAGTACGCCGCCGCGCATCTCCCCCACCCGGACAAGCCGTGGTTCGCGACGAACGGCGACATCTGGACCCGTTTCTCGCTGCGCGACATGGCGGACTTCCACACCGAGCGCGACGCCGTCGCGACCGTCGCGCTGGCCCGTCCGCGCATCCCGTGGGGCGCCGTCAAGACGGACGGCTTCGGCCGCATCACGGACTTCATCGAGTCCCCGCCGACCCAGTACGAGATCAACGCGGGCGTCTACGTCTTCTCCGCCGAGTTCGCCGACCTGCTCCCCGAGCGCGGCGACCACGAGCGCACCACGTTCCCGCGGCTGGCCCGCGAACGCCGGCTGGCCGGCTTCTCGCTCCCGCAGGGCGCCTACTGGCGCGCCATCGACACGGCGAAGGACCTGACGGAGGCGGCGAAGGAGCTGGCGGCCCTGGGGCGTTGACCGCCCGCGGCAGACGCCCCTCGGTGCTCCGCGCCAGGCACCTCCGAGCGCTCAGCGGCGCCCAGCGGCCCGCAGGAACCGCTCCGAGTGCCGACCGGCCGCCCTGCCGCACAGCGCGGCGAAAGGGCCACAGAACGGACCACAGCGCCTCGGACACGACGGTGGGGCCCCGCACACCTGATGTGCGGGGCCCCACCGTCGTGCACGGCTGCCTGGGTCACCCCAGGAGGCCGCCGACGAGCCGGTCGGAACCGCCGGAGCTGCTGCCCCCGCCGCCCGAACTGCCGCCGGACGTGCCGCCCGAGCCCGTACCGCCCGCGCTGCCGCCCGAGGACGGTCCGGAGCTGGTGCTCGGCGCCTGCCCGGCCGGCGAGGACTGCTGGGGCGGTGCCTGTCCCGTGCCCTGGGTCTGGCTCGGGCTGGTGCCCGCGGTGCCCGACTCGCGGGCCGCGCCCGGCGTCGTGGCCGCACCCGACGGGGACGAGGAGCTGCCCTGGGTCGGCGCCTCCGAGGCGGAGGGGCTGGCGCGGTGGTGGCGCTTGCCGGGCTCCTCGGGAAGCGGGGAGCCGGGCAGTTCGTTGCGCGGGGCCTCGCCGGGCCCGGGGACGACGACCCGGTCGGCGTCGCGGACGGCGCCGCCGAGGAGCGAGCCGATGAGCAGCGTGAGCCCGACCACGACGGTCGTGACGAGCGCTCCGCGACGCAGCACGCGCCGCCGCAGCTCCCAGAGCTCGGCCCGCGGACCGAGCGTGCGCCAGGCCTCGCCGGCGAGTCGTCCGTCGACGGAGTAGACCGGGGCGCCCGCGATGACCAGCGGCGACCAGGCGGCGAGGTAGATGATGTCCGGCGCGTCGTAGGCGGGCACCGTCTTCCAGCTGACGGTGAGGATGAGCGCCGCCGACAGCCCGGCGCCGACCACCGCGGCGACCCGCTGCCACAGCCCCAGCACCGTGAGCACGCCCACGATGACCTGGAGGAAGGCGATGACGAGCCCGGCACCGACGGGGTGCTGGAGCGCGAACTGGCGCAGCGGCTCGGCCATTTCCCAGGGGTGCAGCGAGTTCAGCCACTTGACCATGGAGCCGCGCTTGCCGCCGTCGAAGTAGACGGGGTCGCAGAGCTTGCCCATGCCGGCGTAGATCGAGATGAAGCCGAGGAAGACGCGCAGCGGGAGGAGGACCACGCCGAGGTTCATCCGGCGTCCGGGGTAGTACGCGTGCCGCACCGGGTCGGCGCCGTGCCGCTTGACCGGCGAATCGTCCTCGTCGCCCGCGTCCTGCTCGAAGTCCTCGCCGGCGAACTCCTCGTCCGCGTAACCGGGTTCGTCGTACGTGCTGCCCACACTGCGCATGTTCGGCAGCAGCCGGGTCTCACCGGGCGCGTGGGTGCGCTGGCTGCCGACCAGGGGCGTCTCGACCGTGTCCACGGTCATGTCGCCGTCGTAGC
Organism: Streptomyces sp. NPDC058371; assembly: GCF_042723265.1. Classification (NCBI taxonomy): domain Bacteria; kingdom Bacillati; phylum Actinomycetota; class Actinomycetes; order Kitasatosporales; family Streptomycetaceae; genus Streptomyces; species Streptomyces sp. NPDC058371. The sequence continues at coordinate 117,791 of NZ_JBHXJC010000003.1, read as the reverse complement.
CGCCCGGTTCGCCGAGGTCGATGCGCGGGATGACCTGCGTCGCGCCGGCGTCGCCGCCGGGATCCGCGGAGCCGTGGCGCACGCTCGTGCTCCGCACCGCCTGCAGCAGCCGGTGCGCGCCGGTGTCGTCGGGCGCGGACTTCCCGCTCCAGACGACGGGCGCGCGCCGACGCGCGACGGCCGCCGGATCGCCGGCGCCCCCGCCCGCCCTGCCTGCGGTGCCGACGACGGGAATGCGCGCGGTGTCGTCCGAGGAGCTCAAGTGCCGTGCGACACGCGGGGATTGAGTCCGCGTGGAGGCTCCTAGCTGCACGCGGAAGCTCGCATGATTGACGATGATCTGCGCCGGATCGCTCGGCACCTTCACCATGCTCAGCGCGGGAGCGTCGTCGAATCCCGACGAGCGGTCCCCCGTGGGTGTGCGGGGTGTTCTGGTGTCCACACTCATCTAACCGAGTGACGTGTGTTTAGGACACTGCTTTGACCGCGCCGATCTGTCCGGACCGCGTCAAGGTCATCACGCTCGTCCGGATTGCCCCACGGGGGTGACTACGCGCACATCTGTTCAGGTGCCTCAGACCCGGCGCCGCGATGCCTCGTACAGCACAACTCCCGCCGCCACACCGGCGTTCAGCGACTCCGCGCCGCCCGGCATCGGGATCCGCACCCGGAAGTCGCAGGTCTCGCCCACGAGTCGGGACAGGCCCTTGCCCTCGCTGCCGACCACGATCACGACCGGGCCGCCCAGCGCTTCCAGGTCACCGATCTCGGCCTCACCGTCCGCGGCGAGACCGACCACCACGAGACCGGCCTTCTTGTACGCCTCCAGGGCGCGCGTCAGGTTGGCGGCACGGGCGACGGGCGTACGGGCCGCGGTGCCGGCGGACGTCTTCCAGGCACCGGCGGTCATGCCGGCCGCGCGCCGCTCGGGCACCACGACGCCGTGGCCGCCGAAGGCGGAGACGGAACGGACGACGGCGCCCAGATTCCGGGGGTCGGTCACCCCGTCGAGGGCGACGATCAGCGGGTCCCGGCCCTCGTCGTACGCGGCGGCGGCGAGGTCCTCGGGGTGCGCGTACTCGTACGGCGGGACCTGGAGGACCAGACCCTGGTGGTTGAGCCCGTTGGTCATCCGGTCCAGCTCGGGGCGCGGCGCCTCCATGAGATGGACGCCGCCGCGGTCCGCGACCAGCTGGAGCGCCTCGCGCACCCGCTCGTCGTTGTCGATGAACTGCTGGACGTAGAGCGTGACGGCGGGCACACCCTCGCGCAGCGCCTCGACGACCGGGTTGCGTCCGACGACCATCTCGGACGTGCCCTTGCCGCCCCGGCCGCGCGGGGCGGGCCGGCGGGTGGCCTGCTTCGCCTTGACGTTGGCGATGCGGTTCTTCTTGTGCCCCTTGCGCGCCTCGGCGGGCGGGGTCGGGCCCTTGCCTTCGAGACCCCGACGTCGCTGGCCGCCACTGCCGACCTGCGCGCCCTTCTTGCCGGACATGCGGCGGTTGTTAGCGGCCATGACCTACCCGTCTGTGTGAAGCGTGCGTGTGTACGTATATGCAGTGTGCCGCCCGGAGAGCCGGGCGGCACAATCGATCAAGGAATGCTCAGCGCGGACCCAGCGTCCAGCGCGGTCCCTGCGGGCCGTCCTCGATGACCAGGCCCGACTGGTTGAGCTGGTCACGGATGGCGTCCGCGGTGGCCCAGTCCTTGCGGCCGCGCGCCGCCTCCCGCTGCTGGAGCACCAGGCGTACGAGGGTGTCGACCACGCCGTGCAGATCGTCACCGCGGTCGCCCTCGCCGGACCACTGCGGGTCGAGCGGGTCGAGGCCGAGGACGCCGAGCATCGCGCGGACCTCGGCGAGGCGGGCGACGGCGGCTTCCTTGTCGTCGGCGGCGAGGGCGGAGTTCCCCTGCCGGACCGTGGTGTGCACGATGGCGAGCGCCTGCGGGACGCCCAGGTCGTCGTCCATCGCCTCGGCGAAGGCGGGCGGCACCTCGGCGGCGGGCTCGACGGCTCCCCCGGCCTTCTCGATGACGCGCTGCACGAAGCCCTCGATACGGGCGAACGCCGACTCGGCCTCGCGCAGGGCCTCTTCGCTGTACTCGATCATCGAGCGGTAGTGCGGGGTGCCCAGGTAGTAGCGCAGCACGATCGGGCGCCACACCTTGACCATCTCGCTGACGAGGACCGAGTTCCCGAGGGACTTCGACATCTTCTCGCCGCTCATGGTGACCCAGGCGTTGTGCACCCAGTACTTGGCGAACTCGTCGCCGAAGGCCTTGGCCTGCGCGATCTCGTTCTCGTGGTGCGGGAAGATCAGGTCGATGCCGCCGCCGTGGATGTCGAAGACCGTGCCCAGGTACTTGTGGGCCATGGCGCTGCACTCCAGGTGCCAGCCGGGCCGGCCGCGGCCCCACGGGGTCTCCCAGGACGGCTCACCGGGCTTGACGGCCTTCCACATGGCGAAGTCGCGCGGGTCCCGCTTGCCGGTCTCGCCCTCGCCCGACGGCTGGAGCAGGTTGTCCAGCTCCTGGTTGGACAGCTCCAGATAGCCCGGGAAGGAGCGCACGTCGAAGTAGACGTTGCCGTCGGCCTCGTACGCGTGACCGCGCTCGATGAGGCCGCGCATCATCTCGACCATCTCGGTGACGTGCCCGGTGGCCCGCGGTTCGTACGTGGGCGGCAGGCAGCCGAGCACGTCGTAACCGTCGTTGAAGGCGCGCTCGTTCTCGTACCCGATCGACCACCAAGGCCTGCCCTGCTCGGCCGACTTGGTGATGATCTTGTCGTCGATGTCCGTCACGTTCCGGATGAAGGTGACGTCGTAGCCGCGGTACTCGAACCAGCGGCGCATGATGTCGAAGTTGAGGCCCGACCGGATGTGCCCGATGTGCGGTGCGGCCTGCACGGTGGCGCCACAGAGGTAGATCGAGACACAACCCGGCAGGAGCGGGGTGAAGTCACGGATCTGCCGGGCGCTGGTGTCGTACAGGCGAATCGTCACCACTCCAGGGTAGTGGGCCCTGGCTAGTGCCCAGAGCCCCTTACGCCTCAAGGCACACGTATTCGTGACAACGGGGGGCGGACATTCGGCCCGTCATGGGTGAGGGCTGGGCCGGAGGGGGCGAGAACACCCCCGCGCGCCCCCCTTCGTCACCCCGCTCGCACGACCAGTGCCGTGGCGACCGCCATCAGTCCCTCGTCCCGGCCCGGGAATCCGAGGCCGTCCGTGGTGGCGCCGGACACCGAGACCGGTGCCCCCGCCGCCTCCGAGAGCAGCTTCTGCGCCTCGTCGCGGCGCTTGCCGATCTTCGGCCGGGGGCCGACCACCTGCACGGCGACATTGCCGATGACGAAGCCCGCCGCGCGGACGATCCGGGCGGCCTCCGTCAGGAGCGTGACGCCCGAGGCGCCGGACCATTCGGGCCGCCCGGTGCCGAAGTGGGCGCCGAGGTCACCGAGGCCGGCCGCCGAGAACAGCGCGTTGCACGCGGCGTGCGCGACGACGTCCGCGTCGGAGTGCCCGGCGAGACCGGGACCCTCGCCCTCCCAGAGCAGCCCCGCGCACCACAGCTCGCGGCCCTCCTCGAAGGCGTGGATGTCGGTGCCGATACCGACCTGCGGCAGCACGGGCTCAGAAGCCATCGTTCAGCCTCCGGCGCGCGAGAACCGCCTCGGCCAGTACGAGGTCCAGCGGACGGGTCACCTTGAACGCCTCCTCGTGCCCGGGCACCACCACGACCCGCAGCCCGAGCTGCTCGACCATGCTCGCGTCGTCGGTCACGTTGTCGGTGACCGTCTCGTGGGCCCGGACGAGGGTGTCGCGGTCGAAGCCCTGCGGGGTCTGCACGGCGCGCAGCAGGGACCGGTCGGGCGTGGCGACGACCGGCTCGGGAGCGCCGGGGGTCCCCGCGGGCTCGACCTGCTTGACCGTGTCGGCGAGGGGCAGCGCCGGTACGACGGCCGGGGCACCGTCGCGGACCGCCTCGATCACGGCGTCGACCGTGTCGACGGGCACGAGCGGCCGGGCCGCGTCGTGCACGAGGACGATGTCGATGCCGGGCGGCAGGGCGTCGAGGCCGTACTTCACGGACTCCTGGCGGCTGTCGCCGCCGGGGACGACCAGGAAGTCGGTCCGCTCGGGCAGTGCGTGCGCGTCGAGCAGCGTCTTGACCTCGGCGGCACCGTCGGGCGGGGCCACCACGACGACGAGGGAGACCGCGCGCGATGCGGCCATCGCGCGCACCGCGTGGATGAGCATGGGCGTGCCGTTCAGCGCGCGGAGCGCTTTGGGAGCGCCCGGACCGAGGCGCACGCCCCGGCCGGCGGCCGGGATCACGGCCGCGGTGGCGGCCCCTCCGGCCGGCCGCGGCCGGGCGTCGGGGAGGCCTCCCGAAGGCGAAGGGCGCGAATCGTCAGACATCGGTTCCCGTCAGGTTTGTGTGCTCGGCCGAGGTGGGTATGGCCTGGGGGTACCCCCGGCCGAAGGTCGGGGGAGTGCCGGGCGCGACTCCTTGACCGGGGACCCTTCCGTGACAACCGGTCGAGCCAGCAGCCCGGGCCCGGCACACCAAGTATCGGGGCCGGCCGGACCAGCCGGTCAGGCGGAGCCCCGAGGCAGGACATCAGGGCCCGGCGTCTGGATACGAACATGGCATCCGGGTACGAACATGCCGCAGCGCCCGGCGACAGCAATTGCGTCATCGGGCACCGCGGCATTTCATTGCGCTCAGCGGGCTTGTGTCCGCGTCAGGACGACCAGCGTCTTGACGACCGCCTGCGTCAGGACGCGAGGACCTCGTCGAGCAGGGCCTCGGCCTTGTCCTCGTTCGTGTTCTCCGCGAGGGCCAGCTCGCTCACCAGGATCTGCCGTGCCTTGGCGAGCATGCGCTTCTCACCTGCGGAGAGTCCGCGCTCACGCTCACGACGCCACAGGTCACGCACGACTTCCGCGACCTTGATGACATCGCCCGAGGCGAGCTTCTCCAGATTTGCCTTGTAGCGACGCGACCAGTTCGTGGGCTCCTCGGCGTACGGCGCGCGCAGCACCTCGAAGACCCGGTCCAGCCCGTCCTGACCGACCACATCACGTACGCCGACGAACTCCGCATTGTCCGCTGGCACACGTACCGTCAGGTCGCCCTGGGCGACCTTCAGCACCAAGTAGGTCTTGTCCACGCCTTTGATCTGGCGAGTTTCGATGGCCTCGATCAGCGCGGCCCCGTGATGGGGATAGACCACGGTGTCGCCAACCTTGAACGTCATGTGACAGGTACCCCTTCCGTGGCTATCCATCCTAACACGAGAACCGCCTCTTCTGAATGGCGTTTTCGCAGGTCAGGGCATATCTCGGGGCTTGACAACAACAACAGGAACGTGCTTCGGAGGCCGAACGGAAGAGGGTATTCGCAGGTCGGAGCGGCTCTCCGGGCCAAGTGAAACGCGCACGTTACACACACCCGTAGCCGCCATCCACCGTCCGAACGTCCTATTTTGTCCGACTCCAAGAGGGCGACTTCCGCTACTCCGTTCGGTGAACGCAGTCCGGTGCGACAGCAATCCGGAATTGATCACGACGGTCGATGATCAATTTCCAGGACCGCCATGCATTCCTTACCGACCCTTACCGATCCTTACGAGAAAATCCGCAGGCCGATGCGGTCGGCACTTATGTGAATGGCGGACGAGATGTCGGCCAAAGGAGCGGATGAGGCCCGCGGGAACTCCGTGCCGGACGGGGCGCGCGGCCGGCGCAGCGGAGCCCGTGGGTGCGTAGAGGCGGGTCGGGTGCGGCGGCACGGGAACGGCTCGGTAACCTAAGCCCGCTGACAGACCCTTAGGGCGGCTTTACAGCCGTACGGCCGCCCACCCCACGTACCGCCCACGTTCTAGGAGTTGCCGCCGCCGTGAGCAGCAGCCTTCGACGCGGCGCCCTCGCCGCCGCCGCCATCGCGTTCTCGATCGCCTCGCTCGCCGCATGCGCCGCAGGCAACAACGCCCAGACGCTGGAGGTAAAGCCGGACAACGCGGCGACCGCCGTCGGGAACATCAAGATCCAGAACGTCCTGGTCATCACCCAGCCCGACCTCCAGTCGACGGGCCCGGCGGTGATCTCCGCGACCCTCTTCAACAACGGCACCTCCGCGGAGACGCTGGACTCCGTCACCGTCGCCGGCAAGTCCGCCGCGCTCAAGCCCGCCAAGGGCTCCGGCAAGCTGACCGTCCCGGCCGGCGGCCACGTCGTCCTCGGCGGCAAGGGCAACGCCTCCGCGGTCCTGGCCAGCAGCCGTGAGGCCGTCAAGGACGGCAACGCGCAGAAGGTCACCTTCAGCTTCAGCAAGACCGGTGACGTGAGCCTGAAGGCGTTCGTCGTGCCCGCCGAGAGCTACTTCTCCAAGTGGGGCCCGAGCGACGTCCCGGCGGCGCCGGGGGCCTCCGCATCCGCGAGCACCAAGCCGTCGGGGTCGGCCGGCGCGTCGAGCTCGCCGTCCGAGTCCTCCTCCGGCGTTCCGTCGGACGCGGCGTCGGCCAGCGCCACGGCCACCGAGTCGGCCTCCGACTCGGCTGCCGGCAACTGACGGGCCGTACGCCCGCATCCTCGTCGTACACACGAAGGGCGGGACCCCACGAAGGGGTCCCGCCCTTTGTCGTTGCCGGGCCGCTGTGGTGGTCCCGGCGGGGGCCGGTTTACGGCTCGAACTTGTAGCCGAGCCCGCGGACCGTCACCAGGTACCGCGGCGCGCCCGGGTCCGGCTCGATCTTGGCGCGCAGGCGCTTCACGTGGACGTCGAGGGTCTTGGTGTCGCCCACGTAGTCGGCGCCCCACACCCGGTCGATGAGCTGCATCCGGGTAAGGACGCGGCCGGCGTTGCGCAGGAGCATCTCCAGCAGGTCGAACTCCTTCAGGGGCAGGTCGACCTTGGAGCCGGAGACGGTGACCACATGGCGGTCGACGTCCATCCGGACCGGACCGGCCTCCAGGGCGGCCGGGGAGACCTCCTCGGGCTCCCCGCGGCGGCGCAGGACGGCCCGGATACGGGCGACCAGCTCGCGGGAGGAGAAGGGCTTGGTGACGTAGTCGTCGGCTCCTATCTCCAGGCCCACGACCTTGTCGATCTCGCTGTCCTTGGCGGTGACCATGATCACCGGGACGTTGGAGCGGACACGCAGCTGACGGCAGACCTCCGTGCCGGGCAGGCCCGGCAGCATCAGGTCGAGGAGCACGAGGTCGGCGCCGTTGCGCTCGAACTCGTCGAGTCCGTCGGGCCCTGTGGTCGCGATGGCGACCTCGAAGCCCTCCTTGCGGAGCATGTACGACAGGGCGTCGGAGAAGGACTCCTCGTCCTCGACGACGAGCACTCGGGTCACGGAAGGACCTCCGGGGCAGGAAGCGGTTCGTACGGGGATGTGACGGTGGTCGTCCCGTCGGGCTGGCCGGACTCGTCCTCTTCGTCGAGGCCGGGCATGTGGTGATCGGTCACGCGGTCGCGGGCCGCACCCGCCTCCGGCAGCCGCAGAGTGAACGTGGAGCCCTGTCCCTCCGAGCTCCACACCGTGACCTCCCCGCCGTGCGAGGCGGCCACGTGTTTGACGATCGCGAGTCCCAGGCCGGTGCCACCGGTGGCACGGGAACGGGCCGGGTCCACGCGATAGAAGCGCTCGAAGACGCGCTCCCGGTCCTTCTCGGAGATGCCGATGCCCTGGTCGGTCACGGCGACCTCGATCAGGTCTCCGCCGGGCGCGTTCACCCGGCGCGCGGCTATGCCGACCCGGGTGCGGGCCGGCGAGTAGTTGACGGCGTTCTCCACGAGGTTGCCGAGGGCGGCGGCCAGCTGGCCGCGGTTGCCCCAGACGTGCAGTTCAGCGGTGCCGCCGGCGGCCATGGTGATCTGTTTGCTGCCGGCCTGGTGGCGGCAGCGGTCGATCGCCTCGGCGACCAGTTCGTCGACGCGAACGGGCTCGGCGTCCTCGAGGGGGTCGTCGTTCTGCACCCGTGACAGGTCGATGAGCTCCTGCACGAGGTTGGTGAGCCGGGTGGCCTCGATCTGCATCCGCCCGGCGAAGCGCTCCACCGCTTCGGGGTCGTCCGAGGCGCCCATGACAGCCTCGGAGAGCAGGCTGAGCGCGCCGACGGGGGTCTTGAGCTCATGGCTGACGTTCGCGACGAAGTCGCGTCGTACGGCCTCGATACGTCGCGCCTCGGTGAGGTCCTCGACGAGCAGCAGCACGAGCCGGGAGCCGAGGGGTGCCACGCGCGCGGAGACGGCGAGGGCGTCGCCCCGTCCGGTCCCGCGCCGGGGCAGGTCCAGCTCCACCTGGCGTATCTCCCCGTCGCGGCGGGTGTCCCGCGCCATCAGGAGCATCGGCTCGACGGCCAGCTTGCCGCCCCGCACCAGCCCGAGGGCGTACGCGGCGGAGCTGGCCTTGACCACGGCGTCCGCCTCGTCGAGTACGACGGCGGACGACCGGAGCACGGAGAGAACCGTGTCCACGCCCGGCGGAAGCACCGGGTCCGTGTGCAGAGAGGTGCGGGTGGGGCGTTTCTGGTCGCGCTCGCTCCAGCGGAACGCCAGCACGGCGATGACACCGGTGAGCACTCCGGCGATCGCTGCCGCTGCGGCGACCGCCGCGTTCACGTCCATGCCTCCAGGTTAGGCATGTCGTCACTCCAGGCCACAGCCATCCGGGTGCGACCTCGAACACTCGTCGCCCAGAGTTCACCTGGGAGCTAGCGATGGTTCATTTGGGGTGACGGAAACGGACGCGTACGAGCCGGAACGTGGGAGCGTGGGGTTCACAGGGCCTGTCCGGCGGTCAGGGCCCAGCCCCCCGGACCCCCGAAGCTGACGTAAGAGAGGGACACCCTGATGCGGGACGCGTACCACGAGGAACTGGACTCGATCGGCGAGGGCCTGGTCGAGATGGCCCGGCTCGTCGGGTCGGCGATCGGGCGCGCCACGACGGCCATCCTCGACTCCGACCTGAAGCTGGCCGAGACCGTGATCGCTGCGGACCAGAAGGTCGACGACCTGCAGCACGAGCTGGAGGCCCGGGCGATAGCCCTGCTGGCCCGCCAGCAGCCGGTCGCGACGGACCTGCGGATCGTCGTGACGTCGCTGCGCATGTCGGCCGACCTGGAGCGCTCGGGCGACCTGGCGCAGCACGTCGCCAAGCTCGCCCGGCTGCGCTTTCCCGAGCGGGCGATCCCCCACGACCTGCACGCCACCATCCTGGAGATGGGCCAGCTCGCCCAGCGCCTGATGGCCAAGGCGGCCGAGGTCATCATCACCAAGGACGTCGATCTCGCCCTCCAGCTGGAGCAGGACGACGACGAGATGGACCTGCTGCACCGCACCCTCTTCCAGCACCTGATGGACGACCGCTGGAAGCACGGCATCGAGACGGCCGTGGACGTCACCCTCCTCGGCCGCTACTACGAGCGCTTCGCCGACCACGCGGTGTCGGTCGCCAAGCGCGTGGTGTACCTGGTGACGGGCGAGCACGCGGACGAGCTCCAGGCGGACATCCAGCCGGTCACGGGGGTGGAGGGGGCCTGATCCCGGCGGGGCCGGGCTCCGGGGCCTTCCCCGGGGTTCGGCCCGGAACCGGACCCTCCGCCGCGCTCACGGACCCGCGGGGCGCGCGCAAGCCTCCATGCGCCGTTGATGCGCCCACGGAAGTGGGCATGCAATGGGCAAACAGGAAATGTGCGACGCGCCGTGTGCCCGGCACGGTCTCGTACACCTTCGTGTCCGAAGGAGGGACCCATGGCCGAATCCCCCAGCACGCCCGATCCCACGGTGGACCGCGACACCCAGCAGCCCGCCGAGATCAAAAGCCTCCCGCTGTTCGGAGCGTGCGGCTGCGGTTCCGGCTGCGGTTGCGGCTGCCAGTCGGGCAATCCCTGCCAGTGCGGCTGACCGCACACGACACCGCGTAAGACGGCGAAAGGGCCCCGCTTCGAGAAGCGGGGCCCTTTCCATGCCGGGCCGGTCAGTGGTGGAAGCCGCCGAAGTCCAGCGGGGCGGACATGCCCTCCTGGCCGTCCTCGTGACCGTTCTCGTGGCCGTCCTCACGACCCTCGTCGTCGCCGTGGCCGTCGTCGTCGCCCTTACAGCCCTCGGCGTACCAGGCGTGGCCGCCACCCGCGCCGGAGATGATCCCGCAGGCCGAGTCGTCGTCACCGTGCCCGTCCCAGCCGTTCGCCAGCGCCGAGCCGGAGCTTCCGAGGACACAGCCGGCCGACAGGATCACCGCGGTGACAATCGTGCGCATACGCATGAAAAGACTTCCTTTGCTTGGGTGTTGCAGGGTCGTCAACAGCCATGGACCGAGCGCGTCACACGCAAACCTGCCCGCACCCATCCAGCGCAACGGTCTCCGGTGCCCCGCCAAGTGGCCCATCGCAAGCCGGACCACGCTTCTCTTCTACGTGCCACCACACCGACAGATGAGGCACCGATTGCCGATTGGCCTGCGACCTGGGAACCGCGCCCTGAGACACTGCACTCGAGTGCCGTGCCGTGAGGAGATGGCATGCAGGTAGCCGTGGTCACCTTTGACGGATTCAACGAGCTCGACAGCTTCATCGCCTCCGCGCTGATCAACCGGTGCCGGAAGGACGGCTTGGAGGCCTTCATCACGACTCCGACGCCGGTGGTCACGTCCATGAACGGCGTCGACGTGACCGGACAGCGCCCCATGGAGTTCGTGACCGAGGCCGACGTCGTGCTGATCGGCAGCGGGGTGAAGGCGCGCGAGGTGGTCGCCGACGACGAGCTGATCTCCAGGCTGGCGCTCGATCCTTCGCGACAGCTCATCGGTGCGCAGTGCTCCGGCGCGCTGGTGCTCGCCCGGCTCGGGTTGCTGGACGGCATGCCTGTGTGCACGGACATGAAGAGCCGACCGTTTGTGGAAGCTCGCAACGTCACCGTGCTGGACGCGCCGTTCCACGCCGAGGGGAACATCGCTACGGCGGGCGGTTGCCTGGCGTCCCAGTATCTCGCCACGTGGGTGATCACCAGGACGCTCGGGGAGGACGCCGCGCGCGACGTCATCGGCTACGTGGCTCCGGTCGGCGAAGAGCAGGAGACGGTCGAGCGCGCCCTGCGCGCCGTCCACGCGGGCGAGGTCGTACTGCGCTGAGGGCCCGCGCGTCTGGCCCGGAAACGGGCCCAGGCCCACCAAAAAGCCCCCCACCCGCGGAGAATCCGCAGGCAGGGGGCTTGATCAGTCGGGCCTACTTCTTCTTGCCCTGGTTCTTGACCGCCTCGATGGCCGCCGCCGCGGCGTCCGGGTCGAGGTAGGTGCCGCCGGGGTTGAGCGGCTTGAAGTCGGCGTCGAGTTCGTAGGAGAGGGGGATGCCCGTGGGGATGTTCAGGCCCGCGATGTCGGCGTCCGAGATGCCGTCGAGGTGCTTGACGAGGGCGCGGAGGCTGTTGCCGTGGGCGGCGACGAGGACCGTGCGGCCGGTGAGGAGGTCGGGCACGATGCCGTCGTACCAGTACGGAAGCATGCGGTTGACGACGTCCTTCAGGCACTCCGTGCGAGGACGCAGCTCCGGCGGGATGGTCGCGTAGCGCGGGTCGTCGGACTGCGAGAACTCCGTGCCGTCGGCGAGGGGCGGCGGCGGAGTGTCGTACGAGCGGCGCCACAGCATGAACTGCTCCTCGCCGAACTCGGCGAGCGTCTGCGCCTTGTCCTTGCCCTGGAGCGCGCCGTAGTGCCGCTCGTTCAGGCGCCAGGAGCGGTGGACCGGGATCCAGTGGCGGTCGGCGGCCTCCAGCGAGAGCTGGGCCGTGCGGATCGCGCGCTTCTGGAGCGAGGTGTGGACCACGTCGGGCAGCAGGCCGGCGTCCTTGAGCAGCTCACCGCCGCGTACTGCCTCCTTCTCGCCCTTCTCGTTGAGGTTGACGTCCACCCAGCCGGTGAACAGGTTCTTCGCGTTCCATTCGCTCTCGCCGTGGCGGAGGAGGATCAGCTTGTACGGTGCGTCGGCCATGCCTTCGAGCGTAATGGAACGGGCGGAGCCCTCGCGCGCCCGGTCGGCAGGCGGACACACGAACCCCACCACGCCGGTCGGTTGACGGCTTCTGTTAATTGACTGGCCGCCCGGGACCCGCCACTCGTAAGTTGTGCTCTTCGTCTGAGCCACTTACACCCGTGGGGGAACACCGATGCCGCTCGCCGTCATGAGACGCGCTGCCCGAGAGACCGTCTCGGGACTCCCCCGCGAGTTCTGGTGGCTGTGGACCAGCACCCTCGTCAACCGCCTCGGCGCCTTCGTCGCCACGTTCATGGCGCTCTATCTGACGCTGGACCGCGGCTACTCCGCCTCGTACGCGGGTCTCGTCGCCTCCCTGCACGGCCTCGGCGGGGTGATCTCCTCGCTCGGCGCGGGCGTGATGACGGACCGGCTCGGCCGGCGGCCCACGCTGCTCATCGCGCAGACGTCGACGGCCGCCTCCGTCGCGCTGCTCGGCTTCATGCACGACCCCGTGGCGATCGCCGGGGTCGCCTTCCTGGTCGGCATGGCGTCGAACGCCTCCCGGCCCGCCGTGCAGGCGATGATGGCCGACATCGTCCGGCCCGAGGACCGGGTCCGGGCCTTCTCCCTCAACTACTGGGCCATCAACCTGGGCTTCGCGATCTCCTCGGCGGGCGCCGGCTTCATCGCCGAGTTCAGCTACCTCGCCGGCTTCCTCATCGAGGCGGGCATGACCCTCGTCTGCGCCCTCGTCGTCTTCGCCAAGCTGCCCGAGTCCCGGCCGGCGCCCACGGCCAAGACCGCCGCCGAACCGGCCGCCGGCCTCGGCGCGGTACTGCGCGACGGCCGCTTCATGAGCGTCGTCGGGCTGTCCTTCCTCGTGGCCCTCGTCTTCCAGCAGGGCTCGGTGGGGCTCCCGGTGGCGATGGGCGCGGCCGGCTTCACACCGGCGGACTACGGCATGGCGATCGCGGTCAACGGTGTGCTCATCGTCGTCCTGCAGATCCCGGTCACCCGTTACATCGAGCACCGGGACCCGCGGCGCCTGCTCGTGATCTCGTCCCTCCTCGCGGGATACGGCTTCGGACTCACCGCGTTCGCCGGTTCGGTCGGCATGTTCGCCCTCACGGTGTGCGTGTGGACGCTGGCCGAGATCGTCAACGCGCCCACGCAGACCGGGCTGGTCGTCCGCCTCTCGCCCGTCCACGGCCGCGGCCGCTATCAGGGCATGTACACGATGTCCTGGGCCGTCGCCTCCCTCGTCGCTCCCCTGATGTCCGGTTTCGTGATCGACCGGTTCGGCGCGGAGTGGCTGTGGGGGCTGTGCGCGGTGGTGGGCACGGCGGCGGCCGTGGGGTACGGGGCCCTGATGCGGCGCCTCCCGGTGGACGAACCGGCCGTCGCCGCGCCGTCCGGCGCCGCCCGGCAGGAGGTCGGCGCGGTCTGACCCCGCGCGTCAAGACCGAGTGGCGCAGCATGTCCCTCGGCTGGTTCGACGGCCGGCGCTCGGAGCGGCGGTGCGGTGCCAGGCGCCTCACCGGTGCATCCGCGCCCCCTTCATCACCTTGTCCACCCCGTTGCGCGGCCCGTACACCGCGAGTCCGACCAGGTCGAGCTCCGCGGTCGGGACGGCCCGGACGGCGGCCCGGTTGTCGCGGTCGTTGCCCGTGGCGAACAGGTCGGAGGTGAAGACCGCTCGCGGCAGCGCCCGGCCGAGGGCGCGGGTGTGCGCGGCGGTCAGGGTCTCCTTCGAGCCCTCGAAGACCAGCACCGGCTGGCGGAACATCGGCAGATACGCGGTGTCGTCCGCGTCGGCGTACGGCTCCCCGATCACCTCGGGGAGCACCGTCCCGAGGCCGCTGACGAGAAACGCGGTCACGTTGAGGCGCTGCCACGGCTCCAGGTCGTCGCGGAGCAGCACGGCGATCTTGCTGTCGAAACGGACGGGCCCGGTGTCGACGGGACCCTCCGAGGTCTCGGGGCGCGCAGGGCCCTCGGGGTTGTCGGTGCTCATGCCTTGAGACTGCCGACCGTCGTACGACCTGGTCTTGTACGTTTCTTGCATGGTGGCCCAGCGCGAGATCTCCGCGTGGCGCCCGCGGATCCCGGGCGTCGTGGAGGTGTTCCACGCCTACTACACCGAGTACGCGTACCCGATGCACGTGCACGACGCGTGGACGCTGCTGATCGTCGACGCCGGCGCCGTGCGGTACGACCTCGACCGGCACGAGCACGGCACCCCGCACGACACGGTCTCCCTGCTCCCGCCGCACGTTCCGCACAACGGTTCACCGGTCGGCGCGGACGGTTTCCGCAAGCGCGTCCTGTACCTCGACCTGAGCCGCCTCGACGAGAGCCTCATCGGGGCGGCGGTGGACACGCCCGACCTGACCGACCCCGTACTGCGCACGCGCGTCGGACAGCTGCACACGGCCCTCGCGCAACCGGGCGACGAGCTGGAGGCGGCGAGCAGGCTGACGCTGATCGGCGAACGGCTGCGCGATCATCTCGGCCCCGGGCCGGCCGTCGGCCCCCTGCGCGCCGACCGCCCGCTCGCCCATCGCCTGCGCGAACTCCTCGACGAGCGTCTCGTCGAGGGCGTGGCCCTGGACGAGGCCGCACGGCTCGTGCACGCCCATCCCGCCCACCTGGTACGGGCGTTCAGCGGAGCGTTCGGGATCGCGCCGCACCAGTACCTGATGTCCCGCCGTGTCGATCGCGCCCGCCGGCTCCTGCTCGAAGGCGCGAAGCCGGCCGAGGTGGCGACGGCGGCGGGCTTCTACGACCAGTCCCATCTCACGCGCCACTTCAAGCGGTTGGTGGGGGTCTCCCCCGGCCGCTACCGCTCCAGCTCGCGCTGAGCGTCGTACAGATTCCGCGGCCGTACGACGTCCGTGGTGCCGTACAGCTCCAGGCGGGAGTTGAGGGCTCCGGTGAAGTCGGGTACGTCGATCTGGTCGAACTCGGTGACTTCGTTGACGCCGACCGTGGCGCTGTAGGGCGCGAGGCCGTCGATCTTCATCAGGCCCGCGCGGCCGTTGGTGACGCGGATGTTCCAGTGGGTGAAGCGGGCGCCGAAGAGGGGTCCTGCGATGGCGTCCCCGCCGTGGCGGCCGTCGTTGTGGACGGTGATGTCGGTGCGGACGTTCGCGAAGGGCAGCCCCCGGTGGGAGTCGAACGTGCCCATCGCCATCTCGCCGCGCGACCAGACGTTGTAGGAGGAGAGGCCCTCCACGTTGATGCCGTGCAGCTGCGTTCCGGCGGGGGCCGGGACGGTGCGCTGCTCGATCGTGAAGTCCTCGATGAGGTTGTCGTGCGAGCCCTCGCGGCAGAAGTACGGGTGGTGGGAGCCGCGCCCCGCGACCGTCGTACGGCGCAGGGTGCAGGCGGAGGCGGCGACGAGGCCGAAGCCGTTGTCCACGTGCCGCACGACGATGTCGTCGGCCCAGCAGTCGTACGCGCACTGGAACGTGACGCCGTTGTAGCCCTTGTCGAGGAGGTGCGGGGACTGCGGGGTCTCGACCGCCTCCAGGGTGAGGCCCTCGACGCCCGAGCCGGTCAGCGCCTTGACGTGGGTGGTCAGGCGCGGGTCCCATTCGGGGCGTACGTCGAGCGGGAGCGGGCGCTCGAAGGTCACCTTCTTGCCCTGCACGCGCGCGATGCGCACCGGCCACTCGTAGGGGACGTAGCTGGTCAGCTTGGTCTTGTCGTCCCAGGAGTAGGCCTCGGGGCCCGGGCCGCCGCCCGACATGTGCTCCAGCAGCGTGTGGCCGGCGTCGTCGGCGAGGCGGAGCAGGACGAGCTGACCGGCCCTCAGCTCCGAGGCGTCGGCGACCGTCACCGACCAGGAGCCGCGGGTCGCGGGCGCGACGGTCGTCAGCGTCTCCCACTCGTCCCGCTTGTTGCCGGTCCAGCCCTCGAAGGGCCACGCCCTGGCCTTGACGGCGGTGACGAGCGAGTCCCAACGGGCCGTCGGCGCCAGCCAGATGAGGCCGCCGGCCCAGGACCAGGACGACTTGTCCCCGCCGTAGCGGGAGCCGTAGACGCCGATCAGCTCGGTGAGGTTCCTGGTCGCGTACAGCTTGGTACGGCCGCTGCCTGCGCCGCGCAGCACGACGTTGTCGTACCCGATGTGGATCAGGTCGTCGATGCGGAAGGTGCCGGGCGGGATGAGCACCGTGCCACCGCCGGCCCTTCCGGCGGCAGCGATGGCACGGTTGATCGCGGGTGCACAGTCCGTCGTGCCGTCGGCCTTGGCTCCGTAGGCGCGGACATCGGCCACGACGGGGCGGCGGGGGAGGTGCGCCGCCCCGGCGCGGTAGCCGGACCTGCCGATGTACGGGATCTGCGGGTGGGTGAAGGTGTCACGGGTGAACTCCCGCCAGATGGCGGGGACTTGACCCGGCTGACCGGCTGCCGTGGCGGTCGTCGGACCGTCGGCGGCCGTCGCCGATCCACCGGTCGCGGCCACGGCCGCCACCGCGATGGCGCTGCCGAGCAGCCCGCGCCGGGTGATGCCCGTGTGCCCGCTGCCGATATCGGCGTACCCGTTGCCCATACCCGCCCCACTTTCCAAGGATGTGAACGACGTTCATATGTGCGTCGGCGGCGAGCATGCCACGGAGATCCCGGCCGGGGAAGAGGTCGAACAGCAACTGACAGGTAAGCGGGGAGGGTCAGTTGGCGGGACGCTGGGTCAGATGGCTGAACGCGTCCAGATTGCGGGTCGACTCACCGCGGGACACCCGCCACGCGTACTCCTTGCGGATCGCGGACGCGAAACCGAGCTCCAGCAGGGTGTTGAACGAACCGTCGGCGGCTTCCAGGACCGAGCCGAGCAGACGGTCGATCTCGTCGGGCGTGACCGCCGCCAGCGGCAGCTTGCCGACCAGGTACACGTCCCCGAGCCGGTCGACCGCGTAACCGACCCCGTAGAGCTTGAGGTTGCGCTCCAGGAGCCAGCGGTGGACCGCTTCCGCGTTCTCGTCGGGGTGCCTGATCACGAAGGCGTTCAGCGAGAGCGAGTGCTTGCCGACGATCAGCGAGACGGTCGTCGAGAGCTTGCGGGTGCCGGGCAGTTTCACGACGTACGAGCCCGTCTCGGGGCTCTCCCACTCCAGCTCGGCCTCGGTGAGAACCTGCTCGATGATCGACACTGCGTCAGCCATGGAGCGAGCGTACGTCAGGGCGGGAGGCGTGCCTGTGCCGACCGGGACGGCGGGGTCGGCCGTGGTGCTCGACGGGAGCGGCCGACCGTGGCGCACCCGGTGGCGCGCCCAGCCGTGGCGCACCCGGTGGCGCGCCCAGCCGTGGCGCACCCGGCGGCGCGCCCAGCCGTGGCACGCGCAGCCGTGACCCACGAAGGGCACCGTCAGCCGTGGTGTGCGCGCTCCCGCCTGCGGTGGTCGTGCATCGCCGCGGTGTACACGTCCGCCGTGGCGGCGGCCGCCGTGTCCCAGCCGAAGCCCTGCGCGTGCCGCGCCGCGGCCCCGCCCATCCGGCGGGACAGCTCCGCGTCGTCGGCGAAATCACGCAGCACGCGCGCGTAGGCGGCGGGGTCGTGTCCCTGCACCAGGAAGCCGGTCTCCCCGTCGCGCACGGCCACCGGGAGGCCGCCGACCGAGGCCGCGAGCACCGGCGTGCCGGCCGCCTGCGCCTCGATGGCCACCAGCCCGAAGGACTCGCTGTACGACGGCATGACCAGCACGGACGCGGCCCGGAACCAGTCGGCGAGCTGCTCCTGGCCGACGGGCGGCCGGAAGCGCACGACGTCGGCGATGCCGAGCCGGGCGGCGAGCTTCTGCAGCCCCTCGGGCTTGGCGAGGCCGCTGCCGCTGGGACCGCCCACTACCGGGACGAGGATCTTCGAGCGCAGCTCGGGCCGCTCGTCCAGCAGCACGGCCACGGAACGCAGCAGCACGTCAGGGGCCTTGAGCGGCTGTATGCGGCCCGCGAAGAGCGGGATCAGGGCGTCCTGTGGGAGCCCGAGGCGGGCGCGGGCGGCGGCGCGGCCGTCGGCGGGGCGGAAGCGGTCCAGGTTGACGCCCGGGTGGACGACGGCGACCTTGCGGGCCTCGGCCTCGTAGTGGCGGACGAGCTCGTCGGCCTCTTCGGCGGTGTTGGCGATGAGGCGGTCGGCGGCGCGCACGATCTGGGTCTCGCCGATGACGCGGGCGGCGGGCTCGGGGGTGTCGTCCTCGGCCAGCGCCGCGTTCTTGACCTTGGCCATGGTGTGCATCGCGTGCACCAGGGGGGTGCCCCAGCGTTCGGCGGCGAGCCAGCCGACGTGGCCGGAGAGCCAGTAGTGGGAGTGCACGAGGTCGTAGTAGCCGGGCCGGTGGCCGGCCCAGGCCTGCATGACACCGTGCGTGAAGGCGCACAGCTGGGCGGGCAGGTCTTCCTTTGCGAGGCCCTCGTAGGGGCCCGCGTCGACGTGCCGTACGAGCACGCCCGGGGCGAGCTCGACGGTGGGCGGCAGGGCGCCGGTCGTCGCGCGCGTGAAGATCTCGACCTCGATGTTGATCGCGGCGA
This sequence comes from Streptomyces sp. NPDC058371, assembly GCF_042723265.1. Lineage (NCBI taxonomy): Bacteria > Bacillati > Actinomycetota > Actinomycetes > Kitasatosporales > Streptomycetaceae > Streptomyces > Streptomyces sp. NPDC058371. The sequence continues at coordinate 99,273 of NZ_JBHXJC010000003.1, read as the reverse complement.
GGCGCTGGGCGAGCTCGACGATGTAGACGTTCATGCCGCCGGCGTCGCCCGTGCCGGGCTGGTGCAGCGGTGACGTGTGCACCGAGAGCATCGCGACGCGACGCGGCCTGCGGTGCAGCCTGAGCCTTGAGGACGCCGCCGGAGAGCGACGCCCGAGCCTGCTGACGTACTGGCTCACGTGGCGTTCCTCCTTGCTGCGGGCATGCCGTCAGGAGGGTGCAGGGCGCCCTCCAAGAAGGGGAACGCCGGAGCAGTCTGCTCCATTTCCTCTTTGCCGAATCATTGCCGTCGATCGCTCAACCGTTCGACGTCTGGGTGCATACGCGGTCGCTGTCCACAGCCGCCGCTCGCTGCCCCGGTCCGTACGCGACTGTTGTCCACAGCCGCGCCTCGCTGCCACGGTCCGTACACGGCCAGCGTCCACACCCGCGCCTCGCTGCCACGGTCCGTACACGGCCAGCGTCCACAACCGCGCCTCGCTGCCACGGTCCGTACACGGCCAGCGTCCACACCCGCGCCTCGCTGCCACGGTTCGTACGCGGTCATCGTCCACAGCCGCGCCTCGCTGCCGCGGGTGCGCGCGCGGCCGTTGTCCACAGCCTCGCCGGGCGGCCGCCCCCTCCGCATACCCTCGCAGTCATGACAGCCCGCGCCCTCCCCCACTCTCGGCCTCGCTCGGCCGGAAGGACTCCCGTCGTGGGAACGGTGACGCGCGGGACCACGAACCCCAACCGTCTGCGCCGCATGGACCGCTGGATCGCCGCGGTGCACGGCGCCGAACTGCGCCGCGCCACCGACCCGGTGGCGGTCGACCTCGGTTACGGGGCCGCGCCCTGGACGCCGGTCGAGCTGCTGGAGCGGCTGCGCACCGTCGCTCCGCACACGCGCGTGGTCGGTGTGGAGATCGACCCGGCCCGTGTCGCGGCGGCCCGCCCCTACGAGCGCGAGGGGCTGGTCTTCCGGCACGGCGGCTTCGAGGTGCCCGTACCCGGCCGCCCGTTGCTCATCCGGGCGGCCAACGTGCTGCGGCAGTACGACGAGGAGCAGGTCGCCGCGGTCTGGGAGCGGCTGTGCGCGCGCCTCGCGCCGGCCACCGTCGGGTCGTCCGGAGGGCTGCTCGTCGAGGGCACGTGCGACGAGATCGGCCGCCGCCATGTGTGGGTCGCCCTGGGCCCCGAAGGACCGTGCTCGGTCACCTTCGCCACCCGACTCGGCTCACTGGACCGCCCGTCCGACCTCGCCGAGCGGCTGCCGAAGGCCCTGATCCACCGCAATGTCCCGGGCGAACCGGTGCACGCCTTCCTGCGGGACTTCGACCGCGCGTGGGCGGCCGCCGCGCCCTACGCCTCGTACGGCGCCCGGCAGCGCTGGATACGGACGGTCCGCGCCCTGGCGTCCGACTGGCCGGTGACGGACGGGCCGTCGCGCTGGCGACAGGGCGAAGTGACGCTGCGCTGGGCGGCGTTGGCGCCGAGGGTCTGATCGATCCGGCTGCCGCGGGGCCCGTGACCTGCGGGGAACGATCTCCGTGCGTTGTTCGTCACACAGGCGGGGAGATCGTCTTGGGGACGGCGTGAAGTGGGGAAGGGGAACGCGACGGCGGGACGTGGGCCGGAGGAGGGGACTTCTTGCCCGCCTCTGTCGTATTGCGCGCCGACATGGCACGATCCCCCAGGCGCTCGTAAGTTACTGACGGTAAATCAGGTGGGGGCGACGTAATGGGATGCGGTAAGCGGAGCCTGACCACGGCGGCTGTGGCCCTGGTCTGCGCGATCACCGTGCTGGGCGCACCGGGCATGGCGTATGCGGCCCCCGCGAATCCCACGCCCACCCCGACACCGCCCGCCGCCCCGACCACCAAGTCCGGCAAGGACCTCGAAGCCGTCCGCGAGAAGCTGGACAAGCTCTACCACGACGCCGCGGTCGCCACGGACGCGTACAACGCGGCCGAGGAGAAGACCGGGAAGCAGTCGACGCAGATCGTCGAGCTGGCCAAGGCGATCGTCAAGGGCCAGGCGAAGCTGGACAGCCTGCAGGACCGCGCGGGCGCCGCGGCACGCGCGCAGTACCGCGGCGGCGGGCTGCCTCCCGAGGCACAGCTGTGGCTGAGCGACAGCCCGCAGGAGTATCTCGACGGCGCGGGCCGGGTCCGTCAGGGCGAGCACGGCACCAAGGGCCTGCTCGCCGAGATGAAGCGCACCCAGCAGGACTTGGCGCAGTACACGAAGGACGCCTCCGCGCAGTGGGAGCGGCTGGAGGCCAACCGCAAGACCAGGGCTGCCGCCAAGAAGAAGATCAAGCAGCGGATCGCCGCCGCCGAGAAGCTGGAATCGCAGCTGGAGAAGGACGAGAAGAAGCGGCTGGCGAAGCTGGAGGAGGACACCGCGTACCAGGCACAGACGGCCTGGCTGAGCTCCGGCGTCCTCGACGAGATCAACAGCAAGGCGTCCGCCCAGGGCAAGAAGGCCGTTCAGTACGCGACGGCGCAGGTCGGCCGGCCGTACGTATGGGGCGCCGAGGGCCCGAAGTCGTTCGACTGCTCGGGGCTGACGTCCCAGGCCTGGGCCTCCGCGGGGCACCCGATTCCGCGCACCTCGCAGCAGCAGTGGCAGCAGCTCGAGCGCGTGGACATCAAGGACATGCGCCCCGGCGACCTCGTCATCTACTTCGGCGACGCCAGCCACGTCGGGATGTACATCGGCGACGGCGCCATCGTCCACGCCCCCCGCCCGGGCCGCACGGTGACGATCACGGGCGCCGGCTCCATGCCGATCCTGGGCGTCGTACGACCCGACAAGTGACGCATACCGGCACGGAATCCGTGCCGACTGCCGTACGACGTGACGGACCGCACGTGGGATGAGTCACGTCCGCCCGGGCGGACAACCCCCGGGACGTGACCTTCGTCATCCTGGCCGGGGCGACGCCATGCCCAATTGCGGTACGGGATGCGGCATATGACGTTGGCCGTTTGCCGCACACCATTCCATTGCGGCGCCGGCTACCGCTATGGTCCCCGTCGGTGGGTCGAGGACCTTCGCCCCACCACGCCCTCGGGGGGAGGGAAGGAACCCAAGACGATGCCCGTACCCGTACCGCGGCAGAGAGCGATCCCGGCCGCGGAAAGTGGTCAGGCTCGAGCCGCGTCCTCAACCGGTGCCCTGTCCGGCGCCCTGTCTTCAGGCGGATCGGCCCTGGGCGCCACGGCCCCTGCCGACAACGCCGCCACCCATCTCACCCTGCTGGTCATCGAGGACGACCCGGCCGGTTCGCTCCCTGTGCCCGAAATGCTGGACGCCGCGGGCAAGCCGATCCGCATCCGTACCGCGCGCAACCTCACCGAGGCCGAGCGGCTGCTCACCGACGACGTCCACTGCATTCTCCTCGACCTCACGCTGCCGGCTCCGGGCCGGGCAGCCGACGGGGACGACGAGCTGGGCACCCTCAAGCACGTGCTGCGGCTCGCGCCCCGGCACGCCGTCCTCGCGCTCACCGGCTCCGGCGACGCCGAGCGCGGCGCGGAAGCGGTGCGCGTCGGCGCCCAGGACTATCTCCTGCGCGACGAACTCGACGGACGGCTGCTGAGCCGCGCGATCCGGTACGCGGTCGAGCGGAAACGTTCCGACACGGCTGAGCGACGGCTGACCGAGTCCCGGATGCGCGCCCAGGAGAACGCCCGCCTCGAACGCGGACTGCTGCCCACTCCCCTGCTTCAGGGCTCCCCGCTGCGCTTCGCCGCCCGCTACCGCCCGGGCCGCTCCCGCGCGCTGCTCGGCGGCGACTTCTACGACACCGTCCGCACGCCCGACGGCACCGTGCACGCCATGATCGGCGACGTCTGCGGGCACGGCCCGGACGAGGCGGCGCTCGGGGTGGAGCTGCGGATCGCCTGGCGCGCGCTGACGCTCGCGGGTCTGTGCGGGGACGAGCTGCTCTCGACGCTTCAGCAGGTGCTGGAGCACGAGCGGGACAACGACGAGATCTTCGCGACGCTCTGCACGGTGGACATCGCGCCGGACGGCCGCCGGGCCGGGCTGTGCCTGGCCGGCCACCCGGCGCCGCTGATCGCCCGCCCGGGGCGTCCCGCCGAGCTGCTGCCGTACCAGTACAACGGCCCCGCGCTCGGCCTGCTGCCGCAGGCCCGCTGGCCGCGCATGCAGGTGGAGCTGGGCGCCGTATGGAGCCTGATGCTCTACACCGACGGCCTGATCGAGGGCCGCATCGGCCCCGGCAAGGAGCGGCTCGGCCAGGACGGCATGGTGGAGCTGGTCCGCCGTCGGCTCGCCGAGGGCCTGGAGGGCGAGGAGCTCCTGCAGGCGACGGTGAGCGAGGTCCGGGACCTCAACGGGGGCGAGCTCACGGATGACGTGGCGGTGCTGCTGCTGGACCGGGGGCGGTAGGCGGGTCGCCGCGGGCAGCGTTGACGCCCGCTGTCGTACGGGCCGTGGCCGCCGTACGGCGATTGTCTTCGCCCTCGCCGCCGTACGGACCGAGGCCGCTGCACAGGCCGTACCGGGGTACGGCATTCGTCTTTGCCGTCACCGTTCTGCCGACCGCGACTGCTGCACAGGCCGTACCAGGTGTACGGCATTTGTCCTTGCCGTCAGGGCCAGCTGTGTTGGCCGTCAGGGTCAGCGTCAGCGGGTGTGCGGCTTTGCACGGGAGCCGTGATGGGCTCACGGGGTCCGGTCACCGGTGTCTGCGTCGACGCAGACGGTCAGCGTCCGCCGTTGTACGGGCCGTACGGGCCGTCGCTGCTGGAGCCGCCGCGGCGGCCCCGGCCGCCACCGCCGCCGGAGGCCGTCCTGACCGCGGGACGGACATCCACGATGTAGACGATGCTGGCGATGACGCCGATGATCGGCAGGAACGAGAAGATCGAGAAGATGTAGCTCACCACGAGGGCGAGCGCCAGGATGATCAGCCAGAACGGCTTGGTCTGCTTTTCCGCGGCGCGGAACGCGTCCTCGCGCCGGAAGGCCGCGTCGAACAGCCCGAAGGCGGCCAGGGCCATCAGGACGATCTTCAGCAGTCCCAACAACCCCGCGAAGCCCAACATCAGCATGCTGCCCACCGCCCGTTCCTTCCCGACAATTACGCGGTCACCGTACCCGTAGAACGGGCCGGACACCCCAAGGGTGCCCGGCCCGAACACTGCCCTGTCGATCCACCGGCCCGGCGGATCGGACGTCCGCCCTACTTGGCCGGCGGGGTCGTCTTCTTGGCGGTGGCCTTCTTGGCGGCCGGAGCCTTCTTCGCGGCGGGCTTCGCGGCGGAGGTCTCGGTGGCGGCCGCGGCGGGCTTCTCCTCGACCTTGATCTCGCCCTCGGCCGGCTCGGCCTTCGGCTCGACCGCGATGGCCAGTTCCTCGATCTCCTCGGCGGCCTCGCCGCGCCAGGTCTTCACGGTCTGCTCGCCGTGCTCGGCGACCTTCTCGTACGCCTCCCGAGCCTTTACGGCGTACTCGGCGGCGACGCCGACACCGCGCAGGGCGAAGTCCTGGGCGGACTCACCGAACTTCTTCAGGTCGGTGTCGAGCGTGCCGATGAGGCCGGTGACCTTGGCCTGAAGGGTCTCCTGCGCCTCCTTGGCGCGGGCGCCGGCCTTCTCCTGCACGGCGTTCGGGTCGATGTTGCGGACGGTCTCGAAGCGCGCCGGCGCCTCGGCGCGGATCTGCTCGACGATGCCGGGCACCTTCTTGGCCTGCTGGACGGCCAGGTCGGCGGTGCCGGCCAGGAAGTAGAGCGGGGTGGGGTCGGTGGCGGCCTTGCGGATGTCGTCGGTGATGGCCATGACGAGGGTCCTCCCGGGTTGGCTTTCAGCTGAGGGTTTTGGCGGTCCGCGGCGAGAAGGGCCTGTCTGCCGTTCTCAACTGGCCGTCTGCTGCGGGCCGGCATCGCTGCCGTCGGCCGTGCGGGGGCCGCGGTGGTCGATGTCCTGCTCGTTCTGTATGTCCTGCACGTTCTGTATGCCCTGCACACCGCGCACATCGTGTACGTCATGCGTGTCGTGCGTGTCATGCGGATCGTGCGCGTCGTGCGTGTGCCGCGCGTCCTGGGCCGACTGCCCGTCGACGTTCCGGGCATTCTCGGGAGCCGTCGCGATCTCGAATCCGTTCTCCTTGCGGAAGGACTCGTAGATCTGGAGCAGCACCTGCTTCTGCCGCTCGTTCAGCGTGGGATCGGCGAGGATGACGGCACGCGTCTCCACCTCGTCCCGGTCCCGCTCGGCGTCGAGGATGCCGGCCCGCACGTACAGCGTCTCGGCGGAGATCCGCAGGGCCTTGGCGACCTGCTGCAACACCTCCGCGCTCGGCTTGCGCAGCCCGCGCTCGATCTGACTCAGATACGGATTGGACACCCCGGCGGCGTCGGCGAGCTGCCGCAGCGACAGCTGCGCATTGCGCCGCTGCTCACGCAGATACTCACCGAGATTGCCGACGTTGAGCGATGCCATGCGTCTACCTTGCCCCACCTCCGCTAACAATTGCAAGCAGCCGCTTGCAAAAGTGCGCCACGCCACGTTGCGACCGGGTGTCCCGTCGCAACGTAGGTGTCCGTTCTCAGTAGACGTGGCGAGTCCCAGCGCTTCTGGCGAACGACTTGGCGGAGTCCCGGCGAAGCTGGCCGGCCGGTTGTCCTGCCTCGCTGAAACTGACGGATTCCCACTCGTTCTCAGTCGTGCTGTCGGATTCTCTTTCGTAACGCTCTGAGCGGCCGTCCGCTCTCGCTCCAGTGGCTGGTCAGAGCCTTCTGCGGATCAAAAATCCAAGTGCGTATGAGCTGGTTCGCACTCGTATACTCGTGCGAGCTCTTGGAGGGGGAGGTGGAGACAGTGAAGCTTGCTGAGGCACTGGCAGAACGTGCGGAGGCGACTCGCCGGGTGGAACAGCTGCGAGCGCGCGTCGTCAGCAGCGCGCGGTACCAAGAAGGGGAGACGCCCCCCGAGGACGCCGCTCAGCTGTTGGCTGAGGCCGGTGACGTGCTGAACGCTCTGGAAACGTTGATCCGGCGGATCAACCGGACCAACGCCGCCGTGGAGATGGGTCCGGACGGCACGCTCACCGATGCCCTCGCACGCCGGGACGTCCTGCGGTTGCGCCACTCCGTGGTCACCGCGGCGGCGGACGCGGCGGCGGGTAGCGGCGAGCGGGGATACGGTCGGCAACTCCGGTCCGAACTGATGATGCTTTCCGCGCTTCCGGTCGCGGAACTGCGCGGTCAGGCGGATGTTCTCGCGCGGGAGATCCGCGAGGTCGATGTGCGGATCCAGCGTACGAACTGGGAGGTGGATCTGCTGGACTGAGTAGTCCAGCAGGCGGGGACGATGTGGAGCAGGTAGCAGCTTCGGAGGCGTGCACACACCGAGGGCCGGCGGTTTTCCAGCCCACTCCTGGCGCGTGAAGAGCAACGCGGGGGTTCGACTCCCCATCAACAGCGCAGCTCAGCACCGCGTACAGGTGAAGGTGCACATCGCACAGCACATCACCACGTGCAGATCCGAGGCGGCGAGGGCGGGTTCGGGGCTTTCCACATCGCAGCACCATGGCGAGCGGCGATTAGAGCGCAGCGGGGGGAGTGAGGGTGGCTGATCCGTACATCATTCTCAACGAGCTCGCCCAGGAACTTCGGCCGATGCCGCAGGGAATCGAGTGGTTCGAGGGCCTCTCGACTGAGGAGCAGTCCAACACCCTGCGCCTCCTGTCACATTTCTGCATTCAGGCCCGTGCCACCGCCGGGGACGGCCCGGAAAGCATCCGCCGCGCCGGACTTCGCGCCACGCACACACCGGCAGTTCTGATCGCACGAGGGCGGATCGACCAGCAACTCGGGAAGATCGCCAGTCTCACCCCGCACGACGAGCGTCTCAAGTCATTCCGGCTACTGATCGCGGTGCTGGCCGTCGCCGACGAACGCCGACGGGAGCGCTTCTGCTCCGACGGTTGCGGCCACGCGTGGCATCGACTGGCTGCCGGCACCCCCGAACCTTCGGCCTGATCCCTCGCGCCATCGCGTCTACTGGGCCGGCAGCCGGAGGGGAACCACCGCGCTCGGCTTGGGCGGTTTGCGCATCGCCTGGTCCTTGCATCGCACGTCCCTCTGTTGAACGGAGTCATTGACCCGGACAAACTCAATGCCCTTGCGACGCTGCTCGCGCGGTTCGGGTGGAGCTTCGGCCTTGAGCCATATGCCGACGAGGGCGGCCTGCACAGGGAGATCACCGTCTGAGAGCCATCGCACCGAGTGCCCGTCAGGCACTTACCTGAAGCTGAAGCAGTGAGGCCCCATCACCCCCTTGGCGTCAGGCAGCAGCACCGGCACGGGCGTTGCTTCCCATCTGCTGTGCCTGGCCTTGGAGTCGGAGCTCGTGCAACAGCCCGCCCCCGGCTTCCGGGGGCGGGCGGCGATATGCGCTGAGGTCAGGCGGTCGGCGGGGGCTACGCGTGGCCGCTGTACGCGATGCTGCAGTCCCACGAGGAGCCCTGGACCGCGCAGAGCTGGATGTAGACGGTGGTGCCCTCTGCCAGATTGCCGCTGTTCCACGGGCTGGAGTAGGGGGACGAGTGCCCGCGCGTGGTCGCAACGCGCCCCGTCGTGGGGTCGATCATGGAGGCTTCCATGCCCCACCCGTCGGCATACCGGTCCACCACCTGAAACGCGTCCCCGGGGATGTCACAACACCCCGGATCGGCGTTCCACACCATGGCGCCCGCGTACGTACCGCTGTTGTAGGCCGCGATGCTGAAGCTCCCGTCGGCAGACACCGCGCCCTTCTCGAAGGTCCAGTCGGCAGCCGCCGCGTTGGTCGCCCCGAGAGTGACGGAACCGCCGATAAAGAGTGCACTCGCCGCCAGGAGCGTGACGACTCGGTTTCTCAGCTGCTTCCTCAACAAGCCATTCCCCCAAGGTAGTTCGAGAGTTCGATCAGTTGGGGAACTATGACCTGCCCTGCTCGTGCGGTCAAGCCTTGGATTACGGCGTCTGGCCGCCCGTGGTTGCCTCGCCTCCTGGATCTCCATGCGGGCTTCGTGCAGTGCACCCCCGCCTCGCCCTGGCGGAAACCCGCGGGGTGCACGGACAGCGGGGGGAATCATGAAGCATGCGCCCGGATGACTGGCACCTCAGCGAAGACGACGACTGGCACCTCGCCAAAGACGACGACTGGCACCTCACCGAAGACGTCGACGACTTCCTCGCCCGAGCCGGGGACTTCCTGCGCTCGCGGCCCGGCCGGCACGTCATGCAACTGACCTGGGCCGAGAGAGTACGAGCGCGTGGGGCGGAGGCGTTCGGCAGCGCGGCCCCCGTCTTCGGCGTGCTGGAGCGAGCAGGCGAGGTCCACGCCACCTTCTACCGTCTCCCGCCCCGCGGTATCGGTCTCTCCCCGCTCACGGACGAGCAGGCCGACTCCCTCGCCGCCCGCCTGGCCGCCCTCGGGCACTCCCCTCCCTCCGTCGGCGCGGACCACGGCACGGCCACCGCATTCGCCGAGGCCTGGCAGCGGCACACCGGCGCGACGCCGACACTCCTCGACACGCGACTCCGTCTCTACGGCCTCGGCACCCTCACCCCGCCGGAGCCGCTGCCGGCGGGCCGAGGTCGCGTCCTGGGCGAGCGGGACCTCGATCAAGTCATGTACTGGTGCGGCGAGTTCGCCAAGTCCGTCGGGGAGGAAGTCTCCATCAACGCCGACACGTGGGCCGACACCCGCTTCGCCGACAAGCGCTACACGCTCTGGGAGACCCCGGACGGCACTCCCGTCTCCCTCGCGGGCATGAACCCGATGATCGGCGGCCAGATCCAGCTGGACATCGTCTACACCCCGTCCCACCTGCGCGGTCGCGGCTACGCGGGCGCCGTGGCGGCGGAGGTGAGCCGGGCCGCGCTGGCCGCGGGCGCGAGGGACGTCGTCCTGTTCGCGGACCTGTCCAACCCCACCAGCAACGCCCTCTACCAGCGCATCGGATACGTCCCGCTCACCGAGTGGGCGGTGCACGACTTCTCGTACACCGCACCGGAAGTCGGTTGACGACTAACGAGCCAGGGCCACACGCACGGCCAACGGGCCACAGCCACAGCCACAGCCACAGCCACGACTAACGGGCCAGGGCCACACACACGGCGAACGGGACCGGGATCAGCGCCGCCATGCCGAGCCATGGACCCAGGCGCGCGCCTCGACGCAGGGGCAGGAGCAGGTCCACGACGAGTACCAGCGCCACGATCAGCGCTCCGGTGACAGCCGCCAGGAACATCACGACACCCGCATGATCGAGGGTCGTGTAGTTGCAGTTGACCGACCCGGACCTGGCCGCGTCCTCGACGCTCCTGCAGTCCATCGGCAGGTACTCGGTCAGCAGCCACCACAGCAGGTACAGCGGCACCATCGCAGGCACACCCAGGCCAAGGTTCACCAGACCGGGCACCCAGACCCCGGCCCCTGCGCGAACACCGCCGTCGTCATCCGCCCCGGCTCCGAACGCAGCCATCTCGCCCTCCCGCCGCACACCCAGTCCGTACACGTCATAGCTCAAGGTGCCAGTCCGTCATGAGAGGGATCCAACCGTGGCCCACCCCGCCCTAGCCACCTTTTTGTGGGTACTTGGCGTCGAGCCGGCCCGGAGTCAGTCTGGTGAGGGGCGAACTGGTGGGTCAGGAAGGCGGGTTGGGGGCAGTGAGCCGGGCCAGGCGGCGGTGGCCCCAGTCGGAGAGAGGGGACAGCGCCTCGGAGAGGTCGCGGCCGAACGGGGTCAGGGAGTACTCGGTCTTCAGCGGCAGTACGTCATGGACCTCGCGGTGCACCAGTCCGTCGGTCTCCATCTCGCGGAGCGCCTGAGTCAGCACCTTCTCGGTGAGGCCCGGCAGGCTCCGGCGCAGCTCGCCGGGCCGTTGCGGGCCTGATTCCAGCAGCCAGAGCAGGGCCGTCTTCCACTTGCCGTCGATCACGGCGATCGCGGCGGTCACTCCACAGACGTTCGGGTCCTGGGCACGGCTGCGTGTCATCTTCGTCCTATTCCTCACTGATTGCCGTTATTGATAAGGGAGTTGTCCGATGTCTTCACACACGGGACAAGAACACGCCGTGCAGCCGGGAAAGTCCGCCGTCACGGTGCTCGGGCTGGGACCCATGGGGCGGTCGCTTGCGGGCGCGTTCCTGGACGCCGGTCTGCGGACCACGGTCTGGAACCGGACGCCCGGCCGGGACCGGGAGCTGGTCGAGCGGGGCGGGATCGGTGCGCACTCGGCCGAAGAGGCCGTTGCCGCAAGCGAGTTGACCGTCGTCTGCGTGGTGAACTACGACGCCTCGGACGCCGTACTGCGCCGTACCGCTGTCACCGACGCCCTCAAGGGACGCACGGTGGTGAACCTGACCGCCGACACCCCCGACCGGGCCCGCGACACCGCCGCCTGGGCCGCCGACCACGGCATCCACTACCTGGACGGCGCGATCATGACGCCGACCACGACGATCGGGACACCGGCCGCCGTGTTCCTCCACAGCGGCCCGGCGGACCTGCACCGGACACACCGACCGGTACTCGACGCGCTGGGCGGCACCCACACCCACCTCGGCAAGGAGATCGGCCGGGCGGCGGCGTACGACATCGCGCTGCTCGACATCTTCTGGACGGCGATGGCCGGCTACACGCACGCCCTCGCGCTGGCCCGGGCCGAAGGCATCTCCGCACCGGAGCTGGCCCCGTTCGCCCAGGGCATCGGCTCGATCCTCCCGCCGCTCTTCGCGGAGTGGGCGCAGGACGTGGACGGCGGCGGCTTCTCCGGCGAGGGCAACCCGCTCACCTCGGCGGTGTCGTCCATGGCCCATATCGTCCACACCTCCGAGGCCCACGGAATCGACGCGAGCGTGATGCGGGCCGCCGAAGGGCTGGGCCGCCGGGCCATCGGCCGGGGCCACGGCGCCGACGGGTTCAGCCGGATCACCGAACTCCTCGGCCGCGGCTGAGTCTCACCTCGCACACCCGGCGACGGCTCGTCCACGGACTTCGTGAATGGGCCGTCGGCCGGGGACGCCCTTGAAGCAGCCGACAGAGAATTGAAGTGAGCGATGAGCCGATACGGCATTGCCCAAATGCCGTGTCCGGCATTACCGTTGCCCTCATGACTGCCGGGTCGGCCTTGTGCCGTGAGCGAGTTGGGTGCCCGGCCTCCGAGTGAGGCCCGGGCGGGCCAGGAGCCCGCCCCTCTTTTCTTCCCCTGAGCACCCCGCGCCTGATCCACCTTTCCCTCCTCCCTTGCCTTCCCGGCTCCGCGCCGCCCTGCCCCTTTTCCGACCCATCTCCCGGTCGGACGCCTTTCCCTGGGCCGCGTAAGCCGTGCAGGGCATGCAAGACGCGCACGCCGCGCATGCCGCGCCAGACACACCAACCGCACCGCGGGCGGACCCCCACGCCTCCGCCCCGCGGCGATTTCCCCTGCCTTGAAACAGGAGAAAACACAGCGGAAAGCAGGCCGAAGGAAGGGCGCCGAATGGAGGGCACGGAATGACGGACGCGGAACGGAAGACACCCACATCACGGAAGAAAGCAGAGAATGCCCAACTCAACGCCCAACCCCTTCAATCAGCAGGTCATTGACGAGTTCCGGGCCAACGGCGGCCGGGTCGGCGGATATTTCGAGGGAGCACGTCTGCTCCTGCTGACCACCACCGGCGCCCGCACCGGCACCCGCCACACGACCCCGGTCGCCTACTACCCCGACGGCGGCGACCAGGTCCTCGTCATCGCCTCGGCCGGCGGGGCGCCCCAGCACCCCGACTGGTTCCACAACCTGGTCGCCGACCCCCGCGTCACCGTGGAGAACGGCGTCTTCACCTACGAGGCCGAAGCCGTCGTCCTCACGGGCACGAAGCGCGACGAGCTGTTCGCGCGGGCGGTCGAGGCCGACCCGGGCTGGGCGGAGTACCAGGCGAAGACGGAACGGGTCATCCCCGTCGTGGCCCTCCGCGAGATCCCCAGGGGCGGCCCGCCGAACTTCACGGCGAGTTCCCCGGGAGAAGCCGTCAAGGTGATCCATGACGCCTTCCGCCGCGAACTCGCCCTGATCCGGAAGGAGTTCGCGGCATCGGGCACCGCCCTCGGCGCCCAGCTCCGCGTCAACTGCCTCACTCTCTGCACGGGCCTCACCCTGCACCACACCGGCGAGGACATGGCCCTGTTCCCGTTCGCCGCCGAGCGGAGCCCGGAACTCGCACCGGCCCTGGACCGGCTGCGACACGAGCACGAGCGGATCGCCGCGCTCCTCGAAGAGCTGCGCCGGGTCCTCGCGGCCGAGGACGTGGACCCCGCCGCCGTACTCCCCGAGGTGGAGCGGCTCACGCGTGAGCTCGAAGCGCATCTGACGTACGAGGAGGAGGTGCTGATCCCCGTACTGGAGGGGGCGTCGGCTTCCTGAGCCCCCTCCCTGTCCTGGAGAGGCATCGGCCTCCGGATCCCCCTCCCCGTCCTGGAGAGGCGTCGGCCTCCGGATCCTCCTCCGTACGCTGAGATCACCACCAGCCTCCCGGGGAGTTCTCATGATCGCGCTCGTCACCGGCGGCAACCGCGGCATCGGCCGCGAAGTCGCCCGGCAGCTCGCCACCGCGGGTCACACCGTGCTCGTGACCGCGCGGTCCGGTGAAGCCGCCGCGGAGGCGGCGCGCGCGATCGGCCCGAACGCCCGCCCGTTGCGCCTTGACGTCACCTCGGCGGCCGGGATCGCCGAGGTGGCGGGCCGGATCGACGCCCTCGACGTGCTGGTCAACAACGCGGCGATCACGTACGACACCTGGCAGCGCGCGGCCACGGCCGACCTGGACGTCGTACGGGAAGCCGCCGAGACCAATCTGTACGGACCCTGGCGGCTCACCCAGGCACTGCTCCCCCGGCTGCGGGCGAGCGCGCACCCCCGCATCGTGAACGTCTCCAGCGAGGCCGCCTCCTTCGCGAGCATGGGCGGCGGGACCCCGGCGTACACCGCGTCGAAGGTGGCGCTCAACGCCCTCACCCGCATGCTCGCCGCCGAACTGCGCGGCGACGGGATCCTGGTGAACGCGGTCTGCCCGGGCTGGGTCGCCACCGACATGGGCGGCCCCGGCGGCCGGCCGGTCACGGAGGGCGCGGCGAGCGTCGTCTGGGCGGCGACCCTCCCGGACGACGGCCCGACCGGCGGCTTCTTCCGCGACGGCCGGCCGGTGCCCTGGTGATACGACCGTCCGGGTCACCCCCAGGGCACCCGGACGCGACGCGCCCCTCACCGCCTCACCGTGGCGACGGACGCGCATGCACCACATCACCACGGCAACGGACGTGCGTGCACCACATCGAGGCGGGAGACCGCCCGGGTCAGCACCACGTACAGGCGGTGCGCTCCCCGCGCCTCCGCCTCCACGATCGCCGCCGGCTCGACGGCCACGACGTGGTCGTACTCGAGCCCTTTGGCGACGCTCGCGGCCAACACCGCGACCCGCACGCCGAGTTCGTCGGGACCGGCGTACGGGATCCCGGCCGCGCCGAGCGCCTCCCGGACCCGTACGACATCCGCGTCGGCCGCGATGACCCCGACGGAGCCCTCGTGCGTCAGCGCCTCGCGCACGGCGCGTACGGTGAGGGACGGCACGTCGTCGCCCTCCAGCATCCTCAACTGCCCGTCCCTGCGCAGGGATCGAGCACGCGGTACGTCCACCGCCAGCTGGTCCAGGAGCCGGTTGGCGAGCCCGACCACCGCCTCCGGGACACGGAAGCCGGTGGTCAGCGGGACGACGGCGGCGTCCGGTTTCCCCAGGTGCGCGAGGAGTTCGGGCCAGCTGCGGGCGGCCCACGGGGTCGTCCCCTGCGCCAGGTCCCCGAGTACGGTCAGCGACCCGAAGGCGGCCCGCCGCGCGATCGCCCGGCACTCCATCGGTGACAGGTCCTGCGCCTCGTCCACGACCAAGTGGCCGTATCCCTGCGGGTGTTCGAGGAGTCCGGCGACCTCGTCGAGGAGGACCAGGTCGGCGGCGGACCAGCGCGCCGACTTGTACGAGCGCGGTGGCCTCGTCCACAGGACCGCCCTCTGCTCGTCCGCGTCGAGCAGCCCGTCCGCCGCCGCGGCCAGCGCGTCCGGGCCGGCGAGCAGATCGGCCAGCACCTCCTCCGCCCGCACCCGGGGCCAGACGGCATCGACGTACGCGGTGATCGCGCGGGCCCGGGAGATCCGCTGCACCCAGGCGTTCGTCGGCGGCCCGGCGCGCCGCTCGGCCTGCGCCTGGATGTACCGCACCGCCCGCGTCCGCACCCGCTCCCGCCCGGTCGCGTACGGCGGCTCCTCGGCGCGTACGCCGTCCACGATCCGTTCGAGTGCCTCGGCCGGGATCCGCCACTGGTACGAACCGTCCGGTACGGCGAGGGAGTTGGCGCCCGTGGTGGCGACCCGCGCGTACAGGGCGCGGCGCAGCACCTGCGCCATCCGGGCGTCGTGCTTGACGCGCGCGGCCGGTTCGCCGTCCTCGCCGGTGACGGGATGGCGCGCGATCTCGTCACCGAGGGTCGACTGCCGTACGCCGGTCTCCCCGAGGGCGGGCAGCACCTCCGAGATGTACGACAGGAAGGTGCGGTTGGGCCCGAGGATCAGCAGGCCGCCGCGCTGGATGCGCTGCGGGTAGGTGTAGAGGAGGTAGGCGGCCCGGTGCAGTCCGACCGCCGTCTTGCCGGTGCCGGGGGCGCCCTGCACACAGACCGAGGCAGCCGGGTCCCCTCGTACGAGATCGTCCTGCTCGGGCTGGATGGTGGCGGCGATGTCCCGCATGGGGCCGACGCGAGGGCGCTCGATCTCACCGGTGAGGATGCGGCCGGGGGTGCCGTCGCCGCGCTGGGGCTGGTCGCCGTCCGTGAGGTGCTCGTCCTCCAGGCCGGTGAGGTCGGCGGAGGCGCCCCGGCTGCCCGGCGCCCAGCCGAAGCGGCGGCGCACGGCGATGCCCTGCGGGTCGCGGGCGCTCGCCTGATAGAAGGCGCGCGAGACGGGTGCACGCCAGTCGACGACGAGGGGCGGGGCGGCGGGCCGCTCGGTGATCCGCAGCCGGCCGATGTGGTAGCTCTGCCCGGCGTGGTCGTCCCCGGACTCGTCGAAGTCGAGCCGTCCGAAGAACAACGGCCCCTCGGGGAGCTCGCGCAGCTCCTTGGCGTGGCTGCGCAGCCGGTAGCCGAGGACCTCGGCGTCGGCACCGGAGGCGGAGACGTCCTCGCCGGTGACGACCTGTTCCTGGGCCCCTTCGACCATGGCGGCGAGGGCGGCACGGCAGGCGTCGTGATGGGCGCGTTCGTGGGTGAGGGCGTGCGCGAGGTCGAGTGACGTCATTCCAGAGAGCGTAACGGAATAACGTAACCGAGTTAAATTTTTTACTTGGTCACTACGAGTGTCGGCGCCGCGGACGGATGCCGGCTCCCGAGGCCGACATCTGAGGCCGGCATCCGAGGCCGGCATCCGAGGCCGGCGCCCGGGGGCGACACCTCCGCCACCAGCACACCCATGCACCCGTACGTCCGCGCGCCGGTACACCCCTATCCGCCCACGCCCGCCCGCCCCAACCGCTCGAAGGCCCGCTCCGCCGCGGCGACCGCGTCCTCCCGTACCGCGGCCACCGTCTCCCCGCCCGCCATCCGCCGCCAGTTCTCCATGGCGAGGACGCGCTGCACGGCGGTGATCTGTCCCGCCGCGAGCCGGGCGTCGAGGTCGCCGCCGAGCGCTTCGGCGAGCGCGGCCTCGGACCGCTCCAGATATCCGTGCAGCCGCGCCGCCAGCGAGGGCGTCCCGTAGAGCAGCCGGTGGAAGGCGAGGACCTCGGGCGCCTCGCTGAGCCCGGTGACGGGGTCGCTCCGCTCCAGCCCGGCGAGGAAGTGCTCGCGCAGGACACCGGTCACGGACTGCCCCGCGGCCCGCCCGGCGACCAGCCGGGCCGGCTCGGTCTCGTGATCGGCGAACCGGTGCAGGACGAGATCCTCCTTGGTCGGGAAGTACCGGAAGAGGGTCGGCTTGGAGATCTCGGCGGCGGCGGCCACCTCGGCGACGGACACCGCGTCGAAGCCCTTCTCCAGGAAGAGGCCGATCGCGATGTCGGAGACAGCCTGGTACATCCGCTGCTTCTTGCGCTCGCGCAGCCCGATCTCACCCATGCGACGAGCGTACGCACCGCGCGCGCCCCGCCCCGACCGCCGCGGCTCCCCCGCCGTGGCCCCTCGACCGGACATGCCCCCTTGACCTCAACCGAACTCGAGGTCGAAGACTGCATCGCATACGCACGAATCCGGTGCACGTACCGAATCCCACGCACCGGCTTCCACGCGCCGACAGTCACGCGCCGACAGTCACGTACCGACTTTGGGGAGAGCACGATGCTCGCAGTTCAGGTGAAGGAGTTCGGCGGTCCGGAGGTCCTGGTGCCGGTGGAGCTCCCGGACCCGGTCGCCGGCCCGGACGAGGTGGTGATCGATGTCGCATACGTGGACACGATCTTCGTGGAGTCCCAGATCAGGTCGGGCTGGGGCCGTGAGTTCTTCCCGGTGACGTTCCCGTACGTGCCGGGCGGGGGCGTGGCGGGGATAGTGAGCTCCGTGGGCCCGGGGGTGCCGTCGAGCCGGCTGGGCCGGCGGGTGACCGCCTTCGTGACGGGCGGTTACGCGGAGCGCGCGGTGGCGCGGATGTCGGCCCTCACCCCGGTCCCCGACGGCCTCGACCTGCGTACCGCCGCCGCCCTGGTCCACGACGGCGTGACGGCCGCGGGCCTGATCGAGCTGACCGGCGTCGGCCCCACCGACCGTGTCCTCGTCCTCGGCGCCTCCGGCGGCATGGGCACCCTCCTCGTGCAACTGGCCCACGCCCGGGGCGCCCGGGTGGTGGCGGTGGCTCGCGGCCCCGAAAAAGTCGCCCTGGTAAGGGAGTTGGGCGCCGACGCGGCGGTCGACGCCACGCATCCCGACTGGCCGTCCGCCGCCCGTACGGCCCTCGGCGGCGACGACCCGTCCGCCGATGTGGTCCTGGACGGCGTGGGCGGTGCGCTGGGCGCCGCGGCCTTCCCCCTGACCGCCGGCGGGGGCCGCTTCTCGGCCCACGGCGCCCCGACCGGCGGCTTCACCCCCGTCGACCCGGCGGCGGCCGCCCGCCGCGCCATCACCCTCTTCGGCATCGCCGACCTCCAGTTCCCCGACCCGGACCGCACCCGCCTCGCGTCCACCGCCCTGACCGAAGCGGCGGCCGGCCGCCTGCGCCCGGTGATCGCGGAAGCCTTCCCCCTCGACCGAGCGTCCGACGCCCATACGGCCATTGAGGGCCGGGGGTTGGTGGGGAAGGTGGTGCTGAAGGTGTGAGCGCGGATCAAGTGCCGGCGGTCCGGCGCCAATGAGGCACCGTGGCCAGACTCCACAAGTCGTCGAAGTGCTTGGCCCAGGTGGAGACGGCTGCCTCTGCGGCGGACGTTCCCTCCCGGGTCCAGACGTTGAGATCCGTGCTGTAGCCCTTGGGGTCGTAGAACTCGGAGTCCAGGGGAGGGAGACGCATCCGCGCCGCCAGGTTGTAGAGCCCGTGCAGCACTTGCTCCCTGTTGAAGATGCAGATCTTGTCCCGCGGGATGCCGACATAGAGGCGGTATTCGCACTCGACGGTCACCCTGCCATCGGCCGTGAGCCGCTCGGCCAGCCCGGACAGTATCCCGTCGTACTCCTGACACCGCCTCTCCATGCGCTTGCGGAAATCCGGGTCGTCCACAGGCATCCCGTTCGCACCGACCCGGGAGGGAACGGTCATCCGCTGACCGAAGTCCGGGACCAGCATCCGGATGGAGATGCGCTTGCTCGGGCCAGGGACGTCGAGCAGCCCCTCCAACCGGTGGTAGAGCTCGTTGTAGAGCGTTTCTCCGGTGTATCCAAGGAAGCTGATCTCGACCTTGCGGGCCCCGAACGCCTCGCTGACGAAGCCACCGAGCTGCCGCGAATTCACCACGGCACGGGTCGGCGCCCTGACCAATGCGGTGAGGTCCTTCACCGCGTCGTACAGCACGTAGCCGACCAGGCTGAGCAGTGCTCCACCGACGAAGGCCTTGCCCTCCAGGGCGTCCCCGACCGGCTTGACGAACTGGGCCGTCAGCCCGGTGACAAAGATCCCCAGCAGCAGGACACGCGTCACGACGGGCTCGAAGCGGGCTTGATACCGCTTGAGGCGCTCCCCCACACCGGCTTCGCCCGGGCTGTTCGGCACGCCGGACATCCGCAGCCCCCTCCTGAAGCCCGGCCGCCCGACGGTGCGTCACATACCTACTGGCAACCGAAGCACTGTGTTGCTGCCATGGTCGCCGTACGGCAGCGCACGGGCAAGATAGGGGTTCGCCTGCCAGCGCAGGGGCAGGCCCAGCGAGGCGGTGGCGGCCTGCAGCGTCATCGAGTACGAGTCCACCGCCCTGCGGACGTTGGGGGCGTCCAGGCTGGCGCCCGTCACCAGGCGGTCGAGGTCCACATAGGCGGAACGGACGACCTCGATCCACCGGTAGATCCGGCGGTCCTGCTGCCAGTTCTTGGTGTGTGTGCTGGGCAGGTCGCGCTCCCAGCGGCGGAACATCCGCGTCCGGATCTCCGGCCTGGTCGGCGTGAGGTGCATGTGCCGGACCAGGTCGTAGAGCGGGTCACCGACCATCGCCATCTCCCAGTCGATGATCGTGAGCGCCAAGTCGTCGTCACGGCGCACCAGGTTCCAGGGATTCAGGTCGCCGTGCAGGAGACTGAGCGACCGGGGAGTGACCCGATGCGCGGACAGGATCTCCTTGAGCCGGGCGGCGTTGGGCAGGCCCAGCACACGCGCCAACTGCTGCGACTCCTTCGGCAGATCCCTCACCAGCGAGACCAGCCGGTCGCTGAGCGAGGCGTAGAAGTCCGAGTCCTCCGCCGCCGGATCGAGTTGTCTGTAGTCGACCTGCGTCAGCGCCACGAGCTGTGCCACGAGTCCGTCCGCCTCGTGCGGCAGCAGTCCGTGCACGGGGTGATTCGGAGGCTGATCGCTGTCGGCCGGGCCCACGTAGGTGTGGATGGCAAAGGGGTCCTTCGGATTGCTCTCGTCCGGCGCGACCAGGTGATGGCTCTGGCCCAGGGCAAGGACTCGCGGCGCCGTCACAGCGACATCCGACTGCTCGATGGCCCGCAGCACCGCGTGCTCACTCAGAAAGCCACGTTCACGGCGGCAGACCGATGCCACCTTGCGCCGTACGACGACCGGAAGGTCACTGCCCGCCACCCGGACGACCGAATTGAGATGCGCGGTGCCCTTGAAAACCCGCCCGGCCGGCGCCGCGCCCTCCGAGATCAGGGCTTCGAGGACTGCGGAATGGGGGAAATCGGGATGCTCTTTCACTCGATTGTCGGGTTCCCAGTTGATGACCGCCCGCGGATGGGTGCTCCGCTCCCAGCAGGATGCCTGCCACCGGAAGAGGACCCGCTCGATCTCGGCCTCACTCGGCACATTGGGCAGTCTTAGTGGTTCGGCCGCCGCCCGCAGTGCCTTGGACACCGAAGCCGTGGCAGCGTCCAAGGCCTTCTGGCCGAGGGAGTTCTCCAGCGATTTGGCCGCTCGCATCACGTCCGGGAACACGGACTGGGCCCGTTCGAAGGCGACGTAGTGCCGCAGGTCGCTGCTGAGACCCCTGACTGCCGCGGGCCTGACGGCCTGCATGGCCTTCGCCCAGGCTTGAATCACCTCGTCCCACTGGAAATCCGGGTACTGCATTCGGACCAGGTGTGTGGCTAGGTCGTGCAGGGGATCCCCGTACGTCGCGAGTTCCCAGTCGACGCAGATCAGGGGCGGGTCACCGCGATACGTCATGATGACGTTGTCACGGTGAAGATCCGCGTGGAGGAGGCTGTACGGGCGACGCGCCATGGGAGGCACCCGCTCGGCCAGTCGGATCAGCGCATCCTCCGGGATGCCCAGCGCGGCGAACAGTCCACCAAAGGACCCCCAATTGGACTGCCGGATCTGACGGTCACCGAGATACGCCAGCGCCCGGAGGAAACCCTGGCCGTCCTTGCCGTTGTGCGGCCAACTGCCGGGCAGGGGGGGTAACGCCTCCCGGCGCACCTGCGACATCTGGGCGAGCAGACCCGCCAGCGCCTTGATCACCAACCCGTCGACGGGCTTCCCGTTCCCGCAGACACTGGCGAGCGAAACACCTTCCACATAGCTGTGGATGGCGAATTTCTTGCGGGAGACAAGGCACTCCGGCACATGCGGCAAGGCCCCCTGGAGAGCGCGGAGGATCGCCGACTCGTCGTGCCAGGTCCTGATGACCACGGGCAGGGCTTCGGTCTGCCGAATGCGCACGATGGACGACATCCCGGTCTCACGGCCCAGCAGACGCGCCATGGGTTCGGTCAGCGGCAGCACATAGTTCTTGTTGTGGTGCCCACGGCTCGCCGCACCTTCTGCCACAGCCCGCCGCACAAAATCGTCGAGCAGGTCCGCCGGCAGGTCGGCGGTGGCGCGTCCCCCGGGAGGCGTACGGGGAACGGAACGTGGGCCCACTGGCCGCTCCTGGAGACTTGCGCAGGTGGAAGCTGAGGAAGGTGAGGCAAAGGTAAATCGTGAGGCGGTGCTTCGCACGACCAGAATCCGGGTTCACCGGCCACCACGAGGGGAATGAACGGGTGGCCACTCTTCTGTGTCGGGCCGTTCGAGATGTAGGCGGATCCGCCCTCTCTTACGCACCAACGAGTGCGGTTGCTCACGCGGTGCGCGAATGCTACAGCACGCCCCTGGAGCAACCCTTGTGCGCCCTGGGCCCCGGGCCCCGTCGGCCTAACCTTCCTCCGTGCCCAGGTTCCAGATGGAGTCGAACCAGTACTGCATGCTCGCCACGAAGACGGAGCCCTGCGAGGTCGGGTCCTCGTCCTTGACGTGGTGCGTCAGCGTTGCGCCGAAGCCGAGGACGTCGAGCGCCGTGACCTCCTCGTGGTTGTCCAGCTCGATGGTCCGCTCGATCATTGGATAGGGACCGAACAAGGCCTCGACCCTGTTGAGTGCGTAGAGCTTGAACGTCGGCGTCAGGCGGGCATGCCGGATGTCCATCTCCACCGAGGGGACCAGGCCGTCGATCTGCAGGTCCCTCAGCACCCCACGCAGCGAGGACGTGTGCCGCTTGGTGATGTTGTGCAGCCGCTCCTTGCCCCGCTGGTCCTCCGGGTCGCCCTTTATCCTCGGGTACGGCAGTTCCAGCGTCTCGGCCGGCAACAGCATGCGCAGCGTGATGCTTTCGGGCGTGATCTCCCGGTCACGGATCCGCTCGACCTGCACCCGGACGTGGGCGTCCAGCGATTCCGAGGTCAGAGTGTAGACGTCCAGGGCGACCGTGGCCTGCTCGAAGGCCCCGGCGATGAACGAGCGCAGTGTGACGCTCTGCCCCGGCCGCGCGGTCCCTGCCGGTGAGGTCTGGTTCCGCTGCGTCCTGATCACTCTGGTTCCGCTGCCCACGAAGGAAGCGACCCAGCCGTCCTCGGCCAGTTCGGTCAGCACGCGCTGCACGGTGTCCCGGGAGACGCCGAACTCCAGGGCCAGCGCCCGCTGGCCCGGCAGCTGGCCGCCCATCGGGTACGTGCCGTCGGTCATACGGGTGCGCAGCGCCTCGGCAACATGCCAGAACTTTCTGCCGCCGCCCTCGCCGGCCTGCTCTCCGCTCACACAGTGACCGTACCTCTTCCGGCCGACATCCATGCCACTTTCGGACATCCAACTGGCCCGTTTTTGCGGCCAGTTAAGGGATCAGCCGGGTAGGGCATACCAAATTCAGGCAACCAGTCCAATCGGACTGCAAATGATCGGTCCACTGGAAGTGGCAGGGGTGGGAATCATGGACTTCCAAGTGTTCGGGGGAGTCGTACACATCGACGTGAGCGAGTTGATCACGGGGCTGCTCGCCCTGCTCACCTGGCGGGGGCAGGTCTCCGCGCGCAGGCGAGCGGGGCCTGCCGCTCCCCAGCCGCCCTCGGCTACCCCCGAAGCGTCTGCAGCACCAGCTCCAGCGACCCCACCATCATCCCCGCCCCCGCCTCCCGCAGCGCCTTCTCCTTCCGCTCGTTACGCGCGTAGC
The DNA here is from genome assembly GCF_042723265.1 of Streptomyces sp. NPDC058371. Taxonomy (NCBI): domain Bacteria; kingdom Bacillati; phylum Actinomycetota; class Actinomycetes; order Kitasatosporales; family Streptomycetaceae; genus Streptomyces; species Streptomyces sp. NPDC058371. Next base: position 76,179 of record NZ_JBHXJC010000003.1, on the reverse strand, counting down.
CCAGAAACGGAACCCCGGCCTCCCGAGCCGCCAGGAAGTCCGACGGGGTGTCCCCGATCATCAGGGCGGCGCTGGGGGCTGCGCCGAGGGCGTTGAGGGCCCGGTGCAGGCAGTGGGGGTTCGGCTTGAGCAGGTGGAGGTCCTGGGTGCGTCCGTAGATGTGGGGGGCGAAGCACGGCATGAGGCCGCGGGTCGCGAGGTACTTGCGGACCACCCGCGGGGAGTTGTTCGTGGCGATGGCGAGACGCGCGCCGACCGCCGTCCAGGTGCGGACCAGCGGATCCGCGTACGGCGTGGGCATCGCCGAGCCGGTGGCGCGCAGTTCCTCCTGGGTGAGACGTTCCTCCAGCTCCGCCACCAGGTCGCTGCCGGAGTGCCGGCGGTCGACGGCGCGCAGGACCTTGTGCGGATCCAGCGACTCCCGCTCCTTCTCCGTCAACAGGCCACGCAGTCCCCGCCCTTCGAGCCACTGCACCAGGTCGCTCGCGACCCGCTCCGCCTTGTGGCCCGCGAAGAGCCCACAGATCGGACCGTCGAAATCGAACAGCACGAACCGTGCTTTCTCGATCAACTCCCGCAGGGATTCCGTCTCTTCCGTCACACGAACAGTCTGCTTCGCCGCATCAGAAGTCACTAGGAGAGTGTCAGGTCCGTGGTGATGGTTTCCCAGAGGGCGTCGAACCACTTCTGGGATTCCTCCACGAACGCGGCGTCCCGCCGGCCCGCTCGCCGTTCGAAGGAGAAGAGGAGGGACTTGCCGCCGAGGGCGTCGTACATCTCCAGCGTTCCGCTGCCCACCTCCTCCTCGCGCTTGGTGACCATGTAGTACGCGATCAGCGCCTCGACGCCGTTGAGGAGATACAGCTTCACCGGCGGGGTGAAGGGCAGCGCGCGGAAGGTCACGTGCACCTCGATGCCGTGCGAGGCGCGCAGGGCCCAGAGGTTGTGCCGCAGCACCCGCACCTGCGCGTCGCGCTGGTCCAGCCAGCGCCGGTGCACGGGATCCGGGCCGCCCTCCTCACGGCTCTCGACGGGCACCGGGAAGGCGAGGTTGATCTCCCGGCTCGGCAGCAGGATCCGTACGTCGATGGACTTCGGGCGGATACGGCCCTCGTGGATGAGCCGGACCGGTTCGCCGAGGGCGAGCATCAGGGTCTCGGCGGTCAGACAGGCCGCGTCCACCCGCACGTTCGGGACCGCGAACGCCTCGGCCAGCCGGGGGGCGAGCCCCACCATCGTGGGCTGGGGAACCTCCAGGCCCGGGGACGCCTCGGCGATCCGCGGCGGGCTCCCCTTGCTGACGTTGCTCAGCAGACCGTCGTCCTGGAGGGCGCGCAGCGCCTGGCGGACCGTGCCGCGCTCGACGCCGAACTCCTCGGCCAGTTCCGCCTGGGTGGGCAGCCGGTCACCGGCCTTGAGCCGGCCGTCGTTGATCCGGCCGCGCAGGGCGTCGGCGATCTCCTGGGGTGAGCGCTTTCTGTCGCCGTTCACTGCAACGTTCTCCTGGGTCACAACCAAACGCTACAACTCTCGCCCATCTATGGGGAGTTGTTTGAAAGTTGTTTATGAGTAGCTGCCAAGTGGGGACAACTTAAGCATAGTTGGTCGCCAACTTCAGCGAGTTGGCGGAAGTTTTGCTTCCTCTCGCACACCGTCCGCAGGTAGTAGCCCCATGCAGACAGCACCTCGTCCGCACCCGCCCCGCACCCGCCCCCGAAGGAGGAACCACCATGCCGGCCCTCGCCCTCCTCTCCACCGTCTTCGTCGTCGGCTTCGAGCAGACCGTCCAGTGGCAGTACGGCCCCATGGGCATCGTCGGACTGCTGCTGCTCACCATCGGCATCAAGGCGAAGAGCCCCATGTGCAGCTCGATCGGGGCCGTCGTGCTGGCCCTGCTGGTCGCCGCGCCCGCCCTGTGAGTCCGGGCCCCGGCTCCTGAAACGAGACCTCAGTTCGTGAACCGCAGTTCCGAACTGATGGTCTCCCAGAGCGCGTTGAACCACAGATGCGACTGCTCCACGAACGTCGTGTCCCGCAGTCCGGCACCCTGCTCGAACGCGAAGAGCATCGACTGGGTGCCCTGCGCGTCGTACATCTCCAGATACTCGTGGTCGATCTCCGCGTCCCGCTTCGTCAGCGTGTAGTACGCGAAGAGCGCCTCCGACTCGTTGAGCAGGTACAGCTTCACGGGCGGGGTGAACGGCAGCGCCCGGAACGTGACGTGCACGTCGATGCCGTGCGAGGAGCGCAGCGCCAGCAGGTTGTGCTTCAGCACCTGCCCCTGGGCGTTGCGCTGGGCCAGCCAGCGGCGCTGCAGCCGGTCGTCGCCCGTGTCGTCCACCCGGGCCGGGAAGGCGAGATCGATGTCGCGACCGGGCAGCAGCACCCGGACGTCGACCTTGGCCGGTTTTATACGCCCCGCGTAGATCAGGCGCAACGGCTCGCTCATGGCGAGCGTGAGCGACACCGACGTCAGGCACAGGGCGTCGATCGCCACGTGCGGGGTCGCGAAGGCGGCGGTGAGGCGGGGTGCCAGCCCGACCATCGTGGGCTGCGGGGGCGCCGCGTCCCCGGCCTGCCCACGCCCCGGGTCGGGGGCGACGATCGCCGGGCTTCCCTTGGACACGTTGGCGAGCAGGTGTTCCGACTGCAGGATGCGCAGCGCCTGTCGTACGGCCCCGCGCTCGACGCCGAACTCGTCGGCCAGCTTGGCCTGGGTGGGCATGCGCTGTCCCGGCCGCAGCACTCCGGACCTGATCCGGGTGCGCAGCTCCTCGGCCACCTCGCGATGTGACCTCTGAGGCCCTGGTGACCTCTTCCGCCCGTTGACGGGGGCGTGTTCCGGGTCCACGACCAAACACTACAACTTCGGGCCATCTTTGGGCAGTTACCGGGAAGGTGGTTATGAGACGCATCCAAGAGGAGATAACTCAGTTGGAGTTGGTTACCAACTTGAGCAACATGGTCAAGCTTCACAGTGGTTGGCCATCCCGGGCAGCTCCGTCGGCAACCGGGTGACCGGCCCTCATCGGGGGATCCACATCCCCATCCCGAAGGCGTCCCACCGACGTCCCGAAGGAGGGACCGTCATGCCGCTCATCGCCCTCGCCATCGCCGCACTCGCCATCGGATTCGAGCAGCTCATCCAGTGGAAGTACGGACCGATGGGCATCATCGCGTTCGTCGCCCTGTCCATCGGCCTCAAAGCCAAGAACACCGTGATCAGCGGCATCGGGGCCGTAATCCTCGTGATGCTGCTCGCCCAGTCCGGCTGATCGGACGCACGTCCGGCAGTCCGGCTGGCCGGGCTCCCCTCCGGAGGGGAGCCGGGAGCCCGGCCGGTCGCACCACCGCGCCCACCGCACCCGTGCGCGGGCGCACGCACAACAACTGAATCGCTACGGATACGCAAAGACAGCCATCCACCCCGGATCCCGAAAGGAGACCCCGGCCAAGAGGTCAGACCCCGAAGGCCCCGGCCCCGAAGGCCCCGGCCCGGAAGGCCAGAGCCAGAAGGCCAGAGCCAGAAGGTCTGACCCAGGAGGTCAGAAGATGTCCGGGCACCACGGTCGCCTGGACGTACGCAGCAGGGCGTCGGCCACCGAGGCGGCGCCCGCTCGTTCTTCCCGCACCCGGCCCAGGGCGGCCAGTCGCACCGCCGACTCGTCGCCCAGCCACAGGGACGCCAACTCACCCATGTCCAGCGTGAGTTCGGCGTCCTGAGCGGTCGGCGCACAGGACGCGCCGTCCGGTCCCGCGTCCAGCCGGTACCGCCCGGCGGACAGCCCGTCCCGGTCGGTGACCTGGAGCACCAGCACCCCGGACCCCCCGTACGTACGCGCCTCCAGAGCACGTACGACATCCAGGACCCGCACCCACAGCCAGTCCGCCTGCGTGGTGAGACGGGCGGCGCGGGGGTCGGGCAGGAAGTGCGGCATCAGATCGTCGGGGGCCCGCCAGCCGGTCTTGACCGTGGCGATCCAGTCGATCGAGCAGAGGTACTGCCACAGGGCGCGCTCGGCGGCCGGCGTCACCGCGATCAGCCAGTTCACCGTCGCCGTGTTGAGCGGCTGCTTCACCGCGCCCCAGTTGTCGTCCGACTCGTACGAGACCAGGCCCTCGATCCCGCCGTCCGCCGAGCGGTACACGGCGTAGAACGGCTCGGTCCACGCGTCGCCGCCCAGGACCAGCGCGCCGGTGTTGACCTGCCACCAGCGCTCGTTCCGGCTGACGGCGCCCGGCTGGACGCGCCGCAGCCGCTCGTGCAGCTCGGGCCCGGCCTTGCGTACGTCCTCGCCGTCCACCAGATCGATCCGGCCGCCGTCGGCCGGGCCCGACCAACGGCGGTCCAGGCCCGTCCTCGGCACCTCGACGGTCCACTCGACGGCGGTGGTCGCGGGGCCGAAGCCGTACCGGCCGTAGATCGGATACTCGGCGGCGATCAGCGTCGCCACCACGTCCCCGCGCTCCCTCGCGGCCGCGAGGTCGGTGGCCATCATGCGGGTGAGGAGGCCTCGGCGGCGGTGGGTGGCGGTGACGGTCACGTTCGAGATGGCGTCGGCGGGGACGAGGGCGCCGCCGACCGCGGTGAGCTCCTGCGGGAACGACCGGAAGGTCGCCACACAGCGGTCGCCGTCGAAGGCGCCCAGTGTGCGCCCCGGCAGCATGTGCGCACTCCGGTCCTCGATCTCCCGCTCCGACACGGCCGGTGATCGCACGAATCCCGTGTTCAGCGCGCGGATCCAGTCCGGGATCTCGGCCTCGGTGATCACGCGTACGTCGATGGCATCGCGGGACGTCATGCCGCCACGCTAGGTGGCCGACGGCGGGGGTGTCGTGCGGTTTTCCTCGCCCCCGCTGCCCCGCGATCCCCGGCGGGCCGTCCCTCGGCCCGCCCGGCGATCGAGGGCGAGCGCGCCGGGGCGGCACGGGGGCTGGGGGGCGCGAAGGCCCCCAGGTACGGGAATCGCCGCGTCACATGAGCAGGTCGTCCACTTGGGCTTCTCCCTCGCGGTACCTGCGGGCGATCTCCGCGCTGCAGCCGTCCGCGGTGTGCTGGAGCCGCTGGCGGCGCCGGGAAACCTGCTGTTCGTAGCGCACGAGGCGGCCCATCCCGGCGTTGAGCTCCTCGTCCGTACGGGCTTCCAGGTCGGACAGCTCGACCTCGGCGAGCATGTCGGTGGCCAGCCGCCGGTACTCCTCGCCGTGCGGGGTGCCCACCGTCACGTGCCGGGCGGACGAGCGGTGCCGGGCGGGCGCGTCCGTGAGGATCTCCGGGAGCCGGTCGAGGAGCGACGGTTCCGGGAGGAGTCCGGCGGGCGCCGCGAGACCCCCGCCGCCGCGCCGCGCGAGCTCGGCCCGCAGGATGTCGATACGCCCCTGGAGCAGCCGCCGCAGATAGCTGAGGTCGGCCTCGTCCCGCTGGGCGTCCCGGCGCAGGGTGCGCAGCCGGGGCAGCCCCAGCACCGCCAGGTCGGGCTCGGGCGGATCGGCGGCCAGCGGGCTGTCGGTGCGCTGCACGGGTGCCCGGTGCGGGACGCCCACGCCTCGGGCGCCCGCACGCGGGCTCGTACGGGTCAATGACACGGACCCGGGCGGTCGCCCGGTACTCGGTGTGCTCATGTGCCTCTGCCGTCCCCTCGACCGGTGCGGTCCACCGCGTTGAGCGTCGCGGTACAGGCATGGTGCCACCCCAAGGGCCCGCTATGTGACCGAGTGCCCCCGATCGGCCCCAGATGGGGGGTTCGGGACCCCGGAAATCATGCGAAGGGACCGCACGGCATGATGGGCGCCATGCGTGCGGTGGTGCAGAGGGTGGACGGCGCGAGCGTCGTCGTGGCGGGCGAGACGGTCGGCGAGATCAGCGGCGAGGGACTGTGCGTCCTGGTGGGCGTCACCCATGACGACACCAAGGAGAAGGCGGCCCAACTGGCCCGCAAGCTGTGGTCGGTTCGCATGCTGAGCGACGAGCGGTCCTGCTCGGACATCGACGCCCCGCTGCTGGTGATCAGCCAGTTCACGCTGTACGGCGATGCCCGCAAGGGCCGCCGCCCCACCTGGAACGCGGCGGCCCCCGGCGAGGTCGCCGAGCCCCTCGTCGACGAGGTGGTCGCCCAACTCCGCTCGCTGGGCGCGACGGTGGCCACGGGCCGGTTCGGTGCGCAGATGCGCGTCGCGCTGACGAACGACGGCCCGTTCACGGTCCTGCTGGAGATGTGACGCCCGCTCCGGACCCGGCCTACGGCTCTACGACGACCTCCTGGGCCGCGGCCGTCGTGTCGGCGAGGAGCGGCGCGTCCAGCGGCACGTTCCGCTTCACCAGGGCGAGGGCGATCGGCCCCAGCTCGTGGTGGCGTACGGCCGTCGTCACGAAGCCGATCTTGCGGCCGTCCGGGCCGTCGGCCGCGAGGCGAAGCTCGGTGCCGTGCGGCGGCAGATGCACCTCGCTGCCGTCCAGGTGCAGGAAGACGAGCCGGCGCGGGGGCTTGCCCAGGTTCTGCACCCGGGCGACCGTCTCCTGGCCGCGGTAGCAGCCCTTCTGGAGGTGCACGGCGCTGCCGATCCAGCCCAGCTCGTGCGGGATGGTGCGGTGGTCGGTCTCGAAGCCGAGCCGCGGCCGGTGCTGCTCGACCCGAAGGGCCTCGTAGCCGAGCAGCCCGACGGCCGGGCCGTGCTTCTCGGTGTCCTGGGCGAACGACTCCAGGTCCGCGCGCGGCAGGAAGAGATCACGCCCGTACGGCGTCTCGCGGACGACGGCGCCCGCGGGGACCTCGGCGATGGACCCGGCCGGCAGGTACACGACCGCGAACTCGTCCGTGCGGTCGGCGACTTCGGCTCGGTAGAAGAACTTCATGGACTCCAGGTACGCGATCAGCGCGTCCTGGGTGTCCGGCTCGGTGTGCATCCACACCGTCTCGCCGTCGTCGACGAGGTACAGCGCGTGTTCGATGTGGCCGTGCGCGGAGAGGATCAGCGCTTCGGTGGCGCGGCCGGCCGGCAGGTCGCTGACGTGCTGGGTGAGCAGCAGATGCAGCCAGCTGAGGCGGTCCGGGCCGGAGACGGCGATGACCCCGCGGTGCGAGAGGTCGACGAATCCGGTGCCTTCGGCAAGGGCGCGCTGTTCACGGAACAGGTCGCCGTAGTGGGCGGCGACGCCTTCGTCCACCCCTTCGGCGGGGACGGCGCCGGGCAGGGACAGCAGGGGGCTCTTCATACGCCTAAGCCTACGACTTGGTAGTTGAAGTCTTGAGGGAGCAGTTCTTGCAGCGCCCGAAGATCGCGAAGTGCTTCATGTCCGTGTCGAAACCGAACGTGTCGCGCAGCTTGGCGGTGAACTCGGCGGCCACCTCGATGTCGGCCTCGATGACGTTCGTGCAGTCCCGGCAGACCAGGTGGATGTGATGGTGCCGGTCGGCCAGATGGTAGGTCGGGGCGCCGTGCCCGAGATGGGCGTGGCTGACCAGGTCCAGTTCCTCCAGCAGCTCCAGCGTCCGGTAGACCGTGGAGATGTTGACCCCCGACGCGGTCTTCCTCACTTCCACGAGGATGTCGTCGGGGGTCGCGTGCTCGAGGGTGTCCACGGCTTCGAGCACCAGCTGCCGCTGCGGCGTCAGCCGGTAGCCGCGCTGCCGCAGGTCGCTCTTCCAGTCAGTGCTCTCGGTGCTCACCACACCCGAAAGTCTAGGACTACTTGAAGAAAGCGATCCCGTCGTCCGGCATGTCGTCCGGGAGGGCCTTGGCCCAGCGCTCCACGTCGTCCGGGGTGACGACCTTTTTCAGGTGCGCGGACATGTAGGGCCGCAGCTCGACCTCGGGGGTCTGCTTCTCGCCGACCCACATGAGATCGCTCTTCACATACCCGTACAGACGCTTGCCGCCGGTGTACGGACCGGAGGCCGCGGTACGCGCCACGGCGTCCGTGACCAGGTCGATCTGCGGCTTCTTGTCGGCCAGGTCGCCGTACCAGATCTCGACGACACCGTCGTCGCGGGTCATGACGACCTCGACCTTGCGGGTGCCGTCGATGCGCCAGAAGCCGGACTCGGTCTCCAGCGGCCTGACCTTGTTCCCGTCGGCGTCGAGCACCCAGGTGTGCGAGTGGTACTCCAGGAAGTCCCGGCCGTCGTGGCTGAAGGTGACCTCCTGCCCGAAGTTGCACTTCTCGGAGCCGGGGAAGTCGTGCACGCCCGCGCCGGCCCAGGTGCCGAGCAGGAAGGCGAGCGGGACGAGGTCCTTGTGGAGGTCGGACGGGATCTCGATCATGAGCAGCTTTTCGTCGGGGGCGTCGGGAGGGTCAGGGACGTCGTGAGGTCAGCGCTGGCCCTGGTAGAGCTTCTTCACGGCCAGGCCGGTGAAGGCGAGAACGCCGACGCAGACCAGGACGAGCAGGGCTTCGAAGAATCCTTCAAGCACGGGGTGCTCCTCGATTGAGCGGGTGATCGGTACTAAAGAGCCGGGTCCCAGCTTAGTGGCCCGGGACCCGGCTCTCTCCGTGAGGTGCGCCCTGCGGGAGGGTCAGCCCAGCAGCTGGCTCTGCAGGACCACCGTCTGCTGGAACGGCACCGCCTTCGTGCTGCCCTTCCTGGACTGCACGATCAGCGCGAGGGTGTCCCCCGCGGTCACGTACGCCTGCCGGACCTGCGCGGCACCGTACGGCCTGGCCTCGTCGTACACCGACTGGTGTTCGCCTTCGAGCCACGCCTCCTCGGGAAGACCCTCGTCCTGGCGGGCCTCGGCAGCGCCGCGCAGCGCGAACTTCGGGGAGCTGTAGGGGGCCATCTCCGCGGTTTCCAGTTCGTCCACGACGGCCGCGGTGTCGAACTGGAGCAGGTAGACGCCGGTGTGCGTGCCGTCCTGCGTAGTCCAGCCGCGCGCCGCGATGTGTCGCAGCCCGTAGTCGGTCAGCAGCTGCCCGAGGGTCTCCCGGTCGTCCTTGGACCCGTACGCCGCCAGGAAGTCCTTCTTCGCCAGCCAGCCGTCCGTGCCGCGCAGCGCCTTGTCGGCCCGCGCGCCCTCGGGGGCGGGCAGGACGAGCTCGCGCAGGTCGGCGTAGTGGGCCCCGGCCGGGTTCGCCTCGGCGAAGGGGCCCGGTCGGCCGCTGGGCAGCGGCGGCCTGACGATCTCCGGGTAGTCCCAGCGTCCGTCCGCCTGCGTCTGCAGACCCGGTACGTCGGTGCGCTCCATCCGCGTGATGCCGTACGCGGCCGACGTGCCGACCGCCGCGAAGACCACGGCGGCGGCGCTCCAGCGCAGCACGGCCCGCAGCACCCGGCGGTCCTTCGTCACCGGCGGCGGCACGACGGGCGGCGCCTCGGGCATGGGCGGCGGGGCAGGCAGCGCGGTCTGCGCCTCGGCGGACACCTCGGCCGGTATCCGCGCGGGCGCGGGCGCCGTGCTGTCCGACGCCTGCTGATCGGCCCGCTCAATGCTGTCCGGCGCCTGCTGTTCGGTCTGCTCGGTCATACCGCTTCACCCGGCTCGCTGATGCGGTCGAGCTGCTTGCGGAGCAGCTGCGCGACCCCCTTGGTGTCCAGTGGCTTCGCGCCGTACGCGGTGGCGCTGACCAGCACGTCACCCTCGTAGGCGGAGCAGACCATGGCGTCGAGCTTCTCGTCCGCGTCCTTCCGCGGCAGGAAGCACTCGGCGTTCTTGTGGCCCTCGATCTTCGGACCCTTGCGGAAGACCTTGAGGGCGGCGAAGAACTCGTTCTGGAACGACGACATGCCCCGGACCGCGGCCCCGTCCTCCATCTGGGAGAGCACGATGCTCACCGTGAAGTAGGTGACCGCGTCGTCCGACGTACCCAGATAGCTGCGCATCGCCATGCCCTTGATGTGCTGCTCGTCGATCTCCTTCTCCAGCAGCAGCCGCTGGGAGCGGGGCAGGTCACTCAGCGACTCCTTGCGCAGCGCGGTGGCCTGACGACCGCTGAGCGAGGCGTCGGAACCGAAGTCGGCGATGTCCGGGCCCCGGCGCCAGCCGTCGGCTTCGTACGGCACGAGTACGCCACTGAGTCCCGAGGCGGACTCGGCCTTGTCACCGTCGCCCTTCGCGGCCTTCGGGAGCCGCCACACGGGCGCGCCCGCGTCACGGTCGGCGGCGCCGACGGTGACAACGGTGTAGCCGGCGCCGCCGATGACGGCGATGGCCAGCAGCACGGAACCGGCGATCGCGGCGACACGGCCACGACGGAGGGGCTTCCTCGGCGCGGCCTCCGGTGCGGGCTCCGCCGCGGGCTCCGGTGCAGACGTCCCGGGCAGCGTGACCGCCACCGGCTCTCTCGGCTCCGCCGGCTCCAGAGAAGCGGGCTCACCCGTCGGCTGCTGATGCGTGGGTTGCTCGCTCACAGCCGCTCCATCTGCCGCTTGGCCAGGTCCATGATCTTCGCCTTGGGGATCGGCCTGGTGTCGTAGACCCAGATCTGTACGGCGATGTCCCCGCGCCAGGCGTGCGCCACGGCCGAGTACAGGGGCAGGTAACCGGCCTTCTGCTCGGGCTTGTTGTGCACGTACGCCGAGCCGTCGGCAGTACCGGGGATGGTCCAGCTGTCGGTGTCGGGCTCGGTGCCCGCGTACACCTGATCCTCGTTCGCCGCGCTGGACGCGGCCAGGCTCTCCTCCTGGTTGTACTGGATGAGCCGGATCGCCACGGAGTCCGTGCTGCCCACGCTCCAGGAGGTGACGGCCGCCCGCCGGAAACCCTCGTCGGCGAGGTCGTTGAAGGCGACACCCGGATGGTTGTAGTTGTCCGCGTACTCGACGAGGTTCATCCAACCGTCCGTGCCCTCGGGGTACGCGGCCGCCCGTGCGCCCTTCGGCCGCTTCAGCAGCAGCTTGCGCAGATCGCCGTCGGTCCTGATCCGGCGGTCCTGCGCGGCGGCCAGCGGCTCGGGCCCCCTGCCCTTCGCCTGCGCGACGGCCGGCTGCGAGAGCGACGGCAGCTTCGTCGGCTCACGGTCGGCCTGGACCAGATAGCCGGCGCAGGTGCCGGCGACCAGGCCCAGCACGGCGGCCGTGGCGATCAGCAGGGTCGTACGCCCACGCCGGCGCACCCGCTCAGCGGGCTCCGCGGACGCGTTCGGCGCGTCCTCGTCGGGCCCGTCCGGCGCCACCGGCCCTTCCGGCACAACCGACGCTTCGGCCACTTCGGGCGCTTCTGATACTTCCAAGACGTCCCCCCACAGAACGTGAATCGCGGATTCCGTATCCGCGCGCACAGGAGACCCGCAGCGGACGTCCTGGGTTGCACGAGGGTTGATCACGATTCGGACTACCATTCGGACATGGCGAAGAAGCTCGTGATCAAGGTGACTGCGGGGGCCGAGGCTCCCGAACGCTGCTCGCAGGCGTTCACCGTCGCGGCGGTGGCCGTGGCCAGCGGCGTCGATGTCTCCCTCTGGCTGACCGGCGAGGCCGCGTGGTTCGCGCTCCCGGGCCGCGCCGCCACCTTCGAGCTCCCGCACGCCGCCCCGCTGCCCGACCTGGTCGACTCGATCCTGTCGGGTGGCCGGATCACCCTGTGCACCCAGTGCGCGGCCCGCCGTGAGATCACGGAGGCCGATGTCCTCACCGGCGTACGCATCGCCGGAGCCCAGGTGTTCGTGCAGGAAGTGACGGCCGACGGGACCCAGGCGCTCGTGTACTGACCGCCGCCCGGCGAGACGGCTACGGCTCGGCTACGACTACCGCCGCTTCTTGCCGTCCAGCTCGTCCCACCAGTCGTCGGACTTGGGGTCACCGGACGGGTCGTCCCACCAGCGGTCGTCGGGTCCGCGCCGGTTGGCCACCATCGCGGCCACCGGGGGGATCACCATGGCGACCACACACATCCCGACGGCCACCGGAACCGACCAGATCCGCACGACTCCCCAGGCCAGGACGAAGAGGCCGATGCACGTCCCCATCATGGCGAAGTAAACGTGGCGCCGTCGCGCGTACATGCCTCCAGCGTAGGCCGCCGCGGGCCCGGACGACACGGCGGCGACCGGCCCGTACACGGCAGAGAAGGGCCGCACCCCGATCCGGTAAGCGTCCAACCCCCGGGGGTGCGGCCCTTCAGCCGTTCATGTGGTGCCTCAGACGGCGATCGCGACCTCCGCGAGACCGCCCGTCTGCGCGACGACCGTACGGTCCGCGGTGCCGCCGGGAACCAGGGCCCGAACGGTCCAGGTGCCTTCGGCCGCGTAGAAGCGGAACTGTCCGGTCGCCGAGGTCGGGACCTCGGCGGTGAACTCGCCCGTCGAGTCCAGGAGGCGCACGTAACCGGTGACGGGCTCGCCGTCGCGGGTCACCTGGCCCTGGATGGTGGTCTCACCGGGCTTGATCGTCGAGGCGTCGGGGCCGCCGGCCTTCGCTCCACACATAAGTTCTGTCCTTCGGGTGATGAGGGGTCGCGGAGGCCGCGGTTTACTTGTTGGCGCCGAGCTCGATCGGCACGCCGACGAGGGAGCCGTACTCGGTCCAGGAGCCGTCATAGTTCTTGACGTTCTCCACACCGAGCAGCTCGTGCAGCACGAACCAGGTGAGCGCGGAACGCTCACCGATGCGGCAGTACGCGATGGTGTCCTTGGCCAGGTCGACCTGCTCCTCGGCGTAGAGCTCCTTGAGCTCGTCGTCCGACTTGAAGGTGCCGTCGTCGTTGGCGTTCTTCGACCACGGGATGTTGCGGGCGCTCGGGACGTGGCCCGGACGCTGCGACTGCTCCTGCGGCAGGTGGGCCGGCGCGAGCAGCTTGCCGCTGAACTCGTCGGGCGAACGCACGTCGACCAGGTTCTGCGAGCCGATGGCCGCCACGACGTCGTCGCGGAAGGCGCGGATCGCGGTGTTCTGGGCCTTGGCCTTGTAGTCGGTGGCGGCGCGCTCGGGCACCTCGACGACCAGGTCGCGGGAGTCGAGCTCCCACTTCTTGCGGCCGCCGTCGAGAAGCTTCACGTTCTCGTGGCCGTAGAGCTTGAAGTACCAGTAGGCGTACGAGGCGAACCAGTTGTTGTTGCCGCCGTAGAGGACGACCAGCGTGTCGTTGCCGATGCCCTTGGCCGAGAGGAGCTTCTCGAAGCCCTCCTGGTCGATGAAGTCACGGCGGACCGGGTCCTGGAGGTCCTTGGTCCAGTCGATCCGGATGGCGTTCTTGATGTGGTTCTTCTCGTACGCGGACGTGTCCTCGTCGACCTCGACGATGGCCACGCTCGGGTCGTCCAGGTGTGCCTGGACCCAGTCGGCGTCTACCAGGACGTCGCTGCGGCTCATGCTCGTTCTCCTCCGGGGCAGTTACGGCGGGGATGTGCGGTAGTGAGAGGTGCGGGTACGCGGCCGGCGCTGACGGCTGCGGTGGCGTACACGGCGCAGGGTGGCCCCGGCAGAAGAGTCCGAGGGCCCGGAATGCGGAATAACGAGGCTTCCGCTCAGAAGGTGCGACAGAGCATGGCGGCGACGCGGCACAGGTCGACTGCCCGCCGCTTCGTGAGATCCGCCTGTCGCTTCATGCCCTCGATCGTAGGGAGGGACAGCCGGACATGTCACCGGCGTGTCGCATGATGAGATGCGATCGTCCGCGATGTGGGACGAGGTGACCAACGGGCCCTATCCGCAAGGTGTCCGGGTGCCGATGTCGCGGGTCACGATCTTCCGCGCATCTGCGGTACGGACGGGGTCGTCTCGCTCCTCGGACAGGCGCGGTCCCCGGCCCGCCTGCCGGCCCCCGCCCCGGCCGTTCCTACCCGACCAGGTTGACGTCCGAACCCTTCACCGTGATCTCGACGCCGTCCTCGGCCGCCTCGACCTTGTCGAGCTGGATGCCGCCGGGCAGTTCGTCGATCTTCTGCTTGAAGTCGGTGACATTGCGGACCAGCGACTCGGGCAGCGGCACCGAGACGCCCATGACGTCCACGTTCTTGGGGATCTCGTCGGCGTGCACGTTGATGGTGTCCCCGTGGACGGTGACCGAGCTCAGCACGTAGACCGGCTTCGGCAGCTTCGTGCCGCCCCTGCTGATCTCGACCGCGACCTTGATCTTGCCGTTGCCGCCGTCCGACAGGCCGGTCACCTTGGCGGTGACGCCGAGTCCGAGGTCGATGGGATCCGACTTGGCGGTCTTCAGCAGTTCGTCGTACGCGATGGTCGCGGTGCCGGTGGCGCTGTTGGCGGTCGCGGAGCTGTAGTCGCCGCTGAAGACGACGCCGTGCATCTCGGCGCTCAGATCGTCGATGCGGATCTTGTCGGTGGCCGCGGCCGTGCCGCCGGTCGACGCCTCGTAGTCCTTGATGCCGATCTTCACGTCGTCCAGCTCGCCGCCGGCGACCTGGGTGAGGAAGGGGAAGCCCTCGATGGAGACGTCGGGGGTGTCGGCCAGTCCCTCGCTGCTCTTGATCTTCTCGGCCGCCTTGTCCTCGGCGAAACCGACGGCCACGCGGTCCGCGATCACGAAGAGGCCGCCCAGGATCACGACGACGATCAGAAGTATTCGCAGTGCGCGCATGCTCGGTGTTCCCCCACTCGGCGGCCGGCCAACGACCTGAGTGGCCGTTGAGCGGGAGCCTAATCCCGCGGGACCCCGGATTTCCGGTGTCCCGCGGGGTTGTGGATCAGCTGTGACGATCCGCCGGCGCCCCGGAGCCCGGCCGGAACGGGGCCGGGGCCCGTCCGGCGCTCAGCTCAGGGCGCGGCCCAGGAGGTAGACGGCCGGGGCCGCGGCGGCCAGCGGCAGGGCCACGCCCGCGGTGAAGTGGACGAAGCGGGAGGGGTAGTCGTAGCCGGCGACCCGGTGGCCGATCAGCGCGCAGACCCCGGCGCCGAGGCCCAGGAAGGCGCCCTGGCTCCCGTAGTCGGTGAGTCCGCCCACCGCGATACCGGCGCCCGCGGCGGCCAGCAGGGCCACCACCACCGACGCGGCGGTGGGCAGCGGCAGTGCCCGCGCGAGGATCGCCACGGCGACCGCGGCGGCGCCGACCGTGACGGCGTCGGGCTCGGCCGCGAGGTGCCCGGTCGCGATGATCGCGAGCGCCGCGGAGGCGACCGTCGCCATCAGGCCGTACATCCGCGTGTCCGGGTCGGCATGGCTGCGCAGCTGGAGCACCAGGACGAGCAGCACCCACACCCCGAGGGTGCCGAGGATCGCCGCGGGCGCGTTCTCCCGGCCCGCGGCGAGCAGCGCCGCGTCCGCGACCAGGGCTCCCGCGAAGGCCAGCGCGATGCCCTGCCGGGCCGGCCACATGCCGTTCAGCCGGAACCAGCCGGCCGCCGTGACGGCCTGCAGCAGCACCAGGGGTACGACGAGGGCGTACTGGCCGATCGCCGCCGCCCCGGAGAGCAGCAGCCCCAGCAGGGCGGTCAGCCCCGCCGGCTGCATCCCCGGCTCGATGATCGGGGAGCGGCCCTCCGCGCGGGCGCGCTGGGCGTCGGTGACGCGGGGGTTGCCGGTGACGGTCGGCGGACCGTAGCCGGCAGCGGCTTCGTCACCGCTGCCGCTGCCGTCGGGGGCGGCCGCACCCCCCGAGCCGTCGGGGCCGGGTGCCGCGTAGGCGGCGGGGTCGTACCCCGAGGTCCACTCCGCCGCCGGTGCCTCCGGCGGCAGCGGCCGGGCGGCGGCACCGTACGGGGAGGCCTCGCCGTACGCCTGGGGCGCCTCGCCGTACGCCTGGGACGGCTCGTGGTACGCCTGGGACGGGTCGTGGTACGCCTGGGACGGGTCGTTGTATCCCTGGGGCGGCAGATACGCCGTGTCCGCCGCGGAGACGGGCTGCTGCGCCTGGGTCTCCCAGGTCTGCCCCTCCCACTGCTGGGTGTACTGCTGCCACTCGGGCTGCTGCTGAGGCTGCTGCTGTTGCGCCTGCTGCTGATACGGGTCGTACCCCTCGTAGGGAGGCTCGTACGGCTCGTAGGGCTGGTTGCTCATGCTCTCCGGTCACCCTCCTGCGAACGGCGGGAGCACCTCGACCGTGCCGCCCTCGGCAAGCCGTACCGTCTCATGTCCACGGGTCCCCACGGGGTCACCGTCGATGAGGAACGAGCATCGCCGCAGGACGCGGACGAGTTCGCCGGGGTGTCGCGCGCGTGCGGCGTCGAGCGCGTCGGCGAGCGTGGTCGCGTCGTACGGCTCCTCGGCGACACCGGCCGCGGCCTTGGCGGCGGCCCAGTACCGCACCGTGCCCTTTGCCATCTCGTTCCTCAATCAGTGGTCTGCGTGAACACGTTCAGGCTAGCCCGCGGCCGAGGCGGCCCATTGCGCGATACGGCCGAGCAGTTCGTCGTCGGCCGCGTTCTCCGCGTGGCCCATCCCGTGCTCCAGCCACAGCTCGCCGTGTCCGCCGGCCGCCGCGGCCAGCATCCGCGGGTGGTCGACCGGGAAGTAACCGTCCCGGTCGCCGTGCACGATCAGCAGCGGCGTGGGGGCGATCAGCGGGACCGACTCGACCGGGGACGCGGGAACGGGGTCCCACTCGCGGTGATGGATCCGGGTGCGCAGGCCGTAGCGGCCGACGGCGCGCCCCACCGGGCGGGTTACCAGCCAGTGCAGCCGCCGCATAGGGGCCGTACCTCGGTAGTACCAGCGAGCCGGTGCGCTCACCGCCACCACCGCGTCCGGACGCGCTTCCGTGCGCCCCTCGTGCTCCGCGGCCGGCGACCCGGGCAGCGCGGCATGGCGCAGCACCACCGAACCGCCCATCGAGAAGCCGACGGTGGCCACCCGGGTGTGCCCGAACTCCCGCGCCCAGGCCACCGCGGCCGCCAGGTCGAGGACCTCCCGGTCGCCGACCGTGGAGCGGCCGCCGGAGCGTCCGTGACCGCGGAAGGAGAACGTGACCACGGCCCCGTACTGCGCGAAGACGGCCGCCGCCCGGCGTACGTGCGGGCGGTCCAGATCGCCGGTGAAGCCGTGCGCGAGAACGGTCACCAGGTCGTCGGACGGACGCGTTCCGGGGGCGTACTCCGCATCGATCGTGATCCCGTCGACCGTGCGCAGAAACGTCCGCACAGGGGTACGCCCGGCCGTCTCACCCAGTGGACGAATGGAAGATCGCGTCACATGACCTGCCGTACCTGAGCTCATGTGGGCTATTCTGCTGGGCAGAGGACTCGGGCAGCGTAGCCCCCGGGTCCTTTTGTGCTTTCTGGAGCGTTGTATACGAAACCGGTATACGAAGGTTCGGAGCCGGCACAGCGGTTCCCAGGGCGCGGGACCCGCACGCAGTACGAAAGCAGTGCCGCAAACGTCCTCGCAGGGACCGAGGAGGAACCGACGTTATGGGCAAGCGAACCGTGCATGACCTTGTGACGACCCAGGCAGGTGGGGCGCGATGAGTTCTCTGCTGCTCCTGACCAATGCCCTTCAGCCGTCGACGGAGGTGCTTCCTGCCCTCGGTCTGCTGCTCCACAACGTGCGTGTGGCCCCGGCGGAGGGACCCGCACTCGTCGACACCCCCGGCGCCGACGTCATCCTCATCGACGGGCGCCGTGACCTCCCGCAGGTCCGCAGTCTCTGTCAGCTGCTCCGCTCCACGGGACCGGGCTGTCCGCTGATCCTCGTCGTCACCGAGGGCGGCCTCGCGGCCGTCACCGCCGACTGGGGCATCGACGACGTCCTCCTCGACACCGCCGGGCCCGCCGAGGTCGAGGCCCGGCTCCGGCTCGCCATGGGCCGCCAGCAGATCGTCAACGACGACTCCCCCATGGAGATCCGCAACGGCGATCTGTCGGTGGACGAGGCGACCTACAGCGCCAAGCTCAAGGGCCGGGTCCTCGACCTGACCTTCAAGGAGTTCGAGCTCCTGAAGTACCTCGCGCAGCACCCGGGCCGGGTCTTCACCCGCGCCCAGCTGCTCCAGGAGGTCTGGGGCTACGACTACTTCGGCGGTACGCGCACGGTCGACGTCCACGTACGACGGCTGCGCGCGAAGCTCGGGCCCGAGCACGAGTCGCTCATCGGCACCGTCCGGAACGTCGGTTATCGATTCGTCACTCCGGAGAAGGCGGACCGCGCCGGTGGGGGCTCCTCCCGCTCGAGCGAAGCCGAGAGCGCGGGAGAGGCGAAGCCCGAGGCGGCCCAGCCAAAGCCGGAGGATGCGGACGAGACGGCGCACCTCGACGCGGTCGACGCCGCGGGGGTCGCAGCGGAGGCCCAGGAAGCCGCCGTACGCCCTGCCCAGAGGTAGGTCCATCCGCGTAGACTCCGCGCGTGGCCAAGGTGACTAGGGATGATGTAGCGCGACTGGCGGGTACGTCCACCGCCGTCGTCAGCTATGTCATCAACAACGGACCGAGGCCGGTTGCCCCGGCCACGCGCGAGCGCGTTCTCGCCGCGATCAAGGAGCTGGGGTACCGGCCCGACCGGGTCGCCCAGGCCATGGCCTCGCGCAAGACCGAGCTGATAGGCCTGATCGTGCCGGACGCACGCCAGCCCTTCTTCGGGGAGATGGCGCACGCGGTCGAACAGGCCGCCGCCGAGCGCGGGAAAATGGTGCTGGTCGGCAATTCCGACTACATCGCCGAACGTGAGGTCCACTATCTGCGGGCCTTCCTCGGCATGCGGGTCTCCGGTCTGATCCTGGTCAGCCACGCGCTCAACGACAACGCTGCCGCGGAGATCGACGCCTGGGACGCCCGCGTGGTGCTGCTGCACGAGCGGCCCGAGGCCATCGACGACGTCGCGGTCGTCACGGACGACATCGGCGGCGCCCAGCTCGCCACCCGCCACCTGCTGGAGCACGGGTACGACTACGTCGCCTGTCTCGGCGGTACGGCCGAGACCCCCGCCGTCGGCGACCCGGTCTCCGACCACGTCGAGGGCTGGCGGCGCGCCATGCAGGAGGCCGGGATCCCCACCGAGGGACGTCTCTTCGAGGCGCCCTACAACCGCTACGACGCCTATCAGGTCGGCCTTCAGCTGCTGGCCGGGCCGGACCGGCCGCCGGCCATCTTCTGCTCGACCGACGACCAGGCCATCGGTGTGCTGCGGGCCGCGCGCGAGCTGCGCATCGACGTGCCGGGCGAGCTGGCCGTGGCCGGCTTCGACGACGTCAAGGAAGCGGCGCTGACGGATCCGCCGCTGACGACGATCGCCTCCGACCGGTCGGCGATGGCCCGCGCGGCCGTTGATCTCGTCCTGGACGACGGGCTCCGGGTGGCCGGGTCGCGTCGTGAGCGTCTGAAGCTCTTCCCGTCGCAGCTGGTCGTCCGACGGTCGTGCGGCTGCGCGTAGTACGGGAGCCCGTTGTACGGGAGCCCGTTGTACGGGAGCTGTGGGCCGGCTGTGACCGGTCGCGCAGGCCCCCGCGCCGCTGACGGGCGCGCCCCCACCCCCTGTTTCCCGGGCCCCGGCGTCTTTATATCGGGCATACGCGGTTCTGTCGGGCTTCTCAGCGGGCACTCAGGGAGCTCTCATGATGGCGCGCCAGTCTTTTTTCCATGACCGAGAGCTTCCGCCGCAGCGGCGAGTACGAGCAGCACGAGCAGGGCGACCAGTCCGGGTACGTCCAGGGCAGCGACCAGCGGCCCGCGTACCCCGAGCAGCAGCAGCACGCCTCCTCCTCCGTCGACCCCGAGTGGCCGGCCCCGCCTGCCTACCAGCCGGTCCAGCCGGTCGCCGTCGAGCCGGGCACCACCGTGTGGCCGGGCTCCGGCCAGGGTGCCGGTGGCGGCGGTCATGACGGCTACGGCGGTGCCCCGGGTGGTGCCTACTCCGGTGGCGCCGAGCCGCCCGTCGGCACCACGGCGGTCCTCGCCGCGGAACCCGCCCCGGGGGGCCCGGCGCACGCGCCGAAGAAGCGCGCCAAGGGTCCGCTGGCCCTGCTCGCCGCCGTGGCGATAGCGGCCGCGGCCGTGGGCGGCGGCACCGCGTACGCCTTCCAGGAGCTCACCGGTACGGACAACGCGTCGAGCAGCACGAGCACGACCGTCGTGCCCGCCGCCCAGAAGGGCACCGTCGCCGGTGTCGCCGCGGCGGTCAGCCCGAGCATCGTGGAGATCACCGCGACCCTGTCCAACGGGACGTCCACCGGCTCCGGCGTGATCATCAGCAGCGGCGGCGAGATCCTCACCAACAACCACGTCATCTCCGGCGCCTCCGCGATCAAGGTGACGACGAGCAACGGCAAGTCGTACACCGCGAAGACCGTCGGCACCGACAGCAAGAAGGACCTCGCGCTGGTCGAGCTGGAGAACGCGCCCTCCGGTCTGAAGACCGCCACGCTCGGCAACTCCGACGCCGTCAAGGTCGGCGACAGCGTGGTCGCGATCGGCTCCCCCGAGGGCCTGACCGGCACCGTCACCAGCGGCATCGTCTCCGCACTCGATCGCGACGTCACCGTCTCCACCGACGAGGGACAGCAGGGGCAGCAGGGCCAGCAGGGCGGCGGCGGCAGCGGTCAGTGGCCGTTCGAGTTCGGCGGGCAGCAGTTCAACGGCGACACCGGATCGTCCACCACGACGTACAAGGCCCTGCAGACCGACGCCTCCCTCAACCCCGGCAACTCCGGCGGCGCGCTCATCGACATGAACGGCAACATCGTCGGCATCAACTCCGCGATGTACTCGGCGGCGGACGCCACGTCCTCGTCGAGCGCGGGCAGCGTCGGCCTCGGCTTCGCCATCCCGATCAACACCGTCAAGTCCGACCTGGCGACCCTGCGGGCCGGCGGCTCCGACTGACCTTGACCCACCCTGGAGGTCGACATGATCACTCTCGTCTCCCACCCGGCCGCGGACGACGGCCCGGCCGGGCTCATCCTGGCCCTCGCGGTGGCCCGTGAGCTGCACCCGCCGACGGCACGGGCGCCGGAACTGGCGGTCCCGGAGCTGATGGGCCTGCGTACGTCGGGCGCCCACCCGCACCGCCGCAAGGTCCCGCTGAGCAGGCTCGGCGCGCTGCGGGGCTGAGCCGGCCTTCCCGGCCGTTGCACTCCGTCCCCGCCAGGAAACGTGCGAGGCTGAACGAGTTCAGCCCCGTTCCACCCGCACCCCTAGGAACCCACGCCCATGAGCCCCGCCGAAGGCGACCGTGAAACCCAGCGCATCCTGATCGTCGACGACGAGCCCGCGGTACGCGAAGCACTCCAGCGCAGTCTCGCCTTCGAGGGGTACGACACCCAGGTCGCCGTCGACGGTGCGGACGCGCTGGAGAAGGCCACGGCCTACCAGCCCGATCTGGTCGTCCTCGACATCCAGATGCCCCGTATGGACGGCCTGACGGCGGCCCGCCGGATCCGGGGCGCGGGCACCACCACGCCCATCCTCATGCTCACCGCCCGCGACACGGTCGGCGACCGGGTCACCGGCCTGGACGCCGGTGCCGACGACTACCTCGTCAAGCCCTTCGAGCTCGACGAACTCTTCGCCCGGATCCGCGCGTTGCTTCGGCGCAGTTCGTACGCGGCGACGGCGATCGGCGCGCAGGAGGACGACGCGCTCACCTTCGCCGACCTCCGCATGGACCTGGCGACCCGCGAGGTCACCCGGGCCGGGCGGCCCGTCGAACTGACCCGCACCGAGTTCACCCTGCTGGAGATGTTCCTCGCGCACCCGCGCCAGGTCCTCACCCGCGAGCAGATCCTGAAGGCCGTGTGGGGCTTCGACTTCGAGCCGTCCTCCAACTCCCTCGACGTGTACGTCATGTATCTGCGCCGCAAGACCGAGGCGGGCGGCGAGCCGCGCCTCGTCCACACGGTGCGGGGCGTGGGGTACGTGCTGCGCTCGGGCGGCGCGGAGTGATCAAGCGGTTCCGGTCCCTGCCGATCCGGTCCCGGCTCGCCCTGCTCGTCGCGGCGGCGGTGGCGTTCGCGGTGGCGGCGGTCTCGGTGACCTGTTGGTTCATCGTGCAGGGGAAGTTGTACGACGAGCTGAACAACGACCTGGCGGCACAGAAGGGTGCCGTGGCGTACCCCTTGTACGAGGACGCGCGCAGCAACTGCGGCAAGGACCCCAAGTCCGACGCCAGCACCTACCGGCACTCCGAGTCCTATGCGCAGGTGGTCCTGGAGGACGGCACGATCTGTGCCTTCGACGGCTCCGCGGGCACGGTGAAGGTCACGTCCGACGACACGGACGTGGCCAAGAACCCGGCCCCGGACACGAACGTCAACGAGTTCCGGAACGGAACCGACAGCAACGGCACCGCCGTACGGGTGCTGACGACGCCGCTCGTCGTCACCGGCATCCCCGGCCCGAATCCCGAGCGCCGTGTGCTGATCAGCGATGCCGCCTTCGTCATCGCCGTCCCGCTCAAGAGCACCCAGTCCACCCTCAACGACCTGGCACTCATCCTCCTTCTCGTCTCCGGCATCGGAGTGGTCGGCGCCGGTGCCACCGGCCTCTGGGTGGCCCGCGCCGGTCTGCGCCCGGTCGACAAGCTCACCGAGGCCGTGGAGCACGTGGCCCGCACCGAGGACCTGACCATCCGCATCCCGGTCGAGGAGGACAGCGAGGACGAGATCGCGAGGCTGTCCCGCTCCTTCAACTCGATGACCACGTCGCTGGCGAACTCCCGTGAGGTGCAGCAGCAGCTCATCGCGGACGCCGGTCACGAGCTGCGCACCCCGCTCACCTCCCTGCGGACCAACATCGAACTGCTCGCGCGCAGCGAGGAGACCGGCCGGGCGATCCCGCCGGCGGACCGCAAGGCGCTCCTCTCGTCGGTCACCGCGCAGATGACGGAACTGGCCGCGCTGATCGGCGACTTGCAGACGCTGTCGCGGTCGGACGCGGGCCAGTCGGGCGACCGCGTCCAGGTGGTGGCGCTGCAGGACACCGTGGACGCGGCGCTGCGCCGTGCCCGGCTGCGCGGGCCGGAGCTGACGATCTCGGCGGACCTGCAGCCCTGGTTCGTCCGGGCCGAGCCCTCGGCGCTGGAGCGGGCCATCGTGAACATCCTGGACAACGCGGTGAAGTTCAGCCCCGAGGGCGGCACCATCGAGGTCTCGCTGAACGACGGCGTCCTCACCGTCCGCGACCACGGCCCCGGCATCCCCGCCGAAGAACTCCCCCACGTCTTCGACCGCTTCTGGCGCTCCCCGTCCGCGCGGGCCCTGCCGGGCTCGGGCCTCGGCCTGTCGATCGTGGCCCGCACGGTCCAGCAGTCCGGCGGCGAGATCTCCCTGACCCGGGCCGAGGGCGGCGGCACCCTCGCCGCGATCCGCCTGCCGGGCGCGCCGACCCCGCCGCCCGCTCTGGACTAGGGGGTGTCGTTTGGATCAGTCCGGATCAGGCCGCGGCGCCTGGTGCGGTGCATCGCAAGGCGGAGCATGACCCGCGTACTGGGTGTACTCGGGTGATGCGACAACGCGGCGAGGTGCCATGCCAGGCGTCGCGGACCCGGACTGATCCGAACGACATCCCCTAGGCCTTGCCGTCGGAGGCCAGGTCCAGAGCAGGATCGAGGCAAGGGTGACGGCAGCTTGGGCAGACTCTCGGGCCTTGTCATAGCGAGTGGCCGGCCCGCGCCACTGCTTGAGACGGTGGAAGCAGCAGTCGACGACGTTGCGGCGGCGGTAGGCCGCTGATGAGATCATGGAAGCCGTGGCCAAGCTGTTCCGGCCCAGGGAAGGGGAAAACGTGACCAGGTCCGTCGCCGAGGCCACATGGACCTTCACCCTGGACGAGGACGATGACTGGGTCCCCTTCAGAAAGCCCGCTGGAGACGAAAACCTCCGTCGGGCAGTGGAGACCCTGCTCATGGGCATCGCCTCAGCCGGGGCTGCGGAGACGTACCTGGCAGCATGGCGCGCCGACTCGCGGCGCTGGGGTTCGGGGTTCGGTCTGGCGACCGCTTCTGCTGCGGCACAACGCGTCAGCCCCGAACTCGTCAGGCTCATTGATCTGTACGGGCAGTTCGAGGACTGCGACATCGCGGCCGACGAGTTCGAAGCGATGCTCCAGGACTACGCGGCAGCGGCGCGAACCGCCGAGTCCTAGAGATCGCCGTGTAGTCGCCGACAAGGACTACAGCTCTCGAACCAAGCTCTGTCACCTGCTCGAGGCGGGCGCAGTCGTTGGCGTTGCCGCCCGAGAGGACGAAGCGGAGCGGGCGGCCAGGCTCCCCAGTCTCCGCACACGCCTCTCCAAGCCGTGCCACAGGCGCGCGTTACACGTTGGACGGATGGCGCGGAAGATTCTGCTGGCCGATGACGACACGGCTGTGCGTGAGGGGCTGGGTCGGCTGCTCAGGTTCGAGGGGTACGAGACCGTTCTCGCCGGGGACGGGCGGGAGGCCCTGGACCTGGTCGCCTGCCCCGAACGGCGGCCCGACCTGGTGCTGATGGATGTGACCATGCCGGGGCTCGACGGGCTGGCCGCGACCCGGCGGATCCGGGCGTCGGGCCACACGGTGCCCATCCTCATGATCACCGGACGCCATGCCGTGGGCGACCGCATCGTCGCGCTCGACAACGGCGCCGACGACTACCTCACGAAGCCCTTCGCGGCGGAGGAGTTGCTGGCCCGGGTCAGGGCCCTGCTGCGCCGCAGTCCGCCGGTGCGGCCGGGCAGCGGCGCGGCGGGGGCCCGGCTCGGGTTCGAGGAGGTCGCGATGGATCTGCGGAGCCGCGCGGTCACCCGCGCCGGGCGGCCCCTCGACCTCACCAAGACCGAGTACGCGCTACTGGAGTACCTGATGCGCCACCCGGGCAAGGTGCTCAGCCGGACCCAGATCCTCAAGGAGGTCTGGGGCTTCGACTTCGAGCCGACGTCCAACACCCTCGACGTGTACGTCATGTATCTGCGGCGGAAGCTGGAGCGGCACGGCGAGGACCGGCTCATTCACACCGTACGGGGGCTGGGCTACACGCTCCGCGCCCACAAGTAGGCGCGGCTACCCGGCCGTCGGCAGCAGCAGGTCGCTCGCCGGACCGGGCATCGCCAGCTGCGCGTACGTCCCCGCGCGCGCCATCAGCTCGTCGTGCGTGCCCGTCTCCACCAGCCGCCCGCCGTCCACCACCAGGATCCGGTCCGCGTCCGGGGCGAGGCTGAGATCGTGGGTGATCATGATCGTCGTACGGCCTGCCATCAGGCGCCGCAGCGGCTGCACGATCCGGCGGGCGGCGACCGAGTCCAGGCCGGCGGTCGGCTCGTCGAGGACGAGGACGGGGGCCGCGCGCAGCATGGCGCGGGCGATGGCGATGCGCTTGAGCTGGCCGCCGGAGAGGGTGGCGGTGCCGGGGGCGATCTCGGTGGCGTAGCCCTCGGGCAGCGCGTCGATGAACTCGTGCGCCGCCGCGTCCCGGGCGGCCCGCTCGATCTCGGTGTCGCTCGCGCCCGGCCGGCCGCACTCGATGTTCTCGCGGATCGTGCCGTGCAGGATGAGCGTCTCCTGGGGCAGCAGGGCGATGTTCTCGCGCAGGAACTCCAGGCGTACGTGGGTCAGCGGGACCCCGTCCAGGCAGAGGACGCCCGCGGTCGGGTCGTAGAAGCGGGTCAGGAGTTTGGCGAGCGTCGACTTTCCGGCGCCGCTCGGGCCGGTGACCAGGACGAGTTCGCCGGGGTTCGCCGTGAAGGTCACGTCGTGCAGGGACTCGCGCGCGGCGCCGGGGTAGCGGAAGGACGCGTCGTGGCAGCTCACCCAGCCGCGGACGGGCCAGGGCCGCACGGGGTGCGCGGGGTCGCGCACGGCCGGTTCCGCGCCCAGGATCTCCTGGATGCGGGCGGCGCCCGCGGTGGCGGCGGAGAGGGTCAGGCCCAGCTGGCCGAGATTGCGGATCGGTGGATAGAGGTAGCCGAGGAAGGCCGCGAAGGCGAGCAACTGGCCCAGCGTCATGCGGTTCCGGGAGATCTCCCAGACGCCGAGGCCGATCACGGCGAGCACGCACAGGGTCTCGACGACCTCGACGAACTGCTCGTACAGCTCGCTGGTCCGCGCCCCGCGCACCGACGCCCGCATCCACGCGCGTGCTTCGCGGTCGAGCCGCTTCTCCTCGGCCCGCCGGCGGTTGTACGCCTGGGTCAGCACGACGTTGCCGAGGGACTCCTCGACGACCGAGGTGATCGCGCCGTCGGCCGTCCGTTCGTCCTGCGAGGCCTGCTTGATCCGGCCGGCGAACCGGCGGGCGGCGATGAGGAAGAGCGGGGCGAGGACGAAGGTGGCGAGGGCGAGGTCCCAGCGCAGCCAGAGTGCGGCGACGGCGTAGAAGACGGCCGAGAAGGCCGCGGACACGGTGCCGACGACGCCGGAGACCACCATCTGCTCGATGGCCTCGACGTCGCCGGTGAGCCGCTCGACCAGATCGCCCTGGCGGTGCTTCTGGAAGAAGTGCGGTGGCAGGTCCTGGACATGACGGAACACACTGGCGCGCAGCCGCAGCACGAATCTCTCGGCGGTCCACACGGCCAGTGAATTGCCGAGATAGCCGACGACCGCGCCGAGCACGGCGACTGCCAGCCAGGCGCCGGCGGGCCGCCAGAACGCGGCGAGCACACCGTGCCTGAGCGCATGGTCGGTGAGTTCCGCGAAGAGCAGGATCGACGCCGTCTCGGCGAGGGCGGCCACGACCACACAGCCGATGATCAGCACCAGCCATCCGCGGTCGCCGCGCGTCAGCGGCCAGAAGCGTGCGAACGCCTCCCGGACGTCCTGCATGTCAATTCCCCTTTCCGGAACCCGAGTTGAAGAATCCGTCCGAACACGGCCGAGGCGGGGCCTCCGGAACAGATCCGGGGGCCCCGCCTCGTGGCGGACGACTAGCGACCGTGCTTCACCGGACGCTTCGGAGCCTTCTTCTTCTCCTGCTTCGGAGCGGGCTTCGCGGGCTTGTGGCTCTTCTTGACCGGGGTGACCTTGTGGAAGCTCATGACGTTCTCCTCTTCCCTGCGGGTGGATTCCCTTTGTCGTGTGCGCTGTTCGCTTTCGACAAGAAAAACACTACGGGAAGCGGAACCCGGAAATGGCCAATTCATCTGAGACCTCGATGAATTGCGAGTAAGACAAATATTCAGGCCGACCCCGGAACCGAACCCCGCCTCACACAGAATTTATTACGCCACTCACCTGTAATTCACCAAGTCAATTGCCAGGTATATTGAATTGGTCGGTGCACGGTCAATGCCCGACCGACAGGGACGAGCCCGTCAGCCGGACACGGATGCCGTCCTTCTCCACCCGCACGTCCCGCAGTCGCAGCTCACCCTCCGCCGGACGCGGCAGCCGGAAGCCCAGGGAGAGCTGATCGGCGAGGACCGGCCGGGTGAGCCGGGTGAGGCCGTCGAGGAGCGCGGGGTCGAGGCCGAGGAGCTTGAGGAGCTCGGGGTGACCGACCGCCACGTCGAGGAGGTTCAGCCCCATGGCCTGACGGGCGAAGCGGGCCGACCCGGTCAGGCTCGCCAGCTTCGTGTCGTCCCGCAGCGCGCCCTGGACGGCCGCGTCCGGTACGCCGAGCCGGCGCACGATGGCCGGCACCGACAGCAGCGCCCGCGCATTGCGCCGCTCCTTGCTCAGCCGCGCCGCCGCGCTCGGGGTGAGGTGCAGGCCCTCGGAGGCGCGGACGCCCGGCCGGTACGTCGCCAGGTCCCCGATGTCCAGGCGCATGCCGCCGATCCGGGTGGCGATACCGCGTTCGCCGTCGCGCCGGATGCTGGCGTCGGCCCGGAGCTTGAGGTCGTGGCCGGCGACGGGCAGGGTGCCGCGCGCCCGCACCTGGTCGCGGCCGTGACCGGTGAACGTGACCTGGGAGGCGCCGAGTTCACGGTTGAGGTCGTCGAAGGCGAGCAGCACCTCGCCGTGCAGCTCCGGTATCCGGGCACCGCGCAGGGAGGTCGGGCCACCGATGAGCCGTACGTTCGTGGCGGTCGCCGACACCTTCGCCAGGGAGACCCGGTCCGCGGCGACGTCCGGCACCGTGACCCGCACGGAGTGGACACGCTGGTCGGCGAGTTGGGTGAGGAAGGGGAAGCCGACGATGTCGACCTCGGGTGCCGCGCTCAGCCGCAGCTGGTCCTTGAGCCCGTCCGCCGCCTTGTGTTCGGCGTAGAGCAGGGCCCAGCGGTCCGCGAGGGTGAGGAAGGCGGCGAGGACCAGGACACCGACGAGGGCCTTGGCCGCGAGGGGCAGGCCGGCGAAGCGCCTGCGGCGGCGCCGGGAGCCCCGGCGGTGGTTGGGCGGGGCCCACTCCTCCGCGTTTTCGTCCGCCGCCTCGTCCTGCGGCAGGTCCTCGTGGAGGAACTCCTCCAGCGGGCCGTCGTCCAGCGCGCCGAGCTCTTCGTACGGATCGATGTAGGGGTGGGGGTCGGCAGGGGGATGCGTTGTCATGCGGTGGGGGGTACGCATCGTCTCATCCGACCATGCGCACCGCCCCTGACCGCAACCGCTATCGCAGGTATGCGATCTTCCTCACGGCCCCAGGGGTGTCGTTCGGACCGGTCAGTGCCCCGGCCGATCCGAACGGCGCTCCCTACTTCAGGATCGTGATCCGGTCCGCGGCCGGCACCGGGTACGGCGTCGCGGCGGACGAGCCGGCCGTCAGATAGCCCTCGAACGCCGCCAGGTCGTCCCCGCCGACCAGCACGTTCGTGCCCTTGCCGAGCTCGGCGAAGCCGTCGCCGCCGCCCGCGAGGAACGAGTTCATCGCGACGCGGTAGGTGGCGGCCGGGTCGATCGCCGCACCGTTCAGCCTGACGGAACCGGCCACCACCCGGGCGGCGCCCGACTTGGTCAGGTCCAGGGTGTACGTCAGACCCCTGGAGATCTGCAGGATCTTCGGCGCGGCCTCGTTCGCGCCGCTGACCTGCTGCTGGAGTGCGGTGACCACCTGGGCTCCGGTGAGGTTCACCAGATTGACGGTGTTGGCGAACGGCTGGACCGTGTACGCCTCGCCGTACGTCACCACCCCGTCGCCCTCGCTGCCGCTCGCGGTGTAGGTGAGCCCGGCGCGGATGCCGCCCGGGTTCATCAGCGCGAGGTCGGCCTCCGGGTCGAGGGACTTGGCGTACGACAGCTGCGCGTCGGCGATCATGTCGCCGAGCGGGGACTCCGTACCGGTGTTGCCGATCTCGCCCGCGATGTAGCCGATGGGGCGCGAGGCGATCGGGGCGGAGAGGGTCTTCCACTGCGCGATCAGGCCGGTCATGTCGGCGGCCTTCGCCACATCACGGGTGACCACGTGGTTCGCCGACTTCACTGCCGTCCGCGCGATGTCGCCGGTCCAGCGGTCGTACGTCAGCGTGGTGTCCGTGTAGAGACGGCCGAAGGACGCGGCCGACGTCACCATGCGGGGGTTTCCCGCCGGGTCCGGGATGGTGCACGCGTACGCCTGGTGGGTGTGGCCGGTGACCAGCGCGTCCACGGCCGGCGTGACGTTCTTGGCGATGTCGACGATCGGGCCCGAGATGCCGTCACCGGCGCCGGGGCTGTCGCAGTCGTAGTTGTACGACTGCGAGGCGGGCGCGCCGCCCTCGTGGATCAGCGCGACGATCGACTTCACGCCCTGGCGCTGGAGCTCCTTGGCGTACTTGTTGATCGTCTCGACCTCGTCGCCGAACTTCAGGCCCTTGACGCCGTCGGCCGACACGATGTTCGGGGTGCCTTCCAGCGTCACGCCGATGAAGCCGACCTTGACGCCGTTCTTCTTCCAGACCCAGTAGGGCTTCAGCAGCGGCTTGCCGGTCTTCTCCTTGGTCACGTTCGCGGCGAGGTAGGGGAAGTCGGCGCCCTGGAACTTCTCGCTGCTGTCGTAACAGCCGTCCTTCGGGTGGCAGCCGCCGTTCTGGAGGCGGGCCAGTTCCGTGGCGCCCTCGTCGAACTCGTGGTTGCCGACGCTCGTCACGTCCAGGTCGAGCTTGTTCAGCGCGTCGATCGTCGGCTCGTCGTGGAACAGGCCGGAGATCAGCGGCGAGGCGCCGACCATGTCGCCCGCGGCGGCCGTGATCGAGTACTTGTTGCCCTTGCGGGCGTCGCGCAGGTGCGTGGCGAGGTACTCCACACCGCCCGCGTCGATCGTCTTCGTCGTGCCGTCGGCCTGCTGCTCGGTCACCCGGCCCGACGAGCCGGCCGGCGGCTCCAGGTTGCCGTGCAGGTCGTTGAACGACAGCAGCTGTACGTCCTGGTAGCGGCCGCTGCCGTGGTGGTGGCGGGCGGTCGCCGTGTCCTGTCCCGCGCTCGCGGGCAGCGCGGCGGCCAGCGCACCGACGGTGGCGAGGCCTGCGGCGGTGGCGAGAAGTCGTTGGGTACGTCTGTGCCGGGGCGTCGGCGGCATGGTTCCCCCCTGTGGGAGCTGTGCTACGGCTGTGGCTTGCGCGCAGCCTAGAATCAACGCGCGTAGCGCAACAGGGGGTTCCGGGTTACGGACTGGTTGCCATCACTTCCGCGGGGCGCCCCGAAGGAAGACGCGTCGGTCCTGCCCGGCTCCTTGTCCGGAAATCGTCGCGTCGTACTCTCGTATCCATGACCAGCGACGACACCGCACCCGCCGCCATCTCCCGCTCCGTCGAGACCCGCTCCGCGCTCTCCCCCGACCAGGCCGAGGCCGTACTCGAACTGCTCGCGGACGCCGCGCGGACCGACGGGCAGCAGGCGGTTTCCGAGCAGGGGCGGCTGCAGTTGCGCGGCGGCGAGCGCGCCGGCGTACGGCATCTGCTGCTGACCTTGGGCGAGACGCTCGTGGGATATGCGCAGTTGGAGGACACCGACCCCGTGGAGGCGCCGGCCGCCGAGCTGGTGGTGCACCCGGCGTATCGCGGACACGGGCACGGGCGGGCGCTGGGTTCGGCGCTGCTGGCCGCCTCCGGCAAGCGGCTGCGGGTCTGGGCGCACGGCGGGCACTCCGCCGCGCGCCACCTCGCACAGGTGCTCGGTCTGGCTCTCTTCCGTGAACTGCGCCAGATGCGGCGGTCGTTGACCGATCTGGAGCTGCCGGAGCCGGTGCTGCCTGCCGGGGTTTCCGTGCGCTCCTTCGAGCCGGGGCGGGACGACGCGGCGTGGCTCGCGGCGAACGCGGAGGCCTTCGCGCACCACCCCGAGCAGGGGTCCCTCACCCAGCGGGATCTGGACGACCGGATGGCTGAGCCGTGGTTCGACCCGGCCGGCTTCTTCCTCGCCTTCCGGGGCGAGGAACTGGTCGGCTTCCACTGGACGAAGGTGCATGCCGAGGAGGGGCTCGGTGAGGTGTACGTCGTCGGAGTACGGCCCGGCGCCCAGGGCGGCGGTCTCGGCAAGGCCCTCACCGCGATCGGCCTCCGCCACCTGGCCGCGCAGCGCCTGCCGACCGCGATGCTCTACGTCGACGCCGACAACCTGCCCGCCGTCACGGTGTACGAACGCCTGGGCTTCCGCACGTACGAGACGGACTTGATGTACCGCACGGAGACGTGACGTCTCAACTGCGGGCATGCGCGCCGCCGGGGCCGACGGGCGTCCCCCCGGTCGAATAGAGGGGCCGCCGCCGGCACGGTTCGAGCGTGCAGGTCGCGGCGGCCGCGGCCAGCGCGATCAGCAGCGCCGCCCACTGCAGATGCGCCGCCCCCCAGCGCGCGTCGTCCACGGCGACGAACGGAGTCCACCGCTCGGGGACCAGCAGCGGTGCCGACACCCCGAGGCCGAGAAGGGCCGCAGCCGCCCCCGCCCCGGGCTCGGCCTCGTCCGAGAAGCGGACGCCCGCCGCGGCGACGGCCAGCGCGAGGACCACGACGGCCGCGGCCTCGAGGGACACCGCCCCCACCGGGGGACGCGCCCCGGCCGGCACGAGGGCGAGGGCGACCGCCCACCAACCCACGACCAGGGGCGCGACAAGCCCCACGCGCAGAGCGACCCGCACCGGCCGCCGCACCGGCACGGCAGCGGTCGTATGCCGCGCCGGATCGTCCAGCAGAAACGTCAGCCCCAGCGCACCGGCCAGCGCCGCGGCCCGCAGGAAGTTGAGGGTCAGCCAGGGATCCGGCTGTCCGAAGAGCCCCCGCGGAGCGCCCGCGAGCAGCAGCCCCGCGCCCGCCCCCGTACCCAGCGCCCCCCACGGCAACGACCGCCACACGGGCCGGATCACGTCCCAGGTCATGCCCCGCACCGCCCCGCCCCCTCGCCCCGGCTCACTCACCGCACTGGTCTTCGCCCTTGGGCACGGGCAGGTCCAGCAGTTCCGCGGCCCGTGCCGTGGTCGTCCTCGGGGAGGTCAGCTCCGTCCAGTGGGCCTTCACCTTGGCGGTGACGCCGTAGCGCGGCTGCTGGAGGAGCTGCCGTACGACCGTGGTCTGCCGGGCGGTCATCCAGACGGAGTCCGTCGGGGTGATGGCGATCGCCGAACCGCTGATGCTGTCGTCGAGGCGCACCTGGCGGAGCGTGGCCATCGGGTCGGCGTCCGTGCCCAGCGCGAGCCACATGATCGTCACTCCGCGGGCCCCGCACGCCTCGTCGGCGCTCCGCTCGTCGCCCGCCACCAGGACGGAGGCGACGGCGACCGCGAACTCCGGGACCCGGTTGCCGCCCCAGCGTGTACCGACGGTCACCTGTCCCGGCGTACCGGACGGTTCGAGCGCCGCGTCCCCGCTCAGCCCGTGCCGGGCGTCGACGCGCTGCCGTACGGTCAGCCGCGCACCCCCGGCGGAGCCTCCCGCGAGGGACTGGACGCGTCCGACGACCGCGGCCCAGTCGGCCGTCCGGTCGGTCCACTCGGGGTAGGCGCAGTACGTCGACCGCCCGTGCGGGACGCAGGACTGCACCTTCTCGGGCGTGACGGACGCCGTCTCGCGGGCGTCGGCCAGCCCGGCCGGGTCACCGGCGCTCTGCCCCGCGATCCCCGCGACGGTGGCGGCGACGGCGAGCGCGGTGCCCGCCTTGATCAGTCGGGTACGTCCGCCGCTGACCAGGACCGCCGTACCGACCAGCAGGCCGATGAGCCCGATCAGATACAGCACGTGCCACGCGGCGGGGCGGCCGATCAGGTCGGCGGGCAGCGGATCGCTCCGGGTCTCGTTGACCGCCGGCCACAGCCACCGCCCCCAGCGCGCGTTGTTCGTGCCGTTGGCCACGAAGATCGCGAACACGAAGCCGCCGAGCGCGAGGAGCGGGACGGCGAACACGGAGGGGATCAGCCGCGCCATCAGCACGCCGAGGACACCGGAGAGCAGGACCCCCAGCGGGCCCACGGCCAGTTCGGCGACCGAGCCGTGGCCGACCGCGCCCGGCTTCAGCGCCGTACAGGTGAAGTCGAAGACGACGACCAGGGCGCAGGCCGCGGCGAGCGGCACGGCCGACAGCGCGTGCGCCGCCGTGCGCCGCCACGGTTCCATGACCAGCGTGTCGAAGTGCCGGTCGGTGCCACGCCGGCGGGAGCGCAGGGCGGCCCGGTTGGCGCAGACGAACAGCGCTATGCCGACGAGCATCGGCCGGTCCTGGGTGGCACGGTCGGCATCCTGGAGTGCCGGGAAGGCGTCCATGCCCTCGCGGCCGGACCACAGCCCCCAGCAGGTGTAGGCGACATACAGGGTGAAGAAGACGAACACCGGTACGTGCAGGGTGAGTTCGCGGGCCTCGAAGCGGGCGAGGGCGAGCATCGCCGCCGCTCGGGGCCGCCGGTCCGCCTGGGGGGACAGCTCTCTGTCCACGGGGGCGGTCATGACCGTGCCGCTCATGCCGACACCTCCGCGGACTCGCCGTCGAGGGTGAGCAAGTAGCCGTCCTCCAGGGTGGGTTCGAGGAGGTCGGCACCCTGGGGCGGGTCGCCGACGTTGCGGAAGGTGCCGGCGCCCGTACGCCATCCGGCCTTCGCGCCCGGGTCGCGTTCGCCACTGCTCCACACCCGGCCCGCCGCCCGCGCGGTCAGCTCGGCCGGGGTGCCCTCGAAGCGGATGCGCCCGTGGGCCATGACGATCACCCGGTGGCAGAGCATCGCCACGTCCTCGGTCTGGTGGGTGGAGAGCAGCACGGTCCGGCCCTCACCCGCCTGGGCGATCAACTCCCGGAAGCGCATGCGCTGTTCGGGGTCGAGTCCGACGGTCGGCTCGTCCAGGACGAGGAACCCGGGGTCGCCGACGAGTGCGGCCGCGAGCGCCACCCGCTGCCGCATGCCGCCGGAGAGCTTCTTGATGCGCTTGCCGCGTACGTCGGAGAGGTCGACGGCGGCGAGCACCCGGCGCACCTCTGCGTGCCGGGCACCGCGGTCCGTCAGCTCCTTCAGGATCGCCACGTAGTCGACGAACTCGAAGGCCGAGAAGTCCGGGTGGAATCCGGGAGTCTGCGGCAGATAGCCGAGCGAACGCCGTACGTCCTGGCGTCCGGCGCTCGTGCCCGGGTCGTGTCCGAGCACGGTGAAGGCCCCGCGGTCGGCGGGCAGCGCGGTCGCGAGCACCCGCAACAGGGTCGTCTTGCCGGCGCCGTTGGGCCCCAGCAGACCGGTCACACCGTCCTGCAGACGCAGTGACACGTCGTCCAGGGCGGGCGTGCCGCCGTAGCGGAGGGTCAGTCCGGCGGCCGAGACGGTGGGGGCGGCCCCCGGGAAGGCGGAGGTCATGCGGCGCTCCTGTCGATGAAGGCAGTGGTGGAGTCGAAGCGGTCCCGGACGGCGTACAGCAGCGCGGCGGCGAGCACCGCCACCGCCGCGGCGACGCCCTGTCCGGCCGCGGTGAACGGCACAAGGGTCCCCTCGCTCCTGTGGTCGGCCGCCAGCAGCAGCCCGAGCCACGCCCCGCCGACCAGGGCGGGTGCGAGGACCGGCCCCAGCCGGGGGGTCAGCGCGAGGGCGAGCGCGGTGAGGGCGAGCGCGGGCAGCAGCCAGGCGGCCGCGCGCAGCCCGTACGCGGGAAGCGCGAGCGTGGCCAGGCCGTTGAGCCCGATTCCGGTGGCCAGCACGGCGACCGTGCGGATCATCAGCAGCCGGAAGCCGTGCGTGGGCGAGACGACGGCCATCTCGTACGTCGGATCGAGCACGGGCCCGTAGGACAGCGCGACCCCGGCGAGCGGGAGCAGCGGCGCGAGGGCGAGGAACAGCGTGGGCGACTCGGCGCCCTGGACCGCGTAGGACGCCGCGACCGTCATCATCAGGACGGCGAGCACGGCACCCAGCCAGGCGCGCCGCAGCACGGGCGTGGCGGCGAGCAGCCGCGCCGTGTGGTCGGCGACCCCGGTCCGCACCAGCACCGACTCGAGGAACCCCGGCCGCGGCGCGTCGAGCTCGGCGTCCAGCCGTGCCCATCCCGAGTCCAGCGCGACCGGATCGCTGACACCGGCGAGCCCCTCCCGGCAGGGCGCGCACGCGGCGAGGTGGGTGTCGGCGGACCACAGCCGCGGCACCGTCAACTTGCCCTGCGCGTAGGCGCGCAGGTCGTCCTCGTCCAGGTGCCAGCCGGCACCCGCGCCCTCCCGACCCCCGTCGGCGGCACCCCGGCCGCCCGGGCCGCCCGTACCGGCCGCATCCGCCGCTCCGCCCGAAGCCGGATCCGGGACCCGCCCGCTGCGCCCGTCGCGCCCGTGCCCGTCCCGCCCGTCGCATCCGTCGCGTCCGTCGTTCTCGTGCGTCCTCATGCCAACGCCTCCCGCAGCTGCTTGCGGGCGCGTGAGGCCCGTGTCTTGACCGTGCCGGGCGGAATGCCGAGCAGGACGGCCGCCTCCCGGGTGGTGAGGCCTTCGACGACCGTGGCCTGGAGAACCGCCCGCAGTTCGGGTGACAGCCGGGTCAGCGCGCCGGCCAGGTCGCCGTGCTCCACACCGGCCAGCACCCGCTCCTCGGCGGACGCCTCGTCCCGGTGCCGCAGCCGGGCCAGCGTCTGGCGCAGCCGTCCGCGCGCCCCGTCGCCGCGCAGCACGTCGATCAGCCGGCGCGAGCCGATGCGCCACAGCCAGCCGGCCGCGTCACCCTCCTCGCGGTAGCGGGCGGTGCCGCGCCACACGGCGAGGAACGTCTCCTGCACCACGTCGTCGACCACCCCGGCGTCGGCGCAGCGGCCGCGCAGCCGCGCAGTCAGCCAGGGCGCGTACCGCCGGTACAGCTCTTCGAAGGCGCGCCGGTCCCCGTCCGCCGCGATGACCCGCAGCAGCTCCCCGTCGCTTCTCTTATCCCTCACGCCCCATCATCGGACGAGCCCCCCGGATCGGTTCACGGGGGGCTCGTCGACGGTGCGGGAGATCTACTTCTTGATCTCCGAGATGCACATCGTGAGCAGCGTCGTGGTGCGCCGCGTCTTCGTGTACTTGAGCTGTCCGTCCTCGCACTCGCTGGTGGAACCGGTCTGCTCGATCCGGTACTCCGCCTTGCTGCTGGAGCAGCCGACGACCTCCATGTCCGGGCTGGACTGGGAGCCGTTGTTCGTCAGGCAGTCGCCGACGGACGCGGTCCACTCGCTGGTGTCCGCGGAGGTGCTGGGCGTCTTGTGGTCGAAGCCGTTCACCAGGTAGTAGCCGCCCACGGCGAGAGCCGCGACGGCGAACGTGGCGACCTTGAACAGCGGCGAGCGCGAGTTGAACGCGGACCGCGGCCGGGCGGGCGGCGCGGGCTGCTGATGGAACTGCGGCTGCCCGTACGGCTGTTGACCGTACGGCGGCTGCCCCTGATGCGGAGGCGCACCCTGATGCGGAGGCGCACCCTGGTACTGCGGCGGCCCCTGGAACTGAGGCTGCCCCTGGTACGGGGCCTGCCCCTGGTACGGCTGCTGCGGCGGGCCCTGGTACGGCTGCTGCCCATAGGGCGGATAGCCACCTTGCGGCGGCGGAGGCGTGGACACGGAGTCCCCCTTCTTCACATGCGCACGTCAACTCAACGGCGAACCACGGAGGTTACCGCGCACCTCTGTGGCCACCGCCCCAGGCACTTGACACCTCCCACCCCCTTGCACCACCCTTTCACTACTCAATTAGTGAAAGGGTGGTTGTCCGAGTGGTCGAGTACCGCATCGACCGGCGCAGTGGCGTCGCCACCTACGTCCAGATCGTCCAGCAGACGAAGCAGGCCCTCCGCCTGGGTCTGCTCGAGCCGGGCGACAAGCTCCCCACGGCCCGCGAGGTCGTGGAGGCCACCGCCATCAACCCCAACACCGTCCTGAAGGCCTACCGCGAGCTGGAGCGGGAGGGCCTGGTCGAGGCCAGACGCGGCCTCGGCACCTTCGTACGGAAGTCGCTGGGCGCCGCCCCGGCCGACTCGCCGCTGCAGGCCGAGCTGGTCGCGTGGGCGTCCCGGGCCCGTGCGGCCGGGCTCGACCGGGACGACGTGGCCGCGCTCTTCACCGCCGTACTCGACGAACAGTTCAAGGGAGACACGGAATGACGGACACCGCCATGGAGGCGGCCGCGCTCGGCAAGCGGTTCGGACGCCGGGGCGGCTGGGCCCTGCGGGAGTGCGGGTTCCGGCTCCCCGCCGGACGCGTCTGCGCCGTCGTCGGGCCGAACGGCGCGGGCAAGTCCACGCTGCTCGCCCTCGCGGCCGGCGTGCTGGCGCCCACCGAGGGCAGGCTCACCGTGCTCGGCAGAAACCCTGGCGCGGCCCGCGAGCGCGTGGCGTACGTCGCCCAGAACAAGCCGCTCTACCCGCACCTCACCGTCGCCGAGACCCTGCGGCTGGGCCACGAACTCAACCCGGCCCGCTGGGACACCGCCACCGCCGAGCGGATCGTGGCCGCCGGCCAGCTCCCCCCGAAGGCCCGGATCCGCTCCCTCTCGGGCGGCCAGTGCACCCGCGTCGCGCTCGCCCTCGCGCTCGCCAAGCGCCCCGAACTCCTGCTCCTGGACGAGCCGATGGCCGACCTCGACCCGCTCGCCCGGCACGAACTGATGGGGATCCTGCTGGCGGAGGCCGCCGAGCGGGGCACCACCGTGGTGATGTCCTCGCACGTGGTCGCCGAGCTGGAGAACTCCTGCGACCACCTGATCCTCATAGGCGGCGGACGGGTGCGCCTCGCCGGCGACCTGGACGGCCTGCTGGCCGCGCACACCCTCACCACCGGCCCGAGCCGCGACCTCGCCCCGCACACCGTCGTCGAATCCCGCACCACGGGACGGCAGGTGACCGCGCTCGTCCGGCCGCGGGGCCCGCTCACCGACGGCGGCGAGACCACCGCCCCCTCCCTCGAAGAGCTGGTGCTCGCGCATCTGCGCAGCCCCGACGCCCCCGACCTGATCCTCGACGACACCGCCCGCACCGAGGCCCAGGAGCCCGCCGTATGACCACGCTCAGCGCCACCGACACCCGGGCACCGGCCGGCGGTACGCCCGTCCGCCTCGGCACCCTGCGCGCGATGCTGCGACTGCACCGCTCCGCCCTGTACGTCTGGGCGGTCGCGGTGGCCGCCGTCGCGGCGCTGATGCTGTGGGCGTACGGCTCGCTCGCCGACCCCGCGGTCACGGCGTACCAGCGCCTCAAGGCCTGCGACTACTCCTGCGCGTACGACAACGGCGCGTACGTCGCCTTCAAGGACTACTCGTTGTACGCCCACTACGCCGTCACCTTCGTCCCCCTGCTCGTCGCGCTCTGGGCCGGCGCCACCCTCACCGCCCGCGAGCTGGAGACCGGCACCGCACAGCTCGCCTGGACCCAGTCGCTCTCCCCGGCCCGCTGGCTGGCCGCCAAGCTCGCGGTGCCGGCCGCCGTGATCACCGCGGGCACCGCCCTGCTCGTCGTACTGCACCACCTGA
Source organism: Streptomyces sp. NPDC058371 (assembly GCF_042723265.1). Classification (NCBI taxonomy): domain Bacteria; kingdom Bacillati; phylum Actinomycetota; class Actinomycetes; order Kitasatosporales; family Streptomycetaceae; genus Streptomyces; species Streptomyces sp. NPDC058371. The sequence continues at coordinate 37,665 of NZ_JBHXJC010000003.1, read as the reverse complement.
TGTGGGACGCCGGCCGGGGCGCCAACAGCCTTGCCTGGAGCGACATCCTGGTCTTCCAGGCCAACGGCCCGACCACGGTCGCCCTCGCCCTGTTCGGCCTGGCCGCCGGCGCCCTCACCGGTCTGCTGCTGCGCCGCCCGCTGCCCGCCCTGGCCGTCACGTTCCTGCTCACCGGGGCCCTCGCGTTCGTCCTCAACTGGTACCGCGCCTGGTTCTGGCCGGCGGTCACCACCATCACCCCCCTCAAGGAAGGCCCCTGGTACGGAGGCCTCGCCACCGACCGCGGGGTCGTCGACGCCACCGGCAACCAGCTGCCCCTCCCGCGCTGCGGCAGCGCCTGGGGCCCGTCCACGGCCTGCGCCGACACCTTCGACCGGCTCCACCTCACGGGCTTCTACAGCGACATCCAGCCCGCCTCCCACTACTGGCCCCTCCAGCTCACCGCTACCGGGGCCGTCCTCGCCCTCACCGCGCTCACGGCTCTCGCCGCCTTCCGGGTGCTCAAGCGGCACACGACGGGCACCGGCGGCGCGGGCACCGCCGCCAAGGAGGCCGCCGTATGAGCGCAGTCGCCGTCAAGGGCACCGTCCGGGGCCTGACCTGGACCGTGCTGCGCGTGCACCGCCCCGCACTGCGGTTCTGGCTGGCGCTGGTCGTCGTGGCCTCCGCGGCGATGCTGTGGGCGTACGGGCCGGGATTCGACATCGCGAACTCGCGCACGTACTGCCCCGTGAGCACGGACAACTGCGACACCGTCTCGGGCCCCTGGCAGGACCAGTACGGCTCGGTGGTGGCGCTCAGCACCCTCGTCGTCGCCCATCTGCCGTTCCTCGTCGCCGTCTGGGCGGGCGCGACCCTGACCGGCCGCGAGCTGGAGAGCGGGACGGCCGCGCTCTCCTGGACCCAGTCCGTCTCACCGGCCCGCTGGCTCACCGCCAAGCTGGCCGTCCCGGCACTGCTCGTCACCGCCGGGACCGCCGTCCTCGTCCCGCTGCACCGGCTGATGTGGCAGGGCGGCCAGGATCTCGTCTGGGCCCCCTGGTACGACGCGGACGTCTACCACGCCGACGGCCCGGTCACCGTGGCCTACGCCCTGTGCGGCCTGGCCTTCGGCGCCCTCGCCGGCCTGCTGCTGCGCCGCTCGCTGCCCGCCCTGGGCGCCGCCTTCGCCGCCCTGCTCGTCGTGTATGTGCTGGGCAACGAGTACCGCCCGAGCCTGTGGCCCGCGGTCACCGTGACCGGCGCCAGGGCCCTGAACCCGCCGGAGGACGCCCTCACGCTCCAGCACGGCGTGATCACCACCGACGGCATCCGCATCGGCAACAACACGGCCTGTGTGGAGCGCGCCGATGCGGCCGAGATCAAGCGCTGCATGACCGACGGCCACATCAGCGACTTCTGGGCCGACTACCACCCGCGGTCCCACTTCTGGCCGCTCCAGCTGGTGGAGTCCGGCGTCGTCCTCGCCCTCGCCGTGTCGGCCGCGCTCGCCGCATACGCCGTGCTGAGGCGCCGGACGGCCTGATCCCGGCCGCCGCTCGGGGGCACGACCCCCGGCCGGTACGTCCCGCGCGGGGGTCGGGACGTACCGGCTCCCGGCCGTGCACCGCACGTACGGGCGCTTCGGCCGGACACCCTGGAGCGCCCCTCCCCGTCCAGCCGGACACCGGAAGCCAGCCCCTCTCCGTCCGGCCGGACGCCCGGGAGCCGCTCCCTCCCCCGTCCGGCTGGACCCCCGGGAGCCGCCCCCCGATATCCCGCACGTCATGTCGCCGTAACCATCGATTCAGACGAGCTTGCGACCCTCGGCGAATGAACCCCGCCGTGCCCGAGCACTCGCCGCCCCCGGAGAACGGGAAGGCCGGGGGAAGCGGTCGCTTCGTCACCGCCCTCCCGCCCGCCCTGTCCGACGCGCCTGTCTCGCCCCCGGCGCGGAAGAATGGGGGAATGAACCAGCCCAGCGCTCAGGCACAGGTCCAGCACCCGCAGCCCTCCGTGGGCTCCATAGCCGCGCACCGCCCGCACACCGTGGCGGCGGCGGTCTCCGACCTGGAACCCGACATCGACGCCGACCTCGACGCGTACGAGGAGGCGGACCAGGACGGCCCCCAGTTGCCGCAGGGCCGGTTCCTGGACCGGGAGCGCAGCTGGCTGGCCTTCAACGAACGAGTGCTGGAGCTCGCCGAGGACCCGAACACGCCCCTCCTCGAACGAGCGAACTTCCTGGCGATCTTCGCCAGCAATCTGGACGAGTTCTTCATGGTCCGGGTGGCGGGCCTGAAGCGCCGTATCGCCACCGGCGTGGCCACCCGGTCCGCCTCGGGGCTCCAGCCCCGGGAAGTGCTGGAGATGATCTGGGCCCGCTCCCGCGAGCTGATGGCCCGGCACGCGGCCTGCTATCAGGAGGACGTCGCCCCCGCGCTCGCGGAGGAGGGCATCCACCTGGTCCGCTGGAGCGAGTTGACCGAGAAGGAGCAGGCCCGCCTCTTCACGCTCTTCCGCCACCAGATCTTCCCGGTGCTGACCCCGCTGGCGGTCGACCCCGCGCACCCCTTCCCGTACATCTCGGGCCTCTCGCTGAACCTCGCGGTCGTCGTACGGAATCCGGTCAGCGGCCACCGCCACTTCGCGCGCGTCAAGGTCCCGCCGCTGCTCTCCCGCTTCCTGGAAGCCGCCCCGAACCGCTACGTCCCCATGGAGGACGTGATCGCGGCACACCTGGAGGAGCTGTTCCCGGGCATGGAGGTGTTGGAGCACCACACCTTCCGCGTCACCCGCAACGAGGACCTCGAGGTCGAGGAGGACGACGCCGAGAACCTGCTCCAGGCGCTGGAGAAGGAACTCATGCGCCGCCGCCTCGGACCGCCGGTGCGCCTGGAGGTCGAGGAGTCCATCGACCGGTACGTCCTCGATCTCCTCGTCCGCGAGCTGAAGATCAGCGAGGCCGAGGTGTACCCGCTGCCGGGTCCCCTGGACCTCACGGGCCTCTTCGGCATCGGCGCCCTGGACCGCCCCGAGCTGAAGTACCCCAAGTTCATCGCGGGCACCCACCGCGATCTCGCCGAGGTCGAGTCGGCGTCGCCGCCCGACATCTTCGCCGCCCTGCGCGAGCGGGACGTCCTGCTCCACCACCCGTACGACTCCTTCTCCACCTCCGTCCAGGCCTTCCTGGAGCAGGCGGCGGGCGACCCGGACGTACTGGCCATCAAGCAGACCCTGTACCGGACGTCGGGCGACTCACCGATCGTCGACGCGCTGATCGACGCGGCCGAGTCCGGCAAGCAGGTCCTCGTGCTGGTCGAGATCAAGGCCCGCTTCGACGAGCAGGCCAACATCAAGTGGGCCCGCAAGCTGGAGGAGTCGGGCTGCCACGTCGTGTACGGGCTCGTCGGTCTGAAGACCCACTGCAAGCTGTCGCTGGTGGTCCGGCAGGAGGGCGACACCCTCCTGCGCTACTCCCACGTGGGGACGGGCAACTACCACCCGAAGACCGCCCGGTTGTACGAGGACCTGGGGCTGCTGACCGCCGACCCGCAGGTCGGCGCGGACCTCTCCGACCTGTTCAACCGACTCTCGGGCTACTCCCGCCGCGAGACCTACCGCCGGCTCCTGGTCGCCCCCAAGTCCCTGCGCGACGGCCTGATCGCCCGGATCAACAAGGAGGCCCAGCACCACGCGGCGGGCCGCCCCGCCTACGTCCGCATCAAGGTCAACTCCATGGTGGACGAGGCGATCATCGACGCCCTGTACCGCGCGTCCCAGGCCGGTGTCCCGGTCGACGTGTGGGTCCGCGGCATCTGCGCGGTCCGCCCCGGCGTCACCGGCCTCTCCGAGAACATCCGGGTCCGCTCGATACTCGGCCGCTTCCTCGAACACTCCCGGCTCTTCGCCTTCGGCAACGGCGGCGAACCCGAAGTGTGGATCGGCAGCGCCGACATGATGCACCGCAACCTCGACCGCCGGATCGAAGCACTGGTCAGGGTCACCGACCCGGCCCACCGGGCCGCCCTCAGCCGGCTCCTGGAGACCGGCATGTCCGACACCACCTCCTCCTGGCACCTGGGCTCCGACGGCGAGTGGACCCGGCACGCGACCGACCCGGACGGCCAGCCCCTGCGCAACGTCCAGGAGATGCTCATAGACGCGCGGAGGCGCCGGCGTGGCACAGCAACACCTTGACCCCACGGACCCGTTGGCCGGGCCGGTGTCCGGGGACGCCCTCGCGGGCTACCTGCGGGCCCAGGCAACGGAGTTCCTCCGCGCACTGCGCCGGCACCGGGAGACCGGCGGCGAGGGAAGTCCCGCCGCCCGGACGAAACCGCGGCCGGGGGAGAACTCCTCGCCGGCCGCCGTCGACGCGGCGCGCGCCCTGCGCCGCTCGGCCCGCCGGATCAGCGGCACCCTGCACACCTTCCGGCCCCTGCTCGACCCCGACTGGTCCGAGGCCATGCGCCCCGAACTGGCGTGGCTGTCCGGCACGTTGGCACGGGAGCACGCGTACGCGGCCCGCCAGGAACGGCTGTTGCTGGCCCTGCACCGGCTCTCGGGCTCGTCCGCCTTCCCGGCCCAGTCGGCGATGCCCGGCCGCGCGGCCGGGTCGCTCGGCACGACCGAACCCGGCGCCGGCCCGCGCGACCGGTCCGGCGGCATCCCCGAGCGGGGCCAGCTGACCGTGGGCGCCGCGAAGGCCGGCGCACTGCTGGAGCGCCAGCTGACCCTGGCCCGCACCCGGGCCCACTCGGCGGCCCTCCAGGCGCTGGGTTCCTCCCGCTTCCACGCGGTCGCCGACAGCGTCGCCGTACTGGCCAGCGAGGTCCCCCTGGCCCCCGCCGCGACCACCGCCGACCTGCGCCCGCCGGCCGCCGCGGCCGAGGAGCGCCTCGGCGACGCGGTCGCCGCCCTGCCACTGATCACCGCGGGCCACCCCTACAACGCGGAGGCCCTCGTGCACGGCCTCTCCGCGGATACGGCGCCCCAGCCGCAGGACGCCCCCTGGCACCAGGTCCGCCTGCTGCTGCGCCTGCACCGCTACGCCCGGGAGGTCCTGTACGGCGAGGAGGCCCCCGTGGACGTCCACCTGCTGCACGCGGGCCGCGCCCTGCACCGGCACCGGGACGCGGCGGAGGCGGCGTCGGCCGCGGCGTCGGCGGCCCGCACCCCCCGCATCGCCCCGGCGACGGCGTACGCCCTCGGAGTGCTCCACGCCGACCAGCGACACGAGGTCGAGGCGGCCCGGTTCGCCTTCCAGCAGTCCTGGGCGAAGGAGACCGTGCACGCCCCGTGAACCGTCGGGGGCCCGGTGAACCGGCAGGCGCCCCACCGCGAGATCCGGCCACACATGGAGGGAGGCGTCTCATGACCGACGAGACCACGATCCTGGCCGCCGGCTGCGTCCTGTGGCGCCGCTCCCCCGTCCACGGGGAGCTGGAGATCTGTCTGGTCCATCGCCCTAAATATGACGATTGGTCCCATCCCAAAGGCAAGCTCAAGCCCGGCGAGGACGCCCTGACCGGCGCGCTGCGCGAGGTCGGGGAGGAGACGGGGTACGCGGCCACGCCCGGTGCCGTCCTGCCCACCCTCGGCTATGTCACCGGCGGCCGCCCGAAGGAGGTCCGCTACTGGGCCGCCGAGGCCACGCAGGGTCACTTCACGCCGAACCGCGAGGTGGACCGCGTGCTGTGGCTCACCCCCTCGGCGGCCCGGCACCGCCTCACCCAGCCCAGGGACCGGGATCTGGTCGGCGCCCTGCTCAGCGCCCTGCACCTCGCCTAGAGCGCCTCGTCCACCCCGTACGGCGACCCCCGGCCGCATACGGCTCTTGCCCCCTCGCGTGGAAACCTGAGCGATTACGCCCGGTTGCCTAGAGTTGCCCGTGTGATCCGAGTTGTCGGAAACCGACCCGTGTCCTCGACGTGAGCGTTCCGTGACCTCACCGCACCGTCCGCAGGGGTTCACCCCCCGTTCACCTTCGTCCATCGGCGCCTTCACCTGTTCTGCCTAATTTCGGCCTTACGCGGTGCGGGCCGCTTCACGGACGTGGCGCCCGCACGACACGACACCGACTTCGCACGCCGCCCCCCGACGGCGGCTCCTGGAAGGAACTCCCGAAAGTGAAGCTTCAGCGCACGAACCGGCTTCGCGCCCTCTCGCTCGGCGCGGTCGCCGTCTCCGGCGCCCTGGCCCTCACGGCGTGCGGCTCGGACGACACCGGCAACAGCAACGGTGGCTCCAGCTCGGCCCCGGCCAACAGCGCCATCAAGTGCGACAACGCCAAGGGGCAGCTGCAGGCCTCCGGGTCCTCCGCGCAGAAGAACGCGATCGACGCCTGGATCAAGGCGTACTCCGCCTCCTGCAAGGGCGTGCAGATCAACTACAACCCGACGGGTTCCGGCGCCGGTGTCACGGCGTTCACCCAGGGCCAGACCGCGTTCGCCGGCTCGGACTCGCCGCTGAAGCCCGAAGAGGTCACCGCTGCCGAGAAGGCCTGCGGCGGCAACAAGGCGATCGACCTGCCCATGGTCGGCGGCCCGATCGCGATCGGCTACAACCTGCCGGGCGTGGACAGCCTGACCCTGGACGCCTCGACGATCGCCAAGATCTTCGACGGCAAGATCAAGACCTGGGACGACGCGGCGATCAAGAAGCTGAACACGGGCGCCAAGCTCCCCAGCACCAAGATCCAGACGTTCCACCGCTCGGACGACTCCGGCACCACGGACAACTTCACCAAGTACCTGAAGGCCGTCGCCCCGTCCGACTGGAAGTACTCGGGCGGCAAGGCCTGGCAGGCCTCCGGCGGCCAGTCCGCCCAGGGCTCCTCCGGTCTGGCGCAGCAGGTCAAGCAGACCACCGGCGCGATCTCGTACTTCGAGCTCTCCTACGCCGGCGACGGCGTCAACACCGTCGACCTGAAGACCGAGGCCGCCACGCCGGTCAAGGCCACCGTGGAGAACGCCACCAAGGCGATCGCCACCGCCAAGGTCGCCGGCACCGGCAAGGACCTGTCGCTGGAGCTGAACTACAAGCCGACCGAGGAGGGCGCCTACCCGCTCACCCTGGTCACCTACGAGATCGTCTGCGAGAAGGGCAACAAGGCCGACACCCTGGCCGCCACCAAGTCCTTCCTCACCTACATCGCGAGCGAGGACGGTCAGCAGCAGCTGGCCACGGCGAAGTACGCGCCGATCCCCGACGAGATCATCACGAAGGTCCGCGAGACCATCTCGGGCCTGAGCTGACCTGAGCGTGCGGTCCGCCTCGCCGAGGCGGGCCGCACCGTCCGGTGCACCGCCGCCTGGAGCCGCCACCCACCACGGCTCCGCAGACCGGAGACTCCTGATGGACATATCGACACAGAACCCTGAAGCACCTCCCCCCGCACCAGCGCCTTCCGCCGACCAGCAGAAGCGCGCGAGCCGTGGCGCCACCCGCCCCGGAGACCGGATCTTCCTCGGTCTCTCCCGCGGTTCCGGCATCTTCCTGCTGGTGATCATGGCCGCCATCGCGGTCTTCCTCACCTATCGCGCGACCATCGCGATCAGCAAGGACCACGGCAACTTCCTCACCACCTTCGAGTGGACCACCACCGTCGACCCGCCGGTTTTCGGCATCGCGGTGCTGGCCTTCGGCACGGTCGTCTCGGCGATCATCGCCATGGCCCTCGCGGTCCCGGTCGCGGTCGGCATCGCCCTGTTCATCACGCACTACGCTCCGCGCAAGCTCGGCGGGCCCATCGCGTACGTGATCGACCTGCTGGCCGCCGTGCCGTCCATCGTGTACGGCCTCTGGGGCGCCCTCGTCCTCGTGCCGCACATGAACGGCCTCTTCGGCTGGCTCGACCACTACTTCGGCTGGACCGGCATCTTCGAGTGGCAGGGCGGCGCCCCGCGCTCGATGCTCACCGTCGGCATCCTGCTCGCGATCATGATCCTCCCGATCATCACCAACGTGAGCCGCGAGGTCTTCCGCCAGGTCCCGCAGACGCAGGAGGAGGCGGCCCTCGCCCTCGGCGCCACGCGCTGGGAGGTCATCCGCATGTCGGTGCTGCCCTTCGGCCGCTCCGGTGTGATCTCCGCCTCGATGCTCGGCCTCGGCCGCGCGCTCGGCGAGACGATGGCAGTCGCCACGGTCCTCTCCCCGACCTTCGACATCAACGCGAGCCTGCTCGACCCGGGCGGCGGCACCTTCGCCCAGAACATCGCGAGCAAGTTCAGCGAGGCCACCGAGCTGGGCCAGGACGCGCTGATCGCCTCCGGTCTCGTCCTGTTCGTCATCACGCTGCTGGTCAACGGCGCGGCGCGGATCATCATCAACCGCCGCAAGGAGTACTCGGGGGCCAACGCATGAGCCACGCAGCCGTCACCGAAAAGCGCCCCAGCGCCCTGCAGGGCGCGCGCCTGCCCAAGTGGGGGCCGTGGGCGATCGCCGTGGGCTCCGTGGTCCTCGCCGTGGGGATCGGCCTGGCCGGCGGCCTCGACAGCCACGTCCAGTGGGGCCTGATCGCCGCGCTTCTCTTCGTCTTCGGTACGTACGTCATCGCGGCGCGCGTCGAGGGCCGCCGGCAGGCCAAGGACCGGATCGCGACCAGCCTCGTCTGGGTCTGCTTCCTCATCGCCATCGTCCCGCTGGCCTCCCTGATCTGGGAGACCGCGAAGCGCGGCGTGAAGGTCTTCGACGTCTACTTCCTGACCCACTCGATGGGCGTGGTCGCCGACACCGAGCCCGGCGGCGGTATCTACCACGCGATCATCGGCACGCTGGAGCAGGTCGGCATCGCCACCGTGATCGCCGTGCCGGTGGGTGTCCTGACCGCGATCTACCTGGTCGAGTACGGCCGGGGCAGGCTCGCCAAGGCCGTCACCTTCTTCGTCGACGTCATGACGGGCATCCCGTCGATCGTCGCCGGCCTGTTCGTCCTCAGCTTCTGGATCCTGATCCTGGACATGGGCTACTCCGGCTTCGCCGGTTCGCTGGCCCTGTCGATCCTGATGATGCCCGTGGTGGTCCGCTCCACGGAGGAGATGCTCAAGCTCGTACCGAACGAGCTGCGCGAGGCCTCCCTCGCGCTGGGTGTCCCGAAGTGGCGCACGATTGTGAAGGTGGTCCTGCCGACCTCCATCGGCGGCATCACCACGGGCGTGATGCTCGCGGTCGCGCGCATCACGGGTGAGACCGCTCCGGTACTCCTGCTGGTGTGGGGTACCGGGTTCATCAACACCAACCCGTTCAAGGATCCACAGGCCTCGCTGCCGCTGTACATCTACCAGCAGTACGCGAACAGCGCTGGCTCCGGCGCCGCCTACGACCGGGCCTGGGCGGCGGCACTCGCCCTCATCGCCTTCGTCATGATCCTGAACCTGGCGGCCCGCGGCATCGCCCGCTGGAAGGCCCCGAGGACGGGCCGCTGAAGCGGCCACTCAGCGACCCGAACCCCTTGAAAGAAGCAGTGAGTGACATGGCCAAGCGAATCGACGTAAGCGGGCTGACCGCCTACTACAGCGCCCACAAGGCGATCGAAGACATCTCCATGACCGTCGAGCCCCGCTCGGTGACGGCCTTCATCGGCCCCTCCGGTTGCGGCAAGTCCACGTTCCTGCGCACCCTGAACCGGATGCACGAGGTCACCCCCGGCGGTCGCGTCGAGGGCAAGGTCCTCCTGGACGACGAGGACCTCTACGGCCAGGGCATCGACCCCGTCGCCGTACGCCGCACGGTCGGCATGGTCTTCCAGCGCCCGAACCCCTTCCCCACCATGTCGATCTTCGACAACGTGGCGGCGGGCCTGCGCCTGAACGGCTCGTACAAGAAGTCCGAGCTGAACGACGTGGTCGAGAAGTCCCTGAAGGGCGCGAACCTCTGGAACGAGGTCAAGGACCGGCTGAACAAGCCCGGCTCGGGCCTGTCCGGCGGTCAGCAGCAGCGCCTGTGCATCGCCCGCGCCATCGCGGTCGAGCCCCAGGTCCTCCTCATGGACGAGCCCTGCTCGGCCCTCGACCCGATCTCCACCCTCGCGATCGAGGACCTGATCGGGGAGCTCAAGGAGCGCTTCACGATCGTCATCGTGACGCACAACATGCAGCAGGCCGCCCGTGTCTCCGACCGCACCGCCTTCTTCAACCTCTCCGCGGTCGGCCGCCCCGGCAAGCTCATCGAGATCGACGACACGGAGCGCATCTTCTCCAACCCGTCGGTCCAGGCGACAGAGGACTACATCTCGGGCCGCTTCGGCTGAGCCCACCGCCTCCCCATACTCCTCGCGGTGCTGCATGGCGGTGCCACCGCGAGGAAAAAGGGCCCGCCCCCGACTACGGGGGCGGGCCCAGCTGCATTTCAGCCCGTCCGGCGCTCGAGGACGAGCACGAAGCCCTCGTTTCAGCCCGCCCGGCGCTTGAGGACAAGCGCGTCAGGGCGATGGGGGCCCTGGGGGCGCAGCCCCCAGAATCGGGTCGGGCAGGGGCGGAGGGGGCGAAAACCCGCCGCCCTACAGAATCGCCACGTTCACGATCCAGAAGCTGACGGCAGCCACAATCCCGGCCGCGGGCATCGTGATGAACCACCCCAGGATGATGTTCTTGGCAACACCCCACCGCACCGCGTTCACCCGCTTCGTGGCCCCCACGCCCATGATCGCGGAAGTGATCACGTGCGTAGTGGAGATGGGCGCCTTGAACAGAAACGCGGTGGCGAACATGATCGACGCCCCCGTCGTCTCCGCGGCGAAGCCCTGCGGCGGATCCAGCTCGATGATCTTGCGCCCCAGCGTCCGCATGATCCGCCATCCACCGGCATACGTGCCCAGCGACAGCATCAGCGCACAGGCGATCTTCACCCACACCGGAATGGGGTCGTCCGAGCCCTGGACATCCCCGATGACCAGCGCCATCACCACAATGCCCATCGTCTTCTGCGCGTCCTGCAGACCGTGCCCGAGCGCCATCCCGGCCGCCGACACCGTCTGCGCGATCCGGAACCCCCGCTTGGCCTTGTGCGGATTCGACTTCCGGAAGAGCCACATGATCGCGCACATCACCAGATAGCCGACGATCAGACCGACCACCGGCGAGATGAACATCGGGATGACGACCTTGTCGAGGACACCGGACCAGTAGACGGTGGTGCCGCCCGCGAGCGCCGCGCCCACCATGCCGCCGAACAGCGCGTGGGAGGAGGACGACGGCAGACCGAAGTACCAGGTGACGAGGTTCCAGACGATGGCACCGATCAGCGCCGCGAAGAGGATCCCCATTCCCTTGGAACCCTCGGGTGTCTGGATCAGACCCTTGCTGACGGTGTGAGCGACGCCACTGCCGAGAAAGGCACCCGCGAGGTTCATCACGGCCGCCATGGCGAGCGCGGCCCGCGGGGTCAGCGCCCGCGTGGACACCGAGGTCGCGATGGCGTTCGCCGAGTCGTGAAAGCCGTTCGTGTACGTGAATCCGAGCGCGACCGCGATGGTCACGATCAAAGCGAAGGTGTCCATGAAGGGGTCAGGACTCCTTGACGGAGATGGTCTCCACCGTGTTCGCCACGTGCTCGAACGCGTCCGCCGCCTCCTCCAGCACATCCACGATCTGCTTGAGCTTCAGCACCTCGATGGCTTCGTACTTGCCGTTGAAGAGCTGGGCCAGCAGCTTGCGGTGGATCTGGTCGGCCTGGTTCTCGAGGCGGTTGACCTCGATCCAGTACTCGGTCAGGTTGTCCATGGTCCGCAGGTTCGGCATGGCCTCGGCGGTCAGTTCCGCCGCCCTGGCCAGCACCTCGATCTGCTGTTCCACTCCCTTGGGAAGCTCCTCGACCTGGTACAGCACGACCAGGTCGACGGCCTCCTCCATGAAGTCCATGATGTCGTCGAGGCACGAGGCGAGGTTGTAGATGTCCTCGCGGTCGAACGGCGTGATGAACGAGGAGTTCAGCTGGTGGAAGATCGCATGCGTGGCGTCGTCGCCGGCGTGTTCCGCGGCCCGCATACGCTCTGCGATCTCGGCCCGGCCGGCGGTGTCCGCCCCGAGCAGTTCCATGAGGAGCTTCGAGCCCGTGACGATGTTGTCCGCGGATGCGGCGAACATGTCGTAGAAGCTCGTCTCCCTGGGGGTCAGACGAAAGCGCACGTGGGGTCCTCGGGGTCCTTTTGGTTCGGTCAGGCTGATGCTAGGCGCATCATCCGGCCACGGCTAACCGGCCGTCTCCCAGTGTCGCCCATCAGGCACAGTGCTCAGCACAGGGTCGGGCCCCAGCAACGGGCAAGGGCCCTATACCCAGCGAAATTCGATACCATATACCCACCAGGGGTATATGTAACCGGCGAACCCGACAGGTTCGCCGACCGGATCAGCAGGAGGACGCGATGACGACCACCGAGGCCGGCGCGACGGCGCCCTCCGGCCAGCCGCAGGAGATCGTGACGGACCACGACCGCGGCGTGCACGGGTATCACCACCAGAAGGACGAGCACCTCAAGCGGCTGCGTCGTATCGAGGGCCAGATCCGCGGTCTGCAGCGCATGGTCGACGAGGACGTGTACTGCATCGACATACTCACGCAGGTCTCCGCCTCCACCAAGGCCCTGCAGTCCTTCGCGCTCCAGCTCCTGGAGGAGCACCTGCGCCACTGCGTGGCGGACGCGGCCGTCAAGGGCGGCGAGGAGATCGACGCGAAGGTCGAAGAAGCCACGAAGGCGATCGGCCGCCTGCTCCGCACCTGACGGTCCGGACACCGGACCGAGGCGAACCCCAGCCGGCCGGGCACCCGACGCGGATCACCGGACCGAACCGGAGTCGAGGGCACCGGACTACGCGTGCGCGTCCCGCTCCCGCCCGCGCTCCTCGGCCACCTTCAGCACCTCGTCGATGCTCTCCAGGCTGAGCCGGTCCTCGCCGGCGGCCGACGCGGCGATGATCAGGTCCCCGCACAGCTCGATCTCGGCGAGCGCCACGTGGTCCTGGACTGCCGTACCGCCGAGCGGAGCCACGTGCATCACCTCTTCCTGCCGTCACCGACTTCCTAGAGTAGGGAGCGCCCTGCACGACGCGCATGGCACCAACGGACCATTTCCGGCCCCGCACATTCCGGCCGCTCCCGCCCCCTCGACCGTGGCTCTACGGCTCGGCGATCTTGCCGGCGAAGATGTCCGCGGCCCCCGGAAGCCGTACGTCGACGGGTGCCCCGAAGTCGTACAGCAGGGTCGTCGAGGCGACCGCGACGGTACCTTTCCGCTGTCCGTTGACAAAGCTGAACCGGTGCCGGACCTTGCGGATCCGCCCCTGGTCGTCGAGGTAGACGTCGAACGGGACGTCGGCGGTGGCGAACCCCTCGGCCGCCGCCTTCAACGCGTCCCGGTGGCCGGCCGAGGCCCGCCGCGCGGCGAGGTCCAGGTCGGCGGTGCCTCGATAGTGCCGTACCGCAGTCCCGGCCACCTCGGTCCTGCCGACGTATGCCGCGGTGCGCGTGCCGCGCAGCAACTCGGCCGCCGTGAACGGGTCGGTGGCGCCGCCCGTGACGAGGTTCCCGTCGGAGAGCGTCGCCGTCTCGACGCGCACCCACTTGTCGGCGGGCACACCGGCGCCGCGGTTCTTCATGAACAGGGCGTCCGGGGCGAGGAGTTCGGTGATGGGCCGGTGCTCGGCGGCGCCGGCCGGGTCCTGAGGGAGCATCACCTTCAGCTGCCCGAGGCGCTCCTCGTAGTCGTACACGCCCTCGCCGCGGATGGTGACCCGGGTGCCGCCGGTGGCCATCTCCATGGACGTACGGGCCTTGGAACTGCCCGCCCGCTGCAATGCGGCGGCGGACTGGCGCACCACCTCGATCGAGTCGGCGCCGGTCCGCCCGTCCTCGGCCGCGGCCCCGCCGCCCGCACACCCCGTGCCGCCGACCATGACCCCCAGCGCGGTGACGACGGCGACGACCGTCGGCCCGGTACGCCTGTGCTCGCGCTCCACCATCGCCTGCCTACCCCCAAGCCGGTCCGTCCGTCCACGGGCCCCCTGCCGCTTAACGACGGCTGGAAGTCCCCGTCACGCGCACACCGGGCGTTCACTTGGGCTGGGTAACGTTGTCAGGGTGGCGCAGCAGGACGAGGCGAACCCTCCCCAGGAACACCGCACGACGACGACCGAGCAGGGCCGCTTCTGTCTGGCCCGCTGTACCTGCGGCTGGCGGGGCCCGGCCAGACGGGCCCGCAGCCTGGCCCGCACGGACGCAACAACCCACACCGCCGGCCCGTTCGCCTAGTTCCGAGCCGCCGCAGGCTCGTTCACCCGGCCGCTCGGACCCCGTCCGCCCCGTCCCGGCCGAACACCCGTCGGTACGCCCCCGGTGTCGTGCCCAGGGCCGTCCGGAAGTGTCGGCGCAGATTGACGGCGGAGGACAGGCCCACCCGCAGGGCGACGGTCTCGACCGGCAGGCCGGTCTCCTCCAGGAGCAGCCGTGCCGCGTCGAGGCGGCGGGCCAGCAGCCACTGGCCGGGGCTGATCCCGAGCTGCTCGGCGAAGCGGCGGGCCAGGGTGCGCGCCGAGACGCCGGCCCGCTCGGCGAGCCGGTCCACCGTCAGCGCACCGTCGAGCCGCCCGAGGGCCCACTCCAGGACCGGCCCCAGGGAGACGTCGGCCGGCGCGGGCGCGGTGGGCGGCGCCACGTACTGGAGCTGGCTGCCCTCCCGGCGCGGCGGGAGCACCATGCTCCGGGCCACCGCGGCGGCGTACGAGGCGCCGTGGTCACGCCGTACGAGGTGCAGGCACAGGTCCACCCCCGCGCCGGTCCCGGCGCTCGTGGCGACGTCCCCGTGGTCCACGAACAGCACGTCCGGGTCCACCTCGACCGCCGGGAACGCGGCCGCGAACTGTTCCGTGCGCCGCCAGTGCGTGGTGGCCCGCCGCCCGTCGAGCAGTCCGGCCCGCGCCAGTACGAACGCCCCGGTGCAGATGGAGACGATCCGCGCCCCGCGCCGGTGCGCGGCCCGCAGCGCGTCCAGGACGGGCGCCGGGACGTCCGCGCCGGGCGGCTGCCATCCCGGTATCACCACGGTGTCGGCGTCCTCCAGGGCGGCCAGGCCGGCCTCCGCGACCAGCGCGTGCCCCACCGTCGTGCGCAGCGGGCCGGGCCGCTGCGCGCAGATCCGGAAGTCGTAGTGCGTGGGCAGATCCGGCCGTACGCCACCGAACACCTCGGCCGCGCAGGCGAGTTCGAAGGGCGACTGGGGTTCGTTGAGCAGCGCGACGACCCGGTGCGGTGGCATGGCAGGAATATACCCAGGGGTGTCATTCCAGACTCTCGCGCACCCCGGTCCGCCCCGGCCAGAGTGGGCACCATGACCGACCACCACGTGAACTCCCGCACGCACGAAGGCACTCCGGAAGCGACCGTCGTGCACATGGACGACATAGCGCCCGACGAGGTCGCCCCCGGCATCCTCCGGCGGCGCCTGCCCCGTACCGACCGAGCCCGCGCCTGGCTGATCGACTTCGCGCCCGGCACCGAGTGGCCGGAGGTCGACGTCCACGCCTCCGAGGAGCGGTACTTCGTCCTCTCCGGCGAGGTCGTCGAGGGTCCGGAGCGCCACGGCCCCGGCACGTACGTGGTCTTCGCGCCCGGCAGCAGCCACCGCCCCCGTACCGAGACCGGCGCCCGCATGCTCGGGATCACGGTCCTGTAGCGGTTACGTCCGCCGCTGGTCACGTCGGCGCCCCCGTGGAACCCTCGGGCCCGGACGCCCGTCTCGTTCCACGGGAACCAACGGGAGGCGCACATGCAACGGCGTACGTTCATCGGCTCGGCGACCGCCGCACTCGCGGCGGCGGCCACGTCCGCGTGCAGCGGCGGAAGCGACGGCACCGCCGCCGCCCCGGGCGCCGGCGAGACCGCGTCCACGGCGACAGATCTGCGGTCCGCCACCACGACCGGCACCCGGGCGGCCGCCAACTGGGCCGCGCTGGGCCGGGATCTGGACGGCGCCCTGATACGCCCGGGCGACCGCTCCTGGGCGGCCGCCCACCAGCTCTACAACACCCGCTTCGACTCCCTGAAGCCCGCCGCGGTCGCCTATGTGTCGCACACCGACGACATCCGCACCGCGCTCTCCTACGCCCGCGCGCACCACATCAACGTGGCGATCCGCAACGGCGGCCACTCCTACGCCGGCTGGTCCTCCGGGAACGGCCGCCTCGTCATCGACGTCTCCAAGCTGAACAAGATCCGTTCCTCCGGCGGTTCGGCCGTCGTCGGCGCCGGCTCCAAGCTGATCGACGTCTACCGCGCGCTCGCCGCGAAGGGCGTCACGATCCCCGCCGGCTCCTGCCCGACCGTCGGCGTCTCCGGTCTGACGCTCGGCGGCGGCCACGGCGTGGTCTCCCGCGCGTACGGCCTGACCTGCGACAGCCTCACCCAGGCCACGCTGATCACCGCCGACGGCAAGCAGCTCACCGCGAACGCGACGGAGAACAAGGACCTCTTCTGGGCCCTGCGCGGCGCGGGCAACGGCAACTTCGGTATCGTCACCGAGCTCCAGTTCAAGACCCACCCCGCGCCCCAGGCCGTCTCGGCGTACATGTCCTGGCCCTGGTCCAAGGCCGCCGCCATGGTGAAGGCGTGGCAGGAGTGGGGCCCGGACCAGCCGGACGAGATCTGGTCCTCGTGCCATCTCGCGAACGCGGCGGGCGG
The DNA here is from genome assembly GCF_042723265.1 of Streptomyces sp. NPDC058371. NCBI lineage: Bacteria > Bacillati > Actinomycetota > Actinomycetes > Kitasatosporales > Streptomycetaceae > Streptomyces > Streptomyces sp. NPDC058371. The sequence continues at coordinate 21,015 of NZ_JBHXJC010000003.1, read as the reverse complement.
TACCCCCACGATCTCCGTCGCCGCCTTCTCCCTCGGCACCTACGGCGAGCTGCAGAACGCGGTGGACCGGCTCGCCGACCGGATCGGCGCCCCCGCGCGCAGTGTGTCGCTGAAGAGGCGGTCGTACGAGGACTCGATGGAGGTGTACGCGGGCTGCTCGTCCTTCGCGACGGACGCCCAGTGCCATCTGCCGGGCTCGACTCCGGGCCGTTCCCCGCAGGGCGCCCTCGGCCGGGAGACCTACGCGGCCCGCTCGGACTTCTTCGACCGGTCGATCTCGGCCGCCGGGATCCAGACGCTCCTGCACCAGATGTCGGGGGTCCGCGGCGGCGCGGGAAGCATCGCGCTCACCGCGCTCGGCGGGGCGGTCAACCGGGTCTCGCCCACCGCGACGGCCTTCGTCCACCGCCGTTCCCGGATGCTCGCCCAGTACATCGCCTCGTGGCAGGCGGGTACCTCGGGTACGACGGCCCAGTCCTGGCTGAATTCCGCCCACACGGCGATGCGCGGCCACGCCTCGGGCGCCGCGTACCAGAACTACACCGACCCCACGCTCACGAACTGGCGCAAGGCGTACTACGGCGATGCGGCGACCCGTCTGACCGCGCTGAAGAAGCAGTACGACCCCAACCACTTCTTCACGTACCCGCAGGCGCTGTAGCCGTCCCGCAGGCGCTGTAGCCGTCCCGCAGGCGCTGTAGCCGTCCCGCAGGCGCCGGAGGCTACGCCGCCAGGTCCCGGTCCTCCGGGAGCTCCGTCGAGGTGCCCGGGATCAGCAGGTCCCGCTCGGCGGGGACCGAACCCCGGGCCCGGATCAGCCACCCCGCCCGAGCCGACCGCTCCACCGCTTTGGTGACCGGCGTCAGCAGCGCCATGGCGAGCGGGGAGAGCAGCAGGGCGACCGCGGTGCCGAGGGCGAAGCCGCCGATGACGTCCGTCGGGTAGTGCACGCCCATGTAGACCCGGCAGAAGCCTTCGAGCAGCGCGAGCCCGATTCCGGCGAGACCGAACTTGCGGTTGGCGACGAAGAGACCGACGCCCATCGCCATGGTGAGCGTCGCGTGGTCGCTGACGAAGGAGAAGTCGTTCTTGCCGGACACCAGGACGTCGAGCCCCGGATGGTCGACGAAGGGCCGGGGCCGCTCCACGAAGCCGCGTATCGGCACGTTCACCAGCACGGCGATTCCGGCCGCCAGCGGCGCCCAGACCAGCGCGGCCACGGACGGCGCCGCGTCCTCGCCGCCCCGCTGCCGCACGCCCCGCCAGCACCACAGCACGAGCACCACCATGGCGAGCAGCAGCCCGTACTCACCCACGAACTCCATGCCGCGGTCGAACCACTGCGGCGCGTCCTTGGCCAGGCCATTGATGTCGTACAGCAGACCGACGTCGGGGTTGGAACCGGATTCGGCGAGTCCAGCCATTGCGCTGAGGCCCCTTCGTCGTCATTTCCCGCGACCGCACATGTTCGTGCGCCGCTCAGTGCCACCCCCGTGGTGGTCGCACCACGTTCCGCTTTTTCGGTCCGGGCTACATCAACAGGAACGCACACTCCCCTTCAGTACGTTCCACCCTCCACCGAATGATCACTCAGACGTTATCGAAGAGAGACCCATCGCCCCAGCTCAGGGGTGGGTTCAAGAGGGTTTCACACCGAGGTGGGCAATGCTTTCGCGCCATCCTCGGTGACCCGGGTCGCCCCGAAATAGTCCGGGGTGTCGACGGGGTCGAAACGGATCACGGCCCCCGTCCGCGGAGCGTCGATCATGTATCCGCCACCCACATAGATTCCGACGTGCCGGATGGCCCGGGAATCGGTGAGGTCGTCCGAGAAGAAGACGAGATCCCCCGGCAGGAGTTCGTCCCGCGAAGGGTGCGCGCCGGCGTTGTACTGGTCGTTGGCGACCCGCGGCAGGCTGACCCCGACGCTGTCGTACGCGGCCTTCGTCAGCCCCGAGCAGTCGAACCGTCCGCCCTGGTCAGCGGTGCCGTTGCCGCCCCAGAGATAGGGCGTGCCGAGCTTCTTCTGCGCGTAGTCGATGGCCACGGCCGCCTGCTTCGAGGGGTCGACCCGGTCCACGGGCCGGGCGAAGCTCTTCTCCAGGGTGGTGATCGTCTTCACATAGTTCTGGGTCTCCTTGTACGGCGGAACGCCCCCGTACTTGATGACCGCGTAAGCCCCCGCGTTGTACGCGGCGAGCATGTTCTCGGTGACGTTTCCCGGCGCGTCCTTCACATACGAGGCGAGCTTGCAGTCGTAGGACGCGGCCGATGGAATCGCGTCATTCGGGTCCCAGACGTCCCGGTCGCCGTCGCCGTCACCGTCGACTCCGTGCGTGGCCCAGGTCCCGGGAATGAATTGCGCTATTCCCTCGGCCGCGGCCGGGCTCTTCGCTTTCGGATTGAAGCCGCTCTCCTGGTAGAGCTGAGCGGCCAGCAGTGCCGGATTGATGGCACCGCAGAGATTGCCCCACTTCTGTACGAGCGGCTGGTACGCGGCGGGAACGGCCCCCTTGGCGAGTCCGACCGCCCCTCCCCCGATGCCGTTGGCGAGGTTCCCGGCGACCATGTAGACGCCGACGACGAGCAGCATCACGAAGGCGAGCCCCGTCCCGGCGGCTGCGGTCGCCACGATCCATGCCTTACGCACCGTCAACCGCCCCTCGCCGCCCAGGAGTCCGCCGAGGTCAGTGTAGAGGCGCACCCTGCGCGACGGGATGATCACACACAAAGAGAGACGGGCGCGCCCCGCCCTGTCGGCGGCGGTCGCTACGATCCATGCCCTACGCACGTCAACCGCTCCTCGCCGCCCAGGAGTCCGCCGGCGTCAGTGCAGCGGCGGCCCCGGCGCGGCGGGATGAACACGTACAAGGAGAATCCCCACGTGGCGACCCCGCCCCAGCATCCGAACCAGCCCGGCGGCAACCCCTTTGCCGCGCAAGGCGGTTACGCCGCGGCTCCGCAGTCCGGCTACGCGGCCCCTCAGCCCGGGTACGCGGCTCCCCAGCCCGGCTACGCGGCACCGAATCCGGCCCCCGGCCAGAACCCGTACGCCCAGGATCCGTCGTACGGCCAGAACCCGTACGGCGCCCAGAACTCCGCGTACGGGCAGCCCGGCCAGGCCCCGGTCCCCCAGCACGGCCAGGGCCCGTACATAGGGTGCCGGACCTGTGGCGCGCAGCCCGCCGGCGACGTCACGATCCGTCAGCACACGGGCATGCTCATCGCGATGCGGTTCTCCAAGATGGAGGGCCCGCTGTGCCGCAACTGCGCCACCGCGATCCACCGGGACATGACGACGAAGACCCTGGCGGGCGGCTGGTGGAGCCCGGTGTCCCTGGTTCTCTTCACTCCGCTGACGCTCCTGTGGAACCTGTACGCCCACACGAAGCTCAAGAAGCTCCCGCACCCGATGCCGTCCCCGACCGGGATCGCCGTCGACCCGGGCAAGCCCGTCCTGCACCGCCCGCTCGCCTATCTGGCGCTGATCCCCGTGGGCTGGCTCGTCACCGTCCTCGCCGTGGGGCTCACCAGCTAGGGGGTGTCGGGGGGGCTCACGAGCCGGCGGTCGCCGTGCGGTAGAGCGCGGCGGCCTCGTCGCCCAGGACGGCGCTGTACGAGATGTCCGCGGTGTTCCCGCCCTGCTCGAAGCCGCCGATCACTCCGACGACCTCGCCGTCCCCGTTCACCCACGGGCTGCCGCTGGTCCCGCCCGTGAAGGCGGGACACTCGATGCGCTGCTGGGTGGGGCTCTGGACGGTGGGCTTGTTGGTGCAGGTGATCGGCGCCTCAAGGGACTTGGGGTATCCGGTGACGGTCACGGCGGTCGCCCCGGTCGCCCGCCCGGTGGCGAACGTGTCCCCGCCCACGACGTCCTCGACGGTCTTCCCGCCCACATCGCCGACCACCGCGAAGGCGACGTCGCTGTCCTCGTCCTGGCCCGTGGTCCACGCGTCGGCGACGTAGGTCTTCTTGACCTCCCAGATCCCGTACGGCGCCGTGCCGTCCCGGTAGCCGGGCACGAACCGGAGCGTTCCGCCGCCGTCCAGACAGTGCGCGGCGCTGACGATCAGGTTCCGTCCCGCGCTGTGCACCACGGACGCCGTGCAGAAGTGCCCGCCCTCCAGGCCACCGCTGCCGCTGTCGCTGCCGCCGCTGAAGAGGGCGCCCACCCGGGCGCTCCCCGCGGTGGCGGCGGCAGGCACGGTCACGCCCAGCGGGCCCGGTCCGTCGTCCGCTGCCGCCACCGAGGACGTGGTGGCAGCCAGCAGCAGGGCCACGGCGAGCAGGGCCGGGCGCAGGGTGCCGAGGGGACGCGGGGTGCGCTTCATCAGCTGACACCTTTCCCCCGGATCCGAGAAAAATCCTGGGAGCACACTGGGAAAAGCCTATGAGTACGAGGCTGCCCGGGCACCTCGAACCCGTCCCGGCCGCCGTCACGTGTGCCATGAATCGATTCTTTACCGATCGCCTATCAACTTTTAAGTGTACTGACCCCCTACTTAATGGAAGATCCGTTGTGGCGATTCGTGAAGGCGTGTGATCATCAAGTCGCCGGGATGGCGCCATGGCGATCCCGCAGATATTGGTCGGCAAAGCCGGAACTGCCAACGGAGCGTGCGGCGTTCCGGCCTCCGTTTCCCCACTCCCGCAGCACAGAGCCACCGGCAGCCCGTACGACCCGACTTGGCGTGCCGACGGCACATCCTGCCCCCCACTCGCCCACGATCTGTGTGGAGAACTCATGCAAGGAAAACTGCGGGCCCCCCTCGCCCTGCCCCACCTGAGCTACCCGTTCGCATCGGAAATCAGCCCCTACGCGAACGAGGTCGACGCTCAGGCCTTCGGCTGGGCCAAGCAAATGAACATCCTCGACTCCGCGATGACAGCGCAGTACTCGGGGCTGCGCGTCGGGCGTTTAGCAGGGCGCACCAGCCCGCGCAGCGAACCGGTCGGCCTCCAACTGCTCGCGGACTGGCAGTTATGGCTCTTCGCCTTCGACGACGCCTACTGCGACGAGTCCTCCACGGGCGAGGATCCCGAACTGCTCGCCCGGACCGTCGTCGACTACCTGCGCATCATCGAGGATCCCCGCCAAGGGCCTGACGACGCCGATCCATTCATGGGAGCACTGGCCGATCTCAGGGACCGGCTCCTCGCCCACGCGACACCCATGCAGTGGATGCGCTTCGTGCATTCGGTCACCGGCTACTTCCTCTCCCAGTGCTGGGAGGCCGCGAACCGAAGCCGGCGGACCGCTCCGACACTGGTGGAATACCTCCACATGCGTCGCCACAGCGGCGCCGTCCCCACCTGCATGGCTCTCATCGACGTGGCGGGAGGGTTCGTCCTGGCGCAGGAGGACTTCGCGAATCCCCACGTGATGTCGTTGGCCCAGCAGGCCACGAACATCGCGTGCTGGGCCAACGACATCCTCTCCTATCCCAAGGAAGTGGCCCGCAGCCGGAGCGTGCACAGCCTGCCTCCCATTCTCTCCGCGCAGTACGGCATCGACATGCCCGAGGCGCTGCTCCGCGCGGGGCAGATGCACGACCACGCGGTGCGCCAGTACCTCGAACAGGAAGCCGCCGCCCGGGCGCACGCCAGTCCGCAGCTGCACCGCTATCTCGACGACCTGAGGTTCTGGATGACCGGAAACCTCGACTGGTCCCTGGAGACGCGCCGTTACAACGCCGTCGACATGCTCGACGAAGTGAGGCCGGCATGACCGCAACCACCGTCGTACCCACCGCCCCGGGACGGCTCCCCCTGATCGGACATGCCGTACCTCTTCAGCGGGATCCCATTCGGTTCCTCGCCCAACTGGGAGAACTCGGCTCCGTCGTCCAGGTCCACCTCGGGCCGCTGCCCGTGTATGTGATCACCCGGCCCGAACTCCTGCACGAAATCCTCGTCACCAAGGCCGACAGTTTCGAAAAGGGTCAACTGTTCGACAAGGCCCGGCATTTCCTCGGAAACGGCATCATGACGTCCGGCGGTGCATTCCATCGCCGCCAGCGCCGTCTTCTCCAGCCCGCCTTCCACCGGCAAAAGATCAGCCACTACTTCACCGTGATGGACGAAAAGGCCCAGGAACTCGCGGAGAGCTGGAAACCCGGACAGAAGGTCGAGCTCATGAGGAGTCTCGACGAACTCGCGCTGGCCATCGTCACCGCCACTCTGTTCACCACCGACCTCGGCCGGCAGGCGGTCGACGAGATCCAGAAGAGCCTGCCGATCGTGGTGGACGGCGTCACCCGGCGGACTCTCCTGCCGGTCGATGGCCTGCATCGGCTTCCCACTCCGGCGAACCGGCGCTTCAACAACGCCCACGACCGGATCCGTGAGGTCATCGACCAGGTGATCACCGCGTACCGCGCCGACGGAACCGACCACGACGACCTCCTCTCCCTTGTCCTCGCCGCTCGCGATGCCGAGACAGGACAGGGCATGACCGACCTGCAGGTACGCGACGAGCTGGTCACGCTGATGCTCGCCGGTGCCGAGACCGTGGGCAGTTCGGTCGGCTCGGTCCTGCACGAACTGGGTCGCCACCCGGACGTACAGGACCGCGTACGCGCCGAACTGGACCGCGTACTCCAGGGTCGCCCGGTCGCCGCCGAGGATCTGCCGAAGCTCGAGTACACCGGCCGCGTGCTGACCGAAGCCCTGCGCCTGCACGCCCCGACCTGGCTGCTGATGCGACGCACCACGGCCGACGTCACGCTGGGCACCACTCAACTGCCCGCCGGCAGCGAGGTCCTGTTCAGCATCTCGACGTTGCACCGCGATCCTGCCGTCTATGACGAGCCGCTCGCCTTCGATCCGGACCGCTGGCTGCGGCACTCGGTCAAGGACCTCCCCCGCGGCGCCTATCTCCCGTTCGGAGAGGGCGCCCGCCAGTGCATCGGCAACACGTTCGCCTGGGCCGAGATGATCGTCATCCTCGCCGCGATCCTGTCCCGCTGGAACCTGACGCCGGCACCGGGGCCTGACCCCAAGCACCTGTACCGCGTGATCTCACGCCTGGACCACGTCACCATGACCCTCACCCCGCATACGGCACTGACGCAGAACAGCTGACGCCCCACCAGTGAGCCCCGGCCCCACGGCGCCGGGGCTCACCCGGCAACTCAGCGCCCGTACACCGGGAATCCGTCCGTCGCGACTTCGAGACCGAGCGGATCGGGCAGGGGTACGGGTTCTCCGTACTTGCCGGGCAGCACGTCACGGTAGGCGCCGTTGTCGGGATGGGTGTGCAGGGCCCAGGTGCCTTTCCGGGGGTCGACGACCAGCAGAACGGCCACCCCCGCGACGGCGTACCAGTCGGCCTTGTCTCTGATCTCTTTGGATTTCTCGGACTGAGAGATGACCTCGACGGCGAGCGCGACGTCCAGAGGGTCGGCGAGCCAGTCGTCGTCGATGTCCCACGACTCAGGCAGCACCACCAGATCGGGTGTGGCGTAGTCGTCACGGTCGTCCGGCATCATCACGGACGACACCTCGTACGCTCCCAGCCCGTCCGGCAGGGCCTGTTCGATCTGGCGGCGCAGGTACCTGATTGCTCCCGCGTGCTTGCCACGAGGGGTCGGGGACATCACGAGATTTCCTCCCAGAACCTGCACACGCAGACCCGTCGCTTCTTCGATCTTTTCGGCGACCTCGCGCAGGTTCCCCGGGCGGGGCTTGGGGCGGATCGGCGGCACCGACGACATCGTCACGACGTGCGACCTCCGCCCTTCCGGCTCCGGCTCCTCGGCTGCGCGAGCGACATCGGTGGGAGGCCCGACATCCCGCTCCGCAGTGAATCCACCGTACTGTGCCGCCTCCTCAGCTGCCGCCTCTGTTCCACACCCGGCAGCCCTGCGGACCGCGCCCCTGGCACGCTGCTCGACGTCTGTCATCCCTACCCCCACATCACGCTCCGTTGACGCTCTTTCACTGTAGGTCACACCGCTGACAGTCCGGCTCGCGCGCACTCGGCCCACAGCAGCTTCCCGCCCTTCGACGCGCCCAGCTCCCGCAGCACGGAGGCGCCCCACGCGTCCGCGCAGGCCCGTACGAGGTGCAGTCCCCGCCCGTTCTCGGCGTTCTGCGGCGGCAGTACGTCGCTGGAGGCGCCCTCCGTGAAGCCGGGCGGCACCTTCGGGTCCGTGTCCCATACGGCCACCACGAGCCGTTCCGGCGCGGTCGAGCGGATCCGCAGGGCGTACGGGCCGCTGGTGTGCAGGTGCGCGTTGGTGAGCAGCTCGGACGCGAGCAGCTCCGCCGTGGGGGTGAGGTCGTGCAGACCATGGGCGGCCAGGATCGTCCGCAGGGTGGCCCGCGCGATGCCCGGGGCGCGGGGATCATGCGGAAGTTGCAGGGTGTAGGCCCAGGACGGGGATACGGTTGCCATCGGAAGTCTCCCGGTTCGGAGGGGAGTTGGGTGATTTGGTTACGGTGCCCAGTGACCGCGGCCGCTCCGTCGAGCGGGGTGCTTCTGGGGCAGGCGCCTCGAGAAGAAAGTAGCGCGAAGTTGTAAGTTGTTAGACCTATATGCATGAACTGCTTCAGTATTCACGCTTGTGGGTGACACAGCAGTGCCGAGGGAGTCGAGCGTTGGCCATGAGAAGCACCCCCACCGGGCGTCAACTACGGCTGGGTGCCGAACTGCGCAAGCTGCGTGAGCGGGCGGGTCTGACGTCGACGCAAGCCGCGCAGCTCCTTGGCATCAAGCAGAACCAGGTCAGCAACATGGAGGCCGGTCGCCACGGTGTAAGCCCCGACCGCCTGCGCACCATCGCCTGTCACTACGACTGCTCCGACAAGCCCCTCGTCGAAGCCCTCGCCGCCCTGACCCCGGATCGCAGACGTGGCTGGTGGGAGGAGTACCGAGAGATCCTGCCGACCGGAATGCTGGACCTCGCCGAGCTCGAACACCACGCCACGCGGCTGCGAACTGCCGTGACCGTCCACATCCCGGGTCTCTTCCAGACCACGGAATACGCTCGCGAGATCTTCCGCCAGGCCGTGCCGGAGCTACCGCCCCCGGACGTGGAACACCGGGTGTCCTTCCGGGTCAAACGGCAGGCCATCCTCTTCCGGGATCCACCCACCCCGCAGCAGGTCATCGTCCACGAGGCCGCCCTGCGCATGAAGTTCGGCGGCCCCCGCGTGACCCGCGACCAGCTCAAGTACCTGCTTGACCTGAACGAGCGGGAGCACGTCGCGATTCACGTCATCCCGTTCGACGCCAGCGTCTTCCCCGGCTCCGGCCAGTCGATCTACTACGTCGAGGGCGCCGTACCGCAACTCGACACCGTGAACCTCGACCAGTCCCACGGCCCGGTGTTCCTCGACGCCGAGGCGCAGCTGAACAAGTACCGCGTACTGCTGGACCGCATGGAGTCCGCCGCCCTCGACCCTGAGGCGTCGGCGAGCTTCATCCACAACATCATCAAGGACCTCTGAGGGAGCTCACGATGCTCACATCCCCCTGGCAGAAGTCGTCCTACTGCGCTGAGGGCAACTCCTGCGTACACGTAGCCCGCGACGGCGCCGGAACGATCCGTCTCACGGAGAGCAGCGACCCCCGTCGCGCCATACTCGGGGCCACCCCCGACACCTTCCACGACTTCCTGCGCCTGCTGAAGGAGGCGCCGGGGAACCCCGTGACGCGCGGACCCCGGATCGAGCTCACCTTCGGCACGGACGACTCCGTACAGCTGTGTGAAACCGGCGACCCCGCCACCGTCGTCACTACAACCCGGAAGAAGTGGGACGCCTTCGTACTCGGTGTACGGGCAGGTGAGTTCGACCACTTCGTTGCGGGACTGGAGGAAGAACGATCTTAGGTTCAAGGAAGTCGACCCCGACGCGCCGCGCCCTGCTCACGACCGGCGCCGCCGCCACCCTCGCACTGGCCGCCGGACCGGCGTACGCGGACACCCGCGACCGGGACACCCGGGCCCGTCTGCGGGAGCTGGAGGAGCAACACGGCGCCAGGGTCGGTGCGTTCGCGCACAACCTGGCGACCGGCGCCACCGCCCGCTACCGGGCGTCGGAACTGTTCCCGATGTGCTCTGCGTTCAAGACGCTGGCCGTCGCGGCCGTACTGCGGGATCTCGACCGGCACGGGGAGACGCTCGCGAAGCGCATCCACTACACGAAGGCGGAGTGGACGGCCGCCGGCGGCGGCTCGGTCACGGTCAAGCCGGAGAACCTCGCCGCCGGCATGGCCGTCGAGGAACTGTGCGACGCGGCGATCCGCTTCAGCGACAACCTCGCGGCCAACCTGCTGCTCCGCGAACTCGGCGGCCCCGCGGCGGTCACCCGGCTCTGCCGTTCGCTCGGCGATCCGACGACCCGCCTCGACCGCTGGGAGCCGGAGCTGAACACGGCGGAGCCGTGGCGGGTGGAGGACACGACCACCCCGGCGGCCATCGGCCGCACGTACGCCCGACTCGCCCTGGGCAACGCCCTGAACGACGAGGACCGCACCCGGCTGACGACCTGGCTCCTCGGCAACACCACCAGCGCCAAGCGCTTCCACGCGGGCCTGCCCGCGGACTGGACGATCGCCGACAAGACGGGAACGGGCAGCTACGGCACCGCCAATGACGTGGGCATCGCCTGGACCCCGTCCGGCGCCCCCGTCGTCCTGGCCGTACTGACGACCAGGAGCGCCCCGGACGCCCTGCCCGTCGACGCCCTGGTCGCGGAGACGGCCAAGGCCCTGGCGTCCGCGATGGCCTGACCCCGGCCACCGGAGCATCCGAGCGTCACCGCGACGCAACTCCCGTGCACGCCGCGACGGTCCGGTCCGCGGCGTGCGCGGGCGGCGGCCGTTCCGAGCGGCCACGCCGCCGCGCTCAACGCGCGTAACACCGTGCGTTTCCTGTGAGTCAGGTCAAGCCACGGTCGGCCGGAAACCATCCGGCGACCATCGGCCGGTCACGCACAAGCCCGCGTTCAGTAAGGCGGAAGTCAGGATTCCAGATGCCTCTTGTTGTCGCGTACTCAACAAGGGGATGGTCATCCGCGGGCCGCTCGGCCCTGCCCGCCGGGGACTCCGCACCGGCGGCGGCACCCGCACTGCCCCTGTCAACCACTCCCAGGAGGCTGTACGTTGCGTACCCCCACGCTCAACAGACCGGACATACGCGGTAGATGGCGCCGTATCGGCTCCGCCGCCACCGCCGCCCTCGTCCTCACCGGCCTCGGCACCGCCGCCCACGCGAGCGCGGCAGCCCCGAACCCGGCCACCCCGCACGTGACCTGGAGCCGCGCCTGCGGCACCCCGGCCAAGGCCGGCGAGATGGCCTGCAAGGCCCTGCGCGTCACCGGCGGCACCACCGCCTTCCAGCTGAAGAAGGCCGCGGCCAAGGGCGTCACCCCCAAGGCCGCCGACGCCAGTACCCCGTCCGGTTACGGCCCGACCGACCTCCGCAACGCATACGGCCTGACCTCCGCCGCCTCCACCAACGGCGCCGGCTCGACCATCGCGATCGTCGACGCCTACGACGACCCGAACGCCGAGGCCGACCTCGCCAAGTACCGCTCGTACTACGGCCTCTCCGCCTGCACCACCGCCAACGGCTGCTTCAAGAAGGTCGGCCAGACCGGCTCCACGACGTCCCTGCCCACCAGCGACTCCGGCTGGTCCGAGGAGATCTCCCTCGACGTCGACATGGCCAGTGCGATCTGCCCGAACTGCAAGATCCTGCTCGTCGAGGCCACCTCCGCCTCCATGGCCAACCTCGGCAAGTCGGTCAACGAAGCGGTCACCCTGGGCGCGAAGTACGTCTCCAACAGCTACGGCGGCTCCGAGTCGTCCTCCGACTCCTCGTACGACACCTCGTACTTCAAGCACCCGGGCGTCGCCATCACCGTCAGCGCGGGCGACTCCGGCTACGGCGCCGAATACCCGGCGGCCTCCCAGTACGTGACCTCGGTCGGCGGCACCGCGCTCTCCGCCGCCTCCAACAGCCGCGGCTGGACCGAGAGCGTCTGGCACACCAGCAGCACCGAGGGCACCGGCTCCGGCTGCTCCGCGTACGACGCGAAGCCCACCTGGCAGACCGACACCGGCTGCGCCAAGCGCACCATCTCCGACGTCTCGGCCGTCGCCGACCCGGCGACCGGCGTCTCGGTCTACGACTCCTACGGCATCACCGCCGGCTGGTACACCTTCGGCGGCACCAGCGCCTCGGCCCCGATCATCGCGGGCGTGTACGCCCTCGCCGGCACGCCCTCCAGCAGCTCCTACCCGGCCAGGTTCCCGTACACGGCGGCCGGCACCTCGGCCCTCAACGACGTCACCAGCGGCAGCAACGGCACCTGCACCACCGCCTACCTGTGCACCGCCGCGGCCGGCTACGACGGCCCGACCGGCGTCGGCACCCCGGAGGGACTCACCGCCTTCACCGGCTGACCGGCGAACACCACCGGAGAACACCACCTGCAACACCAGCGGGCCGCGGCAACCAGCCGCGGCCCGTTGTCATGTGACGCCGAATCCGGCGATAACCTTCACGGCAGACAGGTACCGCCCGGAACGGAACGGAACGGGCCGGAGGCGTCGGCGGCGCGAGCGACCCGAGAGGGTCCTCACGGCGTAAAAGGGGTTAACGACCGAACCACACGACAGGTTCCGGTTCGACTTCATTGCCCGGCGTGACCTGCCGTGATACACAGAGTGACCATACGACCCCTTGCATACCGTTTCGCGCCCCCGACCGGGCTCCGCGCGAACCGGCGGCAGAGGATTCGTACGAATCCCGCCAACCAATGACGTCAAGTCGACATACGGCAGCGTCATTGTCGGCGAGAATGAGCTGACCTCTGCGCAGTGGCAGAGGGTGGAGAGAACTACCCACTAGGGGCGGTGACTTACATGCTTTTCGCAGCCGATAAGGGCGACATCACCACAATCATCGGCGGGATCGCTCCGGACTGGGGTCCCTTCGGCAGCCTGGGCAACGAGGCGAAGGTGATGATCGAGGTGGTGATGGCGGTCGCCATCCTGCTCTGCCTCGGCCTCGCCATCTGGGGTGCCGCGAAGCAGCGCATCGGCGCGACGGCACTGCGGGACACCTTCAGCGCCGAACAGGGCAAGGGCCTCATCATCGCGGGCCTGACGGGAGTCTTCATCATCGGCTCCCTCGGCACACTCTTCACCATCGTGTACGGCATGGCTGTCTAGGGCCGGCCGGGCCGCCCGGCCTGGCGCTTCGTCAGTCCCGGCCGGGCCCGCCCGGTTCCCCTCCGACTCATCCATCCGTCGTGCCCACCGGCTGAGGTTGCGTTTCCCTGATGTCGAGTCACCACACCGCGCCCGCGCGGGAACCAGCACGGCTACCGTCGTACTGCTACGCGTTTCGGTACGAGGTCGAGGGGGCTGCGCGGCATGAGTCTCGGTGACGATCACGGATACGGCGACCCGTCGCGCGGTGACGACGGCGGATACGGGGGTTCGGGGCAGACCCGCACCCGCCTTCCCGACCGCGCCGGCGACGTCTACGGCGGGGCGCGGCGCGGCCGTTCCTCCTCCCGCAGCCTGATCACCGTCGTCGGCGTCGTCGTCCTCCTCATCGCCGCGATCGCCTTCGCCAACCGCGGGGACGACGCTTCCTCCGGAAGCGGCGACAGCAACAAGGCGAACTCCGCGCCGACGACTGCGTCCGGGCAGCAGCCGGTCAAGTCGAAGACGGGGGACATCCCGTCGGGGTTCGCCCATGACGAGCAGGGGGCGCAGAGCGCGGCCACCAACTACGGTGTGGTGCTCGGCTCGACCGGGATGTTCGACGCCGCCCAGCGGCACGCCATCGTCAACTCCGTCTACGCGCCCGAAGGCGCCGCCGCACGGCAGTCGGACCTCGACAAGGCGTACTCCAACGAGAAGTTCCTGACCAACATCGGCCTGGACAAGAACGGTGCGGCCCCCAACGGCCAGACGTTCGTCTCACGGATCATCCCGGTGGGGACCAAGGTCACGTCCGCCACCGCCGACAGCGCCACCGTCGAGCTCTGGTACACCTCGCTCTTCGGCCTGTCCGGCCAGGGTTCCACGAACCCGGTGTCCGAGAGCTGGTACACGACCACGTACGAGCTGAAGTGGATCAGCGGCGACTGGAAGGTCACCGACTTCACGCAGAAGGACGGGCCCGTGCCGGTCGGTCGCGACCAGAAGGCCTCCACCGCTGACGACATGACCAAGGCTGTCGAGGAGTACGGAGGGTTCACGTATGCCCGCTAACCATCGCGTACTCAAGGTCGCCGCCGCTGTCATGGCCGTCCCGGCCACCACGGTGCTGCTGACCACGCGCGCCTACGCGGCCCCCACACCTTCGCCGTCGAAGAGCAACGACCCGTGTGACCTCATCCGCGGCGCGGCCAAGGAGTACTGCGAACGCGACAGCGGCGACAAGGGAACCTCCGGCGGTGGGACGCCCAGCCTCGGGTCCACCCTCGACCCCCTCTCCTCCCTGGCAAAGGGCTGCGCCGACGCCGCCGCGTGGACCGTCGACAAGCTCTCCGAGGCCGTGAAGGCGACCGCGAACGTCGACTTCACGAACCCCAAGTTCCTTCAGCAGTACGCGGTCGTGTTCGCGGCCTCGACGATCCTGACCCTGCTGCTGTGGGTGCTGGCGGTCGCGAAGAGGGCGGTGCGGGGAGTCCCGCTCACCACCGCCCTGTCCGAGGCGATCGGCTTCCTCTGGCTGACCGTGCTCGCGTCGGCCTTCACCCCGCTGATCCTCTACACGGTCGTATCGGCGACGGACGGCGTCACCGAGGTGCTCGCCAAGACCACCGGCAACCAGACGGACACGTTCTTCGGCACGTTCTCCGGCGCCCTGAGCAAGGGCGAGAACATCGGCGGCGGCCCGATCATGCTGATCGTCGTGTCACTGGTGTCGATCCTCGCGGCCGGCGTCCTCTGGCTGGAGCTGGTCATCCGGGCCGCGCTGCTCTACGTCGGCGCCCTCCTCGGCACCGTCGTGTACGCGGGGCTCGTCGACAAGAACCTGTGGGGCCACGTCCGCCGCTGGGCCGGCATCATGATCGCGGTCATCCTGGTGAAACCGGTCATCGTGATCGTGCTGGGCCTCGCCGGCGCACTGTCCACCGACAGCGGCCCCGACGCCTTCTCCGCCGTGGTCTCCGGCCTCGCCATCATCCTGCTCGCCATCTTCGCGAGCGCCATGATCTACCGCTTCGTCCCCGGCTTCGGCGACGAGGTCGCGCACTCCCGCAACAACCGCATCATGCAAGGCGCCGAAGGCAAGGCCGCCGCGGTGATCAGCTCCCCGGCCACCCTCGTCGCCCAGGGCATCAAGACCCACAGCACCCGCGCCGACAGCAACAGCGGCGGAGGTGGGGGCGGAGGCGGCGGCCAGTCGCGGCCCGCCAACCCCGTCTCCGGCGGCGTGGCCGCGCACAGCACCCGTACGCCCGGAGGTGGCGGATCCGCCCCCGCCTCCGCACCCCCGCCGCGTTCGAGCCCGGTCAACACCCCGCACGCCGGCAATACCCGCAACAGCAGTACCAATCGCTCGGGAGGTGAAGGGCGTTGACGACCGAGTCCCACGTGTCCCATCCGGTCACGCCCCGCCGGACATATCTGATCGGCCGCGCCCGGCCGAACGCGATCGTCGGCAGGAACCGTGAGTCGGGCGAGATCGCGCTCATCATCGGGGGCGCGTTCCTGGGCATGATGTGCGGGCTCCTCGTCCCCTTCCTCTCCCTGCGCATCGTCCTGCTGATGGGCTTCCCGCTGCTGGCGCTGGCCGCCGTGTACGTCCCCTACAAGCGGCGGACGTTCTACAAGTGGTTCGAGATCAACCGCAGTTACAAGCGGGCCCTGCGCCAGGGAACCACCTTCCGCTCCAGCGTCATGGAGGCCGGCGTCCGGCTGGACGGCCGCGAGGTCGAGATCGGTCCCCCGCCCGGAATCGGCCGGATCAACTGGCTCGCCGCCCCCTTCGGACCGGACGAGATCGCCGTACTCCTGCACGCCGACCGGCGCACGGTCACGGCCGCGATCGAGATCGAGGGCCCCGGCGTCGGCCTGCGGGACAGCGAGGACCAGGAGGCCCTCGTCGACCGTTTCGGCACGCTGCTCAAGCACGTCGCGAACGGTGACGGCTTCGTCACCCGCCTCCAGATGCTCGCCCGCACCCTCCCGGCCGACCCGGACGCGCACGCCAAGGACGTCTCCGTACGCGGTGACGAGCGGGCACCCGGCTGGCTCCAGCAGTCGTACGACCAGCTGCAGTCCATGGTCTCCACCAGCAGCGAGCAGCACCGCGCCTACCTCGTCGCCTGCATGCACTACTCCCGTGAACTCGCCGCCGAGGCCCAGGCCATGGCGCGGGCGGCCCGGCCGCACAGCGGGCGCAAGCTCGACCGGGACGCGGGGCTCGCCGTGGTCATGGCGCGCGAGCTGACGGACATCTGCTCCCGGCTCCAGGAGGCCGACATCCGCGTACGGCAGCCGCTCGGTCAGGGACGGCTCGCCTCGCTGGTGCACTCCATGTACGACCCCGACCACCCCATCGACCACATCCAGGCGATGACGAAGCGCAACGCCTGGCCCGCCGAACTCGACGCCATGGAGCCGACCTACCTCCAGGCGAAGACCCGCGAGTCCTCCACCCGCGCGCCCTGGTGCCACGCCACGGCCTGGGTGAAGGAGTGGCCGATGACCCCGGTCGGCGTCAACTTCCTTGCCCCGCTCCTCGTCCACACCCCGGACGTCATCCGGACCGTGGCCGTCACCATGGACCTCGAACCCACCGAGGTCGCCATCGAGCGGATGCTGACCGAGAAGACGAACGACGACGCCGAGGCCAGCCGCGCCGCCAAGATGAACCGGACCGTGGACCCGCGCGACGTCGCCGCCCACGGGCGTATGGACCAGCGCGGCGAGGACCTCGCGAGCGGCGCGGCGGGCGTGAACCTCGTCGGCTACATCACGGTCTCCTCGCGCAACCCCGAGGCGCTCGCCCGCGACAAGCGGACCATCCGCGCCTCGGCCGGCAAGTCGTATCTGAAGCTGGAGTGGTGCGACCGCGAGCACCACCGCGCCTTCGTGAACACACTGCCGTTCGCCACCGGAATCCGCAGGTAGGGGCTGATGTTCTGATGCGGGATCCGCTGTCCGCCGCGACGGACGCCTTCACGTCCTTCCTCTTCGGCAAGATCGAGACGACCCGCCTCCCGGTGCGCACGTCGACCGGCCAGGCCCAGGCGGTCTACCTCCCGACCGCCGCCCCGGGCCTCGGCGACTCGGGCGTCATCATCGGCCGCGAGGTCTACTCCGGCAAGGGCTACATCTACGACCCCTTCCAGCTCTACGGCCAGCAGCTCCCGGCACCCCACTGGCTGGTCCTCGGCGAGTCCGGCAACGGCAAGTCGGCACTGGAGAAGACGTACGTCCTACGGCAGTTGCGCTTCCGCGACCGCCAGGTGGTGGTGCTGGACGCCCAGGGCGAGGACGGCGTCGGCGAATGGAACCTCATCGCCGAGGAGCTGGGGATAACCCCCATCCGGCTCGACCCGACCGCCGCCCTGGACATGGGCATCCGGCTCAACCCGCTCGACCCCGCGATCACCACCACCGGCCAGCTGGCGCTGCTCCGGACGATCATCGAGGTCGCCATGGGGCACGGCCTCGACGAACGCTCCGGCTTCGCCCTGAAGGTCGCGCACGCCTACGTGAACGAGACCATCGTCGAGCGCCAGCCGGTGCTGATGGACATCGTCGAGCAACTCCGCCACCCCGAGCCCGAGTCGGCCGAGGCGATGAACGTCGCCCTGGACGACGTACGCGCGTGGGGCCTGGACGTGGCCCTGGTCATCGACCGGCTGGTCGACGGCGACCTGCGGGGCATGTTCGACGGCCCGACGACCGTGGGCATCGACCTCGACGCGCCGCTCATCGTCTTCGACCTCTCCCACATCGACCGGAACTCGATCGCCATGCCGATCCTGATGGCGATCGTCGGCGTATGGCTGGAGCACACCTGGATCCGCCCCGACCGGAAGAAGCGCATCTTCCTGGTCGAGGAGGCCTGGCACATCATCAACAGCCCGTTCGTCGCCCAGCTCTTCCAGCGGCTGCTGAAGTTCGGCCGACGCCTCGGCCTGTCGTTCGTGGCGGTGGTCCACCACCTCTCGGACGTCGTGGACGGAGCAGCGGCGAAGGAGGCGGCCGCGATCCTGAAAATGGCCTCCACCCGGACGATCTACGCCCAGAAGGCGGACGAGGCACGGTCCACGGGCCGGGTCCTCGGCCTGCCCCGCTGGGCCGTCGAGATCATCCCGACCCTGACCCCCGGCATCGCGGTCTGGGACGTCAACGGCAACGTCCAGGTGGTCAAGCACCTGATCACGGAGACCGAACGCCCCCTCGTCTTCACCGACCGCGCGATGACCGAGTCCTCCGAACACCACCTCGCCGACGAGGCCCTGCGCGCCGCCGAACTGGAGGCCGAGGAACGAGCGGCGGCCTTCATGGAACAACACCTGACCGACCTGGACGGCTCGTCCGAGTCCACGGTGGCATGAGCGACGGTATGAGCGCAGTCGTGGCCGGCTGCGGCACGAGACGTGACGTGGGCACGCATGATGTGGGAACACATGATGCGAGAACGGTGGCGTGAGATGAGACAGGACGAGCGCGACCACCGCCACGGGAGCGAAGGAGGCATCCCCGACGGCCTGTTGGTCGGGGTCCTCGCCTTCCTGCTGGGCATGACGCTGATGGTGTGGACGGCGACGGGCCTCGCCGGCCTGTTCACCCACGGCAGCTGGCCCGCCCACGTCACCTTCGCCCACACCCCCCTGGCCATGCGCTCCCTCATCGGCCGCCCCCACGACATCCCCGGCGCCTGGCCGGACACCCCCTCCGGCCAACTCTCCGGATACGGCCTCTTCTGGGGCCTGTTCATCGGCCAGCTGATGGTCCTCCTGGTCCTGACGGTCTTCGTGCTGGGAACAACGGCGCGCTGGCGAGCGGGCAGAGCGAGACGAAGGGCGGAGGCGGCAGAGCCGAAATCGCTACCGCTGCCGCTGCCGCAGCCGCATCCCGATCAGCCAATCGAACGAGTGGGTGGGTGGGAAACCCATCGCGCCGGAGGCGCGCTCGTCCCAACGGAGCCGGCGCAGCCGCTGGAGCAGACCGATCGGGTGGGTCTGTGGGACGACAATCGCGCCGAGGGCGCCCCACAGACCCAGGCGGCGCAGCCGCAGAACGCCCCGGAACCCCCACCCACGTGGGAGAAGCCCCCGGTACCCCCACAACGCGGCCCACTGATCCTCGGCCCCGCCGAAACCCGCCATCCCCTCGCCGCCCAGGCGATCCGCGACGCAGAGGGCCCCGCCCTGGTCATCACCTCGAACCCGACCGTCTGGTCGGACACAAAGGACGCCCGAGCCAAGCTGGGCCCCGTCCTCCTCTACGACCCCGCGCACCTGTGCGACACCCCGGCCCGCCTCCACTGGAACCCCGCGGCAGGCTGCGAAGACAGGGCAACAGCCACAGCAAGGGCGGCAGCCCTCCTCACCCCCGTCCGCCCCACCGCAAAGGTGGACCAGGCAATGGCAGACGTCGCGGAAACGCTCCTGCGCAGCTACCTGCACGCCGCCGCCGTGGAGGGCCGCGCCTTCCGCCACGTCCACCGCTGGGCCCAGGGCACCCAGGTCCAGGACGCCGTACGAACCCTCCGTACGAACCCCAAGGCCGCGTCGGGCTCAGCCGGCGAACTCGAAGCCGCCCTCACCTCGCACCCCGAACGCCGGGACATCGCACAGGAGTTGACGGCCCGCGCGCTGTCCTCCCTGTTCACGGTCAACGTCCGCGAGTCCTGCACCCCGAACCGAACTGATGCCCTCACGTTGGATTCCTTCGTCAACGAAGGGGGCACGCTTTATGTGGTCGGTGAACCGATCGAAGACCCCAAGACAAATCCCGGCGCGATGCCGCTTCTGACGGCCCTCGCCTCAAGCGTGGTCGAGCGCGGCCGGCGCATGGCCGAACGGTCATCCTCCGGTCGCCTCGACCCACCACTTGCCCTCGTCCTCGACGACGTGGCGGCAGTTGCCCCGCTCCCCCAGCTCCCGGAGCTCCTGGCCCGCGGAGCGGACCGAGGCCTCCCGACCCTGGCCCTGCTCCGCTCCCACGAACAGGGCAGAGCCCGCTGGCCCCAGTACGAACTCCCGGTCTGACCGCGGCACCCTGACCGCGGCGCCCTGCCGTCACGGCCGCTTGAACACGAGCTCCAGCTCCCGCTCTCCGGAGCCACCCGGCACCGGCACGGTCGCGCCCGACGCC
Source organism: Streptomyces sp. NPDC058371 (assembly GCF_042723265.1). NCBI lineage: Bacteria > Bacillati > Actinomycetota > Actinomycetes > Kitasatosporales > Streptomycetaceae > Streptomyces > Streptomyces sp. NPDC058371. The sequence continues at coordinate 698 of NZ_JBHXJC010000003.1, read as the reverse complement.
ACGAACCCCACCTTGCGATAGGCCGCCTCGGCCCGGGAGTTCCGCTCGTGCACGAAGAGCCGCACCCGTTCCAGACCGAGCCCCCAGGACCACTCGAGGGCCGCGTCGAGCAGCGCCCCGATCAGCCCGCTTGCCCGCTGCTCCGGCCGCACGAACACCCCGACCACATGTCCCTGAGCCTGCTCGACCGCATTTCCGAAGGGATCCGTGCCGCCGGCCTCCTCGACCAGTACGGTCACGGACCCGGCCCACTCCCCATCGGGCGCCTCGGCGATGAACTGCTGCCGCGCGGTCGTCCCCACGGCCGCCCCCGCCGCCCGCTCACGCCAGAAGGCGTCGGCCCGGGCCGCCGCCTCCTCATACGTCTCCAGGAACGCGAGGGGCGCAAGGGGATCCTGGAGCGCGGCCAGCCGAAGCGCCTTCACCTCGGCCCACTCTTCGGCACGTATGGACCGGATCACGTGGTTCATGCAGGCCACGGTAATACCCGACTACCGCACCCCACACCTCATATACGGCCGGCACGACGCCATGGATACCCCCGGAAATGCAGAAAACCCCCGTACCAGGAATCCCGGTACGGGGGTTTTCTTCAAAATTTGTTCGGCGGCGTCCTACTCTCCCACAGGGTCCCCCCTGCAGTACCATCGGCGCTGTAAGGCTTAGCTTCCGGGTTCGGAATGTAACCGGGCGTTTCC
>NZ_JBHXJC010000002.1:465509-863145 GCF_042723265.1 Streptomyces sp. NPDC058371 | reverse complement strand
GGTTGATAGGCCAGATCTGGAAGGCGGGTAACCGCTGGAGGTGACTGGTACTAATAGGCCGAGGGCTTGTCCTCAGTTGCTCGCGTCCACTGTGTTGGTTCTGAAACCACGAACAACCGTCGTAGCTATGCCACGGCTCCGGTTGACAGTTTCATAGTGTTTCGGTGGTCATAGCGTAAGGGAAACGCCCGGTTACATTCCGAACCCGGAAGCTAAGCCTTACAGCGCCGATGGTACTGCAGGGGGGACCCTGTGGGAGAGTAGGACGCCGCCGAGCTTCTTTTAGAGCTCCGGCTCTTGGGCATTTTGCCCAAGAGCCGGAGCTTTTTTGTTTTCCGGCAACGCCTCCACCCCTCCGCGCCGCGGTGGGAAGGCTGCGGGTAAGGTCAGGGGGCATCGTTGGCTCGTTTCCCACAGGAGGCCCCCGGGTGGAGGTCCAGGAGACCCGCGTCCAGACAGACCGGGTCCTCACCATCCCGAACATCCTCAGCATGGCGCGTCTCGTCGGCGTGCCTGTCTTCCTGTGGTTGATCCTCTGGCCGGAGTTCGGCGGCCCCAAGAGTGACGGCTGGGCGTTGCTGGTGCTCATGCTGAGTGGCATCACTGACTATCTGGACGGGAAGCTTGCCCGACGCTGGAACCAGATCAGCAGTCTCGGCCGGCTGCTCGACCCCGCTGCCGACCGGCTCTACATTCTGTCCACCCTCGTCGGCCTCACCTGGCGCGAGATCCTGCCACTTTGGTTGACTGGCATCCTGCTGGCGCGAGAGCTGCTTCTGTTGGTCATGGTCGGCATCCTCAGACGTCACGGCTACCCGCCGCCGCAGGTGAACTTCCTGGGGAAGGCCGCGACGTTCAACCTGATGTACGCCTTCCCGTTGCTGCTGCTCAGTGACGCAAGCGGATGGATCGCGTCACTCGGCGCTATTTTCGGATGGGCGTTCGCCGGATGGGGTACAACCCTGTATTGGTGGGCAGGAGTCCTCTACGTGGTTCAGGTCCGTCGTCTTGTCACGACGGACACCATGGCCGATTGAGCTCGCCCATTGCGCGGCTGTAGTGGCTCGTTGGCCCGCGGACGAAAAGTGCGGGACAATTTGGACGGGTGAAGTCGGCTAGACCGTCTCTTCAAGGAGGACGCTTCCGACATGAAGGCCGTCGTGATGGCCGGAGGCGAAGGCACACGCCTTCGCCCTATGACCTCAAGCATGCCCAAGCCGCTCCTGCCCGTGGCGAACCGCCCGATCATGGAGCACGTGCTGCGGCTGCTCAAAAGGCATGGGCTCAACGAGACCGTTGTTACCGTCCAGTTCCTGGCCTCGCTGGTCAAGAACTACTTCGGTGACGGCGAGGAGCTCGGGATGGAGCTCACCTATGCCAATGAGGAGAAGCCACTCGGTACCGCTGGGAGCGTCAAGAACGCCGAGGAAGCGCTGAAGGACGACACTTTCCTCGTTATCTCCGGTGATGCGCTGACCGACTTCGACCTCACGGACCTCATCAATTTCCACAAGGAAAAAGGTGGTCTGGTCACCGTCTGTCTGACCCGTGTGCCGAATCCGCTGGAATTCGGTATCACCATCGTCGACGAGGAGGGCAAGGTCGAGCGCTTCCTCGAGAAGCCGACCTGGGGCCAGGTCTTCTCGGACACGGTGAACACGGGCATCTACGTGATGGAGCCGGAGGTCTTCGACTATGTCGAGGCCGATGTCTCCGTCGACTGGTCCGGTGACGTCTTTCCTCAGTTGATGAAGGAAGGCAGGCCCATCTACGGCTATATCGCCGAGGGCTACTGGGAGGATGTCGGTACCCACGAGAGCTATGTGAAGGCGCAGGCCGACGTCCTTGAGGGCAAGGTCGACGTCGAGCTCGACGGCTTCGAGATCTCGCCGGGCGTATGGGTCGCCGAGGGTGCCGAGGTGCACCCCGACGCAGTACTCCGTGGACCGCTCTATATCGGTGACTACGCCAAGGTCGAGGCGAACGCGGAAATTCGCGAGCACACCGTCGTCGGCTCGAACGTCGTGGTCAAGAGCGGGGCTTTCCTGCACAGGGCCGTGGTGCACGACAACGTGTACATCGGGCAGCACAGCAATCTGCGCGGCTGCGTGATCGGTAAGAACACCGACATCATGCGGGCCGCGCGAATCGAGGACGGCGCCGTCATCGGTGACGAGTGCCTCGTCGGCGAAGAATCGATCATCCAGGGGAACGTCCGCGTCTACCCCTTCAAGACGATCGAGGCCGGCGCCTTCGTCAACACGTCGGTGATCTGGGAGTCGAGAGGCCAGGCGCATCTCTTCGGCGCCCGCGGAGTCTCCGGAATCCTGAACGTCGAGATCACGCCGGAGCTCGTCGTGCGTCTTGCCGGCGCATATGCGACGACCCTCAAGAAGGGCTCGACCGTCACGACGGCTCGTGACCACTCCCGAGGTGCTCGCGCGCTGAAGAGGGCGGTCATCTCGGCGCTGCAGACCAGCGCCATCGACGTACGCGACCTGGAAAACGTACCGCTGCCGGTGGCCCGGCAGCAGACCGCCCGAGGCAGTGCCGGCGGAATCATGATCCGGACGACGCCCGGTGTGCCCGACTCCGTCGACATCATGTTCTTCGACGAGCAGGGTGCCGATCTCTCGCAGGCGAGTCAGCGGAAGCTGGACCGCGTCTTCGCGCGGCAGGAGTACCGGCGCGCGTTCCCGGGTGAGATCGGGGATCTGCACTTCCCGGCGAGCGTCTTCGACTCGTACACGGGATCGCTGCTGCGGAATGTCGACACCACTGGGATCGCCGACTCCGGCCTGAAGGTGGTCGTGGACGCGTCGAACGGCAGCGCCGGTCTTGTGCTGCCCAGCCTGTTGGGCAAGTTGGGTGTCGATGCGCTGACCATCAACCCAGGGCTCGACGAGTCACGGCCGACGGAGACGGGTGACACGCGCCGGTCCGGGCTGGTGCGGCTGGGCGAGATCGTGGCGTCCGCTCGGGCTGCCTTCGGGGTGCGTTTCGACCCGGTGGGTGAGCGGCTCTCGCTCGTGGACGAGAAGGGGCGGATCGTCGAGGACGACCGGGCCCTGCTCGTGATGCTCGACCTGGTGGCCGCGGAGCGGCGCAGTGGGCGGGTGGCGCTACCCGTGACCACTACACGGATCGCGGAGCAGGTGGCGGCGTACCACGGGACGCAGGTCGAGTGGACGACGACCTCGCCCGACGACCTGACGCGGGTCGGGCGCGACGACGCGACGATCTTCGGTGGCGACGGCCGTGGTGGGTTCATCATTCCGGAGTTCAGCAGCGTCTTCGACGGTGCGGCTGCCTTCGTGCGGCTCATCGGGCTGGTGGCGCGGACGCAGCTCACCCTCAGCCAGATCGACGCGCGGATTCCGCGGGCGCACGTCCTCAAGCGTGATCTCGCTACTCCCTGGGCCGTCAAGGGACTTGTGATGCGCCGGGTCGTGGAGGCGGCCGGGGATCGCTTTGTCGACACGACCGACGGTGTGCGGGTCGTGGAGACCGACGGGCGCTGGGTCATGGTGCTCCCTGACCCGGCCGAGGCGGTCACACATCTGTGGGCCGAGGGGCCGGACGACGCGTCCGCCCAGGCTCTGCTCGACGAGTGGTCGGCGATCGTGGACAGCGCCGGGCGATAGCCACACGCGCGTGCCGGACAAGTGCCCCCAAGGGGGCCTGTCCGGCACGCCGGTGGGGCCGTTCGGAGGTAGTACCCGCGACATGCGACGATGTGCGGCATGCCGCAGCAGCCCCCCGTTCGGAGCACCCCCACGCGCCCCCCGCGCCCGGACGCCTCCATGTCGCTGCTCACCAACGTCATGGATCACAGCCTTGATGACGGATATGCCGAGGCGGCCGCCCGCAAGGAGGCGGAGGGCACCAGTGGTATGCCGAAGACGGTGCGGGCGAAGCTCGGTCTCGCGGCCGGTCTGGTGCTCGCGGCGCTGGTGGTGACCGTGGGGGCGGCGCAGGCGCGGGTCGCGGCTCCCGTTGTCGCCAAGGAGCGCCAGGAGCTGATCGACCGGATCGAGCGCCAGACGGCGTCCGCGGACAAGCTGGAAGACCGCGTCGACACCCTGCGCGACGATGTGAGCGCGCGGCAGCGTGCGGCGCTGAAGGAGGACGGCGGCAGCGACCAGGCCGACCTGGTGAGCATCCTTTCCGGTGCCACCGCGGTGCACGGCCCCGGTGTGAAGCTCGTGGTGAACGACGCCAAGGAGGCCAGCTCCGGTGGCGGCAACGGGGATCCGCGGGAGACATCAGACTTCTCGGACACGGGCCGGGTGCGCGACCGTGACATGCAGCGGGTCGTCAACGGGCTGTGGCAGTCGGGCGCCGAGGCCATCTCGATCAATGGACAGCGACTGACGGCGCTGTCGGCGATCAGGGCCGCCGGTGACGCGATACTGGTCGACAACAAACCGCTGGTGCCGCCCTACACGGTGCTCGCGGTGGGGGACGGGAAAAGGCTGAGCACCAAGTTCCAGAACAGCGCCGACGGTCAGTATCTGCACGCGCTGCACGAGAACTTCGACATCCGGACCAGCATCTCCGTGGAGGACGATGTCCGGCTGCCCGCCGCACCGAGTGTGATCGTACGTACAGCAGAGCCAAGCGCAGAGAAGGGCACATCGTGATCGCCGTACTGGGCCTCGTCGTGGGAGTCGTGGCTGGATTGTTGGTCCGGCCCGAGGTTCCGGCGGTTGTCGAGCCCTACCTTCCGATCGCCGTCGTGGCGGCGCTTGACGCCGTGTTCGGGGGGCTGCGCGCGATGCTCGACGGCATCTTCGACGACAAGGTCTTCGTGGTGTCGTTCCTGTCCAACGTCGTCGTGGCGGCGCTGATCGTCTTCCTGGGCGACAAGTTGGGCGTCGGTGCCCAGCTGTCCACGGGTGTCGTGGTCGTCCTCGGTATCCGTATCTTCTCCAATGCCGCGGCGATCCGCCGGCACGTGTTCCGGGCGTGAGGCCGATGAGCGACGACGAGACGCCGAAGGGCTCCGAGGTCCCCGGGACTCCGGAGAACCGGCTGCGCAAGGAACTTCCCGAAGAGGTCCCCGCGGGGGCTGCCGCCGCCCCGGAGCCGGAACCGGAACCGGAGAAGGAAGAAAAGGCCCCAGAGCCCTCGCTCGGCGGCCGTCAGCGGCTGGTCGAGGGGCTGTGGCCGCCGCGGGTGACGCGCGCCCAACTCATCGTCGCCGTGCTGCTGTTCGGCCTCGGCTTCGGTCTGGCCGTACAGGTGGCCTCCAACAGCGACAGCGGCAGCGCCCTGCGCGGCGCCCGCCAGGAGGATCTCGTACGCATCCTCGATGAACTCGATGACCGTACGCAGCGTCTTGAGGACGAGAAGCAGCGTCTCGAGGATCAGCGCACCGAGCTGCGGAACAGTTCGAACCAGGCCGAGGAGGCCCGCAAGCAGACGGTCGAGAAGGAGAAGCAACTCGGCATTCTGGCGGGCACGGTGGCGGCGCAGGGACCCGGCATCACGCTGACGATCGACGACGCGAAGGGGACGGTCCAGGCGGACATGCTGCTCGACGCGATCCAGGAGCTGCGCGCGGCCGGGGCCGAAGCGATCCAGGTCAACGGTGTGCGGGTGGTCGCCAGCACCTATCTGACGGATTCCGGGAGCGGAGTGAGCGTCGACGGGAACAAGATCACCCAGCCCTACGTTTTCAAGGTGATCGGCAAGCCGCAGGACCTGGAGCCCGCGCTCAACATCCCCGGAGGCGTGGTGCAGACGCTGGAGAAGGAGCAGGCCACCGTGACGGTGGATCGCTCGACGAAGATCGTCGTCGATGCCTTGCGAGCTGCGAAGCGGCCTGACTACGCTCGGTCGTCGTCCCAGTGAACGGCGGGCGCATGCGGGCTGCCGGGGGAGGGCAGGAGGTTGCGGGGGGTCGACGCACCGATTGGGTGGTGCGTGGTGGAAACTGTCAGGTGGATACGGACGTTGTGAGGATGTCCGGGTCGACCGGTGTGTTCAATCAGGGTTCGTCCTGCCCCACGGGCGGGTCTGTTTCGGTCAAGGGGAATCGCCCGTGAAGTTGTTTGCGAAGTTGTTCGGCAAGAGCGCACGAGAGGGCAATGACAACGCGACTGCCCGTCATCGTGCACCGCGCCCCGGAGACGCGGAGGGGCAGAGCGGTGACCGCCCCCTGTTCCGGGACCAGGTCGCTGGTCCGGGTGGTGACATTCCCGGTGGTCAGGGCGCGCCGTCTGTTGACCCTGCCGCATCCGGCCGCATAGGTTTCGGGGATCCGTCAACCTCAAGTACGGGTGGAGAGTTTGCCTCCGATCCGTACGCGTCCCATGCCCCTGGCGGGCAGCCGCGGCAGGAGGATCCGTCCATGTCGGCCCTGGTGTGTACGAGGTGCGGTAACCGCAACGCGGAGAACAGCCGGTTCTGCTCCAACTGCGGTGCGCCGCTGCGGGGCGCTTCGGTCCCCGAGCGTCCGTCCGAGACGACGTCCACGATCTCCATCTCCGGCCTCGAGGCCTACGACGCCGAGGTGACGGGCCAGACGGCGACGCCGGCGCTCTCCCCGGAGGCACAGGCGGCCGTCGACGCGCTGCCGCTCGGTTCGGCGCTGCTGGTGGTGCGCCGTGGGCCGAATTCGGGCAGCCGCTTCCTGCTGGACGGTGAGCTGACCACGGCCGGGCGCCATCCGCAGAGCGACATCTTCCTCGACGACGTGACGGTGTCGCGTCGCCATGTGGAGTTCCGCCGCGCCGCGGACGGCTCGTTCACGGTCGCCGACGTCGGCAGCCTGAACGGCACGTACGTCAACCGGGAGCGGATCGACCAGGTCGCTCTGTCGAACGGTGACGAGGTGCAGATCGGCAAGTACCGGCTGGTGTTCTACGCGAGCCAGCGGGGCATCTGACCCTCCCCCGGACACGGTCCGGGGGGACCCCCAGGAAGGTCCATGCTTCAAACACCGAGCGGCGGTGCCGGCAGTGGTACCGCCGCAGCGGACAGTGGGCTGATGAGCATCGGCACGGTGCTGAACGTGCTGCGCGACGAGTTCCCCGAAGTGACCATCTCCAAGATCAGGTTCCTGGAGTCGGAGGGGCTGATCGAGCCGCAGCGCACCGCGTCGGGGTATCGCAAGTTCAGCCCGGAGGACGTCGAGCGCCTCGGTCACGTACTGAGGATGCAGCGGGATCACTATCTGCCGCTGAAGGTGATCCGCGAGCACCTGGACGCCCTGGGGCGCGGGGAAGAGGTGCGGCTGCCCACCCTGGGCCGGCAGCGCGGTCCCGGGGACGACGAACGCCTGGGTGACCTCTTCGGGGAGCCCGAGGCTCCCACGGCGGCCCGTATCGGCCGTGACGAGCTGCTCGCCGCCGCCGAGATCGGCGAGCGGGAGCTCGACGAATGGGAGTCGTACGGTCTTGTCGCACCGCTGCCGGACGGCGGGTACGACGCGGAGGTGGTCGCCGTGGCCGCGCTCGTCGTCGAGCTGGGGCGGTCCGGGATCGAGCCACGGCACCTGCGGGCGATGAAGGCCGCCGCCGACCGTGAAGCAGGTCTCGTGGACCAAGTGGTCGCCCCGCTGAAGCGCCACCGCAACCCGCAGACCAGGGCTCACGCCGAAGCCCGTACGAAGGAACTGGCGGGGCTCACGATGAAGCTGCACGCCGCGCTGGTGCGGACCGCGCTCGGTGTGCGACTGCCCTGAGCCGGGTGTTCGCCGGTGGCGGATCGTCCACCCGTTCCGTGCCCGACTACCCAAACGTCCCGGGCACGGCCTAGGGTTGCTGTGTGAACGAGCTCGATGTCGTAGGTGTCCGGGTCGAAATGCCCTCCAACCAACCGATCGTGCTCCTGCGTGAAGTGGGAGGCGACCGCTACCTCCCCATCTGGATCGGGCCCGGGGAGGCGACGGCGATCGCCTTCGCCCAGCAGGGCATGGCCCCCGCGCGACCGCTGACCCACGACCTGTTCAAGGACGTGCTGGAGGCAGTCGGTCAGGAGCTCACCGAAGTACGCATCACGGACCTGCGTGAGGGCGTCTTCTACGCGGAGCTCGTGTTCGCCAGTGGTGTCGAGGTGAGCGCCCGGCCGTCCGACGCCATAGCGCTGGCCCTGCGGACCGGTACGCCGATCTACGGCAGCGACGGTGTGCTCGACGACGCCGGCATCGCGATCCCGGACGAGCAGGAGGACGAGGTGGAGAAGTTCCGCGAGTTCCTCGACCAGATCTCTCCCGAGGACTTCGGGACCAACAGCCAGTGACCCCCGGTCGGCCTATGACGTGCCGGCGTGTCGGGACGCTGCAGCCGGCAATTGCCCGGGGCCAGTGAGGCGTCTTGCGGGCCGCGCCGAGAGCATTCGGCTAGCCTTTCCCCGCGGTGGGGCACGGGAAACCACTCCTAGGGTGATTATCACTCGGCGTGCCGAGTGTGGCGATCGTTGACGCACCCCTGGTGACTGCCTACCGTCGAGAAGGCAGGTCAAGGACGGAGGTCGGCGTGAGAAGCAGCGGCGACGGTACGGTCGGGGGTGCCCCCGGACGGAGTCTGGGGGATGGCGGCCCGTACCCGCTTCACGGCAGCACGGTCGGCCAAGCCGCACAGCGGCCGGCGGCTGTACCGGACGGAGGGGCGGCTTCCGAGGAGATCGGTTACCGCGGTCCCACGGCGTGCGCGGCCGCGGGCATCACCTATCGGCAGCTGGACTACTGGGCCCGTACGGGCCTGGTCGAGCCCAGCGTGCGGCCCGCTCACGGGTCGGGGACGCAGCGCCTCTACAGCTTCCGGGACGTCGTCGTCCTGAAGATCGTCAAGCGGTTCCTCGACACCGGGGTGTCGCTGCAGAACATCCGCACCACGGTCCAGCACCTGAAAGAGCGCGGATTCCTGGACCTCGAGCGGATGACGCTGATGAGTGACGGTGCGACGGTCTACGAGTGTTCGTCACCCGACGAGGTGCACGCACTGCTCCAGGGTGGCCAGGGCATCTTCGGAATCGCCGTGGGTGTCGTCTGGCGGGACGTGGAGAGCGCGCTGTCACAGCTGCACGGAGAGCGGGTCGACACGGGCGAGACGCTCGTCGGCCACAATCCCACGGACGAACTGGCGCGGCGGCGCAACCGCGCGGTCTGACGGCGGTCACCCCTCGTCGCGGCGCCATCGCCGGTCCGGCCGCTCATGGCCGGGCCGTGAGCGCCGCACAGCGCGGTACACAATGCCCCGGCTTGCCGGGGCATTGTCAGTGGCGTAGGGCAGCATCGGACATGTGAGAACCGCGCCCACGATCCTGCATCTCGACATGGACGCCTTCTTCGCCTCGGCGGAGCAGGCATCCAAGCCGAGCCTGCGCGGGAAAGCGGTGGTCGTGGGCGGGCTCGGACCACGTGGAGTCGTCTCCACCTGCTCGTACGAGGCACGGGTCTTCGGGGTGCACTCGGCGATGCCCATGGCCCAGGCACGCCGGCTCGCGCCGAACGCCGCGTATCTCGTGCCGCGCTTCGAGATCTACCGGGAGGCCAGCGAGCAGGTGATGGGGCTGCTGCGGGAGCTGTCGCCGCTGGTGGAGCCGCTGAGCCTGGACGAGGCGTTCGTCGATCTGGAGGCCGGTGGGGTGGCCTGGGACGAGGGATCGGCGCGGCTCGTGGGCGTGCAGCTGCGCGCGGACATCCGTGCTGTGACCGGACTGACGGGCTCGGTGGGGCTGGCCGCTTCCAAGATGCTCGCCAAGATCGCCTCCGAGCAGGCCAAGCCGGACGGGCTGGTGCTGATAGAGCCCGGGACCGAGCGGGCGCTGCTGGGGCCCATGTCGGTGCGGACGCTGCCGGGCGTGGGACCCGCGACCGGGGACCACCTGCGGCGGGGCGGGATCACCACGGTGGAGGAGATCGCCGAGGCGGGCGAGGACGAACTGGTACGGCTGCTGGGGAAGGCCCACGGGCATGCGCTGTACGCCATGGCGCTGGCCCACGACGACCGGCCGGTGGTGGCCGAGCGCGAGACCAAATCGGTGTCGGTCGAGGACACGTACGACGTGGACATCCATGACCGGGTGCGGGTCGGCCTGGAGGTTCAGCGGCTCGCCGACCGGTGCGTGCAGCGGCTGCGTGGCGCCGGGCGTTCGGGGCGGACGGTGGTGCTCAAGGTCCGGCGGTACGACTTCTCCACGCTGACCAGGTCGGAGACGCTGCGAGGGCCCACGGACGATCCCGGGGTGGTGCGGGAGGCCGCCGCGCGCTTGCTGGACTCCGTGGACACGACCGGCGGGGTGCGGCTGCTCGGTGTCGGCGTCACCGGTCTCGCCGACTTCACACAGGAGGATCTCTTCGCGCAGGCGCAGGCCGCCGCGGAAGAGCTGCCGGCGTTGGAGCTGCCGGACGGGGAGGCAGCGCAGGACCCCGCGCCGGAGCCCGGGCCGGAGCCGCCCGCCGAGCGGCGGTGGCCCGCGGGGCACGACGTACGGCATGCGGAGTTCGGGCACGGATGGGTGCAGGGCAGCGGGCTGGGGAGGGTGACCGTGCGGTTCGAGACGCCGTACTCGGAGCCCGGGCGCGTACGGACGTTCCGGACCGACGATCCGCAGCTGGAGCCGGCGGATCCGCTGCCCCTGGTGGCACAGGTCCGGGCGGCGCCGGAGGGCGGCTCGGGACGGGCGGTCGGGCCGGTGACGGATGCGGCGGAGGCCGTTGAGGAGCGGTCCGGTCAGCCCTCGTCGGAGCCCGCGAGTCTTCCGAAGTCGCGGTCCGGCGGGGGAGGCGGGGACGCCACGTCGAGACCGTAGTGGTGGTAGAGCTGGATTTCCTGTTCGGGGGAGAGGTGGCGGCCGACCCCGAAGTCGGGGGCGTCCTTGATCAGGGCACGGTCGAAGGGGACCTGGAGGGAGCCCTCCACCAGCTCGCTCGGCTCCAGGGGGACAAAGGCGTCGCGGCTGAAGAGGCCGGTGCGTATGGCCGCCCACTCGGGCACTCCGGTGGCGTCGTCGAGATAGACCTCGTCGACGGTGCCGATCTTGGTCCCTTTGCGGTCGAACGCCTTGCGGCCGATCAGGTTGCGTGGATCGATGTCGGTCTGCACGGGACCTCCTCATGGTCGCAACTCATCCGTAAGCACTACAAAAGAGCACATTCAGGAAGGTGGCCACTCGAAAGCCCGTGCGTTGCCCTCGCTGGTAGGCTGGCAAGCGGCTGCTGACCCCGTGCGGGAGAGTCCTCCGGACAACACCCGGAGGCGCCGAAGGAGCAAATCCTCCCCGGAATCTCTCAGGCTCACGTACCGCACGGACGAGGTCACTCTGGAAAGCAGGGCGGGGGTTCCACAACTCCCGCTCTCACCGACGGTGAAAGCCGGGTCGTCAGCGCGTTGGGACGGGCCGGTGAAGCTCTCAGGTCGAGATGACAGAGGGGGAGGCCGTCGGGGTACCCGTGCCGGGGTGCCCCTCGAAGGTCGCGTCAGACCAGGAGGCCTCCGCAATGACCGCCCACCGCATTCCGCTCTCCGAGCTCGAACAGGGCATCCCCTTCGAGCAGCGTCACATCGGGCCCGACCACGAAGCCCAGGCGAAGATGCTCGCGCAGGTCGGATACGGCTCGCTCGACGAGCTGACGGCCGCCGCGGTCCCGGATGTCATCAAGAACGCCGACGCCCTGGAGCTGCCGGGCGCGCGCACCGAGGCCGAGGTCCTGGCCGAGCTGCGCTCCCTCGCGGACCGCAATCAGGTCCTCGACTCGATGATCGGCCTCGGTTACTACGGCACCTTCACGCCGCCGGTGATCCTGCGCAACGTCATGGAAAACCCGGCCTGGTACACCGCGTACACGCCGTACCAGCCGGAGATCTCGCAGGGCCGCCTGGAGGCGCTCCTCAACTTCCAGACCGTGGTCGCCGAGCTGACCGGTCTGCCGACCTCCGGCGCCTCGCTGCTCGACGAGGGCACCGCCGCCGCCGAGGCGATGTCGCTGTCCCGGCGCATGGGCAAGAACAAGAAGGGCCTGTTCCTGGTCGACGCGGACGCGCTGCCGCAGACCGTCGCGGTCATCCAGACCCGTGCCGAGCCGACGGGCGTCGAGGTCGTCGTCGCCGACCTGAGCGAGGGCATCCCGGCCGGGATCGCCGAGCGTGAGATCAACGGTGTGCTCATCCAGTACCCGGGTGCCTCCGGCGCCGTACGCGACATCAAGCCCGTCATCGAGCAGGCGCACGAACTCGGCGCCGTGGTCACCGTTGCCGCCGATCTGCTCGCCCTGACCCTGCTCACCGCCCCGGGTGACCTCGGTGCCGACATCGCGGTCGGTACGACCCAGCGGTTCGGTGTGCCGATGGGCTTCGGCGGTCCGCACGCCGGATACATGGCGGTGCGCGAGAAGTTCGCGCGCAGCCTGCCGGGCCGGCTCGTGGGCGTGTCCGTCGACGCGGACGGACACAAGGCGTACCGCCTCGCCCTGCAGACCCGTGAGCAGCACATCCGCCGTGAGAAGGCGACCAGCAACATCTGTACGGCGCAGGTGCTGCTCGCCGTGATGGCCGGCATGTACGCCGTCTACCACGGACCCGAGGGCCTGAAGACGATCGCCCGGCGCACGCACCGCTACGCCACGATCCTCGCCGAGGGCCTGAAGGCCGGCGGCGTCGAGGTCGTCCACGGCGCGTACTTCGACACGCTGACCGTGCGGGTCCCGGGCCGGGCCGCCACGGTCGTGGCGGACGCGCGCAACCAGGGCGTCAACTTCCATCTCGTGGACGCCGACCATGTGTCGATGGCGTGCGACGAGACCACCACGCGTGCACAACTGGGCGCCGTCTGGACCGCGTTCGGCGTCGAGGGCGACATCGCGGCGCTGGACGCGTCGGCCACCGACACGCTGCCCGAGGGGCTGCTGCGCACCGACGACTACCTCGCCCACCCGGTCTTCCACCAGTACCGCTCCGAGACCGCGATGCTGCGCTACCTGCGCAGGCTCTCTGACCGCGACTACGCGCTCGACCGCGGCATGATCCCGCTGGGCTCCTGCACGATGAAGCTGAACGCGACCACGGAGATGGAGCCGGTCACCTGGCCCGAGTTCGGCCAGCTGCACCCCTTCGCCCCTGCCGACCAGGCGCAGGGCTACCTCACGCTCATCCGTGAGCTGGAGGAGCGGCTCGCCGAGGTCACCGGGTACGACAAGGTGTCGCTGCAGCCCAACGCCGGTTCGCAGGGCGAGCTGGCGGGCCTCCTCGCGGTCCGCGGCTACCACCGCGCCAACGGCGACGAGCAGCGCACCATCTGCCTCATCCCCTCCTCCGCGCACGGCACGAACGCCGCGAGCGCGGTGATGGCCGGCATGAAGGTCGTCGTCGTGAAGACCGCAGGGGACGGCGAGATCGACGTCGAGGACCTGCGGGCCAAGATCGAGCAGTACCGTGACGAACTCGCCGTACTGATGATCACGTACCCCTCCACGCACGGCGTTTTCGAGGAGCACGTCGCCGACATCTGCGCCCAGGTGCACGAGGCGGGCGGTCAGGTGTACGTCGACGGCGCCAACCTCAACGCGCTCGTCGGGCTCGCCAAGCCGGGGCACTTCGGCGGCGACGTCTCGCACCTGAACCTGCACAAGACGTTCTGCATCCCGCACGGCGGCGGCGGTCCGGGCGTCGGCCCGGTCGGTGTGCGGGCCCACCTCGCGCCGTATCTGCCGAACCACCCGCTGCAGCCCGCGGCCGGCCCGAAGACCGGTGTCGGCCCGATCTCCGCGGCGCCCTGGGGCTCCGCGGGCATCCTGCCGATCTCGTGGGCGTACGTCCGGCTGATGGGCGGCGAGGGCCTGAAGCGTGCCACGCAGGTGGCGGTGCTCTCGGCCAACTACATCGCCAAGCGCCTGGAGCCGCACTACCCGGTGCTCTACACCGGCCCGGGCGGGCTCGTCGCGCACGAGTGCATCATCGACCTGCGCCCGCTGACCAAGGCCACCGGCGTGAGCGTCGACGACATCGCCAAGCGGCTGATCGACTACGGCTTCCACGCGCCGACGATGTCCTTCCCGGTGGCCGGCACGCTGATGATCGAGCCGACCGAGTCCGAGGACCTGGTGGAGCTCGACCGGTTCTGCGAGGCGATGATCGCCATCCGTGCGGAGGTCGAGAAGGTCGGCGCGGGCGACTGGCCCGCCGACGACAACCCGCTGCGCGGCGCTCCGCACACCGCGGCGGCCCTCGGCGGCGACTGGGAGCACGCGTACAGCCGTGAGGACGCGGTCTTCCCGGCGGGTGTCTCGGCCGCCGACAAGTACTGGCCGCCGGTGCGCCGCATCGACCAGGCGTACGGCGACCGGAACCTCGTCTGCTCCTGCCCGCCGCTGGACGCCTACGAAGAGTAGTCACCCTCGGACATACGCCGGGGCCGGTTCGGAGTGTTTCTCCGGGCCGGCCCCTCATCTGTCCGGGCGGCTGTCGGGCCACCCTGTTGTGCGGCTCAGGCGGCCGTCATCACCTGCTCCGTGCCCAGCGGGCGGTGCGGGTCGATGATCTTGCCGTCGGGCAGGAGCTCACCGGTGTCCTCGAAGAGCACAACGCCGTTGCACAGCAGGCTCCATCCCTGCTCCGGGTGGTGCGCCACGTGGAGGGCGGCTTCCCGGTCTGCTGAGTCGGCTGTCGGGCACGGTGGCTGGTGCTGGCACATGGATGGGATCTTTCGCTCTGTCGTGACGTGTGAGATGGCTGTCTTGTCTGTCCTGCGGCTCGAAACGTTGTTCATGGCCGCCCCCCGTTTGAATAAGTCGGTCCGGAACCAGTGTTGCCCTACGGGCGTCAATCCGCAGGTATTTCGCAGCAGCACTTCTCACAGGTTGATGACGCATCACCCGTGCGGACGGTTCATCCCAACTGCACTGTCAGTTCGGGTGGTTCCGGGGGGCCGAATAGGACTAGTCCACACGGTACGAAGGTGCCTTCCGCCCTCTTACGAGCGCGGGGGAGCCCGTAAGAGCGCGTGCCCCGCAGCCGTCGACCGGCTGCAGGGCACGGAGTGGTGCGCTTGAGGTGACCTTTCTGCTGTCAGCGGGCCCGATTACGCGGGCGAGCCGAGCAGCGGGGCCGGGGCGACCCGGTGGGTGAGCACGGGCAGCAGCTCCGCCACTCGGTGCGGGCGGTGGGCCGCGATACCGGGCGGCGCGGGCGCCAGCGGCACCAGCAGATCGGTGGCGGCGGGGTGGCCGGTGGCGCCGTCCGCGGTGCAGTCGCCGTGCAGCCAGAGCGTGAGCATGTACAGCTCGGGCACCGACAGGAGCCGTGCCTGATACGGCTGTTTCATGTTCTCCGCCTGGCGCAGTGCGCGCTCCGTGGAGGCGATGTACGGGCCCTCGAAGAAGTGCGAGAAGGCCCAGCCGTCGGGGGTCAGCATGGTCTCCGCCGCGGCGACCGCGCGCTCGCCACAGCGGATCAGAAAACGCCACCCGGCAAGCCGGGTGGCGGAGGCGCCCTCGGGAGTGATCCGGTCCCATACGTGTACGGGCAACGGGAATTCGGGTGTGGCTGGTCCCTGCGCGTTGCGCAAGGAGGGCGTGCGGGCCTCACGGACAGCGGTGGGAGAACCGAGTGCCGTGAGAACGGAGCGCAGGGCGGGCGCGGGAGCCGGAGGGACGTGCAGCGGCATGGTGGGTCGCCTCTCATTCGACAGGCAGGGTGGCGCGAGGGCGGGGGCGGACGGCGCTGTCAGCTCTCGGGGTCAGAGGAGGCGAATGCAGGACGGATCGCCAACTCTCTGCCCCGATTGCGGAGTTTATACGACACGTGTTCAGACGATGTTTCGTCTACCTGTTCCGCAGATGAAGAACAAGGACCTATTCGGTCGCGGATAGGTCGGGATTCATCCCCGTTTCGCGGCGGTGCCGCGGGGCTGACCTCGAAATGTCGTGCCGCAGCGGTCGGCCGATTCTCGTCGGCGTTTTTCACGAGCGCACGGCGGGCCGAAACTGCGCCCTGCCCCATGCCTGGTGAATGTGCCTGGGGGTACTCGTGTCCAGAGTAGCGGCCACGGGGTCCACCGGGGACGTTATGGATCGCGTTGCCGGGGCATCATCCCCCGTGACCGTGGACGACATCGCGGGCGGAGCGTCGGCCTGCCCATCCGAGGAGGGATACCCCGATGGGAGAGAAGGTCGCGGCGGGCTCGTTCGACCTGTCCGACCGCCAGCGCTACCGGGGCAAGCTCCGGCAGTGTCTGACGGGACTGGAGCGGCTGCTGGACGAGAAGCGGTTCGAGCGCCCGAAGAATCTGATGGGCCTGGAGATCGAGCTGAATCTCGCCGGGCCCGACGGCATGCCGAGAATGATGAATGCGCAAGTACTGGAGCGGATAGCGAGCAAAGATTTCCAAACAGAACTCGCCATGTTCAATCTGGAAGTGAACATCGCTCCACACCGTTTGGCGGGCCGGGTATTCGACCAGCTCTCCGAGGAGTTGCGCACCTCCCTCGCGTATGCCCATCGAAAAGCGAACGAAGTCGACGCCGGAATCGTGATGATCGGGATTCTGCCGACACTCGGCCGTGACGACCTGGTCTCCTCGAATCTCTCGGACGGCGATCGCTACACGTTGTTGAACGACCAGATCGTGGCAGCTCGCGGCGAGGATTTCGCGCTCGACATCGACGGTGTGGAGCGTCTGGTCTGTACGTCGAGGTCCATCGCGCCCGAAGCCGCCTGCACCTCCGTGCAGTTGCATCTCCAGGTCACGCCGGGGCGGTTCGCGGACGTGTGGAACGCCGCGCAGGCGGTCGCCGCGGCGCAGGTCGCGATCGGTGCCAACTCTCCGTTTCTGTTCGGTCACGAGCTGTGGCGGGAGTCGCGGCCCCCGCTGTTCCTCCAGTCCACCGACACCCGGCCGCCCGAGCTGCAGGCCCAGGGCGTCCGGCCGCGCACCTGGTTCGGGGAGCGGTGGATCTCGTCCGCCTACGACCTCTTCGAGGAGAACCTGCGCTACTTCCCGGCGCTCCTGCCGATCTGCGACGGCGAGAACCCGCTGGAGGTGCTCGACGCCGGCGGCATCCCGAAGCTCTCCGAACTGGTGCTGCACAACGGCACCGTCTACCGCTGGAACCGGCCGGTGTACGACATCGCAGACGGCGTCCCTCATCTGCGTGTCGAGAACCGCGTGCTGCCCGCCGGACCCACCGTCACCGACGTCATCGCCAACACCGCCTTCTACTACGGCGTCGTCCGCGCGCTCGCCGACGAGTCGCGGCCCGTGTGGACACGGCTGCCCTTCGAGGCGGCCGCGGCCAACTTCGAGGCTGCCTGCCGCGACGGCATCGACGCGCGCCTGGAGTGGCCGCGCCGGGGCCGGTACGGCGGGACCGCCCAGGTGGACGCCGTGCATCTGGTGCGCGACGAACTGCTGCCGCTGGCCGCCGCGGGGCTCGACGCATGGGGCGTGGAGCCCGTCGACCGGGACTTCTACCTGGGTGTGATCGAGGAGCGGTGCCGACGGCGGGTCAACGGCGCCAGTTGGCAGGCGGCCACCTTCCACCGCGCCCTGGAGAAGGGGCTCGGGCGCGAGGCGGCGCTGGCCGCGACGACGAAGAGGTACAGCGAGCTGATGCACGCGGGGGAGCCGGTGCACACGTGGCCCGTGGGGCTGCCGGAGCCGGTGCCGCTCGGCTGATGCCGGGGCTTCGCGGCGGCGGGTGGTTGTGCGCCGGGGGATCAGCTCCGGCTGCCCGCCTCCACGATGGCTTTCAGGATCACCGAGTGGATCCCCGAGGGCTCACTGACCTCGTGGCCCGAGCCGCCGGCCGCCTTGGCGATCTGCTCGACCTCCACCTTGTCGGCGTCCGGGCCCACGGCGATGGCGATCAGGGACACCGGACGGTTCGGATCGACCAACTGCTCCAGCTCGTCCACGAGGGTGGAGCGCGAGACGCTGCCCGGGTCCTGGTTCACCCCGTCGGTCAGGATGACGAGCGCGTTGAACTTGCCCTTCACATACGACTCGGTGGCGGCCTTGTACGCGGCCAGCGTGGTGTCGTACAGACCGGTCGCGCCGCCAGGCACCGGCTTGAGGCCGCTGAACGCGGCGGACAGCTTGTCCCGCTGGGTGCCGCTGCCCTTGCGGTCGCCGAGGCGGTCGGTCGGTACGAGCACGCGGTAGTCGCGGTTCCCGTCGAGCTTCGTGGAGAACTTCCACAGCCCGATCTCGTCCTCCGGCGTGAAGGTGGCGAGGGCCTGCAGGAGCGATGCCCTGGTGACGTCCATCCGGGACTGGCCGGTGCCCGGCACCTCTTCCGTCATGGAGGCGGAGGCGTCGACGACCGTGGTGACGCGGGCGCTCTGCACGGTGATCGTCCACATGCCGAGCGCCTCCTGGAGCGCCTTCGCCGAGGCCGGTTCGGGCGCGGACTCCGCGTACGGCTGCGGGGCGCGGCCGCCGGCCCGGGTGATCAGCGCGTCGGGGGCGGAGTCCGCCTGCGTCCGGAAGCCGTGCTTCGCCAGGATCGCGCGCCCGTCCGGCTGGTCCAGCAGGGTCATGAACCGCAGGGCGGCACGGCTCTCATCCGTGGTCAGCCGTGACTCGTCGACCAGCGTGAGCGGGTAGTCGAGGCGCGGTGAGCCGTCCTTCGGGTAGAAGAGGTCGAGCTTGTCCGCGCTGTCCGCCGCGGCGTTGTGGGCGAACGCCGCCTGTTCGGAGAGGACCAGCGCCTGGTTGCGCTTCGGGTTCCCCTGTTCGGCACCGGAGGAGTCACGCGGGAGGGTCTCCAGAACCTGGCTGTCACTGTCGGCCGTCCGCTGCGACAACGCCTTCGCCATGGCCGCCACCTGGGTGTCCTCGCCCTTGGCCGCGCCGGTGGTGGAGCTCAGCCGGGTGAGCGCGAGCAGGCCGGCCGCACTGCGCGAGGGGTCGGCCGCACCGAGCTTCAGCCGGTCGTCCTGCATGGCGGCGCCCGCCAACTCGGTCCAGGTGTACGTCTTGGCGGGCCACCCGAGCGACTTGGCGGCCGTCGGCACCACGGCCACGCCGACCGGCGAGGAGGCGACGTTGCCGGCCTCGGTGACCTGGGTCGCCTTGCTGTCACCGGTTACACGCTGCACCCACAGGTCCGAGTCCGGCACCCACACCTGGACGTCGGACCGCTTGCCCGAGCGGAGCGCGTCCGTGACCTTGTACGCCTCGCGTGCGGTCACGCTGATGTCCAGGCAGCGGCCGTCGGAGGTGATGTCGTTGTCACGGGCGTGAGCGGCCGCGGCCTTGAGGGCGGGGGCCACGTCGGGGGAAGCGGCGACTTTCAGCCGCACCGCCTGGTCCTGACAGGAGGAGCCGAAGGAGAGCAGCCCGCCCCGGACGGCGGCGGCGGTCCCCGCCGCGACGGCGAGAACGAGGGCGGTCGCGAGGGCCACGTTGCGGCGGCGGACGCGTGGCCGGGGGTCGGCGGTGCCCGCGCCGTACCCGTCGGGCAAGCTGTGTCGTCCCATGCCGATGAAGCCCCTCCCTGGTGAACGGTGAACCGTGAAGCAGCCGAATGGCAGGCACAGGGGAGATACGCCCCGTATGGTGCCCGTCCCCCCAACGGCCTGTCGCGCACGATCTTCGCAACTTCTTTCGAGACCCTAGCGGGGCAAAGATGGGCATGAGACGGGATTACTCAACTAGCGGCGGGAGTGCAGGTGGAGGCGGGGTCGGTGGCCGGATCTTTTCCTGAAGAGGGGCCCTCACGACGGATTTTCCGGGACGAGACCCTGCTCGTTCTCGGACTCTCGCTCGGTGCGAGCGGGGTCTCGGCACTGATCAGCTTTGTGGGATCGGTGACCAAACCGGGTGGTCTCAGGGACCAGGCGGCCACCCTCAACGCCTCGGCCGCGCCGGGCCGGCCCTGGCTGGATCTGGCCTGGCAGCTGTTCGGTATCGCCTCCGCGCTGGTGCCGGTCGCGCTCGTGGCGCACTTCCTGATGCGGGAAGGGACGGGGCTGCGCACGCTCGGCTTCGACCGTACGCGGCCCTGGCCCGACCTCGGCCGCGGCGCCGCCATCGCCGCGGTGATCGGCAGCACGGGCATCGCCTTCTATCTGGCCGCCCGGGGCCTCGGCTTCAACCTCACGGTGGTGCCGGAGGCGCTGCCCGGCGTCTGGTGGAAGTACCCGGTCCTGATCCTCTCGGCGATCCAGAACGCGGTCCTCGAAGAAGTGATCGTCGTCGGGTATCTGCTGCGCCGCCTGGGGCAGTTGGGGTGGACGCCGGGCACGGCGCTGGTGGCGAGTGCGGTGCTGCGCGGCTCGTACCACCTCTACCAGGGAATCGGCGGGTTCCTCGGCAACATGGCGATGGGCCTGGTCTTCGTCTACCTGTACCGGCGTTGGGGGCGGGTCGGCCCTCTCGTGGTCGCCCATTCGCTGCTCGACATCGGAGCGTTCGTGGGCTACGCGCTGCTGGCCGGAAAGGTGGGGTGGCTGCCCACGGCGTGAGCCCGCGCGGACCGGGCTCGTCCGCAGGGGCGTACGAGGTGGCGAAAGCGGCTTGTCCGCGGGGGGCGTACGAGGTGTTCGTACGCCCCCCGCGGGCGTTGTCGGGCTGTTGCGGGCGCCCGGCCGTCCCGAGCGCACCCTGGCGCCCGGCCGTCCCGAGCGCACCCTGCGGCGCGGGCCGTTCCTGGCGGTCGAACCCGGGCGGCCTCCGCAGTCGTACGCCTGTTGTCCGCGCCGTCAGGCGAGCAGGTCGCCCTCGATGACGGTGACCGCGCGGCCGGTGAGCAGGGTGCGGTCGCCGCGCAGTTCCGTGCGGACGAGGCCGGAGCGGGGGGAGGCCTGCAGGCCCGTGAGGGCCGGCCGGCCGAGGCGCTCGGACCAGAAGGGGGCGAGCGCGGTGTGGGCGCTGCCGGTGACCGGGTCCTCGTCGATGCCCACGTTCGGGAAGAAGCAGCGCGAGACGAAGTCGTATCCCCGGGTCGGGTCTTCGGCCCGGGCGGTGGCGATCACTCCGCGCTGGGAGTGCCGGGCGAGACCTTTGTGGTCCGGGGCGAGGCCGCGGACGGTCTTCTCGTCGGTGAGCTCGACGAGCAGGTCGCCCACGTTCGGGCCGGTGTCGAAAGCCGCGAGCGGCGCGGCGCCCAGGGCCTGGGCGGCGCCCTCCGGGACCTCGACGGGAGTGAGCGGCGCGGTCGGGAAGTCGAGGGTGAGGGAGCCGTCCTCGTGGGGTGTCGCGATGAGGACGCCGCTGCGGGTGGCGAACCGCACCGGCCCTTCGTGGCTGCCGGTGGTGTGCAGCACGTGCGCGGTAGCCAGCGTGGCGTGGCCGCACATCGCGACTTCGGTGGCGGGCGTGAACCAGCGCAGCGCCCAGTCGGCCGCACCGCCCTCGGGGAGGCGGTGCGCGTACGCCGTCTCGGCGTGGTTGACCTCGCGCGCCACGTTCTGGAGCCACTCGTCGTCAGGGAAGGCGTCCAGGAGCAGGACCCCGGCCGGGTTGCCGGCGAAGGGACGGTCGGTGAAGGCGTCGACGATTCGAATCCGCATGAGCCGAAGTTAGCGCCGGTGCGAAGCGGGCGGCCAAGGCCAATTCGGGGCTTCTGGACCGGATGCGGGGTCCGCGGGTCCGCGCTGTCGCCACCGCGGCGCTCCGCCGTCCGGCATCAGGGAAGGGCGAGTACGTCGTCGATCGCGGCACGAAGCAGCTCGTCGCCGAGGAAGGCCCGGTAGTCGGAGTCGGGCGACAGACGCCGGTCGAATCCCTGGACCGTGCGGAGGGCGGCACGCGTCGCCGGGCGGACCTTGCCGATCCGGACGAGGGTGTGCAGTGCCGTACCGAAGATCCCGTAGCTGTCGTCGCCGTCCGCCATCGGCGTGACGAACTCTTCCAGGACCGATGCGCTGGGCTCCGCCGCACCCGTGATCGACCACAGGGTGATCGCGGCCTGCACCCGGTGCAGGCCCTCGGTGCGGTCCAGGACGTAGCGGACCCGGTCGGCGTACGGCGCGGCCGAGGTGCCGAAGTCGGCCAGAAGGTGGAGCGGCCCGTAGTACGGGCCTTCCTCGCTGAGGACGGCGTCGCCGACCAGCCGCAGTGCCGTCTCCTCGTCGCCCCCGATCCGCCAGGCGGCCCAGGCGGCCTGCCGTCGGTGCCAGGGGCTGTCGGTCACGCAGCGGTGCAGGGCGGGTTCGGCGGCCGCCGCGCCGGGCCCCATCGCCACCAGCACGTCGGCGGCCACCAGCGACTCGTCGATCAACGCCACGACTTCGGGCAGCGCGGGCAGGGCTTCCGGGCCCCATGCCTGCAGGACGCGCAGGAAGGAGCTCGTGAGGGGGCCGCGGCCGCCGCAGCGCGTGGCGTGGTGCCGCATGACCTCCCGCAGTGCCGGCAGCAGGACGTCCGCGTGGGCCCGGAGCGGGATCAGCACGTCCTCGATCTCCGGGAGCCGCGGATCGCCGTTGCAGTAGCCGCGCGAGTAGTGCTCCCGATACGGCTCGTACAGCCGCTCCACCAGCCTCGGGAGGGCGCGGGTGTCGCCGATGCGTGCCAGTGCCCAGCGCGCGTAGTCACCGACGGTGCCCTCGACGAACGAGTGCCCGTCCTCACCCGGGTCGTCGACGAGGGTGGCGAGCCGGTCGGCGTACGCGGCCGCCCGTGGGCCGAGCATCGCCAGCAGGTTGGCCGCCTTGAGCCGGACACCGCTGTCCGGGCAGGCCAGCAGCTCGCCGGCCACCGGAAGCAGCGCGGACGCGGCGGAGGGCCGGCGCACCAGCAGCCGCCACGCTTCGTCCAGCGCGGCCCGGCTCAGCCCGGTGTCCGCCGTCCGGATTCCCGCGGCGGCCAGCCGGACCACGAACGAGGCGGCCGTCGTGGGGTCGTGGTCGAACAGACCGGCCGCCCATGACACGACGGCCTCGTGGGAGAAGGCGTCCTCGACGCCCGGCATCCACCAGACCGCCTCGATCTGCGGCCGTACGTCGGTATCGGTCAGTAGCTCCGCCAGGAGGTCGAGCTGCCGGACCGGCACATCCGCGTCGAGGTACGACCAGGCGATCACGGCGGCGACCCGCATGACGGGGTCGCCGTCGCGCAGCACGTCGGCCAGGACCGTCTGTGTCTCCTCGACCGCCCGGTCCGTCCGGGGGCCGTGTTCAACCGGTCCCGTCGCGTTCTTCTCCCGGTCGCGGTGCGCAGCCGCGACCGAGCCCAACTGGAGCAGCAGTGGCAGTCGTACGGTCGGATCCGTCTCGCTGCGCCAACGGTCCAGCAGCGGTCCGACGCCGTCCGCCGTAGGGAGGGCCGCTCGCCGCACCTCGGGGTCCGGATCCGCCAGCAGGGCCAGGAGCGCGCCCCGGTGGCGCTGCCACGCCGTCGGCCACCCCTCGTCCACCAGATGGGGCTCCGCGTTCGCCGCCGCCGCGGACAGGCTGTCCAGCAACTCGACGAGTGTGACCCGCGCCCCCATGACCGGATCGGTGGCGAGCGCGACGACGAAGGGGAGCGCGGCGGTCGCCGCGGAAGGCACCCGGCCGTTTCCCGCGGCGAGGCAGGAGAAGAGCGGGTAGCAGTCCTCCTCCGTCGCGGCCTCGGCGGCCAGCGCAAGGTGCCGCAGCGCGCGGGGCACCTCCTGGACGGGGTGTTGTGGCAACGCCGATTCGAGCCGGTCCCACGGCACCGCGTCCAGTGCCGCCGGCGATATGCCCGTCACTCCCACCCCATGGCTTCTTCGGTCCCGTCCCGCCGTGGTGCCCGTGGCCGAGCGGCGTGCCTCTGATCTCACCGGATCACCGTCTGCGACTCAACCGGGTTTGGGGTCTTGGGGCGTGGCATGGCGTACGCCGGTGACTCGGCGCAGGGACGTCCGACCGCTCGGGTGGGGCGGTGACCGAGCACGCTGGTGGGCGGTTCGGCGCTCATTGGGGCAGCGGGCGCACCATGAACACGTCTACCGGATCCTCGGTCTCGACGGTGAACCCGTGGCGCTCGTAGAGCCGTCGTGCCGGACTGCCCTGCAGCACGTTCAACCGGACGAGGGCACCGCTGCGATCGCACCGCTCCAGCAGCTCGCGCAGCACGCCCGCGCCGATACCGCTGCCCTGAAGATGCGGGGCCAGGTAGAAGTGCTCCAGCCAGTGCGAGTCCTTGGCCGGTCGCAGCGCCACGCAGCCGGCGAACGCACCGCCCACCTCGATCACCCAGGTGTGCGCCGGGTCGAATCCCTCTCGCAGCCGCTGCCGCACCCGCTGTACGTCGTACCGCCCGAGCCGGTCCAGATCCTCCCGCAGCACGATCGCACGCAACTCGGCCACTGCCTCGACGTCCGCCACCGATGCCGGCCGAATACCCCAGTCCGCCATGATCGCCACGCTATCGCGCTGCCCGGTGTCCTGTGACAGGGAATATTGACCGCCTGGAGGCGCGCTACCGGCGGACCGCCGAGATCAGTCCGCCGGGCCGCTCCTCGCGCTGCGGAGGGGTGCTGATCGGGCGGTCGTAGGCGACAGCGCGCTCGCGCAGGGTGTGGCTGTCGGCCTCCCAGCCGTGCCCGGCCAGCCAGCCCTTCGGGTCGTCGGGCATCTCCGAGACCCACATGGACGCCGCCGATCCCGGCTCGGCGTCCGCGCCGAAGCGCTCGATCACACCGCGCGAGCCCAATGTCAGCCCCATCCAACTGCCTGCCGCCGACTGCGCGCTGATCCGGGCCAGCAGTAGCTCCACCGCGTCCTCGGGCAGATAGATCAGTAGTCCTTCGGCGATCCACGCGGTGGACACCGCCGGGTCGTGCCCTGCGGCGGCCAGCGCGCCCGGCCAGTCCTCACGCAGATCCACCGCGACGGTGATCCGCTCGCAGCGTGCGACGGCCCGCTCCTGGCGCAGCACCGAAGCCTTGAAGTCCAGTGGCGCGGCGGTGTCGACCTCGAACAGCCGGGTGCCTTCGGGCCAGTCCATCCGGAAGGCCCGGCTGTCCATGCCGGCGCCGAGCAGCACGACCTGCCGGACCCCGGACGCGGAGGCCTGCTGCAACAGGTCGTCGAGGAACTTCGTCCTGATGACGATGGAGAACGACACGGCCAGCCGGCGGCGGCGCGCGGCCTCGTCGTCGGGCAGCGGCGGTGAGGAGGGCCACAGGCCGCCGGCGGTGGCGAAGGCCTGTGCCAGTGGGTCGCGGAACAGCGCGTTCTCCCGCTCGGTCTCCAGTGCCCGCACCCTGGCCACCCCCACCGCCGTGGCCCACACTCCCGACGGCTGCACCCGCTCCCGCTCATCAGTCACCGAGCGAGCCTAGATGATCGATTCCACGGGCTGATGGGTGGAGCCAGGTTCATGCGCGGCCAGCCGGTCATGCGCGCACTGACCGCCTACGACCACTGAACCCCTTGGAACCGATCACCTATGCGGAGGCCGGCTGCGCCTTCCGCTTTCGGTGTGCCTTCCGGCGGCAGCGCTGTGAGTACGTCCGGTGGAGGTTGCCAGCCGAGCTGTTCCGATATATCGTTGACGCATCGCGACTGATCAACGATGGAATGGAGTGATTGCGATGCGTTCCCATGGACAGGAATTCGGATACGAACACGGACAGGGACGTCGTGGCGGCCCCGGCCATCCGGGTCGGGGCGGCTTCGAGGGGCGGCGGGGGGCTTTCGGGCCCTTCGGGCCCGGTGGTCCCGGCTTCGGCGGACCCGGCTTCGGCCCGGGGCCCTGGGGTGGACGGGGCGGCCGGGGTGGTCCGCGGGGAAGGGCGCGACGCGGCGATGTACGCGCGTCGATCCTGGCCCTGCTCAAGGACCGGCCCATGCACGGCTACGAGATGATCCAGGAGATCGCCGAGCGCAGCGGCGGGGCGTGGAAGCCCAGTCCGGGTTCGGTCTATCCCACCCTTCAGCTGCTGGAGGACGAGGGCCTGATCGCCAGTGAGAGCGAGGGCGGCAAGAAGCTGTTCGCGCTCACCGAGGCCGGCCGTTCCGCGGCCGACGAAGGTCCCGACGCGCCCTGGGAAGAGGCCGGGCGCGGGGTCGACTGGGAGGCGCTGAGCGAGATCCGGCAGGCCGGCTTCGGTCTGATGGAGGCGTTCGGCCAGGTCTGGAAGACCGGCAGCAAGGACCAGCGCGACAAGGCGCTGACGGTCATCAACGAAGCCCGCAAGAAGCTGTATCTGATCCTCGCCGACGAGGACTGACGGCCCACCGTGGTCCATGAACGGACGGCGCCCCGTGGAATCTCTCCACGGGGCGCCTCTTTCGTACTCGGTCGGGGCTCAGCGGCTCAGGACACCAGACCGGACAGCTTGCGCAGGGACTCGTTGAGCGCGGCCGTCGCCGAATCCTTGAGCTTGCCCGCCATCAGAGAGACGGCGGCGCCCGTGAACTCGCCGTCTATGCGGAGCGTGGTTGCCTCGCCGTCCGGGATCAGTGTGTAGCGCGTGGCGACGGTCACGGACATCGGGCCCTTGCCGCGGATCGCCAGAGTGCGGGCGGGCTCCAGCTCCTCGATCGTCCAGTTGACCTCGGCCGGGAAGCCCATGAGCTTCATGTTCTCCTCGAACGTGCCGCCCGTCGCGAGGACTTCGGGGCCGCCCTTCGGGAAGTTCGTGTGCGTGGAGTTCCACTCGCCGTACGAGGAGAAGTCCGTGAGCTGCGCCCAGACCTTCTCGGCGGGCGCCTCGATCCGTGCTTCCGCGCTGACTTCGGCCATGCGACACCCCTTCTGTCGGGCGCTGCGCCGAGCGCAGCTACGGTGTCGCGGAACGTAGCCGCAGGGCCTGGAACATTCAATACTGATGAACCGTCAGGAATTGTGGAGAGAGCCCGGCGCGGCCCTCCGGCTGCGGTACGCCGAGTGGCGGTCAGCCCAGTCGCCGTATCTCCGCCGCGTCGAACAGGTCCCACGCGCGCGGGTAGGGCCCTTCGTCGTGGCAGTGCCACGCCTCCCAGAACAGGTCGGCGAGCAGCGCGTCCTCGGGGGCGTACACCCGGTACACGTACTGCCTGCCGTCGACCGCCGGCAGGGCCACCAGCCAGCCCCCGCTCTCCATGTCAGTTCCGACGTGCGCCGGAGTGGCGCGGTTGCGCACGGGGCGTGTGGCAAGGCGGCGCGCGCCCATGAGGGAAGACGGCGCGATGTCATCCGTAGGGAGGAGACCCCACCCGCGGATGCCCAACCTGTGTCGGACGGCAAGATGCTTCCCGCCGGGGATGCTCCCCTTCCGGGAGGCTGATGGGGTAGGGGTGTGCACTACGGTCTTCCCCAGCAACCGGCCGCCGAACAGGGGCCCCACCGCCCGGATGTCGACGCCAGGCTCACTGCCGAGCTGGCCTCGGTGGTGGCCGGTGCGCGCAGGCGGGCACTGCGGGACGGGGACCGGCAGGTCGACACGGCTCATCTGCTGCACTCGCTCCTGGAGTCCGATCCCGAGGTGCGCGCGGTCTTCGACAGCGGTCCGCAGGTCGCCCGGCTGCTCGGCTATCTCGTCCAGCGGAGCATCGGCTACGGGCTGCGCTGGCAGAGCACCGTCGAGGACTCGGGCGCCGTACCGGCCATGACGTCCGACACGGGCTGGTCGCCGGTGGCGGCCGGAGCCATGGACGGCGCCTGCGCCCGCGCGGAACGACGCGGCGACGCGCGGCCTCGCGGGGTCGACATGCTCGCGGCCGTCATCGCGGACCCCGACTCGCGGGCCGTCGAGGTGCTGGGGCGTGCCGGCGTGGACCCCCGTGAGCTGCTGCGGCGCATCGACGCGGGATGCGAGGAGTACGCCGGGGGCGGTGACGGGGTGCGGTGAGACCGCACGCACGGGGCCGGTGAGCGAGGCGGCGCGTGAGAGCCGGCGCTCGGGGCGGTGACGGGGTGCGGTGTGGGTGCGCGCTCGGAGATGACTCGGCGCGCTTAGTGACGCTGAGCGGTGAGAGTGTGCGCCCGTCGGTGACGCTGAGCGGTGAGAGTGTGTGCCCGTCGGTGACGCGGCGTGGTGAGGGCGTGCGCCCGGCGGCGGTGACGCGGCCGATGAAGGCGTGCGCCTGGAGGCGTGTGAGGGGCGACCGTCGGCGGCTCCGCCGCACGTCCACCGTATGAGACAGGTGTCATCCGGGGTGACGCTCATGACCGCGCCTGTCATCATGTGCCGGTGCATACGTCTCCGAGCAGTCAGGTCCACCAGGGCAAGGGCGTCGGCCTGGGCATCGCCCTCGTCTCGGCGCTCGCCTTCGGCGGATCGGGAGTCGCGGCGAAGCCGCTCATCGAGGCGGGGCTCGATCCGCTCCACGTGGTGTGGCTGCGGGTCGCCGGCGCCGCGCTGGTGATGCTGCCCCTGGCCGTCCGCCACCGCTCGCTGGTACGGCGACGTCCCGCGCTGCTCGCCGGGTACGGACTACTGGCCGTGGCCGGTGTCCAGGCCTGTTACTTCGCCTCGATCTCCCGGATCCCGGTGGGGGTGGCGCTGCTCGTCGAGTACCTCGCGCCCGCGCTGGTGCTGGGCTGGGTGCGGTTCGTGCAGCGACGGCCCGTGACGCGCGCCGCCGCGCTGGGTGTCGTCCTCGCGGTCGGCGGCCTCGCCTGTGTCGTCGAGGTGTGGTCGGGGCTGAGCTTCGACGTCCTGGGGCTGCTCCTCGCGCTGGGCGCCGCCTGTTGCCAGGTCGGTTACTTCGTCCTGTCCGACCAGGGCAGCGACGCGGGCGCCCAGGCGCCGGATCCGCTCGGCGTCATCGCGTACGGGCTGCTCGTGGGCACCCTCGTGCTGACCGTCGTCGCACGGCCCTGGACCATGGACTGGTCCGTGCTCGGGGGAAGCGCGGACATGAACGGCACCTCCGTCTCGGCCGCACTGCTGCTCGGCTGGATCGTGCTGATCGCCACCGTCGTCGCGTATGTGACCGGCGTGGTGTCGGTGCGCATGCTCTCGCCGCAGGTGGCCGGTGTCGTGGCCTGTCTGGAGGCGGTCATCGCGACGGTCCTCGCCTGGATCCTGCTGGGTGAGCACCTGTCGGCGCCGCAGATCATCGGTGGTGGCGTCGTACTCGTGGGCGCGTTCATCGCGCAGTCCGCGACGCCCGTGAAGGCCGCGGGGGAGCCGGTCGCGGCCGGTGCGGACGACGCCGAAAGGGAGTTGTCCGCGCGGGGCACCGCCGCCTAGTGTGCTGATCATGCATTCGCGCGCACTCGTTCTTCCGCCTCCGGCCGCCTGAGGCGGGCTCCCCGGATCAACACCCGGCCACTGCCGCCGGGCGGACGGTGCTGCCCGCAGAAGAAGTCCCAGGACCCTGCGTACGCCCGCGCTCCGCGCGCCGGCCGTCGTGCCCCGCGCACGCTCGGCCGTGACCCGCGCGTCGGCTCCCGTACGCCATGCACCGGCTTCCGTATGCCGTGCACCGGTGGCGCGGTCGGTGTGCCCGTGGCGACGTGGTCCTTTCCCGAGCTTCTGCGTCTTTGCGGAGAGAACACATGTCGAATGCCGTCTCCGGCCTGCCTGTCGGGCGAGGCCTCCTCTATCTGATCGTCGCCGGTGTCGCCTGGGGCACCGCGGGTGCGGCCGCGTCACTGGTCTACCGGTCCAGTGACATGGGGCCGGTCGCGCTGTCCTTCTGGCGCTGCGCGGGCGGACTCGTCCTGCTGCTCGCCGTGCGACTGCTGCGCCCGCGGGTCAGGCCCGCGGTACGTGAACCGCTCGGCCGCAAGGCGCTGCGGTTCGGTGTCACGGGCGCCGGGCTCGCCGTCTTCCAGACCGCCTACTTCGCCGCGGTCGAGGCGACGGGCCTGGCCGTGGCCACCGTCGTCACCCTCGGTGCCGGTCCCGTGCTCATCGCCCTCGGCGCCCGGCTGACCATGGGCGAGCGGCTCGGGCGGGGTGGTGTCACCGCCGTCGCGGGAGCGCTCGCCGGGCTCGCGGTGCTGGTGCTCGGCAGCGGGGGAGCGACCGTACGGCCGTGGGGTGTCGCCCTCGCCGTCGCGTCGGCCGCGGGGTACTCCCTGATGACGCTGCTCACGCGGTGGTGGGGCCGGGACGGCGGGATCGACTCCGCCGGTACGTCGGTGTGGGCGTTCGCCGTGACCACGGTGTTCCTGCTGCCGTTCGGTCTGGCCGAGGGCCTCGTCCCGCACACCGCCCAACCCGCCCACATCCTGGCCCTGTTGGCGTACATCGCCGCCGTCCCCACGGCCGTCGCCTACGCCCTGTACTTCGCGGGTGCGGCCGTGGTCCGGTCGGCCACCGTGTCGGTGATCATGCTCCTGGAGCCGGTGAGCGCCGCGGTCCTCGCGGTCGGCCTGCTGGGTGAGCGCCTGACGGCTGCGACCGTCGTCGGCACGCTGCTGATGCTGGGTTCGGTCGCGGGGCTCGCGGTGGCGGAGGCGTGCGACGCGGGCTCGGCGGCCACGCGCACGGCACCTCGGGAGGAGACGGCGCTCGTCTGACGGGGGAGCGGACTCGAGGGTCCCCCAGTCCGGGGTCCGGGTGCCGGTGCGAGTGGTGCGGGTGTCGGTCCGGGGTCCGGGCGCACGCCAGTCCGGCGGCGGATCCGGGCGCGGGTCCCATCGCGGGGCCGCGCGCCGGTGCCGGTGCGGGTGCGATTGCGGTACGGGCGTGGGCCCGAGCCGGGTCGGGTCGTGGCGGGCCCGCACCCACCCATTTCCGCCGAGGGCGGTCCCCTCAGGCCCGCCCTCGCCTCACAGAGTCGTCAGGTAGTCCGGCAGCTCGATGCCGGAAGCCAGGTCGTCGGCGGGGATCGGCGTGCCGTATCCCTTGGTCAGGGGCACGACGCCGGTCCAGTGGGGGAGCGTCAGGTCCTCGCGGTCGTCGTTCGGACCGCCGGTGCGCACCTTGGCGGAGACCTCGTTCAGGTCGAGGCTGATCACGGCGGTCGCGGCCAGCTCCTTGGCGTTGGCGGGCCGGGAGTCGTAGGAGCGGCCGGGCACGACGTGGTCGACGAGGGCGTCCAGGGCCGTGCGCCGCTCCTCCGGGTCCGTGACCTCGTGGGCGATGCCGTGCACCACCACGGAGCGGTAGTTGATCGAGTGGTGGAAGGCGGACCGGGCGAGGACCAGGCCGTCGACATGGGTGACCGTCAGGCAGACGGGCAGCCCGGGGTCGGCCTGGCCCGTCATCCGCAGCGGTCGCGAACCCGTCGAGCCGTGCACGTAGAGCCGCCGGCCGACGCGTCCGTACAGGGTGGGGAGCACGACCGGCGCGCCGTCGCGGACGAAGCCGAGATGGCAGACGTAACCCTCGTCGAGTATCGAGTGCACCAGCTCGTGGTCGTAGGCGGCGCGCTCCTTGGCACGGGTGGGGACGGTGCGGTCGGTCGGGGTGTAGGCAGCGGGCTGCGTCGTCCCTGGCTGGGTGCTCGTCTCCGGCATTGCGTTCTCCATTGTACTAGTGCATAATCCTGTTTGTGCTAGGAGAGTATCGGATCGAAGGGCGCCGCGCAGCCGAGATTGCCGCGAGCGTCGAGCGCGCGGTGGGTGCCGGAGATCTCCAGCCGGGCCATGTGCTCCCGCCGATGCGGGAGTTGGCGGCCGATCTGGGCGTGAATCCCAATACGGTCGCGGCTGCTTATCGCACGCTGCGGGAGCGCGGGGTCATCGAGACCGCCGGACGCCGGGGCAGCCGTGTCCGTCCCAAGCCCGCCACCACGGCTCGGGACCACATCCGCGTCGACGTCCCGCCGGGCGTGCGGAACGTGGCCGACGGCAACCCCGATCCCGCCCTGCTGCCAAGCCTCGCCGCGGCGTTCGCGGTGGCCGCGGGGCGGGCGGACCGGGAACCCGTGATGTACGGGGAGGCGGCCGTCGACGCCGACCTCGCGCGGCTGGCCCGCGCGGACCTGGACGCGGACGGGGTGCCGGACGGGCCGGTCGTCGTGACCTCCGGTTCGCTCGACGCCCTGGAGCGCGTACTGGCCGCCCATCTCAAGCCCGGGGACGCCGTCGCCGTGGAGGATCCCGGCTGGGGCAGCCTTCTCGACCTCGTGCCCGCGCTCGGTCTGCGCGCGGTTCCGGTCGGTGTCGACGAGGAGGGGCCCGACCCCGACGACGTGGAACGCGCCCTGACGGCGGGTGCGCGCGCTCTGATCGTCACGAGCCGGGCGCAGAACCCGACCGGCGCCGCCGTGACCGCCCGGCGCGCGCGTGCCCTGCGGTCCGTGCTCCGGACGCACCCGGAGACCCTGCTGATCGAGGACGACCACGGCCATCGGATCGTCGACCTGCCGCTGCATCCGCTCGTCGGCGTGACGCACAGCTGGGCCGTCGTCCGCTCCGCGGCCAAGGCGTACGGCCCCGACCTGCGGCTGGCCGTCCTGACCGGTGACCCCGTCACCGTGGACCGTGTGCGCGGGCGGCAGCGGCTGGGGCCCGGCTGGGTGAGTCTGCTGCTGCAGCGGGCCGTGGTGCATCTGTGGACCAGCGACGCGGTGGACCCGCGGGCCGTGGCGGCCGCGTACGGCCTGCGCCGTGAGGCGCTGATCGCCGCTCTCGCCGAGCGCGGGATCGCGGCCCACGGGCGCAGCGGGATGAACGTGTGGGTGCCCGTCCCGGACGAGACGGGCGCGGTTGCCCGGCTGTTGCACGCGGGCTGGGCCGTCGCGCCCGGGGCCCGCTTCCGGATCGGCGCGCCGCCCGGCATCAGGATCACCATCTCGACGTTCGCTCCGCACGACGTCGTGCCGATGGCGGACGCGGTCGCCTCCGCGATCGGCTCGATGCCGGAACGGCGGTACGTGTAGGGCCGGTTGGTGCCCGGGCGTCACGGGTAGGGCGGGTACGCGCGGATCCGGTGAGCGCGCCCGCACCAACGGGATCTGCGCCCGCCCGCGTCTACGGGACCTACACGCGCCCGCGCATAGCTGTCACCGACGCCCCCTGGCCTGGGTCAGTGCCGCGCCAGCGAGGACGATCACCGCGCCGACGGGCGTCGACCAGGCCAGCGGCTCGCTCAGGAGCGCGACGCCCGCCGCGGTGGCGATGACCGGGATGAAGTACGTGACCATCTGGGCCGTGGTCGGACCGACCTCGTCGACCAGGCCGTACTGGATCAGTACGGCGAGCCCCGTGCCGAGGGCACCCAGTGCCGTGACCGCGAGCAGCGGGACGAGCGGGAAGTGCGTCGGCAGGCTGGTGAACAGCGGTGTGACGACGGCGAGTTGAACCGTGGCCAGCAGCAACTGGGCGCCGGTCAGGGAGAGGTGCGAGTGGCCGGTGCCGGCCAGGGTGCGGCGGACGTAGATCCAGCCGATGGGGTAGCACAGCGAGGCCAGCAGGGCCATCGCGGTGCCCGTGGCGTCCAGGCCGTTGAAGCCCTGCCAGGCGCCGAGGACGGTCAGCACGCCGAGGAAGCCGAGGCCGAGGCCCGCGACCCTGAGCCGGGTCGGTCGGTCCTCGGACAGGGCGACCATCGACAGGGCCATGCCCCACAGAGGTGAGGTCGCGTTGCAGATGCCGGCCAGCGTGGACGGGATCGTCAGCTCGGCGTAGGCGAACAGTGAGAACGGCAGCGCGTTCAACAGGAGCGCGGCGACCGCGAGATGGCCCCATGTGCGCGCCCCGCGTGGCAGACGCTCCCGCTTGACCGTCATCGCCACCGCGAGCACTGCCGTACCGAACACCAGCCTCCCGAGGGTGACTTGGAACGGCGCGTATCCGTCCGTGCCGACCTTGATGAGGAGGAAGCTGAAACCCCAGATCAGGGAGAGGACGCCGAAGCGGATCCGCCAGTCGAGGGGGGTGCGGCGACGTCCGGGCGGGGCGGTGGAGGCAAGGCCGCTCGGGGTGGTGACGGTGCTCATGGACGTAACGATGAAGCAGTCGACCTCGTAGCACAAGCGAGATTTCTCAAGCAATATCTCGTAGCATCGCTTACATGTTGAATCTGGAGCGCCTGCGCACCCTGGACGCCCTGGCCCGCCACGGCTCGGTCAGCGGGGCCGCCGACGGGCTGCACGTCACCACCTCGGCCGTCTCCCAGCAGATGTCCAAGCTGGAGCGGGAGGTGGGGCAGCAGCTCCTCGCCAAGAACGGCCGGGGGGTCCGGCTCACCGACGCCGGGCGGCTGCTCGCGGATCACGCCGCGCGCATCCTGTCCCAGGTCGAGCTGGCCCAGTCCGATCTGGAGGCGCAGCGCGGTCAGGTGGTGGGCGAGCTGCGGCTGTCGGCGTTCCCGACCGCCGCGCGCGGACTGTTCCCGTCCGCCCTGGCCGCGCTCCGCCGCACGCATCCCGGGCTGCGGGTGCGCTCGTGCGAGCTGGAGCCGGAGGCCGGGGTGGCCGGTGTGGTGCGGGGCGACCTCGACCTCGCGGTGGTGCTCGACTGGTACAACAAGCCGATGCCCCTGCCCGACGGGCTGGTCAAGGCGGCTGTCCTGGACGACCCCGCCGATGTCGCGATGCCGGCCGGGCACCGGCTCGCGGACCGTACGGAAGTGGACCTCGACGAGTTCGCCGACGACGAGTGGATCACGTGGGCCGAGGGCGAGTTCTGCCACGAGTGGCTGATGTTCACGCTGCGCTCCAAGGGCGTCGAGCCGCACATCGGTCATCGCGCCGCGGAGACGCACACCCAGCTCGGCCTCGTCGCCGCGGGCCTCGGCGTGTGCATCGCGCCCCTGCTCGGCCGCCACCCGATGCCCCCGGGAGTCGTCACGGTCCCGGTGAAGCAGCGGGTGCGGCGGCATGTCTACGTCGTGTGGCGGGCGGACGCCGACCGCCGCCCGTCGATCCGGGCGGCGGTGGAGGCGTTGCGGGTGGCGGGACGGGCTGTCGCCTGAGCGGGGCCCTGTCGCACGTCCGCGGCCGTTCCGGAGCCCGACCACGGGCACGGGGGTCACGGCCACGGTCGGACACGGCCGAGTTCAGAGCTGCGGCGCAGCCATCTTGCGGAAGTCCCAGGACGCGACCGCGTCGGGCGTCAGCCGCATCCAGGCGTGCCGGCCGTCGTGCGGCAGGTCGTCCATGCCGAAGTTCTTGCGGGCGAACAGCCGCTCCACAGAGGTGAGTTCGGGGCAGGGCTCGCCCGTGCGAGGGGCCTCGCCGACGAACTCGACGGTGCCCGACAGCTCGGCGCCGCGCAGCTCGCCGTACTCCTCGCCGCTGTCCACGACGACCGCGACGCGCGGATCGCGGCGCAGGTCGGCCCAGCGTTTGCTGCGGGTGATGGAGTACAGCCAGAGCGAGGTGCCGTCCCAGGCGAACCAGAGGGTGCTCGCGTGCGGCGCGCCGTCGGCCGAGACCGTCGCGACGCGGCAAGTGCGCTGGCTGGTCAGGAACTCGTCCAGTTCGCCCGGGGTCATCATGATCCTGCGGCCCCGGCGCTGAGTGACGGCCATGCGGTCCCCTCTTCTCCGGCGTGCACGCCGGACTTCGGATTATGACGTGCTGTCAGAAAAGTTCTGACATGCCGTCAGAAAAGCATGGGCTGTCTTCCGTCCGTACGCAATGGTCGTTAGTCTCGCCCGCTCGACCGTCCGCGACCAGGGGGAGCCATGCCGTCGTACGAACAGCTCAGTGAACTCCTCGACCCCGCGACCACGGTGCTGCTCACCGTCGAGTGCCAGCAGGGCGTCGTGGGTCTCGACAGCGCGCTGCCCGAACTTGCCAAGGAGGCCCGCTCGTCGGGGGCGCTCGCGCAGGTGGCCCGGCTCGTCGCCGCCGCGCACGAGAGCGGGGTGCAGGTGATCCACGCGATCGCCGAGCGCCGGCCGGACGGGCGCGGCGCCAACCGCAACGCCCGGCTGTTCCGCGCGGCCGCCCGACTGCCCGTGCAACAGCTGACGGGCACCACCGCCGTGCGTGTCGTACCGCCCATCGAGGTGACCGACGAGGACTTCGTCGTACGACGGCTGCACGGGCTGTCGCCGATCTCGGGCACCGACGTCGATCCGCTGCTGCGCAATCTGGGCTGCCGCACGCTGGTGGTCAGCGGCGTCTCCGCCAACGTGGCCATTCCCAACGCCGTGTTCGACGCCGTGAACCGCGGCTACACGGTGGTCGTGCCCTCGGACGCCATCGCGGGGGTGCCCTCCGACTACACCCCCGCGATGATCCGCAACACGCTCGCCCTGGTCGCCACCGTCGCGACCACGGATGAGGTGCTGGCCTGCCTCAAGGGGCCGCGGCGCGAACCCCGAAGGTGAGCCGGGTGGTTCACAGGAGGGTGATCGAGTCTCCGTCCACGGAGATCTTGGCGGCGGGCAGCGGCTTGGTCGCCGGCCCCTTCTTCACGCTGCCGTCCGCAACGGAGAACTGGCTTCCGTGACAAGGGCAATTGATGACGCCGCCGGAGATGTCCTTCACCGCGCAGCCGAGGTGGGTGCACTTCGACGAGAACGCCTGGAACGTGCCCGCCGTCGGCTGGGTCACCACCACGCCCTGGTCGGCGAAGAGCTTTCCACCGCCCTCCGGGATGTCGACGGTCTTGGCGATGACGGTTCCCCCGCCCGCGCCCGCTCCGCCGCCCGAGGCGCCTCCGCTCACCTCGGTGGAACCGGACGACTTCTTCTCGTCCCCGCACGCGGTCAGCGCGACGGCGATCCCGGCCGCCCCGACCGCCGCCACCACGGCGCGGCGGCCCGGTCCCGATACCGGCCCGGGCTCAAACGATTCGCTGGTCATGCTGGCGTCTCCCCTTCAACGGACGTGACATCGGTCCACTCAGGTGTACGAGTCGCCCGCGCAGGCCGTTCACCCGGGGGCGGCATGTTGACCCAATCGAGATCCTGCCGCGACCGAGCCGCCCACCGGGCGCGCCCGGCGCCCCCGAACACCCCAGTAGCCTGGGGCGATGCTCAAGGAAGTCATCGCGACCCGCTACATCACGCCCCTGCGTGAGGGCGGCTCGCTGCCGGGACTCGTCGAGGCCGACGATCTCGGGACGTACGTCATGAAGTTCACCGGCGCCGGCCAGGGGCGCAAGACGCTCGTCGCGGAGGTCGTCTGCGGTGAACTCGCCCGCAGGCTCGGTCTGCGGGTGCCCGGCCTCGTGACCATCGGGCTCGACCCGGTGCTGGGGCTCGGCGAGCCGGACCAGGAGGTGCAGGAGCTCCTCAAGTCCAGCGGCGGCCCGAACCTCGGCATGGACTTCCTGTCCCGGGCCCTCGGCTTCGACTCCCTCGCCTTCGAGGTGAGCCCCGAGGAGGCCGGCCGTGTCGTGTGGTTCGACGCGCTGGTCAACAACGTCGACCGCTCCTGGCGGAACCCGAACCTGCTGATGCGGCAGGGCGAGCTCTGGCTCATCGATCACGGCGCCACCATGATCTGGCACCACAACTGGCCGGGATGGCAGACCTCCGCGGCCAAGCCGTACGACGCCTCCGACCACGCGCTCGCCCCGTTCCGGCCCGATGTGGCCTCCGCCGCCGCGGAGCTGGCCCCCCTGGTCACCGAGGAGCTGCTGGCCGAGGTGACCGCGGAGATCCCCGAGGCGTGGCTGGCCGGGGAGCCGGGCTTCGACTCGGCCGACGCGCTGCGCCGCGCCTACGCGGAGCCGCTGCTGGCCCGGGCCGCCGACATCCACGAGCGCATCAAGGGGGAGAAGTGAGCGAGCGGGACGTCTTCGAGTACGCGTTGCTGCGCGTGGTGCCACGGGTCGAACGCGGCGAGTGCTTCAACGCGGGGGTGCTGGTCTACTGCCGCGCCCGGTCGTTCGTGGCCGCCCGCACCCATCTGGACGAGGGCAAGCTGCGGGCGCTGGACCCGGACGCGGACGTGGCGGGCGTACGGGCCGCGCTGCGTGCCGTCGAGGGAGTCTGCACCGGTGGTGAAGCGGCAGGCCAGGCGGCGGGCGACGACGCCGGGCGGCGCTTTCGGTGGCTGATCGCGCCCCGCTCCACCGTCGTGCAGCCGGGACCCGTGCACACCGGGCTCACGGGGGATCCGCGGGTCGAGGCGGAGCGGTTGCTGGACCTGCTGGTGAGGTAATGGATCACAGGCACCCCGTGTGCCGTTGACACCGAGTGCCAGGGCTTCTAGCGTCACGTCTGCTGAGGGTACTAAGCGGTCGCTCACTGGACGGGCGTACCGTGTGAGCCGCAGGCTTTTCAGGATCCCGAGGCTTCCGCGAGGGGCCGAGGGCGCCGAGACAGGCTTCCGACAGGCTTTTCCAAGGGCGAGGAGAACCAGCAATGTCCACCACTGAGCAGCGCGTAGCCGTGGTCACCGGTGCCGCGCGCGGCATCGGCGCCGCGACCGCCGTACGACTGGCCGCAGAGGGCCGCGCCGTCGCCGTGATCGATCTTGACGAGGCCGCCTGCAAGGACACCGTGGAGAAGATCACCGCCGCCGGTGGCAAGGCCATCGCGGTGGGCTGCGACGTCTCCGACGAGGCCCAGGTCGAGGCCGCGATCGCGCGCATCGCCGAGGAGCTCGGTGGGCCGACGATCCTGGTGAACAACGCGGGCGTGCTCCGCGACAACCTGCTGTTCAAGATGAGCGCGACCGACTGGGACACGGTCATGAACGTACATCTGCGCGGCGCGTTCCTGATGTCCAAGGCCTGTCAGAAGCACATGGTCGACGCGAAGTTCGGCCGGATCGTCAACCTGTCCTCGTCCTCCGCCCTCGGCAACCGCGGCCAGGCCAACTACTCCGCGGCCAAGGCGGGTCTGCAGGGCTTCACCAAGACCCTCGCCATCGAGCTCGGCAAGTTCGGCGTCACCGCCAACGCCGTGGCGCCCGGCTTCATCGTCACCGACATGACCGCGGCCACCGCCGCCCGGGTCGGCATGGGCTTCGAGGAGTTCCAGGCCGCGGCCGCCACCCAGATCCCCGTGCAGCGCGTCGGAAAGCCGGACGACATCGCCAACGCGATCGCCTTCTTCACGGGCGAGGAGGCCGGATTCGTCTCCGGCCAGGTGATGTACGTCGCCGGCGGACCGCTCAACTGAACCCGGGGGACACCGACATGACCGCACTTCCCGAACTCTCCGGCAAGGTCGCCCTCATCACGGGCGGCAGCCGCGGCATCGGATACGGCGTCGCCGAGGCACTGATCGCCCGTGGTGACCGCGTGTGCATCACCGGCCGCAACGAGGACGCCCTCAAGGAGGCCGTCGAGGCGCTCGGCGCCGACCGCGCCCTCGGCGTGGCCGGCAAGGCGCACGACGAGGCGCACCAGGCCGTCGCCGTCGAGCGCACGATGGAGGCCTTCGGCCGCGTCGACTACCTGGTCAACAACGCCGGTACGAACCCGGTGTTCGGCCCGATCGCCGAGCTCGACCTCAATGTGGCCCGCAAGGTCTTCGAGACCAACGTCGTCTCGGCCCTCGGCTTCGCCCAGCAGACCTGGAAGGCCTGGCAGAGCGAGAACGGCGGTGCGATCGTCAACATCGCGTCCGTCGCGGGCCTCGCGCCCTCGCCGTTCATCGGCGCGTACGGCATCAGCAAGGCCGCGATGATCAACCTGACCGTGCAGCTGGCGCACGAGTTCGCGCCGAAGGTCCGGGTCAACGCGATCGCGCCCGCCGTCATCAAGACCAAGTTCGCGCAGGCCCTGTACGAGGGCCGGGAGGCGGAGGCGGCTGCGGCCTACCCGCTCGGCCGGCTCGGCGTGCCCTCCGACATCGGGGGTGCCGCAGCCTTCCTCACCTCCGAGCAGTCGGACTGGGTCACCGGGCAGACGCTCGTGGTGGACGGCGGCATCTTCCTGAACGCCGGAGTCAGCTGACGCAGGCGTCGGCGCGGGTGCCCGTACGGCGAAGAACGGTGCCCGCGCCGGCGTACCGCCGTGGCGTCGTGGAGGCCGACAAAATCGGCGCCCGCGTCGGCCTTCGGTGGACAGAAATGCCCCCTGTGTCCACCCGCGACGGGAGCACAGAGAAATGACAACGTAGTCACATACGCGCTGATCAAGTGCCCTGCCGGAACACCGTTCCAGCGGCGGGACACTGCGGTATCGTCTGCCGACCTTTGGTACGGCAGATCGAGGAGCGTGCGCGTGTTCAACCGGAACCGATGTCTGCGCCGGCTGGCGGCGCTCACGTCCATATCCCTGGTGGCCGGGTGCGGTGTTCTCTCCACGGGCTCGTCCGACGACAAAGGGCCGATCGTCGTGGGCACCACCAGTGCACCCAGCACGCTGGATCCTGCCGCGTCCTGGGACGGCTCCTGGGAGCTGTTCCGCAACATTTACCAGACCCTGCTGAGCTATCCCTCCGGGGCGACCGCGCCGCAGCCCGACGCCGCTGAGAACTGCCGGTTCACCGACTCCACGAACCGCACGTACCGCTGTGTGCTGCGGCCGGACATGAAGTTCTCCGACGGCGACACCCTCGACGCCCGCGCGGTCAAATACTCGATCGACCGGATCAAGCAGATCAACGTGTCCGGCGGTCCCGCGGGACTGCTGGGCAGTCTGGACCGCGTCCAGGCCTTGGGCGACCGCGAGATCGTCTTCCATCTCAACAAGCCGGACGCGACCTTCCCGTTCGTCCTGGCCACGCCCGCCATGTCGATCGTCGACCCGGACGACTACCCGGCCCGTTCGCTGCGCAAGGACGGCAAGGTCTTCGGGTCCGGGCCCTACAGCCTGCACTCCTACGAGGAAGGCAAGAAGGCCGAACTCGTCAGGAACGACCACTACGACGGCTTCGCCGAGCGCAAGAACGACGCGGTCACCATCCGCTACTTCCAGGACTCGTCCCAGATGGTCGACGCGCTCAGGGACAAGAAGATCGACGTCACGTTCCGCGGTCTCGCCTCCCCGGACATCGTCTCTCTGCAGGGGCACCAGGACGAGGAGGGCCTCCAGCTCGTCGAGGGCGCCGGCACCGAGATCAGCTACCTGGTGTTCAACCCGAAGGATCCGTGGGCCAAGAAGCCGGCGGTGCGCAAGGCGATCGCGCAGATCGTCGACCGACCGGCCATCGCGCACAAGGTCTACAAGGACACCGTCGACCCGCTGTACTCCATGGTCCCCAAGGGACTGGTCGGGCACACCACGGGCTTCTTCGACGACTACGGGGACCCCAGCGCGTCCAAGGCCCGCAAGATCCTCGAGGGCGACGGCATCACGGGGCGCGTCCCGCTCACGCTCTGGTACACGACCGACCGCTACGGCTCCGAGACCGCCCCGGAGTTCCGGGAGCTCAAGGACCAGCTCAACGCGTCCGGCCTCTTCGACGTCACCGTCAAGGGCCGCCCCTGGAAGACGTACGAGGCGGGCTACCGCAAGGGCGAGTACCCGGTGTTCGGGCGGGGCTGGTTCCCCGACTTCCCGGACGCGGAGAACTTCATCGCGCCGTTCGTGGGTGAGCAGAACGCGCTCGGTACGCCGTATCCGGCACCCGAGATCACCGGAGTGCTGCTGCCCGAGTCCCGTCGGGAGAGCGATCGCGGGGCCGTGGTCAAGGAGTTCGAGGAGGCGCAGCAGATCCTCGTGGACGACGCGCGCCTGCTGCCGCTCTGGCAGGGCAAGCAGTACGTGGCCGCGAGCGAGGAGATCGCGGGCGGCGAACTGGCGCTGGACCCCTCGACGATCATGATGATGTGGGAGCTGCACCGGAAGACGAGCTGGTAGCGCCGGGCACCTGCGGCCTGCGGCGTGAGGTGTGCTGAGCTGCGGTGAGTCCGGTGGTGGCCGCCGGGTGCCGGGTCGGCGTGCGGGTCCGGTTGTCAGTGGTCGCCTGTAGGTTCTGAGGCCTGGAAGTGACCGCACATCGGAGGAAGTTGACGTGACCGACATTGCCATGCTGCCCGAGTCCTGGCGCGAC
Source organism: Streptomyces sp. NPDC058371 (assembly GCF_042723265.1). Taxonomy (NCBI): domain Bacteria; kingdom Bacillati; phylum Actinomycetota; class Actinomycetes; order Kitasatosporales; family Streptomycetaceae; genus Streptomyces; species Streptomyces sp. NPDC058371. Next base: position 821,549 of record NZ_JBHXJC010000002.1, on the reverse strand, counting down.
GTCCTGGGCGAGCAGCTGCAGCAGCCCTACTTCAAGGAACTCACCGAGTTCGTCGAGGAGGAGCGCGCCAAGGGTCCCGTCCACCCTCCTCGCGAGGAGGTCTTCGCCGCGCTCGCCGCGACGCCGTACGAGCGGGTGAAGGTGCTCGTCCTCGGCCAGGACCCGTATCACGGCGAGGGCCAGGGCCACGGACTGTGCTTCTCCGTCCGCCCCGGAGTGAAGATCCCGCCCTCCCTGCGCAACATCTACAAGGAGATGAAGGAGGAGCTGGGCACCCCGATCCCGGACAACGGCTTTCTGCTGCCGTGGGCCGAGCAGGGCGTGCTGCTGCTCAACGCGGTGCTGACCGTGCGCGGCGGAGAGGCCAACTCGCACAAGGGCAGGGGCTGGGAGAAGTTCACGGACGCGGTGATCCGCGCGGTGGCCGACCGGCCCGACCCGGCGGTCTTCGTGCTCTGGGGCAACTACGCGCAGAAGAAGCTCCCGCTGATCGACGAGGAGCGGCACATCGTGGTGAAGGGCGCCCACCCGTCGCCGCTGTCCGCGAAGAAGTTCTTCGGCTCGCGCCCCTTCACGCAGATCAACGAGGCGATCGCCCAGCAGGGCCACGAGCCCGTCGACTGGCGGATCCCGGACCTGGGCTGACGGGAGGGGCGGGTGCCGTCCCGCCCGGCTCTCGTCACCGGCCTGGCCCAGTGGTGCACGGAGGCGCCTGACCGCGATTGTCGGCGCCTGCGGCCAGGGCCGGTCCGGCGGATCTTGCGGTTCCGTCCCGGCGGTGGCGGGAAACGGGGCTTAGCGGGGTGCGGTGCGTGCAGCCGCCAGACGGCGGAGGGAGTCATGGCGACCGACGACAGCGCCGCAGATGGGCGTGCCACACCCCGCGGCCTACCGCACGATCCGCCGGTCAGGCCCTAGCGTCGTGGGCGACAGGCGACGAGCGTGGAGGACGCGGTGGCGGAGCAGCAGGAGCAGGCGGCGCCGGACGCCATGATGACCCGGATCGGGCAGATCGTCATGCTGCAGCACGCCGGTGACCGTGAGGAGGCCCGGGGCCGTTTCCTGGGTCTGTGGGCGGAGATCGGCGAGGACGGCGACCCGTTGCACCGCTGCACACTGGCGCACTACATGGCGGACGCGCAGGACGACCCCGCGGACGAACTGGTCTGGGATCTGCGGGCGTTGTCGGCGGCCGAGGCGCTCACGGACGGGCGCATCGCCGAGCACGACCAGTCGCTCGCGGTGCGGGCGCTCTACCCCTCGCTGCATCTGAATCTGGCCGCGGACTATGTGAAGCTCGGCCGCGCCGAGGCCGCCCGCGGCCATCTGCGCCGGGCCCGTGGCGCGGCCGGCGCCCTCGGCGACGACCGCTACGGGGACGGGGTGAGGGCGGCGATCGGCCGCCTGGAACTGCGGTTGCGGGAGGACGGGGGCCCGGGGAGCGGGCCGGGTGGCACCGGTGGGGGTGGGGCCAGTGGGGCTGGGCCCGCTCGGGGTTCCGGCTCTACCGGGGGTTCCGGCTCTACCGGGGGTTCCGGCTCCACCGGGAGTTCCGGCTTCACCGGGGGGTCTGGAGGTCCGGGTGGTTCCGCGGGGCAGAGTGGATCCGGTGCTCCCGGTGCTCCCGGCGGCCCTATTGGGCCCGGTGGTCCAGGAGGAGCCAGAGGGACCGGAGGGGAGACGCTGGGGCCGCCGCGACAGCGGCCCTAGCGGCGGAAGGGCCGAGGAAATCCCGGCGGGCCGGGCATCAACGCCCGTACGCACCCTTGCAGATGACCGCCTCCGGGCTGTCCGGTTTCCAGCCGCCGTACTTCCTGCCGAGCGCGCACACGTCCGCGTTCTTCCCGAGGTCTCGCGGCACGGACGGGACGGCGACGCGTGGCTCGGGCCGGTGCGGCTTCGGAGGCGGGTTCTCGTGGCGCGGGCGCGGACGCGCGGGCGCCGGCACGGGAGCCGCAGGGGCGGTCCGATGCGCAGTGGGCGCGCTCGGCGTCGCATGACGGGGCGGGCCGATGAGCTCCAGCGCCTCGCGCGCCGGGGCCTGTACGACGTGCGGCTCGGCCTTGCCGTCCGGGCGCGGTGCCGACGGCTGGGACGGCGTGGGCGTCGGCCCGGTGAGAGGCGGATGCTGGACGCTCACACAGCCGGACAGGGCCGAAAAGGCCACGGTGACCAGGAGCGTTGCGGTGGTCGTCGATCGATGCACCCGGGCAACTCTGCTGGTTCCGGCCCGCTTTGGGGAGCGGACAGGCGGAGGATGCCCCACATGGGTGATCCGGCTCCACCTCATGCGGGCCCTCGCTCGGCGCCCTACTCGCCGGTCGCGCCGTCGATGCGCTCGCGGAGCAGGTCGGCGTGACCGTTGTGGCGGGCGTACTCCTCGATCATGTGGAGGTAGATCCAGCGCAGGCTGATGGGGTCGTCGGTGAACCTGCTCTTGCCCAGGGAGATGTCGTCCACGGCGAACCGAGCAGCGTTGCGCCGGGCGACCTCGATCTCGGCCTGCCACACGGCGTTGGCCCCGTCCCACGTGTCCGCCTCGGTGAGGTGGAACTCGCCGTCCGGGTCCGCCTCGCTGTAGTAGATCGGCCCCGGGTCGTCGCCCGTCAGAACCTTGCCGAACCAGCTGCGCTCCACCTCTGCCATATGCCGGACGAGACCGAGCAGGGAGAGCCCGGACGGTTCGACGGACGCGGTCCTGAGCTGGGCGTCGGTCAGCCCCTCGCACTTCATCGCGAGGGTCTGCCGGTGATAGGAGAGCCAGCCCTCCAACATGGTCCGCTCGTCGGCATTGGTGGCGGGCGAGTCGCGCTTGATCGTCATGCCCTGCATCTTCGCGGGTCATGTGGCCGGAGCGCCGAATTCCCCGGCCGGGCGCGGCCGCGTCGCACTCATGAGCAGCTGACCGGCACAGCCGTGCGGAACGGCGGAACGGCCGCGCCGTCCCGGACCGCATCCGCGCTTCTCCTGGGTGGCGTCGACGGGATCGCCGGCCGGCGGCTGCCGTGGCAGTCGTATGCTGCTGACCAGGGTGGCAGCACAGAACATGCTTCCTGAACGGGCACGTACTCCCTGAGGAGATCCTTGTGAAGGTCGGCTGTATCGGACTCGGCGACATCGCGCGCAAGGCGTATCTGCCGGTGCTGTCCACCCAGCCGGACATCGAACTGCATCTGCAGACGAGGACGCCCGCGGCGCTCGCCGAGGTCGGGGACAGCCTGCATCTTCCGGCGGCACAGCGGCACACCGACCTCGCGGAGCTGCTGGCCCAGGACCTCGACGCGGCGTTCGTGCACGCGGCCACCGTCGCCCACCCCGAGATCGTGACGCGGCTGCTGGAGGCGGGCGTACCGACGTACGTCGACAAGCCGCTCGCGTACGAACTGGCCGACTCCGAACGGCTGGTGCGGCTGGCCGAGGAGCGGAACGTGAGCCTCGCGGTGGGCTTCAACCGGCGCTACGCACCCGGATACGCGCAGTGTCTCGACCACCCGCGCGAGCTGGTCCTGATGCAGAAGAACCGGGTCGGACTGCCCGAGGCGCCGCGCACCATGGTTCTCGACGACTTCATCCATGTCGTCGACACCCTGCGGTTCCTGGTGCCGGGACCGGTCGACGACGTCACCGTGCGGGCCCGCGTGGAGGACGGTCTGCTGCACCATGTCGTGCTTCAGCTCGGCGGTGACGGTTTCACGGCACTCGGTGTGATGAACCGGCTCAGCGGTTCCACGGAGGAGATCCTCGAGGTGTCCGGCCAGGACACCAAGCGGCAGGTGCTCAATCTCGCCGACGTGATCGATCACAAGGGACAGCCGACCGTGCGCCGGCGCGGGGACTGGGTGCCGGTGGCCCGGCAGCGCGGTATCGAACAGGTGGTGTTCGCCTTCCTCGACGCCGTACGCGCAGGGAAGGTGCTCAGCGCCCGGGACGCGCTGGCGACTCATGAGCTGTGCGAGCGGGTGGTACGCGCGGTGGAGGAACGGGCCGCCTGAGCCGCAGCGACCGCAGGCACTCGGTGGCGCCGAGCGCGGCAAGTACCAGCAGGGCCGCGTGCACCGGCCAGTCGCCGAGGCGGACGTACGGAGTGGTGCCGCGGGCCAGGGGCACCTCGTAGACCTGCGAACTGCTCGCGTCGGTGCCGAGCCATGAACCGATCCGTTGCCCGCTGGGACCGTAGACCGCGGAGACGCCGGTCAGAGTGGCGTGCACCATGGGGCGGCCGGTCTCGGCGGCACGCAACGCGGCCAGCGAGGCATGCTGTTCGGGTGCCCAGCTGGACTGGAACGACGATGTCGACGACTGGGCGAGGAGCACCTCGGCGCCGTCCTCGGCGAGATGGCGGCCCATGTCGGGAAACGCCGACTCGAAGCAGACCATCGGTCCGACGCGCAGCCCGTGGCCGACGTTCATCACCACCTGCTCGCTGCCGCGCCGGCGGTCCTCGCCGGCCGCCTTGCCGACGGAGGTGGCCCAGCCGAGCAGGGAACGCGCCGGTATGTACTCGCCGAACGGCACGAGGCGCATCTTGTCGTAGCGGTCACCCGTGGGGCCCTGGGGGCCGACGAGCACGGAACTCTTGTAGATGCCGGGGCGGTCGGAGCGACGGGCGTCCACGTTCACCATGATGTCGGCGTCGGTGAGACGCGACAGCGCGGCTATCCGGTCCGCCAGGTCGGGGCGGTCGGCCAGGTCGAAGCCGACACTGCTCTCGCCCCAGACGATCAAGTCCAGGTGCTGGCCGGCCAGTTGACGGGTCAGCGCCTCCTCGCGGGCGAAGCGCTTCTCGCCGCTGTCGACGCCGTCGACGACACCCGGCTGGACGATGGCGATCCGGGCCCCGCCGTCCGTGTCCGGGCGCGGCGACCACACCCAGGCCGCCGAGGTCGCGGCGGCCGTGGCGACCAGTCCGGCCACCGCCGGGACGCGCGACTCACGTACCGAGACCAGCACGGCCACCACGACGTTGACCGTCACGACCAGGAAGCTGAGCAGCCACACCCCGCCCACCGAGGCGAGCCGCAGCGCGGGCTCCACCTGCCACTGGCTCGACCCGAGCAGCCCCCAGGGACCGCCGAGCCCCTCCCAGGAGCGGACGAGTTCGACAGCCAGCCAGCCCGACGGCAGCACGACAAGCGCGGCCGCGACCCGGCCGGGCGAGGGCACACCCGACAGGAACCGGCGGACGAGCAGGCCCCAGGGAGCCCACAGGGCACCGAGCAGGGCCGCGATGACGACGGTGAACACATGCAGACTCGGCAGCAGCCAGTGGTGCACGGCCAGCATGTAGCCGAGCCCGCCCAGCCAGCCGTCGTACGCCGCTCGCCGGCCGGTCGGCGCCGAGCGGATCAGTACGATCCACGGCACCAGGGCGACGTACGCGAACCACCACAGGGACGGTGCCGGGAACGCGAACATGGGGAGCGCCCCGGCCAGGAACGCCGCGGCACCCCGCCACCAGCGCGATTCGAGCCAGTCGCCGGTCAGCCTCATACGGCGTCCCCCTCCCCTGGTGGCATGCCCTTCACCAGTGTGCCCGCCCGAATCGATCTCAGACAGAGCACCTCCGCTCAGGTGGCGACGGGCTGCTCCACGGTGTTGCGCCACTTCTCCTGGACGACCACCTCGCGCAACCGCCAGCCGTCGGCCGTACGGAACAGATCGAAGGCGTACCGGCCGCCGCACACGAAGTCCGGTGCGGTCGATTCGCCGTCCAGGCCCGCGAACCGCATCGGATTGATGTAATCCGCCCGGACCCGGGCCGTGTCGCCCGTGTCCTGCTCCAGGAGGCCGAACCGGACCTGCCGGTTGACGATCAGATGCTGGCGCATCGCGAAGAGCCGCAGGCTCTGGGTGAGCCATCCGGTGATCTCCGCCGCGTCCCCCTCGATTCCGCCGGCCGACCGGTAGTCGGCGCGCCCGTCCGGTGTGAACAGCTTTCGGTACGCCTCCCAGTCGCCGTCGTCCACCGCCACGGCGTACTCGGTGATCAGTTCGTCCACGGCAAGCCGGTCCATCACGGCCGCGAGCTCCACACGCTGCGTCATCGGCTCAGTGTTGGCCACGGGAGGTGCGCAGCCAAGGGGGCGTGCAGTGGATATTCGCCGGGCGGTGCACTGCCCGCGAAGTGTGACTTGCGTACCAATAGGGTGACCCCCATGCCTGCCACCTTGAGCTCCACGAAAACCCGCGCCGCGCTCCACAGATCGGCGCGCGTTTCCGTCGATCTGCTGCTGGTGTTCGTGCTGCTCGCGGTGGCCCTCTGGATCCTGGGCCGGATGTGGTCCGTGGTCTGGCCGCTCGTGGTCGGCCTGTTCCTGACCACGCTGACCTGGCCCCTGGCTCGCCTTCTGCGGCGGCGCGGTTGGCGGCCCGCCCTGGCCGCGTCCGTGGTGACCGTGCTGTTCCTCCTGGTCGTCATGGGCATCGTGGCGCTGATCGCGGTGCCCGTGGCCTCCCAGTCCGGCGATCTGACCGACGGTGTGGTCGACGGCATCCAGAAGGTGCGCGAGTGGGCCGCGGGGCCGCCGCTGAACATCGGCGACGACCAGATCACCAGTGCCGTCGACGCCGCGGTCGCGCGCATCCAGGACAGCGTCGGGAGCATGGTCACCGCGGTTGCCACCGGGGTGAGCACCGTGGTCAACGGTCTGGTCACCGCCATCCTCGCGGTCTTCCTGATGTTCTTCTTCCTCAAGGACGGACCGCGTTTCCTGCCGTGGCTCACCCGCCAGTTGCCCGGCCGGCTCGCCACCGACATCCCGACCGTGGCCGAGCGCGGCTGGGACACCCTGGGCTCGTTCGTACGGTCCCAAGCCCTCGTCGGCCTGCTCGACGCCGTGTTCATCGGCATCGGCCTGTGGGTCCTGGGCATCCCTCTGGTGCTGCCGCTGGCGGTGCTGACCTTCGTGTCCGCGTTCGTGCCGATCGTGGGTGCGCTGTTCGCCGGTTTCGTCGCGGTGCTCATCGCGTTGGTGTCGAACGGCCTGACCGACGCGCTGATCGTGCTGGCGATCATCGTCGTGGTGCAGCAGCTCGAGGGCAACGTGTTCCAGCCCATCATCCAGAGCCGCGGCCTCGGCCTCCACGCGGCCGTGATCCTGCTCGCGGTGACACTGGGCGGCAACCTGGCCGGCATCGTCGGCAGCCTGCTCGCCGTACCGGTCGCCGCGCTCATCGCGGTGGTCTGGAACTACGTGCGCGAGCAACTCAGCGATCCGTCGGAGGAGTCGGAGAACGAGGGGCCGAACGCGGGGGCGGCCGTTCCGTCCTAGGCGGTTCGCTCCGGCGGTCTGCGATGGGCGGATCGCCGGTTCGCCCGAACGCCGGTTCGCGGGATCGCCGGTTCGCGGAATCCGGTTCTCCGGTTCGGCACCGGCGAGCTACTCCACGTCGATGCCGTACTCCTGTACGAGTTCTTCCAGGCCACCCGGGTATCCCTTGCCGCCGAGGACGAAGTCCCAGTCCCCGTTGGGCCTTCGGCGGAAGGAACCGAGTACCAGAGCGGTCTCGCCCCGCCGGCCGTCGGACACCTCGAGCCGCCCCACCTCGGTCATCCCGGGATCCAGCAGCCGGATGCAGGCATCCGTGAAACCGGAGAGATCGGCGTCCGGGTTGACCTCCGGGTCGACGGCGGCCACGAGGACGAAGCGGTCGGCCTCCTCCGGCAGTCCGTCGAAGGAGACGCAGATCGCGGCCTTGTCGGGCGGTGATGCGGGCAGGGCACGCACGGAACCATCCGGCGTCTGCGGGTTGTTGAAGAAGACGAAGTGGTCGTCGGTGAGGACGCGGTTGCCGCGGCAGACGAGCGCGCAGACGTCCAGGGCGACGCCTCCGGTCCACGACATGCCCAGGACGTTGTAGTCGTCGGGCAGTCGGGTGGCGTCCGGGCCCGGCGGTGTCGGCCGTCCGGTGGTCCCACGGCCACCCTCGCCCAGTCGCCCGCGCAGCCCGTGACGGTGCAGCAGATCGACGAGCTCGGCGCCGGAGATGAGCTCCAGCGGCTTGCCGTTGGCGAAGGTGTGCGAGCCGGGGCCGAAGCCGGAAGTCGTCACGAGGACACCCTTGTTGGCGCCTGCGTCCTGCACCGTTCCGTACAGGTCGCGCACGGCGGTGGGGGAGACCGTGTTGCGGTAGCGCTTGACCTGTACGACGATCTTGCCGCCTCGGATCGGCGTCGGGTCGAGCGCATCGACGTCCACCCCGCCGTCGTTCGAGCGCTGGGTCGTCACCGCCTGCATTCCCATGGCCCGGAAGAGCTCCGCGACGAGGCTCTCGAAGGCGAGCGGATCCATGGTGTACAGGTCCGGTTCCTCGTCGCTGCCGTGGGCGACCACGCGGTTTCCTATGTCCTGCGGCCGCCGGCCGGGCCGTACCGGCGTGAGCTGGTCGGGCCGCGCCGAGAGCTGCCCTCGCAGTGCGTCGGCCAGGCAGCTCTCCGCGTCCACCTGGGCGAGGTGCAGCTCACGGAACGAGGAGCTCGGGGCCATCACGGTGGCGAGAAAGATCTGGCCGGGCCGACCGGTCGTGGGGTCATGTCCGTCGACGAACCCGTTCAGGGCCACGGACTCGAGCGCGCCCAACTCGTCCGCGGCGAAGAGCTCGTGCAGCACCAGCAGTACGCACTGCGCGAGAGCCTCCCGGTACAGGGCACGGCGCCGGCCCACCGGACGAGGGGTCTCCTTGTCCTGATCCACCCCGGACACGTACCGGACGGACTTGACCTCCGGAACGATGCCGTAGGCGGGCAACTCCCAGTCGAGGACCAGCTGCCGGGCCGCCGGGTCGTAGGCCGCCGCCACCTGACGCGGGAAAGCCTCGGGCCACATGGCCGAGGCGTAGAGCGCGGCGGAGAAGTACTCGACCACGGAATCGGGATCCCGGCGCCGCACGCCGTCGAGCACCGCGGAGACGCCGGCGTTGTGCGCGCGTACCTCGGCCAGCTGGGTATCGGCCCACTGCTGGTACTCCCGCTGGTACGACGCCAACTGTCGCTGTCTGTGGGCCTCGGCGGCCTGGGCAGCCTGCCAGTCCCGGTCGTAGCGTGACCGTGCCTCGGCCTGTGCCTGGGCGCGGCGACTCGCGGTCCAGCCGCTCTGCGCCTGGTAGTGCTGGAGATCCGGCATGGGCACGGGCTGCGCCAACGTCCCGGGAGCGAAGGGCTGGACCTCCTCGCGTCGCAGGAGGGAGGACGCCCTGAACCCGGGCGTTCGGCAACCCGCGGCAAGCAGGCCCTGCAACGACGCGACCTGCGCGTCCAGTTCCTCGGTACGACGCAGCGCTTCTGCCTGCCGGTACTCGCGATGACTCTGGGCAGCTCGCCGCTGGTAGGCCCGCGCCTGCTGCGCTTCCTGTCTCCGCTGTCCGGCTTCGGCTTCCCGCTGGCGCTGCTGCTGCCGTTGCACCTCGGCCCACACGCCGACGGAACCAGTAGAGCGACGACTCATGTGCTGCAAGCCCTCCCCAGGACGTTCACAGCCGAAAGGCACGTTGGTTGTCCCCACAACCAGTTGTGACCAGCTGACTCTATCCAGCAATTGGCGTCGCGCATATCCACGTGATCGACTGATCCGTCGGTACGGATCCATCGGCTTGGACCGGCTTGAGTCGGCTTCGGGTGCAGGGCATTACGGGGAGGCGCACATGGCACGTCAAGTCACGGTGGTCACGGGTGGCAGCCGAGGGATCGGGGCCGCTACCTGTGCGCGGCTCGCCGCGGACGGACACGACGTGGCCATCGGGTACGTGAGTGACGGCGCGGCCGCCGAGTGGACCGCGACCGCAGTGCGGTCGGCGGGGGCGCGCTGCGTCACCGTGCGGGTGGACACCTCCGAGGAGGCGGACGTGGACCGGCTGTTCGACGTGGCGGTGGACAGACTCGGGCCCGTGACAGGGCTCGTGAACAACGCCGGTGTGACCGGGCCGCTGGGCCGGCTCGCGGACGCGGAACCGGCCGACCTGCGGCGGGTGGTCGAGGTCAACCTCCTGGGGACCCTGCTGTGTTCGCGGCGCGCGGCCAAGGTCATGGCGGCGTGGGGGAGCGGCGTCATCGTCAACGTGTCCTCCGCGTCGGCCACGCTGGGCAGCCCCGGCGAGTTCGTCCACTACGCGGCGACGAAGGCAGCCGTCGACGCGCTGACTCTGGGGCTCGCCAAGGAACTCGGCCCGGACGGCATCCGCGTCAACGCGGTCGCCCCGGGCATGATCGACACGGACATGCATGCGGCGATGGGCGACCCGGGCCGTGCCGAGCGGGCCGCCTCCGCGATTCCGTTGCGCCGCCCCGGGCGGGCGGACGAAATCGCCGCCGCCATCGCTTGGTTGATGTCGCCGGAATCCTCGTACACGACGGGGGCCGTCCTTCGGGTGGCGGGGGGCCGCTGAGGACGGCGCGATGTCCGCGCGCTCGTCATGGGAGCCGTGTGGGGCCCGGCTTGTGCGGACGTCGGGATGTCCGCGGGCTTGTCAAAGGATCGGCGTGGGGCCCGGCTTGTGCGGACGGCCCGATGTCCGCGGGCTCGTCAAAGGAGCCGCGCGAGGTCCTGCGGGTGAGGGCAGCGTGATGGCCACGCGCTCATGCCGCCTCGATGACCTCGCATCGGATCGCCGCGGCCCACTCCACGACCAACAGCTCGTACTCGGCCCGCTCCTGGGCCGACAGGGAACCGCCGGCACGTATCCACAGAGCGCGAATCTGCTCGTTCAGCGCAGCCGCAGATCGCACGGAACCAGGGAACATGGAATCGGGGGCCATGCGCACAAGCCTAGGGGCAAGGACTGACACTGCGCTACCGGACGGCTACGCACGTCGTATGTGGTTGGTCACGGTGACTCTTGGGGGAACGTGTCGATTGTTCAACAGGCGCCCGGACCAAGGGCGTTCGGCCGAGGGGTGGGATCAGGCCGACGGTGACTTCAACCGCGGACCAGGTCGCCGTCGAGCGGCTGAGACGCCACGACGTTCCCGTGGTGGCGAATGCGCTGGGTACTAGTGCTGATGGGCCGTCAGCCCGAGGACTCCGCCGCGTGCGGGCTCAGCCCGCCTGTCGCCACCAGCGCGAGGATGACGATGCCCAACGCGATCCGGTACCAGACGAAGGGCATGAACGACTTCGAGCTGATGAACTTCATGAACCAGGCGATCACGACATAGCCCACCAGAAAAGCGATGACCGTCGCGAAGATCGTCGGGCCCCAGGAGACATGACCCCCCTCGCTCGCGTCCTTGAGCTCGAACGCGCCGGAGGCGAGCACGGCGGGTACCGCGAGGAGGAACGAGTAACGGGCCGCGGCCTCACGGGTGTACCCCATGATCAGGCCGCCGCTGATGGTGGCGCCGGACCGGGAGACGCCGGGGACGAGTGCCATCGCCTGGCAGACGCCGTAGATCAGCCCGTCCTTGATGCTCAGTTCCTGGAGGGTCTTGCGCTGCTTGGTCGCCCGGTGCCGGCCGCCCGTCTCGTCGCGCGCCGCCAGCCGGTCGGCGATGCCGAGCACGACACCCATCACGATCAGCATCGTCGCGGTCAGCCGCAGATCACGGAACGGCCCTTCGATCTGGTCCTTGAGCGTCACCCCGAGCACACCGATCGGGATCGAGCCGACGATCACCAGCCAGCCCATCTGCGCGTCGTGGTCGCGTCGCATCGCCTTGTTCGTGAGCGAGCGGAACCACGCCGCGATGATCCGCGCGATGTCCTTGCGGAAGTAGATCAGCACCGCCGCCTCGGTGCCGATCTGGGTGATCGCCGTGAAGGCCGCTCCCGGGTCGTGCCAGCCCGCGAACGCGGCCGTGAGCCGCAGGTGCGCGCTGGACGAGACGGGGAGGAACTCGGTCAGCCCCTGGACGAGTCCGAGGATGAGGGATTCAAACCAAGACATGGCTTTACGTGGTCCAAGTGCTGATGGCGGAAGGGGTGATGGGGGCGCCGGGCCGTCCCGGCGCGGTGATCACGGGCGTTGAGGGGCAGCGTAGCGTCCCGCGCGGGAGCGCCGATCACAGGGGTTTCGCAGCGTAAACGGGGCGTGGGCGTCCGCTTCGGGAACGATTCCCGCGAACGTCCGCGTCGTGTCGGGTCGTGTCGTGTGGGTCGGGAACGATTCCCGCGCGCGTCCGCGTCGTATCGGGTAGGGAGCGATTCCCGCGAGCGTCCGTGGTGGACGCGGTTCCGAGGCCGTGAAGACGGGCGGCGCGTCGGAGGGCGTCCGTGGCAGTCCATTCGTTCCGCGCGGCCGCCCATCGGTGTCGGCGGTGTTGACCCGCCGCCGGACCGCGGCCTACGTTTTCGCGCAGGGAAAGCGCTTGCTCCACCTCTCGCCCCGCCGCCCGCGTCTCGCCCCGCCGCCCGCGTCCCGCCCCTCCGTCGCGTCCCGCCTCGGTGTATCGCCCGGACACCTGGGCGTTCCGCGGCCCGCGACCTCACAGCACCGTGCCCGCGTACGACATCACGTCCGATGGAGCGCTGATCACGCACATGTCCACGCCCCGCAACGCCCCGACCTGCGAGACCTCTTCGACTGCCGGCGCGGCCGCGTTCCGGGGCCGCCGCATCAAGGCGGCCGTCATCGGTACCGGTGCCATCGCCCGGGGCAGCCATCTGCCCGCCCTCGCCGAACTCGCCGAGGAGGGCGAGACCGAGATCGTCGCCGCGGTCGATGTCGATGCCGCCGCGGTGCGGGCGTTCTGTGCGGACGGTGGTGTCCCGTACGCGTACACCGACTTGGACCGGATGCTCCGGGAACAGCGTCCGGATCTGGTCGCCATCTGCACGCCGCCGGCCCTCCACCGCGAGCAGTCGGTCACGGCGCTGCGGGCCGGCGCCTGGGTCTGGTGCGAGAAGCCGCCGGTCCCGACGCTCGCCGACTACGACGCTGTGCGGGCGGCGGAGGGCGCGGACGCGGGGCCGTACGCGTCCATCGTCTTCCAGCATCGCTTCGGCTCGGGCGCACGGCACGTCCGCGGGCTCATCGCACAGGGGGCGTTGGGCCGTCCGCTCGTGGCGCACTGCCAGACGACCTGGTACCGCGATGCCGCCTACTACGCCGTGCCCTGGCGGGGACGTTGGGGGACCGAGGGCGGTGGGCCCGCCATGGGGCACGGCATTCACCAGACGGACCTGCTGCTCGATCTGCTGGGCCCCTGGAGCGAGGTGCGTGCCATGGCCGGGCGGCTGGTCCACGACGTGGAGACCGAGGACGTCTCGACGGCTCTCGTCCGCTTCGGGAACGGCGCGCTCGCGACCGTCGTGAACAGCGTCCTGAGTCCCGACGAGGTGAGCCGCATCCGCATCGACTGCGAGCGGGCCACCGTCGAACTCACCCATCTCTACGGGCACGGCAACGGAGACTGGCACATCACCCCCGCGCCCGGAGTGCCCGCCGCCGAGCTGACCGCCTGGCGGAACTTCGGTCCCGACGTGCCGAGTTCGCACCTGGCGCAGTTGCGGGAGCTGGTCGCGAGCATGCGTGCGGGCGAACGGCCGCGCAGCAGCGGCGCCGACGGGCGCACCAGCCTGGAGCTGGTCACCGCCCTGTACAAGTCGGCGTTCACGGACACGACCGTGCGGTCCGGGGAGATCGGTCCGGGGGACCCGTACTACACGGCTCTGCACGGAGGCGCGCCCGGCTGGGCACCTCCCGACGACTCCCGGGCGCCCGCCGCGGGTGGCGCGCCAGTGGCCGACGCGCGCGAGGCCGGGGTGTCCGAGCGAAGCGGGCAGGTCCCGGCGTGACCGCGTCCGCCGGGGACGGTCTGCGGATCGCCCACACACCCGGCGAGCGCATCACCGTCACCGAATCCCGCACGGGCGTCGAGCTGTTGAGCTACGTCTACCGGCCGGAGTCGGCCTGGGAGGCGCCGAAGCCGTATCTGCATCCCCTCAGGACCTTGGCGGGCGACGACGTCACCGGCTACCGGCCCCACGACCACCGCTGGCACAAGGGCCTTCAGATGACGGCCTCGCATCTGTCGGGCCAGAACCTGTGGGGCGGCAACACATACGTTCACGGAAAGGGGTATCTCGAACTCCCTGAGCGGGTCGGGAAGATGGCGCACCTGGCGTTCGACGAGGTGGACTCGGACGGCGTGCGCGCCGTGATCGGGGAGCGGCTCACCTGGCATCCGCACACGGGCGAGACATGGGCCGAGGAGGAGCGCCGCATCGAGGTGCACGATGTGGACCCCGAGTGGGGTTCGTGGGCGCTGACCTGGACCACCTCCGTCACCAACCGGCGTGACGCGCCCCTGCGTTTCGGCAGTCCGACGACCGCCGGGCGGGACCTGGCCGGCTACACGGGCCTGTTCTGGCGCGGCCCGCGTGCCTTCCGGGACGGCCGGATCATCGGGCCCGACGCCGAAGGTCCCGCACTGATGGGGCGGCAGGCGCCCTGGCTCGCCTACACCGGGGAGCACGACGGCACCGACGGACACGCGACGCTGGTCTTCGCGCACGCGCCCGAGAACGACCACGCCGGACGGGCGGGCGCCCACCCGGCTCACTGGTTCGTGCGCAACGAGCCGTTCGCCGCGGTCGCCCCCTCCTGGGCCTTCTTCGACGAGCTGGAGCTGGCGCCGGGCGACGCGCTGACCCGCCGCTACCGGATCGTCGTCGTCGACGGCGCCTGGGAGCGCGCGGAGATCGCCAAGTACCTGGAGGAGCACCCGTGGTGATCTCGGCGGACTTCACCGGCCTGCCGGGCGCGGTCGCCGTCTCGCACCTCTCCGTCTACGACTGGCCCGCCGCGGACGGGGTGTGCGGCGGAACTCCCCATATGCACCTGACCTGTTCGGAGGCGTACGTGGTGACCGGCGGGTGTGGCGCGGTGCAGACGCTGACGACGTCCGGGTACGAGGTCACGCCGCTGGCACTCGGCACCGTCGCCTGGTTCACGCCGGGGACGATCCACCGGCTCGTCAACGAGGGCGGTCTGCGCATCACCGTCCTCATGCAGAACAACGGGCTCCCGGAGGCCGGCGACGCGGTCCTCACGCTGCCTCCGCGGTACCTCACGGACCCGGAGACCTATGCCGCCGCGACCGCCGTCCCGGCCCACGCGTCCGAGGCGGAGCAGGAGCGGGCGGCCCGGGCCCGGCGCGACCTGGCGGTCACCGGCTACCGGGCGCTGCGGGACGCGGACGGGCCCGAGCCGCTCGCCGCGTTCCACCGGGCCGCCGCCGCGCTGGTACGACCCCGGCTCGCCGAGTGGCGTGAACGCTGGCGGCGCGGTGCCGAGGCCGCCGCCGCGGACACCGGAAGACGGCTCGGCCTCTTGGACGGCGGCGACACGGCCCACCTCGCGGACGCCGTCGTACGGGCCGAACAGCCTTCCGCGCACGGCCGGTTCGGGATGTGCGGGCGGCTGGACGTCTATCAGGGGACGCTTGGGCACGCCACGGGGGCTCGCCTCTGACCGAGCGCCGGTCCTACGCGGCCGCGGGTCCCGTCACCGTCCAGCCGGGCGCCTGCGGGTGCGACGTCAGATCGTCGTGCCGGACCTCTTCACCGCACTCCCGGCACACGACCTGGGGAACGAGTTCGTTGCCGCAGGTGTGCTCCAGCACCATGGGGCGGAAGCCGCCCTCCTGGAGATGACGGTCGCCCCACGCCATGAGCGTGAGCAGCACCGACTCCAGTTCCAGACCGGCCGGGGTGGGCCGGTACTCGTAGCGCTTGGGGCGCTCGCTGTACTCGACCTTCTCCAGTACGCCGACGTCGACCAGCCGCTTCAGGCGAGCGGTCAGTACGTCACGCGGGGCGCCGATGTTCCGGGCCAGCTGGTCGAAGCGTGTGGCGCCCAGGGACACCTCACGCAGCACGAGCAGTGAGTACTTCTCGCCGACGAGAGCGAGCGTGTCGGCGATCGAGCAGGGGCGTGCGTCCTTCATGGAACCAGTCTAGGGGGTGGGTTGGTTGTTCCAACCCACTGAGCTACTGTTGAGTCACTTAGCGAGTTGGGAATCCAAACCCACTCATCCATCGGCGTGGACTCCCGGAATTCCGGCGCTGCACCGAGTTTGAAGATCCAACCCGCTGGTTCGCCGGTTCCTGACCCGAGAGGCACACCATGCGTGACGCCGTGATCGTCGAAGCCGTACGCACCCCCGTCGGCAAGGGCAAGCCGAACGGCTCCCTCGCCCATGTCCATCCCGTGGAGCTCCTCGCGCACACCCTGCGCACCCTCGTCGAGCGCTCGGGTGTCGACCCGGCGCTGATCGACGACGTCATCGGCGGCACCGTCGACCAGGTCGGCGAGCAGGCCATGAACACCACCCGGTACGCCGTCCTGTCGGCCGGCTTTCCCGAGACGGTGCCCGCGACCACCGTGGACCGCCAGTGCGGCTCCTCCCAGCAGGCCGTGCACTTCGCGGCGCAGGGCGTGATGTCCGGCGCCTACGACATCGTCGTCGCCTGTGGGGTGGAGTCGATGAGCCGCGTACCGATGTGGTCGAACGTGCCGGCGGGCAAGGACCCCTTCGGACCTGGGGTCGCCGAGCGCTATCGGGAGGGCCTGGTGCCGCAGGGCATCAGCGCGGAGCTCATCGCCGCGAAGTGGTCGGTCTCGCGCGAGCAGATGGACGCCTTCGCGGTCACCTCCCACCAGAAGGCGGCTGCGGCCTGGGACGGCGGCCTGTTCGACGCCGAAGTGGCTCCCCTGGAGGGCGTGACACGGGACGAGTGCGTGCGGCCGTCCAGCACCATCGAGATACTCGGCGGCCTCAAGCCCGCCTACTACGATCCGGCGTTCGCCGAGCGCTTCCCGGGGATCGAGTGGAACGTCACCGCAGGCAACGCGAGTCCGATCAACGACGGCGCTTCGGCCGTGCTGATCACGTCCAGTGAGACCGCGGCCCGCCTGGGCCTGCGTCCGATCGCCCGGCTGCACAGCTTCGCCGTCACCGGATCCGACCCGCTGCTGATGCTGACGGGCGTCATCCCTGCCACGGAGAAGGTGCTGCGCAAAGCGGGGCTGAGCCTTGCCGACATCGACCTCTTCGAGGTCAACGAGGCCTTCGCGGCGGTCGTCCTCGCCTGGCAGCAGGAGACGGGCGCCGACCTCGACCGGGTGAACGTGCACGGTGGCGCCATCGCCGTCGGCCACCCGCTGGGCGCGAGCGGCACCCGGCTGACCACCACCCTCGTCCACGCGATGCGGGCCCGTGGGTCCCGCTACGCGCTGCAGACGATGTGCGAGGCGGGCGGACTCGCCAACGCGATGGTGCTGGAGGCTGTGTAACTCGTCAGGTCCCGAGGGCTGTTCGCAGCAGGAAGCGGCGCCGGGCAGTCCGCGTCCGGCGGGGCCTCGGATGGGCGCCGCCGGACGAGGGGTCCCGATGGCCGGCCGGGTCGAGAAACGGTGCCGGCCGTTCCGCGTCCAGCGGGCCTCGAAGGGGCCGAAGCAGCTGCACGGCTCCCTGAGCGGCGTACGGCCCGTCGCTCAGTGACCGCGCAGATGATGGCGCTTGCGCCAGGCCACGACGGTCCCGACCAGCGCCGGCACCGCGATGAAACCCATCGCGATCAGGAACGCGGGCGAGGTCGGGGACGAGGCACGGGCGCCGGCGACGACGTACGCGGCGGTGTTCGGGATCGAGCCGAGGGCCGTCGCGAGGAGGAACGGCAGCCAGCCCATACGGGAGACCGCGGCACAGTAGTTCGCGGCCCAGAACGGCACTCCCGGGAACAACCGGGCCACCATCATCGAGCGGAAGCCGTGCCGGCTGAGCTGTCCGTCCGCCGCCCTGAGCCAGCGGGCGCGCAGCAGCGGACGCAAGGCGTCCTGCCCGAGGATCCGGCCGAGACCGAAGGCCACACCCGCACCGAGCACCGTGCCCGCGAGCGCCGCACCCACGCCCAGCTGCGAGCCGAACAGGGCTCCCGCGGCGAGATTGAGCAGCGGACGCGGCACGAACGCGACCGTGCAGAGCCCGTAGGCCACCGCGAACAGCCCGGCCGCCGCGGCACCCCCGAGCTGTGGCGGCCAGCCGTCGGCCAGCAGCCGCTGCGGCTCGAACAGCAGCACGGTGGCCGCTCCGGCCGCGAGCAGCGCCACCAGCAGGGACAGCCGCGACCACGGGGAGAGCAGCACTCTGGTGCAGTGACCGGCGAAACCTCTGGGCGAGGCGGAGCGGGCGAGGACGAGAGCCGGTGCGCCGACACGTGATGTCGCACCGACAGGTGCCGTCATACGCACGAGTTCTCTCGCATCCACGAGATTCGTCGTGCCGACGAGATCCGCGGTGGAGGCGAGCTCCATGGCGGTGGCCGGGGGAGTGGCCGTGGCGGTGCCCCCAGAGCGGGTGGTGGCATCGAGCATCCGGTGACACTAACCGACCGACGTGTGTGATCGCCGTATGGTTCGTCTCATGGGCGTCACAGCTTCCGGAACGGCGGGTGCTCCGGTCGACCTGCCGGACAGCGCGCTTGCGGACACGTTGCTGGAACGGCTCACCGCCACGTACGCCGCGGCGGCCGACCCGGGAAGGGCCGCGTCGATGCGCGCGTACATGAAGGACATCGCGCCCTTTCTCGGTCTGACCACTCCCGACCGCCGCACCCTGTCGCGGACCGTCCTGCTCGGTACCGGCCGCCCCGACGAGGCCGACTGCACCGCAGTCGCACTGCGCTGCTGGCGGCTGCCGGAACGCGAGTACCACTACTTCGCCGTCGACTACCTGCGCCGGCACGTAGGGCGGCTGTCGTCCGGCTTCCTGCCGGTCGCCCGCCACCTCGTCACCACGATCCCCTGGTGGGACACCGTGGACGTGTTCGCCGCCCACGTGGTGGGCGGCCTGGTCGCCGCCGATCCGGAGCTGAAGGCCGCCATGGACACATGGATCGGGGACGACGACCTGTGGGTGGCCCGTACGGCCCTGCTCCACCAGCTCCGGTACAAGGACGCCACCGACGCGGAACGGCTCTTCGCCTACTGCGTGCGCCAGTCCGGCCACGGCGACTTCTTCGTCCGCAAAGCCATCGGCTGGTGTCTGCGCGAGTACGCCAAGACGGATCCGGACGCCGTACGGGACTTCGTCACCCGGGAGCGGGACCGCCTCGCGCCGCTGTCGGTGCGCGAGGCGCTCAAGAACATCGGCCCCTGAGGCACCCTCAGGCGCCGTCGGCAACACCCGGAACAGCGGTCCTGACGGCCGGCCGTCGGACGCGGAAAACCATTCGACGTGGGCATACCCGTGGGCGATGATCGCCTCATGTTCCGGTACGCCTTCCTCCTCGCAGCATCCGCAGTCGCGGATGCGCCGAAGGCTGCCGTCCAGATCATCGTGGCAGCCGTCGACGGCGCCCGAAGCTGACCCTTCCCGGATCGTCCGGCGGACCCCGCAGGGGGAGGGTCGGAAAGTCCTCGGGGTCCCCGTCCCGGCCGGTACGCGCCGGGACCTTCACTCAGTTCATCCGATCTGAAGACGCTTCGAGGTACAGCCATGCCCAAGACGGCTTACGTGCGGACCAAGCCGCACCTGAACATCGGCACGATGGGTCACGTCGACCACGGCAAGACCACCCTGACCGCCGCCATCACCAAGGTCCTCGCCGAGCGCGGCTCCGGCACGTTCGTTCCGTTCGACCGGATCGACCGGGCCCCGGAGGAGGCCGCGCGCGGTATCACCATCAACATCGCGCACGTCGAGTACGAGACCGACACCCGGCACTACGCGCACGTGGACATGCCGGGCCACGCCGACTACGTCAAGAACATGGTCACCGGCGCGGCCCAGCTCGACGGGGCGATCCTCGTCGTGTCCGCGCTCGACGGGATCATGCCGCAGACCGCCGAGCACGTGCTGCTCGCCCGGCAGGTGGGCGTCGACCACATCGTCGTCGCGCTGAACAAGGCCGACGCCGTCGACGACGGCGAGCTCACCGACCTCGTCGAGCTGGAGGTCCGCGAGCTGCTCTCCGCGCACGGCTACGGCGGCGACGCCGTACCGGTCGTCAGGGTGTCGGGTCTCAAAGCCCTTGAGGGGGACCCGCGTTGGACGGCGGCGATCGACGCGCTGCTCGACGCGGTGGACACGTATGTGCCGATGCCCGAGCGCTATCTCGACGCGCCGTTCCTGCTGCCCGTCGAGAACGTGCTCACCATCACCGGCCGCGGCACGGTCGTGACCGGTGCCGTGGAGCGCGGCACGATCCGGGTCGGCGACCGCGTCGAGGTGCTCGGCGCCGCCGTGGAGTCGGTCGTCACCGGTCTGGAGACCTTCGGCAAGCCGATGGCGGAGGCGCAGGCCGGGGACAGCGTCGCGCTGCTGTTGCGCGGGGTGCCGCGCGACGCCGTACGGCGCGGGCACATCGTCGCCGCGCCCGGCAGCGTCGTACCCGCTCGCCGGTTCTCGGCGCAGGTGTACGTCCTGTCGACGCGCGAGGGCGGCCGTACGACGCCCGTCTCCACCGGCTACCGGCCGCAGTTCTACATCCGCACCGCGGACGTGGTCGGTGACGTCGACCTCGGGGAGACGGCGGTGGCGCGGCCGGGAGACACCGTCACGATGGCGGTGGAGCTCGGCCGCGAGGTCCCGCTCGAGCCCGGTCTCGGCTTCGCGATCCGCGAGGGCGGCCGGACAGTCGGCGCGGGGACGGTGACCTCGGTCGGCTGACCGCGGTCTGTGCGGGTGCCCGTACCGGAGACGGACGGGCACCCGCACGTACGCATGCCGGCGTACGCGAGAACCAACACGCACGCCGGCATGCGGGGACGGGACGACCGTGGCAGGCACGGCACGGCACGGCACGGTAGGGTCTTTCGGCCTTCGGCCCGGCGCGCCGGTTCGAGGCCGGTACGTGGCCTGACCCGGGCCTGCCGGGGGCCGCCGAGTCCTGTACGTGGCCCGACCTGGGCCGACCTGGCCCGACCTGGGCCGACCTGGGCCGATCGGGGCCGAGCCCCGTGCGTGACCCGACCCGGCGTCCTCGGGCGGCACAATGGAGCCGTGGACGAGTCGATACCCGTGACGCGGGACGTGGATCACGGGACCGCCAAGCTGATGCCGGACGTCGACCGGCGCCGGGCCTGGCTGCTGACCGTCGACGGAGCGCCGCAGTCGTACGTCGATCTGGACGCGCCGACGCACCTGGAGTTCGAGTACGCCCAGCGGCTCGGCCACGTGCTGGACACGGTCGCGGAACCGGGGCGGGCGCTGGACGTACTGCATCTCGGTGGGGGCGCGCTCACCCTGCCCCGCTATGTCGCCGCGACCCGGCCCGGCTCACGGCAGGACGTGGTGGAGGCGGACCGCGGCCTGCTGTCCCTCGTCGTCGAGCACCTGCCGCTGCCCGACGACGCCGGCATCACACTGCACGGCGCGGACGCCCGCGGCTGGCTCGAGGCCGCCGCACCCGACTCCGCCGACATCGTCATCGCGGATGTCTTCGGCGGCTCACGCGTCCCGGCGCACCTGACCTCCACGGCGTACGCGCGTGCCGCTGAGCGGGTGCTCCGCTCCGACGGCGTCTACCTGGCCAACCTCGCCGACGCGGCGCCGTTCGCCTTCCTCCGCTCCCAACTGGCCACCTTCGCCACGGAGTTCGAGGAGTTGGCGCTCATCGCAGAGCCCGGCGTCCTGCGCGGCCGCCGCTTCGGCAACGCGGTGCTCGTCGCCTCCCACCGCCCCCTCGACACCGCGGCCCTCGCCCGCCGCACCGCCTCCGACGCCTTCCCCGCCCGCGTGGAACACGGCCCCGCACTCCAGCGGTTCATCGGCACCGCCGCCACCGTCCACGACGAGAACGCGGTCCCTTCCCCGGAGCCACCGGCGGGGGCTTTCGGGATCGGCTGATCCACTCTTGATTGTGCGCGCTGTTGTGCGACGTCGCCCTGATGGGCTGACAGCTGCTCGGCCTGACGCAGTGACTTCCCGCGGTTGGATTTGACTGGGTAACACCGTCGCAAGTTTCCGCCTGCGCTGAGACAGTCTTCGTTGTTCCTAAATCCTCACGTTAATCACTTTTCGGCGCGGCGGATATCGGTTTGACGAGTCAGGCGGAATTTAGATAGGTTGAGTGTGTCATTGTCGTGACACATCATCTATTCCCCGGGATCAAGTGGATCCCAAGGAGGGGCTGTAATGCGGAAACACCACCTTGCGTCATTGCTGGCTACCGCTGCACTCGTTGGCGCCGCGCTTCCGATCGCAACTGCGGGGACTGCTTCGGCGGGAACAATCAAGTGTTCCGCGACTTCCAAGAATTACACAGTCGCAGAGGAGAAGGTCGCGGTTCATTCCGGAATTACGGCGAGCACGCGAGTAATCGACTACATTTACAAGAATAACCAGGTGCACGCTTACTGGGACTGCACCAATTCTTCGGGTAGCCCCTGGGTGTGCATTGCGGACTGTCACGTCGACGAAGATGCCATCACGGGGCACTGGGTCTACCGCGGATACCTGCGGGGCTAGCGGAAGCCTCCGGGCTCGACGAAGTGCGCGTTCCTTGTGCAGAAAACAGGTCTGCTGAACGCGCGAAGAGTCGCTCCAGCGGTGATGTTCCGCTTCGCTCGGTCTGACGGTCTGCCCCGGTAAACCGGTGTCATTGCTTGGCGGTGTCCGGCCCGCTCTCTACAGACGGGCCGGACACCGCACGCGAGAATTACGTTCTCCCGGGAGCGCCGTATTGTCGCGCCGAAGTCCACTCACTGTGGCGAAACTGATTCCGCTGTTGGAATTGCGAGCGGCACCGCGGGCGATGGATAGCAACCCTCGCAACGAAGTGAGCCTCGGCGCTCAACCGTCCGTTGCTCTCGGTTCCTCCGAGCTGACAGCCTTACGTCGCATTTGGCCCTGACACGCGAAGTGGCCTCAGCTTTCCGTCGGGTCCCCGTGGACGCGCACGGTACTGAGGATCTGCAGGATGGTGGATTTGGGGACTTCGTCCTTCACGCCCTTGGCGCCGAAGAAGCTCCATGATACGAAATCCCCGGCTGAATTCTTGAAGCCGAAGGTGATCGCCTTGCCGTCGCTCGCGCACTTCCCCTTCTGCGGGGAATTGTTCGACTCGGCCCATGCGATGCTGCCCTCAACGCCCGACTTGGTCGTATACGGTTGAGCCTTCTTGTCGAAGGTGATGCTCTTCTTGTCCGGCTGCGTGTAGCCGCCGAAGATCCACCAGGGCACCGTGTTGACAGCGATCTCGTCGGTATTCTTGGCGCCGCTCGCGCCCTTGGTTCCCACGCCGGCCAGCGACGTGTCATCCTTCCTGCCGTCTTTGTCGTCGTCGGACGTGCACCATTTCGAACGGTAGAGAGCCGGTGCCGACACACTGATGAGCGGCTTGAGGTCCGACTTGCTCTCGTCCTCGAAGACGACACCCGAGTCGGGGGACTGGACTTCCCAGTCCGCCGGAACGTCGAACGCCGTACCCCACTTGGGGTTGATGACGACCTTCCAGCCGGCGATCGTCGGCTTCTCGTCGTCCGAGCCCCGCGGATTGCCGGTGGAGGCCGACGCACTCGGGTCCTTCGACGCACTGGCGGACGCCTTCGCGTCCTTGCCGTTGTCCGCCTTGTCGTCCTTGTTGCCGCCCAGGACCAGGAATCCGGTGACACCAGCGGCGACGACCACGGCAGTTGCCGCCACGATCGCGACGACCTTCGTGGTCTTGCCGTCACCGCGCGGCGGTTCGGGCGCGCCGGCGGGGCCGGGAACACCCCACTGCCCCGATCCCGGCTGCGGCGGGTACGGAGTGGGTTGCTGGTGTCCCGACTGCTGAAATCCGGGCTGCTGATACGGATTCGGCTGCTGGTACCCCGACTGCTGGTACGGGTTCGGGTTCTGGTCCTGCGGGTTCTGCTCGCCCCCGGGCGGCTGCTGTCCTGGCCACATGGGCAGTAACCCTAGTGCCGCCTGTGACACGTTTGGGTCACTGCCCCTCGTCAGACCTGTACCGGATCAGGAGTCGGACGGCTCCTCGCGGACGCGTACGGTGCTGAGGATCTTCCGCACGGTCGCGTCCGGTACCTCGTCGGACACGCCTTTGGGGCCGTAGAACGACCAGGAGACCAGGTCCCCCTCCGAGTCCTTGAAGGCGAACGTCGTCGCCTTCCCGTCCGTGGTGCACTTTTTCGTTTTCTCCACACCCGTGGACCAGGCGGTGCCCAGGCTGCCCTTGATGCCCGACTTCGTGGTGTACGGCGTCACCTGGCCCGACTTGACCTTCGACTCCTCGGGCTGGGTGTACATCCCGTAGACCCACGTCCGCGGGTTCGACCGGGCGATCTCCGCTGGGTTCTTCGCGCCGTTGTTGCCCTTGCTGCCCGCGGCGCCGAGGGGCGAGTAATCTTTCGTGCCGTCCAGGTCGTCATCGAATCCGCACCACTTCTCCTGGAGAAACGCAGGCGCCTTCATGGCGATGAGCGGCTCGCCGTCGGGGTCGTCGTGCGCGACGACATACGAGACCCAGTCCTTGGAAGAAGGCGCCCACTCCGCGGGTACGTCGAACGCGATGCGGGTGTCGGGATTGACCACGACCTTCCAGCCCGCGATGGTCGGCTTGTCGGCGTCGGTGCCGCGCGGGTCACTCGAACTCGGTTGCTGCGAGGCGGACTTGGTGGGATCCGGCCCCGCCTTGTCGTCCTCACCGCCACCGAGCAGTACGAAGCCCGCCGTGACTCCGGCGGCCACCACCACGGCCGCCGCCGCGACGATCGCCACGAGCCGCGTCCTGCGGTCGGTCCGGTTGCCGCCGCCCGTCGGTGGCGGCGCCGCAGCGCCGGCCGGGACCGTCGGGACGTTCCACGGCGCCTGTTGCCCGTAGGGATTCGGCTGTTGATAGCCGGGCTGCTGATACGGGTTCGACTGCCCGCCCCCGGCGTCCTGCTGCGAGTTTTGCGCGCCCCCTGGCGGCTGCTCTCCTGGCCACATGGGGCGCAACGATACGGGTGGCTCACGCGGGCCCTGGTCAAAGGTAGCTACCCGTGGGTAACATTCCGGCATGAGCGCAGACCAGATGTCGATCGGCGAGATGCTCGCCGCCACGGTTCCGATGGCCAGGACCCTGAAGCTGGAGTTCCTGGAGACCGGTCCGGAGAAGGCCGTGGTCTCCCTGCCGGACCAGGGCGAGTACCACAACCACGTCGGTGGACCGCACGCCGGCGCGATGTTCACGCTGGGCGAGTCGGCGAGCGGGGCGATCGTGCTGGCCGCGTTCGGGGACCAGCTCTCGCGTGCCGTACCGCTCGCCGTCCGCGCCGATATCGCGTACAAGAAGCTCGCGATGGGGCCGGTGACCGCCACCGCGACCCTCGGCCGCCCCGCTGCCGACGTCGTGGCCGAGCTCGACGCGGGTCAGCGCCCGGAGTTCCCCGTCGCGGTCGCCATTCAGCGGGCGGACGGGGCCGTCACCGGCGAGATGACGGTCGTCTGGACGCTCCGCCCGAACAGCTGAGCAACCTCCGCCGGGCGGCACGGCGCCTTTGCCTCCGGGTGATGGCGCATTCGCCCAGGTGACAGTGCTTTCGCCCAGGTGACAGTGCTTTCGCCCAGGTGACGGCGCCTCCGCCCCCGGTGAAAGCACAGGGTCGCGGCCCTGCGCCCCAGGTGAAAGCCCCCGCGGCACGGCTCCCGTGCCCCGGATGAAGGCCCCGCGGCGCGACTCCCGCTGCGGTCACGTATTGGGCGCCGCGGCGCTGATGTCCCCCAGTGCCGATGACGGATCGCGCTCCATTGCCAGGTCGGCGAGAGCGACGATGCCGACGGCCTTGCCGTCCTCGACGACGGGCAGCCGGCGCAGCGAGTGCTCGCGCATCAGCTCGATGGCCCGGTCGACCTCGTCCTCGGGTGTGACGGTGACGAGGCCCGGGCTGCACGCCTCCTGGACGGTCGTGTCGCCGGGAGCCCTGCCCTCGGCGAGCACACGCACGACCAGATCACGGTCCGTCACCAGCCCGCGCGGCTCGTCACCCTCCGTGATGAGTACGGCGCCGATGTTCTCGTCACGCATGCGCCGCGCCACCTCGGTGACCGCGGTGAGCGGTCCCACCGAGACGGGTGCGCTGGTCATGATCTCGTGGACTTTCTGGGTCATCGCGGCTCTCCGTCGGTCGCACGTCCGGCGGCCGCGGCGGCCGCCGCTGGACCCTTCCAGTACCCCTGAGGGCAGGGGGCACGCGTCGTGCGAGCGGTATCCCCGCATGCCCCCGGCGAGGCGTGCTCTTCAGAGCCGAGTCCCCTTCGGTTCTTGTCGGCCGGCCCGCCGTTTCTGTTCACTTCATTGACACGAGTCACCACCGGTCATAGTTTTCGCGCCGTACCCGTGGTGCCTGACGGCGTGTCAAGTCGGCCCTGACGCATAGTGCGTTCAAGGGCCGAACACGGCTGCCGTTGGCACGTGTACACGCGGTCCACAACGACGTGTCCGCGCACAGAAGGAGTGACGGCCCATGTCCCACACCTTTTCCCGCCGATCGGCCATGCGGCTGCTGGGCGGTGCCGTCGCCGTGGCCGCGGCGGCCACCGGTACCGGCGCCGTGGCCCCCGCACACGCGGCCGGCGAGGGCAGACCGGAAGCCGGAGCCGGCCGCCGCGTGGAGAGCCTGATCGCCGAGCTCACGCTCGACGAGAAGATCTCCCTGCTTCACGGCGCCACCGACCCGGACTCGCTCGGCCAGGCCGGATACGTGCCCGGAGTCCCCCGCCTGTCCATCCCCCCGCTGCGCCTCGCCGACGGCCCCGCCGGCGTCCGCGTCACCGAGCACGCCACCGCTCTTCCCGCGCCCGTGCTGCTCGCCTCCGCCTTCGACCCGGACCTCGCCCGCCGCTTCGGCCAGGTCATCGGCCGCGAGGGCCGCGCCCTCGGCCAGGACGTCCTGCTCTCCCCGATGGTCAACCTCATCCGCACTCCTTACGGCGGCCGCAACTTCGAGACGTTCGGCGAGGACCCGCTGCTCGCGGGCGATCTGGTCGCGGCGGAGATCCGCGGGATCCAGGGCGAGGGCCTGATCGCCACGGTCAAGCACTTCGCGATGAACAACCAGGAGAAGGACCGGATGTCCGTCGACGTGCGGGTCGACGAGCAGACCATGCACGAGGTCGAACTGCGTGGCTTCGAGGCGGCCGTCGACGCCGGCACCGGCGCGGTCATGGGCGCGTACAACAAGGTCAACGGCACCTTCGCCTGCGAGAACAGGGACCTGCTCACCGACATCCTGCGCACCCGATGGGGCTTCGGGGGCTGGGTGATGACCGACTGGTTCGCCGCGCACAGCACCGCCGCCGCGCTCGCCGCGGGGCTCGACATGGAGATGCCGGACGGCACCTGGTTCGGTACGGCGCTGAAGAACGCGGTGCGCGACGGCAGCGTGCCCGAGAGACACGTCGACCGCGCCGTACGCCGCGTCCTCGCGATGATGGACCGCTTCGGCCTGCTCGACGGGACCGCACCGCCCCGCCCGGCCCGCGATGCCGGCGCGGGGGCCGCCGTCGCCCTGGAGGTGGCCAAGGCCGGCGCCACACTCCTGCGCAACGAACACGACGCCCTGCCCCTCACCGGGGCCGCCGCCCGCAGCATCGCCGTCGTCGGGCCCACCGGCACCCTCCCGTTCGTCAGCGGCGGCGGCAGCGCGCACGTCGTCCCCGACCGCGTCGAGAGCCCCCTCGACGCCATCAGGTCCCGCGCGGGACGCGGCGCCCGGGTGACGTACGCGCTGGGTGAGGACCTCTACGGCAAGCCGATCCCCCAGGGCGCGCTCGGCCGGGGCATCAACACCGAGGCCCAGGGCGTCGCCGCCGGGAAGACATGGACGTACGAGGGTTCGCTCACCGTCGCGGACGCCGACGAGTGGACCTTCGTCATCCACTACTCCGGCGAGCGCCCCCGGGTGCTCCTCGACGGTCAGGACCTCTTCCCGGTGCTGCCCGGAGTCGGGGAGTACTTCCAGGGCGGGCTGATCTCGGCCGCTCCGGACGGCCTGTCGGTGCGCCGCAAGGCACTGACCCTCGCGAAGGGCGCCCATCGGGTCGAGATCACCGCGAAGGGCGGGGACCACGGCCAGTTGTTCCGGCTGCGGCGCAGCACCGGCGTGACCCGCGCACAGGACGTCGCCGAGGCCGTCCGGGCCGCGCGCGCCGCCCACAGCGTCGTCCTCTTCGCCTACGAGGACGCCACCGAGGGCCAGGACCGGACCACGATCGCTCTGCCGGGTCACCAGGTGCGGCTGATCGAGGCGGTGGCCGCGGCGAACCCCCGTACGACCGTCGTCCTCAACACCTCGTCGTCGACCTCGATGCCCTGGCTGGCGCGGACCGCGGCCGTGCTCCAGATGTACTACCCCGGCCAGGAGGGCGCGGCCGCCACCGCCGCCGTCCTGTTCGGCGACTGCGATCCGGGCGGCCGGCTCACCCAGTCCTTCCCGGTCGACGACGCCCATCACCCGGTCGCGGGAGATCCGCTCCGCTACCCGGGCGGCGATGGCGTCGAGGAGTACTCGGAGCGCATCCAAGTCGGCCATCGCTGGTACGACGCCGAGGACGTGCGGCCGCTGTTCCCCTTCGGGCACGGGCTCTCGTACACCTCGTTCGCCTATGAAGGCCTGCGCGTACGGGAGGACCGGCGCGGTCTCGCCGTGAGCTTCACCGTCCACAACTCCGGGCGGCGGGACGGCATCGAGGTGGCCCAGGTGTACGTGGGCCGTTCGCCCGACCTCCGGCTCGACCAGGCCGTCCGGGTGCTCGGCGGGTACCGGCGCCTCGCACTGCGGGCGGGGGAGCGGCGCCGGGTCACCGTGACCGTCACCGGCCGCACGCTGTCCTCGTGGGACGCGGAACGGCACGCGTGGGTGCTCGGCACGGGGCGCCGTACCGTCTGGGTGGGTTCGTCCTCCCGCGACCTGCGGCTGCGTACGACCGCGGAGGTGACCTCGTGATACGTCGCCTCGCGGGCGTGCTCGTCGCTCTCGCCGCCGTCCTCGTCGCGCCCCTGCCGACGCCCGCGCAGGCGGCGGCGGACCCCGCACTGGTGCGCACCCGGGCGGGCTGGGTGCGCGGCGAGACCACCGCCGAGGGACGGCAGTTCCTCGGCATCCCCTACGCCGAGTCCCCGGTCGGCGCCCTGCGCTGGAGGGAGCCGCGGCCCGTCGAACCGTGGCACGGGGTGCGCACCGCACGGGGCTTCGGCAACCGCTGTGTGCAGACGGCGAGTTGGGATCCGGGATACGAGCGGCCCAGCCACACGGAGGACTGCCTCGATCTCAATGTGTACGTCCCCCAGGGTGCCGTGCGGCGGCCGGTGATGGTCTGGCTGCACGGCGGGGGCCTCACCGCGGGAGCCGGCGAGGACGTCGTGCCCGACACCTTCGCACGGCGGACCGGCGCGGTCGTGGTCACCGTCAACTACCGCCTCGGGGCGATGGGTTTCCTCGCCACGGCCGCGCTCGACCGGGAGACGCGCGACGGTGTCTCGGGCAACTTCGGGATGCTCGATCAGCAGACCGCGCTGCGCTGGGTGGCCGCCAACATCGGACGCTTCGGGGGAGATCCGGGACGCGTCACCATCGCGGGCGAGTCGGCGGGCGGACGCTCGGTCTGCACCCAGCTGGCCTCGCCGACCTCAACAGGGCTGTACCGTGCGGGGATTGTCGAGAGCGGCGCATACGGCGACTGCGCGGGCCGGATGCACCGGGGGGCCGTCGCGGACGGCGCGGCCTTCGCGGAGAAGGCCGGCTGCCCCGGCCTCTCCCTGGCCTGTCTGCGGGGCAGGCCGGCCGCGCAGATCCTCGCCGCGCAGGCCGCTTTCGACTGGGGGCCCGTGGTGGGCGGTGACTTCCTGCCCGTCCAGCCCTTCGAGGCGTATGCGCGGGGCGCGGCGGCCCGGGTGCCGATCCTGAACGGCGCGAACCAGGACGAGGGCCGGCTCTTCGCCTTCGGCCGGTTCGACGCGAACGGCACCCCGCTCACGGCCGAGCGGTACCCCGCGGCCGTCAGGGCCGTCTTCGGAGCGGACCTCGGCGAGCGGGTCCTGCGGCGCTACCCCCTCTCCGCGTACCCCTCGCCGTCCCTCGCCTACGGCACGGCCTTCGGCGACTACCTGATGGCCTGCCCGGCGTTGCGACTGGACGGCGTGCTGGCGGCGCGCGGCCCGGTCTACTCCTACGAGTTCGCCGACCGCTCCGCACCGCCCTTCGCCTCGCTGCGCAACCTGCACACGGACTTCGACTTCGGCGCGACCCATGTGAACGAGGTGCAGTACCTCTTCAAGCACTTCGGTCTCGATTCGCCGCTGAACACGGAGCAGCGCGGGCTGTCGCGCGAGATGGTGCAGTACTGGGGAAGCTTCGTCCGGGACGGGGTCCCGCGGGCCGCGGGGCAGCCCGCTATGCCCGCCGGACCCAGGCGTGTCCTGTCGCTGAAGACGGCCGCCGCGGGCGGGAACACCGTGAGCATCGGCGTCCACGGAGCCCATCGCTGCGACCTCTGGGACTCCGTTCCCGCGGTGTGAACGGGTAGGCTGCCCGGCGTGTGCCCAGGGGGAGCG
This sequence comes from Streptomyces sp. NPDC058371, assembly GCF_042723265.1. Taxonomy (NCBI): domain Bacteria; kingdom Bacillati; phylum Actinomycetota; class Actinomycetes; order Kitasatosporales; family Streptomycetaceae; genus Streptomyces; species Streptomyces sp. NPDC058371. Next base: position 791,079 of record NZ_JBHXJC010000002.1, on the reverse strand, counting down.
CACGCCGGGCGATCACGCGGTGCGCGTCACGCCCGCCTCATGCACAGCGATACGGAGGAACCGGCGTTGCACGTCCAGGAGTGGCTCGAGACGGTGCCCGCGGTCAGCATCTACGCGCTGGTGGCGCTGGTCATCGGCCTGGAGAGCCTGGGCATTCCGCTGCCCGGCGAGATCGTCCTGGTCTCGGCCGCGCTGCTCTCCTCGCAGCACGCCGGCATCAACCCGGTCATCCTGGGAGCGTGTGCGAGCCTGGGCGCGATCGTCGGCGACTCGATCGGATACGCCATCGGCCGCAAGGGCGGACGCCCGCTGCTCGCCTGGCTCGGCGGCAAGTTCCCCAAGCACTTCAGCGAAGGGCACATCGCCACCGCCGAGCGGTCCTTCGAGAAATGGGGCATGTGGGCGGTCTTCTTCGGCCGCTTCGTCGCCCTGCTGCGCATCTTCGCCGGCCCGCTCGCGGGTGTGCTGCGGATGCCGTACTGGAAGTTCCTGATCGCCAACGTCCTGGGCGGGATCATCTGGGCCGGCGGCACCACGGCGGTCATCTACTACGTCGGTGTGGTCGCGGAGTCCTGGCTCAAGCGCTTCTCCTGGCTCGGCCTGGTGGCGGCACTGCTCATCGGGGCCACCTCGCTGCTGATCGTCCGGCGCAAGACGAAGCAGGCGACGGCCCACGCCGCGGCGGCCGAGCCGGAGTCCGTACCGGCCCCGGCCCCCGCCGCCGACTGAGTCCCCCCGGCAGCGTGCGACCCGTCCCCCGGCGGGGTCAGGTCCCGGCACGCCGCGCCTGCGGGTGCAGCCCTCCGACGGCGCCTCCCCGAAGCGCTCAGCTCTCCTCGTGCGCCGCGCGGTGTGCCTTCGCCAGCTCCACGTACAGGGTGCCGTTCAGCGAGATGCCCTCGCGCTCCTCGTCGGTCAGCTCCCGCCTGATCTTCGCGGGTACGCCCGCGACGAGCGAGCCCGGCGGTACCCGCATGCCCTGCGGCACCAGCGCCTGCGCCGCCACCAGCGAACCCGCGCCGATCACCGCCCCGTTGAGCACGGTCGCGCCCATCCCGATCAGACAGTCGTCCTCGACGGTGGCACCGTGCACCACGGCGTTGTGCCCGATCGAGACCCGCTCGCCGACCGTGATGGGGAAGCCGGGGTCGACATGGAGCGTGCAGTTGTCCTGGATGTTGCTGTCGGCACCGATGACGATCGGACCGCAGTCGGCGCGCAGCACGGCGCCGTACCAGACACTCGCGCCCGGGTGCAGCGTCACCTCGCCGAGCACGACGGAGGTCGGCGCCGCGAACGCCTCCGGATCCACCTTCGGATCCTTGCCGCCCACCCCTGCGATCAGCGCCTGGTGCGTCATCGCACCCTCCTCGTTCGTCGATGGCCCGTCGGTACCGGCACCGTAAGCGATGGGCGGCGGCCCGGCACGGCCGGGTGGGGTGAAGATCACAGGGGCTCCGCCTCATGACCGCGCGGCACGGTGAGTACCGTGAGCGGGTGCCCAGGAGCAAGAACACGTTCTCATCATGGCGTCGCCGCCTCGCCCAGCGCGTCGTCCATGCGGGCTGGGCCTGGGCGCAGCGCACGGGCGCGGTCACGGCCGAGCATCCGGGACGGCTCCGCTTCGGCGCGATGGGAACAGGTACCAGACTGGCCTTCCCCCTCGGCACCGTATTCGGTGAACCCTGGATCCATCTCGGCGCGCACTGCATCATCGCCGAACAGGTCACTCTGACCGCGGGGTTGATGCCCGACCTCGACCTCGGACCGGACCCCATCCTCAGCATCGGTGACGGGGTGGTCCTCGGCCGCGGCAGCCATGTCATCGCCGACACGACGGTCACGATCGGCAGCGACTGCTACTTCGGCCCGTATGTCTACGTGACGTCCACGAACCACTCGTACGACGATCCGCACCAGCCCATCGGCAAGCAGTGGCCGCGGATGGACCCCGTCTCCATCGGGCCGGGCTGCTGGATCGGGACGGGCGCGGTCATCCTGCCGGGGGCACGGATCGGGCGGAACGTCGTGGTGGCCGCGGGAGCGGTGGTACGCGGCACGGTCCCCGACCACGCGGTCGTCGCCGGCGCCCCGGCGAAGGTCGTACGGCGATGGGATCCGGTGCAGGGCTGGCAGCCGCCGCTGCGCACCCCGGCGCCCGTGCCGATTCCCGACGGCGTCACCCCGGAACAGCTGCTGGCGCTGTCGGACCTCGACGCGGAGGCGGTCGCCGGCCTCGCCGAGCTGGACGAACTCGACACCGAGGCCGCGGGGGACGTACGCGCCGAGTCCTGACGCCGTACCTGCGGCCGGTCGGCAGCCCGTCGGCAGCCGGTCCCCGCTCAGCCCGTCGCCAGCAGCACCGTGCCGACCAGCGCCAGGCCCGCGCCCGCGGCCTGGATTCCGCGCAGGCGTTCACTGAGGACGCCGCGGGCGGCCAGGGCCGTGACGACGGGGTAGAGCGAGGCGAGTACGGCGGCCACGGTGACGGGGCCGTAGCGGGCTGCCGTCGCGTACATGCCGTTGGCCGCGACGTCGGCGAGGCCGACGAAGGCGAGGGCGGGCAGGGAGTGCCGGATCAGGGTCATGCCGCTGCCTTCGGGGAGCGCCTCGGCACCGCGGCGCACCGAGAGGAAGAGTGCGGTGCCGCCCGCCACCACGTTGGTGACACGCTGCACGAACAGGGCGAGGAAGAGACCGGTGACGGTGGTCGAGGCCTCCGAGATCAGCGACATGACCGCGCCGAAACCGAACGCCGCGAGCAGGGTGAGCAGGACCGCCTGACGCTGGACGGGGGCGCCCTTGAGCTGCGGGCCGCCCGCGAGCACGACACCGACGACGGCGACCGCGATGCCCGCGAACTGCAAAATTCCCGGGCGCTCGCCCAGGACCAGGCCGACGCCGACCGGGACGGCCACGCCCAGGGAGCCGAGCGGGGAGACGACGCCCATCGGACCGAGCGCCAGCGCCTTGTAGAACGCCAGCATCGCGACCGGCCCGGCCAGCCCTGCCGCCACGGCGAACCACAGCTGGGGGCCGGCCTCCCGCCAGCCGCCGGTCGCGAAGACGACAATGCCGAGCACGGTCGCCGCGATCGTCTGCGAGGCGACCACCACCGTGAGCGCCGGCATCCGCCGGGTCAGCAGCCCGCCGCCGAAGTCGGCCAGCCCCCACAGGAGGCTGGTGGCCAGGGCGAAGAGTGCTGTCATGGTGGCCTCGCAGTACAGTGCAGTGAACAATCCGGTGCACCCCACCGTAGTTCAGTAGACTGAACTCTGTCATCCAGAATATTGGACGGAATGTGTCGGACCTCGACTTCCTGACCCAGTCCCTCGCGCGCAACGTCAAGCGGTGGCGCACCGAGCGGGGCTTCACCCTGGAAACGCTCGCCGCACGCGCCGGAGTCAGCCGCGGCATGCTCATCCAGATCGAGCAGGCGAGGACCAACCCCAGCATCGGCACGGTCGTCAAGATCGGTGACGCCCTCGGGGTCAGCATCACCACCCTGCTCGACTACGAGCAGGGGCCCAAGGTCCGGATCGTCCCGGCCGACCAGGCCGTACGGCTGTGGCACACCGACGCGGGCAGCTACAACCGGCTGCTCGCCGGTACCGAGGCGCCCGGCCCGCTGGAGATGTGGGACTGGCGGCTGATGCCCGGCGAGGACAGCCCCTCCGACCCGCATCCCGCCGGCACGGTCGAGCTCGTCCATGTCACGGCGGGCGAGCTGACCCTCGTCGTCGACGGCGCCGAACACCGCGTCCCCGCGGGAGCGAGCGTCTCCTTCGAGGCCAACGCCCCGCACACGTACGGCAATTACGGCGACGTGCCGATGGAGATGATCATGACGGTGTCGGTCCCGCCCGTGCACTGAGGCACCCGCTGGGCCTCCGCGTACCACCGCTCGGAACGTCCGGCGGGAGCCTCTCGTACGACTGTTAGCGTGCCGTCATGCGCGCACCACTCGGAGACTTCGACCACGCCACGCCCGCCCCCGACTGCCTCGACGAACTCACCGCCCCGGTCGCCGAGGCCGTCCGCCGCTGGAGCGGCAGCGTTCCCGCCGAGCAGATCGTGTACGTCGACACGCGTCCGGAGTGGGCGGACACCCCCGTCTTCCTGGAGCACTACGGCAAGGACCTGCTCGACCGGTCCGCCAACTGCGTGGTCGTCGCGGGCAAGCGGGGCGGCGAGACCACGCCGGCGGCCTGCGTCGTGCTCTCCGCCGCCCGCGTCGACGTGAACGGCGCGGTGCGCCGCCAACTCGGTGCCCGCAAGGCGTCGTTCGCCCCGATGGACACCGCGACCGGGGAGACCGGGATGGAGTACGGCGGCATCACGCCCCTCGGGCTGCCGGGGGAGTGGCCCGTGCTGGTGGACTCGGCGGTCGTCGATCTGCCGTATGTGCTGGTCGGCAGCGGACGGCGGCGCGGGAAGCTGCTGGTGCCCGGCAAGGCCCTCGCCCAGCTGCCGAACGCCGTGGTGCTGGAGGGGCTGGGAGTCGTCTGATCCCGCGCACGACGGGCGGCCCGGTCGCGTCGGCTCACGGGCGCACGGCCGGTGGCCCGGGCGCAGGGCCGTTCGCGTCGGGTCACACGGTCGCGTGATGAGCGAGGGGGAGGTGGGGGTCCGTCTCCCCCGGCGCGGGCGCCGGATCGGCGTGGACCAGGGCCGCGGTGAGCTTGGGTACGGCGTGCAGCAGGGCGTGTTCGGCCTCGACGGCGATGCGGTGCGCCTCCCGTACGTTCGCCTCGCCGTCGACCTCCACGGCCACCTCGGCGCGCAGCCGGTGCCCGATCCAGCGCAGCCGCAGCTCGCCGATCCCCTGCACGCCCGGTACCCCGCGCAGCGCCTGCTCCGCCCGGTCCACCAACTCCGGCTCGACGGCGTCCATCACGCGCCGGAAGACCTCGCGGGCGGCATCGCGCAGTACCAGGGCGATGGCGGCGGTGATCGCCAACCCCACCAGGGGGTCGGCGAGTTGCCACCCGCAGGCCGCGCCGCCGGCACCCACGAGGACGGCGAGCGAGGTGAAACCGTCGGTGCGGGCGTGCAGTCCGTCCGCGACGAGCGCAGCCGAGCCGATCGCGCGGCCCACCCGGATCCGGTAACGGGCCACCCACTCGTTGCCGACGAAGCCGATGACCGCGGCCACGGCGACCAACGCGACGTGGTGCAGGGGGCGCGGGTGCAGCAGCCGGTCGACCGCCGACCAGGCCGCGAAGGCGGCCGACGCGGCGATCGTCAGCACGATCGCGAGGCCCGCGAGATCCTCCGCCCGGCCGTAGCCGTAGGTGAAGCGGCGGTTCGCCGCGCGCCGGCCCACGACGAAGGCGATCCCCAGCGGTACGGCCGTGAGCGCGTCCGCGGCGTTGTGCACCGTGTCTCCCAGCAGCGCGACCGACCCGGACACCGCGACAACGGCCGCCTGTGCCAGGGCTGTTGAGCCGAGCACGAGCAGCGAGACCCACAGCGCCCGCATCCCGCGCGCCGATGATTCCAGGGCCGCGTCGAGCTTGTCGGCGGTCTCGTGGGAGTGCGGGGCGAGGAGGTGGCGCAGCCGGGCGAGGGGGCGTGCGGATCCGTGGTCGTGCCGGTGGTCGCTCCGCGGAGGATGGTCGTGCGCGTGGGGGTGCGCGTGATCGTGGGGGTGCGCGTGATCGTGCCCGTGTCCCGGGCCGTGCTCGTGGTGGGCGGGCCCGTGTTCTTGGAGGTCGTGCCGGTGAGGGTCGTGCCCGTGACCCTCGTGTTCCTGGCCGTGTCCCTCGTGGATGTGCCCGCTCTGGGAGGGGTTGCGGTCGTGCCCGTCGTGCTCGTCGCTCACGTGGGTCCCCTTCGGTGCGCGTGGAGTGGACGCGCCGACGTCCGGAACCCATTATGTGCGTATGAGCGCACGCATGCACCTATCACCTGCGCACGATGCGCAGCCGCGCACGCGGAGCGAGGCGGACGCGCCACAGGGCGACGAGCCCGCGCCCGCGCCGGCGGCGGTCGACATCCCGCCCGACAATGCCTCGGCCGCTGTCGGCGCCTCTGGTGAGGACTCGCATCCAGGGACTCCCGGCGAGGAGCAGTTCGCGCTGGCCGCCGAACTCCTCGCTCTGCTCGGCGACCGCACCCGGCTCACGCTGCTGCACGCCCTGGCCGGTCAGGAGGCCGATGTCACGACGCTCACCGAGGTGTGCGGCGCCGCCCGGCCCGCGGTGAGTCAGCATCTGGCCCGACTCCGCCTCGCGGGCCTCGTGAGCACCCGCAAGGAAGGGCGCCGGGTGGTCTACTCGCTGCGCGACGGGCATCTGCGCCGGGTCGTGGACGAGGCACTCAACCTGGCGGACCACCGGCTCAGCGACCGGCCGGCGCACGACTGAAGGCGGGGGCCGCAGGGCCGCCGTCCAGTACCGGGCGGTGAAGCCTTCGCCGGCCTCCCACGGGCTGGGCCGCTGCGCCCACATCGCCCGGGGTCGGCCGAAGGGTGTCGTGTGCCCGGCCGGAACCGTGGTGTGACGGCGCAACTGCCGTCCCACTCAAGGGTGTTCGGGGCTCAGACGGTGGCGGCCGCGACCTGGGTCGTGAGCTGCTGGATGACCTCGGTGAGACCGGTGACGACCTCGTCGTCGTCGGCGGGGTGCGTCTCGGCGAAGCGGATCCTGGAGCCGGGGATGGAGAGCTTCACGTCCTCCAGGACCGCGCCGCCCGCGATGCCCACGGCCTTGCGGGCCTCGTCCTGGGCCCAGACGCCGCCGAACCGGCCGAGCGCGGTGCCGACCACGGCGACCGGCTTGCCGCCGAACGCGCTTGCGCCGTACGGACGGGACAGCCAGTCGATCGCGTTCTTCAGGACGGCCGTCACGGTGCCGTTGTGCTCGGGCGAGAAGAGCAGGAAGCCGTCGGCCTCTCCGGCCGCGGCGCGCAGCCGGACGGCCGTGGCCGGCGCGCAGCCTTCGGCGTCGAGGTCCTCGTTGTAGAAGGGCACCTCCGCCAGCCCCTCGAAGAGCTCGATCTCAACGCCCTCGGGGGCGTGCTTGACGGCGGCCTCGGCGAGCTGACGGTTGTGCGAACCGGCACGAAGGCTGCCGACGAGCGCGAGGATACGTACAGACATGGCGGGGACTCCAAGGGGGGATGCGGTCGGGAGCGGGGGTGACGCAATGCTGTTCGTCAAGCGGTCCCCGGATAACCGGACCAGGGTCCGTTCTCTTTCCTACCACCCATCCGGACCATGGTCCACTTTCCTCTTCGAGCGTTACGCTGCGTTCATGAACTCGCCCCTGTCGTCCTCGCCCCCAGCGCACGACACCCCGGACGGGCGGCGGGACCTCGCGCTGACGCCGGTCGGCGAGCCGCCCCACCTGCGTGCCGACGCCGCCCGCAACCGCTCGCGTCTGCTGGAGGTGGCCGCCCGACTGGCGGCCGAGCGGGGAGCCGCCAACCTGACCATGGAGGCCGTCGCCCTGGCCGCCCAGGTCGGCAAGGGCACGGTCTTCCGGCGGTTCGGTGACCGCACCGGACTGCTGATGGCCCTGTTGGACCACCACGAGCGGCAACTCCAGACGCGATTCCTGACCGGCCCCGCGCCGCTCGGACCCGACGCCCCCGCCCTGGAGCGGCTCCGGGCCTTCGGGGCGGCCGTCATCCGCCACGAACACACCCACCGCGACCTCTACTTGGCCGCCCACGCGGAGTCGGGGCGCCGCCACACCTCACCCGCGTACGTTCTGCGGCTCACGCATGTCACCCTCCTGCTGCGCCAGGCACGGACGGCCGGCGACACCGAACTCGTCGCGCACACCCTGCTGGGTTATCTCGATCCCACCCTGGTGCACCATCTGCTCACCCGGCGCGGGCTCTCCCTCGATCGCCTCGAATCCGGCTGGTACGACCTCGTGGCCCGCTACACGTCGTGACCTGACGACGCCCGGGGGCCGGAGAACCGAGGCCGGACAACGGAGTTGAGCGCGGCACGGTGTCACTGCGCGGGGTGTTCCTCCACATGGTCGAGGAGTACGACGGCGACGCCCGCGATGCCCACGACGCCCGCCACGCCGACCTGCTCCGCGATCGGATCGACTGCGGCAGCGGGCGCCGAACGAGCCGCCCGTCCCCACTCTTGACCCTCCCTTTCCCTCATTAGCTCTGATACAGAGATAGTCTCGGAACATGGAGTCGGAGAGCTTCGCCGATGATCTGGCCCACACCCTGGCCGGTGTGCAGCGGCTGATCCGGCGTCGGCTTCGGAGCGGTGTGACCGGCCCGAGACTGCGTGGCGCCGAGGTGGATCTGCTGCGTCTCGTCGCGTCCCAGCCCGGCATCGGGGTGTCGGAGGCGGCCAAGGAGCTGTATCTGGCGGGCAATTCGGTGTCGACACTGGTCAACCAGCTGGCGCGGGACGGCTTTCTGGTGCGCGAGACCGACCCGGCCGACCGGCGTGCCGCACGCCTGCTGCCCACGCCGGCCGCCCGAGCGCGGCTGCGCGACTGGCAGGAGCGGCGGGCGGCGCTCGTCCGCCGCCAGGTCGACCGCCTGGACGAGACCGACCGCGCGGCACTGGAAGCGGCACTTCCGGCCCTGCGGAACCTGGCCGCGCACCTTCACGAGGAGGCCGACGAGACATGAAGTGGAACCCAACTGCCGAGGCCCCCGAGGCCGTCGCCTGCTCCGGACTCACCTACGCCTTCGGCGCGACGAAGGCGATCGACGGACTGGACCTCACGGTCCACGACGGCGAGGTCTTCGGGCTGCTCGGTCCCAACGGCGCCGGCAAGACCACGGCGATCCGCTGCATCACCACCCTGCTGCCGGTCCCGGCCGGCCGGATCCGCGTCTTCGGCCACGACGCCGCGAAGGAGCGCATGGCGGTACGCCGGCTGCTGGGCTATGTACCGCAGCAGTTGTCCGCTGACTCGGGACTCACGGGACGGGAGAACGTGGAGCTCTTCGCCCGCGTCTTCGACGTCTCGCGGCGTGAGCGCGCCGAGCGGGTCGCCCAGGCGCTGGCCGCCGTCGACCTCACCGACGCGGCCGACCGGCTCGCCAAGACGTACTCCGGCGGGATGGTCCGCCGCCTGGAACTGGCCCAGGCGCTCGTCAGCGCACCCCGGCTGCTGATCCTCGACGAGCCGACCATCGGCCTCGACCCGATCGCCAGGACGAGTGTGTGGGACCACATCAACGCCGTGCGTGCGGCGACCGGCATGACCGTGCTCGTCACCACGCACTACATGGACGAGGCCGACCAGTACTGCGACCGGGTCGCGCTGATGCACCACGGCCGTATCCGCGCCCTCGGCACGCCCGGTGAACTGCGCTCCGGGCTCGGCGAGCGGCTGCGGGCCGCGGCGGGTGCCACAGCGCTGGAGGCGGGCGCCGCACTGCCCTCGCTGGAGGACGTCTTCCGCGACCTTGCCGGCAGCGGCCTCGACGACCAGGCAGGAGACTTCCGCGATGTCCGAAGCACCCGCAACACTGCAACCCGTGTCGGCTGACCACGCCCGCCCGGGCTTCGACCTGCTCCTGACGCCGCCCCGGGCCCGTACGGGCTGGCTGCTGCTGCCCGCCCGGGTCGCCGCGATGTGCGCGGTCGAACTCCAGAAGCTGCGCCACGACCGCACCGAGCTCTACACCCGGGCGGTGCAGCCGGCGCTGTGGCTGCTGATCTTCGGTGAGACGTTCACCAGGATCAAGGCGATACCCACCGGCGGCATCCCCTACATCGACTATCTCGCGCCCGGCATCATCGCCCAGTCCGCGATGTTCATCGCCATCTTCTACGGCATCATGATCATCTGGGAACGGGACGCCGGCATTCTCACCAAACTCCTGGTCACACCGACCCCGAGGTCGGCGCTGATCACCGGCAAGGCGTTCGCGGCGGGGGTCAAGGCGCTGATCCAGGCCGTCGTCGTCATCGTCATCGCGGCCCTGCTCGGTGTGGGCATGACGTGGAACCCGCTGCGGCTGCTCGGCGTGGCGGTGGCCGTCGTCCTCGGGTCCGCCTTCTTCGCCTGTCTGTCGATGACCATCGCGGGCATCGTGCTCACCCGCGACCGTCTGATGGGCATCGGCCAGGCCATCACGATGCCGCTCTTCTTCGGATCCAACGCCCTCTACCCCGTGGCCGTGATGCCGGGCTGGCTCCAGGTCATCAGCAAGGCCAACCCGCTGAGCTACCAGGTGGACGCCCTGCGCGGACTCCTGCTCGGCACGCCCTCGCACCTCGCCCTCGACTACGCCGTCCTGGTCGTCGCGGCGGCACTGGGCATCGCCGCGGCCTCCTCCCTGCTGGGCCGACTGGCTCGCTGAGCCGGACCCGGGGCCGGCACCCCGCGGGACTCAGCCGACGTGGACGCGGGGCCGGCGTGAGCGGTCGGGCTCGGCCTCGCGCAGCACCTCCCTGGTCACGGGGGCGACCTCGCCCTGGCCGAACAGGAAGAAGCGCAGGAAGTTGGTGAACGGGTTGCCCTCGGTCCACTCGAAGTAGATGTGCGGCGTGTGGCCCGTGGTGTCGCGGACGTGCAGCAGCAGGGCGGCGATCGCGTTGGGGACGGAGGAGGACTCCACGGTCAGCACGCGATAGCGGCCGTGCAGGACTTCGCCGCGTACGGTCAGCGTCGCCTCGAACTCCGACGGGTCGAGGACGGTGACCTCGACAAAGACGAAGTCCTCCTGGAGCGGGACGTCGTTGTCGGCCCGGATCTGCTCGATCTTCTCGCGGTATTCGGCGAGGTCGCGGTTGTCCGGCTCGTTGGCGACGAATCGCATCCGGCGGCTGGCGATGTCCCGTACGAACCGCTGGGCCACGGTGTCCAGATGCACGCTGGTGACCCGCAGCTCGAAGGCGCGGGCGAGCCGGGACATGAGAGAGACCAGGATGATGCCGGCAATGAAACAGGCGCCGATCTTGACGCCGTCGGGGCGCTCGACGACGTTCGTGACGGTCGTATAGAGGAAGACCGCCGAAATGACGGCGAAGGCAACGGTCCAGTGGCGCTGTCCCGCCTTGCGCGCGGCGATGGTGACGGCGATGGCGGCGGAGCTGATCAGCACCAGCACACCGGTGGCGTACGCGCCGCCCTGGGCGTCCACGCTCGCGTCGAAGATCCAGGTGACCAGGAACGCCACCAGGATGAAGACGATCACCATGGGGCGCACGGCACGCGCCCAGTGCGGCGCCATGCCGTAACGCGGCAGGTAACGGGGCATCAGGTTGAGCAGCCCGGCCATGGCGGAGGCGCCCGCGAACCACAGGATGGCGATCGTCGCCACGTCGTACACCGTGCCGAAGGCACTGCCCAGGTACTCGTGCGCCAGATACGCCAGCGCCCGGCCGTTGGCCTGGCCGCCCGGATCGAACTCCTTCTCCGGGATCAGCAGCGTGGTGATGAAGCTGGTCGTGATCAGAAAGACGCTCATGATCACGGCAGCGGTGGTGAGGAGCTTCTTGGTGCCCCGGATGCGGCCGGTGGGTTTCTCCTCGGCGTCGCCCGCATCGCCCTGTACGTGTGGCATGACGGCGACGCCGGTCTCGAAGCCGGAGAGGCCGAGGGCCAGTTTCGGGAAGACCAGCAGTGCGACGCCGACCATGGCGAGGACGTTCCCGTGCTCGGTGGTCAGGGCGCTGCCCCAGTCGGTGACCACGTGCGCGGCGGTGGCCACGTGCCACAGGCCCACCACCACGACGACCACGTTCAGGGACAGATAGATGCCCACCAGGACGACGGCGATGCCGATCGCCTCCAGGAAGCCCTTGAGGAACACGGCGCCGAGCAGGGCCACCAGTACCAGCGTGATCAGCATCTGCTTGTCGTGCAGGGCGCCGGTCAGATGGGGGTTCTCCACCAGGTGGGTGGAGGCGTCGGCCGCCGACAGGGTGATGGTGATGAGGAAGTCGGTGGCGGCGAAGCCGAGCAGGGTGAGGACGAAGAGCTTGCCCTGCCAGAAGGTCAGCAGCCGCTCCAGCATGGCGATCGAGCCCTCGCCGTGCGGGCTCTCCTCGGCCACCCGCCGGTACACCGGCAGCGCGCCGGCCAGAGTGACGATCACCAGCACGATGGTCGCCACCGGCGACAGCAGCCCGGCCGCCAGTGCGGCGATGCCGGGCTGATAGCCGAGGGTGGAGAAGTAGTCGACGCCGGTCAGGCACATCACCCGCCACCACCGCTGTCCCTGGTGCACGGGTTCCGGCGGGGCGTGCGGCCCCTGTGGGGTCCTGCCCATGTCGGACAGGCCCTCCAGCATCCACGCGCGCAGGCGACGCGTGCGGGCGTGGTCGGTGCGGGCCATCCGTGTGCTCCTGACGTGCTGCCGAACAGGGGAGCGCGGTCCGCACACGGACGTTGGGGCCGGCGGGTGCGGTCGGTGATCCCGGGCTCAGGTGGTTCCGCACGGGGGAGAAACGCCGCCGCCCGTCCGTCCGCCCATTGTCATCACCGGGCACGCGATCGGCAGGCCGGGAAACGGCGCCGGTGGGGTGTGATCGGCGGCTCGGGATGGGCTCCGACGGGTGGGAGCGCGAGGTGCCGGGACGCTCTGGAGGTGGGTGAACGGCAGATAGGGACGGGCTCTGGAGGGGCGGGAGCGGGAGGCCGGGACGCTCTGGAGGTGGGTGAACGGCAGGTAGGGACGGGCTCCGGAGGAGTGTGAAGGGCAGGTCGGGGCCCGCGTCTGCGGGGTCCGTTCGGGAGGCCGGGTCCGGGTCCGGGCCCTTACGGGTGCGGTCGGCCGGGAGCAGTCGTGAAGGCCGTGCTCGGGGTCGCCCCGATGCGCCGTCCGAGGGATGCGCGGTCGGCCGCCGGTACCCGCGGGTGGGGCGTCAAGGGCGGGTCAGCGGCGAGACGTGGCCTTCGACGTCGTCCCCTCCGCGGTCCTCCGCGGTCCTCCCGTTGGTCAACGGCCACCGGCGACGGCGCGGTCGGCGTGACGACGTTGCGGTGGTCGGGGCGACGACACCCCCTAGCGCAAGGACCCGATCTCGATGGCCGGGCAGCGGTCCATGACCATCTCCAGGCCGGCGGCACGCGTGCGCTCGTACGCCTTCTCGTCGATGACCCCGAGCTGGAACCAGACGGCCTCCGCGCCGATGGCCGCGGCGTCGTCGGCGACGGGCCCGGCGAGATCGCTGTTGACGAACACGTCCACGACGTCGACCTTGAACGGGATGGCGGACAGCGAGGGGTAGCCCTGCTCGCCGTGGACCGTCTCGGCGTTCGGGTGGACCGGGACGACTCGCTTGCCGAACCGCTGGAGCACGGCCGCGACGCCGTACGCGGCACGCTGCTGATTGGACGACAGACCGACGATCGCCCAGGTGTCGCCGAGTTCCGTGAGGATCTTGCGGATCGTTGCCGGGTCGCCGTACACGGTCGGCCTCCTTGGGTCCCTGTGCTCTGCGGTCATGAACCTTCAGCCGGGCAACAGCGCGGGGAGCGCGAAGATTCCCCTGGCGGACGGAGGGTGCGGCGGTTTTCGGGAGGGACCGGGGCGTTGCGGTGCCCGGCGTACGAAAGCCTGACCGGAATGCGGCCCACCGCCCTGCGCCCGCGCCTCAGCCCGCCTACGCTCACCCCGTGCTGCGTATCACCGATACCCGAACCGGCGAGCCCACGGACGCCGTCGCCGCCCGCAGGGGCCTGACCCGCGTCGAGGCGCATGTCTCGGGGGCCGACACCACGGCCCTGCGCGTCCTGCTGGTCGCCGACGTGCTGGCCCGGGCCCTGGAGATCGGAGGGACCCCCGTGGTCACCCTCGCCGATCCACCCGTTGAGCTCCGGGCCCGCGCGCTCGAACTCGGCATCCGGCCGGCCGAGGCGCACACCGCGCTGGGCGGTCAGGTCGTCCATGTGCTCGGGCCGGACGACACCGCAGGGGACGGAATCCACGTGGAGGTCGCCCCGGCGTACGGCACCGCCGAGCCCGCGGTCCTGCGTCTCGCCCTGCTCGCCCGTCCGCGCCGCGAGCCGATCGACCTGGACGACGCCGACCTCGCCGCGGCCCGCGACCTGCTCACCCGCTGGCGCAAGGCGGTCGCGAACTGGGCGACCCGTCCGTCCCGGCCCGTCCCCGAAGGGGTACGGCAACAGCTGCGGGCCGCCTGGGAAAACGACCTCGACGTGCCGGCCGTTCTCGACGTGCTGCACCGGGTGGAGGCCGACGAGGAACTGCCGGAGGGCGCCCGTTTCGAGACGTACGCCTATGCGGACCGGCTCCTCGGGATCGAACTCACCCGTGACATCGGGACGTTGTGATGATCGCGCGCACGGGTGCGGGGCCGTTGCGCAGACTCGTCGTCCTGCGGCACGCCAAATCCGCCTGGCCCGTGGGCGTGGACGATCACGAGCGGCCGCTCGCGCCCCGCGGGCGGCGTGACGCCCCGGCCGCCGGGCGGGCGCTCGCCGAGACCGACCTCCTGCCCGACCTCGCGCTGTGCTCCACCGCCCTGCGCGCCCGCCAGACCTGGGAACTGGCCGCGGGGCAGTGGGGCACCCCGCCGCCCGTACGCTTCGAACCGCGGCTGTACGCGGCCGGCCTACCGGATCTGCTCGACGCCGTGCATGCGGTCCCCGACCCGGTGCGGACGTTGCTGCTGATCGGCCACAACCCCGGGCTCGAGGAGCTGGTGCTCGAACTCGCCGGGGACTGTCTCGACGACACGCTGGCGGTCGCCCGAGCCAAGTTCCCGACCTCGGCCGTCGCGGTTCTCGCCTGGCACGGCAGCGGCTGGCGCGATCTGACCTTCGGCACGGCACTGCTGACGGACCTGATCGTGCCGAGTGGGAAGAAGCAGCGGTGACGCTCGACTGACGGGGGCGCGGAGGCGCGTGCACGCCGGGCGCACGCGCTGGATGCGCACGCCGGCGTTCACCACCCGGCGCGTACGCCCCGCGTGCACGCAGCGCATACGCTGGCGGAATGCAGGACGCGTACCGCACAGTGGGCCGCCCGGGCGTGCACGAGACCGAGATCAACCGCTCCCGCTTCCTGTGCGCGCTCGCCCCGGCCGCCACCGAGCGGGAGGCCCAGGAGTTCGTCGCCGGCGTCCGCAAGGAGCACGCGGACGCGAGCCACAACTGTTTCGCGTACGTCATCGGCGCCGACGCCGCCGTACAGAAGGCGAGTGACGACGGCGAACCGGGCGGGACCGCGGGCGTGCCCATGCTCCAGATGCTGCTGCGCCGCGACATGCGGTACGTCGTCGCTGTCGTCACCCGCTACTACGGCGGGGTCAAGCTGGGCGCGGGCGGCCTCATCAGGGCGTACGGCGGAGCCGTGGGCGAGGCGCTGGACGCGGTCGGCACGCTCACGCGCAGGCGCTTCCGGCTCGCGACCGTGACCGTCGACCACCAGCGCGCCGGCAAGGTGCAGAACGATCTGCGGTCGACCGGACGCGAGGTGCGCGAGGTGACCTACGGGGAGGCCGTCACGATCGAGATCGGGCTGCCGGACGCCGAGGTGACGGCATTCCGTGCGTGGCTGGCCGACGCCACGGCCGGGACAGCCGGGTTCGAACTGGGCGGAGAGGCATACGGGGACGCATAACGGTGCGATACGGGAGTAGCCGCCCGTGATGTCCGACCCGCCCGTTAGTCTCGAGGATCATGAGGCTCCTGCACACTTCCGACTGGCATCTCGGCCGGGCGTTCCACCGGGTGAACATGCTCGGCGCCCAGGCCGAGTTCATCGGCCATCTCGTCACGACCGTGCGTGAGCGCGGTGTGGACGCGGTGGTCGTGTCGGGGGACGTGTACGACCGGGCGGTGCCGCCGCTGGCCGCCGTCGAGCTCTTCGACGACGCCCTGCACCGGCTCGCCGACCTGGGTGTGCCGACGGTGATGATCTCCGGGAACCACGACTCCGCGCGCCGGCTCGGTGTGGGCGCCGGCCTCATCGGGCGGGCGGGCATCCATCTGCGGACCGACGCGGCGGCGTGCGGCACACCCGTGGTCCTCGCCGACGCACACGGGGACGTGGCCTTCTACGGCCTGCCCTATCTCGAACCCGCCCTGGTGAAGGACGAGTTCGGGGTGGACAAAGCGGGTCACGAGACCGTGCTCGCCGCCGCCATGGACCGGGTCCGCGCCGACCTCGCCACGCGCGCGGAGGGCACCCGTTCCGTCGTCCTCGCCCATGCCTTCGTCACCGGCGGAGAGGCCAGTGACAGTGAGCGGGACATCACCGTGGGCGGAGTCGCCGCCGTACCCTCCGGCGTCTTCGACGGTGTCGACTACGTGGCCCTCGGGCATCTGCACGGCAGCCAGACCATCACCGAGCGCGTGCGGTATTCGGGCTCCCCGCTGCCGTACTCCTTCTCGGAGGCAGACCACCGCAAGAGCATGTGGCTCGTGGAGCTCGGCCCCGGGGGCGAGCCGGCCGCCGAGCGCGTCGCGTGCCCGGTGCCGCGACCGCTCGCCCGGATCCGGGGGCAGTTGGACGACCTGCTGGCCGATCCCGGCCTCGCGGGACACGAGGAGGCGTGGGTCGAGGCGACGCTCACCGATCCGGTGCGCCCCGCCGACCCCATGGCCCGGCTGACCGAGCGCTTCCCGCACACGCTCAGCCTCGTCTTCGACCCGGAGCGGGCCCCCGAGGATCCCGACATCTCGTACGCCCGACGGCTGGCGGGGCGCAGCGACCAGGAGATCGCCGAGGACTTCGTCGCGCATGTGCGCGGTGCCGGTCCCGACCCGCGTGAACAGGGCGTGCTCCAGGACGCCTTCGACGCCGTCCGCGCCGATGACGCCGTCCGGGAGGTCGCCCGGTGACCCGGCTGCGACCGGCCGCTCGGAACGGTCAGGACTTCCTGGACGGCGAGGAGGCCCGATGAGACTGCACCGGCTCGACATCACCGCCTTCGGGCCCTTCGGCGGCGCCCAGCAGGTCGACTTCGACGAGCTGTCCGCAGCGGGACTCTTCCTGCTGCACGGACCGACCGGAGCGGGCAAGACCTCCGTCCTGGACGCCGTCTGCTTCGCGCTCTACGGGGCGGTGCCGGGCGCCCGCCAGAGCGGTCAGGGCCTCACCCTGCGCAGTGATCACGCGGCCCCCGGGACCCGCACGGAGATCCGCCTCGAACTCACCGTCGCCGGACGCCGCTTGGAGATCACCCGGCAGCCGCCCTGGGCGCGCCCCAAGAAGCGCGGTTCCGGCACGACCACCGAGAAGGCGCAGAGCTGGCTGCGCGAGTACGACGCCGTGGCGGGCTCCTGGAAGGACCTCAGCCGCTCGCACCAGGAGATCGGCGAGGAGATCACCCAGCTGCTCGGCATGAACCGTGACCAGTTCTGCCAGGTCGTGCTGTTGCCCCAGGGCGACTTCGCACGCTTCCTGCGGGCCGACGCCGAGGCCCGCGGCAAGCTGCTCGGCCGCCTCTTCGACACCCACCGCTTCGCCGAGGTCGAGAAGCGCCTGGCCGAGCGGCGGCGGCTGGCCGAGGCCCAGGTCCGCGACGGCGACACCGAGTTGCTGGCCGACGCCCACCGGATGCACCAGGCGGCGGGTGACGCCCCGGCGCTGCCCGACCTCGCGCCGGGCGATCCCGGGCTCGCCGAGGCCGTCATGACGTGGGCCGCCATCGCCCGCAGCACGGCCCGCGAGCGGCTCACCATCGCCCACTGCGCCCGCACGGCCGCCGACTCCGCGCGGGCCGCCGCCGAGCGGGACCTCGACGGCGTACGCGAAGTGGCGCGGTTGCAGCGGCGGTTCGCCGAGGCGCGGGAGCGGGCGGCGCGGCTGACGGAGCGGGCCGACGCCCACCAGGAGGCGCGGACGCGGATGGAGCGGGCCCGCAAGGCCGAGGCGGTGGCACCCGCCCTCGACCTGCGCGAGACCGCCGACGCCGAGCACCGGCGCGCGGCCGCCGCGGAGGCACGCGCGCGTGGACTCCTCTCCGAGGGGGCGTACGCCGATGCAGGTGCGGCCGGACTCGCAGTCGCCGCGCGCAAGGCCGCAGAGGAGCTGGGCGGTCTGGAGTCGGCGCGCCGAGCCGAACAGCGACTGGCCGAACTGCAGGCGGAGCGCGCCGGCCTTGACCGCCAGGAGCGCGCCGACGAGGACGTGCTCCAGGATGCCGAGAGCTGGCTCTCCGCCTGGGACGCGACCCGCGCGGACCTGCAGTCGGGCATCGAGACCGCCCAGGAAGCCGCCACCCGGGCCGAGCATCTGGCCGTCCAGCGCGATCCCGCCCGAAAGCGGCTCCAGGCCGCCCGCCTGCGCGACCAGCTCGCCGGTGACACGGACGAAGCGCAGGCGCAGGCACTCGCCTCACGCGAGCGGGCGACGGACGCGCGCGCCCACTGGCTCGACCTCAAGGAACAGCGCCTGCAGGGAATCGCAGCGGAACTCGCCGCGGGCCTCGTCGACGGCGAGCCCTGCGCCGTCTGCGGCGCCACGGAGCACCCCGCGCCCGCGCGGAAGATCGCCGGGCATGTCGACCGGCAGGCCGAGGAGGCCGCGCTCGCCGCCTACCAGCGCGCCGACGAACTGCGCACCGAGGACGAGCGACGTCTGGGTGTCGTACGCGAGGCGCTGGCCGCCGCCACCGCGGAGGCGGGTGACACCCCCACGACACAACTCGTCCAGCAGGTCGAGGAGTTGGAGCGGCTGCACGCCGAGGCGCGCGCCGCCGCGTCCGGGCTGCACGCGTCGCGTGAAGCGCTCGCCCAGGCCGAGCGCGAGCATGCGCGCCGGGTCGCCGCGCAGCAGGCGGCGGAGGTGCGGACCGCGTCCCGGGCCGCCCGCCGGGACACGCTGGATCGCGAAAGGGCCGCACTGGAAGGCGAGTTGGCGCACGCTCGGGCGGACGCCGACAGCGTGTCCGCGCGGTTCGCCCAGCTGGAGCTGCGCGCGGCACGGCTCACCGAGGCGGCGGACGCCGCGCGCGGCGCCGAGGAGGCCGCCCAGCGGCTCAAGGAGGGCGACGCGCGGCTGGCCGATGCCGCCTTCCGCGCCGGGTTCGACACCCCGCGGGCCGCGGCCGCCGCGCTGCTGGACGACGCGGCTCACCGCGATCTCCAACGGCGCCTGGATGCCTGGCAGTCGGAGGAGGCAGCGGTGCGCGCGGTGCTCGCCGAGACCGACACGGCGGCCGCCGCCCAGCAGCCGCCCGCCGATCTCCGGGCCGCCGAACAGGCGGCCGAGTCCGCGGCCGGCCGTCTCCAGGGTGCAGTCTCCGCACGGGACGCGGCCGCGCGCCGCTGTGCCGAGCTCGACCGGTTGTCCGCGCGGGCGGCGGCCGGAGTGCGCCGGCTGGGTCCCCTGCGCGAGGAGTACGACCGGGTCGCGCGGCTGGCCGGTCTCGCGGCGGGCACCTCCGCGGACAACGAGCGCAAGATGCGACTGGAGTCGTACGTCCTCGCCGCCCGCCTGGAACAGGTCGCCGCCGCGGCGACCGTCCGGCTGCGGCGCATGTCGTCCGGGCGCTACACACTCGTGCACTCGGACGACCGCTCCGGGCGCGGTCGCAGTGGCCTCGGCCTGCATGTCGTCGACGCCTGGACCGGCCGCGAGCGGGACACCGCGACACTCTCCGGCGGCGAGACCTTCTTCGCCTCGCTGGCGCTGGCCCTCGGTCTCGCGGACGTCGTCACGGACGAAGCGGGCGGTGTCCGGCTCGACACGCTCTTCATCGACGAGGGTTTCGGCAGCCTGGACGACCAAACCCTTGACGAGGTCCTCGACGTGCTGGACTCCCTGCGTGAGCGCGACCGCAGCGTCGGCATCGTCAGCCACGTCGCCGACCTGCGGCGACGTATCCATGCGCAGCTGGAGATCGTGAAGGGGAGGACGGGGTCCGTCGTACGGCAGCGGGGGGTCGACTGAGGGGGTGCCTGGGCTCTGCCGCGCCTCCCTCAGGCCCGGCAGACCCCGGAGGCTCTCAGTGGCCCAGCGGTCGCCGGGGAAGTGGCGAGGAGTAGACGACGCTCGTCGTCACCGAGCCCAGGGCGCCGATCCTGCCCGACACCTCCTCGAGGTGGTGCATCGAACGTGCGGCCACCTTGATCACGAAGCAGTCGTCGCCCGTGACGTGATGCGCCTCCAGGATCTCGGGCGTGACCGCGACGAGGTCGTGGAAGGGTTTGTAGTTGCCGTTCGGGTACCTGAGCCGCACGAAGGCGAGGATGGACAGCCCCAGTCTCTCCGGGTCCACGACGGCCGCGTACCCCTGGATGACGCCCGCCTCCTCCAGGCGGCGCACGCGTTCGGTGACCGCGCTCGCGGACATCGAAACGGCACGGGCCAGCTCGGCGAAACTGGCCCGGCCCTCGCGCTGGAGGACATCGAGGATGCGCCAGTCGGTGGCGTCCGGGGAATACGCGGTCATGTCCGATAAGTAGCAGGGAAATCACCGGCGGATCAAGAGTCATGCCGTGGATCGCTGCTTCAGGACACGGAGCGCCGGACGTAGATTTCCGGTCATGAAGTCCCGCACGGCCGACGCGGTGAGGCGTCGGTACGGCGGGCTCGGGAGGGAAGGCCAGACCATGACTGTGACCACTGCGACCAGCACCGCGACCGCTCCGAACCCCGTTCTGCGGGTCGCCCCCGCCGCTCCGGCCGCGGCCGCCGCCTACTTCGGCGCGAGCCTCGCCTTCCACGCGGACGTGTCCGACGTGGCCTCCGCCCTCACGGCCGGCGGCGACCCGGGGTTCGTCGTGCTCGACTCGCGTTCCACGGAATCCTGGGACCAGGGACACGTGCCCGGCGCGATCCATCTGCCCACCGCGCTCATCCCGGAGCAGGCGGAGCGGCTCCTCGACAAGTCCGTACCCGTCGTCACGTACTGCTGGGGCCCTGGCTGCAACGGCGCCGCCCGCGCCGCCCTGGCACTCGCCGAACTGGGCTTCCAGGTCAAGGAGATGCTCGGCGGCTTCGAGTACTGGGCGCGCGAGGGCTTCGCGTACGAGACCTGGGAGGGGCGTGAGCAGCGCGTCGCAGACCCGCTGACGTCGCCGGTGGACTCGGAGGACTGCGGCTGCTGAGCGGCCCGCCACTCTCGCTCCGACGCCGACATCGCTGCTGACGTCGTACCCGAGTCCGCTTATTCCAGGGGGAGTTGGGGCAATCCGTCCGACCCGGGTGTCCGTATGCCGGGGGCGGAACAGCGGATTTCGGGCGGAGCGGGGGAGGGTGAAACCGCGGGCCGGAGCCAGGCTGTAACTTCTGCGCATGGCGCGTTATGCGGATCCCGGTGCGGTGGAGTGGGTCGAGTCGGGCGGTGGGCCGCTCATAGCGATCCCCGAGGTGGTGTTGTCGTTCTGGGCGGGGGCCGACGGCGACGACATGTCGACCGACTATGACAGGGCCTGTGACGTCGACGGGTACATCGGCCTCGTGCCCGTGGGGGACACCCGGGCCCTGGTCCTCGGGGACGAACCCGCCTCGACCACTTATCTGCCCGAGCACGACACCTTCGTACGGTGGTGCGCCGCCGACTCCGAGGGCGAACTCCTCGCCCGTGTCCCCGCCGCGCTCGACGCCGCCGTGTGGGAGCCGGAGGTTCCGTGGGACGTCCCGGGGCCCGTGGTGCTCTTCGACGCGGCATGGCCAGGAAAGGCGTCGGAGCGCACGGACCACCTGCGCGTCGCACTGGCACCCGGGCGCTACGCGGTACGGGCGGCTTACGTGGAGCCCGGCCCGGAGACCTGGCTGGGCCTCGTACAACTCCGGCGGCTCACGTCCTGAGGCACCGGCCCGCGCAACCTCACAGGCCCGGCCGCCCGCCCCCTCCCGTACGTCACGCATCCCGCGCCAACTCCCGGCGGTCCCGTAGTTCCGTAGGCCCGCGCCAAGTCCCGGCGGTCCCGTAGTTCCGTAGGCCCGCGCCAAGTCCCGGCGGTCCCGTAGTTCCGTAGGCCTGCGCCAAGTCCCGGCGGTCCCGTAGTTCCGTAAGCCTGCGCCAAGTCCCGGCGGTCCCGTAGTTCCGTAGGCCTGCGCCAAGTCCCGGCGGTCCCGTAGTTCCGTAAGCCCGCGCCCTCAAGTCCCGGCGGTCGCGCCCGCGCGTCAAACTCCGTGAGTCCGGACCCGCGCCAAAGCCCCCCGCCAAGCCCCGCGTCCCCGCCCCACAACAAATTCCATGCGCCCCGCGCCCCCACCCCGCATCATGGTGCGCCATGCCTCAACTCCCGCACCCCGCGCCCGAAGACCTCCGTCGTGACCCGCTGCCTCTCCGGGGCCGGACGGCTCTCGTCACCGGTGCCGGCCGACGCGCCGGCATCGGATATGCCGTGGCCCGTCGCCTCGCCGCGTACGGAGCGAGTCTGTATCTGCACCACCACGTGCCGCACGACGACGCCATGCCGTGGGGTGCCGACCGTCCGGAGGACGTGGCCGCCGGCGTTCGTGAAGTCCGCGGTGTCCCCGAGGCCCTGGTCCTCGCCGGGCCGGGCGACCTCTCCGACCCGGCGGCCCCGGGCGCGCTGATCGCGACCGCCGCGGAGGCACTCGGCGGACGGATCGACATCCTCGTCGCCAACCACGCGCTCAGCGGTTCCGACGGCACTCTCGACACGATCGACGCGGCCATGCTCGACGCCCACTGGGCCGTCGACGCCCGTTCGGTGCTCCTGCTCGTCCAGGCGTACGCCCGTCTCCGGGCGGCGCTGCCGCCGCGTACGCCCGGCGGTCGTGTGGTGCTGATGACGTCGGGACAGGACATCGCGGGAGGCATGCCGGGGGAGATCGCGTACGCCCTGCAGAAGGGTGCCCTCGCCTCCGTCACCCGGTCCCTGTCGACCGCCCTTGCCGCGCAGACGATCACGCTCAACACCGTCAACCCCGGTCCGGTGGACACGGATTACCTGACGGGCGAGGCGTACGCGGCAGTCGCGGCGCGGTTCCCGGGCGGCCGCTGGGGGATGCCCGACGACCCGGCCCGGCTCATCGCCTGGCTCGCGACGGACGAGGCGGCGTGGATCACCGGGCAGGTCATCGACTCCGAGGGAGGATTCCGCCACTGAGGTCCGGCGCGGGGCCGGGGCGACGGCGGAGTCGGAGCACCCCGTCCGCCGAGCCCCGGACCCGTCCGCCGGTCACAGCCGGGACAACTCGTCCACCAGGTCGTCCAGACCCAGCGAGCCCTGGGACAGGGCCGCCATGTGCCAGGCCTTCGCGTCGAAGGCGGCGCCGTGCCGCTGCTTCGCGTTCTCGCGGCCCAGCAGCCATGCCCGCTCGCCGAGCTTGTAACCGATGGCCTGGCCGGGCATGGACAGATAGCGGGTGAGCTCGCTCTCCACGAAGTCGGCCGGCCGGCTGCTGTGGGAGCCGAAGAACTCCTGGGCCAGCTCCGGAGACCAGCGCTCACCCGGGTGGAAGGGCGAGTCGGCCGGGATCTCCAGTTCCAGATGCATGCCGATGTCGACGATCACGCGTGCCGCACGCATCATCTGCGCGTCGAGATAGCCGAGCCGCCGCTCCGCGGTCGTGAGGAAGCCCAGCTCGTCCATCAGCCGTTCCGCGTACAGCGCCCAGCCCTCGCAGTTGGCGCTGACCAGCCCGATGGTGGCCTGGTAGCGCGAGAGGTCCTCCGCGACATGGGCCCACTGCGCAAGCTGGAGGTGGTGGCCGGGAACGCCCTCGTGGTACCACGTCGAGACCAGGTCGTACACGGGGAACCGGGTCTGGCCCATGGTCGGCAGCCACGTACGGCCGGGGCGCGAGAAGTCCTCCGACGGCGACGTGTAGTACGGGGCCGCCGCGCCGCCGGGCGGTGCGATCCGCGACTCCACCCGCCGTACCCGCTCGGCCAGTTCGAAGTGGGTGCCGTCGAGCGCGTCGATCGCCTCGTCCATCAGGCCCTGCAGCCAGTCGCGGACCTCGTCGACGCCCTCGATGTGCGTACCGTGTTCGTCGAGATGGGCGAGCGCCACCCACGGGGTCGCGGCGCCGGGCAGGATCTTCTCGGCCTCCTGCTTCATCTCGCCCAGCAGCCGGTGGTACTCGGACCAGCCGTACGCGTACGCGTCGTCGAGGTCGAGTTCCGTGCCGAGGTAGTAGCGCGACCAGCGGGCGTACCGCTCGCGGCCGACGGTGTCCGGGGCGCCCTCGATCGTGGGCGCGTACACCTCGCGCAACCAGTCCCGCAGCGCCACCAGGGCCCCCGTCGCGGTGCGTGCCGCCGCGTCCAGCTCCGCGCGCAGCGACTCGGGACCCCGTGCGACGAAGTCCTCGAACCAGCCGTGGCCCTGCCCGCCCGGGTCGGACCACTCGGTGAGCTGGCCGATGACCGTCGCGGTGGGGCGGGGCCCCGCGTAGAGCTTGCGCTCCAGGCCGAGCGCAAGGGAGGCGCGGTAGCCCTCCAGCGCGGCCGGCACCGCCCGCAGCCGCTCGGCGATCGCGGCCCAGTCCTCGTCCGTCTCCGTCGGCATGAGGTTGAAGACGCCGCGCACCGAGTGGACGGGCGAGTGCAGATTGCTCACCCGCCGCAGGCCCTCGTCGGCCGCGTACACGGCGAGCTGCGCGGAGAGGCGCTCGCGCAGCAGCCGGGCGCAGCGGCGCTCGATGTCGCTGTCCGCGCCCGGCTGCCGCTCCGCCTCGTCGAGCCGCGCGAGGGTCGTCCGGGCCAGCTCGGCCACAGCCGCCTGACCGGCGGGCGAGGTGTCCGGCAGGCGGGTCGAACTGGCCCTGTCGCCGAGATAGGTGCCGGTGACCGGGTCGAGGGCGATGAGCTCGTCGACGTACGCGTCGGCGATCTCGCGGGGCAGCGGGCTCTTGGTGTCTGACATGCGGACAATCCTCGTACGAGGACGTGATCCGCGTCAGCCCGATTCCGCTGAGGGCGTGGCACCTTGCCCGGCGTGCGGTGGTGTGGTCGCGGAGGCGTCGCGCTGCGGCGGCAGCAGGGGGCCGCAGTCCCACTGCTGGAAGATCAACCGGGTCTCGACGCGCGCCACTTCGCGTCGTGACGTGAACTCGTCGAGCACCAGCCGTTGCAGATCCGCCATGTCCGCGACCGCGACGTGCACGAGGTAGTCGTCGGGGCCGGTGAGATGGAAGACCGTACGGGACTCGGGCAGCGCCCGGATCCGGTCCACGAAGGGCCCGACCAGCTCCCGTCGATGCGGCCTGACCTGCACGGACAGCAGCGCCTCCAGTCCGCGTCCCAGTTTCGCCGGATCGAGTCGCAGCTGATGGCCGAGAATGATGCCCGAGCGGCGCAGCCGGGTCACCCGGTCCAGACAGGTCGATGGCGCGACACCGACCTGTGCGGCAAGATCGCGGTACGTCGACCGTGCGTCGTTCTGCAACAGCCGCAGCAGATGGAGATCCACCGGATCGAGTACGACGGTTTCGGCCATGGCTCGAACGTAACACGGGGTTTTACCCCGGGGACCCGGTCGGTGTTCAGGCTGTGGCCATGGACTCCGGCATCCCGAACCCGTACCGCGTATCCGACCGCCGCCCTGCCCCGCGGGCGCTGGCCACCGAGGCCGTGCACGCCGGCCGCGACGATCTCGCCCGGCAGGGGCTGCACGCCCCGCCGATCGACCTCTCCACCACCTACCCCTCGTACGACAGCCGGGGCGAGGCCGCCCGGATCGACGCGTTCGCCGCGGACGGCGCCGAGCCGGCGGGGCCGCCCGTCTACGGCCGCCTGGGCAATCCGACGGTCGCCCGTTTCGAGACCGCGCTGGCCTGTCTCGAAGGCACCGACAGCGCGGTCGCGTTCGCCAGCGGAATGGCCGCGCTGAGTGCCGTCCTGCTGGTCCGCAACGCCATGGGACTGCGGCACGTCGTCGCTGTACGGCCCCTGTACGGCTGCAGCGACCATCTGCTGACCGCCGGGCTGCTGGGCTCGGAGGTGACCTGGGTCGACCCGGCGGGCATCACGGACGCGCTGCGCCCGGACACGGGGCTGGTCATGGTCGAGTCGCCGGCCAATCCGACGCTCGCCGAACTGGACCTGCGGGCGGTCGCCCACGCCTGCGGCTCGGTCCCGCTGCTCGCGGACAACACGTTCGCCACGCCGGTCCTCCAGCGCCCGGTCGAACAGGGCGCGCGGCTCGTGCTGCACAGCGCGACCAAGTACCTGGGCGGGCACGGGGACGTCATGGCCGGTGTGGTGGCCTGCGACGAGGAGTTCGCGCGGCAGCTGCGCCAGGTGCGGTTCGCGACGGGCGGCGTACTCCATCCGCTCGCCGGCTATCTGCTGCTGCGCGGCCTGTCGACCCTTCCGATACGAGTCCGGGCCGCGTCCGCCAACGCCGCCGACCTCGCGGGCCGCCTCGCCGCCGACCCCCGGATCGCCCGCGTCCACTACCCGCGGATCGGCGGTGCCATGATCGCCTTCGAGGTCCACGGCGACCCGCACGAGGTCATCGCCGCCGTCCGGCTGATCACCCCGGCCGTCAGCCTCGGCAGCGTCGACACCCTCATCCAGCACCCGGCGTCCATCAGCCACCGCATCGTCGCCCCGTCCGACCGCCACGGCTCCGGTGTCAGCGATCAACTGCTGCGGCTGTCCGTGGGGTTGGAGGACGTCGACGACCTGTGGGCGGACCTGGACGGGGCACTGGGGCCTCGGCCGGGAACGACGGGACGGGGGCGGGCGGCGGTCGCGCAGCAGTCCTAGGCGGCCGGCGTCCGGTGGCCTGCGGGACGACGGCCGGCCCATGGCGTACGAGGACGGCCGGCGGCCTGGGGTGGACGCCGGCCGCTCCTGCGGGTGCCGTCGGACCGCTGCTCCGGCCCCGGTCATGCGGTGTGCCGATTCGGGCGACCGGCCAGGTGAGATGCCGAGTCGCTCGAATCGGGTGACCCGTCAGCTGAGACGGCGGGTCGTGCCGAGGTCCGCCTGATCCTGGGCGGTCGGCTCGCCGGGACCCGACTGCGTCTGCTCGTACGACGGCTGCGGGGTGGCCGGGGCCGACTTCAGGCGGGCGGTCATGACGAGGGTGCCCTCCTCGATCTGGTAGTCGAGGGGGAGATCGAGGCCACGCATCGCCGCGACCATGCCGGTGTTGGACGCCTGCGTCACCGCGTAGACGCTGTCGCAGCCGGCCTCGACCGCCATCGACACCAGGCGGCCCAGGAGTTCACCGCCGATGCCGCGGCGCTGCCACTCGTCCTCGACCAGCAGCGCGATCTCCGTCTCGTCGCCGTCCCACAGGAGGTGGCCCAGGCCGACGATGCGTCCGGATGCGGTCTGCACGGCGAGCGTCCGCCCGAAACGCGGACTGAGCAGGTGGTTGAGGTAGCGGTCCGCCTGGCCCACCGGACCGTGGTACCGCATGCTCAGCGTGCGGGCGGAGCAGCGCTCCTGCATGGCCTTCGCGGCCTCCACGTCGGAGGTGTCGGCGCGGCGCACGGTGATCGCGTTGCCCTCGGGCAGCGTCAGCACGTCCTGGCTGCGCGGGATCCGCGGACCGAGCCGGGCGTCCAGCTCCACCAGCGCCCGGGCACGCGCGAACTCCGTTGGGGTGAACGGCAGATACGGCCGCTCCACCGTGATCACTCCGCCCTCGGGGGCCCGTAGCCGCATCACCGTGTCCTCCAGGGCACCCTCGACGGGGGTGGTCTGTCCCGCCCGGCCGGAGCCGGGAGACGTGGCGGGCAGCGAGCGGATGGTGCAGCGGCCGAGCAACTGCCGCAGGGCGAGCGGAAGTTCCGCGGCGTCGAGGGCGGTGCGCGTGGCGAGCCCCAGGACGCGCGTCGGCGCGTCCACCAGGTCGTGGGCGTCGGCCCGCTCGATCCAGGTACCGGTGCCGCCCGCCAGGGAGACCGCGCGGCTGAGGTCGGACGCGGCCAGCTCCTCCGGCGCGCGCAGCAGGAACTCGTCGACGGTGCCCTCCGCCAGCGGATGCGTCTGCAGGCTGAGGATGTCGACCCGGTGGCGCGCCAGCGCCGTGCACAGCGCGGCGAGCGATCCCGGCTCGTCCTTCACCGTGGTCCGCATGCGCCACAGGACGGTGGTCCCCGAGGCGGCTTCGGACGTCGTCGGGGACGGGACGGGCTGCCCGGCGGACTGCTCTGCGGCAAGCGGCCGGGCGCCCGTATCGCCCGGCGGCGGCGCATGACCGTGGCGTCGTGCCCACCATGTGTGGAATCCGGCCGTGGCGACGAGTACGGCGGCCGAGATCACCAGCAGGGCGGGGCCGTCGGGGCCGTGCCCGATCAGGTTGGCGACGCCGTCCGCCACGGCGACGGCCGTGAACAGCGCGGCGAGTTCGACGAGGTCCCGGCGCCAGTGGTGCACCGGGCGACCGTGCCGGGCACGCGTCACATCAGACAAGTCTGGAGTCATGCAGCCACTGTGGACGAACGGTGTTGCGTGATCACGAACGGTTTGTGACTGATCGGTTAAGTGTCCTTCTGTCCCGTTTGTTGCTCTTTCTAATACTGAGGTGGCACCTATTGACCGGATCGCGGACATACGTGGTCACGCGGCGCCTGCGGCGACGGCTCGGTGGCTCAGCGGGGCGGAGTCTCGACGAGGGGTGAGCGACGAGCGGAGCAGCACACCGGGGGATGACTCCGGTGCGCTGCCCGGTGGTTCGAGGGTACGGGAATGATCACCCGGCGCGGTGCGTCACTGCCCCACGCGGCCAGGCTGCAGCGCCTGAGTGAACAGCACCGTGCCGTCCTGCTCCCGCAGCCGCACCGTCAGTTCACCGCTGTCGCCGTCGATGTCGACCTCGCCGAAGAACTGGTAGCCGCCGGCGGGCGACACGTTCGAGGCGGTCGGCGCCTTCACGAACACCCGCTCCGGTCCGAACGTGGCGTCCAGCGCGGTCGCCGGGAACGCGCCGGCGTTGAGCGGGCCTGAGACGAACTCCCAGAACGGCTCGAAGTCGGCGAAGGCGGCCCGCGCCGGCTCGTAGTGCTGGGCCGAGGTGTGGTGCACGTCGGCCGTCAGCCACACCGTTCCGGTGATCCGCCGGTGCTTGATGTGCCGCAGCAGCTCGGCGATCTGCAGCTCGCGCCCGAGCGGTGCTCCCGGGTCGCCCTGGGCCACCGCCTCGATGTTCTTCCTGCCCTCGGTGGTGTCCGGCACGACCAGGCCGAGGGGCATGTCGGCCGCGATCACCTTCCACACGGCACGCGACCGCGCCAGCTCCCGCTTGAGCCAGTCCAGCTGCTCTGCGCCGAGGATGCCCTGGGTGTCGGTGGTCTGGGTGCCGGGGGAGTTGGCGTTGCGGTACGTCCGCATGTCCAGCACGAAGACGTCGAGCAGCGGACCGTGGCGCACGACCCGGTGCACCCGGCCCTCCCGGGCGCCCGGCCGCAGCGTGGTGATCGGGAAGTACTCGCTGAACGCGCGATTCGCACGCGACGCCAGCACGTCGATGCTCTTCTCGGTGTACCGCGTGTCCGAAGCCGCGATCACCTCACCCGGGTACCAGTTGTTGCGCACCTCGTGGTCGTCCCACTGGACGATGGACGGCACCTGGGCGTTGAAGCGCTTGAGGTTCTCGTCCAGCAGGTTGTACCGGAACGCCCCGCGGAACTCAGCCAGGGTCTCGGCGACCTTGGACTTCTCCTCGGTGGTGATGTTCCGCCAGATGCTGCCGTCGGGCAGAGCCGCGGTCGCGGAGATCGGCCCGTCGGCGTAGATGTTGTCGCCGCTGCACAGGAAGAAGTCCGGATCCAGCGCGGCCATGGCGTCGTAGATCCGGTAGCCCCCGCGGTCCGGGTTGATGCCCCAGCCCTGCCCGGCCAGGTCGCCCGACCACAGGAACCGCACGCCGTCGCGCCTCCTGA
Source organism: Streptomyces sp. NPDC058371 (assembly GCF_042723265.1). Lineage (NCBI taxonomy): Bacteria > Bacillati > Actinomycetota > Actinomycetes > Kitasatosporales > Streptomycetaceae > Streptomyces > Streptomyces sp. NPDC058371. Next base: position 761,394 of record NZ_JBHXJC010000002.1, on the reverse strand, counting down.
CCGGCGCCGTGCGGAACGTGCCGGTCACCGGCTCGCCGGTGCGCCGCGGGTCGTCGGGGTCGGCGAGCAGCACCCGGTAGTGGATCTGCTCGCCGCCGGGCAGCCCGCGCACCCGCGTCGTCCCGGCGAAGTCCGTGTCCGCGCCGAGCAGCGGGCCGTGCCATCTCCTCGGGTTGCGGAACGACTCGGTGGCCGACGTCTCGACGATCATCCGGGCCGGGCGGTCGGAGCGCACCCACACCAGACCCGAGTCGGCGGTCACGTCTCCTGCCTGCACGCCCCACCCCGCCTTCGGCCGCCCGGACAGGGCGAACGCCGGTGCCGCGCCGACCGCGGCGGGCAGGGCCAGTGCCGCCGACGCGGCGAGCGAACCGCGCAGGACGCCGCGGCGGCCGGGGAGCGGAAGGTGTGACATGAATGCGCCTCCAGGGACGGGTTCCGGCCAGTGTGCAGTGCCACAACTACTGGTGCGCCGCAGCGCACACGGAAACCACAAGTGAACAACTGACCACACGGGCAGGGGAACCGGTGTGCGATCCCCGGCATGCCGCGGCTGCGCGTGAGCGGTCCCGCGCGTGCGGCGGTTCCGTACCGTCCCGCGCGTGCGGCGATGCGGTGCCGTCCTGCGCGTGCGGCCGGCTTGGGCTGTCCCGCGGGTGCGACGGTTCCTGCCGTCTCGCGTGTACGGCGATTCCGTACCGTCCCGCGTGTGTCGCGGGCTTGGGCCGTCCCTCGTGTCGGCCCCCGTGTCACGCACGCACGGAGTCCGCCATCAGCCGTACGCCCTCGCGGATCCGTGACGACGACAGGTGGGCGTACCCCAGCACCAGCCGTAGGCCGTCGTCCACCGACTGTCCGTAGTCCGTCAGGGGCCGGACCACGACCCCGGCGGCTGCCGTGCGCTCCAGGAAGCGGTCCAGCGGCCCGTAACGGTCAGGGAGTTCGGCGATGGCGTGCAGACCCGCCGCGACACCGGACACCCGCGCGCCCGGAAAGTGCTCGTCCAGCGCCGACACGAGCGTGTCGCGGCGTTCCCGGTAGGCGCGCTGACAGCGCCGCAACTGCCGGTCGTAGTCGCCGTGTTCGAGGAACCGCGCCATGACCGCCTGGTCGATCGCGGGATGACCGAGATCCATGGTCCGCTTGCGCTCGACGACGTCCTCGGCGAGCGGCGCCGGCACCAGGAGCCAGCCGAGCCGCAGACCCGGAGCGAGGGACTTGCTGACCGACCCCGTGTACGCGACGCGCTCCGGGTCGAGCCCCTGCAGCGCGCCCACCGGCGCCCGGTCGTAGCGGAAGTCCCCGTCGTAGTCGTCCTCGATCACGAGACCGTCCACCGACCTTGCCCACTCCAGCAGTTCGGCACGGCGCCGCGCGGAGTACGCGATCCCCGACGGGAACTGGTGGGCGGGTGTCGTCACGACGGCACGCACGCCCGAGGCGTGCAGCGGCCCGATCGCCAGGCCGTGCGCGTCCAACGGCAGCGGCACGGTGCCGATCCCGGCCGAGGCGTACAGGGACCCGTGTTCCGGGCTCCCCGGGTCCTCCACACCCACGGCGCGCATCCCGCGCGCGTGGAGCACGAAGCCGAGGAGCGTCATCGCCTGTGCCACGCCGGAGACCACCACCACCCGCTCCGGATCGGCGACCACGCCACGGCGCCGGGCGAGCAACTCCGCGAGGGCGGTACGCAACCGGGGGAGCCCGCGGGGATCCGGGTAGCCCAGCGCGTGGTGCGGCAGTTCGGCGAGCACCCCACGGTGCGCGGCGGCCCAGGCGGCCCGCGGGAACAGCGACAGGTCCGGGGTGCCGGGCAGGAAGTCCGCCCGGGCGCCGGGGGAGCGCGGGGCGAGGTCACGTGCGCCCGGCTGCGCCGCCCGGACGGCACCGCCGACCCAGGTCCCGGCACCTCGGCCGCTGCGCAGATAGCCCTCCGCGGTCAGCTGCTCGTACGCCTCCGTGACGAGCCCCCGCGAGACCCCGAGGTCGGCGGCGAGTTCCCGGCTCGACGGAAGCCGCGTGCCCCGCGCCAGCCGTCCGGAGCGGACCGCTTCGCGCAGCGCGGCCTGGAGCGTACGGCCACGCGCGCGTGCCGGGGCCGAAGCGGCCGGCAGAAGCAACTCCCAGGCGGCGGCCCAGGAAGACGCGGACTCGGACGACACCGGCGCGGATGACTCGGACTCCGACGGACTGGACGCGGTCGGCTCGGACTCGGACGGACTGGACGCGGTGGGCCCGGACCCGGACCGACTGGACGCGGTGGGCTCCGGCGCGGACGGTGCGGACGGCTCGGACCCACCGCCCGGAGGCGAACCGGTAGCCGGAACACCCGCCTTCCCGGCGCCGGGCGTCGCTCGATTGGTCCCCGATGGCGTCATGGAAGTGGACCTTAAACCGTACCGGTGCCCTTCATAGCGTCGGCACCATGAACGTCACCACCCGTGGGGCGCTGCTCGCCGCCCTCGCCTGTGTCCTCGTCGGAGGCTCCTTCACGGCCAACAGCGTGCTGGGCCAGTACCCGTACGCGGGCGGCCAGTTCCTGCGCTACGGCCTGGCCTGTCTGCTGCTGGTGCCGCTGGTCGGCCGGGGTGGCACGGCGCCCCTGCGCACGCTCACGGCACGGCAGTGGACGCGTCTCGCCCTTCTGTCGGCCGTCGGCATGGTCGGCTTCAATCTCGCGGTGATCGCCGCGGAACGCACCGCGGAGCCGGCGGTTCCCGGTGTCCTCGTGGGGTGCGCTCCGGTCGTCGTGGCCGTCGTCGTCCCCCTCCTGGAGGGGCGCCGCCCGCAACGCCTTGTCCTGTACGGGGCGTTGGGCGTCGCGGTCGGCGCCTTCACGGTGCAGGGGTGGGGCCGTACCGACGGCACGGGCATCGCCTTCTCCGGGTGCGCGCTCGCCGGCGAGGTCGGTTTCGCCGTCCTCGCGGTGCCCGTGCTGCGGCCGCTGGGTCCCCGTCTGCTGTCCGCGACGGTGTGCGGGATCGCCGCGGTCGAGTCGGCCGTGACCGGGATCCTCGCGGACGGCGGAGCATGGCTCCGGATCCCGGACGCCACCGAGTCCGCCGCGCTGCTGTGGCAGGCGGTGGTCGTCACGGTCGTCGGCTTCGTCTGCTGGTACATGGGCATGCAGCGCATCGGCGCGGAACGCGCCACGCTCTTCTCCGGCCTCATCCCCGTGGCGGCCGCGTGCACCGCACCGCTCGTCGGCACGGGCTCGTACGGCGCCGCCCAGGCTGTCGGCAGCGCCCTGGTCGGAGCCGGAGTCGCCCTGGGATCGGGGGCGTTGACCCGCCGGACGCGCGGCTCAGCGGCTGCCGTCCAGGATGACCCGCGCGACGAGCGCCGGGTCGTCGTTCATGGGCACGTGCCCGCATCCGGGCAGCCGCACCAGCCGGGCGTGGGGGATCAGCCGCTTGGCGCGGATGCCCTGGCGGCGCACGAGCAGCCGGTCGCGCGTACCCCAGGCCACGGTGACCGGAAGCCCAGGGATGTCGTCCGTGAACCGCACCGAGGTGCCCGCCCTGAGGGTCGGGGTGAAGCCCTCGGCGTGGGCCAGCGCGAGGGTCTCGGCGACGACGGCCTCGGGTGAACGGCGGCTCGGCCGGGCGTAGATGGTGCTGGTCAGCACCGTGCGCCCGGTCGCCGTGGTGGACAGCCGCTCCACCAGCGGCAGGGGCATGCTCCGCGCGGCCTGCCGCATCGCCATCAGCACCCCGAACGCGTATCGCCGCTCGGCCTGGGTCCAGAACCCGGCGGGAGACAGTGCCGTGACGGACCGTACGAGCTTCTCGCGGCCCAGCTCCAGGGCCAGCAGGCCGCCGAGCGAGTTGCCCGCCACGTGCGGGCGACCGAGCTCCAGCTTCTCGAACAGCGCGCCCAGCGTGGAGTTCAACGTCGGGAGGTCGTGTGCGAGCCCGTCGGGCAGCGCCGGGGACTCGCCGAACCCGGGGAGGTCCACGGCTATCACGTCGCGCTCGGTCGCCAGGATGTCGACGACCGGGTCCCAGGCCTGCCGGTGGTGGCCGATGCCGTGCAGCAGAAGCAGCGGTTCGCCGGTGCCCACGCGCCGATAGGAGAGGGTCACGGCACGCGGACCGTGCGCCGAGGGGACGTCGAAGGAGACCGTGGCGGACATGGTGCAGCTCCTCGTGAGGGGACACGGTGACGGAAGCGCTCGTAGACAGCTTGTCAGCAACAGCTACCGACGGGTAGCCCCTGTGCGGCGCGAACCGCGCGTGCCTGGCCGACGCGTTCGACGCGCCGGTCGACCGGTCCGCGGGCGCCTTCACGCGCGCGTGCATGCGCGCGCGCTCATGTGCTCGGGCAGACACCGATTTTGCCTGGACACGACGGGACGAGTCGGATGGGATGCATCAGTGGCCACCGACACCGCGACCGACGTCTTCGAAGAGCACCGCCCCGTCCTGATGGGCGTCGCCTACCGCATGCTCGGGCGGGTGGCCGACGCGGAGGACGTGGTCCAGGAGGCCTGGTTGCGCTGGTCCGGCGCCGACCGGACCGAGGTGCGCGAACCGCGCGGCTACCTGGTGCGCATCACCACCCGGCTCGCCATCGACCGGCTGCGCCACGTGCAGTCGCGCCGTGAGGCGTACATCGGACCCTGGCTGCCCGAGCCGTATGTGACCGACTTCGGCGACACCGTCCCGGACACCGCCGAACGGGCCGTGCTCGCCGACTCCGTCTCCCTCGCCGTGCTCGTCGTCCTGGAGTCCCTCTCGCCACTGGAGCGGGCCGTGTTCGTGCTCCGCGAGGCCTTCGGATACCCGTACGCGGACATCGCGACCACCCTCGACCGCAGCGAGTCCGCCGTGCGCCAGCTCGCCGGCCGGGCACGCAAGCACGTCGACGAGCGCCGGCCGCGCTACGAGGTCGACCCGGCCGAACGCCGCCTGCTCACCGAGCGGTTCCTCGCCGCGGCGGTCGAGGGCGACCTCGCGGGTCTGATGTCCCTGCTGGCCCCGGAGGTGCGCCTGGTGGGCGACAGCGGCGGCCTGGCCAAGGCGCCGCTGCGGGTCATCGAGTCCGCCGACAAGGTCAGCCGCTTCCTCTTCGGCGCGGCCCGGAAGGGGATCGCGGACGTGTCGTTCCGCCTGGTGGAGGTCAACGGCGGCGCGGCGCTCCTGGCGCTGTCGGGCGACAAGGCCGACAGCGTCTTCCAGCTGGACGTCGTGGACGGCCGGATCCAGTGCATCTACATCATCCGCAACCCCGAGAAGCTGCTGTCGCTCTCGCCCGAGTAGCCGCGGCCCAGGCTCCACGGCCCCGAAGCCCCCGTCGTCGCGGCGGGGGCTTCGCTGTCCTGAGCCGGGCCCGGGGAACGCCTGGCCGGTGCGCCGGGAACGCCCGGTCCGTGCACGGGGAACGCCCGGTCCGTGCGCTGGGAACGCCTGGCTTGCGGGCTTGTGTCGCGAACATCTCCCAGCGCGAACGTCGTATGAACGCTCTGCGCACCGCGCCCCTGCAATCGGTAAGGGATCGAGGATTGGTCTTGACCAAGGGTGGGGCCGCGCCTATGGTCGCAGGGATAGTGCAGGAACCTTTAATAAACAAGGGCGCTAAAACGCCGCCGGGCCACGGCGATTGCGGAGGACAGGGTGGGGACCACGCAGCTGGAAACGGTGCCGGAGCCGAAGTACTGGCATCTCAAGACCGTGCTCAGTGAGGCACTCGACTCCGAGTTCACGGTGGGCGAGATCCTGCCCAACGAACGCGATCTCGCGGCCCGCTTCGGGGTCGCCCGTGCCACGCTCCGCCAGGCTCTGGAGCAGCTCGAACTGGAAGGCCGGCTGCAGCGCCGCCGCGGGGTGGGCACCACGGTCGCCCCGCCGCGCATGGGTGTGGCCGTCGGGTCCGAGCAGCACACGTGGCCGGGGGCGGCGGGCGACGCCTGGCAGCCCGCGGACTGCGGCCTTGCGGCGCCGCCCCTCCGGGTGGCGGACCTGCTGGAAACGGGCCGCGACGAAGCGGTGCACACGGTGCGCCGGTCCCGCGTGACGCACGGTCAGCCGGTCGCCGCGGAACTGCTCTACATCCCGGCGTCCTCGGTGCCCGACCTCTCCTCCATCGACGCTCCCTCGGGCCCGGCACGCGCGCGTGCCGTTCTGCGCGAGCTCCAGCGTCTGGAGCTGGAGGGCGAGGACCGTGCCGTGGAGCTCGGTTCGGCGCGCGCGGACGACGCCAAGGAACTCGACCGCCTCCCCGGGGCGCCGGTCCTCGTCGTCACCACCCGCTTCTTCGCCGCGGGGCGCACGGCGGCGGTCTCCGTCGCCACGTACCGCGCCGACACCTGCCGGCTGACCTTCGGTGACTCCGGCGGCGTCGAGATCCACCACTCCCCGGAGCGCCGCGCTTCCTGAACCGCGGGCGGCGGTCGCCGCCACGGCACCGCGGCCGCGAGCCACAACCGTCACGCCCCGCACTCCGGGGCGTGACGTTTTGCGTCGCGCGCCTGGACACTCGCGTGGGCGCGCCACGCCGACCGCCTCGGCGCCTCAGCCACGCGTTGACCGTTCCGGTGCCGCTGTCGTGCTCTGACGGCTCCGGCGCCGCTGTTTTGCTCTGATGGCTCCGGCGCCGCAGCGGCATTGGTGACCGCTCGGCGCCTCGGCCGCGCAGGGGGCCGATCCGGCGCCCTCAGCCATGCAGGGGCCGATCCGGACCCTCGGCCGTACAAGAGGCCGATCCGGCGTCTCGACCGCCCCGGTGCCCCGCGGCCCGCGCCTCGGCCCCGCGTCGGCGCCTCCGCCAAGCGTCCGCACCTCAGCGTCGTGCCGTGACCGTGCTCTCCACCGCGAAGAGCTGCTCCTCCACGTGATCGAGGGCCAGCCGGAGCGCTCCCGTCGCGACGGCCGCCTCGCCGAGCAGGGACAGCGTCACCCTGGGCGGCCGCAGACAGTAGCGTGCCAACTCGCGCCGCAGCGGCTCCAGTACGCCGTCCAGGCCGGCCGCCCAGCCGCCGATCACGACCAGCTCGGGGTCGAGGGCCAGCACGAGCGCGGCCACGTCGTGGACCAGGCGCTGGATGAAGCGGTCGACCGCCGCGCGGGCCCGCTGGTCACCCTCGCGTGCGAGGGCGAAGACATCGGCGACGGCCTGCTCGTCGAGGGGGTGCAGCGGCTCGTCCGTGGTCGACAGCAGCGTCTCCGGGGTCGCCTCCCGGCCCAGCAGATGCAGCGCTCCGATCTCGCCGGCCGCGCCTCCGTAGCCCCGGTGCAGCCGCCCGCCGATCAGCGAACCGGCGCCCGGGCTCAGCCCGGCCAGCACGAACACGACGTCGTCGGACTCCGTCGCCGCGCCCTTCCAGTGCTCGGCGACCGCCGCCGCGTTGGCGTCGTTCTCGACCAGCACCGGGCACTTGAAGGAACGGCTCAGCCGCTCGCCCAGCCGCAGGCCCGTCCACTCCGGAAGGGCCGTGCCGAGGCGTACGGTGCCGTCCGCCTCGACGATGCCGGGGCTGCCCACCCCCACCGCGCGCAGGGAACTGCGGGCCACGCCCGCCCGGCGCAGCAGGTCGGCGACCGCGCTGCGCAGCCGCTCCAGCCGCTCGTCGGCGGACGCCGTCTCGTCGACTTCCTTGGACATGGCGCCCAGCACCCGGCCGTCCAGGTCGGCGAGCAGCGCCGCGACCCGGTGGGGGCCTATCTCCAGGCCCAGCAGGTGCCCCGCCTCGGCCCGGAACCTGAACCGCCTGGCCGGTCGGCCCTGACGCCGTGCGGCGCCTTCCTCGGCCGCCTTCTCGACGACGAGCCCGCCTTCGATCAGCCCTTCGACGACGCCCTCGACCGTGGGCCGGGACAATCCGGTCACCCGGGTGATCTCGGTGAGCGTCGCGCAGTCCGTGGCACGCAGCGCGTGCAGCACCACCGCGGAATTGATCCTTCGCAGCAGAGAGGGATCCCCGCCGGTCAACTGCCCCAACGTCCGTCCTCCCAGCTCGTGCGCGTGTTCGCCGGATCGTACTCGGCGTGGCGGGCCCCGGCGAGTGCCGGGGTGGCCAACGTTACTGGCGGGTCCGCATCTGCTGAGCCACACGGTCCGTCATCCGGGCGAGACGAACCCCGATTCGTACGCCGTGATGACCGCCTGCGTGCGGTCGCGGGCACCCAGTTTCGCGAGGACGGCGCTGACGTGGGACTTGACCGTCTCCGTCCCGACGATCAGCTGACCGGCGATCTCCGCGTTCGACAGGCCCCGGGCCACCAGGCGCAGCACCTCCGCCTCACGCTCGGTCAGCGCGGCCCGCTCCAGCACCCTCCGGGCCGCGGGATTGCCGCCGTCGTCGCCGTACTCGGCGGCCAGTTGCCGGACGGAGGCGGGGAACAGCAGCGACTCGCCCTCGGCGATCAGCCGCACCGCGTGCACGATCTCGGCGGGCCGGGCCCGCTTCAGCAGGAACCCGTCGGCGCCGGCGCGCAGCGCCTCGTAGACGTACTCGTCGTTCTCGAACGTCGTCACCACGAGGATCTTCGGCGGATCGGTCACCGTGCGCAGCACCGCGCGCGTGGCCTCGATGCCGTCCATGAGGGGCATCCGCACGTCCATGGCGACGACATCGGGCCGCAGCTGCCGCACCAGCGGGATCACGGCCGCACCGTCGGCCGCCTCCCCGACGACCTCGATGTCGGGCTGCGCCTCCAGGACGGCACGCAGACCCGCGCGTACGAGGGGTTCGTCGTCGACGAGAAGCACGGTGACCGGCATCCGGTCAGCGTAGATCAGCGCAGTGGCAGCTCCACCCGCACCTGCCAGTCGCCCTGGTCCGGCCCCGTCCGCGCGCTGCCACCGAGCAGCGCGGCCCGCTCGCGTATGCCCCGCAGCCCGCTGCCGCGGCCCGGGCCCGGTATCTCCGCGGTGAGCGGATTGCGGACCTCCAGGACCAGCCAGGCGTCCTGGCACTCGATACGGATCCGGGCAGGGACACTCCCCGCATGCCGCAGGACGTTCGTGAGCGACTCCTGCAGGATGCGGTAGCCCTCGCGGGAGACGGGCCCGGGCACTGTCTCCACCGGACCCGTCACCTCGGCGTCGACCTTCGCCCCGGAGGCGCGCGCGGACTCCAGGAGCCGGTCCGCCTCCGTCAGCGTCGGGCGGCTGCTCACCGGCCGCTCCGCCTCGCGCAGCACGCCGAGGACCCGCTCCAGGTCCTCCAGGGCGGCCCGGCCGGTGTCCTCGATGGCACCCAGGGCCCGGTCGGTGAACGCAGGGTCGCCGGCCGCCCGGGCCGCGCCCGCCTGCACCACCGCGACGGTCAGCGCGTGCCCGATGGAGTCGTGCAGCTCCCGGGCGATGCGCGTGCGCTCCAGAAGCTGCTCCGTGCGCTCCTCCAGGGCGGCGAGGCGCTGGCTGGGGGAGGGGCCGAGAAGACGGCGCGCGATCGCCGTGACCAGCGCGCCGAGAGCGACGACCGCGCCGTACAGCGCGAGCAAGGGCAGCGGGACGAGCAGTGCGTAGGCCCAGTGCGGATCCGAAATCGGTACGAAGGGGTTGTCGGTGACCGTGTGGCCGGTCGCCGCGCCGGCCAGATCGAAGGCAATCACCGGCAGCCAGACCGTGAGCGCAGTGGCCACCAAGCCACCGACCATCCGTACTTCCAGCCAGAGCACGGTCCGCCACCGATCCCGCCAAGTGACCGAAGGTGCGACCGAGAACGCCTCCTCCCCGCCGCCCCGCGCGAGCATGAACTGCGCCTGCACACCCTCACCTCGCCGCACGGCTGGAATCAGCCCCAGCGGAATCAGCATCGCGGCGGGCACCCACGGCTTGGTCGAGTCGATGAACAGCCACACGCTGACGAACAGCATCGGCACCCACAGGTGCAGCCAGCGCGTGTACGTCGTCCCCCGGAACAGCGGGCGCAGAAAGCGGGCCATTGCGTCATCGTGACAGGCGGCACCGACAACGAGCCTCCCCCGAGCGAGGGAGACGGTCTCCGCCGGCGGGGGAGGACGGGACGGGCGGACAGCGGACACGCTGACCCCATGACCAGCATCGACGTCCAAGACCTCACCAAGGAGTACGGCAGCAAGCGCGCCGTGGACCACCTCACCTTCCGTGTGCTCCCCGGCCGCGTCACCGGCTTCCTCGGGCCCAACGGCGCCGGCAAGTCCACCACCATGCGGCTCGTACTGGGCCTGGACCGGCCCACCTCCGGCACCGCCGTCGTCGGTGGCCGGCCCTACGCATCCCTCCATGAACCCCTGCGCCACGTGGGCGCCTTGCTCGACGCGCAGGCCCCGCACGGATCACGTACCGCGCGCGATCACCTGCGGGCGCTCGCGGCGAGCAACCGCATCCCGGAGCGCCGCGTCGACGAGGTGCTGGAGGAGACCGGAATCGCGTCGGTCGCGCGGGACCGGGTGAAGTCGTACTCCCTGGGCATGCGCCAGCGGCTGGGCATCGCGGCCGCGCTGCTGGGCGATCCGCCCGTCGTGCTGCTCGACGAACCGTCCAACGGGCTCGACCCCGAAGGCATCATCTGGATCCGCGAACTGCTGCGCCGGCTGGCCCGCGAGGGACGCACCGTCCTCGTCTCCAGCCATCTCATGAACGAGACCGCGTCCTTCGCCGACCACCTCGTCGTCCTCGGCCGGGGCCGCCTGCTCGCCGACATCCCGATGCGGGAGTTCATCCACGCGCGCGTGCAGCCGCGCGTCCGGGTGCGCACCACGGACGGCGCCGCACTGAGCGGCCTGCTGGCCGACCGCGGGATCGAGGCGGTCGAGGCCGAGGACGGACGCTGGACCGTCCTCGACGCGCGCGTGGAGGACATCGGGCGCCTCACGTCGGCCGCGGGCGTGCCGATCCTCGAACTCGCCGCGGAGGAAGGGACGTTGGAGCAGGCCTATCTCGATCTGACGTCCGCCGAGACCGAGTTCAGCGGAATGCCGACCCCGCTCAGGCCGCAGGAGGCACGCTCATGACGTTCGCACCCGTACTCCGCTCGGAGTGGATCAAGATCCGTACGCTGCGGTCACTCGTCGCCGCGCTGATCGCCGTCCTCCTCCTCACCGCGGCCTTCTCGGCGCTCGCCGGGGTCGACGACTCGGCGGACAGCGACTTCGACCCGTTGTTCACGGCGTTCTTCGGCGTCAGCTTCGGGCAGATCGCCGCCATCGCCTTCGGTGCGCAGGCCGTCTCGGCCGAGTTCCAGGCCGGTGCGCTGCGGGTCACGCTCGCCGCGGTACCGCACCGCGGACGGTGGTTCACGGCCAAGGCGGTCGCCATCGCCGTACCGACGCTGGTCGTCGGTCTGTTCACCGGAGCGGCCGGCCTGGTGATCAGCAAGGCGGTCCTCGGAGCCAGGTGGAGCGGGGTGACCTGGGGCGAGGGGTTGCGCGCCGCCGTGGGATGCGGTGTCTACCTCGCGCTCATGGCGCTGTTCGCGGCCGGGCTGACCGCGCTGCTGCGCAGTGGGGTCGCGACGCTGAGCATCCTGGTCCCCTTCCTGCTCATCGTCTCCTTCGTGGTCGGCGGCGTGTCGGGCAGCGCGGCCGACTTCCTGCCGGACAAGGCGGGCCAGGTGGTGCTGCACGAGACCTGGGACGGCTCACTGGGACCGTGGACGGGCCTGGCCGTGACCGCGGCCTGGGCGGCAGCGGCCCTGTTGGCCGGGGCGTGGAGCGTACGGCGCCGCGACGCCTGACCTGCTGACGGCCCGCCAATTGTCAGTCCCGGCCGGTTTACTGGACGGCATGACCATCGCACGGCAACTGGCCACGATCGACCGGCTGTGCTCCGAGGGCTTCCCGGCGGAGCAGGGCCGGTCGTCCGCCGGGTTCGGAGGCCCCGGCTATCACATAGCGGAGCTGGCGACGAGCGAGGAGTTCTGGGACGACGACGGCACGGCCCGGGAGGAGACGGAGGAGCAGTTCGAGGCCGACCGGGACGGTCTGTCGGAGCGGCTCGCCCACCGCTGGGGAGTCCCGCGGCGGTTCAGCCTGTCGAGCGTCTTCGACCGGACCGCGGCCGGTGAGGGCATACCCGAACCCTGGGCCACCCTGAGCGCCCATGTGCCCGACGTGCATCTCTGGAGGCCGGACGGCCACGCCCGCTGGGTGGCCCTCGGCGTCTCCCAGTGGGACCGGGAGCTGCCCTTCCAACTCCTGGCCGTGGTCACGGAGACCGACCCGCCTTAGCCCTTGTTGTCACATCCCGTCTGCCGTGCGGACGACGGGAGTTCGACGACGGAGACTGACGACAGAGACCAGGGATTGTCCGGCGGACCATGCCGTAGCTCGCGGGGTGCGATGCGCGCCGCTCAGCCCTGTTTCCGGCCACCGTGGGGACGGAACCGCACGATCCGCCGGCCAGGCCCTAGCGGTCGTCCTCGGCGGCCACCCGCAGCCGCGCGAACTCCTCCGCCATCGTCGCTGCCGTCCAATGCGCGTTGAGCCCGCTGGGGTTGGGCAGTACCCACACCCGGCTGTCCCCGATCGACCGTTCCTGCGGGCCGACTTGGGCCTTGCGGTCACCGAAGGCCGCTCGGTAGGCGGTCACGCCCACCACGGCCAGCCGGCGCGGACGCAGCCGCTGCACCTTGGCGGCGAGCAGCTCACCGCCTTGCCGGTACTCCTCCGCGGTCAGCTCGTCGGCCCGCGCGGTCGCCCGTGCCACCACGTTCGTGATGCCGAGCCCGTACGAGAGCAACTCGCCCTGCTCCGAGGGCTTCAGCAGACGTGGCGTGAACCCGGACAGGTGCAGTACGGGCCAGAAGCGATTGCCGGGCCGGGCGAAGTGGTGTCCGGTGGCCGCGGTCATCAGGCCGGGGTTGATACCGCAGAACAGGACGTGGAGGCCGTCCGCGACGACATCCGGCACGAGCCGGTCGCGAGCGGCCTCCAGGTCCGCGGCGGTCAACCGCGTCAGAGGATCGCCCCCGGCGTGTAGGTCGCGGCGACCGGGTGCTGCTTCATGATCTCCTCGATACGGCCGACGACCGTGGCGACCTGGTCGGCGGCGGCGCCCGTGAACGACAGCTTGTCGGCCATCAGCGCGTCGAGCTGCGCACGGTCGAGCGGGATGCGCTCGTCCGCGGCGAGCTTGTCGAGGAGCTCGTTGCGCTCGGCACCCTGCTCGCGCATGGCGAGGGCCGAGGCGACGGCGTTCTCCTTGATCGCCTCGTGCGCGACCTCGCGGCCCACACCGGCCCGCACCGCGCCCATCAGGACCTTCGTGGTCGCGAGGAAGGGCAGGTAGCGGTCCAGCTCGCGCGCGACGACGGCCGGGAAGGCGCCGAACTCGTCCAGGACGGTCAGGAACGTCTCCAGCAGACCGTCGAGCGCGAAGAACGCGTCCGGCAGTGCGACCCGGCGCACCACCGAGCACGACACGTCGCCCTCGTTCCACTGGTCGCCCGCCAGCTCGCCCGTCATCGAGGCATAGCCCCGCAGGATCACCATCAGGCCGTTCACGCGCTCGCAGGAGCGGGTGTTCATCTTGTGCGGCATCGCCGAGGAACCGACCTGCCCCGGCTTGAAGCCCTCCGTCACCAGCTCGTGCCCGGCCATCAGCCGGATCGTCTTGGCCAGCGAGGACGGAGCGGCGGCCAGCTGCACCAGCGCGGTCACGACCTCGTAGTCCAGCGAGCGGGGGTAGACCTGGCCGACGGAGGTGAAGGCCTGTGAGAACCCGAGGTGCTGGGCGATCCGCCGCTCCAGGTCCGCGAGCTTCGCCGTGTCCCCGCCGAGCAGGTCGAGCATGTCCTGCGCCGTACCGACCGGGCCCTTGATGCCGCGCAGCGGGTAGCGGGCGAGCAGCTCCTCGACCCGGCCGTACGCCACGAGCAGTTCGTCGGCGGCGGTCGCGAAGCGCTTGCCGAGCGTGGTGGCCTGCGCGGCGACGTTGTGCGAGCGACCGGCCATGACCAGCTCGCCGTACTCGCCCGCGAGCTTGCCCAGACGGGCGAGCACGGCCACCGTACGGTCGCGCACGAGCTCCAGCGAGAGCCGGATCTGCAGCTGCTCGACGTTTTCCGTGAGGTCCCGGGAGGTCATGCCCTTGTGGACGTGCTCGTGCCCGGCGAGGTCGTTGAACTCCTCGATCCGCGCCTTGACGTCGTGGCGCGTGACCTTCTCGCGCTCCGCGATCGAGGCCAGGTCGACCTGGTCGAGCACCCGCTCGTAGTCGGCGATCGCCGCGTCCGGCACCTCGATCCCGAGGTCCTTCTGGGCCCGCAGCACGGCGAGCCAGAGCTGACGCTCCAGCTTCACCTTCTGCTCGGGAGACCAGAGCATGGCAAGCTCGGTCGAGGCGTAGCGTCCGGCGAGGACGTTCGGGATACGGGGCTTTGCAGGCGCGGCAGTCACGTGTACGGATTCTACTGGCGATTCCTGCAGGCCAGCGCCGCGGGCTCGTTTGTCGGAAGCTACGAGTCCGACGCGGACGCGTCCGCGATCCCGGCCAGGATGTCGGCGTGGCACAGTTCGGGGGCGCACCAGCAGGCCAGCGTCCTGCCGCGCAGGCCGGGCACCTGCGCGAGCAGATCGGGCCGCTGGAGGAGATACGCCCGGTACTTGGCCATCACCTCGGCGCGGGTGCCGTCCCGCTTCCTGGTCGCGGTGTCGTACGCGAAGGGGTTGTACAGCGCGTGCTGCGGGAGGTCCCAGTGGCCCATGGTCCAGCGGCGGCCGACGTACACGAGCTCGGCCGGGGCGTGCTCCAGCCGCGGCCCGAAGTCATGGATACGGCCCTTGAGGTTGATCACTGAGGTACGCACACGGTCTCCCTGCGATGCCGGCGACGAACGACGCACCTGGTCGGCACGCGATGCCGGTGACGGACAAGGCACCCAGTCGGCACGCGAGGCCGGTGACCGACAACGCACCCAGCCGGCACGCGACGCCGGGCACCCCTCGATCCTGCCGCGTTCCTACTCCACCGGCCCGTCGTAGGGCAGCAGGTCCGGCCGCTTGGCCGGGAGACCGTCCCCCGAGGAGCGGCCCGTCAGACGGCGTCCGATCCACGGCAGCAGGTGCTGCCGGGCGAAACGGGCGTCCGCCGTGCGGCGGGCCACCCAGCCGGGCGGAGGCGCGGCCGGCATGGGCGTGTGCCAGTCGGCGTCCTCGGGGTCGTAGCCGAGCGTCTGCCACACCGCCTCCGCGACCCGGCGGTGCCCCTCGGACGACAGATGCAGCCGGTCCACGTCCCAGATGCGGGGGTCGGCGAGCGAAGGCGCCCCGTACAGGTCGACGACGAGCGCGCCGTGCCGGGCCGCGAGGTCGTCGACGCACACGAACAGCTCCTCCATGCGCGGCCGGAACCGTTCGAGCACCGGACCGTTGCGGCCCGGGCTGCGCATGAGCACGAGCTGCTTGCAGGAGGGAGCGAGTCCCTCCACGGCCTCCTCCAGGAGGCCGCGCACCCGGCCCATGTCGCACTTGGGCCGCAGCGTGTCGTTGAGCCCGCCGACCAGCGTGATCACATCGGGCTTCATCGCGGCGGCCAGAGGCACCTGCTCGTCGACGATCTGCTGGATCAGCTTGCCGCGCACGGCCAGATTGGCGTACCGGAAACCGGGCGTCAGGGCGGCCATCCGAGCCGCGAGGAGGTCGGCCCAGCCGCGGTAGGAACCGTCGGGCAGGAGGTCCGACATGCCCTCGGTGAAGGAGTCGCCGACCGCGACAAGACTGGTGTAAGTGGCATTCGTCTGCATGGCGAAAGCGATGGTAACGCGATCCCATACCCGTCGGTCGGTGGGGCCACCCCGCCCGGGGCGGCGCCCTCCGGCATCACGCCGCCCCACCAGACGCTGCACCCGGCGCCGCCCGCCGAACTCCCGGCAGCACGCCGCCCTCAGCGTGAGGCCCCCCCCAGGGCGTCACGCCGCCTCACCCGAGGCGCCCCACGGCATCACGCCGCCTCACCGAAGGCGCCCCCAACGCGTCACACCGGCTGCCCGAACAGCTCCCGCAGTACGTCCTCCATGGTCACCACGCCCGAGAGCCGGCCGTCCTCTCCCAGGACGGCCGCCAGATGCGTACGGCTCCTGCGCATGGCCGTCAGCACGTCGTCCAGCGGGGTGTCCTCCCGGACCCGCGCGATGGACCGCATGTCCTTGACCTGGAACGGCAGGTTGCGCGGCATCGCGTCCAGCGCGTCCTTGACGTGCAGATAGCCGACGATCCGCAGTGCGTCGTCCACCACGGGGAAGCGGGAGAACCCGGACTCGGCGGACAGCTGCTCCAGCTGCTCGGGGGTGACCCCCACGCGCGCGTAGACCACGCGTTCCAGCGGGAGCACGACATCGCGCACCGGTCGGCGGCCGAGCTCCAGGGCGTCGTGGAGCCGTTCCTGGGCGCGGTTGTCGATGAGGCCGGCGTCGCTGGAGTCCTTGACCAGCCGGGCCAGTTCGTCGTCCGAGAACGTCGCCGTGACCTCGCCCTTGGCCTCCACTCTGAGCAGCTTCAGCAGCGCGTTGGCGAAGGCGTTCACCGAGAAGATCACCGGGCGGAGGCCCCGGGCCAGCGCGACCAGGGGCGGGCCCAGCAGCAGCGCCGTGCGCACCGGCTCCGCCAGCGCGACGTTCTTGGGGACCATTTCGCCGAGCAGCATGTGCAGATACGTTGCGGCGGTCAGTGCGATCACGAACGAGACCACGTGGCCCGCGCCCTCGGGCACCCCCACGGCATGGAACACGGGCTCCAGCAGATGCGCGATGGCGGGCTCGGCCACCACACCGAGAACCAGCGTGCACAGGGTGATGCCGAGCTGCGCGGCAGCCAGCAGTGCGGACACGTGCTCCAGGCCCCACAGCACGCTGCGCGCCCGCCGGTCGCCCTCCTCGGCGTACGGCTCGATCTGGCTGCGGCGCACCGAGATCAGGGCGAATTCGCCCCCCACGAAGAAGGCGTTGACCACCAGCGTGGCGAGACCGATCAACAGTTGTACGACGGTCATCGTTCCCCCTCCTTCGCCTGGGCTACGGCGTCGGGCGCGTGCAGCCGCACGCGTGCCGCCCGGCGCCCGGATGCGTCCGTCACGTCGAGCCGCCAGCCGGCCACCTCGACGGTGTCGCCGACCTCCGGAATGCGGCCCAGCTCGTTCGCGATCAGCCCGGCGAGGGTCTCGTAGGGCCCGTCGGGCACCCGCAGGCCGACCCGCGCGAGATGGTCGGTACGGGCCGAACCGTCGGCCGAGTACAGCGTGCGGCCTTCGTCGTCCGTGCCGGCCGGTGCCAGATCGGGGGTCTCGTGCGGGTCGTGCTCGTCCCGCACCTCGCCGACGACCTCCTCGACGATGTCCTCCAGCGTGGCGACTCCTGCGGTGCCGCCGTACTCGTCGATGACCACGGCCATCGTCCGTTTCCCGGCCAGCCGGTCCAGCAGGCGGTCGACGGTCAGCGACTCCGGTACGAAAAGGGGTTCGCGCATGATCTGCGAGACGGCGGTACGGGCCCGGCGCGCGGCGGGCACGGTCAGCACGTCCTTGATGTGCACGACGCCGACGACCGAGTCGAGACCGCCGCGGTAGACCGGGAACCGGGACAGGCCGGTCGCCCGCGTCGCGTTCGCCACGTCCTCGCAGGTCGCCTGGAGGTCGAGCGCGACGACCTGGACGCGCGGTGTCATCACGTTCTCCGCGGTCAGGTCGGCGAGGTTCAGGGTGCGGACGAACAGCTCGGCGGTGTCGGGCTCCAGCGCGCCCTCCTTGGCCGAGTGCCGGGCGAGGGCCACCAGTTCCTTGGGCCCGCGCGCGGAGGCCAGCTCCTCGGCGGGCTCGATGCCGAAGCGCCGCACCAGGCGGTTCGCGGTGTTGTTCAGATGGGTGATGAACGGGCGGAACGCGGCGCTGAACCAGCGCTGCGGATTCGCCACCCGTTTGGCGACGGCGAGCGGTGACGAGATCGCCCAGTTCTTGGGCACCAGCTCTCCGACGACCATCAGGACGAGGGTCGACAGGGCCGTACCGAGCACCAGCGCGACGGACGCCGAGGCGGAGTGCGGCACGCCGATGGACTCCAGCGGGCCGGCGATGAGCTTGGCGATGGACGGCTCGGCGAGCATGCCGACGACCAGGTTGGTCACCGTGATGCCGAGCTGGGCGCCGGACAGCTGGAAGGTCAGATTGCGTACGGCCTTGAGAGCGCCGGCCGCGCCTCGCTCGCCGCGCTCCACGGCGCGCTGCAGCTCACCGCGCTCGATCGTGGTCAGCGAGAACTCCGCCGCGACGAAGGCGCCACAGGCCAGGGAGAGCAGAATCGCCACCCCGAGGAGGAGCACTTCGGTCATCGGGTCACCTCCGTCCCATGATCGGCCAGGGGAGAGGGGACCGCGCGATGTCGGACTCCGGGAGGACGGTGGTGCCGGGTACTGGGAGGCTCGCCCATGGGCGGACGTTCACACCTTTCCATGCGGGGGACGTCTGATCCCTCCATGGTAAAGGATCAGCAAAGTCGCTCGGTCAGGCTGTCAGCGGTTTCACCCACCGACGCCACTGCTCCTCGGCCATGTACCCCGCGGCCCGCCAGGCATGGTGCGCCGTCGCGTTGTGCTCCAGGACCATCGCGTCACCCCGGCGCCCGCCGAGCCGGGTGAACCGCTCCTCGGCGGCGGCCAGCAGCGCCGAGCCGATGCCGAGCCGCCGTCGCTGCGGGTGGACCGCCAGCCGGTACAGATGGCAGCGCCAGCCGTCGAAGCCCGCGATGACCGTGCCGACCAGTTCTCCCTCGTGCTCGGCGAGGATCAGCGCCTCGGGATCGCGGGCCACCAGCCGCGCCACGCCGTCCCGGTCGTCGCTGATGCTCGTCCCCTCGGCAGCCGTCTTCCAGAAGGCCAGGACGGAATCCAGGTCCTCGGGCGTCGCGGCCCGTATCCGTAGATCAGTCATGCCGCGATCCCATCACGGGCGGTCACCGGCGAGACGGGAATTCCACGATCCGGACCGGCGCGCGCGGAGTCGCTCACTCGTGCGCGATGGCCGCCAGGACATTCATGCGCGAGGCGCGCAAGGCGGGCAGCAGCGCCGCGACGATGCCCACGATCGCCGACCCCACCACGACCGCGACGATGGTGGTCCAGGGAATCGCGAGTGCCGTCATGCCCTGCAGGGCGAGCACCTGCTGCACGCACAGACCCCAGATGAGGCCCAGCGCCAGGCCGAGGACCGCGCCGAACACGGCGATCACCACCGACTCCAGCCGGATCATCCGGCGCAGTTGCCGCCGGCCGAGCCCGATCGCGCGCAGCAGCCCGATCTCGCGGGTGCGCTCCACCACCGACAGCGCGAGGGTGTTCACCACGCCGAGTACCGCGATGACGATGGCGAGCCCGAGCAACGCGTAGACGAGGTAGAGCAGTACGGCGATCTGATCGTGGATCAGCTTCTTGTAGTCGGCGAGGTTGCGCACCTGCACCTGCGGATAGGGGTCGAGCGTCTTCTCCAGCCCCGCACGCAACTGGCCGGAGTCGGTGCCCGGCGCCGCGTTCACGTACAGCGCGGAGTCCTGCCCGCCGGGCACGTACTTCTCCATGGTCGGGAAGCCGAAGTACAGCCCGCCCTGCGTCCCGAAGCCGTCGGAGCCCTCCTGGTCGGTGAGCGCGGCGACCTTGAGCTCGGCCGTGCGGCCCGCGGGGAACTCGACGGGGACCGTGCTGCCGATCCGTACGCCGTGGTCCTTGGCGAAGTCCGCGTCCATGGCCATGGCGCCGTCGGCGAGCGCGGCCGCCGTGTCGCCCTGGGTGTAGGTGATGTGGGCGACGTCGTCGAGCCGTGGCTCGTAGCCCGCCGCGGTCGTCTCGACCCGCTTGCCGTCCGGCAGCCGGACCGCGACGGCCGAGAACCGCTGCCGTACGACGAGACCGGTGCCGTCCGTGGCCTTCACCTTCTCCGTGATCTCCTGCGGGAAGGGCATGAAGTTGCTGTTCTGCACCACGTAGTCGGCACCCAGCGTCTTGTCGATCTGCTGGTCGAACGACTTGGACATGGACGCGCTCGCCACCGACATGCCGCCGACCAGCGCCAGGCCGACCATCAGGGCGGCGGCGGTGGCCCCGGTACGGCGGGGGTTGCGCAGCGCGTTGCGCTGGCTCATTCGCCCGACGGAGCCGAAGAGGGCCGGGAAGGCCGCGCCGAGCACCCGGATCACGGGGCGCACCAGCAGCGGGCCGGCGATCACGGTCGCCAGGAGCGTGAGGACGACGCCGAGGCCCAGCAGCGAGGCCGCCGAGGCCGTCTTCGTCGCGGTCGCACACCCGACGAGCGCGGCGGCTCCGGCTACGCCGACGACCGATCCCACGACGGCCCGGGTCTTCAACGGCCGTCCCACACCGGCGATTTCGGCGTCCGCCAGCGCCGCCATCGGCGAGACGGTCGCCGCGCGCCGGGCGGGGAGATACGCCGCGACGAACGTGACGCCCACGCCGACGACGTACGCCGAGACGGGTGTCACCCACCCGATCACCATCTCGGTGGACTTCAGGTTCATGCCGAACAGGCCCATGAGCTCGATCAGCCCGGCCGCGAGTCCGATCCCCGCGGCGAGACCGAGGGTCGAGCCGACCACGCCGAGGAGGACCGCCTCGATGAGCACGGACCGGCGCACCTGGCGACGGTCGGCGCCGAGCGCGCGCAACAGCCCCAGTTCGCGGGTGCGTTGGGCGATGAGCATCGAGAAGGTGTTGACGATCAGGAAGATGCCCACGAGCACCGCGATCCCGGCGAAGCCGAGCATGACGTACTTGATCACGTCGAGGAATCCGCCGAGTTGGTCCGCCGCCGACTCGGCCTGTTCGTCCGCGGTCTTCAAGTCGTATGCGCGCGTGCCGAGTTCGGCGGCGATGCGCTGCTTGAGCTGGGCGTCGCTCACGCCCTGCGCGGCCGTCACGGAGATGCCGGTGGCCAGCCCGGGCTTGCCCAGCAGCTTGGTCTGGGCGGTGGGCGTGTCCAGGAAGACCAGCGCGGCACCCGGGTTGGTGGTGGTGAAGGTGGCGATCCCGACGACCCGCACCTTGAACGACCCGGGCTGCGCGAGCACGGACAGCGTGTCGCCGATCTTCACGTGCTTGTTCTTCGCGGTGTCCGCGTCGAGCAGTGCCTCGCCGCCGCCCTCGGGCGCGTGCCCGGAGGTGAGCTTCACCGGGCTGCGGTCGGTCACGTACCAGTCGGTGGCGATCGTGGGGGCGCCCGTGGTCGGCCCCACGGACTCGTTCCTGCGGTCGACGACCGTGATGTTCTCGACGGACACGTCGCCGTGCGTGCTTGCCACGCCGTCGATCCTCGCCACCCGGTCGGCGAGCGAGGCGGGCACGGTCTGCGTCTCCCCGGACGGAATCTGGGAGTTGAGATCGTTCCGGGGCGCCACGGTCACATCGGCCGACGTCGAGGCGAAGAGCCGGTCGAACGTACGGGTCACCGTGTCCGAGAAGATCAGGCTGCCCGCGACGAACGCCACGGACAGGACGACGGCCAGCGCCGAGAGCAGCAGCCGTCCCTTGTGCGCGAGAAAGCTCCGCAGTGTCGCCTTGAGCACGCCGCCTCAGTCCTTGTCGAGGGTGTCGGGGGTTACGTCGTCGGACCCGCCGCCGGGAGGTTCGTCACCGGCGCCGGGCGGTGCCTCGCCGGAGCGGCCGCTCGCCTTCGTGTCGCCGGTGTCGCCCCGCGCTGCCGCGGCCCCGGAGCCGCCCTCCCCGTCGAAGGTCGCCCGGACCGAGTCGAAACGCTTCAGGCGCTCCAGGACCGCCTCCGCCGTCGGCCGCGCCATCTCGTCCACGATCCGTCCGTCCCCGAGGAACAGCACCAGGTCGGAGTGGGCGGCGGCACCCGGATCGTGGGTGACCATGACGACCGTCTGGCCGAGGTGGTCGACGGCCTCGCGCAGAAAGCCGAGGACTTCGAGCCCGGCGCGGGAGTCGAGGTTGCCGGTCGGCTCGTCCGCGAAAATCAGCTCGGGCCGGGAGGCGAGCGCCCGGGCGCAGGCGACCCGCTGCTGCTGCCCGCCGGACAGCTCCGCCGGCCGGTGCTTCAGCCGGTCGCGCAGGCCCAGTGTGTCGATGACCTGGTCCAGCCACTTCTGATCGGGCTTCTGCCCGGCGATGTCCATGGGCAGCGTGATGTTCTCGACCGCGTTCAACGTCGGGATCAGGTTGAAGGACTGGAACATGAAGCCGATCCGGTCCCGCCGCAGCCGGGTCAGATCGCGGTCCTTCAGTCCGGTGATCTCGGTGTCCCCGAGCCACACCTGTCCGGCCGACACGTTGTCGAGCCCCGCCAGACAGTGCATGAGCGTGGACTTCCCCGAGCCCGAGGGGCCCATGACGGCGGTGAACCGGCCGCGCGCGATGTCCACGTCGACCGAGTCGAGCGCGAGCACGGCCGTCTCGCCGGAGCCGTACGCCTTGGTCAGTCCGCGTGCCCGGGCCGCGACCCCGTCGGCGTCCGCCAGGCCGACGGGATGCTCCGCAGCAGATGTGGACAAGGCCGCCTCCTTGGTCGTGGACGTCCGGATCGCTCCGGCCGAGGTTAGTGTGACCGGGGGCACACCCGGTATCCCCCCTAGGTCCCAGGCCCTCTCCGCCCCAGGTCCTGCTCCCAACACTCATGTAAGGGGCACTCTCCACCCGAGGGACGAGTCGGTGCCCCTTGCCATAGCTAGCACTCCGGCGCTAGCTTCGTGGTATGGCCAAAACCCAGCTGAACGTGCGGGTGGACGAGGGCACCGCCCGCGCCGCCCGCGAACGTGCCCTGGAGCGTGGCATGAGCGTGAACCGCTACATCGAAGAGCTGGTCCGGCAGGACACCGGGGAAGCGGGCCACACCTTCGTGGAGGCCGCCGCCGACTTCATGAAGCAGTACGAGACCGTCTTCGCCGAGGAGTTCGGCTCGGACCGCGAGGGCAAGCGCGAAGGTCGTCGTTGATCCGTTGAGTGACTTCAGAATCGACCTCGCCTGGCTGCTCATGATCGCCGAACAGAAGACACCCGGAGATCCCCAGGTCACGGACTGGGGAGCCCTCGTCGCCGCCGTCAGCCGGCACGAGGCGGAGATCTTCGACATCCCCGTCTACGACAGTCCGCACGCGCGCGCCGCCGCACTGCTCCAACTCCTGCTGCACGTCCCGGCGTTGGAGCGCTCCAACGCGCTGTTCGCCTCCGCCGTCGCGTACGCCTATCTCATCGCCAGCGGCGTCAAGGTCGTCACCTCGGCCGAGCAGGTGCGCGACCTCGCGCGTCTGGTGAAGAGCGGCGAGGCCACGGTCCACGACATCGCGCGCGAACTGCGCCGGTGGGGCCTATGAGGGCTCCGGGCCCTTGAGCCCGGGGCGCCAGGCGCTGCCCAGCACGCAGTAGGACGTGGGCAGCCGCGGCCCCGTCTCGGGCATCAGCAGCCGCCGGTACGGGCCCAGTTCGAACCCGGCGTCGCGCAGCGCGGCGACCGGGTCCCGGGAGAGATGGCAGCCGCCGTTGAGCGGCGGCCAGAGCGTACGGTCCAGCGCCCGCTGGGTGAAGGCCATCGCGCGCCCGCCCCCGCTGCCGTGCTCGAAGAACCGCACGGTCCCGCCGGGACGCAGCACGCGTCGCAGCTCGGCGAGCGCACGCGGCACATCTCGCACACTGCACAGGACCAGGGAGAGCACGGCGGCGTCGAAGGCCTCGCTCTTGACGGGCAGCGCCTCCGCCGCGCCCGGCACCACGTCGACGGGCACGTCCGAACGCACGGCGGCCTCCACCGCCAACTGCCGCAGCAGCCGTTCCGGTTCGATCGCCACGACCTCGGAGACGGCGCTCGGATAGTGCGCGAAGTTCAGGCCGTTGCCCGCGCCGATCTCGATGACCCGCCCGGACAGACCGCTGAGCAGCCGGTCACGTACCGGTCCCATGCCCATCCGCGTCTCCGCGGTCACACTGAGCCGGGCGTAGTAGCGGGCGAACAGCGGATGGTGCACGGCGTCCCGCGGCACCTTGGCCGAGTTCCCGGACCGTAGCGGCATGACGGGCCTCTCGTGGAGGACGGGCATTACCGCGATTGTCCCCCGTGCGCGGCCTGCGCACCCCTGCTGAGCGGTGCGGAAGGTGCCGGGCCGGAACCCGGAGCGCTGCGTTCGCACGCCTGTTCGTGGAGCCGCGGCCGGTGAGCACGCCGGTGTGCGTGGTGCCTCACGTGCGTCCTCACCGCCGGCGCGGGCCCGCTCGCGCGTCGAGCGATTGCGCGGCGACCCCTTCTCAGCTCCCCATGCTCAGCTCTCGGCCCTCACCGGCACGCCAGGGGGAGCCTCCCGAGCCGTGAACGCCTCGGCGTCCCACGTCCCGCCCAGCCGGGGCGCCAGCCAACTCGGCGCCCGTACCGCGAAGTCGGCGAGGGCCGGGGCACCCTGCGGCACCGCGCCGAGCAGCGGTGCGCCGGCCACCGCGGGAAGATCCGCGAGGTTGCAACGTGAGGCGAGATCGGGGCAGTCGGGCCAGCTTCCGATGACCACCCCCCTGAAGTCGAGCCCGCGGCGCCGGAGTTCGATGGCGGTGAGTTCCGTCGTGTTCAGGGTGCCCAGGCCCGCCGACGCCACGACCAGGACCGGTGCGTCGAGGTGCTGGGCCACGTCCGCCAGCGTGCCGCCCGCATCGTCGAAACGTACGAGCAGTCCGCCCGCGCCCTCGACCAGGACCAGGTCGTGCTCGGTGGCCAGCTTGGCCGCCGCGTCCGCCACCTCCTGCGGCCGCACGGGCGCCAGGCCGGCCCGCAGGGCAGCGGTCGCGGGCGCCAGCGGCTCGGGAAACCGGGCGAGTTCGAGGGTGGTCACCGGGCCCGCGAGCCGGGCCACCTCATCGGCGTCACCACGCTCGTCCGGCCGTACACCCGTCTGGGCGGGCTTGAGCACGGCCACCGAGCGCCCGGCCGCGAGGGCCGTCGCGGCGACGGCGGCGGTCGTGACCGTCTTGCCGACCTCCGTGCCCGTCCCCGTGATCACCAGTACCGGCATGTCACCTCTCCCGTGGTCGTCCGAACCGGCATGTCACCCTTCCTCCGCCGCCGCGCACACCGCGCGTCCGATCCGGGCCAGATCCGCGTCGCCGGTGACGTACGGCGGCATCGTGTAGACGAGGTCGCGGAACGGGCGCAGCCACACGCCCTCACGCACCGCCGCCGCGGTGGCCGCCTCCATGTTGACCTCGTGGTCGAGCTGGACGACGCCGATCGCGCCGAGCACGCGGACCTCCTGGACCCCCGCAAGCCGGGAAGCCGGGGCCAGGCCCTCCCGCAGGCCCGCCTCGATGCGCTTGACCTCGGTCGCCCAGTCCTGGCCGAGCAGCAGGTCGATCGAGGCGAGGGCCACGGCCGCCGCCAGCGGATTGCCCATGAAGGTGGGCCCGTGGGCCAGCACCGGGACCTCGCCGCGCGAGATGCCATCGGCGACTCGTGAAGTGCACAGGGTCGCCGCCAGCGTCATATAGCCGCCGGTCAGCGCCTTGCCCACGCACATCACGTCCGGCGTGACGCCCGCGTGCTCCGCCGCGAACAGCGCGCCCGTACGCCCGAATCCGCTCGCGATCTCGTCGAAGACGAGCAGCACGTCGTGCGCGTCGCACGCCTCGCGCAGCACGCGCAGATACGCGGGGGAGTGGAACCGCATCCCGCCCGCCCCCTGCACCACGGGCTCCACGATCACCGCGGCCAGCTCGTCGGCGTGCCGCTCGATCAGCTCGCGCAGCTCGTCCGCGTACGACTCCTCGTACTCGGCCGGCGGCGGTCCCGCGAACACCTGGCGCTGGAGCACGCCCTGCCACAGCCCGTGCATCCCGCCCTCGGGGTCGCACACCGACATCGGCTGCCAGGTGTCCCCGTGGTAGCCGCCGCGCCAGGTCAGCAGCCGCTGCTTGCCCGGACGGCCGAGTGAACGCCAGTGCTGGAGACACATCTTGACGGCGACCTCGACCGACACCGACCCGGAGTCGGCGAGGAAGACATGCTCCAGGCCCTCGGGCGAGATGTCGACAAGGCGCTTCGCCAGCCGTACGGCGGGTTCGTGGGTGAGCCCGCCGAACATCACATGGCTCATGCGCTCCAGCTGGGAGTGCACCGCGTCGTTCAGGACCGGGTGGTTGTAGCCGTGGATCGCCGACCACCACGAGGACATGCCGTCGATCAACTCGCCCGAGCCGTCGGCCATCCGCAGCCGAACTCCGCTCGCCGACTCCACGACGAGCGGCTCCTGCCGGCCCGGCATCGGACCGTACGGATGCCACACATGGCGTCGGTCGAGGTCGAGCAGCTCGCGCACGGACAGGTCAGGCATTGGGCGCGAGTTCCGTTCCGGCGCCGCGACGGCGTACGGCGACCAGATCCGTACGCGCCTCGTTCACCTGCGGCGCGGCGGCGGACCCGCAGACCCCACCGCCCTCGTGGGAGCAGCCCGCCCCCTCGTGCGATCCGCACCCGGCGTCTTCGCCGGACCCGCATCCCGCGCTCGCGTGCGAGCCGCAGCCGGCGCCCGCCGGCACCCGGTGCTCCGGAAGCGTCACCTCGCCCGCGCCCTCCACCTCGAACCCGGCGTCCGCGATCATGTCCAGGTCCGTCTTGCCGGCCTGGCCCTCACTCGTGAGGTAGTCGCCGAGGAAGATCGAGTTGGCCAGGTGCAGCGCCAGCGGCTGCATGCTGCGCAGATGGACCTCGCGGCCGCCGGCGATGCGGACCTCGACGTCCGGGCAGACGAACCGGACCATCGCCAGGATCCGCAGACACCGCTGAGGCGTCAGGTTCCACTCCTTGGCGAGCGGCGTGCCCTCGAAGGGGATCAGGAAGTTCACCGGGACCGAGTCGGGGTCGAGCGCGCGGAGCGCGTGGACGACGTCCACCAGGTCCTCGTCGCTCTCGCCCATGCCCGCGATCAGACCGGAGCAGGCGGACAGGCCGGCCGCGTGCGCCTTCTGGACCGTGTCCACCCGGTCGGCGTACGTGTGCGTGGTCGTGATGTCCCCGTACGTCCCCTCGGACGTGTTCAGGTTGTGGTTGTACGCGTCCGCGCCCGCGTCGCGCAGCCGCTCGGCCTGGCCGTCGGAGAGCAGGCCGAGGCAGGCGCACACCTCGACGGCCTCGTTCTGGTCCTTGATCGCCTTGATGGTGTCCGAGACCCGGTCGACGTCACGGTCCGTCGGACCGCGCCCGCTCGCTACGAGACAGACCCGCTTGGCGCCCCCGGCCAGCCCCGCCGCCGCGGCCTGCGAGGCCTCGTCGGGCTTGAGCCAGGTGTACTTCAGGATCTCGGCCTTCGACCCCAGCCGCTGCGAACAGTACGAGCAGTCCTCGGGGCACAGGCCCGACTTGAGGTTGACCAGATAGTTGAGTTTCACCCGCCGGCCGAACCAGTGCCGGCGTACCTTGCCGGCCGCCGCCACCACATCGAGCAGGTCGTCGTCGGAGGTGGCCAGCACGGCCAGCGCTTCGTCCCGGCTCGGCAGTTCGCGCCGCAGCCCCTTGTCCACCAGCGTGTTCAGCAGGTCCATGAGGCACGATCCTGGCCTATGCGGCGGCTCCGGGCCAAGGAGAGATTGCACAACAGAGACGGTTCGAGGTGTGGGTATTGCCACATCCTGGGTGCCCGGCCGGACGGCTAGGGTCTGTGCACTGCCTACAAAACGACACCAGGGCCCGGAGGCGCCAGCATGGCCGGATCGCCGTTCTCGTGGATCGACGAGCAGGCGCACCAGCGGCGCCGGGCCGGCCTGGTCCGCACGCTGCGCCCGCGCCCCGCCGACTCCCCGCTGCTGGATCTCGCGAGCAACGACTACCTCGGTCTCACCCGGCACCCGGAGATCACCGGGGCGGCCGCGGAGGCCGCGCACCGCTGGGGAGGCGGCGCCACCGGCTCGCGGCTCGTCACCGGCACCACGGAACTGCACGGCGAACTCGAACGCGAGCTCGCCGACTTCTGCGGCTTCGAGTCCGCGCTGGTCTTCTCCTCCGGATACGCCGCCAACCTCGCCGCGGTCACCGCGCTCGCGCCGCACGGCTCCCTGGTCGTCTCCGACGCGGGCAACCACGCGTCGCTGATCGACGGGTGCCGGCTGGCCCGTGGGACGACGCAGGTCGTGGCGCACGCCGATCCGGACGCCGTCCGCAAGGCGCTGGGCACCCACGAGGGACCCGCGATCGCCGTGTCCGACACGGTCTTCTCGGTGGACGGGGACGCGGCGCCACTGGCCGGACTCGCCGCGGCCTGCCGTGAGTACGGCGCTGGACTCGTCGTCGACGACGCGCACGGGCTCGGGGTGCTCGGCGACGGCGGACGGGGTGCCGCGCAGGCGGCGGGTCTCGCGGGCGCCCCCGACACCGTCGTGACGGTCACGCTCTCCAAGTCGCTCGGCAGCCAGGGCGGCGCGGTTCTCGGCCCCGCACCGGTCATCGACCACCTGGTCAACGCGGCCCGGACGTTCATCTTCGACACCGGTCTCGCCCCCGCCGCGGCGGGGGCGGCCCTCGCGGCGCTGCGCCTGCTGCGCCGCGAGCCGGAGCGCGCGTCACGGGCCCGGGAAGTGGCGACGGCCCTGCACACCCGCCTGACGGCCGAGGGCCTGGAGGCGGTACGACCGGACGCCGCTGTCGTCTCCGTGCGGGCGCCGTCCCCCGAGCGGGCCGTCCGGTGGGCGGCCGACTGCCGTACGGCGGGACTCGCCGTCGGCTGCTTCCGGCCGCCCTCCGTGCCCGACGGTATCTCCCGGCTGCGGCTGACCGCCCGCGCGGATCTCACCGACGGGCAGATCGACCACGCCGTACGCGTGATCAGCCGTACGAGGTGAACGGTTCGAAGGGCTCGGGGGTCAGCTCAGAGCGGCGATGAAACCCTCCCAGGCGGCGGGGCCGAAGAGCAGGGCGGGTCCTGTCTTGTTCTTCGAGTCGCGGACGGCGACCAGTCCGGCCCCTGGGCCCGGTCCTGGTCGCGCGGTCTCGACACAGTTGTTCATTCCGGTGCTGCGGCTGCTGCGCAGCCAGTGCACGCCGTGCAGAGAAGTACTGGAAGCTACGTACCGAGGCATTGCGGACATGGTGCCTCCTTACGCGCCGTCACGTATCGCGGCGATGTAGTCCAACGAGTCCTTGGGCGAAAGGGCGTGGAACTGAAGGGCGTTGAAGGCCTCGCTGTAGGCCTGGAGGTCTTCTTTCCGTTCGAGGTAGAGGCTACTCGTCATGTGGTCAAGAACAACAACGTCCAGATCAGTTGTGTTCGGAAATGAGAAGATAACGAAAGGCCCGCTGATGCCGATATGCGCGCCGGCGGCGAACGGCAGCACCTGAAGTCGCACGTGAGGAAGGTGTGCCGCCGCCAGCAGACGCGCCAGCTGCCGTTCCATCACCTCGCGCCCGCCGACCGTCCGGCGCAGCACCGCCTCGTCCAGTACGGCGGTCAGTTCCAGCGGCGGATTCGAACGCAGCACGTCCTGCCGGGCCAGCCGTACTTCGACCAGCGCGTCCAACTTGCGCTCCTCCAGGCCGTCGACGGCGGCCCGGGTCACCGCACGGGCGTACTCACGCGTCTGCAACAGACCCGGCACTACTGAGGTCTCCAGCGTGCGCATTCCGCTGGCCTGGGACTCCAGACTGATGAAGTCGCGGTACGTGGGCGGCAGTACACCGCGGTAGGCGTGCCACCAGTGATGGCGGCCGTTTCCCTCGGAGCCGGCCAACCCGACCAGTAACTCGCGCAGTTCGGGGTCCGCCACCCGGTACGCGTCGAGCAGCAGGCAGACGTCGGCCGGCTTCACTCCGCTGATGCCGGTCTCGATACGGCTCACCTTGGACTGGTGCCAGCCGACCAGGCGGGCCGCCTCACCACTGGTGAGGCCCGCCGCGGCGCGCAGACCGCGCAGCTCGGCGCCGAGCTTGCGGCGCCGCACCGCTGGACCGTGTTGCATGGCCGTCTCCTTCCGCCCGGCACGCGGCCGTCACGGCGACGGTAGAGGATGAGCAGGGAGCCCGCCCAAATACGGTCGGTCGTCGGAGAGTTCACCGCTTCGAGCGACAGATATATGCATATCTCCGTGGATCGCCACCCGTGACGCCCCTAGTGATGGCAATCTGGCGCGAAGCACCAAGTCCGGGACCGTACTCGAACCATCCGCTCCGTGTTGTCGGACTCCGGTCCCGTGGGAAAGGGACGACGTCGCCATGGCAGATCACCAGGAAGCATCCGTCACTCTGCCGAGCGATCCCGCCTCGGTCTCCGCGGCCCGAAAATACGTCGCCACCGTGCTGGCCGAGTGGGGCCTGCCGGGCGACACGGAAATCGCCGACACCGTGCGCCTGATCGTGTCCGAACTCGCCACCAACGCCGTCCAGCACACGCTCGGGCAGTCGCCCACCTTCACGGTGGACCTCTGTCTCGACCGTGACGAGCACCTGCGCATCGGGGTCACCGACAGCCATCCGCGCTTCCCGAAACGTTTGCCCGCGGCCGTTCAGCAGGACAACGGGCGGGGCCTGGTCATCATCCGCTGGCTGACCGCCGAGTGCGGAGGCAAGCTGACCGTCCGGCCCACCCGTGAGGGCGGCAAGACGGTCGCGATCCAACTGCCGTGGTCGCTCCCCGCGGAGCCGGTGACGGCGGGCCAGCAGGAGCCTTGACACCGCGGCCGACCGACGAGGGCCCGAGTGCGGGTACGTCCCCTACGGGTGTGCTGCGGCGGCTCGGGACCGGAAGCACGGGAAGGGCCGGACGCCAGGACCGGCCGGACCGCAACGGCGCTTCCGTACGCCCGTATGGGTGACGCGACGTCTCTCGCGTGACCGGTGAGGTCGCGGGCGGCGGGCGCAGGGGCTCGTTCCTCGCCCTGCGGGCGCTGGGTGCCCCTGGGGGAGGGCCTGGTCGCCGTGAGGCGGCGTCAGCCCTCCGGGGGCGACGGCACGGGCCGCCACCCCCGGACGCGGATCAGCCGACCCGGCCGTACCAGACGCTCTTCGTCCAGATCTTCTGGAGCTTCACGACCTCTCCGGTCTTCGGGGAGTGCCAGATCCGTCCCTTCCCGGCGTAGATGCCGACGTGGTACACGTTCCGGCCCGAGTGGAAGAACACGAGGTCTCCGGCCTTGCGGTGCGAGGCCGAGACATGGTGAGTCTTGTTGTACTGCGCCGCGGCCGTACGAGGCAGCTTCTTGCCCGCCTTCTTGTACGAGTAGAGCGTGAGCCCGGAGCAGTCGAAGCGACGCGGTCCCGTGGCTCCGTACTTGTACGGGGAGCCCTTCTTGGATGCCGCGATCTGAAGTGCCTTCGTCGCAGGTGTGGCCGCTGCGGCGTCGGATGCGACGCCCGGAACCACGAGGCTGCCGCCCACGGCGGCGATGGTGAGAGCCGAGGCCGTACCGGCCCTGGTCCACAGCGACGGGACACGATTGAGCGCAGTCATGCGCAACCCTTCGTCAGCCGCCTGTGAAGGATGACCTGTCGGATTCGGGCTGGCGAAGTTGCCCGGCCGCTGCTGCGGCTTCACCCCAAGGGCTGCTCGGAACGACTGTTCCGGCGACCCGTCGTGCTTGGGTCCTCCACTCCTGCCGATCCACTCCTGTCGACCGGTCATCCGCGCGGCGGCAGGACTCGGCGTCCGCCCGGATCGCCCCGCCGCTTTGGCGGGGGCTTGTCGTCGGAAGGGATCTTCACCCATGGATGTCTGAAAAACCGAACGGAACCGGGGATTTGTGGGGTTACTCACCACTCACCCGTTCGGGTGGACACCCCCCATTTCGAACGGGGGTTGGGGGTGCCGACCATGCCCGCACCTGCGGCGGAATGCCTCATTCCGCCCGAGCTATACGCGCGTTGCGCAAGTCGTGGGGGCCCTTGAAGGGGGGCGTGTCTACGCCATTGGGGGGTACACCGTTTGGTGCGTTTGTGTCCTGGTCCGGACACCTCGCCGGGCGCTCGTGCGCGGCCGGCGAGGGTGTGGGCGCGTCAGATCTCCGCGTCGGGCGGCACGGTGACGCGAGCGGCCCGGCGTTCGCCGTCCAGAACTCGCAGGGCGCGCGCCAGGGTCGGCGCGTGCACCTCGCTCTCGCCGCGCTGGTGCATCAGGGTGAGCGCGTCGCGGAGTGCCGTCGCCTTGCTCACCAGCGCCTGGGCGGCCCGCAGTCCGCGGTAGGTGTCCCCGGGGCGGGCGGGGTTGATCCGGCCGAGCAGGTCGACCACGTCGAGGTAACGGTCGATCAACTCGGCCTCGGCGCGCGTCAGTGCGGGCAGCGGGGGCAATTCGGGTGGGAGCATCGGCAGTTCACCTCTCGCCGGGCGCGGTGCGCGAGTCCTTGCGGCTCGCGATGATGCGGTCCACCAGTCCGTACGCCACCGCCGCCGGCGCGTCCAGAATCCTGTCCCGCTCGATGTCCGCGGCGACCCGCTCGGGACTCTGCCCCGTGTGCCGCGCGAGCATCTCCTCCAGCATTGTGCGGCTGCGGACCAACTCCTCGGCCTGGATGGCCAGATCGCTCGCCTGACCCTGGATCGGTTCGTGGATCGAGGGCTGGTGGAGGAGGACGCGCGCACCCGGCAGTACGGAGCGTTTGCCCGGCGTGCCCCCGGCCAGCACCACGGCCGCGGCCGACGCGGCCTGGCCCAGACAGACCGTCTCCACGTCGCAGGTGACGAACTGCATCGTGTCGTAGATCGCCGTCATCGCACTCAGCGAGCCGCCTGGGGAGTTGATGTACAGCGAGATGTCCCGGTCCGGGGCCAGATATTCGAGGTGCATGAACTGGGCCGTCACGTCGTTCGCCGACGTGTCGTCGATCGGTGTCCCGAGGAACACGATCCGCTCGTCGAGAAGCTTCGAGTACGGATCCAGCGCCCGGTGTCCCGCCGCGGTGCGTTCGGTGAACTCGGGCAGGACATAGCGGGCGGACGGGCTGTCCATGGCGCACGCCTCCTTGATCGACTGGTCGACATCTGTAAAAAATGTACAGGACGTACGTTAGCCGTCGGAGGGTACTCGCTGACAGCGAAATCCCCGCCGAGCGAGGGCTCGACGGGGACTTCGGTGTCAGCGACCGTTTTCGGTGCGGGCAGAGGTGATCGTCCGCTCCCGAGGCGGTGTCAGGGGCCCGGTTTAAGCTGGAGGGCATGGCCTACGAGATTCCGGTGACGCAAGCAAGGGCTGAGCTCGCCGATCTGATCAACCGCGTGGTGTACGGCGGTGAGCGCGTCGTCGTGACGCGGCACGGGAAGCCCTTGGTCGCCCTCGTCTCCGCCGCCGACCTGGAGCGGCTCGAAGCGCTCGGGGACCCGGCCGAGGACCAGGTGGTCAGCGCCGTCTCCAGCGTCCGCGAGGTCGCCTCCGCCGCCCCGCGCGAGCGGCACCGTTTCGGCATCGCCGCCGAACACCGGCCGAAGGGCTAGGAGTTGTCGTCGAATGTCACGGCCGCATCAGCAGCGACGAAAGTGACGCGCCGGCAGGCCCGGGAGACGTGCACAACACTCCGGCAACCGGGGCGCCACAGCTACTGATGAGGACTACTGATCACGGACCTCGGTCGGCCGCATGGAGGGACCCCAGGAGTGCGAGGGAGTCCGCGTCGGTGCTGCCTGCCTCTGCGGTGCCGACCAGGAGGTACTGGCCGGAGGCGGCCTGTACGTCGAACGCCTGGTAGGTGAGGGTGATCCGGCCCACGTCCGGGTGGTTGAAGACCTTGGTCCTGCGGCCCAGGCCGCTCACGCCGTGGTCCTGCCACAGGGCGGCGAACTCCGGGCTGTCGGCCAGGAGTTCCCCGACCAGCGCGGCGATCTCGGGATCGCGACGTTCATGTCCGGCGGCCAGGCGCAGTGCTTCGACGGAGTCGCGCGCGACGGTCTGCCAGTCGGCGAACAGTTCGCGGGCCGCCGGGTCGTGGAAGAGTGAACGGACCATGCGGCGCGAGTCGGCCAGCGGCGAGAGCAGGGCGTCGGCCAGCGCGTTGGAGGCGAGGATCTCCAACCGGCGGTTGATGACGTAGGCCACGGCTGTGGGGAAGGCCTCCATGAGCTGGAGCAGGGCGGGGTGCACCGAGTCGTGCGGCGCCGCGGGCGCCGACTTCGGCAGCAGGCCGGCCAGCCGGTACGCATGCCAGCGGGCATCGGTCCCCAGCCGCAGGGCGTTCGCGATGGCGTCGATGACCTGCCCGGAGGGATTGGTCTCCCGGCCCTGTTCGAGACGCGCGTAGTAGTCGGCGCTCAGTCCGGCCAGGACCGCGACCTCCTCGCGCCGCAGGCCCGCGACACGGCGCGTGCCGGACGTGGTCATGCCCACGTCCTGGGGACTCACCCGAGCACGACGTGCGCGGAGGAACTCGCCCAGCTCCTGGTCGCTCATCCTCGCATCGTACGCCGCGTCCCGGCCCGCCCAAGGGTCTGCGCGAGAGGCGGGGAACGCCGTGCTCAAGGCCGGTAGGGCTCCCCGACCGACGCGGCTCGCTGCGGAGGGATTCGAGCAGTCGTTCCAGGGTGTGGCACTCCTAGGCAGACCCGGCCTTCCTGGTCGGCGGCAGGAAACCGATAGTCGGTGGTGTGCCAGCCCCGCGACCGCGGGACGGAACGGCGACACCACACCAGGGCCGACCGGATCGGCCGGTCCGACGCCGGACGGGTCCGCTGTCCGCATCGATTCCCACGCCAGGAGATTTCCATGACTACCGGCTTCACCATGACGATCGCGGGCAGGGCGATGGCGGGAGCGACCGAGTACGACGTGCTCGACCCGGCCGACGAGACAGTCGCGGGACGGGCGCCCGTCTGCTCGCCCGAACAGCTCGACCAGGCCGTGGCCGCAGCCCGGGCCGCTCTCCCCGGCTGGTCGGCGACTGCGTTCGAGGAGCGCCGCAAGCTCGTCCTGGCGGTCGCCGACGCCGTCGAGGCACAGCTCGAACCGCTCAAGCGGCTCCTCACCCGCGAGCAGGGCAAGAGCCTGGACGACGCCGCCGGCGAGATCCTCGGGTTCGGGTACTGGCTGCGGGGAACGGCTTCGCTGTCGCTGCCGGAGACGGTCAACGAGGACAGCGCGGAACGGCTCTCCGTCACCCGACATGTCCCGCTGGGCGTCGTGGGGACGATCGTGCCGTGGAACTACCCGCTGGGGAACGCCGGGTTCAAGATCGCCCCGGCCCTGCTCGCGGGCAACACCGTGGTGTGGAAGCCGTCCCCGTTCACCCCGCTGACCACGCTGAAGGTCGGCGAAATCCTGCGCGACGTGCTCCCGCCCGGCGTGCTGAACGTCGTGTCGGGCGACGCCGAACTCGGGCCGCGGATGACCGAACACCCCGGCATCCGCATGATCAGCTACACCGGCTCCACCCGGACCGGCCGCCAGGTCATGGCCGGCGCGGCGCCCACCCTGACCCGGGTCACCCTGGAACTGGGCGGCAACGACCCCGCCATCGTCCTCCCGGACATCGACGTCCCGGCCGTCGCCGAGAAGCTGTTCTGGGGGGCCTTCGCCAACAGCGGCCAGGTCTGCCTGGCGATCAAACGCCTCTACATCCACCGAGACGTCTACGAGCCGCTGAAGCAGGCCCTGGCCGCCTACGCCGGCACTGTGCGGATGGGCCCCGGTACCGAGGCGGGCGTGCGCCTCGGCCCGGTCCAGAACCGCCCGCAGTACGACCGGATCCTCGGCCTCCTGGACGACTCCCGGGCGCACGGCCACAGCTTCGCCGTCGGTGGCGCGCAGCAGAGCCAGAGCCAGGACAGGCCCGGCTATTTCGTGCCGCTGACGCTCGTGGACAACCCCCCGGAGGAGTCGCGCATCGTCCAGGAGGAGCAGTTCGGCCCGATTCTGCCGCTCCTCCGGTTCGACGACGTCGAGGACGCCGTCACCCGGGCCAACGCGGGCGAGTACGGACTCGGCGCGTCCGTCTGGTCGGCCGACCCCCAAGCGGCCCTGGCCGTCGGCCGACGCCTGGAGGCGGGCACGGTGTGGATCAACGAGGTCCAGCACCTCACCCCGTATGTCACCTTCGCGGGCCACAAACAGTCCGGCCTCGGCTCCGAGAGCGGACCCGAGGGCCTGGTCGAGTTCACCGCGCCCCGGACCATCACGGTCCGCCGCAACGGAACGGCTTCGACGGCTGCGTCCTGAACTCCGGTCACGGACCCGTGACCGCGACCGACGACATCGAACGACATCGAACGACATCGAACGACATCGAAGAGGGAGCCGATCGTGCCCACGAAGGAGCAAGTGGAGGAATGGGTGGCCGGCTACGTGCGCGCCTGGCGCAGCAACGGGCCGGAAGACATCGCGTCCCTCTTCGCCGCCGATGCCGAATACCACGAGTGGCCGTACGAGACGCACTGGATCGGCCGCGAGGACATCGTGAAGGGCTGGCGGAGCCGGGAGGCCTGGCAGCAGGGCGGCTGGGACTTCGACTGGACCCTCTTCATGATCAACGGAGACACGGCCGCCATCGGCGGTACGGGCGTCTACAAGGAGCTCGGCGCCTTCACCAACCTCTGGACCGTGACCTTCGACGAGCACGCCAAGTGCACCGTGTTCCGCATGTGGAACAACCAGGTCTGAGTCCGGGACCAGAACCACCGAGGAGAGACAATGGTCGACTACGCAGAATTCAAGGCCCTGGCCCCCTTCATCAAGCTCGTCGAGGACTCACTCGCAGGGCTGGCCGACGGAGACCGCTACTTCGACCTGTTCGCGGACGACGTCGTCATGGAGTTCGTCTACGCACCCCCGGGCACACCGCCCGAACTCCGGGGACGTCAGGCGATCATCGATTCGTTCCGCGGCTACGGGCGCATCATCACCCTCGACCGCATGAGCGACGCCAAGGTCTACGCGACGGCCACACCCGGCGTGGTGATCCTGGAGTACGCGAGCCACGGCACCGGGGTCACCACAGGCAGGCCCTACCACCAGCACTACGTCTCGATCGTGACGATCCGCGACCGTCGGATCGTCCACTGGCGGGACTACTCGAACCCGCTGGTCGTCATCGACACGATCGGCGACGGACAGGCGATGGCGAAGGCCATGTTCTCCGGGACCTGACAGTTCCCGGAAGCCCGCCGAAGGGCCCCGGCGCTCGCTCGGCTCACTCCGGCGGTTCGTAGCGGCCGTCGACGGCCGTCCACCCGCCGTCGACGGTCAGCATGCTCCCGGTCACGTAACTCGCCGCGTCCGAGGCCAGGAACACCACCGCACCCGCCATCTCCTCGGGCTGCGCCCAGCGGCCCAGCGCGGTCTTCGCGGTGTAGGCGTTGTACCGCACGGGATCGGACTGCGCCCAGGTCGTCATCGGGGACTCGACGACCCCGGGGGCCAGCGCGTTCACCCGCACACCGAGCGGACCCAACTCCGCGGCCGCCGTACGGAGCAGGGCCACGAGGCCGGCCTTCGTCGCGGAGTAGATCCCCTGCGCGGGCTCGACGGTCACGGCGCGGATCGAGGACACGCCGATGATCGAGCCCCGCCCACGTTCCGCCATGGGCCTTCCGAAGGCACGCAGGAGGTCGAACGGCGCCCGCAGGTTGAGTTCGACGATCCCGTCGAACTCGGCATCGGAGTAGTCGACCAGCCGCCTGCGGATGTTCGTCGCCGGGGTGAAGACCAGCACGTCGACCTCACCGAGTGCGGCGGGCGCCGCTCGCACGGCGTCGCGGTCGAGGAGATCCAGCAAGTAGGGCTCGGCGCCGATCTCGGTGGCGGTGGTGGTGGCCGCTGCGAGGTCGAGGTCGGCGCAGACCACGGCGGCGCCATGTGCGGCAAGGGCCCGCGCGCTTGCCGCACCGATGCCGCTGCCCGCGCCGATCACCACCGCCCGCCTGCCGTCGAGACGGAAGAGACGTGCGGGCCCGTCCGACGACTCGGCGTATCCCCGCACGTCGTGCGCGGGGGGCCGGTCCGTGTGCTCCGTAGT
Organism: Streptomyces sp. NPDC058371; assembly: GCF_042723265.1. Taxonomy (NCBI): domain Bacteria; kingdom Bacillati; phylum Actinomycetota; class Actinomycetes; order Kitasatosporales; family Streptomycetaceae; genus Streptomyces; species Streptomyces sp. NPDC058371. The sequence goes on along the minus strand of NZ_JBHXJC010000002.1, from coordinate 723,574 downwards.
CATCGCTTCCTCCCTCGGGGGTGCCGGGCACTGTCGACTCGATCATGCGCAGGCGTGGAGGGCCGAGGAAGGCCGTGTCTTCCTCGGTGCGCCGCACCTGGGAACAGATGTCCGGAAACAGGTCGGGGAGGGGCCAGTCGCGGCAGCCGACCTGCGCCTCGGAGCCCGGGCCCTGGGGTGCACGGATGCCGGCTGGGGGAGGGTGAACAGGCCAGTTCCGGCTTCGGGTTCGGGTTCGGTGAGGATGTCGCGGTCGACCAGACGTTTCAGCTGGGCGCGGATGCTCTCGGTGTGCCGCGGCTCGGTGCCGACGCCGAGCATCTCGCAGACCTCCTTCGCGCGGGGCCCGTGCCCGGCCTGCTCGAGGGCGGCGAGGACCTCGCGGTAGCCGGGCGGCAACGGCTCGGGCGGCTCGATGCCGTCCTCCGCGGGCAGTTCCGGCATCGTCTCGCGGGTGATGTCCAGGCGTTCCAGCGTGCGTTCGGCGGCGGCGAGCCCCGCTCTGTACGTGGTCACCCCGCGAGCGCGGGCTCCCGTTCGGCCGCCGGCTCGGTGGCTGGGCGCTCGCGCTTGAGAATGCTGCTCAGCACGACCGCTCCCAGCCCGAGCGCGGCCCACCAGGTCAGGGTCAGCGCGGGGCCGGTCGCCGCGGCCCCGTCGAAGAACGACACCGAGCGCAGCAGCGAGGCCCCCGCGCCCGGCGGCAGCCACTGACCGATCGCCCCGGCCGGCTCGGGCAGCATCTGGGGAGCCGAAGTGGCTCCGGAGAACGGGTTGCCGAGGAGGATCACCAGGAGCGCGCCGATGCCGATGCCGATGCCGGCCCGTCCGAGGAGCGCCGAGAGTCCGGTGACGGCGGCGCTCACCGCCAGCGCCGACAGGCCGAGCACCCCGGCCTCGGCCCACCACCCGCCGGACAGCACGCCCAGCCAGCTGTCCAGGATCGCGGCGGCCACCAGCCCGACCAGGGCGGCGGCCGCGAGCAGCGTGACAGCCGCTCGCCCACCGTGCAGGCCGAGCAGCGTCACCACGACCCCGGCCGCCATGCCGGCCAGCGCCATCGGCAGCACGCCGGCGCCGAGCGCGGCCCCGCGCGGGTCGGTCGCGGGGGTGGGCACGACATCGACGGTCGTCAACTCGGTGCCCTTCGGCGCCTGTTCGGCCATCGCCTGCTGGAGGAGTTGAGCGACGAGCGGGCTCGCGGCGGACGCGGTGAGCAACTCGGGTCCCCGGGCCGTGACCACCACCGCGCCGTATACGGTCCGGTCCTCGACGGCGTCCCGGGCCGCGGACTCGTCGGCGTACCGGTGGATCTCGAAGGCGCCCTCGCGCGCCGCCAGTTGCCGCTCCACCTGGGCGGTCGCGGTGGCGGGCCCGGCCACACCGAGCGGCAGATCGTGCGGCGCGAGTCGGGCGGACGGCCAGGCGAAGGCCCAGAGCGCCAGGGCCACCAGAACCGGGACCATCGATCACCGCGACCATACGGTGGCCGTCCGGCGGCGGTGGCGGAGGTGGCGGACATGGCTTTCCTCGTTTCGCTGGGCGCGGACAAGCGGTGATCCTGAGAGAAGGATCGTTCGTTTTACGGTTCCGCACTGCCCTGCGGCCGAGATGCCTGTCAAGAAGGAATGTTCGTTTTATCGTGCGGACGTGGCTCGCGTATCCCAGGAACACCTCGACGCCCGCCGCCGTCAGATCCTCGACGCGCCGCGCTCTGCTTCGCCCGCAACGGCTTCCATGCCACGTCGATGCAGGACGTACTGAAGGAGGTCGACCTCTCCGCGGGGGCCGTCTACCGCTACTTCAGCGGCAAGGAGGAGCTGATCGGGGCCATCGTCACCGAAGTGCTGGACGAGATCCGCACCATCTTCGAGGCGGCCGCCGAGCGGCACCCGCCTCCGCTGCCGGACGTCCTCGTGGGGCACGTCCTGTACGAGGTCCTGGACATGAAGCCCGGACTGATGGACGAGGGGGAGTCCGCCCTCCCGCGGCTGATCGTCCAGGTGTGGACCGAGACGTTGCGCAACGCCGAGCTGTCGAGGGTCATCAATGAGGGGTACGACAAGGTCCGCGCGGCCTGGGTGAAGGTCGTCGAGGGGTACCAGGCCGCGGGGATGATGCGTGACGACGTCTCGCCGGAGAGTGTCGCCCGGACCATGATCGCCGTGGCGCAGGGGTTCGCCGCGCAGATGGCACTGTTCGGCTTCGTACCGCTGTCGGTCCTGCAGGACGGGCTGCGGGGTCTGATGAGTATGGGAGAGCCCAGCTCGCGGTCATAAGTGGATCAAGGGCTGGTTAACGTAGTTGAAACTCCGTCCAACTAGCCTGCCGATCCACGCCACCAGGGGTTTTTGTATCCGGATTGCGCATGATCGGGCAATCTGTCTGTGTGTTACACCTATCCCGTCGCGGTGGCTGCGGCAACCGGACCCCGCACGGTCCGGAGCGAGACTGTGAGGTGGGACGCCGTGCAACTGACCCCGCACGAGCAAGAGAGGCTGCTGATCCATGTGGCCGCCGACGTGGCCGAGAAGCGACGGGCCCGCGGGCTCAAACTGAACCACCCCGAGACCGTCGCCCTGATCACGTCGCACATCCTCGAAGGCGCGCGCGACGGCCGTACCGTCGCCGAACTCATGTCCTCCGGACGCAAACTGCTCAACCGGGACGACGTCATGGCGGGGATCCCCGAGATGATCCACGACGTCCAGGTCGAGGCCACCTTCCCGGACGGCACCAAGCTCGTCACCGTCCACGACCCGATCGTCTGACGGGGAGGGAGCGCCGTGATTCCCGGAGAGATCCTGTTCGCCGACGGACCCGTCGCCTTCAACGAAGGCCGCGAGGTCACCCGGCTCACCGTCCTCAACGCCGCCGACCGGCCCGTCCAGGTCGGCTCCCACTACCACTTCGCCGAGGCCAATCCGGGTCTGGAGTTCGACCGCCCGGCCGCGCGCGGCCTGCGGCTCAACGTCTCCGCCGGCACCGCCGTGCGCTTCGAGCCCGGGATCCCCGTCGACGTCGAACTCGTCCCCCTCGCCGGCGCCCGTGTGGTGCCCGGCCTCCGCGGCGAGGTCGGAGGTGCCCTCGATGCCTGAGATCTCGCGAGCCGCGTACGCCGATCTGTTCGGCCCCACCACCGGCGACCGCATCCGGCTCGCCGACACCGACCTGCTGATCGAGATCGAGGAGGACCGCGCCGGCGGTCCCGGACTCGCCGGCGACGAGGCGGTGTTCGGCGGGGGCAAGGTCATCCGCGAATCCATGGGCCAGTCGCGCGCTACGCGCGCAGACGGCACCCCCGACACGGTCATCACGGGTGTGGTGGTCATCGACCACTGGGGCATCGTCAAGGCCGACGTCGGCATCCGCGACGGCCGGATCACCGCGCTGGGCAAGGCGGGCAACCCGGACACCATGGACGGTGTGCACCCGGACCTCGTCATCGGCCCGGAGACGGAGATCATCGCGGGCAACGGGCGGATCCTGACGGCGGGCGCCATCGACGCGCACGTCCACTTCATCTGTCCGCAGATCGCCGACGAGGCGCTGGCCTCCGGGATCACGACGCTCGTCGGCGGCGGCACCGGCCCCGCCGAGGGATCCAAGGCGACCACGGTCACGCCCGGTCCCTGGCACCTCGCCCGGATGATGGAGGCGATGGAGCAGTACCCGCTCAACTTCGGTCTGCTCGGCAAGGGCAACACCGTCTCCCAGGAGGCGATGCTCTCGCAGATCCGCGGGGGAGCGCTCGGCCTGAAGATCCACGAGGACTGGGGCTCGACGCCGGCCGCGATCGACGCCGCGCTGACGGTCGCCGACCGGACCGGCACGCAGATCGCGATCCACACGGACACGCTCAACGAAGCCGGGTTCGTCGGTGACACGCTCGCCGCGATCGCGGGCCGCACCATCCACGCGTACCACACCGAGGGTGCGGGCGGCGGGCACGCGCCCGACATCATGACCGTGGTCTCCGAGCCGCACGTGCTGCCCAGCTCGACCAACCCGACCCGGCCCTACACCGTCAACACCGCCGAGGAACACCTCGACATGCTGATGGTCTGCCACCACCTCAACGCGTCCGTCCCGGAGGACCTGGCCTTCGCGGAGTCGCGGATCCGGCCCTCCACCATCGGGGCCGAGGACATCCTGCACGACCTCGGTGCCATCTCGATCATCTCGTCGGACTCCCAGGCGATGGGCCGGGTCGGCGAGGTCATCATGCGCACCTGGCAGACGGCGCACGTGATGAAGCGGCGCCGCGGCGCGCTGCCGGGTGACGGCAGCGCCGACAACCACCGCGTACGTCGCTATGTCGCCAAGTACACGATCAACCCGGCGCTCGCGCAGGGACTGGCCCGTGAGATCGGCTCCGTGGAGCCCGGCAAGCTCGCCGACCTGGTGCTCTGGGAGCCCGCCTTCTTCGGCGTCAAGCCGCATCTCGTCATCAAGGGCGGGCAGATCGCGTACGCGCAGATGGGCGACGCCAACGCCTCGATCCCGACCCCGCAGCCGATCCTGCCCCGGCCCATGTTCGGGGCGATCGGACGGGCACCGGCCGCCAACTCGTTCAACTTCGTGGCGCCGCTGGCCATCGAGGACGGGCTGCCGGAGCGGCTGGGGCTCGGGAAGCGGTTCGTCGCCATCGAGTCCACCCGGGCGGTGACCAAGGCCGACATGCGGGAGAACGACGCACGGCCGCAGGTGCGGATCGACCCCGACAGCTTCGCCGTGCACATCGACGGGGAGCTGGTGGAGGCCGCGCCCGCCGCCGAACTGCCCATGGCCCAGCGTTACTTCCTCTTCTGATGTCGCGCGCAGCACTGCTCGTCCTCGCTGACGGCCGCTTTCCCGCCGGGGGGCACGCCCACTCCGGCGGCGCCGAGGCCGCCGTCAAGGCCGGCCGGATCACCGGGGCGCCGAGTCTGGCGGACTTCTGCCGGGGGCGGTTGCACACGGCCGGCCTGGTGTCGGCCGCGCTGGCCGCGGCCGCCGCGCTCGGGGTCGATCCGCTGGAGCTGGACACGGCCGCGGACGCCCGAACGCCGTCGCCCGCGTTGCGGGGTGCCGCGCGGCGGCTCGGGCGGCAGCTGATGCGGGCCGCCCGGGCGACCTGGCCCTCGGCCGAACTGGACGCGCTGGCACGGGAGTTCCCCAAGGGCGCTCATCAGCCCGTCGTCCTCGGGCTGGCTGCCCGGGCTGCCGGGCTGGGGCCGGACGACGCCGCGTACTGCTCCCTGTACGAGGGTGTCAGCGGGCCCGCGACCGCGACGGTGCGGCTGCTGAGCCTTGACCCGTTCGACGCGACCGCGGTCCTTGCCCGGCTCGCGCCGGAGCTGGATCTGGTGGCCGGGCAGGCGGTCGACGCGGCCCGCCGTGTTCCTGCCGAAGGGGTGGGTGCGCTGCCTGCCGCGTCGGCTCCGTTGCTGGAGATCAGTGCGGAGGTGCATGCGGGGTGGCCAGTGCGGCTGTTCGCGTCGTAGGCGTTTCTCGCCCCCTCCGCCCCTACCCGTCCCGTCTCCGGGGGCTCTGCCCCCAGACTCCCCGGTACCGCGCTGACGCGCTCGTCCTCGAACGCCGGACGGGCTGAAAGATCCTCTGGAGCTGTAGCCATGCATCTTGACCACCATCACGACGGACCCTCCGCCGTCAGTGCCGACGCTCACCGTCCCGATGGCACGCGCCGGGCGCTGCGGATCGGGCTCGGTGGGCCCGTGGGCTCGGGGAAGACGGCCACCGTCGCCGCGCTCTGTCGGACGCTGCGCGACGACCTGTCCCTCGCCGTCGTCACCAACGACATCTATACGCGCGAGGACGCCGAGTTCCTGCTGCGGGAGGCCGTGCTGCCGCCCGAGCGGATCACCGCCGTCGAGACGGGGGCCTGTCCGCACACGGCCATCCGCGACGACATCTCCGCGAACCTCGAAGCGGTCGAGGACCTGGAGGACGAGGTCGGCCCGCTGGACCTGATCCTCGTCGAGTCCGGGGGCGACAACCTCACCGCGACCTTCTCCAAGGGGCTGGTCGACGCGCAGGTCTTCGTGATCGATGTCGCGGGCGGTGACGACATCCCGCGCAAGGGCGGCCCCGGTGTGACGACGGCCGACCTGCTCGTCGTCAACAAGACCGACCTCGCGCCGTACGTCGGATCCGATCTGGGGCGGATGGCCGCCGACGCCAAGGCGCAGCGGGCCGAACTGCCGGTCGTCTTCCAGTCGCTGCGGACCGAGCCGGGGGTCACGCCCGTCGCCGACTGGGTGCGGGAGCGGCTCGCCGCGTGGACGGCATGACGGCCGGAGTACGGGCCACCGCACGGATCGTTGCGCAGGACGACGGCAGAGGCGGCACGTCGCTGCCGGTGCTGGAGGGGGAGGGGCCGCTCGCGCCGCGCCGTACGCGCGCCCATGGCGCCGAGGCCCGGGTCGTGCTGGTCGGTGCCATGAGCGGCCCGCTCGGCGGTGACCACCTCACGGTCGAGGCGCGGGCGGGTGAACGGGCGCTGCTCCACGTCGGATCGGCCGCCGCCACGATCGCCCTGCCGGGTCAGGCCAAGGGCGAGGCGCGCTACGACGTCCGGCTCACCGTCGCCGCGGGCGGGGAACTGCGCTGGCTGCCCGAACAGCTGATTTCCGCCAACGGGAGCGAGTTGTCCGTTTCCTCCTGCATCGAGCTCGCGGCCGGCGCCCGGCTCGTCTTCCGGGAGGAGCAGGTGCTCGGACGGGCCGGCGAGGAGCCGGGCCGGCTCACCAGCCGTCTCACGGTACGTCTCGACGGCCGGCCGCTGCTCGACCAGGAGCTGTCCTGCGGGCCCGGCGCACCCGGCGGCTGGGACGGCCCGGCCGTGCTGGCGGGACATCGGGCCCTCGGTCAACTGGTCGTCGTACGGCCGGAGTTCGAGCACGAACCGGTGACGCCCCGGCTGCTGGGGGAGTACGCGGCGCTGACACCGCTCGCCGGTCCCGGTGTTCTGGTGACCGCCCTCGCACCCGACGGACTGCGGTTGCGGCGGACCCTGGACGAGGCGCTGCACGCACTCGGCTGACCTGCTCTCCGCTGAACGGGGCCCCGCGCACCGGTTATCGGATCGGTAAAGAAGCCAGGTCGCATCTGTTGCCAGGGACCTCACAGCCGAAAGGATCCCCGTACCAATCGCAACGATGTACGGGGAGGTCCCACTTGAGTGGTATGCGACCGAATAGGCGGGTGACAGCGTTCGGCTCGGCCGGCGCGCTGGTCACGGCGACCCTGATAGCCGGCGCCGTCGCGGCGCCGTCGGCCACGGCCGACTCGCGGCACGGCCAGGACCGGGAAGCGCGGGGTGCCGCCGTCGCTGCGGCCAAGGCCGCAAAGGCCGGGATCGACTGGCAGGACTGCCCGGCGGACTGGGGCTTCGCGAAGCCGATCCAGTGCGGCTGGGTCAGCGTGCCCCTCGACTACGCCCACCCGAACGGCAAGCAGATCAAGCTCGCCGTCGACCGCATCGCGAACACCGGCACCAAGGAGGAGCGCCAGGGCGCCCTCGTCTACAACCCGGGCGGCCCCGGCGCCTCGGGCATGCGCTTCCCGACCCGGGTCACCAACAAGAACCCGGTCTGGGCGAACACGGCCAAGGGGTACGACTTCGTGGGCTTCGACCCGCGCGGTGTCGGCCACTCGGCGCCCATCTCCTGCATCGACCCGCAGGAGTTCGTGAAGGCACCCAAGGCCGACCCCGTCCCGGACTCCGAGGCGGACAAGCGCGCCCAGCGCAAGCTCGCCGCCGAGTACGCGGACGGCTGTGCCGAGCGCAGCGGTGCCATGCTGCCGCAGATGACCACGCCGAACACCGCGCGCGACCTGGACGTCATCCGGGCCGCTCTCGGCGAGAAGAAGCTCAACTTCCTCGGCGTCTCGTACGGCACGTACCTCGGCGCCGTCTACGGCACGCTCTTCCCGGGCCACGTCCGTCGCATGGTCGTCGACAGCGTCGTCGACCCGTCGCGGGAGAACATCTGGTACGAGGCCAACCTCAACCAGGACATCGCCTTCGAGGGCCGCTGGAAGGACTGGCAGGACTGGGTCGCCAAGAACGACGCGACCTTCCACCTCGGCAACACCCGCGCCAAGGTGCAGGACCAGTGGCTGAAGCTGCGTGCCACCGCGAAGAAGAGCCCGCTCGGTGGCGTCGTCGGCCCGGCCGAACTGATCGCCTTCTTCCAGAGCGCCCCGTACTACGACTCCTCGTGGGTGCCGGTCGCGACGGTGTTCAGCAAGTACGTCGCCGGTGACACCCAGGCGCTCGTCGACGCCGCCTCGCCCGACCTGTCGGACACCGCGGGCAACATCTCCTCGGAGAACGGCAACGCCGTCTACACGGCCGTCGAGTGCGCCGACGCCAAGTGGCCCACCAGCTGGAAGAAGTGGGACCGGGACAACACGCGGCTGAACAAGGACTACCCGTTCATGACGTGGGCCAACGCGTGGATGAACCTGCCCTGCGCCACCTGGCCGGCCAAGCAGCAGACGCCGGTGGACGTCAAGACCGGCAAGGGTCTGCCCGCCGTCCTGATCGTCCAGTCGCAGCGTGACGCCGCCACTCCGTACGAAGGCGCCGTCGAGCTGCACAAGCGGTTCAAGGGCTCTCGCCTGATCACCGAGAAGGACGCCGGTTCGCACGGTGTGACCGGCCTGGTCAACCCGTGCATCAACGACCGGGTGGACACGTACCTGCTCACCGGCAAGACGGATGCCGCCGACGTGACCTGCGCACCGCACGCCACGCCGAAGCCGTAGTCCGGGCTCGTACACGGTGAGGGGGGCGGCCGGAACTCCGGTCGCCCCCTTCGGTCAACTCAGCGGCATCCGGGGGAACTTGCGCGCCCGCTCCGCCTTCTCGGCGGCTTCCTCGGCCTTGGCGACGGCCGCGTAACGGTCGACGTACTCCTGCTCGGAGAGGGTCAGGATGGCGTACATGATCTCGTCGGTGATGGCGCGCAGGATGGCCTTCTCGTTCTCCATCCCGTCGTAGCGGGAGAAGTCGAGGGGTTCGCCGAAGCGGATCACCACGGGGTGGACCTTGGGGATCTTCTGGCCCGGCGGCTGGGCCTCGAACGTACCGATCATCGCGCAGGGGATCACCGGCACCTGGGCCTTGAGGGCCATCACCGCGACGCCGACCTTGCCCTTGTACAGGCGCCCGTCGTGCGAGCGGGTGCCCTCCGGGTAGATGCCGAGCAGCTCGTCCTTGCGCAGCACGCCGAGTCCCTCGCGGATGGCCGCCTGGCCGGCCTCCTTGCCCGAGCGGTCCACCGGGATCTGTCCGGCGCTGCGGAAGAACGCGGCGGTCAGCCGGCCCTTGATCCCGGGACCCGTGAAGTACTCGGCCTTCGCGAGGAAGGTGATGCGCCGTTTGAGGATCGCGGGCATCAGGAAGTGGTCCGCGAACGACAGGTGATTTCCGGCGACGATGGCCGCGCCCGACGCGGGTACGTGCTCCAGGCCCTCGATCCGAGGCCGGAACACCAGCCTCAACAGTGGACCCAGAAGCACATACTTGAGCACGTAATAAAACACTCCGACGCTCCTTCAATCCCCGGGGGAGCGATCAGTGTAGGCGCGGCTCTCGCCAGGCGTAACCATCCGGGTGTCACGCTCTGTCGTCACATGGCCGGTATCAGACCTCTTGTGTCAGCACCTTCTCCAGCGACCCGAGAGCCGACCGGAGTTCCTCGCCGGTGATGGTCAGCGGAGGCGCGAGCCGGATGGTGGACCCGTGCGTGTCCTTGACCAGAACCCCCTCCCGCATGAGGCGTTCGCTGATCTCGCGGCCCGTACCGATGGCGGGGTCGATGTCCACGCCCGCCCACAGCCCGCGCGAACGGAAGCCGAGGACGCCCCGGCCCACGAGCGCCTGCAGGCCGCCCCTGAGGACCACGCCCAGCTCGGCGGCCCTGCGCTGGAATTCACCCGTCTCCAGCAGTTCCACCACCGCCGAGCCCACCGCGGCCGACAGCGGGTTGCCGCCGAACGTCGACCCGTGCTCGCCCGGCCGCAGCACCCCGAGCACGTCGCGGCGGGCGACCACGGCGGAGACCGGCACGATGCCGCCGCCGAGCGCCTTGCCGAGCAGCACCATGTCCGGGACGACGCCCTCGTGGTCGACGGCCAGCGTGCTGCCCGTCCGCCCGAGTCCCGACTGGATCTCGTCCGCGACGAACAGACACCCGGCGCGCCGGGTCAGCTCGCGTACGCCGGCCAGATAGCCGTCGTCCGGGATCACGACGCCCGCCTCGCCCTGGATGGGCTCGATGAGCACGGCCGCCGTCGTCTCGTCGACGGCCGCTTCGAGGGCGGCGAGGTCGTTGTACGGGACCACGCGGAAGCCCGGCGTGAAGGGGCCGAAGCCGGCGCGGGCGCTCTCGTCCGTGGAGAAGCTGACGATGGTGGTCGTCCGGCCGTGGAAGTTGTCGGCGGCCACCACGATCGTCGCCCGGTCGGCCGGGACGCCCTTCACCTCGTACGCCCACTTGCGGGCCACCTTGATGGCGCTCTCCACCGCTTCGGCGCCGGTGTTCATCGGCAGCACCATGTCCTGGCCCGTCAACGCGGCCAGCGACTCCGCGAACCGGGCGAGCTGGTCGTTGTGGAACGCGCGCGAGGTGAGGGTCAGCCGGTCGAGCTGGCGGTGCGCGGCCTCGACCAGGGCCGGGTGGCGGTGGCCGAAGTTGAGGGCCGAGTACCCGGCCAGCATGTCGAGGTAGCGGCGCCCTTCGACGTCCTCGACCCAGGTGCCCTCGGCGCGGGCCACGACCACGGGCAGCGGGTGGTAGTTGTGCGCCAGGACGGGAGCTTCGGCGCGGATGACGTCGTCGGAGGTACGCGTACGGGCGGGAGCGGTCATGAGCGGATCTCCTGAGTGCAGCACTTGATGCCGCCGCCGGCCTTGTGGAACTCCGACAGGTCGACGGGGACGGGAACGTAGCCGTGGCGCACGAGCCGGCCGGCGAGGGCCTCGGCCCGCGGTGAGATGAACACGTGATGGCCGTCGGAGACGGAGTTGAGGCCGAACGCCATCGCGTCCTCGTGGGTGGCGATCACCGCGTCCGGGAAGAGCCGGTCCAGCGCCTCGCGGCTGCCGGGCGAGAACGCCTCCGGGTAGTACGCGATGTTGGCCTCGTGGCCGCCGCTGCCGTCGTCGAGCACGAACAGCGCGGTGTCCAGGTGGTAGAAGCGCGGATCCACCAGCTGGAGGCTGATCACCGGGACGCCGAAGAACTCCTGCACCTCGCGATGGGCCTCGCGGGTGGTGCGGAAGCCGGTGCCGGCCAGCACGTACCGGCCCACCGGGACCAGGTCGCCCTCGCCCTCGCACACCGACTCGGGGCGGTGGACGTCGAATCCGGCCGCCTTGAACCACGTCTCGTACGCGGTGGACTCGGGGCGGCGCTGCGGGGCGTGGAAGAGCGAGCCGAAGACCCGGCCCGCGAGGACGAGCGCGGAGTTGGCGGCGAAGACCATGTCCGGTAGGTCGGTGACCGGCTCGACGGAGTCGACGCTGTGGCCGTGGGCGCGATAGGCGCTGATCAGCGCCTGCCACTGGCCGTGGGCGAGATCGACGTCCACCTGCGCGTCGGGATGCATCCAGGGATTGATCGCGTACTGCACGGCGAAGTGTCTGGGTTCGCAGACAAGAAAGCGCCGGGGGCGCGGCACACGGCTGTCGGGCACAGAGTGGCTCCTCCGCTTCCTGCGGTGTCGGGTGGGGTGTGCCTCCAAGGTAAGAAAAGGGGGAGACGTCCGACAAGCGACGAGAGCTGCGCGTGTGCGCAGGATTACTGCGTGATCGGAGAGGTCAACGCATGATTCCTGCGTCACCCGGGGCGGCGTGCGTCGCCCCCGCCTCCGGAGCCTCCGGCAGCAGATGGGACAGCACCATGTAGCTGACCGTCTTCCGGATGAACGGCTCGGTGCGGATCCGCTCCAGCACCTCCTCGAAGTGCTCCACATCGGTCGCCCGCACGTGCAGCAGCGCGTCCGCGCCACCGGTCACGGTCATCGCCGCCGTGATCTCCGGGTGGTTGCGGACCACCTCCGCGAGCCGCCGGGGCGGCGCGGCGCCCTCGCAGTACACCTCCACGTACGCCTCCGTACGCCAGCCGAGCGCCGTCGGCTTCACCGTGGCCGTGAAGCCCGTGATGACGCCGGTCTCGCGCAGCCGGTCGACCCGGCGTTTGACGGCCGTGGCCGACAGGCCGATCGTGGCGCCGATCTCCGCGAAACTGGTCCTGGCGTTCGCCATCAGCTCCGTGATGATCTTGCGGTCGAGGTCGTCGAACACGGCGGGCTTGCTGTTCATGGCGGCACTGTATCCAGCGAGCCGCCCCGGTCCGGCCCCGCGACGGCGTCCCCGGCCCGTGCCGCGGCGCCGTCCACGCCCCGCGCATGTCCAGACGTAGGAAATGCTCTTACACTCCACCTTCATGCTGCGCGCGCTCGCCGTCGACGACGAACAACCCTCCCTCGAGGAGCTCCTCTATCTGCTGAACGCCGATCCACGGGTCAGCAGTGCCGAGGGCGCGAGCGGTGCGACCGAGGCGCTGCGCCGGATCAACCGGGCGCTGGAATCGGGCCCCGGCGGCCCCGAGGCGATCGACGTCGTCTTCCTCGACATCCAGATGCCCGGGCTCGACGGCCTCGACATGGCCCGGCTGCTCACCGGGTTCGCGAAGCCGCCGCTCGTCGTGTTCGTCACCGCGCACGAGGGTTTCGCCGTCCAGGCCTTCGACCTCAAGGCCGTCGACTACGTACTGAAACCGGTACGCAGGGAGCGCCTCGCCGAGGCCGTGCGCCGGGCCGCCCAGCTCATGGACACCGCCCCGCTGATACCGGTGCACGAGCCCGACCCGGACCACATCTCCGTCGAACTCGGCGGCGTCACCCGCTTCGTGGCCGTCGAGGAGATCACCCACGTCGAGGCCCACGGCGACTACGCGCGCCTGCACACCGCCCAGGGCAACCATCTCGTCCGCATCCCGCTGTCCACCCTGGAGGACCGCTGGCGCTCCCGCGGTTTCGTGCGCATCCACCGGCGCCATCTCGTCGCGCTGCGCCACATCGACGAACTCCGGCTGGACGCGGGCACGGTGAGCGTCCTGATCGACTCCGTCGAACTCCAGGTCAGCCGTCGGCACACCCGCGAACTGCGTGATCTGCTGCTGCGCCGGACCACGAGCTGAGGAGGGCCGCGTGCCGCAGGATCCGACCGAACGCCGGGTGGTCGTCACCGGGGTGCCCCGGCGCACCCGCAGGACGTCCGGCTACTACCGCCCCAGGACCGAGATCGACGAACAGACCACCCTGGGCCACACCTACGTCCGCTCGCTGATGCACAGCCAGCTGCGGGCCGGCCTCACGGTGTTCGCCGTGCTGGTGCTGCTCGTCGGCCCGCTGCCCCTCGTCTTCGCCGCGATGCCCGACGGCGCGAGCCTGGAGTGGGCCGTCCTGGGCTTCTGTCTCTACCCGCCGCTGGTGCTGCTGGCCGCCTGGTACGTGCGCCGCGCGGAACGCAACGAGAAGGACTTCGTGCGGCTGGTGGAGGACCGGTGAGACACCTCGTGGGTGCCGGGGCGGGAGCCGCCCGGTGAACCAGACGTACGCCGTTCCCGCGGTCGCCCTGGTCGTCGTGGCGACCGTCCTGGTCGGCGCGTTCGGCCTGCGCATATCCCGGACCACCTCCGACTTCTACGTGGCCTCGCGCACGGTGGGCCCACGCCTCAACGCGGCCGCCATCAGCGGCGAGTACCTGTCCGCGGCCTCCTTCCTCGGCATCGCGGGCCTCGTCCTGGTCCAGGGCCCCGACATGCTCTGGTACCCCGTCGGCTACACCGCGGGCTACCTCGTGCTGCTCCTGTTCGTGGCCGCCCCGCTGCGCCGCTCCGGGGCCTATACGCTGCCCGACTTCGCGGAGGCCCGGCTGGCCTCGCAGGCGGTACGACGCCTGGCCGGCGCCTTCGTCGTGGGTGTCGGCTGGCTCTATCTGCTGCCGCAACTGCAAGGCGCGGGGCTGACCCTGGCCGTGCTGACCGACGCGCCCGACTGGTTCGGCGGGGTGCTCGTCGCGATCGTGGTGGTCGCCACGGTCGCCGCGGGGGGCATGCGCAGCATCACCTTCGTCCAGGCCTTCCAGTACTGGCTGAAGCTCACCGCCCTGCTGGTCCCCGCGCTGTTCCTGTTCCTGGCCTGGCAGGGCGACGGAGCGCCGCGCCACGCCTTCGACGAACCGGCCACCTTCCGCGAGCAGCGGGTCGTGCGCGTCGACGACACCCTCGACCTGAAACTCGCCGGCCCGCTGGGCGTCACGGCGACGGGCACGGTCGACGGCCGGCGCTACACGCAGGAGCACGTACGGCTCCCGGCCGGCGTCCACCACATCGGGCGCGGCACCCGGCTGACCTTCGCCGCGGGCGACCCGGTCCCGGTGGCCGACCGCCGCAGCACCGGCGGGATGTCGACCTCCCTGGCCGAGGGCCGCGAGGAGCGCCCGCTCTACGCCACCTACGGGCTGATCCTCGCCACCTTCCTCGGCACGATGGGCCTCCCGCACGTCGTCGTCCGCTTCTACACCAGCCCGCACGGGGTCGCCGCCCGCCGCACCACCGTCGCGGTACTCGGTCTGATCGGCGCCTTCTACCTCCTGCCGCCGGTGTACGGGGCACTGGGCCGGCTGTACGCCCCCGAGCTCACCCTCAGCGGGGACGCGGACGCGGCCGTACTGCTGCTGCCGGACCGGATGATCGGCGGGCTCGGGGCGGATCTGCTCGGCGCGCTGGTGGCGGGCGGGGCGTTCGCCGCGTTCCTGTCCACGGCGTCCGGGCTGACCATGGCGGTGGCCGGGGTGCTCACGCAGGACGTGCTGCCCTCGCGCGGGGTACGGCACTTCCGACTGGGCACCGCGCTCGCGATGGCCGTGCCGCTGGCCGCCAGCATGCTGGTGGGCGGACTGCCCGTCGCCGACGCCGTGGGACTCGCCTTCGCCGTGTCCGCGTCCTCGTTCTGCCCGCTGCTGGTCCTCGGGATCTGGTGGCGTCGGCTGACCCCGCCCGGAGCCGCGGCCGGGATGCTGGTCGGCGGCGGCGCGGCCTTCGTCGCGGTCGCCGCGACGATGGCCGGATACCCCGGCACCGGTACCGGCACCCTGCACGCGCTGCTCGCCTGGCCGGCCCTGTGGTCCGTGCCGCTCGGCTTCCTCACCATGACGCTGGTGTCCCTGGCCACCCCGGGCCGGGTGCCGCCGGGGACGGCGGCGATCCTGGCACGGTTCCATCTGCCGGAAGAACTGTCCGAGGGGCAGCGGCGCGCGGCCGTGCACCCGAAGGAGGTCGAGGCATGACGGGCGTTCCGTGGCGAGGGGCTGCCGTGGGCGGACGGCGGGCGACGGCCGGACCCGGCCCACGGCAGGCACCGGGAGAGGCGAGGGCATGAGCGGATTCCTCGCCGGACTGTGCGTCGCCGTACTGCCGTTGCTGGCCGCCGGCTTCTGGCTCGGCCGGCGCACCGCGCGGCCCGAGACCCTCGGCGGCCTCGGCACCCCCGTCGAACACGCCACCTTCGAGACCCTGCACACCGCCTCGCTCGCGGCACCTCCGCTGCGCGCGGGACTCACCGGGGAGACGGCGCGGAAGTCGGCGCGTCGGCTGCGCACCCTGCTCGGCACGGACGCGCTCTGCCTCACCGACCAGGAGACGGTGCTCGCCTGGGACGGAGTGGGGGAGCACCATCGCGCCGAGATCATGGGGCGGCTCGCCGGGCCGCTGGAGACCGGCCGTGGCGAGGCCTTCCGGCTGACGTGCGACACACCGGACTGCGCACTGCGGTGGGCCGTCGTCGCCCCGCTCACGGTCGACGACCGGGTGCACGGAGCGCTCGTTGCCTGCGCGCCCCGCGAGTCCGCCGTCCTCGTGCGGGCTGCCGGCGAGGTCGCCCGCTGGGTCTCGGTCCAGCTGGAACTCGCCGACCTCGACCAGTCCCGTACCCGCCTGATCGAGGCGGAGATCAAGGCCCTGCGCGCCCAGATATCCCCGCACTTCATCTTCAACTCGCTGGCCGTCATCGCCTCGTTCGTGCGCACCGACCCGGAGCGGGCCCGCGAACTGCTCCTGGAATTCGCCGACTTCACCCGCTACTCGTTCCGCCGGCACGGCGACTTCACCACCCTCGCCGACGAACTGCACGCCATCGACCACTACTTGGCGCTGGTACGGGCCCGGTTCGGCGACCGGCTCTCGGTCACCCTGCAGATCGCCCCCGAAGTCCTGCCCGTCGCGCTGCCCTTCCTCTGTCTCCAGCCGCTGGTGGAGAACGCCGTGAAGCACGGTCTGGAGGGCAGGACCGACAAGAGTCACATCAGCATCACCGCGCAGGACGCCGGGGCCGAGGCGCTGGTCGTCATCGAGGACGACGGCGCCGGAATGGACCCCGGCCTGCTGCGCCGCATCCTGTCCGGGGAGGTCAGCCCGTCGGGCGGGATCGGGCTCTCGAACGTCGACGAACGGCTGCGCCAGGTGTACGGGGACGACCACGGCCTCGTCATCGAGACCGCGGTGGGGGCGGGCATGAAGATCACGGCCCGGCTGCCGAAGTACCAGCCGGGGGTGCACTCGGCGGGACGGCTCCCCCGGGAGTGACCCCGGGGCAGCCGGTTTTCGCTGTCAGGTGCTGCGGGTAGCCACCATTCCCAGAGTGATCAGACCAAGCACGACCCAGCCGAACCACAGCCAGCCATTGCTTCCGAGCGCCACCGTGTAGGCCGTCACCACGACGAGCCCACCTACGGTGAGCACCCCCATGGTCTTCGTAGAACCGGGCATCGCAACACCCTCCTCATGGTCCGTCTCTCTCCATGGTGCCCCGGTTCTGCTTCCGAGCGGTGCACACGGCGAAATGAGTACCGGAGTTCCCTGGTCCGCGGCGCGTCCACGATCCCGCTCAGCAGCGGGTTTCAGCGGCCTGTGAACGGCTCAGCGGCCGCGTGCGTCGAGGGCGGCCAGATAGGCGTTGTACGCCGCGAGCTCCTTGTCGCCGTCGCGGTCCGCGGCCCGGTCGGTGCGGCGGGCCTGCCGCTGCTCGGAGCCGTACCACTGGAAGAGCAGGGCGAGGAGCACCAGCACGGAGGGGATCTCGCTGAAGGCCCAGGCGATGCCGCCCGCGGCGTTCTGGTCGGCGAGCGCGTCGATGCCGAGCGAGGCGGGCGGGTTCTTGTACGTCTGCACCATCGGCTCCGACGCCATCATCAGCGCGATCCCGAAGAAGGCGTGGAAGGGCATGCCGGCGAACAGCTCCAGCATCCGCAGCAGATAGCCGGGCCGGTGCGGGCCCGGGTCCACGCCCATGATCGGCCAGAAGAAGACCAGGCCGACGGCGAGGAAGTGGCACATCATCGCGGCGTGCCCGGTCCTGGAGCCCATCAGGAAGTCGAAGATCGGCGAGAAGTACAGCGCGTACAGGCTGGCGATGAACAGCGGGATGGTGAACGCGGGGTGCGTGACGATCCGCATGAACCGGCTGTGCAGGAACATCAGCAGCAGCTCACGCGGCCCCTTCCGCCCCCGGGTGCGGGCCACCGGCAGCGCACGCAGCGCCAGCGTGATCGGCGCCCCCAGCAGGATCAGGATCGGCGACAGCATGCTGATCACCATGTGCTGCACCATGTGCACGCTGAACATGACCATGCCGTAGTCGTTCAGCCTGGTGCACATGACCAGCATCACGGTCAGGACGCCGATCACGAAGGAGACGGCCCGGCCGGCCGACCACTTGTCACCGCGCCGTGCCAGCCGCACCACACCCCAGCCGTACAGACCGAGTCCGACCAGGCAGGCGACGAGGAAGAACGGGTCCGGAGACCACTCGAGCCCTCGTCCCAGCGTGAACGGCGGCAGATCCATGGTCATGCCGTGCCCGCTGTGATCCATCCGCCGGCTCCTGATTCGTACGGGTTGTGCGCTGTCTGTCCGCACCAGAGTAGAACCGCCCCCGGTCACTGTTTCGACCGGGGGCGGTACAACGCGCCCGGTGAGGGGCGCGGGGCGGGTGACAGGTGCGGCTACGCCGCGTGGGCGCGACTCACCACGACGAACCGGCGGTCGTGCACCCTCAGAGCACGCACTCGGCTTCGGCGTACCGCTCGTCCGGAACGGTCTTCAGGGTCTCCACGGCCTGGGCCAGCGGCACCATCACGATGTCGGTCCCCTGGAGCGCGGTCATATGGCCGAACTCCCCGCGGTGCACCGCCTCCACGGCGTGCCATCCGAAGCGTGTGGCGAGCACGCGGTCGTACGCGGTCGGGGTGCCGCCACGCTGGACGTGCCCGAGGATCACCGGCCGCGCCTCCTTGCCGAGCCGCTCCTCCAGTTCGAGCGAGAGCTGCCGGGCGATTCCCGCGAACCGCTCGTGCCCGTAGACGTCCTTGCCGCCCTCGTCGAACGCCATCGAGCCCTCGCGGGGCTTCGCGCCCTCCGCGGCGACCACGATCGCGAACCGCTTGCCGGCGGCGAAGCGTTCGCCGACCTTCGCGGCCAACTCCTCGATGTCGAAGGGGCGTTCCGGTACGACGATGGCGTGGGCGCCGGCCGCCATTCCGGAGTGCAGGGCGATCCAGCCGGTGTGGCGGCCCATGACCTCCACGATCAGCACGCGCTGGTGGGACTCCGCGGTCGTCTTCAGCCGGTCCAGGGCCTCGGTCGCGACGCCGACGGCCGTGTCGAAGCCGAAGGTCACGTCCGTGACGGCGATGTCGTTGTCGATGGTCTTGGGCACACCGACGATGGGCAGACCGTTGTCCGACAGGAGGCGGGCCGCCTTGAGCGTGCCCTCGCCGCCGATCGGGATGATCGCGTCGAGGCCGAGCTCCGCGAGATGGCCCCGGGCGCGCTCGACGCCGTCACGCAGATGCGCCGGCTGGACCCGGGAGGAGCCGAGCACCGTGCCGCCGCGCGCCAGGATGCCGCTCACCGCGTCGAGGTCGAGCTTGACGTAGTCGCACTCCAGCAGGCCCTTCCAGCCGTCGCGGAAGCCGATGACCTCGTCGCCGTGGTCCACGACGGCGCGATGCACGACGGACCGGATGACGGCGTTCAGACCGGGGCAGTCGCCGCCGGACGTGAGGACACCAATGCGCATAGCCCGAAATACCTTCTCAACATGGGCCGGGGACCGGACCACGTTGTCCGGCGAGGATCCCCGCCACCCTACCGGCGGAGGGGGGCGGGGCCGCACGGGGCGTCCGCCTGCTGGACGCCCCCGCACACGTGAGCGGAAGCACGGTCAGACGGGCCCCGTACCCGGTGGCCCGGGGGCAGCGGCCGAAGCGCTTCCCGACCAGGTCAGGCGGGCTGCTGCGCCGCCGCGATGCGCTCGGAGCGCAGCGCCTCGTACCAGCGGTCGTCGATCGGCGGCAGCGCGTTCACGTCCAGGGCGAGCTTCAGCAGCAGGTCCGCGATCTGCGGATTGCGGGCCAGGACGGGACCGTGCATGTACGTGCCGAAGACGGTGTCGTTGTACGCGCCCTCCGTGCCGTCGCCCGTGCCGTTGCCCTTGCCCAGCCGCACGTTGGCGAACGGTCGGGCGGTCGGGCCGAGGTGGGTGATGCCCTGGTGGTTCTCGAAACCGGTCAGCGGGGGCAGGCCCAGGCGCGCGTCGATGTCGCCGAGCACGTCGCCGACGCACCGCTCGCCCTCGCCGCGCGTGGAGATCACGTCGAGCAGGCCGAGGCCCGGCTCGCGCTGACCGAGGTCGTTGATGAACTCGTGGCCGAGGATCTGGTAGCCGGCGCAGACCGAGAAGACGATCGCGCCGTTGCCGACCGCCCGGTGCAGTCCGCCGTCGCGGCGCAGCCGCTCGGCCGCGAGCCGCTGCGGCCGGTCCTCGCCGCCGCCGATCAGATAGATGTCGCCGGAGGTGGGGATGGGCTGGTCGCTGCGCACGTCGAGCCGGGCGACGTCGAGGCCGCGCTGGCGGGCCCGGCGCTCCACGACGAGGGCGTTGCCCTGGTCGCCGTAGGTGCTCAGCAGGTCCGGGTAGATCCACACCAGACGCAGGCTGTTGTCACTCATCGATGATCGTCCTCTGAGTCCTTGGTGGTCAGTTGCCGACACGGCGGCGCAGGTCCTGGAACGCGGTGTAGTTGGCGATGACCTCGATCCGTCCCGGCGGTGCCTGCTGGACGGCCTGGTCGAGGTTGTCGCAGACCTGGAAGGACTGGTTCGCGACCTCCAGGCGCACGGCGAGGTCCAGCTTGCGGTCGCCGACGACGAAGATCGGGTGGCCGGTCAGCCGCGTGTAGTCGACGTCCCAGAGCCAGGAGGTGTCGGTGCCGTCGGCACCGCGCGCGTTCACGGAGAGGATCACCGGCGTCGGCGGCGGGTCGATCAGCGAGAACGTCTCCAGCCAGCCGGCCGGGTTCTTGGCGAGCAGCAGCCGCAGGTCGCGCTGCAGGAACTGCACCACGTCATAGCGGCCGGCGACCGCCTGCACCTGGTACATGCGTTCCAGGGCGACCTGCGGCGGCACGCCGAAGACGGCGGCGACGGCGGCCGAGGAGGCTGCGTTCGCCTTGTTGGCGCGGCCGGGCAGCTGGAGGTGGATCGGCCAGCTGGATCCGTGCGGGTCGAGGACGTAGTCGCCGGACAGCGCCCAGCTGGGCGTCGGCCGGCGGAAGCCGCACTCGCCGCAGAACCAGTCGTCGCCGGGGCGCTGCATCACACCGCCGCAGGACGGGCAGGACCAGGCGTCGTCCTTCCACATCTGGCCGGCGGCCACCCACACCACGTTCGGTGAGGAGGACGCGGCCCACACGACCAGCGGGTCGTCGGCGTTGGCGATCACGACGGCCTTGGATCCGGCCAGCCCCTCGCGCCAGTGCTCGGCGAGCATGCGGGTCTCGGCCGCGCGGTCGAGCTGGTCGCGGGAGAGGTTGAGGAGCGCGATGCACTTGGGGTCGGTGTCGCGCGCGACACCGGCCAGGTACTTCTCGTCGACCTCGATGACCGCGAACTTGGCGTCCGAGCCGCCGGCCAGGGCCGAGGTGATGCCCGCGGGCATGTTGGCGCCCAGCGCGTTCGAGACCACCACGCCCGCGGCGCGCAGCGCCTCCGCGATGAGTCGTGTGGTCGTGGTCTTGCCGTTGGTGGCCGACACCAGGATCACGTCCAGGTGTGTGGCGAGCCGGGCCAGCAGATCGGGGTCGAGCCTGAGTGCCACCCGGCCGCCGATCACCGATCCGCTGCCGCGTCCGGCGGCACGCGAGACGGCGGCTGCCGCCTTGCCCGCCGTCACGGCCAGCTTGGCCCGCGGCGTCAGCGGGTCCGAGTTGCCTGACATCGTTCTCGATCCTCCTTGCGTACGCGCCGCGCCTCTGCCCCCGGCACCGTGTGGGCCTCAGCCTATCGAGATCCACTCACGTGCCCGAATCGCGGCACCACCACGGTGCCCGCGCGACGTTCGCGCGCTCATGAGGACCGTACCCTTGCCGCCATGCGACAAGGCTCCATCCCGGGCACCCGGGGACGCGTCCGGCCCATCAGCCTGCTCGGCGACCCCGTACTGCACGCGCCGTGCACGGAGGTCACCGACTTCGGTCCCCAACTGGCCCGTCTCGTCGAGGACATGTTCGCGACGATGTACGCCGCCCAGGGCGTCGGCTTCGCCGCGAACCAGATCGGGGAACCGCTGAGGGTCTTCGTCTACGACTGCCCGGACGACGAGGACGTTCGCCATCGGGGACATGTGGTGAACCCACGGCTCGTGGAAGCGGACGGTGTGGTGCTGCGCGGCCCGGAGGGCTGTCTGTCGCTGCCGGGTCTGGAGGCGGGCACCGAGCGGTACGACCACGCGGTCGTCGAGGGCTTCACGGTGACCGACGAGCCGGTCACCGTGCACGGCACGGGCTGGTTCGCCCGGTGCCTGCAACACGAATGCGACCACCTCGAGGGCGGGTTGTACGTGGACCGGCTGAGCGGCCGGCGCCACCGCCGGGTCATGCGGCAGGCGGCGCGGGCGCCTTGGGGCCGCTGAGCCCCGGATCCCGTACGCCCGCCCGGTCGTGTCCCGGTGGTGCGCCCGCACCGGAGTCAGAAGCCCGGGCCGCCCACCTTGTCGCCGGCCGCGGCCAGCCGCCCCCACAGCAGGTCCGCGAGGCTGCGCACCAACTCGGCGCGTGAGCACGGGCGTTCGCCCAGCCACCAGTCGCCGGCCGCGTGCATCATGCCGACGATGCCGTGCCCCCACACCCGTGCGAGCTGCTGGCTGCCCGGGCCGAGGTCGACGCGTTCCTCGATGACCTCGGCGAGCTCCTCGCCCATGCGCCGCAGCAGGGGAGCGGAGTGCTTGCCGACGTCGAATCCGTGGTCGCCCGACGAGGCGCCCTCCGCCGGATGCATCAGGAACCGGTACACCTGCGGGCGGGCCTCGATGGCCGCCAGATAGGTGTCGAGGGTGGCCTCGACGCGCTCACGTCGTTCGGCGGGCGCGTCCAGGGCCGCCCGCAGCGAAGCGAGGAGCGCATCGGTGTGCCGGGTGGCGAGCGCGGCGTAGAGTCCGCCCTTGTCGCCGAAGTGGCGGTAGAGGATCGGTTTGGTGATGCCGGCCTCCGCGGCGATGGCGTTCATCGACGCGCCTGGTCCGTCGCGGAGCACCACCCGGTCGGCGGCCTCCAGCAGCTCGCGCCGGCGGCGGTCGGCGGACCTCTGCTGGTCGGTCCGCTGTGTGGTCTCCATGTGTTCTCCCCACCCGTGCTGAATCGGTGACGCCTGCGCAAACTAACACTCACCGGCACCCTGGTA
Source organism: Streptomyces sp. NPDC058371 (assembly GCF_042723265.1). Classification (NCBI taxonomy): domain Bacteria; kingdom Bacillati; phylum Actinomycetota; class Actinomycetes; order Kitasatosporales; family Streptomycetaceae; genus Streptomyces; species Streptomyces sp. NPDC058371. The sequence goes on along the minus strand of NZ_JBHXJC010000002.1, from coordinate 700,757 downwards.
TCGAACGGGCTGCCGAGCGGGGCCCGGGAGTTGACTTTTCCTACCCGCCGGTAACACACTCCTGTTACCGCAAGTAACACGCGAATGCAGCGCTGGAGGGGTCATGGCCGAGTTCACCATGGAACTCAACGACGAACAGAAGGAGGTCCGGGACTGGCTCCACGGTTTCGCCGCCGATGTGATCCGCCCCGCGGCCTCCGAATGGGACGAGCGTGAAGAGACGCCGTGGCCGGTCATCCAGGAGGCCGCCAAGGTCGGCATCTACTCCCTGGACTTCTACGCCCAGCAGTACTTCGACCCCACCGGCCTCGGCATCCCGATGGCCATGGAGGAGCTGTTCTGGGGCGACGCGGGCATCGCCCTGTCGATCGTCGGCACCGGCCTCGCCGCGGTGGGCGTCCTCGCCAACGGCACCGAGGAGCAGATCGGCACCTGGATCCCCCAGATGTACGGCGATGCCAACGACGTCAAGGTCGCCGCCTTCTGCTCCTCCGAGCCCGACGCCGGCTCCGACGTCGCCTCCATGCGCACCCGTGCCGTCTACGACGAGGCCAAGGACGAGTGGGTCCTCAACGGCACCAAGACCTGGGCGACCAACGGCGGCATCGCCAACGTCCACGTCGTCGTCGCGGTCGTCGACTCCGGACTGGGCTCCAAGGGCCACGCCTCGTTCATCGTGCCGCCGAACACGCCGGGCCTGTCCCAGGGCCAGAAGTTCAAGAAGCACGGCATCCGCGCCTCGCACACCGCCGAGGTCGTCCTGGAGAACGTGCGGATCCCCGGCTCCTGCCTCCTCGGCGGCAAGGAGAAGCTCGACGAGCGTCTCGCCCGGGCCCGCGAGCGCGCCAAGGCGGGCGGCGAGCGGGTGAAGAACGCGGCGATGGCCACCTTCGAGGCGTCCCGCCCGGCCGTCGGCGCCATGGCGGTCGGCACCGCCCGGGCCGCGTACGAGGTGGCCCTCGACTACGCGAAGACCCGCGAGCAGTTCGGCCGGCCGATCATCGACAACCAGGGCGTGGCCTTCCAGCTCGCCGACATGCGCACGTCGATCGACGCGGCGCGGCTGCTGGTGTGGCGCGCCTCCTGGATGGCGATCAACGGCAGGCCGTTCACCGCGGCCGAGGGCTCCATGTCGAAGCTGTTCGCCAGCGAGACGGCGAAGAAGGTCACCGCGCAGGCGATCCAGATCCTCGGCGGCAACGGTTACACCCGGGAGTACCCGGTGGAGCGGATGCACCGGGATGCGGCCATTTACACGATCTTCGAGGGGACGAGCGAGGTGCAGCGGCTGGTGATCGCGCGGACGCTGTCCGGGATGCCCATCCGCTAGAGGCGGGCTGCGAACCGGCTGTGGCTGGTCGCGCAGTTCTCCCGCACTCCTCGGAGAGGCGCTCCGGCTAGCGGTGTTTCAAGGGTGTGAGCTGCTCGATGTCGTAGCGCGCGCGCAGCGCCTCGATCGCCGCGTGGTCGGGCGGGCCGCCGTTGCCGAGGATCTCCAGCAGTTCCTCGAAGTAGCGCTCGTGGTCGGGCGGCGGTGACGCCTGGAAGAACATCTTCGCGGGCGTCTCGGTGGGGTTCGAGAAGGCGTGCGGGCACCCCGGGGGCACCACGATGACCGTGCCCGGGGTGGCCCGTACGACCTGGCTGCCCGAGGGCGACCGCCACTTCTGCCAGTGGTCCGGGGTCCGCACGCGCGGCTCGAAGGCGAGCACGTCCAACTCGCCCTCGAGCACGTAGAACAGCTCCTCGCTGCGGGTGTGCACATGCGCGCCCACGTCGAAGCCCGGCGGCACCACCACCTCGAAGGTGGACGCCATCCGCGAGTGCGTGCCGGTCACCTTGAAGGTCACGTGCTGGGCGGGCGTCTGCACGACCCGGCCGTGACCCGGCGGCACCAGCAGGCCTTCGGACGCGGTCATCGGCCGTTCACCACGTCACGGGCAGGGCCTCGGGGCCGCGGATCAGCGCGCCCTTCCTGAACGGCACCCGGTCCGGCGGCACCGCGAGCTTCAGCGCTGGCACCCGCTCCAGCAGGGCGTCGACCATCAGCTCCGACTCCAGCCGGGCCAGCATCCCGCCGACGCAGTAGTGCGGTCCGAACCCGAAGGACACGTGCGGGTTCGGGCTGCGGGAGAAGTCGATCCGCTCCGGGTCGGGGAAGACGGAGGGGTCGCGGTTGGCGGCCAGATACGACACGTACACCGCGTCGCCCTGCCGGATCCGTACGCCGCTGACGTCCACGTCCTCCATCGCGATCCGCGACAGGCCCACGGCGCTGCGGTGCGGGATGTAGCGCAGCAGTTCGTCGATGGCCTGCGGGCGGATCGCCGGGTCGGCGCGGAGCTGTTCCCACAGGGCGGGGCGGGTCAGCAGGATGAAGAACATCTGCCCGCTGTTGTTGGTGACCGCCTCGCCGCCGATCTGGATGAGCACGGCGAGACCCACGGCCTCGTCCATGGTCAGCTCGGCCCGGCCCACCGCGGCGCCGAGCAGCGAGGTGACGTCCTCGCCGTCGCTGCCCTTCCGGTCGCCGATGAGCTGCGTGAAGTAGGCGCTCATCTCGTTCTTGGCCCGCTCGCTGACGTCGGCTCCGTGCGAGGAGGACAGGATCAGCTGGGTCCAGGTGTGCATGCTCTGCCGGTCGGCGGCCGGGACGCCCATCAGCTCGCAGATGACGGCGATGGGGAAGGGGCTCAGGATCGCCTCGGTGAGATCCGCCGGGGGCCCGTCCTGGAGCAGCTCGTCGACCAGCTCGTCGAGCATGCGGCGGGCGCTGTCGCGCAGCCGCTCCACACCGCGCGCGGTGAAGGCGGCGGCCACGGAGCGACGCAGCCTGGTGTGATCGGGCGGGTCGGCGAAGCCGACCGCGCCCGCCGCCGGGATGAAGTGCGGGGCGAGCCGGGTGACCTGCCGCCCCATGACCGCCTCACGGCTGAAGCGGGCGTCGTTGGTCACCATGCGCACGTCGTCGTAGCGCGTGACCAGCCAGGCCCAGCCCTCGCCGTTGGGCAGCTGGATCCGGGTGACCGGGCCCTCGCGCATCAGCTCGGTGAGGACCGGGTCGAAGTCCACCCCGGTCAGGTCGAGGGCGGGCCAGTGCCGGACGGGGGGCAGCGGCTGAGTGATCGTCTTCTCGGTCATTCCGGTCACGTCGTCTCGTTGGTCGAGTTGGTCCAGCTGCCCAGCGCCATCTCCGCGGTGATACCGGGGCCGAAGCCCGCCAGCAGTCCGCGCGCGGCGTGCTCGGCGCCGCCCTCGTCGAAGAGCCGGCGCAGCGCGTCCAGGACGACGGCGCTGGCGATGTTTCCGTACTCGGTGAGGGTGGCCCGGCTGAACCGGAAGGCGTCCGGCGGGACTTCGAGGAACTTGCTGAGGTCGTCGAGGATCCTGGGTCCGCCCGCGTGGATGATGTAGAAGTCCAGGTTGGAGGCGTCCCAGCCGTGCTGACGCGCGAGGTCGTGCAGGGCGGGAGCGAGCGGCTCCATGGTGCCGGGCACCCGCTTGTCCAGCAGGAAGTGGAAACCGGTGGCCCGGACGTCGTACATGATCCATTCCTCGGTCTTGGGGATCAGGTACGAGCCGTTGCGTTCCAGCTGGATGCCGGTGCCGCCCCGGCCGCGGACCACCGCGGCCGCTATGCCGTCGCCGAACAGGCCGTTGCACAGCAGGGAGCCGACGCCGAGGTCGGTGGGCTGGTAGCACAGCGAGCAGAACTCGCAGGCCACGATGAGCGCGTTGGCCTCGGGGTAGGCCGTGCAGAAGTCGTGCGCCCGGTTGATCGCGGCCCCTCCGGCGGCACAGCCCAGCTGGGCTATGGGTATCTGCCGGGTGTCGCTGCTGAAGTCCATCGAGTTGATCAGCCAGGCCGTGAGCGACGGCATCATGAAGCCGGTGCACGAGACGTAGATGATCACGTCGATGTCGGTGGTGAGCAGCTCGGCGTCGTCCAGCGCCCGCTGTACGACGGCGGGGACACGGGCCTTCGCCTCGCTCGCGTAGACCTTGTTCCGGTCTTCGAAGCCGGGGTGTTTGAGCGTCTCTTCGATCGGCTGGACGATGTGCCGGGTGCGGACCCCGGTGTTCTCGATCAGCCGGAGTGCCAGCGGCAGTTGGGGGTGGCCCGCATGACGGGAGGCCGCCAGTTCGAGCGTCTCCTCCATCGTGATCACGTGCTCTGGGACGGACACCGAGGGTCTGCACAAAGTCGCCATGAGGAAGCGCCTACTTTCGCCTTCCGGGGAACTCTGTGTCCCCCGGCGGAAGGGTGGTTCACCACGGAGGGGTGGTTCTCCCACGATCACCCGGCAGCGCGGGGATATCGCGCCGGACTACTCCAGACCGGCGAATTTCGCGGACGTGGCAATCTGGTCGAAGGGACCTCGAAAGAGCCGATCCGAAGGAGTCAGCGATGGCGCGCACGGCCGGAGAACTGCTGGACAGCACCACCGGGAAGCTCGCCCCGGACCCTCATGCCAACCGGCTCGTCCCGCTGATCGCCCGGGGCGCCGCCCAGCGGTCCACGCTCGCCGCGCTCGCTCTGGAACAGCGCCATGTGATCGCCGCGGACCGCCGGGCGTTCGGCCATCTGGCCGTACGGTCGGCGGCCGCCCCGCACAGCGCCGCCTTCTTCGAAATGCTCGCCGAGGGTGAGGCCTTGGCCCAGGATCGACTCGGGGCGTATGCCGCCGCGTGCGGGGCGGACGAGGTGCGGGCCGCCGGATACGAGCCGCTCGGCGACTGCCAGACGTACCCCGCGTACGTGGCGTGGCTGGCCCTCAACGGCGCGCCGGCCGACGTGGTGCTCGCGCTGAGCGCCAACTTCGCGGCGTGGGGCGGCTATTGCGCGACGATCGCCGGGGCGCTGCGCGGCCACTACGGCTTCGACGACGAGGCCTGCGGATTCTTCGACTTCTTCGCCGAGCCCGCGCCCGAGCTGGCACAGCGGGCCCTGGCCGCCGTCGAGGAGGGCCTGGAGGCCGGGCGGGTCGACGAGGACGAGGTTCATCGGTACGGCCGGCTGCTGCAGGGCTACGAGGCCAGGTTCTGGCACGCGCTGTGGGAGCTCGACCAGCGGCAGGGCTGACGCGGAGCCGGGCGCCGGCCGCGTGCCGAGGGGCCGGCCCGTGTCATGAGGGGTCGGCCCGCGTGCCGGGGGCCGGCCCGTGGCACGAGCGACAGCGGCGGATGGCCGGCCCCGCGCAATCCCGGAGCCGGCCGACCCGCCGTCAGTCGACGGTCGTCCCGCTGCTGTGGGCGATGCAGGCCACGTCGATACGGTCGGCGAGCTTGGCGAGTTCGATCGTGAGCGTCGCCACCGTGTCCTCGTCGAGCCCGTCCTGACCGGCCTCCACCAGATGCAGCCAGCGGCCGCCCACCGTGCGCAGCAGTTTGCTGACGTCGGCGGCCGACACCTGCAACGTGCCGCGGTCGTCGACGATCAGAGGGAGGGTCACTTCGCGGTTCACAGGGGGGATCGTAGCCGTCGGACGCTCACGCTCCGTGCCACACCGTGGTGATGTTGCAGAACTCGCGGATTCCGTGCCCCGACAGTTCACGCCCGTACCCGGACCGCTTGATCCCGCCGAACGGGAAGGCTGGGTGGGAGGCCGTCATCCCATTGAAGTACACGCCGCCCGCCTCCAGATCCCGGACGAACCGGTCCACCTCGGTCTCGTCCCGCGTCCAGACGTTCGAACTCAGACCGAAGGGCGTGTCGTTGGCGAGGGCGACGGCTTCGTCCAGGTCGGCGGCGCGGTAGAGGGTCGCGACGGGACCGAAGGTCTCCTCCAGGTGGATGCGCATCTCGGGGGTGATGTCGGTGAGGACGGTCGGGGCGTAGAACCAGCCGGCCCCGTCGGGGCGCTCGGCGCCGCAGAGGACCGTGGCGCCGTTCTCGACCGCGTCGTCGACGAGTTCCTCCAGGTCACTGCGGCCCTGTTCGCTGGAGAGCGGCCCGACCTCGGTCTCCTCGTCCAGCGGGTCGCCCACCTTCAGGGCCTTCATCCCGGCCGCGAAGCGCTCGGCGAAGGCGTCGAACACGTCGGTGTGCACGATGAACCGCTTGGCGGCGATGCACGACTGGCCGTTGTTCTGCACCCGGGCCGTCACCGCGGTCTTCGCGGCGCGGTCGATGTCGGCGGACGGCATGACCACGTACGGGTCGCTGCCGCCCAGCTCCAGGACCGTCTTCTTGATCTCGTCCCCGGCGACGGCGGCGACCGCGCGGCCGGCCGGCTCACTCCCGGTGAGCGTGGCCGCCTTGACCCGTGGGTCGCGCAGGATGTCCTCGACCGCGCCCGAGCCGACCAGCAGCGTCTGGAAGCACCCGTCGGGGAAGCCCGCCCGGCGGAACAGCTCCTCCAGGTAGAGGGCGGTCTGCGGGACGTTCGAGGCGTGCTTGAGCAGGCCCACGTTGCCCGCCATGAGCGCGGGCGCGGCGAACCGGATCACCTGCCAGAGCGGGAAGTTCCACGGCATGACGGCCAGCACCGGACCGAGCGGGCGGTAGCGCACGATCACCCGGGAGGCGCCGGAGTCCCGGGCGTAGGACTCGCCGGGCTCCTCGTCGGCGAGCAGCTCCTCGGCGTGGTCGGCGTACCAGCGCATCGCCTTGGCGCACTTCGCGGCCTCGGCACGGGCCTGCTTGACCGGCTTGCCCATCTCGGTGGTCATCACCTGGGCGATGTCCGTCTGGTCCTCGTCGAGCAGGTCGGCGGCCCGGTGCAGCAGCCGGGCGCGCTCCGCGAAGGCGGTGGTGCGATAGGTGCGGAACGCGGATTCGGCGGTGGCGAGCCTGCGTTCGATCTCCTCGGCGCCCAGGGCGTCGTACGTCTTGAGTGTCTCGCCGTTCGCCGGGTTCACCGTCGCGATGGGCATGGCCGACCTCCTGAAAGCGGGCTGTCTTTCGACCCTCCCGCGCGGCGCGGTACGGCGCAACGCGGAGGGCCCTTTCAGCGAGCCGGTGCCGGGTCCGGACGACGTCGGCTCCCTCGGGGGCCGCCGTGACCGTCCGGGCACCGGCTCTCTCCGAGCCGCCGCCACGGTTCGGACGACGGCTCTCACTCCGAGTGCTCCACGAGGCGGTCGAGAAACGCCGCCTGCGCCGGCACGATCACGGCGCGCGCCCGGTCCAGGTCCAGCCACTCCACCCGGTCGAGCTCCGGGAACTCCTGGAACCGCCCCGACCTGGGCGGCCACTCCATCGTGAAGGTGCCCGGGACCATCCTCGCCGGATCGAGGTCGGCCTCGATCGCCCAGGCCGTGACGATCTTGCCGTTGGTCTGCCGGACCTCGCCGAGCGGGACGGCCTCGCCCTCGGGCGGCGCCAGGCCCAGCTCCTCCTGGAACTCGCGACGCGCGGCGTCCCAGGCCGCCTCGTCGGGTTCGTACTCGCCCTTCGGCACGCTCCACGCCCCCGCGTCCCGCCGCGCGAAGAACGGGCCGCCCATGTGACCGAGCAGCACCTGGAGGGGGCCGGGGACCCCGTCGCCGCCGTCGGTGCGCCGGAACAGCAGGAGTCCCGCGCTGCGCTTAGCGCTCACGGCCGCACCTCCGGGTGCGCGGCCAGCAGCGTCCCGACCGTGTCGGCCTCGGCCGGCGTCTTGTCCTCGCGGTAGCGCACCACGCGGGCGAAACGCAGCGTCACGCCGGCCGGATAGCGGGTGGACCTCTGCAGACCGTCGTAGGCGATCTCGACGACGAGTTCGGGCCGTACGGTGACCACGTGGCCGTTGTCCTCGACGGCCAGCTCCTGCAGCCGCTCCGTCTGCCAGGTCAGCACGGCGTCCGTCATTCCCTTGAACGTCTTGCCCAGCATCGTGAACGACCCGTCCTCGTTCCGCGCCCCCAGATGCAGGTTGGACAGCTTGCCGGTGCGCCGGCCGTGGCCCCACTCCGCGGCCAGCACCACGAGGTCGAGCGTGTGCACGGGTTTGACCTTGAGCCAGGAGGCGCCGCGCCGGCCCGCGCTGTAGGGGGCGTCCAGGCCCTTGACCACGACGCCCTCGTGACCGCGGGCCAGCGTGTCCGCGAGGAACGTCTCGGCCGCCGGGGCGTCGTCCGGACCCGACACGAGGGTGCGCCGCACCCGCATCGGCTCCGGCACCAGCCGGGCCAGCTCCGCGTGCCGCTCGGTGAACGGCAGATCCAGCAGGTCCTGCCCGTCGACGGACAGCGCGTCGAAGAAGACGGGGGAGACCGGCACCGCGGCGGCGGCCGTGGCCACGTCCACCCGCGACCCCACGCGTCCGGCGATCTCCTGGAAGGACCGCGGTCGGCCGTCCTCGCCGAGCGCGATGACCTCGCCGTCCAGGATGAACCGCTCGCCCTTCAACTCCAGTGCCGCAGTGGTCAGTTCGGGCAGCCGGTCGGTGATGTCGTCGAGGGTACGGGTGTAGATCCGCACGGTGTCGCCGTCGCGGTGCACCTGGACGCGGATGCCGTCGAGCTTCTCCTCGACGGCACACGCGCCCAGCTTGCCGACGGCTTCGGTCACGGAACCGGCCGTGTGGGCCAGCATGGGCAGCACCGGGCGGCCGACGGTGAGCCGGAACGCGTCCAGCGCCGCCGGACCCTCCGCGAGCAGCGCCTGCGCCACGGTCTGCAGCGACCCGGCGAGCATCACCGCCCGCCGTACGTCCGCGGAGGGCGCCCCGGTCGCCTGCGCCAGGCCCTCGACGGCGACCGCATCCAGCGCGCCCTGCCGTACCTCACCGGTCAGCAGGCCGAACAGGAACCGCTGTTCCTCGGCGGTGCAGGCCGCCATCAGCTCGCCCATCAGCTGCTTGCGCCGGCCCTGCGAGCCGGTGCCGGTGACCGTGCCGACCTCGGTGAGGCGGGCGTCGACCTCCCGCACGGTGAGTGAGGGTTCCGGCGCGGGCGGGACCGGTTGGCTGAGCAGCTTCCAGCCGATGCCGAGCCGCCCCTGGGGCAGACGGCCGGCGAGGTACGGGATGACGATCGGCACGTCGTCCGCGTCGGCGTCCCGGAACAGCTCGGCGAGCAGAGCGATCTTCCGGGACCGCGCCGAGGTGGCGGCGACCTCCTGGGACACGTGGGCGAGCCGGCTCAGCAGCATGCAGCCATGGTGCAACGGAGCCGGCCGCTCTACACCCGCACGGCCGCGTCGAGGTCCGCGAGGAGCAGTTCGCCGTTGAGCGTGGCGGCGGCCCGGTAGCCACCGCCGGCTGCGTTCACGACCTGCTCGGCGAAGCCGACCGCATTGCCCGCGGCCCAGACGCCGGGCACGGTCGTCAGGCCCGTCCGGTCGACCACGGGATAGGTGCCGAACGGTGTCTCGCTCAGCTCGGCCCCCAGCCGCTCGAAGAGACCGGTGCGCGGGACGGCGCGGGGCGCGACGAACAGCACCGAGCGGTCGTGGGTGGAGCCGTCCGCCAGCCGTACCCCGGTGAGCCGGTCGTCGGCGACCACGAGCCCCGCGACCTCGCCGGGGACGACGCGCACACCGGCCGCCGCCAGCCTGCGCAGCTCCTCGTCCGGGATCTCCTCCTCGGCGACGGAGTGCAGGAAGAACGTGACGTCCTTGGACCACTGGGTGACGATGAGCGCCTGGTGGACGCTGAGCACACTCGTCGCCAGCACCCCGAAGGCCTCGTCGCGCACCTCCCAGCCGTGGCAGTACGGGCAGTGCAGGACATCCCGCCCGAAGCGCTCGGCGACCCCCGGCACCGAGGGCAGCTCGTCCGCGAGACCGGTGGCGATGACCAGCCGGCGGGCGTGCACGGTGCGCCCGCCGGCGAGCGTCACGTCGAACTCCCCCTGCTCGTCCCGCGTCACGTCCACCGCACGGTCCCGGACCAGCTCGACCCCGTACCGCTCGATCTCCCGCCGCCCCTCGGCGAGGAACTCGGCGGGCCGCATGCCGTCCCGGGTCAGATAGCCCTGCAGGTGCCCGGCGGGCGCGTTGCGCGGCTCGCCCGCGTCGACGACGAGCGTGTGGCGTCGCGCCCGTCCGAGGACCAGTGCCGCCGACAGTCCGGCCGCGCCGCCGCCGACGACCACTGCTTCGTACCTCTCGGTCATGGTGACCACCTCCACGGACACCGTCGCGCGAAGACTGCCGGATTGACAAATGCCTTTGCCGAATCTGCAATAGGGGGATGACTGAGGAAGCGCAGACGGACGAGGTGCTCGCGGAGGTAGGTCCGCGGCTGCGGCGGATCCGCAAGGAGCGGGGGGCGACGCTCGCCGGCCTCTCCGAGGTGACCGGCATCTCCGTCAGCACGCTGTCGCGTCTGGAGTCCGGGCTGCGCAAGCCCAGCCTGGAGCTGCTGCTGCCGATCGCCCGGGCCCACCAGGTGCCGCTGGACGAGCTGGTCGGCGCTCCGCCGGTCGGCGACCCGCGCGTCCGGTCCAAGCCGATCGTGCGGGACGGCCGTACGCACTGGCCGCTCACCCGGCAGCCCGGCGGCCTGCAGGCCTACAAGGTGCTCGAACCGGTGCGGAAGCGGGAGCCCGAGCCGCGGACCCACGAGGGGTACGAGTGGCTGTACGTGCTCTCCGGGCGGCTGCGGCTGGTGCTCGGGGAGCACGACGTGGTGCTCGGTCCGGGAGAGGCCGCGGAATTCGACACCCGGGTGCCGCACTGGTTCGGGGCGACGGACGAGGGGCCGGCGGAGTTCCTGAGCCTGTTCGGACCGCAGGGGGAGCGGATGCACGTAAGGGCGCGCCCCTCGCGGTCCACCGGCGCATGACGGGGCGGACTGTTCCCTCTCGGCAAGCGACCGCTTAGTATGCAAAGAGCCCGGTCAGACGAAACGTGAGCTGAAGGGGCACGCCGGTGTCGAGAGACCGAGCGCGGAGGCCCGAAGGGTTGAGCACGGTCGGTCTCTCGACACCGGCTGAGGCGCCCCTGAGGTGCGAACACATCAGACACAGTCCCGTGGAGGCCCCGCATGCAGGCATGGCAAGTGCACCAGAACGGCGAGCCCGGCGAGGTGATGCGGCTCGCGGAGGTGGAGCGCCCGGAGCCCGCCGAGGGGCAGGTCCTGCTCAAGGTGCGCGCGGCGAACATCAACTTCCCGGACGCGCTGATGTGCCGCGGTCATTACCAGGTCAGGCCGCCGCTGCCGTTCACGCCCGGCGTGGAGATCTGCGGCGAGACCGAGGACGGGCGGCGCGTGCTCGCCAACCCGGCACTGCCGTACGGCGGTTTCGCCGAGTACGCCGTCGCGGACGCCGCCGCCCTGCTGTCCGCGCCCGACGCCCTGGACGACGCCGAGGCGGCCGCTCTGCACATCGGTTACCAGACAGGCTGGTTCGGCCTGCACCGCAGGGCCCGCCTGGAGGCCGGCGAGACGCTGCTCGTGCACGCCGCCGCGGGCGGGGTCGGCAGCGCGGCCGTACAGCTCGGCAAGGCCGCCGGCGCCACGGTCATCGGTGTCGTCGGCGGGGCCGACAAGGCCGCGGTGGCCCGCGAACTCGGCTGCGACGTCGTCGTGGACCGCCGTTCCGAGAACGTCATCGGCGCCGTCAAGGAGGCCACCGGCGGCCGGGGTGCGGACGTGATCTACGACCCGGTCGGCGGCGAGGCGTACACGCAGTCCACCAAGGTCGTCGCCTTCGAGGGCCGGATCGTCGTCGTGGGCTTCGCGAGCGGGTCCATCCCCAGCCCCGCGCTGAACCACGCCCTCGTGAAGAACTACGCGATCCTCGGCCTGCACTGGGGCCTGTACAACACCAAGAACCCGAAGCTGGTCCAGCACTGCCACGAGCAGCTCACCGAGCTGGCCGCACGGGGCGCGATCAAGCCGCTGGTCAGCGAGCGGGTCCCGCTGAGCGGCGCCGCGGCGGCCGTACAGCGCGTCGCGGACGGTGTCACCACCGGCCGCGTCGCCGTCGTCCCCGGACTCACCGAAGGAGGAGCGGCATGACGGACGTCGCCGAACTGCGCACCCGCACGCAGGAGTTGCTCGCCGCGCACCCCCCGGCCACGACCGACCGGACGGACTTCCTCAGGGCCCGCTTCGACGCCGGGCTCGCCTGGGTGCACTACCCCGAGGGGCTCGGCGGGCTCGGCGCGCCGCGAACCCTCCAGGCCGTCGTGGACGCCGAGTTGGAGGCCGCGGGAGCGCCCGACAACGACCCGCGCCGGATCGGCATCGGTCTCGGCATGGCCGCGCCGACGATCCTCGGCTTCGGCACGGAGGAGCAGAAGCGGCGCTTCCTGCGGCCGCTGTGGGTCGGCGAGGAGGTCTGGTGCCAGCTCTTCAGCGAGCCGGGCGCCGGGTCCGACCTCGCCGCGCTCGGCACCCGAGCCGTCCGGGACGACGCGGGTGACTGGGTGGTCAACGGGCAGAAGGTGTGGACGTCCAGCGCCCATGTCGCCCGCTGGGCCATCCTCATCGCACGCACCGACCCGGACCAGCCCAAGCACCGCGGGATCACGTACTTCGTCTGCGACATGACCGACCCCGGCATCGAGGTGCGGCCGCTACGCCAGGTCACCGGCGAGGCCGAGTTCAACGAGGTCTTCCTCACCGACGTACGCATCCCGGACGCGCACCGCCTCGGCGAGATCGGGGACGGCTGGCGGGTCGCCCAGACGACGCTGATGAACGAGCGCGTGTCCATCGGCGGCATGCGCATCCCCCGCGAGGGCGGCATGATCGGCCCGGTCTCCAGGACCTGGCGCGAGCGTCCCGACCTGCGCACCCACGACCTTCACCAGCGTCTGCTGAAGCTGTGGGTCGAGGCGGAGGTGGCCAGGCTCACCGGCGAGCGGCTGCGCCAGCAGCTCGTCGCGGGCCAGCCCGGCCCGGAGGGCTCCGGCATGAAGCTCGCGTTCGCCCGCCTCAACCAGGAGATCAGCGGCCTGGAGGTCGAACTCCTCGGCGAGGAAGGCCTGTTGTACGACGACTGGACGCTGCGCCGGCCGGAGCACGTCGACTTCACCGGCCGTGACGCCGGCTACCGCTACCTGCGCTCCAAGGGCAACAGCATCGAGGGCGGGACCAGCGAGGTCCTGCTGAACATCGTCGCCGAACGCGTGCTGGGACTGCCCTCAGAGCCGCGCACCGACAAGGACGTCGCCTGGAAGGACCTGGCCCGATGACCGACCTGCTGTACTCGGAGGACGAAGAGGCGCTGCGCTCCGCCGTCCGCGACCTCCTCGCCGACCACTGCGACGCGGCAGGCGTCATCGCCCGCACCGAGACGGACGCCCCGCACGACCGAGCCCTCTGGAAGTTGCTCGCCGACGGCATGGGCCTCGCCGGCCTGCTCGTCCCGGAGGCGCTGGGCGGCCAGGCCGCGACCCACCGTGAAGTCGCGGTGGTACTGGAGGAGTTGGGCCGCTCGGTCGCGCCCGTGCCTTATCTGACCAGTGCCGTCGTCGCCACCGAGGCGCTGCTGGCCTGCGAGGGCGACGAGGCCGCCGAGCTGCTGATCGCGCTGGCGTCCGGCCGGACGATCGCGGTGCTCGCCGTCGCCCTGTCCGTCGCGCCCGGCGGCGCCTTTCCGGGCGTGCGGCACGAAGACGGCACCCTGTACGGGAAGTTGACCGGAGTCGCCGACGCGGTGGCCGCCGACGTGCTGCTGGTCCCGGCGGAGGACGGCGGTCTGTACGCCGTGGACGCGGACGCCGCCACCGTGACGCCGCAGGTCTCCCTCGACCTCACCCGGCCGGTCGCCACGGTCGCCTTCGACGGCTCCCGAGCCCGTCGGCTGACCCCCGACGCGGCCACGGCCGTGCGGCGTGCCCTGCGTGCGGGTGCCGGGCTGCTCGCCTCCGAGCAACTCGGCGTCGCCGAATGGTGCCTGACGGAGACGGTGCGCCATCTCAAGGAGCGCAAGCAGTTCAACCGGCCCGTCGGCGGGTTCCAGGCGCTCAAGCACCGCCTCGCACAGCTGTGGCTTGAGGCCGTCCATCTGCGGGCCGCGGCCCGCAACGCCGCGGACGCGCTCGCGACCGGCAGCGAGGACACCGCCGTCGCGATCGCCGTCGCGCAGGCGTACGCGGCTCCGGTCGCCGTCCACGCGGCCGAGGAGGCCCTGCAACTGCACGGCGGCATCGGCATGACCTGGGAGCACCCGGTCCACCTGTATCTCAAGCGCGCGAAGGCGGACTCGATCGCCTACGGCACCGCCGGGCGACACCGGGAGGAGCTGGCCGAACTGGTCGACCTGCGGGCGCCCTGACGCCCCTGCTCCCGCCCCGCTGAAGGCCCGTCCCCGACCGGGGGCGGGCCTTTTGGCGTGCCCGGTCCGCCTCCGCCCCTCCCGTGGACACCGCGAGCGGAGGCGGGCGAGCCGAGACCGCACCGGCGCCGCGAGCCGCGCCCGACGAGGTGAACGCATGGCGGCAGTCCGGCCAACTCGCCGCACGACACTGCTCCTTGGGGCCCCGGGGACCGCATACTCTCCCCGTCCCGATTTCGCTCGACCGGGCGGTGCACCCATCCGTCCCGAACGGCACTTCCAGGGAGGCAGAGCATGGCCCTTACCACCCGCCGCAGAGCCCTCACCACCCTCGGCGCCGCCCTCGCGGGCTCCGTCGCGCTCCCCACCGCGTACGCGCGCGCCGGCGAGCAGCGGAAACACGGCCCGCGCCCGCTGTGGCGCGCCCACGCGCACAACGACTACGACCACCCCCGACCTCTTCTCGACGCCCTCGACCACCGCTTCGGCAGCGTCGAGGCCGACATCTACCTCGTGGGCGACCAGCTCCTCGTCGCCCACGACCCGGTCGACCTGGACCCGACCCGCACCCTCGAATCCCTCTATCTCGCCCCGCTGGCCGCCCGTGTGAAGGCCAACCACGGCTCGGTGTACCGGGGTTACCGCACCCCCCTGCAACTGCTCATCGACATCAAGACCGAGGGCGCGTCGACGTACCTCGAACTCGACCGGCAGCTGCGCCGTTACCGCCAGCTGTTCACCACCTACGTGCACGGCCATGTGGACCCTGGACCCGTCACCGCGGTGATCTCAGGAGACCGCGCAGCCCGGGCGCCCATGGAGGCGCAGCGCGTACGGCGCGCGTTCTACGACGGGCGTCTCACCGACCTCGGCAGCGCCGCCCCCGCCTCGTTCGTACCGCTGATCAGCGACAACTGGACGCTCAACTTCACCTGGCTGGGCGTCGGTCCGTTCCCGGCCGCGGAGCGGGAGAAGCTGCGCGGCATCGTCGCGGCGGCCCACAAGCGGCGGCAGAAGATCAGGTTCTGGGCCACGCCCGACCTGGCGGGCCCGGCCCGCGACGCCCTCTGGAGCGAACTCCTCGCCGCCGACGTCGACTACCTCAACACCGACGACCTCGCCGGCCTCGAAGCGTTCCTGGACGCTCACCGGTGGGCGGCCTAGACACCACACGTTCGGAGGACACGTCAGCCGCCCGGACGGACCCTCCGCTACGCGACACTTGCGGCCGAAAGCCGCGGTGTCGACGTGGCGGAGGAGGTTGACGATGGCCATTTCCATCTCAGTGGTGGTGCTGCTCCTGATCCTGGCGGTGGTCTTCCTGCGCAACGGCGCACTGAAGTTCTCGCACGCCCTGGTCTGCATGCTGCTCGGCTTCTATCTCGCGAGCACGAGCATGGCGCCCACCATCAACGACGGGCTCACGGCGACGGCGGACATCGTGAGCAGCCTGAACCCCTGACACCGGGCAGCCCGCCGTGCGCCGCGGGTGGGTTCACGAGCGTACGAACACGCCGATGCCGTTGGGGACCGGGCGCTCGGCGCCCCCGCTGGGGTGATTGCGGACGCTGACGGCGCCCGCGCCGGGCTCCCGGGCGACCAGCGTGGTGGACCCGCCGCCGTCCAGACTGAAGGCGTCCTCGGAGCCCAACCCCCGCATGGTGGAGGCCACTTCGGCGATGGTCAGCCCGCTGCGGTACGCGGGCGCGCCGTCGAGCGCGAGCAGGAGCAGACGGCGACCGTGGTCCGCGATGCCCACCGCGGTCCGTACGGCCGAAGTGGCGTTGTCGAGGCCCGGCAGCGGCTGACCGCCGGTCAGGACCGGGTAGCCGCCGAGGGCGAAGCGGTACGGGACCCGGGAGGCGGCCGCCACCAGGCGGTGCCGCACGGCGACCCGGTCGCCGGCCGACAGTTTCCGCAGCTGCTGGGCGCCCGCCTCACGGCCGACCAGGACGGTGGTCCCCGCCGCGATGGGACCCGCACCGGGGCTGTCGGCGGAGGCCACGACCCGTCCGTCCTCGACCGTCACCTCATGGGTGTCCGTGCTGCAGGGCGCGGCCCGGTCCGCGTCCGTGCCGCAGGTGGCCCGCACCCGGGAGACGCTGCCCCAGTCCGAGGTGAACGCGCCGATCGTACCCTCGGGGAGCGCGTACTGATTGAGCCCGCCGAGGGGCAGACGCCCCTCCTTCGTGCGCAGCGAGCCGTCGAGCGCGAGGCTGTCGAGCCGCGCTCTGCCGTCGACGCCCACGCCCAGCACGTCCTCGGTGGTCGTACCGGGCGGCAGGGCGGGACCGAAGCGCTGGCCGTCCGGCACCGCGGCCTTGAGGATGTGCCCGTTCGCGATCGCGGGGCCGACGGTCGCGCCCGTCGCCTCGACCCCGGGGTGCTGGGTCTCCGTGATGTTGAAGAAGTCGCCGTTGACGCCGGCGACGGCCCCCCGCGTGTCGGCGAGCTGCGAGACGGGCGCCCGGGACGCCACCGTGCCCGGGTGGAGCAGATCGACCCGTACCCGCGGATCGCGCAGGTCGATGCTCACCACATGGGCGTGCGTCACGCCCTTGGCCGCCGGGACGTCGAGCTCCTGGTACGTGACGCCCGGCGCGATCTCGGTGCCGCTCTGCGCGCCGCTGGCCGGTGCCGCCCCCACCAGGGCCGCACCGGCCAGCGCGCTCCATGCCGCGAGAACCGTCAGTACCGTTCTTCTGAACCGCGCGGTGCGTGGCGTCACAGTCCCCCCTGATGTCTCGTCAACTGTCCCAGGACTCAAGGGGAGTCCACCAGACGGCGTTGACCAGGGCGGTGCCTAGGACCTGTCCGGTCGATCATGGCGGAGACGCGGGGTGTGGCACGCACATCTGCGGCGTTGTCGTTGGTCAGCGACGCTCCGCGTCGACTCCCTCCTCCGCCTTGCAGCTGCACGCACCACACCCCGCTCACCGGCACTGCCAAGGCACCGCAGCTTCCCTCCACCATGATCGACCGGACAGGTCCTAGACGCCGACGACTCGGGAACGGATCAGAAAACGCACTCCTTCGGGTGCCTCCAGCGAGAAGCCGCTGCCCCGGCCCGGTACGACATCGACGATCAGCCGGGTGTGGCTCCACACCTCGTACTGGCTCTTCGACATCCAGAACGTCACCTTCTCGTCGACGCCCTCGACCTCCAGTTCGGCGAGCAGCACATCGGAGCCGCCGGTACGGAACTCGCCCTCCGGGTAGCACATGGGCGCGCTGCCGTCGCAGCAGCCGCCGGACTGGTGGAACATCAGCGGGCCGTGGAGCGCCCGCAGCCGTCGCAGCAGCTCGGCGGCGGCGGGGGTCAGTTCGACGCGCGGGTTCGTGTCCACTGCGGTGGCTCCCGTCCTGAGAGTGTCGGGACGCAGTCAACCCGCCGGCACGTTGCATCGAGGTTGCACGGCGGGAGCCGTGCGGCCCGCGCTACCCCGGTACCGCAGTACCGAGTTCGGTCCGTACGCGGGACGCGGCGCCGACCGCGACGGCGGCGCTGCCGAGCCCGGCCCGGACGACCCGGATCGGCCGTCCGCTGACGGGCGGTTCGGCGGTGAGCGCGGCCAGGACCGGTGGTTCGAGGAGCTCCCAGGCCTCGCTGACACCTCCGCCGATCACGAAGGTCGTGATGTCCGTCAGACCTGCCGTGATCAGGATCGCGCGGGCGACCCCCGACCCCGCGGCCAGGTACACCGCGACCGCGTCCGGGTCGCCCAGCGCCGCCGCTTCGGCGACGGCTCGGGCGGAGAGCCGCCGTCCGGTCCGTTCGCCGTACCGTGCCGCGACGGCTCGGCCGGAAGCCAGCGTCTCCAGATGGCCGCGGCCACCGCAGGTGCAGGGCAGGTCTCCGAACCCCGGGATGTGCCCGATCTCGCCGGCCGCTCCGTGCGGTCCGTCGAACAGCGCGCCGTCGAGCCACAGGGCGCCGCCGACGCCGGTGCCCAGCGTCATCCCGAGGACGTGCGGCTCGCCCGCGACGGCACCCGTCGTCGCCTCGCCCCGCAGGAACGCGTTGACGTCGTTGTCCAGGAAGGCCGGCACGCCGAGGGCGTCCTCGACCGCCGCCGTCACCGCGAAGCCGGCCCAGGAGCGGAAGGAGTCGCTGGCCACGAGGATCCGCCCGGCGCGGGAGTCGACGACGCCCGCCGCACCGATCCCGACCCCGAGCAGGACGGCGGGACCGCGGTCCAGGAGGCGAGTCAGTGCGTCCAGTGCCGCGCGGACCATCGCCCGGCCGCCCTGCGCTGCCGGGGTCGGCACCTCGATGCTGTCGACCACGGTCAAGTCGGGTGCGCACAGCACTACTTGGGTCGTGGTGCCGCCGATGTCGACGCCGGCGTACACCTCCGGAGCCGGGGGTGAGGCCGGGCCCGGGCTCCCGTTCCGCGCGCTCAAGCCGGCGCCTCCGTTGCGCCGGCGGCGAGCGCGGCCCGGCGTTCCGTGCGCCGCCGGCGCTGCAGGACGGGGTCCGGCACGGGCACGGCGGCGATGAGCCGCCGCGTGTAGTCCGTCTCCGGGCGCAGAAGCGTGGTCGCGGTACTGCCCTCCTCCTCGATACGGCCGTCGCGCATCACGACGACGTGCTGGGCGAACTGCTGCACGACCGCGAGGTCGTGGGACACGAACAGACAGGCGAAGCCGAGCTCGTCCTGCAGCTCGGCGATCACTTCCAGGACCGTCTGCTGCACGCTGACGTCGAGCGCGCTCGTCGGCTCGTCGGCGACCAGCAGCCGCGGCTCCAGGACCAGCGCCCGCGCGAGACTGACGCGCTGTCGCTGGCCGCCGGAGAGTTCACGCGGCCCGCGGCTCGCCAAGTCCCTCGGCAGCCGGACGAGTTCGAGCACGTCCGCCACGCGGGCCCGGCGCGTTGCCGACGTCATGCCCCCGCGGTGCACCCGCAACGGCTCGGCGACGCACTCCGCCACACTCATCCGCGCGTCGAGCGAGGCCACCGGGTCCTGCAGGATCACGCCCACGCCGGCCAGCAGGGCGCGACGCCGTCTGCCACGGGCCTTGCCGAGGTCCGAGCCGAAGAGCGACACCGTCCCCGAGGACGGCCGGAGCAGGCCGAGCGCGGTCCGGGCCGCGGTCGACTTGCCGGAGCCGGACTCGCCGACCATGCCGACGGTTTCGCCGGGGTGGACGGTGAGCGAGACCTCGTGGAGGGCCCGCACGGCTCGGGGGCCGCGGCCGAACTGCACGGAGATGTCCCGGAGTTGGACCACGGGCTCACTCGCCGGCCGCGACGCGGCGTGCTCTGGAGCGGGCCGCGCGACCGGCTGCTCCGACGGGATCCGCCCGTCCTTGCCGCCGCCGGACGTCACCGCCGCCGGGACGTGGTCCACTTGCGAGGCGCGGCGCCCCGCGTCGAGTCGGGCCACGGCTTCCTGGGGCTGGGGCTTTGGTCGCGGGTCGGCCACGACATCGGCTCCCTGCGGCTCACCGCCGGCCCTGTCGGCGGCCTCCCGTGGCCCTCGGGCGGCCCCCTCCGGGGCTCCCCGCGCCGGCCGGCGGACCTTGTCCCCTGCCGCCCGCGGCAGTTCGGCCGCCCCGTCCACGATCAGCCGCGGCACGGCGGCCAGCAGGCGCTTGGTGTAGTCGTGGGTCGGCCGTAGCAGGACCTCCTCCACGGGACCCGTTTCGACCACCTCACCCCGCAGCATGACGGCCACCCGGTCGGCGAAGTCCGCCACCACGCCCATGTTGTGCGTGACGAGGAGGACGCCGGTGCCGGAGTCCGCGGCGAGCGCGCGCAGCAGATCGAGGATCTCGGCCTGGACGGTGACATCCAGGGCCGTGGTCGGTTCGTCCGCGATGAGCAGGCTCGGTGCGTTCGCGATGGCCATGGCGATGACCACGCGCTGCCGCTGCCCGCCGGACAGCTGGAAGGGGAAGGCGGACGCCCGCTTCTCGGGGTCGGGGATGCCGACCCGCCGCAGCAACGCCACCGCCCGGCGGGCGGCGTCCTTGGCGGAGACGTCCCGGTGATTGCGTACGACTTCCGCTATCTGTGCCCCGATCCGGGTGAGCGGATCGAGCGCGGTCGCCGGTTCCTGGAACACCATCGACGCCGTACGGCCCCGGAGGCCGGCGAGCTGGGCCTCGGTGGCGCCGACGATGTCCGTACCGCCGATCGAGGCGCGTCCGGTGGAGCGGGCGTTCCCCGGCAGCAGCCCCATCGCCGCCAGCGCGACCGTCGACTTGCCGGAGCCGGACTCGCCGACCAGCGCGAGCGTTTCACCGGGCTCGACGCACAGGGACACACCGCGCACCGCGGGCACGTCGCCCGACTCCGTCGTGAACGTGACGCCCAGGTTCTCGATCTCCAGCAGGCCGCCGCTGTTCATCCGCGTCCCTTCACGTCGAAGGCGTCGCGCAGTCCGTCGCCGATCGCGTTGAACGCGCACACGACGAGGATGATCGCGAGGCCGGGAGGCACGATCAGCCACCAGCGCCCGGAGTACGCGGCGGTGAGCCCGGCCGACAGCATGCCGCCCCAGTCGGTCGACGGCGGCTGGACGCCCAGGCCGAGATACGACACGTAGGCGACGAGCAGGATCGCGTCGGCGATCTGGAAGGTCGCGGCGACCACGATCGTCGAGACCGAGTTGGGCAGGATGTGCCGTGCGATGGCCCGTCCGTGCGTACCGCCGATGGCGCGCAGCGTCAGCACGTAGTCGCGGTTCTTCAGCGTGAGCGTCTCCGCCCGGATGAGCCGGGACGGCACGAGCCATGACACCAGACCCAGGATGACGACGAGTCCGAGGGCGTCCGGGGTCGTGATGGCGGACACGACGAGGAGGATGAAGAGCGCGGGGATCGCGATGCCCGCGTCGACGACCCGCATCATGGCCGCGTCGATCCAGCCGCCCGCGTAGCCGGCGACCGCGCCCCACAGCGTGCCGATGACGGTCGCGAGGAGGCCGGCCGCGAGGCCCACGAGGAGCGACACCCTGCCGCCGTACATCAGCCGCCCGAGTTCGTCGTGTCCGACCGCGTCGGTGCCCAGGAGATGCGCGCCGCGCGGCGCGAGGTTCACCTGCGACAGCGTCGTGTGGGTCTGGTCGGTCGAGTACAACAGCGGGCCCACGAAGCAGAAGAGCAGGAAGAGGACGACCACGGCGAGGCCGGCGACGGCGAGCCTGTTGCGGGCGAACCGGCGCAGGGACAGGCGGTATCCCGTGACCGCCTCGGTGAGTGGTCGTATGCCGGGTGCCCGGCCCGGCTGCAGTACGGCGCTCATGCACGGCCTGCCTTCACTCGGGGGTCGATGAGCCGCTGGACGACGTCGGCCAGCAGTGTGCCGACGACGGTCGCGACGGAGATGACGAGCACGCACCCGAGCAGCACCGGATAGTCGGAGGACTGCGCGGCACTCCAGAACAGCAGGCCCATTCCCGGGTAGTTGAAGAGCTGCTCGACCACCAGCGCGCCGCCGAAGAGCACGGGCACGTAGTAGCCGAGCATCGCGACGACCGGCGTGAGGGAGTTGCGAAACACATGCCGGCGCAGAATCGCACCCTGCCGTGAGCCGCCGGCCCGCGCGGTCCGGACGTAGTCCTCGGAGAGGTTCTCCAGCGTCGCGGCCCGCATGTAGCGGCTGAACACGGCGATCATCGACGCGGCTCCCGCGACGACCGGCAGCACCAGTGCGTCCGGCTGCGTGAGCACCTGCCCCAGCGTCTCGCCCTGAGGCGCCTGCGACGGGAACCAGGGCAGCAGCTGCGTGAACACCAGCACCAGCACCAGCCCGAGGAAGTACACCGGTGTCGAGTACGCCACGAAGCTCAGCGTCGTGATGACGTAGTCGACGGGCTTGTTGCGCCGGACCGCCTGCCACATGCCGAGCGGAATCGCCAGCGCGAGCCCGACCAGCGCGGACAGCACGGTGAGGACGAGGGTCTTCGGCAGCCGCTGCTCGATGAGCCGGGAGACCGTCTCGTTGAGCGTGTACGACGTGCCCAGGTCACCGTGGAGCAGCGTGCGCAAGTAGTAGACGTACTGGACGGGAAGCGAACGGTCCAGGCCCTGCTCGTGGTTGAACTGGGCGATCTGCTGTGCGGTCGCCTGCGGGCCGAGGGTCCCGCGCGCGGGGCCTCCGGGCAGCGCGTGCAGGAGGCAGAAGACCACGACCGTCACGATGAGGATGACGACGACGGCCTGGAGGACCCGCCGGATCAGATAGAGGAACGTATCCATGCGGCTCAGTCGGTCCACTTCCACTGCGCCGGGTGGAAGTTGGCCAGCGAATCCTGCGAGAAGCCGCCGAGACCGTTCTTCATCACCGAGATCTGGTAGTCGGGCTCCGGCAGCCAGATGACGGGCAGGTCCTTCGCCAGCGCCGCGCTGTAGTCCCGCACGGCCTGCGACGACTTCGACGTCGTGGACGCGGTGATCAGCCGGTCGACGTCCGGGTTGGAGTAGTTGCCGAAGTTCGAACCGCCCTTGGTCTGGAAGAGCGAGTCGCCGGTCGGGAAGGCACCGAAGTACCAGCTGCCGGCCGTGCCGAAGAACGAGAGCTGCCACTTGCAGATCGACTGGCTCGCGGTGCACTGAGGCGTCTGGGACAGCACCGAGTTGACGGGCGCGGTCCTGATCGAGAACGTGATGCCGGTCTTCTCCAGCGAGGACTGGATCGCGCTCATCATGTTGTCGGTCACGGTCGAACCGGACTGCGACAGGACCTGCATCCGGAACTTGGTGCCCTTCGCGACCCCTTCACCGCACTGCGAGGAGCCACTGCCCGCGTCGGTGCAGACCATGACTCCGCCCTGTTCCTTCCAGCCGTGGTCGGTCAACAGCGCCTTGGCCGCGGAGGTGGAGAACGGGTACGGGTTCTTCTTCTGGGCGGGAGAGACGAAGTCGGACGACTGCGCCTGCGGGACCGGGCCGTAGCCGGGCACTGCGGTGCCGTTGAAGATGACCTTCGCCAGGCTGCTCTGGTCGATCGACCGCTGCACCGCCTCGCGGGCGTAGAGCTGCTTGAACACCGCCCCCATGGCCGGGTTGTTGAAGTTGTACGGCATGTACGTGATCGCCCAGCCGCTCCACGGCTTCACGGTGTATCCCTGCGCGGTGAACCGGTCCTTCTGGTCCAGGTCGGTCGCCTCGATGTAGCCGTAGTCGACGCTCCCGGAACGCAGTGCGTTCTTCTCGGCGTCCGCCGTCGTGAACGGGAGGAGGTTCACGGTTGCGATGTTCGCCTTCTCCTCGCCGTCGTACTTCTTGTTGGCGGCGAGCACGACGCGTCCGGACGTCGAGAACGACTTGACCGAGTAGGGGCCGCTGATGGTCTTCCACAGCGGGTCCTTCGCGTACCCGGAGATGTTCTTCGCGGCGGAGTTGAGGTACGTCCACACCTGCTTCGCGCCCGCGGTGGTCCGGTCGGCGTCCGACACGGCGGCCGACGCGCCGGTCTTGTCCCAGGCGTGCTGCGGCAGCGGATGGATCTCGTTCAATTCGTTGGCGAGCATCCACTGCGGGTTGTAGGCCTTGTCGAACGTGATGGTGAAGTGGCGTTCGTCGACCGTCTTGAACGAGGTCCAGTTGTCCGGGGCCTTACCGGGGTTGTAGCCGGCCCACTGGTCCTTGTTCGCCTTGATCAGGTTGAACCAGAACTCGACATCGCGCGCGGTGATGGGCTTTCCGTCGCTCCAACTGCGGTCGCCCAGGGTGATCTTGACGCTCTTGCCATCGGCGGCGAAGTCGGCAGCGGTGGCTATGGACGCCTGCTTGTTCCAGGCGATCTTGCCGGTCGAACCGTCGTACGCGACGAGCCGCTCCCACAGGCTGTCGGCAATGGAGATGTTGTTGGTGTTGAGGTGCGCCGCGGTACCGATCGGCAGGATCCAGTTCGGGGTGAAGTTCGCGGGCAGCGCGTAGTCGATGGAGTCGCGTGAGCCGGACGACGTGTCGCTCGTCCCGGAGCAGCCCGCGAGCAGCAGCGCGCTCGCCGAGGCAGCGGAACCGGCGACGAGCGCCAGACGGCGCGGACGGCGGCGGTCCGCCGTGCGAGCAGGGGAGGACATGGTTCTCCTCAGGTCGGGAGTCGGGGGTTGAGGAATCGGAACGAGGGACGGGCGTCGAAGCATCGGCGCGTGGCGGAGTCAGTCAACGGCCCGACTGTTCGAAGAAACAGACGGCTCCTTGTAAAAAGTCTGTTACTGCCGTTCTGCAAAAAGTGGAGTCGGGTCTGCTGGATGCCCGCGCTATGGCCTTTCGCGGGTATTTATCCGCACCGTGCATCACGGATTGCGCGCGGTGCCACGGCTACCCGGGGCCGGTTTATGGACGTACGCTCAACGCCTCGACCCCACAGCGGAAGTTACTTCGTCCATGGCTGAAAAAAGTGTGCCGCACCGGCGAGGTGCTACGGGCGTCTCCTCCCTGGCCGAGCGCGTCCTCGAACTCCTCGCCTCCGGGCAGGCGACCACGCGCACCGAACTCGCCGCCCTGCTCGGTGCCGCACCGTCGACGATCTCGCTGACGGTGAGTCAACTCATGGCTCATGGACTGGTCGCGGAGCAGGGCACGCGCTCCTCCACCGGCGGGCGGCCGCGCAAGGTCCTCCGCCTGGGCGGCAGTGACGGGTTCGCCGTCGCGGCCGAAGTCGGCGGCCGGCACGCGCATGTCGGGGTCGTACTGCCGGGCGGCGGGCTCACCGACGTGTCGACCGTGCCGTTCGCGACGGCGGACGGACCCGAGGCCGCCCTGCCCGGGCTCGCCCGGACCCTGGAAGCGCTCGCCGAGCGGCACGGCCGGGAACAGCTCCGGGGCGTCGGCCTCTGTCTCCCGGGGCCGGTGGACGTCGAGTCGGGCCTGGTGACGCTCCCGGCACGGATGCCCGGCTGGAACCGCTTCCCGGTCAGGACCTGGCTGGAGGAACGGTTCGGTGTCCCCGCCGCGATCGAGAACGACGCCAACTGCATGGCAGTCGGCGAACACAGCGTCCAGCCCGCCGAACGGCGCCAGTCGATCATGGTGAAGACGGGCTCCGGCATCGGCGCCGGCGTCATCGCCGACGGAAGGCTGTACCGGGGCGGGACCGGGGCCGCCGGCGAGATCACCCACGTACGGGTCGAAGCGGGCGACACCCCGTGCTCCTGCGGCAACACCGGCTGTCTGGAGACCGTCGCCTCGGGCGCCGCGCTGGTACGGATCCTGCGCGAGCGGGGCGTGGACGTCGCGTCGGTCGAGGACGTCGTACGCCTCGCCTCCGACGCGGACCCGGAGGCCACCCGGGCCGTCCGCCAGGCCGGCCGCTACCTGGGCATGGTGCTGGCCGCGAACGTCAACTTCTTCAACCCCGACGCCGTGTACCTCGGGGGCATGCTCTCCACGCTCGAACCCTTCGTCGCCGCCGTGCGCAGCCAGCTGTACGAGGGCTGCCATCCGCTGGTGACCAGGCACCTGGTGATCGAGCGGGCCAGCCTGGGCGCGGACGCGGGGCTCGTCGGCGCGGGCCAGTTCGCGCTCCAACGGGCGCTGGCCCGCGCCCTCCAGTCCATCACCGGGACCGACGCCGCCCGGCACCCCGTACCGCACCAGAGCGTCGTGCGCACCGACGTCTGACCCCGACCACCGCGCGAGGAGCCATGTCAGCACCCCGAACAGCCGTCGCCCGCCCTGTCATTGCCGTCGCCGGCCTCGGCATCGAGTCTTCGACGTTCTCCCCGGCGAGGACCGAGGCCCCCGCCTTCCATCCGACGCGTGGCGCGGACGTCCTGACGCGCTACCCGTTCCTCGCGCCGGGAACACCGCTGCGTGGCGCCGCCGACTGGCGCGGTGCCCTGGTCGGCAAGGCCCTGCCCGGCGGTACGGTGACCGCCGCCGCGTTCGCCGCACTCTCGGACGAGCTCATCGACCGACTCGACGCGATACCGCACCTCGACGGCCTCTGGTACGACATCCACGGCGCCATGACGGTGGAGGGCATCGACGACGCCGAGGCCCTCCTGCTGGCCCGCATCCGCGAGACCGTCGGCCCGGACGTGATCGTCTCCACCTCGATGGACCTGCACGGCAACGTCTCACGCGAACTCGCGCACCTCAGCGACCTGATCACCTGCTACCGCATGGCCCCGCACGAGGACGCCCTGGATACGAAGGAGCGCGCCGCCCGCAACCTCGCGGACCTCCTCACCACCGGTGCTGCCCGCCCCTTCAAGGCCTGGGTCCCGGTGCCCGTGCTGCTCGCCGGCGAGCAGACCTCGACCCGGATCGAACCCGGGAAGAGCGTCTACGCGGCGGTGGAGGAGGTGGCGGCGGCGGACGGTGTCATCGACGCCGCGATCTGGGTCGGCTACGCCTGGGCGGACGAACCGCGCAACCGCGCCGCGGTCGTCGTCACCGGACCGTCCGAGACGGCCGTCGCCGCGGGAGCCGAACGCCTGGCGCGCGGCTTCTGGGAGGCACGCCGCGCGTTCGAGTTCGTCGCGCCGACCGGTTCGCTGGACGACTGCCTGGACGAGGCACTGGGCTCGGCCGCCCGGCCCTACTTCATCAGCGACACGGGCGACAACCCGACGGCGGGCGGCGCGGGCGACGTCACCTGGAGCCTCGAACGGGTCCTCGCCCGCCCGGAGTTCCGGGATCCGTCCGGCCCGACGGTCATCTACGCCTCCGTGCCCGGGCCGGCGGCGGTCGAGGCCGCGGAGAAGGCGGGCATCGGCGCGACCGTGACGGTCACGGCCGGTGCGGAGGTCGACGACCGGCACGCCGGGCCGCTCACCATGACGGGTGTCGTCCACGCCGTCCGGCACGGCGACCGCGACGCCGAGACCGAGGTCGTGCTGCGCGTCGGCAGCGTGTACGTGATCCTCACCCGGCTCCGCAAGCCCTACCACCACGAACACGACTTCACCGACCTGGCGCTCGACCCGCGCGGGGCCTGCCTCGTCATCGTCAAGATCGGCTACCTCGAACCGGAACTGTTCGACATGTCCGTCGGCTGGAAGATGGCCCTCACGCCCGGCGGCGTCGACCAGAACCTCGTACGCCTCGGCCACCGCCGTATTCGCCGCCCGATGTTCCCCTTCGACCCGGAGATGGCCGAACCGGATCTGGGGGCGCGGATCATCGCGCCCTCGGACGAGCCGCTCCGCGGGGCCGACGAGTAGGGCGGCCACGGCGAGGGCACGCATCCCGTTCTGGTTGGCTTCCGGAGTCGCCCTCGCCAGTGCGTGAGCCGAACCCTGCGGAGCATCCGGGTCCTCTTCCGCTGCTACGCCGGTTCCTGGCCGGAGCGCGAAAGTGTGCCAACAGCCTGATCAAGGCTGCCGGTTGCGGTTCCGCTGCACGAATGCCCCGCCTGCAGAGGTGAGTTCGGATGGCCCGCGAGGAGTGTGCCTTGTCGACCACACCCGTATCCGCTGTCCCGTGATCACGAAAGGATCCGCTGGACAGGCCCTGAGCGCGGCCGGCCGACAGTGCGAGGACGCCCAGGGGCTGCCGGTGCGGGCAGCCCGGAGAACTCCCGTCATCACAGGTCAGGCGCGTCTTCGTCATCAGGGCACCCGCAGACGTTTACCGGTCCGTGGATCCAGCTTCAAATCTTGAGCACAAATTACACACATCCCTCTCTTCAGACGGGCCCTGATGGTCTAGATTGACCGTGCTTCACATGCGGGGATACGAGCCGACAAATGATGATCTATAGGTCCATTGTTACGGACAGCCAGCAGCTGCGCCGTCGAGCCGGATGCGGGAGTGATCAATTCTTGGAGCCCGCGAGGGGGGCTTTGGGTGCGGGGAGCACCTGAGGTTTCGACGGGTTCCCGCGCACCTCGAGAATCTGGCAGGACTTGCGAGTCTGCTGCCGTCAGGGTGGGTTTTTGAAGTAGCGCTGAAATAGCCGGGATGTCATGCGCGGGGGGCGGGGGCCCCTAGGGGGATAAACAGTGTTGGGCGACCACGTCGAAATACTGGGGACCGGGGGGTTCTGTGCAACAGGGGGGATTAGTCGGCCCATTTCCATCGGCGCGCAGGCGTCTGACGGACGGGGTAATCAGTCGGCCGGCGAACGACTGGGAGCAGCGGTACCGCCGTACCGTGATCACCAGCGATACCGTGGCCACCGCCTTGGTGGTGGCAGGGATCGGCAACTTCTTCGGGGCCCGGGACGCGGCCAACTGGCACGAGAAGTGGGGAATTCTCGCCTTCGGCACCGAGCTGCTCGTGCTGGGAGCGCTTGCGGTGAGCCGGTCGTGGGCTCCGGCCGTGCTCGGCCAGGGTGCCGAGGAATTCCGCCGGCTCGGACGTGCGCTGTTCACGGCGACCGTCGTACTGGCACTCGGCGGGATCGCCCTCACCTCGCGCAACATCAAGCTCTGGATCTTCGTCGCGGTCCCCGCGATCGCTCTCGTCACCATGATCGCGCGGTATCTCCTCCGCCTCTCGCTGCACAGACAGCGGAAGGAAGGGCGATGTCTGAGACCGGTGCTCGCTGCCGGCAGCCCGGCCACCGTGCGCGACCTGATCACCCGAACCCGCAAGCTCCCGCACCTCGGCTGGCGGGTGGAGGCGGTGTGCACGCCGGACGGTCTCGGACTCGATGGTGACCAACTGGACGGAGTGCCGGTCGTCGGCCGACTGACGGACGTCGCCGGCCACGTCCACTGCGACGGCTACCGTGTCGTCGCGGTCACACCGGACCCGCACTGGTCACCGGATCGGCTGCAGCGGCTGGCCTGGAACCTCGAAGGCAGCGATGCCGAGATGGTCGTGGCCCCCGTACTGATGGAGGTGGCCGGCCCGCGGCTGCACGTCGACGCGGTGCTCGGGATCCCGCTGCTGCGAGTCAGCATGCCGACCTTCACCGGGGGACGCCGTGCGGTCAAAGGGGTAGTCGACCGGATGGGCGCAGCGGTCCTGCTGATGCTGTTCGCGCCGCTGATGGTGTTCGTCGGGCTGCTTGTGCTGGTGGACAGCCCTGGTGGGGCGTTCTACCACCAGCGCAGGGTCGGCAAGGACGGCCGCGAGTTCACCATTCTCAAGTTCCGCACCATGGTCGCCGGTGCTGACGGGGCACGTGCCGCCCTGGCCGACCGCAACGAGGGCGCAGGCCTGCTGTTCAAGCTCCGCCGGGATCCGCGGGTGACCCGGGTGGGAGCGGTACTGCGCCGGTACTCGATCGACGAGCTCCCGCAGCTTGTCAACGTGCTCACCGGATCGATGTCGCTCGTCGGTCCGCGGCCGCCGCTACCGAAGGAGTCCGCTGAGTACGGCCCTGACATCCGGCGGCGGCTGCTGGTCAAGCCCGGGCTCACCGGGCTGTGGCAGATCAGCGGACGCAGCGACCTGTCGTGGGAGGAGGCGGTCCGGCTGGACCTGCGGTACGTGGAGGACTGGTCGCTCGCCCTGGACACAGTGATCTTGTGGAAGACGCTGCGTGCGGTGGTCTACGGGCAGGGGGCCTACTGATGCGCGGGGATCGTCGTCCGGCCGGCACGCGGACCGCAGGCCGGAAGGGCCTGCCCAGGGGGAGGAACGCGTCATGAGGGTCAGCGTTTTCGGGCTCGGCTATGTGGGCTGTGTGTCGGCCGCGTGCTTGGCCAGCATGGGGCACGAGGTCATCGGGGTGGACGTGAACCAGGTGAAGGTCGACCTGGTCAACGACGGCAGGGCCCCGGTGGTCGAGGAGCGGATCGGCGAGCTCATCGCCGAGGTCGTGCGGACCGGAGCGTTACGCGCCACCGGGGACGTGCGTGAGGCGGTCATGGGCAGTGAGGTGTCGCTGATCTGCGTGGGTACACCGTCGGAGCCCAACGGCAGCCTGTGCACCACGTACTTGGAGCGGGTCACCGAGCAGATCGGCGCCGTGCTGGCCGAGCGGGGTGGGCGGCACACCGTCGTGTTCCGCAGCACCATGCTCCCGGGCACCTGCCTGAACCTGTTGGTACCCATCCTGGAGAAGTACGTCGGCGGCACGGCCGGGGTGGACATCGGGGTCGCGGTCAACCCGGAGTTCCTGCGCGAGGGCACGAGCGTGCAGGACTTCTTCGATCCGCCCAAGACCGTCATCGGCGAGCTCGACCCGGCAAGCGGGAACGCGGTGACGGCGCTGTACGAGGGCTTGCCCGGCGAGGTGTTCCGGGTGCCGGTCCCGACGGCCGAGGCGATCAAGTATGCGGACAACGCCTTCCACGGCCTCAAGATCGGCTTCGCGAACGAGCTGGGAGCGGTGTGCCAGGCGCTCGGGGTGGACTCGCACCAGGTGATGGATGTGTTCCTGGCCGACCGCAAGCTCAACATCAGCCCCGCCTACCTGCGGCCCGGCTTCGCCTTCGGTGGCTCCTGCCTGCCCAAGGACCTGCGCAGCCTGGTCCACGCGGCGCAGCGTGCCGACGTCTCGGTGCCCATCCTCGCCCACGTGCTGCCCTCCAACTCCGACCATCTGCAGCGCGCGGTGGAGCTGGTCGAGCGCACCGGCAAGCGCCGGGTGGGCCTGTTCGGGTTGTCCTTCAAACCCGGCACCGACGACCTCCGCGAGAGCCCGCTCGTAGAGCTGGCGGAGAGGCTCTTCGGCAAGGGGTACGACCTCAAGATCTACGACGCCAACGTGAGCCTTTCCCGGCTGATCGGCGCGAACCGCGAGTACATCGAGACCCGGCTGCCGCACCTCGCGCAGCTGCTCGCGGATTCAGTCGAGGAGGTGCTCGAGCATGCCGAGCTGTGCCTGGTC
This sequence comes from Streptomyces sp. NPDC058371, assembly GCF_042723265.1. NCBI lineage: Bacteria > Bacillati > Actinomycetota > Actinomycetes > Kitasatosporales > Streptomycetaceae > Streptomyces > Streptomyces sp. NPDC058371. The sequence goes on along the minus strand of NZ_JBHXJC010000002.1, from coordinate 669,910 downwards.
GGGACCAGAGATCCGGCCGTGCTGTCGGCGCTGCCCCATGGCGACGGCCCGATGATCGTCGACCTCATCCACCTTCCCGACGCCGAGACGCGCCGGACCGAACGGGGGTACATGGGCCTTGCCTGGTAACGCAATCAGCGACGACGGGTCGAACCGACGCGCGCTGATCCTGGTGGAGAACCTGTCGGTGCCGTTCGACCGACGGGTGTGGCAGGAGTGCACGACGCTGCGCGACGCAGGCTGGACGGTGCACGTCATCTGTCCCCGGGGAGAGAAGCGGGACACGGAATCGGAGGCGGAGATCGACGGGGTGCGGATCCACCGCTACCCGTTGCGCGCGGCCACCGGAGGACCGGCCGGCTACCTGCGGGAGTACGGATCGGCGTTGTGGCACACGGCCCGGCTGGCCCGCAAGGTCGGCCCGGTCGACGTGGTCCACGCCTGCAACCCGCCAGACCTGCTGTTCCTGCCGGCCCTTTGGCTGAAGCGGCGCGGGGCGCGGTTCGTCTTCGACCAGCACGACCTGGTACCCGAGCTGTACCTCTCCAGGTTCGACCGCGGCGAGGACCTGCTCTACCGGGCCGTGTGCGCGCTGGAACGCCTGACCTACCGGGCCGCGGACGTCGTGCTCGTCACGAACGAGAGCTACCGGGACGTCGCGATGCGCCGTGGCGGCCGACGGCCGGCGGACGTTTTCGTGGTGCGCAGCGCGCCCCAGGTCGACCGGTTCCAACCGGTGCCACCCGAGCCGGAGTTGAAGCGCGGCAAGCCTCATCTGCTGTGCTACCTCGGCGTCATGGGCCCGCAGGACGGCGTCGACTACGCCTTGCGGGCCCTCGCGAAGCTGCGCGACGAGTTCGGGCGGACCGACTGGCATGCGGTGTTCGTCGGCGCCGGCGACGCCTTCGACGCGATGGTGGAGCTGTCCCGGAGGCTCGGTCTCTCCGAGCAGGTGCAGTTCACCGGGCGCATTCCGGACGCCGACCTGGTGCGCTATCTGTCCACCGCGGACGTGTGCCTTTCCCCCGACCCGCGCAATCCGCTCAACGACGTGTCGACCATGAACAAAGTCCTGGAGTACATGGCGATGGGCCGACCGATCGTCTCGTTCGAACTGCAGGAGGCGCGCGTCTCCGCCGGCGACGCCGCCGTCTACGCGCCCGCCAACGACGAGGCCGAATTCGCCAAGCTCATCGCGCTGCTCCTTGACGATCCGGAGAAGCGGGCTGGGATGGGCAGGATCGGCCAGGAACGGATCAGCGGGCAGCTTTCCTGGCGGAACTCGCAAGCGTCGCTGCTCGCCGCCTACGCCGCTGCGTGCCGTGACCACACTCCGGTGTCGGCGAGCGGTCCGGTCCGCACAGGGAAGAGGCAGCGCCCTTGAGCGATGACACGATCCGCCTGGTCACGATCGGACGGATACTCCGTCGACGGTGGCGGCTTCTCGCCGTCCTCGCCGTGGTGGGCGCGCTCGTGGGCTATGGCGCATCGGTGGTGTTTCCGCCGCGGTACACGACCTCGGCATCGGTACTGCTGGCGGGGCAGTGGGACGAGCGCGAGTTGCTGACCCAGGTGGACATCGCGACCAGTTCGACGGTGGTCGACCACGCGGCCGCCAAGCTCGGCTGGACGGGCGTCAGCGGCACCGAGCTGCGGGATCGAGTGACCGCCAAGGCCGCCGACGGGAACATCATCAAGATCTCGGGCACGGCCGACACCCCGGAGCGCGCGCAGCAGCTCTCCGACCAGGTGGCCAAGGAATTCGTCAGTTTCGCCGCGCGGATCGCAGGCGGCAGCACCGACTCCGAAGCGGCTACGGGGCCCGAGGCTCTGCGGCAGCAGGTGCGGGAGACCAACCGCCGCATCACCGATCTGGCGAAGGCGGCCGATCCGGGGCAGACCGTGGAGAGCGTGCAGGCCCGCACCGCGCTCGAAGAGCTGCGGACCTCGCTGGAGGAAGCCATGACGAAGCTGGACCAGGCCGACCCGGCGACCACCAAGACCGGCATGGTCGTCATGGGTCCTGCGGCCCGGCCGACCGGCGAGGCGGCGCCGACGAGGACGCAGCTCATCGTCGCCGGGGCGCTGCTGTTCTTCCTGCTCGCGGTCATCGGTCATCTCGTCGTCGCACGCGTGAACCGCCGGCTGCGCACCGAACCGGAGATCGTTGCGGCGCTGGGCTCGGCGCTGCTGGGTACCGTCGAGGTGCCTGATGAACGGGGCGCGCACCGGCCAGAAGGCGGGGGCCCACGAGCCTGGAGCCGCCGGCTCCTTGGCGTCGACACCCGGTGGGACATACCGAGCCCGCAGAGGACCGGCGACGAGGCCGGTCGGCGGATCCGCTACCGGCGGGTGTGCGCTCGCCTCCGTGACCAGCTTTCGGCCCCCCGGCGGCTGCTGGTTGTCGTACCGGACGGCGATGAGATCGCCCGCCGGGCCGCCGGGCAGCTCGTGGCCGAGGCCAAGAGCGATCCGCTGCTGCGGGTGGTGGAGGTTTCGGTGGACCGGCCGATAGTGCCGGACCGCGACACCGAGTCCGGCGCTCTGGTCCTCCTCAGCGCGGGCAGCTGGACCGCAGAGGAGCTCGCCGGTATCGCCGAGGCGTGTGCGGACGGCAGGCATGAGGTGGTCGGCGTCGTTGTCGCCGGTACGGTCCGGGCCGGTCCGACGCGGTCTGCCGGCCATTCTTCGGATGAACCCACTCCCGCCCTCGCGGTTCGCGGCCACGCGACGGGAGGTTCGGTGTGACGACGAGTGCGACTTCGGAGTCGTCTGCAGCCACTCCGCTGTTTGACCTGCAGGCACTGGTGGTGGCGGTGCGCAGGCGCCGCCGCCTCTGGTGCGCCATGGCGCTGATGGGACTGTTGGCCGGTGCGGTGGTGGCGGTCCTGCTGCCGCCGCCGCCGAGCGCGGTGACCAAGGTTCTGGTCGCGCACGCGGAGGACCAGCCGAACGACACCGGAACGCTGATCCGCACCGACGTCCAGCTGCTGGGGACCACGCGGATCGCAGAGCTGGCCCTACGGTCCCTCAAGTCCCCGGAAAAACCGGAAGACTTCCTCCAGGACTACCGGGGCACCGGCCTGACCAACAACCTGCTGCAGATCGATGTGACGGGTGACAGCGAGGCGGATGCGGTGGCACGGGCCAAGGCGCTGGCCGATGCGTTCGTCGCGGACCACGTGAGACGAATGCAGGAAGCTGCGAAGGCCGAGGCCAAGGCTCTGAGCGACCAGCGTGACCGCATGATGGACGAACTCGCCCAGGTCAACAAGGAGATCGGGGGCAGATCGCCGGAGAGCGACCCGACGGCGTCGGCGAGCGTCGAGTCGCTCTTCGCCCGCCGGGCGGAGCTCAACTCGCGGATCGCCGATTTCGACCAGCGCGCCGAGGAGGCGCGCACCGGCACGCCCAAGGTCATTGCCGGTACGCAGATCGTGGACGCCCCGCGCGCGGTGCAGCACTCCCTGCCCAGGGCCGCTGTCACCGACTCCGCGATCGGGCTCGTCCTCGGGCTCGTCCTCGGACTCGCGGTGGCCGCGGTCGGCACGGTGGTGGCCGACCGCCCCGTGCTTCGCCGGGATGTCGCGGCGAACCTGGGCGCCTCGGTCATCGCGGAGCTGCCCCGCCGGTCGGGCAGGCGGTGGCAGCGCCGACGGACCCGGGCGGCACACGAACGGCTCACCGCGACCCTGGCCCGCACCGTGCGAGGCTCCGCGGAACCCGTGTCGCTGCTGGAACTCGGCGCTGCGCGCAGCGCGAGCGTGATCACCCTGGACCTCGCCAGAGCGTTGGCGGCGGACGGGCCGGTGGTCGTCATCGACGGGTTGCCCGGCCTGCAGCTCGCAGGCCGCAGCCCGAAGCCAGGAGATCCCACCGTGGTCAGCGGCGAGCGTGCCGCGGCCCTGTCGCATCAGGAGCGCCGACTCGGCGTCGGCTCGGTGGCGCCCGGCACGGCGTGGACCGACCTCCAGTACCTCGGCACCGAGACCGTGCTTGTCGTGCGTGCCGGGCACGGCAGTGCCGCATGGCTGCACACCGTGGCGCGGCAGCTCGCGGACCAGTGCATTCCGGTGATCGGTGTGGTGCTGATCGACCCCGATCCGCGTGACCGGACCGACGGCACGCTGTGGGACGGGCTGCACACCGCGCTGCGCGGCCGGAACGAGATGGCGGCCCGGCGGAACGGGACGGGTCAACAGCGAACGGAGCGGCTGCCGGTGTGGGCCGCACGGGGCCCGGACAACGACCAGGAAGCGCGGTAGGACATGTGTGGCATCGCAGGCACTTACCGATGGCCGGACGGGAAGGTCGTGACCGACCGGCTCACCGATACCCTCGCCCACCGCGGTCCGGACGGGGCGGGCCGGTACGGCCACCCAGTCGGTGACGGCGAAGTGCACCTCGGGCACCGCCGGCTGGCCATCATCGACCTGTCCGAGACCGGCGCCCAGCCGATGGTCTCGGGCGGCCTCGCCCTTACCTACAACGGCGAGCTGTACAACGCACCCGAGCTGCGTGCCGAACTGGCAGCCGCCGGGGTGCGCTTCCGCGGTACCTCCGACACCGAGGTGCTGCTCGAGGCGTGGCGGCGCTGGGGCACCGACTGCCTGCCCCGGCTGCGCGGCATGTTCGCGTTCGGGATCTTCGACGAGCGAACCGGTGAACTGGTGCTCGCCCGCGACCAGCTCGGCATCAAGCCGCTGTTCCTGCTCCGGCGTGGTGCGGGCCTGGTGTTCGCCTCCGAGCTCAAGGCGCTCGCCGCCGCGACCGGCGAAACGCTGCAGGTGGACCATGCGGCGCTGGTGGCCTCGCTGCTGTACTACTGGGTGCCGGACTCACGGTGCGCGTTCCGCGAAGCGGAGAAGCTGCCGCCGGGGAGCTGGCTCCGGTGCCGGCCCGACGGCCGGGTGGAGCGCGGCCGGTACTGGAACCTGAAGGACGTCGCCGCCGAGGGCCAGGAGCGTGCCCGCAGCGGCGAGCAGCCGGACCTGGCCGCCATCGTCGAGGAGTCGACCCGGCGCCACCTGCTCTCCGACGTACCCGTGGCGACCTTCCTCTCCGGCGGTCTCGACTCCAGCTACCTGACCGCGCTGGCGGCCCGCGACCGACCCGGGATCTCCGCTTACACGATCGGGTTCCGCGCCGAGGACGCCAAGTTCGAGGCGATGCCGGACGATCTGCGCTACGCCCGGCAAGTGGCCGAGCGGTTCGGCATCGACCTGCATGAGATCGAGATCGCCCCGAACGTGCTCGACCTGCTGCCGCAGATGACGTACCACCTGGACGAGCCGATCGGTGACCCCGCTGCGATCAACACGTTCCTGATCTGCTCGGCCGCCCGGGAGGCCGGGGTCAAGGTGATGCTCTCGGGGATGGGCGCCGATGAGCTGTTCGCCGGTTACCGCAAGCACCTGGCCAACTTGCTTGCGCTGCGCTACCAGCGCATCCCGCGGCCCCTGCGGCGCGGGGTGTCCAGGGCCGTCGACCGGCTGCCGGTCGCCACGGCCCGCCGCGGGTACCGGTCGGTGCGCTTCGCGAAGCGGTTTCTCTCCTTCGCCGACCTGCCGGAGGAGACCGCGTTCCGGCGCAGCTACACCATGTACGACCAGGACGAGCTGCTCGCCCTGGTCGATCCGGACCTGGCCGGGACGGTCGAGGACGTGCTGACCGAGCATGCGGACATATACCAGGACAACGACCTCGACGACTTCGTCAACCGCATGTGCCTGGGCGACGCCCGGATGTTCCTGCCGGGCCTGAACCTCGCCTACACGGACCGGTCGAGCATGGCCGCCTCGACCGAGGTGCGGGTGCCGTACGTGGACGTCGAGGTGGTCAAGGCGGCGTTCGCCGTGCCCGGCGACCGCAAGATCGTCGGACGACAGGGCAAGGCCGTCCTCAAGGAGGCGGCCGCCTCGATCCTGCCCCGGGAGATTGTGTACCGGCCGAAGGGCCTGTTCAGCGCCCCGCTGCGCGCCTGGATGAGCCGGGATCTGGCACCCCTGGTGCGCGAGGTGGTCAACGACGGTGTGCTCGTCAACTCCGGGCTCCTGCGCCGCGACGCGCTGGCGCGCATGGTCGCCGAGGACGCCGCCGGGCAGCGGGACTTCTCCAAGCATCTGTGGCATGTGCTGACGCTCGAGTACTGGTATCGCGACGCGACCTCTGGCTCCGGCCAGAGCCAAGCGGCTTGACGGCGTATAGACAAGAGGAGCTCGGGTGAAACAGGTTGTTCAGAACTACAAGAGTGGCGAGCTGGCGGTGCTCGACGTGCCGGTGCCGGGATGCAAGCCGGGCGGTGTGCTGGTCCGCACCGCCTACTCGCTGATATCCACCGGGACCGAGCTCATGAAGGTGTCCGAGGCCGGGATGTCGATGCTGGGCAAGGCCCGCTCCCGGCCGGACCAGGTGGCCAAGGTCATGCAGAGCGTGGCCACCAACGGGGTGCCCGCCACGTACCGCAAGGTGATGGGCAAGCTGGACTCCTATACGCCGCTGGGCTACTCGCTGTGCGGGGTGGTCGAGCAGGTCGGCACCGGGATCGACGATGTGAAGGTCGGCGACCTCGTGTCCTGCGCCGGCAATGAGCACGCGTTGCACGCCGAGCTGAACTGGGTGCCGAAGAACCTCTACGCCCGGGTGCCGGACGGACTCGCGCCGCGGCACGCGGCCTTCGGCACCGTCGGGTCGATCGCGCTGCAGGGCGTCCGCCGCGGCGAGTCGCAGCTCGGGGACGTGGCGCTTGTCATCGGCCTGGGGCTGATCGGGCAGCTGGTGGTGCAGCTCCTCACCGCCTCGGGGGTCCGCGTCGTCGGGGTCGACCCCGATCCGGTGCGCTGCGAACTCGCCGAGCGCCTGGGCGCCGCGGCCTGCGGCGATCCCGCGTCCGCGGCCGTGGAGGCCGCCGTCGCCGAACTCACCGACGGTCACGGCGTGGACCAGGTGTACCTGGCCGCCGGCGGCGGCAGCAACCAGCCCGTCGAGCTGGCCGCCCGGCTCTGCCGGGACCGCGGCCGGGTCGTCGACATCGGCAAGTGCCGCCTGGACCTGCCGTGGAACGCGTACTACGAGAAGGAGCTCGACGTCCGGTTCTCGCGCAGTTACGGCCCCGGGCGCTACGACCCGGAGTACGAGCTCGAGGGGCGGGACTACCCGATCGGCTACGTGCGCTGGACCGAGCGCCGCAACCTGGCGTGCTTCCTCGATCTCCTCGCCCGCGGCCGCGTCGACGTGGAGCCCCTGGTCTCCCACGTCGCCGACTTCGACGACGCCGTCGAGACGTATCAGCGCCTGAAGGACGGCGAGTTGAAGGCCGTGGCCGTGCTGTTCCGGTACCCCGAGCAGAAAGAGGAAGCGGGGGAGGCGGAGGCCCCGGCGGTGACCGTGCCCGCGGTGAACAGGCGCAGCGGCGGAGCGTCCACCCCGGCCCGGTCTGCCAAGGCACCGGTGCGCCTTGCGTTCGTCGGCGCGGGAAACTACGCGACGTCGATGCTGCTGCCGCACCTGGCGCAGCGCGACGGCGTCACGTTGTCGACAGTCGTCACCACGACGGCGCTGTCCGCGGCCAACGCGAAACGGAAGTTCGGCTTCGCCGAGGCGACCACCGATCTCGACGCCGTGCTCGGCGACAAGTCCATCGACGCGGTGTTCGTCGTCACCCGGCACAGCTCGCACGCCGAACTGACCCGGAAGGCCCTGCTGGCCGGCAAGACGGTGTTCGTGGAGAAGCCCCTGGCCCTCACCGAGGACGAACTGGCCGGCGTGCTCGCGGCGGTGGAGGAGTCCGGCAACGACCGGCTGCAGGTGGGCTTCAACCGCCGGTTCGCGCCGCTGCTGCAGGAGGCCAGGAAGCGGTTCGGCGCCCGGACCGGTCCGGCGAGTCTGCGCTACCTGGTCAACGCGGGCCGGCTGCAGCACGGCAGCTGGTACCTCCATCAGGGCACCGAGGGCTCGCGGTTCGCCGGCGAGGGTGGACACTTCATCGACACGGTGAGCTGGCTGCTCGAGTCCGACCCCGTCTCGGTGTACGCGGTCGCCACGTCCGGCAACGAGGACCTGCAGGTCGTGCTGCGCTACCCGGACGGGTCCACCGCCACCATCAGCTATGTCACCACCGGCGCGGCCGGCTTCCCCAAGGAGACGCTGGACCTCGTCGCGGACGGCAAGGTGCTGAAACTCGACGACTTCGTCCGCGCCTCGGTGTACGACCGTAAGCGATGGACCAGTTCGCGGCTGCCCAAGGCCCGGGACAAGGGCCAGTCCGCCGAGTTGGCCGCGTTCATCAAGGCCGTGCGGACCGGCGGCCCGATGCCGGTGCCGTTGGAGTCGCTGGTCGCCACGACTTCGGCCACTCTCGCCGTGCAGGCCGGCCTGGCCGGCGGCGCGCCGATGACGTTGGCGAGGGCGCGATGACTGTGAGCTCGGGGAGTCCGGCCTGGTACCTGCGCCGGCTGTCCCGGATGGGACCGAGGGAGGTCGGCGGCCGGGCGGCCGACGCGGTGCGCAGGCGCCGGTGGCGGTCGGCGCGGCCGGACTGTCCGAGCGTGACCGGCGCCCGGTTTACTGCGGTACTGCCCGCCGGGACGATCGCCGCAATTCCTCCGGATGCCGCGAAACGTCTCATCGCCGAGGCGGACCGGCTGATGTGCGGGCACGCCGAGTACTTCGGGGTGGTCCGCGACGACCTGACCGACCCGGACTGGTGGTGCGACCCGAAGACCGGGCGCCGGGCTCCGTGGGGTTACGCCTTTGACGTCCCGTACCGGAACGAGGACGCGGTGGGGGACATCAAGCAGATATGGGAGCTGTCCCGGCATCAGTACCTCACCGTGCTCGCCGCCGCCTATGCGATCACCGGGGACGAGCGGTACGCCGAGCGGGTGGCCCAGCACCTGCGGTCCTGGTGGACGGCCAACCCACCGCTGCGCGGTGTGCATTGGATCAGCGGCATCGAGCTGGGCATCCGGCTGCTGTCCTGGGTGTGGATCCGCCGGCTGCTCGACGGCTGGCCGGGCGCGGCCGGGCTGTTCGAGGGCAACCCGGTGGCACTGAACCAGATTTGGCACCACCAGCGCTGGCTCGCCGCATTCCCCAGCCGGGGGTCCTCGGCCAACAACCACGTCATCGCCGAGGCCGCCGGGCAGTTCGCCGGGGCCTGCGCGTTTGGGTGGTTTCCCACCTCGGCACGTTGGAGAGCCGACGCGCTGCGGTCGCTGGAGCGACACCTGCGGGGCAACACCTTCGACTCCGGGCTCAACCGCGAGCTGGCCACCGAGTATCACGGACTGGTGCTGGAGCTCGGCCTGGCCGCGGTGGCCGAGGCCGATGCTGCCGCCGTGCCGGTCCCCGCGTCGATCCGACAGGTACTGCTGCGGATGACCGACGCACTCGCGGCCATCGTGGACAACCGGCTACGGCCGCCGCGTCAGGGGGACGCGGACGACGGGCGCGGTCTGGTCGTGGACGGCGCGGGCACCGACCGCTGGGCCTCGCTCCTTGCCACCGGGGGCGCCGTGTTCGGTCGGCTCGCCTGGTGGCCGGCGGTGGCCGGCACCGATGTGCGCACCCCGCTGCTGGCCGCGCTCATCCGGCCGTACGCGATGAATGGGACCGCACCGGCCGTGACCCGACCGGCAAGCCGACCGGCTCACTTCGCCGACGCGGGAATGACCATCCTGCGCGGTCCGGAGGAGATCTGGTGCCGCTGCGACGGTGGTCCGCACGGCTTCCTGTCCATCGCCGCGCACGCCCACGCCGACGCGCTGTCCGTGGAGGTCCGGCATGACGGGGTCGACGTGCTCGCCGACCCGGGGACGTTCTGCTACCACGGGCAACCCGGGTGGCGGCAGTACTTCCGCTCCACCCTCGGCCACAACACCCTGCAGCTGGACGGCAGCGACCAGTCCGTCTCCGGCGGCCCGTTCCTGTGGACCCGGCACGCCCGCAGTCGCGTCCTGGCCGCGGACACCTCCGACACCTCCGACGGGGGGATGGCCCGCTGGTGTGCTGAGCACGACGGCTACCAGCGCTCCGTGCACCGCCGCCGGGTGGAGCTGACGGCCGCGAGCCAGGAGCTGAGGGTGGTCGACGAGGTCCGCGACCAACACGGCCCGCGCCGGGCCGTGCGGCTGGCGTTCCACCTCGGCCCGGCGATCGCCGCGGACCTGGCGGACCACCGGGTCGTGCTCACCTGGATCCGGGACGGCGAGGAGCGATCCGCGGTGCTCGACCTGCCCGGGCAGCTGTCTTGGCGGGCGCATCGCGGTGAGACCGCCCCGCCGCTGGGCTGGTACTCCGCCGGCTTCGGGCGCAAGGAACCCACCATCACGCTGGTCGGCACCGGTTTCACCGGCGGCGTGGACGGGTTCACCACCGTGCTCAGGTTCCGCGGCCGGGGGGGCGCGTGGGGATGAAGAGGCGGCGCTGGGCGTTTGCGGCGGCACCACTGGCGCTGGCCCTGCTGGCAACCACCGGCTGTGAGAGCACGTCGGGAGCCAAGGCGGAGTCGAAGGCCGCGCCATCCGCGTCCGCGACGTCCGCAGCCCGATCCGTGGCCCGGGTGTGCGCCAACCCCGCGGCCGGGCCGGCTAAGGCACCGGCGGGCTCGGTGACGGTCGACCCAGAGGTGGTCGGCGACCTGGCAGCGAAGACCAAGAGCAACCCTCCGAACACCACGTTCTGGCTTCGACCGGGCAAGCACAGGCTCGATCCGGACCGCTACGCCCAGGTCATCCCCAAGAAGGGGGACCGCTACCTCGGTGCGCCGGGCGCCGTGCTCGACGGGCGGAAGAAGAACCAGTACGCGTTCGGCGGCAGCGCCCGCAACGTCACCATCCGCTACCTGACCGTGCAACGTTTCGTGGCGCCGCCCGACGAGGGTGTGGTCAACCATGACTCGGCCGACGGGTGGGTGATCGAACACGCGACGATCCAGCACAACGACGGTGCCGGGCTGATGGCCGGTGCCCGCCAGAAGGTCCGCGCCAGCTGCCTGCGTGAAAACGGTCAGTACGGCATGAACGCGTACAAGGCCAACGGCCGTATCAGCGGACTGGTGGTCGAAGGCAACGAGATCGTGGGCAACAACACCGGCGACTGGGAGCGGCGGCGGGAGGGCTGCGGCTGCACCGGAGGCATCAAGTTCTGGGCTGTCAACGGCGCCGACGTGCGCGGCAATTGGGTGCACGACAACCGCGGAACAGGGTTGTGGGCGGACACCAACAACAACGACTTCCGCATCGAGAACAACGTGCTCCAGGACAACGACGGTGCCGCGCTGATCTACGAGACCAGCTACAACGCGGTCATCCGGAACAACATGATCCGGCGGAACAACTGGGTCGAGGGTCGCAGGGAAGCCGACCGCGGCGACACCTTCCCGTTCGCGACCGTCTACCTGTCCGAGTCCGGCGGCGAACCACGGATCAAAGCCCGCACCGACAAGATCGAGATCTACCGGAACGTGCTGGAGAACAACTGGTCCGGGATCACCCTGTGGGAGAACGCCGACCGGTTCTGCAACAGCCCGGCCAACACCTCGTCCGGAGACTGCACCTTGCTGGTGCGGGACGCCGACCGCTGCGCGGAGCCGGCGATCGCCAAGCCACCGCTCTTCGCCGACTGCCGGTGGAAGACACAGCGGGTGGACATTCACGACAACCGCTTCGTGCTGGACAAGTCCGTCGTCAAGTGCACGGCGAAGTGCGACCGCATGGCGGTCCTTGCCAACTACGGCACCTATCCGGACTGGTCGCCGTACCAGGGCGAGCGGGTGGCCGAGGCGGTCACCACCAAGCAGCACAACCGCTGGCACGACAACGTCTATCTCGGACCATGGAAGTTCGTCGCACACGACCCGAGCCGGGTGCTCGACCTGGGGCAGTGGCAGGGCACGCCGTACCAGCAGGACGCGGGCAGCACCTTCCGCCCACAGGCCGGTGGTTGAGATGGGCGGAGACCTACGGCGCGGTGGGCCGCCGGGCGGACCGTACACGGCGGGCACGCGGCTCGGCGCCGAACCGCGCCCTGCCGGCACACCGAAGATCGTCGGATTCGTCTGGGGGCTGCTGGTCCTCAACACGCTCGGCTCCGCCGGCGCGAAGACCATAATCCCGCTGCCCCGCTCCCTCATCCAGATGGTCACCATGGGCGCGCTGGTCGCCGCGTTCGCGCTGGCGCTCGCAGTCAATCTCCGGCTGCACATCCGAGCCAGTGCGTACTTGTTCCTGCTCACCCTGCTACTGGTGATGAGCGTGATCTCCAGCGCGAACCTGGAATCCGGGTTCGGCGCGCTGTTCCGCTGCGCCCGGCTGGCGCTCTTCGTCGGCACGCTGTGGCTGCTCAGCCGCTGGTGGGACGGCGGCCTGACGTTCGTCCGGCACCACATCCGGATGTACTTCGTAGTGCTCGGGTCGGTGGCAGTCGGTCTGGTCGTCTCACCGGGCGCGGCCCTGCCGGATCTCTACGGCGGACGCCTTGTGGGCGCGTTGTGGCCGCTCACCCCGCCGCAGATCGGGCAGTACGCAGCGGTGATCATCGGGCTCACCGTGCTGCTCGTTCTGGGCCGCAGGACCGACAGGACGAGCGCCGCGGTGGTCATCGTGCCGTCTTTCGCGCTGCTCGCGCTGACCCATACCCGGACAGCCACGCTCGGCCTGTTCATCGGATTGGCGTTGGCGATCGGCTCGTTGATCCTGACCAGCGCCGCAGCCCGCCGGTTCTTCACCTGGGCGGTGCTGTGCGCCGTGGTGGCCGCGGTGGGGTTCGCCTCCGCACTCCAGGCGTGGTTCCTGCGCGGACAGAGCAAGGAGAACTTCTCCAACCTCACCGGTCGGGCCAAGGTCTGGGACGCCCTGCTGGCTGCGCCCCGGTCGACCTCGGAGAAGTTGTTCGGCGTGGGCCTGGGCGACAAGTCGTTCGGCGGTCTGCCGATCGACAACAGCTGGCTGGCCGTCTACAACGAGCAGGGTCTGGTCGGCATCAGCCTTGTCGGGGCGATCATCATCGTGCTGGGCGGCGTCGCGTTGCTGCGGCCACCGTCGTTGCAGAGGGCCTGCGCGATCTTTCTGATCAGCTACTGCGCGATCGCGTCGTACACCGAGGCCGGTCTTGGCGACGCCTCGCCCTACCTGCTGCATCTGGCCCTCGCCGCCTCGCTGTTGGCGGCACCTGCCGCGACCGCTCCGCTCGCGACGCCCGAAGTCCCTCGACGGCACATCCCGCGCTGGGCCCGGAGATCGGAGGTGACCTGAGCATGCACGTCCTCGTGGTGCACAACCGCTACGCCTCGGCGCAGCCGAGCGGTGAGAACAAGGTGGTCGACCAGGAGGTGGAGCTGCTGCGCGCGGCCGGCCACCGGGTCGAGGTGTTCGAGCGGCGCAGCGACGACATCGCTGCCCGTTCCCTGCTTGCCAAGGTGGCGGTGCCACTCCTTGTGCCGTGGAACCCGGCGGTCCGCGCGGAACTGGCTGCTCGGCTGCGCACCGAGCGGCCGGACGTGGTGCACGTCCACAACGTCTTCCCGCTGCTGTCGCCCGCGGTGCTGGCCGCCTGTGCCGACGCCGGCGTGCCCGCCGTCGCCACGCTGCACAACTACACCCAGGTCTGCCCACCCGGCACGTTGCAGCGGGACGGCCGACCGTGCACCGAGTGCGTCGGCTCTGCGCCGCTGCCCGCCGTCCGACACGGCTGTTACCGGAATTCCCGCCTGGCGACGGTGCCGCTCGCGGTCAGCCTGGCGGTCAACCGGCGGCGGTGGTGGTCCGGCGTGGAGCGGTTCTTCTGCATCTCCGCGGCGCAGCGCGACGTCCTGGTGCGGTCCGGCATGCCCGCCGAGCGGCTGGCGGTGAAGCACAACTTCGTGCCCGACCCGGGCACTCGGCGAGCGGGTGACGGCGAGCATGTGCTCTATCTCGGCCGGCTCGCGGAGGCCAAGGGCGTGAGGCTGCTCATGACCGCGTGGGACGAGATCGAAGCGAGCGGCGGTGTGGGCGTACCGCTCGTGATCGCCGGTGCGGGGCCGCTGGAGCGAGAGGTGACCGCCTGGGCCGCGGACCGGGACGACGTGCGCTACGTCGGCCTGTACGACTCGGAGCAGTGCCGACAGGTCATCGCGCGGTCGGTCGCCGTGGTGGCTCCCTCGACGTGGCTGGAGGCGTTCGGCCTGGTGGTCGTGGAGGCGATGGCGGCCGGGGTCCCGGCCGTCGCCGCAGACCACGGCGCCTTCGTCGAACTCGTCGAGGACAGCGTGACCGGGCTGCTGCACCGGCCGGGTGAGCCTGCCTCGCTCGCGTCCTGCATACGCCGGATCGCGGGCGATCCGGTCCGCAACCGGGAGATGGGCCAAGCGGCCCGGCGCCGTTACGAGCAGGGTTTCAGCCCGGCCGTCGGCCTGGAGCGCCTGGTGGAGGAGTACCGCACCGCGATCGCGGGTCGGTCAGCAGTGGCTCGCGGCGGGGACACACGCGCGAGCAGGGGGGATGGGGACAGTAGATGACACGATGCCGACTCTGCGGCTCGGAAGCGATGGCGAGCGTCGTCGATCTTGGGGCGACGCCACCATGTGAGAGCTTTCTCGCCGCGGACCAACTGGACAAGCCGGAACCGGCGTACCCGCTGCACCTGCGGGTGTGCTCCGACTGCTGGCTCGCGCAGATCCCGCCGCTGATCACGCCGGAGGAGACGTTCAAGGAGTACGCGTACTTCTCCTCGTACTCGACCTCCTGGGTGGAGCACGCGCGCACCTTTGTCGCCGACGCCGTAGAGCGCCTCGCTCTCGGCCCGGACGCCTTCGTGGTCGAGGTCGCGAGCAACGACGGGTATCTGCTGCGGCACATGGTGGACCGCGCGATCCGCTGCCTCGGCATCGAGCCGTCGGTGAACGTCGGCGCCGCGGCGCGCGAGGCGGGTGTGCCCACGCTCACGGAGTTCCTGGACCCCGCCACCGCGGACGCCGTCCGCGCCGAGCACGGCCCGGCGGACCTGGTCGTGGCCAACAACGTGTACGCGCACATCCCCGACGTCGTCGGGTTCACCCAGGGGTTGCGTGCCCTGGTCGCCGACGACGGCTGGGTCTCCATAGAGGTGCAGCACCTGCTGACCCTGATCGAGGAGAACCAGTACGACACGATCTACCACGAGCACTTCCAGTACTACACGGTCGCGTCCGCGATCCGGGCCCTTGCGAGCGGCGGACTCGCGCTCGTGGACGTCGAGCTGCTGCCCACGCACGGCGGCTCCATCCGGCTGTGGGCCCGGCCGGCCGAAGTGGCAGGCGAGCCGACCCGGCGGGTGGCCGACGTGCTGGACCGGGAGAAGGCCGCCGGGCTGCAGGAGCTGTCCGGGTACGCCGAGTTCTCCGCCCGGGTGGCCAAGGTGCGCCGGGACCTCCTGCGGTTCCTCATCGAGGCGGCCGAGCGCGGGGAGACGGTCGTCGGCTACGGCGCCCCGGGCAAGGGCAACACCCTGCTCAACCACTGCGGCATCCGGCCCGACCTGCTCCCGTACACGGTCGACCGCAACCCCTACAAGCACGGCAGGTTCACCCCGGGCACCCGCATCCCGATCCTGCCGCCCGAGCGGATCAGCACCGACAGGCCGGACTACGTGCTCGTTCTCCCATGGAACCTGCGGGCCGAGCTGGTCGAGCAGTTGTCCTTCGTGCACGCCTGGGGCGGCCGGCTGGTCTTTCCCATACCGGAACTGAGCATTGTCGAGGTCAAGCCATGAAGGTCGTTCTGTTCTGCGGCGGTTATGGGCTGCGTATGCGCAGCGGAGCCTCCGACGACATGCCCAAGCCGATGGCGATGGTCGGCCCGCGGCCGCTGATCTGGCACGTCATGCGCTACTACGCGTACTACGGGCACACGGAGTTCATCCTGTGTCTCGGGTACGGGGCTCACCACATCAAGAACTTCTTCCTCAACTACGAGGAGACGACGTCCAACGACTTCGTGCTGCGGGGCGGGCAGACCGAGCTGCTGTCCACCGACATCGCCTCCTGGACGATCACGTTCGCGCAGACCGGCATCGAGTCACCGATCGGGGAGCGGCTGAGCCGGGTGCGGCACCACCTGGACGGTGACGAGATGTTCCTCGCCAACTACGCCGACGTGCTCACCGATGCCCCGCTGCCGGAGATGATCGACCGGTTCGCCCGGCGTGACGCCGGTGCGTCGATGCTCGTGGTGCCGCCGCAGTCCTCGTTCCACTGCGTGGAGTTGGGCGAGGACGGCCTGGTGGGGGGCATCACCGCGGTCAGCGAACTGCCGCTGTGGGAGAACGGCGGCTACTTCGTACTCCGCCAGGAGGTCTTCGACCACATTCCGGAGAACGGAGACCTGGTCGCCGACGGATGCGCCCAACTGGCCAAGCGCGGCCGGCTGGTGGCGCACCAGCACCGCGGCTTCTGGAAGCCGACCGACACCGTGAAGGAGCGGGCCGCGCTCGACGACGCCTACGCCCGGGGCGACCGCCCGTGGGCCGTGTGGGAACGGGACGGCGCGGGGGCGAGGGCGACCGGCAGCAGGGACGACGCCGGAGCGAGCGCGTGATCCGGCTCGGGTCCAGGCGTCTGGACCGGATCGTCGCGGTAGGCGCGCACTGCGACGACATCGCCATCGGCGCCGGCGGCACGCTGCTGACGATGTGCCTCGCGCGGCCGGGCATCCGTATCGACACGCTGGTGCTCTCCGGCGGTGGCAGTGAGCGGGAGGAGGAGGAGCAGGCCGCGCTCGCCGCCTTCTGCCCGGGTGCCGAACTGCGGCTGACCGTGCTCAAGCTGCCGGACGGCCGGCTGCCCGCGCACTGGGAGGAGGCCAAAGCCGCGGTCGAGGAGCTGCGCGTGCAGACCGAGCCGGATCTGGTCCTTGCACCGCGTACGGATGACGCGCACCAGGATCACCGCGGTCTGGCGAAGCTGCTGACCACCGCGTTCCGCGACCACCTCGTGCTCGGCTACGAGATCGTCAAGTGGGACGGCGATCTCGGCCGCCCGGCGGCGTACCAGCCGCTGTCGCCGGAGATCGCCGAACAGAAGGTGCGGCTACTGCAGGAGCACTACCCCTCGCAGCGGCACCGGCCCTGGTACGACCGGGAAGCCTTCCTCGGGCTCGCCCGGATCCGCGGCATCGAATGCCACGCGCGCTACGCCGAGGCGTTCGCCGTCACCAAACTCACTCTCGACCTGGGGGAATGAACCTTGCGCGTACTGCTGACCGGACACCAGGGATATCTGGGCACCGTGATGGCCCCGGTCCTCGCGGCCGCCGGGCACGAGGTCGTCGGCCTTGACGCCGGCCTGTTCGCCGACTGCGTGCTGGGCGAGCCGCCCGCGGACCCGCCGGGGTATCGGGTGGACCTGCGTGACGTCACGGCCGAACACGTGGCCGGGGCGGACGCCGTGATCCACTTGGCCGCGCTGTCCAACGACCCGCTGGGATCGCTGGCGCCGGAGCTCACCTACGACATCAACCACCACGCGTCCGTGCGGCTGGCCCGGCTGGCCCGCGAGGCCGGAGTGCGGCGCTTCCTCTACGCGTCGACCTGCTCGGTCTACGGCGCAGCCGGCGGCGACGGCCTGGTGACCGAGGACGCCCCGCTGCGCCCGGTGACGCCGTACGCGGAGTCCAAGGTGCGGGTGGAGGACGACCTGCACGCGCTGTCCGACGGCGACTTCAGCCCGGTGTTCATGCGCAACGCCACCGCCTTCGGCTTCTCACCCCGGCTGCGTGCCGACATCGTGCTGAACAACCTGGTGGGTCACGCGCTCCTGTCCGGCGAGGTGCTTGTGCTGTCCGACGGCACCCCCTGGCGCCCGCTGGTGCACGCCGCCGACATCGCACGCGCCTTCGCGGCCGCGCTGACCGTGCCGCGCGAAGCGGTGCACGACCGGGCGTTCAACATCGGCAGCGAGATCAACAACGTCACGGTCGCCGAGATCGCCGAGCAGGTCGCCGAGGCGGTGTCCGGCGCGAAGGTCGTGATCACCGGGGAGAACGGTGCCGATCCCCGCTCGTACCGGGTGGACTTCGCCCGGTTCCGCGCCGCCATTCCCGGCTTCGACTGCGAGTGGACGGTGAAGCAGGGCGCGCTCGAACTCGCCGACGCCTACCGGAAGTTCGGGCTGACCCGGGAGGACTTCGAGCGACGCTTCACCCGGCTTGCCGTGCTGCGCGCGGCGTCCGACGCCGGTGCCGTCGACGACACCCTGCGGTGGCGCCGATGACCGAGGCCGGTGAACAGATGCACGCGCTGGTGGAGCGGCTGTACCCGCTGTGCCGGAGCATCACCGGCGACGGTGTGCGCGCCACCCTGGAGATCGTCGGTGAGTACGTTCCGCTGCAGGTGCACGAAGTGGCGACCGGGACGCACGTGCTCGACTGGACGGTGCCGCAGGAGTGGAACATCCGGGACGCGTACATCGCCGACACCGCCGGCAACCGGGTCGTCGACTTCGCCGCGTCCAGCCTGCACGTGCTCGGCTACAGCGTGCCGGTGTCGGCGACCATGCCGCTGGCCGAGCTGCGCGCACACCTGCACACCCTGCCGGACCACCCGGCCTGGGTGCCGTACCGCACCAGCTACTACACGCCGGAATGGGGGTTCTGCCTGGCCCAGGAGACGTTGGACGCGATGCCGGACGGCGAGTACGAGGTGCGCATCGACTCCACACTCGCAGATGGCCATCTGACCTACGCCGAGCACGTGGTACCCGGGCAGGTCCCCGACGAGGTGATCGTCTCCTGCCACGTCTGCCACCCGTCGCTGGCCAACGACAACCTGGCCGGCATCGCGGTGGCGACGTTCCTGGCCCGGGCGCTCGCGGAGACAACCCCGTACTACACCTACCGGTTCATCTTCGCGCCCGGCACCATCGGGGCGATCACCTGGCTGGCCCGCAACGCGGAGCGGATCGAGCGGGTCAAGCACGGCCTCGTGCTGGCCTGCGCAGGCGACCGGGGCCAACTGACGTACAAGCAGAGCAGGCGCGGCGACGCGGAGATCGACCGAGTGATGCGGCACGTGCTGGCCGCCTCCGAACGCCCGCACCACGTAGCCGAGTTCACTCCCTACGGCTACGACGAGCGGCAGTTCTGCTCGCCCGGGTTCGACCTCGGCGTGGGCTCGCTCGCCCGGACCCCGTACGCCGGCTACCCGGAGTACCACACCTCGGCGGACAACCTGGACTTCGTCTCCCCGGAGGCGATGGCGGACACGCTCGCCGTCTGCCGCGAGGCGTCCGCCGTCCTTGACCGGAACCGGCGGTACCTCAACCTCAGTCCCTACGGCGAACCACAGCTGGGCCGACGCGGGTTGTACGACGCGCTCGGCGGGCGCAGCGACACCAAGCAGGCCCAGATGGCCATGCTCTGGGTGCTCAACCTCTCCGACGGCGAGCACAGTCTGCTGGATGTCGCCGAGCGGTCCGGGCTGCCGTTCAGCGCCGTCGCCGCCGCGGCCGACGCCCTGCTCGGCGCCGGGCTGATCAAGGCATGACGCCGATGACCACCGAGGGGGAGAACCCGCGGACCACGGCGCCACCGGCCGGATCCGCCAAGCGGGCCCTCGCCGGCCGGCTGTCCTGGGGACTGGCCGACCAGGCGGCCTCCAGCATGAGCAACTTCGTGGTGGGCATCTACGTGGCCCGCTCGCTGGGGGTGACCGCGTTCGGCGTGTTCAGCCTCGCCTGGGTGACGTACGGCGTGGTGCTCAACGTCTCCCGCGGGCTGGCCACCGATCCGCTCGTGGTGCGCTTCAGCGGCGTGTCGGAAGCGTCCTGGCGCGGGGCGGTGGGCCGGTCGACGGGTACCGCACTCGGCGTAGGTGCAGCCATCGGCGCGGCGTGTCTGGTGGTCGGGCTTGGTCTCGGCGGCCGCGTGGGACCCGCGTTCGCCTGCCTCGCCGTCATGCTGCCTGGGCTGCTGCTGCAGGACGCCTGGCGGTTCTCGTTCTTCGCCGCCGGCACCGGGCGGAAGGCGTTCATCAACGACGTCGTGTGGGGCGTCGCGCTCGTCCCGGCCATGGTCGTGGCGGCGCGCGTGGGCACCGTGGCCGCTTTCGTGCTCGCCTGGGGCGCGTCCGCCACGGTGGCGGCGGGGTACGGCTGCCTCCAGTCCGGCATCCGGCCCCGGATGACCGGCGCGCGCGGGTGGCTTCGCGAGCAGCGCGATCTCGGCTCCCGGTACCTGGTCGAGAACGTCAGCCTCAGCGGCGCGAGCCAGCTGCGGGCGTACGGGCTCGGCGCGATCGTAGGGGTCGGTGCGGTGGGTGCGGTGCGGGGCGCCGAACTCCTGCTCGGCCCGTTCCTCGCGGTGCTGATGGGTCTTTCGCTGGTCACCGTTCCGGAGGCGGCACGGGTGCTGCGGCAGGCCCCGCACCGCCTCGGCTCGTTCTGTCTCCTCCTCGGCGGCGGGCAGGCCGCAGCCGCGCTGTGCTGGGGCGGGGCGCTGCTGCTGATGCCGGACCGGCTCGGCGAGTTCGTGCTCGGCGACGTCTGGCACTCCGCCGCGCAGCTCATCGTGCCGGTCACCCTCGCCGTCGCGGGCGCCGGTCTCGGCACCGGCGCGGCAGCCGGGCTGCGTGCGCTCGGCGCGGCCCGACGCAGCCTGCGCATCCAGCTGTTCGCCTCCGCCGGTTACGTCAGCGGCGGACTCGGCGGGGCAGCCGTGGCCGGCACGGTCGGCTCGGCCTGGGGCGTCGCCGCCGCGACCGTCAGCAGCTCGGCCGTGTGGTGGCAGCAACTGCGGTCCGCCCTGCGCGAGCGCCACCACCACCCCACCCCCGAAGTGAGGACCTCATGACCGCCCAACCCAGGCTGAGCATCGGCCTGCCCGTCCACAACGGCGAGGAGTACCTGGCCGAGTCGCTCGACGCCCTGCTCGGCCAGACCTACGAGGACTTCGAGCTGATCATCTCCGACAACGCCTCGACCGACGGGACCCAGGACATCTGCCGCAAGTACGCTGCGCAGGACGCGCGCATCCGGTACCTCCGGCTGACCCGGAACGTCGGCGCCACACCGAACCACAACCGGGTGTTCGCCGAGTGCCGCAGCGAGCTGTTCAAGTGGGCCTCGCACGACGACCTCTACGCCCGCGATCTGCTGCGGCGCTGCGTCCAGGCGCTGGACGAGCGGCCGGATGTGATCCTCGCGCACGCCGACCAGGCGGTCATCGACGGCGACGGCCAGGTGAAGGTCCCGTACGAGTACACGCTCGCCACCGACTCACCGCACCCGCCGGAGCGCTTCCGCAGCATGCTGTTCGAGCCCGGTGGTGACGACTTCTACGGGGTGATCCGGGCCGACGCGCTGCGCCGGGTGAAGCCGATGGACAGCTACCACCACGCGGACCGCACGTTCGTCGCCGAGATCGCCCTGCACGGGCCCTTCCACCAGGTGCCGGAGCTGCTGTACTTCCGCCGCGACCACCCCAACCGCGCCGAGCGGGCGAACCCTTCCAAGCGCGCCCGGTGCGTCAACCTGGATCCGCGTCGGGCGGGCCCGCTGCACCCGACGCCCCGGCTGCTCGCCGAGTACGTCTGGGGCTTCGCCTCGGCGGTCCGGCGGGCGCCGTTGTCCCCGGCCGACCGGCGCGCGTGCTATCGCCACCTGGCCGCGTGGATGACCAGCCGGGTCCGGCCGGGCGCCGGCGAGCGGGTCGAGGACCGCGCCCCGGTCGACCCGGCCCTGCTCACCGTCTCCGTCGACGCCCTCGTCGCCGGCCGTGAGGGGAGGCAGGTATGACGTCCGCGAACGAAACTCCGGTACGCGTCGGGGTGTTCGGCCTGCTCGGCTCCGGCAACCTGGGCAACGACGGGTCGCTCCAGGCCGTGCTCGGGTACCTCCGTGCCGAGCACCCGGAGGCGACCGTGGACGCGCTGTGCGGCGGACCCGAGGTCGTCGCGGCCCGGTACGGGATCCCGGCGGCTCGGCTGCACTGGTACCGCGGTGAGTACCGGACCGCGTCGCGGGTGGGCGCGATCGGGGCGAAGGGTCTGGGCAAACTCGTCGACGTCTTCCGCACCGCCGCCTGGGTGCGCCGGCACGATGTGGTGATCGTGCCGGGCATGGGCGTCCTGGAGGCCACGCTGCCGCTGCGGCCGTGGGGCTTCCCGTACTCGCTGTTCCTGCTCTGCGTGAGCGGCCGGCTGCTGCGCACCCGGGTCGCGCTGGTCAGCGTCGGCGCCGCCGAGATCGGGAACCGGCCGACCCGGGCCCTGGTGCGCTGGTCAGCGCGGCTGGCCGCGTACCGGTCGTACCGGGACGCCCAGTCCCGCGACGCGATGCGGGCGATGGGCGTGGACACCGGGCGCGACGAGGTCTACCCGGACCTCGCGTTCGCCCTGCCGACCCCGCAGGTGAGCGCGGACTCGGGCTCGCCGGGCCCGGTCTGTGTCGGTGTCATGGACTTCCACGGCGGCAACGACGACCGCGCCCGGGCCGACGAGATTTACCGGCGTTACCTCGGTGGGACGATCCGGTTCGTCCGCGCGCTGGTCGACGAGGGCAGGCCGGTCCGACTGCTCACCGGCGACGCGTGCGACGCGTCGGTGGTCGCCGCGATCCTCGAAGCGGTGGACTCGCCGCTGGTCACCGCTGCCGAGCCGTCCTCACTGGCCGACCTGATGAAGGAGATGGCGGCTGCCGACACCGTGGTCGCAATCCGCTACCACAACCTGATCTGCGCGTTGAAGACTGGCACGCCGGTGCTCGCCCTCAGCTATGCGGCGAAGAGCGACGCGCTCATGGCGCAGATGGGGCTCGGCGCGTACTGTCACCCGGCGCGTGAGGTCGACGCCGACCGGCTGCTCGAGCAGTTCCGGGCGCTGGAGAAGCGATCGGCCGAGCTGCGGCAGACGCTCAGCGATCGGAACCAGGCCGTCGCCCGGCAACTCGAGCGCCAGTTCACCGACTTGACCGCGGCCCTGTTCCCGGCGTCCGACCACACCCACGCCCACGCTCGGCAGGAGGCCCCATGAAAGCGACCGAGGTCCCGGAGATCGCCGGCGCGTACCTGTTCGAGCCGACGCCGTACGCCGACGAGCGCGGCTTCTTCTGCCGCACCTTCGACTCCGACCTGGTCCGCTCGGTGGGCCTCGACCCGGACGCCTTCGTCCAGGACAGCGTGTCCCGCTCGGTTCGGGGCGTGCTGCGTGGCCTGCACCTGCGCTCCGGCTCGGGCGAGGCCAAGCTGGTGCGGTGCTCGTACGGGAGGATCTTCGACGTCGTCGTGGACCTGCGGGAGGACTCGCCGACGTACCGCAACCGGGCCTTCTTCGAGCTGTCCGACGAGACACAGGTGACCCTGTACATCCCGGCGGGGTGCGCACACGGCTTCCAGGCGCTGACCGTCACCGCCGACACCTCGTACCGGATCGACCGCCCGCACGATCCGGCCGAGGACGTGACGATCGCCTTCGACGATCCGGAGCTCGCCATTCCGTGGCCGCTGCCGGCCGCGTCGATGTCCCAGCGGGACCGAGAGGCGCCGAGCCTCGCCGAGGTCCTGAAGCACAGAGAGAAGTGAGGGCCGGCGTGGACACCGAACACACCGAAGAGACCGAGGAGTTCCTCCTGCCCCGGTCGCGGATGGCGAACGAGCGGCTGCACGCCATGATCCCCGGCGGCGCGCACACCTACGCCAAGGGCGACGACCAGTACCCGGAGAACCTGGCTCCGGTCATCAGCCACGGCCGCGGTGCCCATGTGTGGGACATCGACGGCAACCGCTACATCGAGTACGGCTCCGGCCTGCGATCGGTCAGCCTGGGCCACACCCACCCACGCGTGATCGAGGCGGTGCGACGGGAACTCGACCGCGGCAGCAACTTCGTCCGGCCGTCCATCGTGGAGGTCGAGGCCGCAGAATGTTTTCTGGCCACGGTGCCGACTGCGGAGATGGTGAAGTTCGCGAAGAACGGCTCCGACGCCACCACCGCCGCGGTGCGCCTCGCCCGAGCCGCCACCGGGCGCCCGCGGGTGGCCATCTGCGCCGACCATCCGTTCTTCTCCGTCGACGACTGGTTCATCGGCACCACGCCGATGTCCGCCGGTGTTCCGGCGGCGATCAACGAGCTGACCGTGGCGTTCCCTTACGGGGACCTGGCCGCCACGGAGGAGCTGCTCACCCGGTACCAGGACGAGGTCGCCTGCCTGATCCTCGAACCCGCCACCCACACCGATCCGCCGCCCGGGTACCTCGCCGGCCTCCGCGAGCTGGCCGACCGGCACGGCTGCGTACTGATCTTCGATGAGATGATCACCGGCTTCCGCTGGTCCGAGGCGGGCGCTCAGGGTCTGTACGGCGTCGTGCCCGACCTCTCCACGTTCGGCAAGGCGCTGGGCAACGGGTTCGCCGTCTCCGCACTGGCCGGGCGCCGCGATCTGATGGAGCTGGGCGGGCTGCGTCACTCCCGTGACCGGGTGTTCCTGCTGTCCACCACGCACGGGGCGGAAACGCACTCCCTGGCAGCCGCGATGGCCGTGCAAAGCACCTACGTCGAGGAGGGCATCACCGCGCGGCTGCACGCCCTCGGCGAGAGGTTGGCCGCCGGTGTCCGCGACGCCGCGTCCGGGATGGGCGTCGGCGACCACATCGTCGTCCGGGGGCGGCCCAGCAACCTCGTCTTCGCCACCCTCGACGAGAACGGGCAGCCGTCGCAGCAGTACCGCACCCTGTTTCTGCGCCGGCTCCTCGCGGGCGGAGTGCTGGCCCCGTCCTTCGTGGTGAGCAGCGCGCTTGACGACGCCGACATCGACCGCACCGTCGATGTAGTGGCCCAGGCATGTGCGGTGTACCGGAAGGTGCTGGAGGCCGCCGACCCCACCCCATGGCTGGTCGGGCGACCGGTGAAGCCCGTCTTCCGCAGCTTGGCGTGACGTGACGTCAGCGGCGCTCCCGCCGACGGACGTCGGCCATCCGGTCGGCGATCCGGTCGACCAGCCACGCGGTCGCCGGAATCACCGCCAGCGCGGTGCACCAGCCGCCGAGGACGTCGGTCGGGTAGTGCGCGCCCAGGGCGACCTGCGCCCATCCCATCGTGGCGCCGGCAACCAGTGCCGCGGCGAGCACGAGCAACGTGCCGGCCACCCTGCCGAGGCCGAGCCGACCGGTCGCGATCAGGGCCGCCATGAGGGCGAGTGCGGTGACGAAGGCGGTGTGCCCGCTCGGGTAGGAGAGGTTGCCGTCGCCGTGGATGGTGCGTCCCGCCAGGTGCTTGAGCAGTGTCGCCGTCCCCACGGCCAGGGCGGCGCCTGCAATGACGAACACCGCTGCGCGAGGACGCCGAAGCAGCAGGCAGCATGCCGTGGCGGCCACCATCAGCAGCGCGGCTCCGGCGGGCTCTCCCAGGAAGTCCGTGGCCAGAGCGAAGCGTCGCCACGGCGGCCGCACGCTGTCCGCCGTCGGCTGGATGATCCACCTGTCCACCCTGCCGGGCTCGCTGTGGCCGGCGTACAGGACCCCGAGCACGACGACCACCAGCGTGGCGAGCGCCGCGATCAGCCCGAGCCACGCGCGCAGCGACGGGGGCAGCACCGCGGGCGCCGACCGGCCGGTCACGCGCCCGCTGCGTCCGGTCGACCTGCGGCAGTGACCTTCTCGACCATCGTGCGCAGCGTTGGGCGTTGCGGGACTACGTCGCCGCCCTGCCGACTCCGCGGGACCGCGACAAGACGCCGACCGCGTTGGCGCAGCCGGTCGCGGAACTCGACCGCGCCGAAATTCCCCACGTGGCGGCGGTCGAGCCCCGCAAGAACTGCCCGCTGCCGCCCGCCGACATGGCCGGGATCGTCAGCGCGTACAGGCTGTGTGGCTGGACCGAGCAGGACCACGAACCCGTCAGGCACGATCTGGGCCGGGCCGACTTCTGGGTCCGCTCCTGCCAGGCGATCCAACGCGAGCCCCCCGTCGTGTCCGACCCGCCATCGCCCTGGCCAACGGCATCGGGGTCAGCATCTACTTGTCAGCCTAACCAACAATCCGGTCACGGAAAAACGCCGTCGAACAGTCACACAGTGCCAGAACAACTCCGCAAGGAAATAGCGGAGTTGAAGCGGGTCAACAAAGTTCTTGAAAGCGGCTTCGGTGTTTCCTGCCCACGAGATCGACCGCCCCCGGACGAGCCGAGCGGGCAGTCCCCACAAATGGATCAAGGAAGGGGGGCGCCTGCCCGGCAAAATGCCCGGGCAGGCGCCTTTTCCAGTCCTTAGAAGAAGCCGAGCTTCTGTGCCGAGTACGACACGAGAAGGTTCTTCGTCTGCTGGTAGTGCTCCAGCATCATCTTGTGGTTCTCGCGGCCGATGCCGGACTGCTTGTAGCCGCCGAAGGCCGCGTGCGCCGGGTACGCGTGATAGCAGTTCGTCCAGACCCGGCCGGCCTGGATCGAACGGCCCGCGCGATAGGCGGTGTTGATGTCCCGCGTCCACACACCGGCGCCGAGGCCGTACAGCGTGTCGTTGGCGGTCCTGATGGCGTCGTCGAAGTCGTCGAAGGACGCGACCGAGACGACCGGCCCGAAGATCTCCTCCTGGAAGATCCGCATGCGGTTGTCGCCCTCGAAGATCGTCGGCTGGACGTAGTAGCCGCCCTTCAACTCGCCGTCGTACTCGATGCGTTCACCGCCGGTGAGAACCTTGGCGCCTTCCTGCCGGCCGATGTCCAGATACGAAAGGATCTTCTCCAGCTGGTCGTTGGAGGCCTGGGCGCCGATCATCGTGTCGGTGTCGAGCGGGTGGCCCGGCCTGATGAGCTCCGTGCGGGCGACCGCCGCCTCCAGGAACTCCCGGTAGTGGCCGCGCTGGATCAGCGCCCGCGACGGACAGGTGCACACCTCGCCCTGGTTGAGCGCGAACATCGTGAAGCCTTCGAGGGCCTTGTCGCGGAAGTCGTCGTCCTTGTCCCACACGTCGTCGAAGAAGATGTTCGGCGACTTGCCGCCCAGTTCCAGCGTGACCGGCTTGATGTTCTCCGAGGCGTACTGCATGATCAGCCGCCCCGTCGTGGTCTCGCCCGTGAACGCCACCTTCGCCACCCGCGGACTCGACGCGAGCGGCTTGCCCGCCTCCACGCCGAAGCCGTTGACGATGTTCACCACTCCCGGCGGCAGCAGATCCGCGATCAGGCTCATCCAGTAGTGGATGGACGCCGGGGTCTGCTCGGCCGGCTTGATGACCACCGCGTTGCCCGCCGCGAGAGCCGGCGCCAGCTTCCATACCGCCATCAGGATCGGGAAGTTCCACGGAATGATCTGGGCCACGACGCCCAGCGGCTCGTGGAAGTGGTACGCGACCGTGTCGTCGTCGACCTCTCCGAGCGAGCCCTCCTGGGCGCGGATCGCTCCGCCGAAGTACCGGAAGTGATCGATGGCCAGCGGGATGTCGGCGGCCAGCGTCTCGCGCACCGGCTTGCCGTTCTCCCAGCTCTCGGCGACCGCCAGCTTCTCCAGGTTCGCCTCCATCCGGTCGGCGATCTTGAGCAGGATCCCGGAGCGCTCGGTCACGGAGGTGCGTCCCCAGGCGGGAGCGGCCGCGTGGGCCGCGTCCAGCGCGCGCTCCACGTCCTCCGCGGTGCCCCGGGCCACCTCCGTGAACGGCTGTCCGTCCACGGGGCTCGGGTTCTCGAAGTACTGCCCGCGCGCCGGCGGCACGTACTCGCCGCCGATGAAGTGGTCGTAACGCGCCTGGTAGGAGACGATCGCACCATCGGTGCCGGGCGCCGTGTAACGGGTCATGCTGGTCTGCCTCCCGGAGAAGCGCTGCCCGCCGTTGGGCAGCTCTCGCCGCGAGGCTAGGAGCGGAGACGTTGCAACCACGTTGCGGACATCAACCTCGCGTCCGGCATGCCCAGTTCGGCCTCCAGACCGGCCAGACGCGCCCGCACGGCGGGCGTCGGCCGCACCGCCGCGAGCGCCCGCCACACATCGAGGTCGTCCTCGCCCCACGGCGCGTGCGCCCAGTCGGCCAGCAGGTCGGGGTCGCGGCCGGCGATCAGCGCCGACCGCAGCCCGTCGGCGAGCCGGCGGCGCAGCCGCACCACGGCCGGCGCCTGCGAACCGGGCAGCAGCGGCCCCTCGTACGCCGCCGCCGCGGCCGTGACCGCGCCGGTGCCGAGCCGCCGCTCGACCACGGCGACGTCGGACTCCACCGGTACCGCCAGCCGGTACGGCCGGGAGTCCAGCAGGCCCGGCCCGAGTAGCCTGCGCAACCGGGCCAGCTCGGCGCGGAGTGTCACCGGTGTCACCGACTCGTCCTCGTACAGCGCGCACGAGAGCTCGTCGCCGGTCAGCCCTTCCGGATGCCGGGACAGCAGCACCAGGATCTCGCTGTGCCGACGACTGAGCCTGATCTTCCGGCCGCCCGGCAGGAGCAACTGTGCCTCGTCCCTTCCCAACGCCGTCAGTTCGATCGTGCCGACCGTGGCTTCCAGGGGTGTGAGCAGCGCCAACTGGGACTCGGCCGCGCGCGCCACCGCCTGGACGAAAGCGAGACTGTGCGGATGCGCGAGGCCGTCCCCGCCGGTGATGTCCACGGCGCCGACCACCCGTCCGGTCCGCGGATCGTGCACCGGCGCCGCCGCGCACGTCCAGGGCTGCACCCGGCGGATGAAGTGCTCGGCCGCGAACACCTGCACGGGCCGGTCGACGGCGACGGCCGTGCCCGGCGCGTTCGTCCCGACGGCGGTCTCCGCCCAGCGCGCGCCGGGCACGAAGTTCATCCGCCCCGCCTCCCGCCGCGTCGACGGATGCCCCTCCACCCACAGCAGCCTGCCCTGCGCGTCGCACACCGCGAGCAGATGCTCGCCGTCCGCCGCGAACGTGCCCATCAGCTCGCGGAACAACGGCATCACGCGCGCCAGCGGATGCTCCGCCCGGTACGCGCCGAGGTCCCCGTCGGTGAGCTCCACGCTCGCGGTGCCGTCCGGGCCCACCCCGGCCCGCGCCGAACGCCGCCACGAGTCGGCCACCACCGAACGCACCGGCCGCGGCACCGTCCCCGCCTCCGTGAACGTCTCGTGGGCGCGGCGCAGTGCCCGCCCCCGCTCGACGGGGTCGGCACCCGGTTCCAGGGCCACCCATGGATCGGTCAACTCGGCCTCCCGGCAAGGCGATGCGGCTGAGGACATCGTCACTCCCGGTGCCGGTCCGGACAAGCTTCGTGACCGGTCTCCTCCCGACTGAGCCTTACCGGAGGGCCTTTGTTGCACAGCCGTCGTGCACAGCGTTGGTGGCAGCCATGGTGCACAGCCTTGGTGGGCAGCCATGGTGCACAGCCTTGGTGGGCAGCCTTTTGTCGGGTATCGCTTGGCGGAGGGGCCGGCGAGGTGGCCGTCAGGCGAAGTTGACGAGCCTTATATAGCGTGTCCAGTCCCAGTTGGGGCCGGGATCGGTGTGGTCGGTACCCGGCACCTGGTAGTGCCCGAGGATGTGCGCACGGTCCTTCGGGATGGCGTACTTCGTGCAGACGGCGGCGGTCAGTTTCGCCGACTGTTCGTACAGGGCGTTGGTGAAGTACGCGGGCTGGTCGACCCATCCCTCGTGCTCGATGCCGATGCTGCGCGTGTTGTAGTCCCAGTTGCCCGCGTGCCAGGCGATGTCGTGCTCACGGACGCACTGCGCGACATGCCCGTCGGCCGACCGGACGACATAGTGGGCGGACACCTTCTTCTGCGGGTTCTGGAAGATGGACAGCGTGTCCGGATAGGTCTCCTGCGTGACGTGGATGATCACGTAGTTGAAGGGATAGCTCGTGGGACGGTTGGACGCCGTGTAGTTGGAGGTGCTGGCAGGCACCCACTCGGCCCCCGGATAGTCGACGGCCTGCACCTGGGCGCCTGCCCGGGTGGCCGGGACTAACGCGGAGGGCAGAGCTGCGAGGGCCGCGCCCTTCAGCAGCCTCCGCCGGCTGGGGAACGGTCTGGACTGGTCCATGGAATTCTGCCTCTCGGTGGGGGATGGCGGCGCCGGCCCTTCGGTCTGCGGCGAGGTGGACGCAAATCCGACGGCAAGGCCTGGTGGGGCGGCGGGACGGTTGGGGCGGTGGGGAGGTCGGACGGCGGGACGGGGGCGCGTGGAGTGGCGGGGAGGTCGGACGGTGGAGCGGTGGAGTGGCGAGAGGTCGGACGGTAGAGCGGCGGGGCGCTGGTCGGTGGAGCGGTGGGACGGTGGCGGGATCGGTGGTGGGGGAGTAGGCGGCTCGGTGCCGCTCGATGGGAGTGTGAGGACACACCGCCCAGCTCAACGCCGGAATGCCGCCGCGGTTTCGCGCAGCCGCACGTGCAGCCCCCGGTGCGTCTCGCGGCGCGGCAGCCATTCCTTGCGCAGCTTGGCGACGCAGGTGTAGTTGGTGTCGCAGACGTTGGCCAGCGGCGACTCGACCGCCTGGGTTGCGAACTGATAGGCATCCAGCTCGCTGAAGCCGTAGTCGCGCACCAGCCACTGCACCAGGTCGAGCTGGGATATCCGGAACGCGTCCTCCAGGGGGCGAGCCGAACCCGTCGAGATGATGTGCGTGTCGGACTCGATACGCGGCCACGGGGTGGCGACCCCCTTGAGCAGCTCGACGATCACCACGGTGTTCATCGCGCACTCCACGGCGACCCCGCAGGTCTCGCCCTCGCCCTGACGGGCATGCCCGTCACCCAGGCTCAACAGCGCACCTTCGACGTTCACACCGAGGAAGCAGGTGACGCCTGCCCGCATCTCCGGGGTGTCCATGTTGCCGCCGTGCGCGTCGGGCACCAGTGCGGAGCGCACCTCCAGGTTGGCGGGAGCCACGCCGACCGTGCCGTGCATGGGGTCCATGGGGAGCTCGATCTCGATGTCACTGTCACGCGCACTGAACAGGGCGGTGCGCCGCGTCCGGTCGAGCTGCCAGATCCAGACGGTCTCCGGCAGCGGCGGCTGCAGGGTGGGCGTGGTGTGCGTGGACGTGAGCGCGCCGAACAGGGGGACCGTCGTCGACGCCGCCCAGTCCCGGGCCGGCTCGATCGAAACGAAGTGCACGGCGACCGTGTCGCCGGGCTCCGCGCCCTCCACGTGGAAGGGGCCCGTCTGCGGATTCAGGAACGGAAACTCGCACACCTCGGAGACCAGGTCCTTCTCGGACCTCACGCGTCCCGCGAAACAGTCCTCCGTGTACAGGTCGAGGACGGTGCCGGGGGCGATGCGGGCCACGGGCGGCGCGCCGCCGAACGTCCACGCGTACTCTCCCGGTTCCGGGCGCACCGTCAGGATCCGAGGGTCGCTCATGACTGCGCAGCTCCGATCTGTGTGATCTGTGTGATCTGTTCGATCTGTCCGGTCCGAAAGACGCTGGGGGAGTCGGGCGAGCGGGACTCGTCGCGGCGGCCGAGGGCTGTGTCGACTCTTCGCTCCGGATACCGCCGCGTCAGGATGATCAGGCCTGCTGCTCCGCCCATCATCCGTATACCGGCCAGTGGACCCGCGTAAGACACGGTTGCCGTCGGCTCGTACTCGAGGTCGAGGTCGAGGTCGAAGACAGGCAGCGCCGCGCTCCGTGCTCCGGCGGACGTGGTCAGCAGCGCGGACACCGAAGCGACCGCGACCAGCAGTGTGCACACGACCTGCAGTACGACCGCGACCAGCATTGCGACCAAGATTGGCATTGCGAACACCATGAATCCCCCGATTCACCCGGACTCACAGCCGTCGGTCGGACAGCTGTGTCTCGCGTGAATTACGGTACGGCGCCTGCCGGTTGGGCAGGAAGAGCGCGGCGTGCAGCGGTGGACAACTACGAGTCTGTGGACAACTCGCTCACCCGGAAGGGGGAACGGGGAGGCGCTGAGCCGCGCAGGGGCTGCCACGAGGGATGCGCTTGGCGTGGGCTGCGGCGGCCGTTGCGCTACGGCTGGGTGACTCGGCCGTTGCGCTAGGCCTGGGCTGACTCGGCCGTTGCGCTTCGCGTGGGCCGCCAAGGCCGTTGCGTTACGTGCGAGGCCCTCGGCCGTCGAGGGTCCGCGCACTCTCCCGCGGGCGCTGCCGCACTCGTTGGCCAGCGGGGCCGCGCCGCCCGCCCCGCCCCTCCGCGCTACGCGCGGGCCGCCACAGCCGCCGGATCGTCCAGCACCGCCCGCACCACCGAATGCGCGGCACCGAGCAACGGACCCTCGGGACCCAGCCGGGAGACGGTGACGGCGCAGGCGGGGCCCGTCGTGCGCTGCGCCAACTCGCGTTCCAGCGAAGGCAGTAGCCACGGCGCGAGGCCGGCCAGCGCGCCGCCGAGCACGACGGTTTCCGGGTCCAGCAGGTTGACTGCCCCGGTCAGAGCGATACCGAGTGCCGTTCCGGCTCCCCGCAGGGCCCGGCGTACCTCTTCGTCGCCGTCGGCGGCTCGCCCCGCCAGCACTCCGACCCGGTCCCCGCCCGGCTCAAGTCCCGCTTCCCGCAGGACGGCTTCCTCGCCCGCGTACTGCTCCAGACAGCCCCGCCCGCCGCACACGCACTCCGGACCGTCCGGTCGTACCGGCACATGCCCCAGCTCGCCCGCGAAGCCGCGCGTTCCCCGCAGCAGTCGTCCGTCCACGACCACCGCCGCGCCGATGCCGATCTCGGCGGACACATGCAGAAAGTCCCGCGGGGTCCCGTCGCCGAGCCAGAGTTCCGCCAGACCGCCGAAGTTGGCTTCGTTGTCCACGGTCAGCGGCAGGTCGCCGGGCAGCAGGGGACCGAGGTCCGTGTCGTGCCAGTCGAGGTTGGGGGCGCGGACCACGGTCCGGCCGTCGCGGGCGACCAGTCCGGGCACGGCGACCGCCAGGCCCGCCGGCCACAGGCCTTCCTGTTCCGCTTCGGCGACGACTCGCCGTACCAGCGCGGTCAGTTCCTCGATCACCGGCTCGGGCTGCCGGCCGCGGTTCGCGCCGTGCCGTACGGCACGCGCGCGCACCTGACCCCGCAGGTCGACGGCGCAGACCGCGAGATGGTCGACACCGACCTCGGCTCCGATCCCGGCGGGACCACGACCGCTCACGGCCAGGGCCGAACCGGGGCGCCCCACCCGGCCGGGGCGCTCCGGGCCCAGCTCCTCCAGGAGTCCGGACCGGATCAGCTCGTCCACCAAGGTCGACACGGCGGCGCGGGTCAGCCCGATACGTGAGGCCACCGCGGCGCGGGAGAGCGGTCCATCGGCGTTCACGGTGTGCATGACGCGAGCGAGATTGCGGCGGCGCATGCCCTGCTGGGTGTCGGGCAGCCGCCGGCCACGGTCGGCCGGATGGGCTTCGTGCAGCGGTGCGGTCATGCCTCCGTCAGTCCTCGTCCGGCCGGTCCCCGCGGGCTGCCCCGGTCAGGCCGACCCTTGTCCGTGCTTGTCCGGCGCCCGCTCCAGCAGCGGGGCCGCGTCGGAGAGTACCCCGGCGATCCTGGCCAGCGCCGCCTCGTCCCGCTCCACGGCTTCCAGGACGGGGCCACGGGCCGTGTCCCAGCGGCGCGCCACTGCGGCCGGGTCCTCTCCCGTCAGCAGCCCGGCGGCCTGCGCCGCGGCTCCGAGCGCGACCAGTTCCCTCGCCTCGGGCACCTGAACGGGGCGCCCCGACAGCCGTCGTACCGTCTGCTGCCAGGCCGTCCCGCGCGCGCCTCCGCCGATGAGCAGCAGGGGCGCGGACCGGTCGGCGTCCGCGTCGAGCACCAGGTCCAGCGCGCCCAGCAGCGAGTGGACCGCGCCGTCGTAGGCGGCCTGGAGCACCTGGCCGCCCGTCGTGTCGTGCCGGAGTCCGTGCAGCAGACCCGAGGCGTGCGGCAGGTCGGGAGTGCGCTCGCCGTCCAGATACGGCAGCAGCGTCACGTCCGTTCCGGGCTCGACGGCCTCGCGGTCCAGGCCCAGGAGGGCGGCCACGCGGTCGACGGCGAGCGTGCAGTTGAGGGTGCACGCCAGCGGAAGCCAGTCGCCCCGCGCGTCGGCGAAGCCCGCCACGGTGCCGGTCGGGTCGGTGGGCCGCCGCGTCGACACCGCGTACACCGTGCCGGAGGTGCCGAGGCTCAGCACGGCGGTGCCGGGGCGGAGCCCGAGCCCCAGAGCGGCGGCCGCGTTGTCACCGGTGCCGGCGGCGACCAGCGTGCCCTTGGAGAAGGGCAGTTCGCCGCGCTCGCGCACGGTTCCGGCCACCTCACCGGGCCCGACCACGCGGGGGAGCAGAGCCGGGTCGAGGCCGATGTGGGAGAGGACCTCCTCGTCGTACGAGCCGGTCGCGGACGCCCACCAGCCCGTTCCGGAGACATCGCCGCGGTCCGTGGTGCCCTGGCCCGTGAGGCGCTCGGTGAGGTAGTCGTGCGGCAGACGTACGGCCGCGGTCGCGCGGACCGCAGCCGGCTCGTGCTCGGCCAGCCACGCCCACTTCGTGGCCGTGAAGGAGGCGCCCGGCACACTGCCGGTGCGCTCGGCCCAGGCCTTCGGGCCACCCAGTTCCTCGACCAGGCGGCGGGCCTGCGGCGCCGAGCGCACGTCGTTCCACAGGAGGGCCGGTCGCACGGGATCACCCTGGGCGTCCAGCGTGACCAGGCCGTGCTGCTGGCCGCCGATCGACACCGCCGCGGCCTCGTGCGCGGCGTCACCGCACTGGTCCAGTGCCTGCCGGAGCGCGTCCCACCACTGACGCGGATCGCTCTCGCGGCCCGCTCCGGAGGTGACGGTGTGCGGGGCCTGCCCGCTCGCGACCACCTGTCCGGACGATGCGTCGACGACCAGGACCTTGGTGGACTGGGTGGACGTGTCCACGCCGACGACGAGCGGACCCTCGGCTGCTGACATCGGGTACTCCCTCTTTCCGCGACTCCGCGGGGTTGCGGCCTGGTGATGGGGTCCCCGGACCGGCCACAGTCCGGGTTTCGCACTTCGTCTCTTCCCAGAGTTGTCTTCGCATACTAGTTTGTTAACGGCCATGACGAAATAGTCGGAGCGAACGAGGAGCCGCGGTATGAACTACCAGCCCACCCCCGAGGACAGGTTCACCTTCGGCTTGTGGACCGTCGGCTGGCAGGGAAGGGACCCGTTCGGCGATGCCACCCGCCGAGCCCTCGACCCGGTCGAGTCCGTCCAGCGCCTGGCGGAGCTCGGCGCCTACGGAGTGACGTTCCACGACGACGACCTGATCCCGTTCGGGTCCTCGGAGTCCGAGCGCGAGTCGCACATCAAGCGCTTCCGCCAGGCCCTCGACGCGGCCGGCCTGACCGTGCCGATGGCCACCACCAACCTGTTCACGCACCCCGTATTCAAGGACGGCGCGTTCACGGCCAACGACAGGGACGTACGCCGCTACGCGCTGCGCAAGACGATCCGCAACGTCGATCTCGCGGTCGAGCTGGGCGCGCGGACGTACGTCGCCTGGGGTGGTCGCGAGGGTGCCGAGTCCGGCGCCGCCAAGGACGTCCGGGTCGCACTCGACCGCATGAAGGAGGCCTTCGACCTCCTGGGCGAGTACGTGACCTCCCAGGGCTACGACCTGCGCTTCGCGATCGAGCCCAAGCCGAACGAGCCGCGCGGAGACATCCTGCTGCCCACGGTCGGTCACGCCCTTGCCTTCATCGAGCGGCTCGAGCGCCCGGAGCTGTACGGCGTCAACCCCGAGGTGGGGCACGAGCAGATGGCCGGGTTGAACTTCTCGCACGGCATCGCTCAGGCCCTGTGGGCGGGCAAGCTCTTCCACATCGACCTCAACGGCCAAACCGGTATCAAGTACGACCAGGACCTGCGCTTCGGAGCGGGCGACCTGCGGGCCGCCTTCTGGCTGGTGGATCTCCTGGAGACCGCCGGGTACGAGGGGCCGAGGCACTTCGACTTCAAGCCGCCGCGGACCGAGGACCTCGATGGCGTGTGGGCGTCCGCTGCGGGCTGCATGCGCAACTACCTGATCCTTCGTGAGCGCGCCGCGGCGTTCCGCGCCGACCCGGAAGTCCAGGAAGCGCTGCGCGCCTCGCGGCTGGACGAGCTGGCGCAGCCCACCGCGGCGGACGGGCTGACCGGCCTGCTCGCCGACCGGGCCTCCTTCGAGGACTTCGACGTGGAGGCGGTGGCCGCGCGCGGGATGGCCTTCGAACGACTGGACCAACTGGCGATGGACCATCTGCTGAACGCTCGGGGCTGATCAGGCTGATCAGCCCTGATCGGGGCCGATCGGGGCTGATCGGGTCTACGAGGTACGGGTGCGGGTGCCGCCGATGCGGGGGCGGGCGCTGGAGTCGTAAATGGGGTGCCCGGGCGGGTGGCAGAGGCAACCCGGTCGGTGCCTCCCGCGTCGGTCGGCGGGTCCCGGCCGCCGACCGGTCTCCGTGCGGCATGGCCCGGAATCATGCCATCCACGGCATGAGTCCGTATCAACTTCCGCGCGAGGCTCGCGTGATGACCGGTTCGAGGCGACTCTTGGCGGTATGGCCATGCCACCCTTTCCGCCCCAGCCGCCGGGAGATACGCCGCACCCGGACCACAGCGGATTCGGCCCGCCCGCCGGGGGCTACGGGCCGCCTCCTGGAGGCTATGGGCCGCCGCCCGGGGATTCCGGGCGGGCTCCCGGAGACGATTACGCCTCCGGGGGTTACGGGCGGGCCTCCGGGGGCGACTACGTCCCCGGGGGATACGGTGCGCCACCGGGCGGCGGCAACTGGTCGTCCGGACAGGGCGGCGGCGAAGGGTGGCCGCCGCTGCCGCCCGACGGCCCGCCCGGGGGGCGCGGTCCAAGGCGGAACACGCTGTTCCTGGTGATCGCCGCGGTCGTGGCCCTGGGCGTCGTGGTCGCCGTACTCCTGGTGACCAGCGGAGGGGGCGACTCGACGGACAGGAAGTCGCCGACGGAGACCAGTCGGAACACCGGCCGTTCTCCCACCCCGTCCCTGAGCATCCCGTCCGAACTGCCCACTGAGCTGCCCTCGAACCTCCCTTCGGAGCTGCCCAGCGGTTTCCCGAGCGACTTCCCCAGCGACCTTCCCAGCAGCGTTCCGAGCGACCTCGCAACACTCTTCGCGAACCCCGCGGGCGACGAACTGCCCTACTACACGCTGAAGTCGGGAGACTGCTTCGACACCACCGACAGCCGGCCCGGTCAGGCGGCGACGCG
The DNA here is from genome assembly GCF_042723265.1 of Streptomyces sp. NPDC058371. Lineage (NCBI taxonomy): Bacteria > Bacillati > Actinomycetota > Actinomycetes > Kitasatosporales > Streptomycetaceae > Streptomyces > Streptomyces sp. NPDC058371. The sequence goes on along the minus strand of NZ_JBHXJC010000002.1, from coordinate 632,846 downwards.
CGCGTGCCGTTCGCCGCACGATGCCGAGGTCGTGAAGGTCGCCGAACTCGACGGCACCTACAAGACCGACGCCGCTTTGCGGAAGGCGGCGTCGGCCCTGTGCGAGAAGCCCCTGGCGCGCAAGGCGGCCGACCAGCCGACCGGCGCAGTGCGGGGGAACCTGGTGCAGTACCCGGACCCGTCGGCGTACAGGATCGGCATCGACACCGTCGTCTGCAGCCTGGCCGCGGACCTCGGCAGCCGCCAACTGACACGGCCGTTGACCTGAACCGCACGCGCGCGTGCCGCATGCCACGGCTCCCCGCACAACGCGCGGCGCCCGGACGTCAGATCCCGTCGGGCAGCCGGACGTACGTCATCGTCGTCTCGATACCGCTGTCCACGAGACGGCCCTGTGCGTCGAACGCGCCCGAGCCGTCCGTCATGCCGAAGTCGTTGTCGTTGATCAGGGCGAGCGTGTCGCGGTCCACGCGTGCGACGCCCTCGATCTTGCCGGGCACTCCCGCCACGGTGCCGAGGTCGACGATCAGGCGCTTGCGCAGGACGGGGACCCCGGACGCCGACGGGTCGTCGAGCTGCTCCAGGGACGGGGAGGTCGTCTCGTCGTCCCAAGCCCCCGACAGGATGTCCGCGCCCCGAGTGAGCTTCACCAGCTGAAGTCGCGCCGCCTTGTCGGTGCGTTCCTCGACGAGCAGTTGGTCCCGTCCCACCGCGACCACGGAGGAGATCTTCAGCTCGGACGGGTCGTCCTCGGTCGGGTCGACCACGTTCACCGGGTCGAAGCGGTACGCGTACTCGGCGGTGACGGCCTGCCTCTTGGGTGAGAAGCGCAGCAGACGCGTCGTACGCGAGGCGTCACCCGCGTCGCCGTCCGGCAGCGACAGCGGGCTCTGCAACGCCATCACGAGGTCGCCGCCGGGGAGTTGGGCGAGTCCTTCGAAGCCCCTGTTGGTCTTCCGGTGCAGCAGGACGGCCGGCAGGGCCTCGACCACCGGATAGTCCGCGCCCGTCAGGTGCAGCCCCTTGGGTACGTAGCGGGTGAGCACCTTTCCGCGAGCCGAGACATGGATCAGTGAGGGCCCGTACTCGTCGACGAGCCAGAAACTGCCGTCAGCGGCCCGCACGATGCCCTCGGTGTCCACACCGTTCGGGTTGTACGAGAGCGGCGTCTGTGCGTCGTAGGAGTACGGCGCCTCGTCGCGTCCCGCCTGGTTGGGCAGCCCGGTGACGGGCTTCCCCGAGGAAGTGGTGACCGGAATGGCGTCGAGCACCCGCACGGTGTCGCCGGACACGCGGACCTTCACGATCGCCGGGTCGAAGCCGGGCACGGGGAAGGTGCGACGCTTCTTGCCGTCGACCTTGATCTGGCCGTTCGGCCCCCGGTCGGTCACGGTCCAGAACTCGCCCGTGCGGCCGGCCGGAAAGATGTCGCTGCCGATGCCCCCGAGGTCCACGCCCCGGTCGTCGCCCACCGTGCCCGGCAGCAGCGTGTTGCTGAACGTGCCCAAGGGGATGTCGCCGAGCGTCGCAGTGCTCGTCACCCGCGGGCTGGAGGCGGCATCGTGTGCGCCCGCCGTGCCGGTGACCCCCAGGGCGGCCAGGACGGCCAGTGGCACTCCCGCGGCGACGGAACGGTGGACGCGGCGCCGGCCGACGGCGAGCGGGAACATCGGGCCTCCTGGGGCACGGATTCGGTGACAGTGGCCAGATTCCGCCGCTGTCCCCAACGGTGTGCGTCCCCCGGATGAACGGAGAGACACGAGTGATCGACCTGACGGATGCGGGGGCGAAAGCACGCAGGTGAGCACGGCGTTGCCGGGACGTGTGGGTGAGGTACCCACTGGCCTGCGGCCACAACCGGGCGCCCTGCTCGACGAACAGGGCGCCCCCGGGCCGGCCGCCAGCTCTCGGAAATCAGCCTGCAGAGCGCTTCGACCGGACAGGGCCGCCGCGGGCCTCCAGGACCACGCCGGGACGCTTAGGACCGCCCCGGGACGATCAGGGCCACCCCGGGGCCGAAGGGTGTGTCACTCGCCCGCGAGAACCGGAGCCAGCGCAGTGGCCGGATCCGCGGACGCGGTGCCCGCGGGCAGCCACCGCCCGCCCTCCTCGCGATACGGCCACCACCGGCCGTCCCGTCCCAGGCGCAGCTGCGTGTGGGTGCCGACGACCGTCCACCGGTTGCCGCAGAGGTGCAGTCGCGGCCGCTCGTCCTCGTCCCAGGCGGACTCCAGGGCGGCACGCGCGCGTGCGAGTGATTCCGCCTCCACGGTCCACTCGTCCTCCAGGACGGACAGCGCGGCCACGCCCCCGTTCCGCCAGGCCAGGACCGCGAGCGCCAGTGCCTCGCGGTCTCGCCCCGAACCATCGGCGAGCCGGTGGGCGATCGCCTGTTCCGGGTCGCCGGCCGCCAGCCGCACGGCGTCCTGCGCGAGCGTCAACTCCGCAGCAGGGGCGTGCTGTTCGTGCCCGGGCCCGAGCGCCTGCGCGAGCAGCCGCAGGGCGTCGGCGGCGGTCTGCCCGGCCAGGAACTCCAGCGCGCCGGGCTCCACGCCGGGCGCGGGCGCCGCCTCCGTCTCCAGGGCCGGTGGCGAACCGGGCCGCTCGGGCAGCCCGGGAAGGGCGGGCAGCTGCGGCAGGATGTCCCCGGCCGCGTACGCCTCGGCGGCGTCCACGCCCTGCTCGGAATCCTCCTGGGAGGACTCCGTGGGTGCAGGGGCGCTGCGCGTCTGGAGGGCGTCCAGCACGGCGTGTGCGCCGCGTCCCCGCATCAACAGCAGCACGAACGGATCCTCGTCGACCAGCCGTGCCATCTGGTAGCAGAGGGCGGCGGTGTGTCCGCAGTGGTCCCATGTGCCGCAGTCGCACTCCGGCTCCAGATCACCGAGACCCGGCAGGAGGTCGACGCCGGAGGCCGCGGCGTCCTCCACCAGGTGCGGGGACATCTCACGGTCGAGCAACGCCGCGATGTGCCCCGCGCGTTCGACGGCCATGTCCAGGAAGCGGTCCCACTGCTCGTCGGACAACTCCTGCAACAGGACATCGGCGCGATGCAGGGTGCCGTCGCGGTCCTGGACGACGGCGGTGATGCGGCCCGGTCGCACCGACACGGCTCCGACGGCTCCCGCTCGCGCGAGTCTGCGGCCCGCCTTCACCTGCTGCGAGTCGAGTGCCGCGTCCTCCAAGGCCTTCAACCAGGCCTGTCCCCACCATGTCCGGGCGAAGCCCTGCCCCTGTGCCGGCGGCAGCGCCTCGAACGTACGCTCGTCGCTCTGATCCCTCATCGTGCGCCCCCTCGCAGCTCCACCAGATCGGCCAGTTCGCCATCGGTCAGTTCCGTGAGCGCCGACTCGCCGGAACCGAGCACCGCGTCGGCCACCTTGCGCTTGCGGACCAGCATCTCGGCGATGCGGTCCTCGATGGTGCCCTCGGTGATCAACCGGTGCACCTGCACGGGCCGGGTCTGGCCGATGCGGTACGCGCGGTCGGTGGCCTGCGCCTCGACGGCCGGGTTCCACCAGCGGTCGTAGTGCACGACATGCTCGGCCCGTGTCAGGTTCAGGCCCGTGCCCGCGGCCTTCAACGACAGGAGGAAGACCGGCATTTCGCCGTCCTGGAAGCGCTGCACCATCGCCTCGCGCTCACCGACCGGCGTACCGCCGTGCAGGAACTGCGACGACACACCGCGCGCCGTGAGGTGTCGCTCGATGAGTCGCGCCATCTGCACGTACTGCGTGAAGACCAGAACGCTCGCCCCCTCGGAGAGGATGGTGTCCAGCAGTTCATCCAGCAGTTCGAGTTTTCCCGACCGCCCCTCGATCTGCGGCAGGTCCTCCTTGAGGAACTGCGCCGGGTGGTTGCAGATCTGCTTCAGCCCGGTCAGGAGCTTCATGATCAGGCCGCGGCGGACCATGCTGTCGGCGCCGGAGATCTCCGCCAGCGTCTCCCGCACCACTGCTTCGTAGAGGCCCGTCTGTTCCTTGGTGAGCGACACGGCCCGGTCGGTCTCGGTCTTGGGCGGCAGTTCCGGCGCGATGCCCGGGTCCGACTTGCGGCGCCGCAGCAGGAACGGCCGTACGAGCCGGGCCAGTCGCTCCGCCGCCGCGGGGTCCTGGCCGCCCTCCACGGGCTGCGCGTACCGCGTGCGAAAGGTGCCCAGCCTGCCGAGCAGCCCCGGAGTCGTCCAGTCCAGGATCGCCCACAGCTCCGAGAGATTGTTCTCCACCGGGGTCCCGGTGAGCGCCACGCGTGCGCGTGCGCCGATGGTGCGCAACGCGCGTGCCGTCGCCGCGTAGGGGTTCTTCACGTGCTGCGCCTCGTCGGCGACCACCATGCCCCACGGAACCTCGGCCAGCCGGGCCGCGTCGAGCCGCATCGTGCCGTACGTGGTGAGGACGAACTCCCCGTCGGCCAGGGCGTCGACGCTCCGCCGGGAGCCGTGAAAACGGCGCACGGGGACGCCGGGCGCGAACCGCTCGATCTCACGCTGCCAGTTGCCCATCAGGGAGGTCGGACAGACGACGAGCGTGGGGCCCGCCGCCGACTCGTCGGTCTGCCGGTGCAGATGGAGGGCGATCAGTGTGATGGTCTTGCCCAGGCCCATGTCGTCGGCCAGGCAGCCTCCCAGGCCCAGCGAGGTCATCCGGGCCAGCCAGTTGAGGCCCCGCAGCTGGTAGTCGCGCAACGTGGCGGCGAGTGCGGCGGGCTGCCCGACCGGCTCCTGGCCCTCAGGGTCCGCCAGCCGCTCCCGCAGGGCCGCCAGCCACCCCGTGGGCCGTACGTCGACACTGTGGCCGTCGACCTCCGCGGAGCCCGTCAGGGCGGCGCTCAGCGCGTCGACGGGTGTGATCTTGCGGTCCTGCTGGGCCCGCGCTCGGCGGACCTCCTGCGGGTCGACCAGAACCCACTGGTCACGCAGCCGCACCATGGGCCGGTTCGCCTCGGCCAGCCGGTCCAGCTCCTGCCGGGTCAGCTGCTGATCGCCCAGCGCGAACCGCCAGTCGAAGGTGAGCAGCGCATCGGCAGACAGGAACGACGGAGTGTCGGACGCGCCCCGGCGTGGGTCCTGCTCGTTGTCGGGCGGCCCGACGACAGCGTGGGCGGTCAGCTCGCGCACCAGCTCCCGGGGCCAGTGCACGTCGACTCCGGCGCCCGCGAGCATCCGGGCGCCTTCACCGAGGAGTTCGGTGACCTCGTCGTCGGCGAGCTCCACGGAGTCCGGTACGGCAGCCGAGAGCAGCGGGGTCAGCGGGGCCCAGGCACGGGCCGCGCGGCGCAGCGCGAGGAGGGTGTCCATCCGCGCGCGCGTGCCGAACGCCTCGTCCCCGGCCCACACCACGGAGGCGTCCGCGACAAGCGCCGGATCGTTCAGGCTGTGCACCTGGAGCACGGCGCGGAAGGGCAGTGGCGTCTCCTCGGACGCGGCCGACGCGAGCCCCGGCACCTCGATGCGCAGGGAGATCCGTACCCCGGCATCGTGGCCGGCGGCCACATCCGCGGCCCAGGCGCGCTGCTCCGGCACGTGCTGCGGCTCGGGGGCCGCGTAGGCGGGGCCGCCGGCCGCCAGTCCCGCGGCGGGGGAGCGCGGCAGCGCGTCGGCGACCGCGTCGAGAAAGGCGCGCAGCAGCCGCTCCGGGGCCGGCAGGCGCAGCGGCTCGGTCTCGTCCAACGGCACCGCGTGCGCGTCCGGGGGCATCGCGGCGGCCAGCTCGCGGACACGCTGCAGGTCCTCCGCACGCAGCGGGCCAGCACGCCAGGCGTCGTGGTCGTCCGCCGACAGTCCGGGCAGCAGCAGCCCCCGCGCGGCGAACTGGAGGGCGAGGACGGCGGCCGACCCCCAGAACTCGGTCGATCTGTGTGCCTGCGCGGCGGCACGCGCACGCGTGAGGACCGGCAAGGCAGCACGCACGGGCAGCAGGACGGTGGGCATGGTGACCAGCTCGACGCCCTCGTCGGAGGGCTGGACGACTCTCAGATCCTCGGCGGACCCGGACGCCACGGAGGGGGGCGCTCCGCCGTCCGGGCGCCAGAAAGCGACGTACCCGGTACGGGCAGGATCGGCGGGCACGAACACGGCGCAGCAACGAGCCAGTTCGGAGATCTCGGCGGGGGTTGCCGCGGGAATCCTCTGCACAGGGATAGCGCATTCCTCAAGTTTGACTACTAGTGCCGGGCCGCCGAGGGTACAGCACGCTCAGGCACTCGATGGCGTGCCGAAGCGGTGACCTGGGTCATCTCGTGACGGGGGGTGTAGGAAACCCCCTGCGAGGTCCGGTGCTGGCCCCCGCCCGCACACGGGTGGTGGCGCCATGGTCCCAGAGGGGCCCTGATCCGTACGTTTCATGAGGTCAGGCCGTCCCTGAGAGACCGGAGACCCGCCATGCCCCAGATCGCCGCAGCCCTGGAGAAGCACCCTCCGGGGGCGACAGCCGGGCAGCCTGCCGGAAGTGACTTCGCGCCCCTCCTGCGCACCGTTCGTAGTCAGGACCTGCTGGAGCGGCGATTCGGCTGGTACGCCCTCGGCGTGACCGTGAACGCCTTGGCGCTGGGAGGCGTCGTCACGGGTGTCGTCCTCATCGGCAACTCCTGGTGGACCTTGCTCCTTGCCCCCGTGCTCGCCGTGCTGTCGGCCCGCACGGCCTTCATAGGCCACGACGCCGGCCACTCCCAGATCAGTGGCAGCAGGGCCGTCAGCCGGCTGATCGGCCTGGTCCACGGCAATCTGCTCCTCGGCATGAGCTACGCCTGGTGGAACGACAAACACTCCAGGCATCACGCGAACCCGAACCACATCGACAAGGATCCGGACGTCGTCGCCGACGTCCTGGTGTTCACCGCCGCGCAGGCGGGGAAGCGGTCCGGTTTCCGGCGCCGGCTCACCCGCAATCAGGCATGGCTCTTCTTCCCACTGACCCTTCTCGAAGGCGTCGCCCTGAAGGTCCACGGTTTCCAGGACCTTCGCCGGCAGCCTCCACGAGAGCGCGCGGTGGAGGCTCTGTTGCTGGTCACCCATGTCGTCGCCTACGCCGCCCTGCTGCTCACCACCATGTCCCTCGGCAAGGCCCTCGCCTTCGCCGCCCTCCATCAGGCGCTGTTCGGCCTCCACCTCGGGCTCGCCTTCGCGCCCAACCACAAGGGCATGGAAATGCCCGACCCGGATGGCGAACGCTGGGGTCATCTGCGCCGCCAGGTCCTCACCTCGCGCACCATCCGCGGCAGCGTGCTGACCGACTGGTTCCTCGGCGGCCTCAACTACCAGATCGAGCATCATCTGTTCCCGAGCATGCCCCGTCCCCATCTGCGACTCGCCCAGCCTCTGGTGCGCGCACACTGCAGGGAGTTGGGTATCCCATACGCGGAGACCGGGCTCATCGACTCCTATCGGCAGGCCCTGGGCCACCTCCACGAGGTCGGGAGACCGCTGAGGGGCGAATAGGCGGGACGGCGCTCAGGGTGGAGTCAGGGTCGCGTCTCAGGGAGGTATCAGGGTCGCGCCCTGGAACCGCGCGAGGCGCCCAGCCGTTTTGAGGACAGAGAGCGGCAGCAGCCGCGAAGGAGGCAACACCCATGTCGAAGAGAGCGAAGATCGTTGCAGGTGGTGCGGCGATCGGGATCGTCCTGCTGATCCTGTTGCCCGCGGTGGGAGTGCCCTGGTGGATCGCCTTCCTGATCGTGCTGGGCGTCCCGACCGCGGCGTATCTGACGCTGGACCGCTCACAGCGGCGCAGGCTGCGCCGCGTCACCCGCAGGGAGCTCGGCCGCTGAGCGCCGGTGACTCGACGTGGTCCTCTCCAGAGCGCAGGAGTTGACGACCCTGCCGCTCGCGGCCTGCTGACGGCATGGCCCGCGGGCGGTCGTACACCTTGCTCGACCCAGGCGGTCAGCGCACGGAACGCGGAGCGGTAGCTTCGAGGCGCGCCTACAGCCACTCCGCAGGAGCATCCCGAGCTGCCGCGGAGCTCAGACCGGACGTACCGCCATCTTGTCCAGGGCCTCCAGGAGCCCCGGCAGTTCGGCGCCGCGGCCGACCGGGAGGACTTCCCCGGGCTCCTCGTCGAGCAGCACGAACGCGATGTCGTCCGTCCGGGCCACCATGGACCAGCCGGGACCGTCGGCACGCAGCGTCCGGGCGTCGCCCGGAGCGAAGGACGACCGGACCCGGCCGAGGGGCGGTGGAGTCTCCACGTAGGAGCGCGCTTCGGAGAGGACTCGACGGATGCCGCTGCGGGACTGGGTGTCTCCGCCGTCTCCGCCGTTCGCGGGGTCCGCGCCGCCCTCCCCGTCGTCCTGGGCCTCCGGCTTCGGCGCGTCCTCGGCCGGTTGGTCGCTTTCGGGGCTGATGAAGTGGTCTTCGGGGATCTGTTCGCGCCAGGTCGCCCACTGGAGGGCGATCTCGTCCGCCCCCAGGCGCCGTTGGGCCGGGCCCCAGGTGCTGGTGTCCGGTGGGGAAAGCGGCGGCCGCTCCGCGATCTCGGGCGCGGGATCGTGCGGCGCGGGCACGCCGGGAGCCGCAACGGCCAGTGCCAGGGGCCAGCCGGGCAACGCGGCGACGACCGTGCGCTCGCCGGGCGACAAGTCGTACTCGATGCCGCAGTCCCACGACGCGATGGCCACCGCGACCAGCGAGACGTCGTCGACGACGACCGTCCACCGTGCGCCGTCGCTGTCCTGGCCGAGCACGAGGCCGTAGCCGTCGGCCAGCGGAGGGAGGTCGAGCGCCGCGCAGGCCTCCGGATAGTCGTCGCCCAGGACGCTGGGGAACTGTGCCGGCGTCAGCAGCACCGCTGTGAGCACGTAGAGCGCGTCATCGTCCTCGGCGGCGACGGCGTCCTCGCCCGTCCCGGCCATGCCAGCCTCCCCTTTGGTTCATCCGTCGGCGCACCTTAATGCGACAGCAAGGCGCTTGTCACGAGGGTGAAGCACGGGCGGAGCTGCAGTTATCCGGCTGGACAGGGGCGAATCGACCGCGCGGCTCCCCGGCACCCCCGAGAGGCTCCCGGGCCTCCGCATCCGGCCGTCCGGTGCCGGGTGTCCTGCGCACGCCCCCGAATCAGGCGGCCGGCAGTCCGAGGAGCTCCCGTGCCACGGTCTGGGGCGACTCGTCACGTTCCCGGGCAAGGGCTATGACCGCGCGACATGCCAGCTCACTCACCCCGAACGACAGGGCTTCCGGCGAGACCCAGTCCGAGGCCTCGTCGATCTGCTCCTGGTCGTCCTCGGCGCACGCCGACACATACGCGGCTGCCGCCTCGAACAGGTTGGGTGCGCGCTTTGCCGGCCGCCGTTCCTCGGGCGGCTGCTCCGTGTTCCGCTCGGCCGGTCGACGACCGAAGAACCTGTGGAGTCTGCCGAACATGCCGAACATCGAACCACCCTCCCCCTGTGTGCGATCACCGTCGCTCATCGTCCAGCTGCTGCTACTCAACGTAGAGTTGGAGGCCCGCCGGCAGAAGGGGGCAGGAGACGCCGCGGTGTCTGCACGGCACATCAGCCGCCGTCGAGTGAGTCGATCGTCGCGCGAAGCCAGGCCAGTTCGGCCCGGCTCGTGGCCCGCGCGATGGTGAGCATGCCGCGCCGGAAGGGGTCGTCCAGCTCCTCGGCGCGCAGCGGCCGGTCACCGTCGTAGAAGAAGCTCGCGGGCTCCTCCAGGAAGGCGAGCCTGCGGCGGAGCACGGTGGCCTGGGCTCCGGCGTCGTCCAGATGCCTGAGAAAGGCGAGCACCGAGAACCAGCGGTTCTCGTCCGTGATGTCGCGCAGCAACGGTTCGGCGAGTCGCTGCCGCAGTTCACCCCGGCCCTCTTCGGTGAGCGTCAGGACATGGCGAGGGGCGGCGACGGATCCGGGTTGAGTCGCTCGCGCCAGCAGGCCCGCTTTTTCCAGCCGCTTGATCGCGGGATACAGCGTGCTCTCGGCGACGGGCCGGACGTGCCCCGTCAGCGCCGTGATGCGCTTGCGCAGCTCATAGCCGTGCAGCGGGGCGTCATACAGGAAACCGAGGATCGCGAGCTCCAGCATGCCTGCATTCTGCCCCACCTCGGCTGTACATCGCTTCTTCGATACATCGGAGACGATGTATTGTTCCGGAGAGTGCGAGAGTGCGGATCGGGAGCAAAGGGGAGTGGGATGAAGCAGGCAAGGTTCGACGGCGGAGGAAGCAGCATCCGCTGGACGGAGACGGCGGGCGCCGAACACGCGCGGGTGTTCGTGCACGGCCTGGGCGCCACGTCGACCGTGTACCACGCGCACATCGCGGCGCGGCCCGAACTGGCGGGCCGTCGCACGCTGTTCGTGGACCTGCCGGGCCATGGCATCAGCGACCGGCCCGCGGACTTCGGCTACACCTTGGAGGACCACGCCGACGCGCTGGCCGCCGCGCTGGACAAGGCCGCGGTCAGCGGGGCCGAACTGGTCGCCCACAGCATGGGAGGCGCCGTCGCCATCGTGCTTGCCCACCGTCGGCCCGACCTCGTCTCACGCCTGGTGCTCACGGAGGCGAACCTCGACCCCCACCCACCGCTCACGGCGGGCAGCAGCAACATCGCGTCGTACGACGAGGACGAGTACGTCGAACACGGCGGCCACGCGCGCGTGCTCGAAAAGGTGGGCCCCATCTGGGCGTCGACCATGCGGCTCGCCGACGCGCGTGCTCTGCACCGGACGGCGAAGGGGCTCGTGCGGGGCACGAGCCCCACCATGCGTCACCTGCTCGAAGGGCTGACAGGCGTGGACCGTGTCTTCCTCCAGGGTGCGCTGAGCGGTGAACTCGCGGGCAGAGAGGGCCTGGAGGCTGCAGGTGTACGCGTGGTGACCGTGCCCCGAGCGGGCCACTGCGTGATGTTCGACAACCCGGACGCGTTCGTGGCGCTGATCGCCGGGCAGGCCTGAGCGCTCAGGTCGGACGTACGGCGAGTGCCAGGAACCGGGCGTCCTCGTCGACGTACGACGTCATGCGCCAGCCGGAACCGGTCAGCAGGGCACGGAGGTTGCCCTCCGCGCGCAGATCGTCCGGTGTGATCTGCCGGCCCTGGCGCGCCGCGAGCGCCGCACGTCCGATGGGGTGGAAGAGCGCCAGTACCCCACCGGGCCGCACCACTCTCGCCAACTCCCGCAGGTTCTCGGCGGGGTTGGGGAGGTGCGCGATGAGGCCCGCTCCGAACACGGCGTCGAGCGACTCGCCGCGCAACGGCAGCCGGGCCGCGTCGGCCAGCAGCAGCTGAGCTGCGCGGTCCCGTCCGGCCCGTACGGCGGCTGCCAGCATGGCGGGGGTCAGATCGGCTCCGATGACGACTCCGGCCGCCCCCACGGCCGCACGCAGCGGCGGCAGGGCTCGTCCGGTGCCGCAGCCGGCGTCGAGCACCCGGTCGCCCTCGCGCAGCCCGAGTTCGGCGACCGCGGCCGCGTAGGCGGGCCCGTCGTCGGGAAACCGTGCGTCCCAGTCCGTGGCTCGGGCGGTGAAGAATTCCTGGACATGTGTGTGGTCGTCGCTCATGTTCCGCATGATCCCTCACCGACACGAAGGACGACTCGGTGCACATGTTCGAGCGTGACGCGATCGTTCAGGTACCTCTCTCCGTCATATTCCAACAGCTTTCGAAATGCGCTCCCTTTCCGCGCCCCCACCGGGACTAGCGTCCCTGAGCCATGGGACACCTGGACCACGCCGCCTTCGGCTGGCTGACCCCCGCGCTGTCATATGTGATGGCCTGCATAGGCGCCGCCCTCGGGCTGCGCTGCACCGTCCGCGCCCTGGGCGCCACGGGCCGGTCACGCCGGAACTGGCTCCTCACCGCGGCCTCCGCGATCGGCACGGGCATCTGGACGATGCACTTCGTGGCGATGCTCGGCTTCAGAGTCAGCGGCACGGAGATCCGCTACAACGTGCCGCTGACCATCCTCAGTCTCCTCGTCGCGATGGTCGTCGTCGGCGCGGGCGTGTTCGCCGTCGGGTACGGCCGTGAGCGGGGCCGTGCGCTCTTTCTCGGGGGACTCACCACCGGTGTCGGCGTGGCGAGCATGCACTACCTGGGCATGGCGGCACTGCGGCTGCACGGCACTGTGCACTACGACCCGATGCTCGTCGGACTCTCCGTGGTGATCGCCGTGGTCGCCGCGACCGCGGCTCTGTGGGCGGCGCTCAACATCAAGTCACCGGTCGCGGTCGCGGTGGCCTCCCTGGTCATGGGCGGGGCGGTGAGCAGCATGCACTACACGGGAATGATCGCGGTGAGTGTGAAGGTCACCCCGTCCGGCGCGTTCCTGCCCGGGGCCTCGGTGATGCAGTTCATCTTCCCCCTCGCCGTCGGCCTCGGGTCCTATCTCTTCCTGACATCGGCGTTCGTCGCGCTGTCGCCGACGGCCGGTGAGCGCGAGGCCTCCGCGTCGGCCCAGCGGCCCGTCGAGAGCGTTGCCCCCTAGGGGCGGTCCGGAGCCACCACGGTACGGACCGGCGCACCCCGAACCATCCGAGCGAGGAGGCCATGCGTACACCCCGTAGGACCCCCAGGACCGGCGCCGCGACGGCGCCCCAGCCGTCCGCACGCGGTCGCCGCGCACACGCCGGCCCGCCGGCCGACGAGCGCTCCGACACCGACGACGTCATCGGCCTGACGCCGCCCGCGCCGCCCACGCGCGCGGGAGGGTGGAGCGTACGGCCCCGCACCGTACGGGCGAAGATCGTGTGCCTGTTGATGGTGCCCGTCATGTCCCTGCTCGCGCTGTGGGCGTACGCCACCGTGAGCACGGCCCAGGACGTCGCGCGCCTACGGCAGTTGCAGAGCGTGGACTCGACGGTCCGCGCCCCGGTCGACGCCGCCGTCGCCGCGCTCCAGGCCGAGCGCGCGGCCGCCGTCCGGTACGCGACCGATCCGGCCGCCGAGCAGCGGAGCCACCTCAAGGAGCTGGGCGGGCGCACCGACCGAGCCGTGGCGAAGCTGCGCCTTGGGGACCACAACACCGTCGCGGACGGCGCCGATCTGCCTGCGGGGGTGGCGGGACGGCTGGACGACTTCGTCACCGGTGCCGAGGGCCTGGCGCCGCTGCGGAGCGCGTTGCTCGACCGCCGGACCGGATGGGACGAAACGTACGGCCAGTACACGAAGACCATCGCGACGGCCTTCGGTGTGGGCGGTGCGCTGACCGGCATCCAGGACGCCGACCTGGGGTCCGACGCGCGCGTGCTGCTCGAGTTCTCCCGAGCCGGGGAAGCGCTGGCCCAGGAGGACGCGGTGCTGTCCAGCGCGCGGCTGGCGGGCGGCCTCGACGGTGAACGGCTACGGCTGTTCACCGGCGCCGTCGACACCCGCCGCACCCTGACGGACTCCGCCGTCGCGGACCTCCGCGGATCCGAACGCACGGCATGGAGCGACCTCGCCGACGGGAGCGCGTACGCCTACGTGCGCGCCGCGGAGGACAAGGTGCTCGTCTCCCGGGCCGGCAGCAAGGCGGTCGACGCCGCCCCGGAGGCGACGTGGAAAACGGCACACGCGCGTGTGCAGGACGGCATGCGGACGATCGGGGCGGACGCGGCCCGCGGGGTCGCCGACCGTGCCGACCCGTTCACCCGGGGCCTGCTCACACCGGCCGGCGCCGCGGTGCTGCTCGGCCTCGCCGCTGTGGCCGCCTCGCTCGTGATCTCCGTACGCATCGGCCGCGGTCTCGTCATCGAGCTCGTGAGTCTGCGCAACGGCGCTCTGGAGATCGCCCGCCGCAAACTCCCGTACGCCATGCGCAGGCTGCGTGCGGGCGAGGAGATCGACATCCGCGCGGAGGCCCCGCCCGGGCCGCCCGCCGAGGACGAGACCGGGCAGGTCGCCGAAGCCCTGGGGACCGTGCACCGCGCTGCCCTGCGCGCCGCGGTCGAACGCGCGGAACTCGCCAGCGGGATCTCCGGAGTCTTCGTCAATCTCGCCCGGCGCAGCCAGATCCTCGTCCACCGCCAACTGAGCCTTCTCGACAGCATGGAGCGCAGGTCGGACGACCCCAATGAGCTGAGCGACCTCTTCCGGCTGGACCACCTCACCACGCGAATGCGGCGCCACGCGGAGAGCCTGATCATCCTCTCCGGAGCCGCACCGGGGCGTGCCTGGCGTATGCCTGTCTCACTGACGAACGTGGTTCGCGCCGCCGTGTCGGAAGTCGAGGACTACGCGCGCGTGGAGGTACGCCAGCTCCCCGAGACGTCCGTCGTGGGCACCGCGGTCGCCGACCTCACGCACCTCCTTGCCGAGATCGTCGAGAACGCGGCCCAGTTCTCACCGCCCCACACGCGCGTGCGGGTCACCGGCGAACCGGTAGGCAACGGCTATGCGGTGGAGGTCGAGGACCGCGGGCTCGGCATGGGCAAGGAGACCCTCGCCGAGGCCAACCGCCGCATCGAGCAGTCGGAAGCGCTCGACCTCTTCGACAGCGACCGTCTCGGGCTCTTCGTGGTCAGCAGACTCGCCGCACGGCACGGCGTCAAGGTGCACCTGCGCACCTCGCCGTACGGCGGGACGACCGCGGTCGTCCTGCTGCCCACCTCCCTGTTGCAGAGCGGCGCGGCGGAACGTTCACCCCGGATCGCCGAGCGCGAACGGGACACCGAGCGTGCCTACGCGCGCGTGTCGGCCGCGGCCGTACAGGACTCCGTCCATGCGCCGAGCGAGCGACCCGCTCTGGTGCCGCCCGTACAGGCGGCGGCGGAAGGCTCGGGCGATCGTTTACGCGAAAGCCCGGTCCCAGGTGTCACCACCTTGCGACTGCACCGGCCTCCGGACGACTCCGAGGTGTCCGACGACCTCCCGCGGCGTGTACGGCAGGCGAGTCTGGCTCCGCAGCTGCGCGAGGTGCGGCCTGAGGAAGCGCCGGGAGGCCGAGGCGACGACGAACGCGATCCCGAACAGGTACGGGACCGGATGGCCGCCTACCGCGAGGGCTGGGCACGCGGTGGCGGCAGGTCGCCCGGCCTCGCCGACACCCCCGATCCCGTAGCGGGCAGCGACAGCAGCGAAGGAGATCCCGCATGATCCAGGACCCGAGTATGAGAGCCGCCCAGCAGTCCGGGGAGCTCGACTGGCTGCTGGACGACCTGGTGTTGCGCGTCAGCGAGGTGCGGCACGCGGTGGTGCTGTCGAACGACGGACTCGCGGTCGGTTCGTCCACCGACCTCAGGCGCGAGGACGCGGAACACCTCGCCGCCGTCGCCTCGGGCTTCCACAGCCTGGCCAAGGGCGCGGGCCGTCACTTCGGCGCCGGAGGCGTCCGTCAGACCATGGTCGAGATGGACGACGGCTTCCTGTTCGTGGCGGCTGCCGGCGACGGTTCCTGTCTCGCCCTCCTCACCGCCGTCACGGCCGACATCGGCCTGGTGGCATACGAGATGGCGCGGCTCGTCAAGCGCGTCGGCGAGCATCTCTACACGCCTCCGCGCGTCGCTGCGCGACCGCCGGCCGGCGGATGACCGAGGGCGGTCTGCGCAGATGACCGAGGACACGAAAGGCGCCCCGCAGGAGGGCAGCCAGTGGTACGATAGCGAGGCCGGACCCCTTGTCCGCCCCTACGCGGTGACGGGTGGCCGTACCCAATCAGGCCCCACCGGAGTGCGCTTCGACCTGATCGCACTGGTCACACTCGACGCGGGCGCGCCCGGCGCCGACGACGACACCGGGCTCGGCCCGGAACACCGTGCCCTGATCGAGCACTGCCGTCTCGAAACGCAGTCGGTCGCCGAACTGGCCGCGGGGGCCGACCTTCCGGTGGGCGTCGTCAGGGTGCTTCTGGGTGACCTGCTGGAGCTCGGCTGCGTCACCGTCAGCCGCCCCGTTCCGCCCGCACAACTGCCCGACGAACGCATTCTGCGCGAGGTCATCGCGGGACTGAGGGCGCTGTAGACCGTGAATCGAAACCGCCCCCGGCCTGCCCTGTGCAGAGTTGGGCAGCCATCGGGCAGCAAACAGCCCCGAGTCGGTCAGATCGGTGTAATAGCGGTCCAACCTCTCCAAGGGGGCCCGCAGTTGTCATGATGCTGACGCCGCACACATGTACTGACGTCGACTGTTGCCGGCACTCCTGAGAGAAGTGATCGATGGTCTCCGAGCACTCCGATGCAACCGGTGGCGAGTCGGCCGCCCTGGCGTTGAAGATTCTGGTCGCCGGCGGATTCGGCGTGGGCAAGACCACGCTGGTGGGCGCGGTCAGCGAGATCAAGCCGCTGCGTACCGAGGAACTGCTGAGCGAGATGGGCGAGTCGGTGGACGACACCGATGGCGTGGACCAGAAGGTCACGACGACCGTCGCCATGGACTTCGGCCGCATCACCATCAGGTCCGGCCTTTCGCTCTACCTCTTCGGGACGCCGGGGCAGGACCGGTTCTGGTTCCTCTGGGACGAGCTGTCCCAGGGCGCCCTCGGTGCCGTCGTCCTCGCGGACACCCGGCGACTGGAGGACTGCTTCCCCGCAGTGGACTACTTCGAGCACCGGCACATCCCGTTCGTGGTGGCCGTCAACTGCTTCCCGAGCGCCCGCAATTACGGCGCCCAGGACGTGTCACGTGCCCTCGATCTCGACCGGGGCACCCCCGTGGTGCTCTGTGACGCCCGTGACCGCGACTCCGGGAAGGAGGTGCTGATCCGGCTCGTCGAGTACGCCGGGCGGATGCACACTGCCCGGATGCTCGACTCCGTGGGCTGAGGGTGGACCGGGGGTGTCTGAGCAGGGGCCCGGCGTCTACGGCGACGGGCCCCCGCGCGGGCGGCAGTCACCTTGGAGCGCTCGGGCCCGGCATCGCCGATCGCCTCACTCGGCCACTCCTGAGTGCGCAAGAACCTTCTCGATCCTTACCCGGACGAGCAGTTCGCCGGGAACCCCGTTGCGCCGTCCGAACTCCTCCGCGCGCTCCTCGCCCATGTAGCGCGCACCGATCCGCGCGGCCCAGTGCCGGAGTTCGTCGGGCTCTTCCGAGAGCTGGGCCCGGCCTTGCAGCACGACGAAGTCGAAGGGCGGACGGTCGTCGTCCACGCACAACGCGACCCGGCCGTCCCGGGCCAGATTCCGTCCTTTGACGGTTTCCTTCCCGGTGTTGAACACCACGTCGTCACCGTCCAGCAGAAACCAGATCGGGGCCACGTGCGGAGCTCCGTCCGCTCGAACGGTCGACAGTTTCCCGGTGCGGGTCCCGTGCGAGACGAACGCCCGCCATTCCTCGTCGGTCATCTTCTGTGCCATGCCTCCCATCCTGCTTGCCCGGACGGCGGCGGTGGGGAAGGCTGGCTGGTCGAATCCTCCCGCCAGGAGGAACGACGAGACGGGGAGCGAACGAACCATGGCTCAGAACACGGGACTCGGCTGGCTGCTGGACGACTTGACCGAGCGCGTCGAACACGTCCGGCACGCACTGGTGCTGTCGACCGACGGTCTGGTGACGGCCGCGAGCACCGGGCTGCGGCGTGAGGATTCCGAACACCTCGCGGCCGTCGCGTCCGGTCTGCACAGCCTGGCCAAGGGGTCGGGGCACCATTTCGGTGCGGGTCAGGTGCGCCAGACGATGATCGAGTTCGACGACGCCGTTCTCTTCGTCACCGCGGCCGGCGCCGGCAGTTGTCTGTGCGTACTGAGCGCGGCCGAGGCCGACATCGGCCAGGTCGCCTACGAGATGACTCTGCTCGTGAACCGGGTCGGCGAGCACCTCCGGGTGGACGCGCGTCAGCCGGAGCACACCCCTTCCATAGATCTCTGACCTGCGAATACGTCATCTCGATCGGAGTTGTCCACAGGGTTCCCGCGTGATCCGGCAAACCGGCTACGGTTTTTCTCGAAGCGAGCGCATGCCGGCGCGAGCACTGCACGGGGGAGAACCACATGTCCGGAACCACCACCATCACGCAGTCCACCAGGCCCACCACCGTTCCGACCAGCGGTGGCGAGCGGCCCCCGTCATGGGCGCAGAGCCGCGCCGCACGGGAACTGGGCCTCAAGCGAGGCGAGTTCGAGCTCGCCGTACACCTCGGGTGCATCCGCACCGTCCCCGACGACAAGGGAGGGGGAGTACGCCGAGTCGCCCGGGCGGAGATCGACCGGGTGCGCTCCGAAGACGGATCGGCGGAAGCTCTCCGGGAGCGCGTCAAGGCGGTGGGTACCACGGAGGGCGCGGCCCTCATGGGAGTGACGACCGCCAGGTTCACCCGCCTCGCCCGCCTCGGCCTGGTGGTCCCGGTGAAGTTCTACCTCAACCGCTATCGAGCCGTCGTCTGGCTCTATCTCGCCGAAGAACTACGGCAGTTCGCCGCCGCGGAGAAGAACGCCGCGATGCTCAGCGGCCGCACCCCCGAAGTACTGCGCGACCAACTGAGCGCGGGGCTGGACCTGCGCCCCCGCAACTGGCGGGGACGGCACATGGGTTTCCTGCTCCGGCAGAACGAGGACCCGTGGGCGCAGGCCGCGATCGTGGCGTCACTGCTCGACCCGCTGGACAGGGCAGAGCTGGTCCCGGATCCGTACGAGCGCGCCTATCTGAACCGGCTCAGGCCTGATCCGACGGCCCGCACCGCCCCCGAGTCACCCGCCTCCGACGTCGCCGCGAGGATCATGACAGCGCAGGATCCCGACGAAATCAGCTGGCTCAAGGCCGATTTGACGCAGGCGCTCGCCACGGCCCGGCAGCTCCGCCCCGCTCCTCGGCCCACCCCGCGCCCCGTTCCGAACACCTCACCGCGGCTTGGCTTTCTTCCTGAGGAGGCCGGCCCCGAGGGTTCACCCCTGAACGATGAACCGCAGCGGTCGCGCGGCCTGTTCGGGTGGCTGCGCCGCAGAAACGCCTGACGGCGCGCGGCGAGCCTTCGGCGCCGAGTGACGGCCGAGCCCCTGCCCGACGTCAGATGCCGAACCCTGAGGCAGGGTCACGAGCCGAGCTTGCGGAACAGGCCTTCCTGAACCACAGAGACGAGCAGGCGCCCCTCCTGGTCGTAGATGCGCCCGCGCGCCAGGCCGCGCCCGCCCGTCGCGATCGGGGACTCCTGGTCGTACAGGAACCACTCGTCCGCCCGGAAGGGCCGGTGGAACCACATGGCGTGGTCCAGGGAGGCCATGTCGAAACCGCGCGGCCCCCACAGAGGTTCCACGGGGATGCGCACGGCGTCCAGAAGGGTCATGTCGCTCGCATACGTCAGCGCGCAGGTGTGCACGAGCGGATCGTCCCCCAGCGGCCCGACCGCACGCATCCACACGGCGCTGCGCGGTTCGGCGTTCTCGATCTCCTCGGGAGTCCAGCGCAGCGGATCCACATACCGGATGTCGAACGGCTGGCGCCGGGCCATGCGTTCCAGAGCCTCCGGCAGCGTGCCCAGGTGCTCCTTGATCTCCTGGGTCACCGTCGGCAGCGACTCGGGGTCCGGGACCTCGCGGGCCGGCGGCAGCTGGTGCTCGAAGCTCCCTTCCTCAGGCTTGTGAAAGGAGGCGGTCAGATTGAAGATCGTGCGGCCCTGCTGCACGGCGGTGACCCGACGCGTGGTGAACGACCGCCCGTCGCGAACCCGCTCGACCTGGTACACGATCGGCACACCCGGGCGGCCCGGACGCAGGAAGTACGCGTGCAGCGAGTGCACGGGCCGGTCGCCCTCGGTGGTGCGACCGGCGGCGACCAGCGCCTGTCCCGCCACCTGGCCACCGAACACGCGCTGCAGGGATTCCTGCGGGCTGCGGCCACGGAAGATGTTGACCTCGATCTGCTCCAGGTCGAGCAGATCGACGAGTTTCTCGGCTGGGTTCGTCATGGTGCGGTGTCTCCTGTGCTCACAGCTGACCGACGTCGGTGACCCGGACGATGGCACGGCCCTCCGCGTCGGAGGCCGAGAGGTCGACCTCCGCGCTGATGCCCCAGTCATGATCACCGTTCGGGTCGGCGAAGGTCTGGCGGACGCGCCACAGGGCGTTCTGGGGCTCCTCCGTGATCAGCAGCAGCTTGGGCCCGCGGGCGTCGGGACCGGTGCCGAGGTCCTCGTACTCGTCCCAGTACTTGTCCATGGCCTCGCCCCAGGCGTCGGCGTCCCAGCCGGACTCGGCGTCCAGCTCGCCCAGTTCGTTGATGTGGTCGAGGGCGGCGAGCTCGACCCGGCGGAACATGGCGTTGCGGACGAGAACCCGGAAGGCGCGGTTGTTCGCGGTGACCGGCTTGACCTGGTCGGCCTTCTCCTGGGCCTCCTCGGCCGTCATCACCTCCGGGTTGGCGAGCTGCTCCCACTCGTCGAGGAGGCTGGAGTCGACCTGACGCACCATCTCGCCGAGCCAGGCGATCAGGTCCTCGAGGTCTTCGGACTTGAGGTCGTCGGGGACGGTGTGGTCGAGGGCCTTGTAGGCGCTGGCGAGGTAGCGCAGCACGATGCCCTCGGTGCGGGCCAGCTCGTAGTTGGAGACGAACTCGGTGAAGGTCAGCGCCCGTTCGTACATGTCACGGATGACGGACTTCGGCGACAGCGGATGGTCGCCCACCCAGGGATGACTCTTGCGGTAGACGTCGTACGCGTGGAAGAGAAGCTCCTCCAGCGGCTTGGGGTAGGACACGTCCTGGAGCCGCTCCATCCGCTCCTCGTACTCGATGCCGTCCGCCTTCATCGCGGCCACGGCCTCTCCACGCGCCTTGTTCTGCTGCGCGGCAAGGATCTGCCGGGGGTCGTCGAGCGTGGACTCGACGACGGACACCATGTCGAGCGCGTACGACGGGGACTCGGGGTCCAACAGCTCGAACGCGGCCAGCGCGAAGGTCGACAGCGGCTGGTTGAGCGCGAAGTCCTGCTGCAGATCGACGGTGAGGCGCACGATGCGGCCGTCGGCGTCCGGCTTGTCGAGCTTCTCGACGATGCCGCCGTCGAGGAGCGAGCGGTAGATCGCGATCGCCCGCCGGATGTGCCGCAGCTGCTGCTTGCGGGGCTCGTGGTTGTCCTCCAGCAGGTGCCGCATCGCCTCGAAGGCATTGCCGGGCCGGGCGATCACCGAGAGCAGCATCGTGTGCGTCACGCGGAAGCGGGAGGTGAGCGGCTCCGGCTCGGAGGTGATGAGCTTCTCGAAGGTGCTGTCCGTCCAGCCGACGAATCCCTCCGGCGCCTTCTTGCGCACCACCTTGCGGCGCTTCTTCGGATCGTCGCCGGCCTTCGCGAGCGCCTTCTCGTTCTCGATGATGTGCTCGGGCGCCTGCGCGACCACGAACCCCGCCGTGTCGAAGCCGGCCCGGCCGGCTCGTCCCGCGATCTGGTGGAACTCCCGGGCGCGCAGAGTCCGTACCCGGGTGCCGTCGTACTTGGCCAGAGCGGTGAACAGCACAGTGCGGATGGGGACGTTGACGCCGACGCCGAGCGTGTCCGTGCCGCAGATGACCTTCAGCAGGCCGGCCTGGGCCAGCTTCTCCACGAGACGGCGGTACTTGGGCAGCATGCCGGCGTGGTGCACACCGATGCCGTGTCGCACGTAACGGGAGAGATTCTGGCCGAACTTGGTGGTGAAGCGGAAGTTGCCGATCAGCGCGGCGATCTGGTCCTTCTCCTCGCGCGTGCACATGTTGATGCTCATCAGAGCCTGCGCCCGCTCGACGGCCTGCGCCTGGGTGAAGTGGACGATGTAGACGGGGGCCTGCTTCGTGGCGAGCAGCTCCGTGAGCGTCTCCGTCAGCGGAGTCAGCACGTATTCGTAGGAGAGCGGCACGGGCCGGGTCGCCGAGCGGACCACGGCGGTGGGGCGGCCGGTGCGCCGGGTGAGGTCCTTCTCGAACATCGCGACGTCACCGAGCGTCGCCGACATCAGAATGAACTGGGCCTGCGGCAGCTCAAGGATCGGGATCTGCCAGGCCCAGCCGCGGTCGCCCTCCGCGTAGAAGTGGAACTCGTCCATCACGACCTGGCCGACGTCGGCGTTCTTGCCGTCGCGCAGCGCGATGGACGCCAGCACCTCCGCGGTGCAGCAGATGACCGGGGCGTCGGCGTTCACGGACGCGTCGCCGGTCAGCATGCCGACGTTCTCGGTGCCGAACATCTTGCAGAGCTCGAAGAACTTCTCCGAGACCAGGGCCTTGATCGGCGCCGTGTAGAAGGTGACCTCGTCCCGGGCGAGCGCCGCGAAGTGCGCGCCCGCGGCGATCATGCTCTTGCCGGACCCGGTGGGCGTCGAAACGATCACATTCGCACCCGAAACCACCTCGATCAGCGCCTCCTCCTGGTGGGGATAGAGCGTGAGGCCGCGTTCCCCGGCCCACGACTCGAAGGCTTCGTAGAGGGCGTCCGGGTCGGCGGTCTGCGGCAGCTGATCGATAAGGGTCACGTCTCCATCTTGCCTGTCATCGGACGTGATCAGGGAATCGGATGCCCGTACGAAGATCGCGAACGTTACGCTGTGGCGCCGACGGAGCGTCAGTGCATGTGGGCAACTGGGCAGCGGCACAAGAGGAATGGGGCGGGGTACGGCCATGATGGGACCAGCACACTCACTGTCGGGGGCCGCGGCCTGGCTCGGAGTCGGAGCGGCGGCGGCAGCGGCCGGACACGCCATGCCGTGGCCGGTCCTGCTGGTCGGTGGGCTGATCTGCGCGGGAGCCGCGCTCGCCCCGGATCTGGATCACAAGGCGGCGACCATCTCGCGGGCCTTCGGACCACTCTCCCGGTGGCTGTGCGAGATCGTCGACAAGCTCTCGTACGCCGTCTACAAGTCGACTCGGAAGCAGGGCGACCCGCGCCGGTCCGGTGGTCACCGCACGCTGACGCACACCTGGCTCTGGGCAGTGGTGATCGGCGCGGGCACCTCGGTCGCCGCGATCACCGGAGGGCGCTGGACGGTCCTGGCCATCCTCTTCGTCCACATGGTGCTCGCCATCGAGGGGCTGCTGTGGCGGGCGGCCCGCGGTTCCAGCAGCGACATTCTGGTCTGGCTGCTGGCCGCGACCAGTGCCTGGATCCTCGCGGGGGTGCTGGACAAGCCGGGCAACGGCTCGGACTGGCTGTTCACCGCGCCCGGCCAGGAGTACCTGTGGCTGGGTCTGCCGATCGTCCTGGGGGCGCTGGTGCACGACATCGGGGACGCCCTGACCGTGTCCGGCTGCCCGATCCTTTGGCC
Source organism: Streptomyces sp. NPDC058371 (assembly GCF_042723265.1). NCBI lineage: Bacteria > Bacillati > Actinomycetota > Actinomycetes > Kitasatosporales > Streptomycetaceae > Streptomyces > Streptomyces sp. NPDC058371. The sequence goes on along the minus strand of NZ_JBHXJC010000002.1, from coordinate 609,781 downwards.
CATCCCGTTGGGCCGCAGGCGCTGGTACCCGATCGGGCCGCCGAAGGTGATGCGGTTCCGGGCCGGCAGTTGGGTGGAGCTGAAGGTTCTGATGCCGGTGTTCATGCTGCTTGGCGGAGTGGGCTGCGCGGCCGCGCTGAACTTCATCTGACCGATGCCGGGCGGACCGGTGGGCCGCATCCCGGGCGGGCGGGTCGACCCACTCGCCCGCGACCGCTCGGGACACTGATCACCGCGGTCAGGTCGGTCACAGCGGAGAAGTCGGTCACGCCGGTCACGCCGGCCAGGACCGTCACGCCGGTCACGCCGGCCAGGACCGTCACGCCGGTCACGCCGGCCAGGACCGTCACGCCGGTCACGGCGGCCAGGACCGTCACGCCGGTCACGCCGGCCAGGACCGTCACGCCGGTCACGCCGGCCGGGACGGTCGCGCCGGCCGGGACGGTCGCGCTGCTCAGGAGGCCCGCGTCCGTCACGAGGGCCACACCGGCGTCAGCCGGCGTCACCCGTACCGGAGCCCGCGCCCCCGTACCGCCGCTCGAACGCCGCGACGCGGCCCTCCGTGTCCACGGTCCGTGCCTTGCCGGTGTAGAAGGGGTGGCTCTCCGAGGAGATCTCCACGTCCACGACCGGGTACGTCTCCCCGTCGTCCCATTCGATGGTCTGGTCGCTGGCCGCGGTGGACCGGGTGAGGAAGGCGTAGCCGGCGGCGCGGTCGCGGAAGACGACCTCGTGGTAATCGGGGTGCTTGTCCTGCTGCATGGCTGCTCCTTGCCTGAGGTGGGTGGTGCGGGGGAGGGGGGTCTCAGCCGGACACGGTGTCCTCGTCGACGATGTGCATGGCGGCCTCTTCGGCCGAGGCGGCGGCGCCGTCGATGCCCACGTCGGTGGCGATCAGACCGCTCTCCTCGTCTTCGTGCGCGCCCTCGTCGGGTGCGACGAGACGGCCGGAGCGGGTGGCGCCGACCTCGTCGTCGAGCGGTTCGCCGTCGGTGCCCTCACAGTCTCCGATGCCGTCTCCGTCGGGGGCCGCGAGGTCCGGCAGCTCTTCCGCGAGGCGCTGGTCGAGGGTCTCGCCGCGCTGTCCCTCCGCCGCGGTCACTCCGGTGTGCTCCACCGCCCACGGTCGCTCGGGCGGTGACCAGCCCCGGTCCAGAGGATCGTCGACGCCGTCGGCGTCCAGGGTGTCCTCGGCGTCGAGCAGCCCCGCGTCGTCCTGAACCTCGGAGCCGTCGGGCTGATAGACGTCGTCTCCCCATCCGTCGGCGCTGCTCACGGGTACCTCCAGGTGGTGGGGGTGGATCCGGTGCCGTCGCGTCCCACGGCGGCTGCGGAGAGCGCGTGGCACAGACCGCGTGGCACAGACCGCGCCCCTCGCGAACCGGGTGGTTCAGGAGCGCTCCCCGAGCCGGTGCAGGCTTCCAGCCTTCCACCCCCGTTCGGCACCGCGCAACGGCACCGGCACCGGCACGTGGCCACGGCACGTGCTCGGGGAGGCCACCCACCCCGCACTGGCACTGCAGCCCGCACCGACTCCAGCAGGCTCCGGCACTGGCGCCGGCTCCAGCACGGCTCCGACATCGGTCACCGGCCTCCGACACCGGTCACAGACGCCAGCACCGGCCCGGTCACCGGCACCGGCCCCGGTCACCGGCACCGGCCCAGGTCACCGGCTCCGGTCACAGACACCGGCCCCCGTCCATGCTCACCCGTGCCAGGACCGCCACAGTGCCGCGTACGCGCCGTCGGCGGCGACCAACTGGTCGTGGCTGCCGAGTTCGCTGATGCGGCCGTTCTCCACGACGGCGATGATGTCGGCGTCGTGGGCGGTGTGCAGCCGGTGGGCGATGGCGACGACGGTGCGACCGTCGAGGACGCGGGCCAGGGAGCGTTCCAGGTGCCGGGCCGCACGCGGGTCGAGGAGCGAGGTCGCCTCGTCCAGGACCAGAGTGTGCGGGTCCGCGAGCACCAGGCGGCCCAGCGCGATCTGCTGGGCCTGGGCGGGGGTGAGCGCGAGGCCTCCCGAGCCGACCTCCGTGTCCAGACCGTCGTCCAGGGCCCGTGCCCATCCGTCCGCGTCCACCGCGCCCAGGGCGGCCCACAGCTCGGCGTCGGCGGCACCGGTCCGGGCGAGCAGGAGGTTGTCGCGCAGGGAGCCCACGAAGACGTGGTGCTCCTGGTTGACCAGGGCCACGTGGGAGCGGACCTGCTCGGCGGGCATCCGGGACAGTTCCGCGCCGCCCAGGGTGATCCGGCCGCTGCGGGGTGCGTAGATCCCGGCGAGGAGCCGGCCCAGCGTGGACTTGCCCGCGCCGGACGGACCGACCAGGGCCAGACGGGTGCCGGGCGCGACTTCGAGGGACACCTTGCGCAGGACGTCGACGCCGGCCCGGTATCCGAAGTGGACCTGGTCGGCGTGGACGTCGCGTCCGTCGGGGGTCACCGCGGGATCGCCCTCGTCCGGCTCGATGTCCCGGACACCGACGAGGCGGGCCAGCGACACCTGGGCCACCTGGAGCTCGTCGTACCAGCGCAGGATCAGGCCCACCGGGTCGACGAGCATCTGTGCGATGAGGGCGCCGGTCGTCAGCTGGCCGACGCCGATCCAGCCCTGGAGGACGAAGACCCCGCCGATCATCAGGACCGAGCAGAGGACGGTGACATGCGTGAGGTTGATGACCGGGAAGAGCACGGAGCGCAGCCAGAGCGTGTAGCGCTCCCAGGCGGTCCATTCCTTGACGCGGCGGTCCGAGAGGTCGATACGGCGCTCACCGAGACGTTGGGCCTCGATGGTGCGTCCGGCGTCCACGGTCTCCGCGAGGACGGCGGCGACCGCGGCGTAACCGGCGGCTTCCGAGCGGTAGGCCGAGGGCGCCCGTTTGAAGTACCAGCGGCAACCGACCACCAGAAGCGGAACGGCGAGCAGGACGGCGGGGGCGAGCGGTGGCGCGGTCACGGCGAGACCGCCGATCAGCAGGGCCGCCCACACGACGCCGATCGCCAGTTGCGGCACGGCCTCGCGCATCGCGTTGGCGAGCCGGTCGATGTCCGTGGTGATGCGGGAGAGCAGGTCGCCCGTCCCGGCCCGCTCCAGGACGCCGGGTGGCAGCCCCACGGACCGTACGAGGAAGTCCTCGCGCAGGTCGGCGAGCATTCGCTCGCCGAGCATGGCGCCCCGCAGCCGTACCTGGTGCACGAACACCGACTGCACGACGAGGGCGGCGACGAACAGGGCGACGGTGCGCTCCAGGTGGAGTTCGCGCGCGCCGTCCGAGACCCGCTCGACGACCGAGCCCAGCAGATAGGGCCCGGCCATCGAGGCCACGACGGCGACCGTGTTGACGGTGACGAGCAGCAGGAAGGCCCGGCGGTGCCGTTGGAACAGTTCGGTCACGTAGGCGCGGACGGTCGCGGGGGCGCCGACGGGCAGGGTGTTCGCCGTTGTCGGGGCCGCCGGGTCGTACGCCGGTGGCGCCAGGCCGATCATGCGGTCTCCTCGATTCCTTCGAGTTCTTCGAGTTCTTCCAGTGCGTCGATCTCGCGTTCTTCGAGTGCGCCGACTCCGTGCGGGGAGTCGATCTCACGCGGCTTCGCGGTCCCGGCGGCGGTCTCGTCGTCGGTCTCGCGGGTGACGACGGCGCGGTACCGCGGCTCGCTGTGCACCAGCTCGCGGTGCACGCCGACTGCCGCGACCTCGCCCTCGTCCACGAGGACGACCCGGTCCGCCTGGTCCAGGAGGAGCGGCGAGGAGGTGAAGACGACCGTCGTACGGCCTGTCCGCAGGGAGCGGACACCGTCGGCGACCCGGGCCTCGGTGTGCGAGTCGACGGCGGAGGTCGGTTCGTCCAGGACGAGCACCTCGGGGTCGGTTTTGAGGGACCGGGCCAGTGCCAGTCGCTGGCGCTGGCCGCCCGAGAGGGAGCGCCCGCGCTCGGTGATCCGCGCGTCCATGGGGTCCTCGGCGTCCAGCGACCCCTGGGCGAGGGCGTCCAGGACGTCGCCGCACTGTGCGGCGGCGAGCGCCTCGGCGGCGCCCACCTCGCCCGACGAGGGCACGTCGAGCAGCTCGCGCAGCGAACCGGACAACAGCACCGGGTCCTTGTCCTGGACGAGGACGGCCGTGCGGGCGGAGCCGAGCGGCAGCTCGTCCAGTGGGATCCCGCCGAGCAGGACCGAGGCGGAGGCCTCCTCGGCCGTCGCGTGGCCGCCGAGCCGTTCGGCCAGGACACCGGCCGCGTCCGGATCGCCGCACACCACCGCGGTCAGGAGGCCGAGGGGCGCGAGGAGTCCGGTCGCCGGGTCGTACAGATCGCCGGTCGGTACGACGGCGTCCCGCGACCCGGCGGTGTCGGTGATCCGCTCCAGGGCGAGCACGCGGGCGGCCCGCTTGGCGGAGGGGCGGGAGAAGGAGTACGCCATGGCGATCTCCTCGAAGTGCCGGAGCGGATAGGCGAGCAGCATGACCGCGCTGTACACCGTCACCAGTTCGCCGACCGTGATCCGGCCGTCGCGGGCCAGGTGCACCCCGTGCCAGATGACCGCGACCATGAGCAGACCCGGCAGCAGGGTCTGGATCGCGGAGATCAATGCCCACATGCGGGCGCTGCGCACCGCGGCCCGGCGGACCTCCTGGGAGGCGCGGCGGTAGCGGTCGAGGAAGAGCTCCTCGCCGCCGATGCCGCGCAGCACACGCAGACCGGCGACCGTGTCCGAGGCCAGCTCGGTGGCGCGTCCCGCCTTCTCGCGCTGGAGGTCGGCGCGGCGGGTGGCCCGCGGCAGCAACGGGAGCACGGCCAGCGCCAGGACCGGCACACCCACGGCGACGACGATCCCCAGAGCCGGCTGGTAGACGACCAGTCCGATACAGACCAGCACGACGGTGAGCGCGGCCGCGGCGAACCGCGACAGGGCTTCCACGAACCAGCCGATCTTCTCGACGTCGCCCGTGGAGACGGCGACCACCTCGCCGGCCGCGACACGCCGTGTCAGTGCGGAGCCCAGCTGCGCCGTCCTGCGGGCCAGCAACTGCTGGACGCGCGCGGCCGCGACGATCCAGTTGGTGACCGCCGTGCGGTGCAGCATCATGTCGCCGACCGCGATGCCCGTGCCGCACAGCACCATCAGCCCACCGGCCTGGGCGAGCCGGGTCCCGGAGTGGTCGACGACGGCCTGTACGGCCAGGCCGACGCAGAAGGGCAGCCCGGAGACCGCGACGAAGTGCAGCAGGCCCCAGGCGAGCGCCTTGAGCTGCCCGCCGAGTTGATTCCGGCCGAGCCACCACAGGAATCGGGGACCCGAGCGCGCGTCCGGTACGCCCGGGTCGGGGAACGGAAGGTCTTGAATCTGCATGACTTCCCAGGGGCTCGTGTCAGAGGTGAGGGCCGCGAGGCCGACGGCAGCCGACCGGAGAGCCGGGCGCCCGGCCGCGAGCGGACGGTGCGCGCCGACCACGAGGCCGACGAGGGACCGGCCGCGAACGCCGGCAACAAACCGTGAAAGGTTCGCCTCGGAGCGTGGTCGGAAGCAAACGAATTTTCGCCGCAGGGCGGAGAATCGGCCCGGACCGCCCGTATATGGCCGGGAAGCCGGGGGCCGGGCGTAATCGTCCGGAACGTGGTGCGACGATGGACCGTATGCAAACAGGCGGTGCGAGCGGTTCGATGCGCGCGGGGGTCGCTGTGGCGGCCTGCGGCGTCCTTCTGATGTCCCTGGCGGCCTGCGGAGGCGCCGACGGAGGCAGCGCGTCGAAGGGGGATGGCGGGTCCGGCGGAAAGGCCGCCCACGCCAAGGCGCCGACCGTCGACCTGAAGCGCATCCCGGACGTCGGAAATCGGCTGCGGCAGCAGATTCCGGCCAACTCCCGCCAGGTCGTGGCGGTCTACGGGGAGGGCAAGGACTCCGCCGACTCCAGGATCGTCCTCTACACGAAGAACGGCTCCACCTGGGACCAGACCCGCAGCTGGGAAGGGCACAACGGCAAGAAGGGCTGGACCACCGACCATCAGGAGGGCGACAAGCGCAGCCCGGTCGGCGTGTTCACGCTCAGCGACGCGGGCGGGGTGCTCGGCGATCCCGGTGCCGAACTCCCGTACACCGAGTCCGCGTCCTTCCAGGCCCCGCACTACTGGGCCAAGTCGCACTGGCACGACTTCGACTACGTCATCGCCATCGACTACAACCGGATGAAGGGCACCTCGCCGAACGACCCGACCCGGCCCGAGGGCCAGTCCAAAGGCGGCAGCATCTGGCTGCACATGGACCACGGCAGCGGCACGTCGGCCTGTGTGAGCCTGTCCAAGTCCGGCATGCAGTACCTGCTGCGCACGCTCGACCCGGATCAGCACCCTGTGGTGGTCATGGGGGACGAGGCGGACCTCAAGGCGTAGTCGGCGCGACCGACGGGGGAGCACCGCACCGGGGCTCCCCGCGTACGCGCGACGTCGAGACCCGGAAGGCGCGGGCGGCGTCCGACTGCCGAGAACTCATTGCGGACGGGGCCGACTCCCCCGTAGAACACCGCACATGAGAAGACCGGTCATCATGTCCATGCTCACCGGAGTGATCCTCGCGGCGAGCACCCTCCTCGGGGCAGGCCCGGCCCCCGCGGCCGCGCTGCCCGGAACCGGTTCGTCCGCCGGAGCCATGAGCGTCGAGCCGCCCGCCGAGTTCGGCACCGACTGGCACGACCCGCTGACCGCGGCGCCGCCCCTCGCGAAGCCCGCCACCAAGTCCTGCCAAGTCACGGTCGCCGAGACGCAGTTCCGCGACTACACGCCGTACAAGGGCACCTTCGCGCCGCCGAGCGGCTGCGGGGACAACTGGACCAAGGTGGTCCTGCGGCTCGACGGCAAGGTGAAGGGGCGGCAGTACGACCGGCTCGGCTATCTGCACATCGGCGGAGTCGAAGTCCTCCGCACGTCGACCCCGGAGCCCTCGCCCGACGGCATCGCATGGTCCGTCGAGAAGGACGTGACCCGCTACAGCGACACGTTCCGGCAGAGCCGCGACGTCGAGATGCTCATCGGCAACACGGTGGACGAGACCTACACCGGAGTCATCGACGTGAAGGTCGTCCTGACCTTCTACGCGGCGAAAAAGCCTGCTCCGCCCACGAAGTCGGGCACGCCGGGCCGGTCCACCGCGGCCCCCGATCGCGTCCTCACCCTCCAGGACGGCACGCTCACCGCGCCCCGCAACAGTGAGCGGATCGTCGCCGAGGTGTACGCCACCGGCTCGGGCGGCGGCTGCGAGGAGTTCTGGTATCTGACGGTGCCGGACGCCGCGCCGTACTCGTGCAAGGCGGCGAACGGCCCCTACCGCGAGGTGCAGGTCAAGGTCGACGGTCAACTGGCCGGAATCGCCGCGCCGTTCCCGACGGTGTGGACCGGCGGCTGGTCCAACCCCTTCCTCTGGTACGTGATCCCGGGCCCGCGCGCCTTCGACGTCAGGCCCATCGAGTACGACCTGACCCCCTTCGCCGGACTCCTCAACGACGGTCGCCCGCACCAGGTCGACGTCTCCGTCGTTGGCGTGCCCGAGGGGCAGAGCGGCTGGAGCACACCGGTCAACGTCCTGGTCTGGCAGGACGCGGGGCGGGCGCACGTGACCGGCGCGGTCACCCGTATCAAGGCGGGCGACCCGGCCAACTCGTCGACGTACACGCCCGGTTCGCCGGAGTACCGCCTGGACACCGAGGGCGGCCATCGGCTCACCGTCGCCGGATACCTCGACACCTCGCACGGCCGCGTCACGACCACCGTCAGCCGCGACCTGGCCAACACCTCCGTGCACCGCTGGACCGAAGGCGAGAACACCGACGGTCTTGAGGCCGGTTGGACCGACGACGAGACGGTCACCGTCGACGGGCGCGGACCGGCCGTGACGACCCGCACCCATCGCACGTACACGATGGACGGCACGACCACCCTCGGGGCCGACGACCGGCTGCGAACCGTCCTGACCATCGGCGACCGGGCGTCGGTGGACGCGTCGCGCGGCGGCCGGCGTACCTCCTGGTCCCGGTTGGACGACACCTACACGGGCGACGCGACGTATACGGCGAACGTGCCGCGCGATCAGCGCCACGCGGTGGGCACGACGAAGGAGCGCTACCGGCTGTACGGCTCGGCCGGTTGCTACGACCGGGGGCTGGTCACCGTGCAGGGCGTGCTCACCGAGGACCGGAGCCGCTGCTGATCCGAGAGGTGTGTGACGTGTCACCCTCGTCATGATTAACCGGGGCGTGACACGGAGGTCTCCGGCACGATCAACGACTTCCCGATAGTGATCGACGCGGAAGCGCTTTTCCGCATATCAGAAGTCCCGTCGGAGGAGTCCCCCGTGCCGCCGTCTGTACCGTCCCCGCGACGCGTCGCACGCATACTGCGTACCTCACTCTTCGCGCAGGTCGCCTGCGCTCTCGTGCTCGGAATCGTCGTCGGACGGCTGTGGCCCGACGCGGCCACGGCCGTCCAGCCGCTCGGCGACGGTTTCGTGCGTCTCATCAAGGCGGTGATCTCACCGCTGGTGTTCTGCGTGGTCGTCGTCGGCATCGCCAAGGCCGGCGATCTGAAGGCCTTCGGCCGGATCGGGCTCAAGGCCCTCGTCTGGTTCGAGGCCGCGACCACCGTGGCCCTGCTCATCGGTCTGGTCGCGGCCAACGTGGTCGCCCCCGGCTCGGGGATGCACGTCGACCCGTCGAAGCTCGACGCTTCGGCGGTCGACGGCAAGACCGGCGGCGGCTCACTGCCCTCGACCAGCGAGTTCATCCTGGACGCCCTGCCGCAGAGCGCGGTCGGCGCCTTCGCCGAGAACTCGCTGCTCCAAGTCCTCGTCCTCGCCTGTCTGGTGGGCGCGGCGCTGCTGCACCTCGGGCACACCAAGGTGCCTGCGGTACTGCCCGCCGTCCAGCAGGTCCAGGACGTCGTCTTCGCGATCGTCGGCTTCATCATGCGGCTGGCGCCGCTCGCCGTGTTCGGTGCGATGGTCCACCTGGTCGGGGAGTACGGCCTGGGCGTGGTCAAGACGTACGGCAAGCTGATCGTGCTGTGCTACGCGGTCGCGCTGCTGTTCCTCGTGCTGCTCGGCGTCGCCCTCAAGGCGGTCACCGGGCTCAGCCTCTGGAAGTTCGTCCGGTACACCCGCGAGGAGTTGCTGCTCGCGCTCGGCACCGCCTCCAGCGAGACCGTCATGCCCCGCATGATGCAGAAGCTGCGCCAGGCGGGCTGCCGCGACGACGCGGTCGGGCTGGTGCTGCCCACCGGATACTCCTTCAACCTCGACGGCGCGTCGATCTATCTCTCGATCGGCACGCTCTTCATCGCCCAGGCGGTGGGTGTCGACCTCGGCCCGGGACAGCAGATCACCGTGGTGCTGGTCCTCATGCTGACCAGCAAGGGCATGGCAGGCGTACCGGGTTCGGCCTTCCTGGCCCTGTCCGCGACCGCCACCTCCCTCGGGGTCATTCCCGCCGGCGCGGTCGCCCTGCTGCTCGGCGTCGACCGCATCATGGACTCGATGCGCGTCACCACCAACCTGCTCGGCAACTGTGTCGCCGTCTTCGCGGTGTCCCGCTGGGAGGGCGCCCTGGACACCGAGCGGGCGAAGAAGGTGCTGGACGGCGAGATCGCGTTCGTACCGGAGGCCGACGAGAAACCGGCGAGGGCCGTCGTGCCGGCGCAGCAGCCTTCCGACGTCTCCGCTCAGCCGGTCAAGGAGCCTGTGCCCGAGGGCGGTTGACCCCGGGAGGGGCCCCAGCGGATCAGGCAGATCCGGCGGTCCCGGGACGGGTCGCGCGCTCCAGCTCCAGCAGTACGGAGTAGTAGCCGCGGCCCGTCGCGTGGTCCATTCCCACCTCGCACATACGGTTCGCCGAGAGGTGCGCGTCGAACGGGCGCGCGTGCACGAAGGAGGCCTCCTTGCGGGTCGCCGCCTCCGTGAGCTCCGGGTGCAGCGTGCCGCGGTCCCCGGCGAAGGCGCAGCAGCCGGCGTCGTCCGGGACGACCACGTCGTCCGCGCAGGCCTCGGCGACCACGCGCAGGTGTGCCTCGTCGCCCAAGTGGCGCATGGAGCAGGTGGGATGGAGCACCGCGGAGCCCACCGTGCGATGGACGGTGAGGTGGGGGAGGAGCTCCTCGGCCGCCCACACCAGGGAGTCGACGACCGTCAGCTTCGCGTGCAACTCACGGTTCTCAGCGGTCAGATACGGCACGACCTCCCGCGCGATCCCCAGGGTGCAGGACGAGGCGTCCACGACGAGCGGCAGCTCTCCGCCGGCCGTCCAGCCCCAGGCGGCCGCCACGATCCGGTTGGCCATGAGGGCGTTGCCGGTCTCGTACCCCTTGGAGTGCCAGATGGTCGCGCAGCACGTGCCCCGGACATCGTCCGGAATCCAAACCGGCTTCCCCGCGCGCGTGGAGACGTCGACAACGGCCCGGGGGAGGGACACGTCTCCCGGGCTCGCGAAGATGCGGTTGACGCACGCCGGGTAGTAGACGGCCGCCGCTCCCACGCGCGTGGTGCGCGGCAGGGCGCGCGGGGCCGCCCTGGGGATGCCCGTCAGCCACTCGGGCGCCAGATCGGGGCGGACCACCGTACGGGCCGCGCGCGTCACGGTGGTCACCAGCCGGCGCCGGGCCCGGGCGGCGACGGCCACGGCGAGCCGGGCCGAGGCCTCGGCCGCCCGGAAGTGCCGCGCGGTCAGTGCCGCGGCCCTCTCCTCGCGCGGCGAGTGCCGCGCATGCCGGAAGTTCTTCATCAGCGCGCCTGTGTCGATGCCGACCGGGCAGGCCAGCTTGCACGTCGAGTCGCCCGCGCAGGTGTCGACCGCGTCGTATCCGTACGCCTCCAGGAGGCCGTTCTCGACCGGGGACCCGTCGGGCTGGCGGGTCATCTCGCGGCGCAGCACGATCCGTTGGCGGGGTGTGGTCGTCAGGTCCTGACTGGGGCAGGTGGGTTCGCAGAAGCCGCACTCGATGCAGGGGTCGGCGATCGGCTCGATCCGGGGAATCGTCTTGAGGCCGCGCAGATGGGCCCTGGGGTCACGGTCGAGCACGATGCGCGGAGCGAGCACGCCGTCGGGATCGATCAGCTGCTTGGTGCGCCACATCAACTCCGTTGCCGTGGGCCCCCATTCGAGCTCCAGGAACGGCGCGATGTTGCGCCCGGTCGCGTGCTCGGCCTTGAGCGAGCCGTCGAAGCGCTCGACGGTGAGCCGGCAGAAGTCGTCCATGAAGGCCGCGTACCGCTCCACGTCCGCCGGTTCGGCCGCGTCGAAGGCGAGCAGGAAGTGCAGGTTTCCGTGCGCCGCGTGGCCCGCCACCGCCGCGTCGAAGCCGTGCCGGGTCTGCAGGTCGAGCAGCGCTGCACAGGCCTCGGCGAGCCGCGCGGGAGGCACTGCGAAGTCCTCGGTGATCAGTGTCGTCCCGGACGGACGCGCCCCGCCGACCGCCGTCACGAACGCCTTGCGTGCCGTCCAGTAAGTCCCGATGGTCCGTGGGTCGCGGGTGAAGCCGTTGGTCACCGAGGCGACCGGTGCGACGAGTTCGAGACCCTCCAGGACACGGCGGGCCGCCTCCTCGTACGCCCGCTGTCCGGACTCGTCCGGGGCGCGGAACTCCACGAGCAGAGCCGTGGTCGACCTGGGCAGCCCGGCCCAGTCCGCCGGGACACCCGCCACGCTCACCGAGGCGCGCAGCGTGTTGCCGTCCATCAGCTCCACGGCGATCGCGCCCGCCTCGTTGAAGAGCGGCACCGCGGCGGCCGCGGCGGGCAGGGAGGGGAAGAACAGCAGCGCGGTGGACACCCGCCGGTCCAGGGGCAGCGTGTCGAAAACGACCTCGGAGATGAAGCCGAAGGTGCCTTGGGAGCCGACCATCAGGCCGCGCAGGATCTCCACGGGTGTCGAGCCGTCCAGGAAGGCGTCCAGGCGGTAGCCGTTCGTGTTCTTGATCGTGTACTTGGCGCGGATCCTGGCGACCAGCGCCGGGTCCGCCTCGATCTCCGCCTTGAGATCCATCAGCCCGGCGCACAGGGCCGGTTCGGCATGGGCGAGCTGCTCGGCGGCGGCCGCTTCGGCCGTGTCCACCACCGTGCCGGTCGGCAGCACGAAAGTGAGGGAGGCGAGAGTGCGGTACGAGTTGCGGGTGGTGCCCGCCGTCATGCCCGACGCGTTGTTGGCGACGACTCCACCGACCGTGCAGGCGACCGCGCTCGCCGGATCCGGGCCGAGGACGCGGCCGTGGCGGGCCAGCGCGGCGTTGGCCCGCGCGACCGTCGTACCCGGGCCGATACGCGCCCGCGCGCCGCCGTCCAGCACCTCGATCCCGGACCAGTGACGGCGTACGTCGACGAGGATGTCCTCGCCCTGTGCCTGGCCGTTGAGCGAGGTCCCGGCCGCGCGGAAGACCACCTCGCGGCCCTTTCCGTGGGCGTACGAGAGGATCGCCGACACGTCGTCGATGTCCTCGGGGACCACGACGACCTGCGGGACGAAGCGGTAGGGGCTGGCGTCGGAGGCGTAACGGACGAGGTCGGAGATCTTGGTGAGCACCTTGTCCGGGCCGAGCAGCGCGATCAGTTCGTCGCGCAGCGGCGCGGGCGTGCCCTGGGCGCGGTCCTCGGGCACCCGGTCGGGTGCGGGCTCCGCACGCCGCGCGGCGGGCCGCAGGGCGTCGGGCTCCGGCTGCAGCAGGGGCATCGCGCACTCCTCGCCTGTCGTGAGCGGCCGCGTCGGCACGGCACGGTCACCTGGTCGCCGTCACGGCCACCTTGCCGTCAGGGGTACCCCCACCACCACCGGTACGACCCACCCCGACGGTTGATCAGCAGCCGAGCTCTCGCTCCGGCGCGCCGTCGATCAGGGTGTTCAGCAGCCCGCCCAGCACCTCGCGCTGGTCGTCCGCCAGGGGAGCGAGGATCTCCTCCGCCGCGGAGCGGCGTGCCCCGCGCAGCTCGCGCAGTGCCTTGCGCCCCTCGTCCGTGACCTCGATCCGGATCACCCGGCGGTTGGTGGGATCGGGTGCCCGGCGGACCTTGCCGCTCGCCTCCAGCCCGTCGACCAGCGTCGTCACGGCTCGCGGCACCACTTCGAGGCGCTCGGCGAGATCGGCCATGCGGGGCGGTGAGCTGTAGTGCGCCAGGGTGCGCAACAGCCGGGACTGGGCGGGAGTGATGCCCAGCTCACGCTGCTCCAGATGGCGCTTCTGGATGCGGTGCACACGACGGGTGAGCCGCAGCAACTGCTCGGCGAGCAGCCCGTCGGCATCGGGGGTGGTCATACCGGGAACAATATCAGGACCTCGTTCATTGTGAGTATAGGTAACAATGAGCTAAGCTCCGGAAGGCGTCGGCTCCCGGCCGCCGCCACCGCGAGGCCGGCCCTGGCCGCCTTGTCACGTCCCAGTCGTCTCACCTCCCGTAGGAGCCCATGCGTCCCGATCGACCCACCTGGACCCCCTCGCCAGCCGATGCCGATGCCGAACAGCCGCGGCAGGTCCGCCGCATCCTGAAGCTCTTCCGGCCCTACCGCGGCCGGCTCGCGGTCGTCGGCCTGCTGGTCGGCGCCGCGTCCCTCGTCTCCGTCGCCACGCCCTTCCTGCTGAAGGAGATCCTGGACGTCGCGATCCCGCAGGGCCGCACCGGCCTGCTGAGCCTGCTCGCGCTCGGCATGATCCTCAGCGCGGTCGTCACCAGCGTCTTCGGCGTGCTGCAGACCCTGATCTCGACGACCGTCGGTCAGCGCGTCATGCACGACCTGCGCACCGCCGTGTACGGCCGGCTGCAGCGCATGTCCCTCGCCTTCTTCACCCGGACCCGCACCGGCGAGGTCCAGTCCCGCATCGCCAACGACATCGGCGGCATGCAGGCGACGGTGACCTCCACCGCCACCTCGCTGGTCTCGAACCTCACGAGCGTCGTCGCCACCATCGTCGCGATGGTCGCCCTCGACTGGCGCCTCACCGCCGTCTCACTGCTCCTGCTGCCGGTCTTCGTCTGGATCAGCCGCCGGGTCGGCCGCGAGCGCAAGAAGATCGCGACGCAGCGCCAGAAGCAGATGGCCGTCATGGCCGCCACCGTCACCGAGTCGCTCTCCGTCAGCGGCATCCTGCTGGGCCGCACCATGGGCCGCGCCGACTCGCTCACCAAGTCCTTCGCGGACGAGTCCGAAGGCCTGGTCGACCTCGAGGTCAGGTCGAACATGGTGGGGCGCTGGCGCATGGCCGTCATCACCATCGTCATGGCCGCCATGCCCGCCGTCATCTACTGGACCGCGGGCATCGCCTTCCAGCTCGGCGGCCCGACGGTTTCCATCGGCACGCTGGTCGCCTTCGTCTCGCTCCAGCAGGGCCTGTTCCGGCCGACGGTCAGCCTGCTGTCCACCGGCGTCCAGATCCAGACCTCGCTCGCCCTCTTCCAGCGCATCTTCGAGTACCTCGACCTGCCCATCGACATCACCGAGCCGGCGAGCCCGGTCCATCTGGAGCAGGTCAAGGGCGAGATCCGCTTCGAGGACGTCGAGTTCCGCTACGACGACAAGGGTGGCCCGATCCTCGACGGCATCGACATCACCGTCCCCGCGGGCGGCAGCCTCGCCGTCGTCGGCCCGACCGGCTCGGGCAAGTCCACGCTCAGCTATCTGGTGCCCCGGCTGTACGACGTCACGGGCGGGCGCGTCACGCTCGACGGGGTCGACGTGCGCGACCTGGACTTCGACACGCTGGCACGCGCGGTGGGCGTCGTCTCCCAGGAGACGTACCTCTTCCACGCCTCCGTCGCCGAGAACCTGCGGTTCGCCAAGCCGGACGCCACCGACGAGGAGCTGCACGCGGCGGCCCGCACGGCCCAGATCCACGACCACATCGCCTCGCTGCCCGACGGGTACGACACCGTCGTGGGCGAGCGCGGGCACCGGTTCTCCGGCGGCGAGAAGCAGCGCCTGGCCATCGCCCGCACCATCCTGCGCGACCCGCCCGTGCTCATCCTCGACGAGGCGACCAGCGCTCTGGACACCCGTACGGAACGCGCCGTCCAGGAAGCCATCGACGCGCTCTCGGCCAACCGGACCACGCTCACCATCGCCCACCGGCTGTCCACCATTCGGGGGGCCGACCAGATCGTGGTCCTGGACTCCGGCAGCGCGGCCGAGCGGGGTACGCACGAGGAGCTGCTGGAGCGCGACGGCCGTTACGCCGCCCTCGTGCGCCGAGACGCCCAACTGGAGCCGACAAGATGAAGATATGTCGGCTTTGTAGGCATTAGCGGGTTACCGTGCCCGCATGCAGATGAACACTCCGCCACGGAGCACGATTCGACTGACGCGCCGGGGCCGGGCCGCCCTCATCGCGACCGGAGCCGTCGTCGCCGCCACCGCCGTGGCGGTGCCGCTGCTGATCATGGACGACGGGGACGAGCGCCCGAAGTCCTTGGTGATCCCCGAGGGCTGGCGTGCGGGCCAGGTCTACGAAGCGGTGGACAAGGCCCTGCGCGTGCCCGCGGGCACCACCAAGAAGTCCCTGGGCAAGGCCAATCTCAAGCTCCCCGGGGACGCGGAGGGCAACCCGGAGGGCTACCTCTTCCCCGCCACGTATCCGCTGGACGCCAAGGCGACCCCGGAGTCGCTGCTGTCGTTCATGGTCACCACCGCGAACAAGAAGTTCAACGGAGGCCAGGTCACCGCCGGGGCGCAGCGCAACGCGATGAACGTCTACCAGGCGGTCACGATCGCGAGCATCATCCAGGCGGAGGCGGCCACCAAGGCGGACATGGGGAAAGTGGCCCGGGTCGTCTTCAACCGGCTGGAACGCGGTATGCCGCTGCAGATGGACTCCACCATCAACTACGCGCTGAACCGCAGCACGCTGGACACCAGCGCGAAGGACACCAGGCTCGACAACCCCTACAACTCCTACCAGCGCATGGGGCTGCCGCCCACGCCGATCGCCAATCCCGGTGAAGAGGCGATGCGCGCGGCGATCAACCCGACCCCGGGCGACTGGCTGTACTTCGTCACGGTCAAGCCTGGCGACACCCGCTTCACGGCCAGTTACGAGGAGCATCAGAAGAACGTCGCCGAGTTCAACCGGAACCGTAAGAGCGCGTCACCGTCACACTGAGCCGGGCCTTCCGGCCACGGGGGCCGGCGCGCCGTACGCCCCACGGGCATAGGCGCGCCCCGGCCCACCCGCCAAGGGACGTCACGCGGCGACCGGTGCCCCCGCCAGCAGCCGCCTGATGTCCCGCACGGCCGCGCGCCCGGCACGGTTGGCGCCGATGGTGCTGGCCGAAGGCCCGTAGCCGACCAGATGGATCCGGTGGTCGGCGACGGAGCGGGTCCCCTCGACGCGGATGCCGCCGCCCGGCTCGCGCAGCCGCAGCGGCGCCAGATGGTCGATCGCCGCCCGGAACCCGGTCGCCCACAGGATGACGTCGGCGTCCACGTGGCGTCCGCCGTCCCAGGCGACACCGTCCGGAGTGATCCGGTCGAACATCGGCAGCCGGTCCAGCACGCCGTCCTCCCGCGCCTGCCGGATCGCGTCGTTGAGCGGCAGCCCGGTCACCGAGACGACGCTCTGCGGCGGCAGGCCCCGGCGTACCCGATCCTCCACGAGTGCCACGGCGGCC
Organism: Streptomyces sp. NPDC058371; assembly: GCF_042723265.1. NCBI lineage: Bacteria > Bacillati > Actinomycetota > Actinomycetes > Kitasatosporales > Streptomycetaceae > Streptomyces > Streptomyces sp. NPDC058371. Next base: position 593,161 of record NZ_JBHXJC010000002.1, on the reverse strand, counting down.
CGTCCGAACTCCTCGTCGAAGGGGCCCTCCCGGAACACGGGCGGCCTACGCGTCACCCAAGTGGTCGCGGCCGCGTAGGGCGCGATCTCCATCAGGTGCTGGGTGCCCGAGGCGCCACCGCCCACGACGACGACCCGCGAGCCGGTGAACTCCTCGGGCCCGGGGTACTGCGCCGTGTGCAGCTGCCGTCCCCGGAACGTCTCCTGGCCCGGATAGCGCGGCCAGAACGGCCGGTCCCAGGTGCCCGTCGCGTTGATCAGCGTCCGCGTCGACCACGTGCCCTCGGAAGTCTCGACGAGCAGCCGGCCGCCCTCGCCCTCGCGGACCGCGCGCACCTCCACCGGCCGCCGTACCCGCAGCTCGAAGGTGCGCTCGTACGCGGTGAAGTACTCCCCGACGACCTCGGCGGACGGCCGCGCGGGGTCGGCGTCCGTCAGCTCCATGCCCGGCAGGGAGTGCATCCCGTGCACCTTGCCGTACGTCAGGGACGGCCAGCGGAACTGCCACGCACCGCCCGGACGCGGCGCATGATCCAGCACCACGAAGTCCCGCTCCGGCTCGAAACCGCTGCGGCGCAGGTGAAAGGCGCTGGACAGGCCGGCCTGCCCAGCGCCTATGACGACGACATCGACTGCGCGCGTCCCTGCCCCGGTGGTGTTCACGCCTCTGCCAACCGGACCGGGGTCCGGAATCTTCCCGGAGCGGCTCCTCAGCGACCGCTCGCGACGAGCAGCGGCGCTCCGCCGCCCACCGGGGCGCCGGGCAGCAGCCCGCGGGCCGCCAGGTCCGGGATGACACCCTCCCCGAACCAGTACGCCTCCTCCAGGTGCGGATAGCCGGAGAGCACGAAGTGCTCGATGCCCAGCGCGTGGTACTCCTCGATCCGGTCGGCGACCTCGGCGTGACTGCCCACCAGGGCGGTGCCGGCGCCGCCCCGCACGAGCCCCACGCCCGCCCACAGGTTCGGGGAGATCTCCAGCTCGTCGCGGGAACCGCCGTGCAGCGCCAGCATGCGCTGCTGGCCCACCGACTCGCTGCGCCCGAGCGCGGCCTGGGCGGCCGCGATCGTGTCCGCGTCCAGGTCGCCGAGCAGCCGGTCCGCCGTCGACCAGGCCTCGGCCGACGAGTCCCGGGAGATGGTGTGCAGCCGGATCCCGAACCGGACCGTGCGTCCCTCGCGCTCGGCCAGCGAGCGGATCCAGTCGATCTTCTCCTTGACCTGGGTAGGAGGCTCGCCCCAGGTCAGATACACATCGGCGTGCCGCGCGGCCACAGGGCCCGCGGCCGCCGACGAGCCGCCGAAGAAGATCTCCGGCAGCGGGTCCGGCGGCAGCGCGGTCAACCCGCCCTCGACCTGGTAGTGGGCCCCGTCGAAGTCGTAGGGCTGCCCGCTCCACGCCCCGCGCACGATGGAGAGGAATTCGTCCGTACGGCTGTAGCGCCGGTCGTGGTCGAGGTGGTCGCCGAAGCGGCGCTGTTCGGTGGAGTCGCCGCCGGTGACGACGTTCAGGAGCAGCCGCCCCCGGGTGATCCGCTGGTACGTGGCCGCCATCTGGGCGGCGAGCGTCGGTGAGATGACCCCCGGCCGGAACGCCACCAGGAACTTCAGCCGCTCGGTGTGCTGGGCGAGTGCCACCGTCGTCAGCCAGGCGTCCTCGCACCAGGTACCGGTCGGGGTGAGCACCGCCTCGAAGCCCAACTGCTCGGCGGCTTTGGCGATCTGGGCCAGGTACTCGATGTCGGGCGGCCGTATCCCGCTGACCGGGCGCTTGGCGCCGGCCGTGTTGGGGGCGTAGGCGTGCCGGTCCACTAGGGTGCGACCGTCGCCGCCGGTCGGCAGGAACCAGTGCAGATGGACCGTCATGGTCAGGACTCCTTGTAGACGCGGGGCGCGGTGGTGGACGCCGGCAGGTCACCGTTGAAGCGGCTGTCCACGAAGCCGGCGAAGTCGACCTTGCGCGGGATCAGCTTCAGGCCCGTGAAGGTGTCCGCGATCTGCTGCTCGGAGGCGATCAGCGGCTTGTCGACGGCCACCGGGACGCGGGAGGCGTTGGTGCGCTTCACCGAGGCCAACGCCACGTCGTACGGCAGTCCGGTGTCCTTCGCCCACACCTTCGCCCAGGCGTCCGGATGGTCGTAGACCCAGTCCTGGGCGCGCCGCAGCCGCTCCAGGTAGTCCTTGATGGCCGCGGTCTTCTTCTTGTCCTTCAGGGCGTCGGGCGCCGCCACCTGGAAGCTGAGTCCGTTGACCGCGCCGTCGCCGTCCGCCAGGATCCGGCCCTGTTTGGCCTCCAGGATCTGCGAGGTGTACGGGTCCCAGACCGCCCACGCGTCCACCTTGCCGCCGGTGAACGCGGCCAGTGCGTCGGCCGGCTGCAGGTACTTCACCTTGACGTCGCTCAGCTTCAGTCCGGCCTCCTTGAGCGAGGCGATGAGCTGGTAGTGCGCGGACGAGCCCTGTGCGACGGCGATCGACTTGCCCTTGAGCTCCTCGGGCTTCTTCAGCGACGAGTTCTTGGGCACGAGGATGGCCTCGCCCTTGGAGGTGCCGTGCCAGGCGGCCACCACGCTGATCTTCGAGTTCGCGCCGGCCGCGAAGACGGGCGGGGTGTTGCCGACGCCGCCGATGTCCACGGCCTTGGCGTTGACGGCCTCGAGCAGCGGTGGGCCGGAGGTGAACGTGGACCACTTGATCTTGTAGTCGAGGTCCTTGAGTTCCCCGGCGGCCCTCAGCACCGCCTCTGAACCGCCCTTCTGGTCCCCGACGTTGAGCGTGAGGGAACCCTTGCCGTCGGTCCCGCCACCCGTCGAGGTGTCGGCCGCCGAGTTCCCGCCGCAGGCGGCGAGCAGCAGGGCAAGCGGGAGCAGTGCGGCGGGGGCGAGACGTCGGCGCATGGTGAGTCCGTTCGGTTGGTTCAACTGAGGGTGAGTGCAACTCGCGTGCACAGAGGGCGAGTTGTGGTGTGCTGTGGTGGGGTCAGGCGGCTTCGGCGGCCGTGTCCACGCCCAGCCGCTCCAGCAGTCCGGCGCGCAGCTCGGCGAACCGCGGGTCGGTGATGTCGCGCGGCCGGTCCAGATCGATCCGTGTCTCGTACGCGATGACGCCGTCGTCCATCACCAGGACACGGTCGGCGAGCAGTACCGCCTCCTCGACGTCGTGCGTGACCAGCAGTACGGCGCAGCCGCGGCGCTGCCACAACTGGCCCACGAGCCGCTGGGCCTTGATGCGGGTGAGGGCGTCGAGCGCGCCGAACGGCTCGTCGAGCAGCAGCAGATCGGGCTCGCGGACCAACGCGCGGGCCAGCGAGGCGCGTTGGGCCTCGCCACCGGAGAGCGTCTTGGGCCAGGCGTCCGAGCGGTGGGTGAGACCGACCTCGGTCAGCGCCTGTTCGGCGACGGCGCGCCGCGGCTTGCCGGGCAGACCGAGCAGCACGTTGCGCCACACCTTCTTCCACGGCATCAATCGCGGCGACTGGAATGCGACGGCCTTGCGACGGGGCACGAGGACGGTGCCCGCGATGTCCCGGTCGAGCCCGGCCAGGATGCGCAGCAGGGTGGACTTGCCGCAGCCGCTGCGGCCGAGCAGGGCCACGAACTCGCCCGGTGCCACGTCCAGTTGGAGGTTGTCGATGACGGCACGGCCGTCGAAGGAGCGGGTCAGACCCGTCACGCGCACCGCCGAAGCGGGTGCCTGCGCGGCCTTCTCGGTACTCACCGGCCGGTGAACGTCGGTCGCCATTGCAGCAGCAGCCTTTCGAGGGAGCGGACGATGAAGTCGGCGAGCAGGCCGAGGAAGGCGTAGACGATCAGGCAGACCACGATCACGTCGGTCCGCAGGAAGTCGCGCGCCTGGACCATCAGGAAGCCGATGCCGGCGTCCGCGTTGATCTGCTCCGCGAAGACGAGCGCCAGCCAGGCGATGCCCAGTGAGTAGCGCAGCCCTGTCATGGCGCCGGGCAGCGCACCCGGCAGGACGACATGGCGCACCAGGCCCCAGCGGGAGAGGCCGAGGGACTCTCCGGCCTCGATCAGCTGGGAGTCGACGCCGCGGATACCGGCGTACACATTGAGGTAGAGCGGGAAGGACACACCCAGCGTGATGATCGCGATCTTGGGTGCCTCGCCGATGCCGAACCAGATGATGAACAGCGGGATCAGGCCGACGAACGGCACGGTCCGCAGCATCTGGACACTGGCGTCGACAAGGTCCTCGCCGACCCGGAACAGCCCGGAGACCAGGGCGAGTCCGGTGCCCCATGACCGTGCCGAACAGCAGGCCGACCGCCACGCGCTGGAGCGAGACGCCCATCGCGTGAGGCAGTGACCCGTCGCTGATGAGATCGCTGCCGACCCGCGCGATGGTGCCGGGCGAGGCGAGGACGTCGGAGGTCAACACGCCCGTACTGCTGAGGAGTTGCCACAGGGCGAGCAGCAGGAGCGGGCCGGAGGTGCGGCGCAGCCAGCGGGGCACGCGGGTGCGCCGGGTGGAGGTGGGGACGATGGGTTCGAGCGACAGTGGCGCCTGTTCGGTCGCGGCGCCATTCTTGGATATATCCGAAATATCGGAGTCGGACGAGCCCGGCGGGGCATGGCTGATGCTCATGAGTGCTCCACGAGGAAGGAGAGCGACCGGAGAGAAGTACGCCTCGGCGCCGCCGCGTCAGGAGATCAGCCGGTGATCAGCGTGAGTCCGGACGTGCGGGCAGGGCAGCGCGCAGGCGCGGGGAAGAGCGGAAGAAGGGCGTCAGCAGCCGCGGCGACACGCGGCGGAGGCCACCCGCAGCAGGTCGATGTGACCGCGCGTGGTGAGCATGGCTGAACGCAACATGCGGCCGAAAGTAGCCAGATGGCCCGCGTACGGTCAATGGCGTCTCGCGGAGTGGACCTCTCGTATCAGCCGTCGGGCGGCCGGTCAGGTGTGGAACCGGGCGTATGGGTGAGGATTGGGGCATGTCCGATGCCTTCACCACCCGCGTCCTGAACGTCGTCTCCGGCTCGACGGAGACCGTCGTCGATCTCACTCGCGACTGCGAGGCCTTCCTCAGGGAGGTGACCGGCGGCCGCGACGGGCTCCTCAACGTTTTCATCCCGCACGCGACCGCCGGCGTCGCGATCATCGAGACCGGCGCCGGCAGCGACGACGACCTCCTCGCCGCTCTGCACACCCTGCTCCCCGCCGACGACCGCTGGCAGCACCGCCACGGCAGCCCCGGCCACGGGCGGGACCACGTCCTGCCGGCCATCGTCCCGCCCCACGCCACCCTGCCGGTCGTCGGCGGACGGCTGGAGCTGGGGACCTGGCAGTCGGTGTGCCTCGTCGACACCAACAAGGACAATCCCGACCGGCAGGTCAGGCTGAGTTTCCTCGGCTGACCGCGGTGGGCCGGCCCCGGGGCAGTCGCCCGGCGCCGGCCCCGTCAGAGTTCGGTCGTCCAGTCCCGGGTCTCGATGCTCTCCTTGAGGTGCGCGAGGAACCGGCCGGCGTAACCCCCGTCCACGGCCCGGTGGTCGAAGGTCAGGGCGAGATTGCCGACCGGGTGCACGACCACGGCGTAGGACCCGTCCGAGGCGGGGATGGCCACCGGTCGGGGCCGTACGGCGTCGGTGGCCAGGATCGCGACCTGCGGCTGGTTGATGATCGGCGCCGTGAGGAGCGTGCCGTAGGGGCCCGGATTGCTGATCGTGAAGGTGCCTCCCGCGAAGTCGTCCGGACCCAGGCGGTGCGCCCGGGCGCGGCCGGCGAGTCCCGAGATCTCCCGGGCGACAGCTCCCAGCCGCTTGTCCCGGGCGTCCCTGACGACGGGGACGAGCAGTCCTTCGGCGTCCAGGTCGACCGCGATGCCGAGGCCGATACGGCGGTGCACCAACAGGGCGTTGTCGCCCACACTGGCGTTGAGGTGGGGGTACGCGACCAGCCCGTCCACCACCGCCCTGGCGACGAAAGGCAGATAGGTCAGCCCGAAGCCTTCCGTCTGCCGCCACGACGCCGCGGCCGCCCGGCGCGCCCGGTCCACGGCGTGGAAGTCGACCTCGATGGCCATCAAGGTGTGCGGCGACGTCGCCTTGGAACGCACCATGTGCTCGGCCGTACGGCGGCGGATCGTGCTGAAGGGAACGGTCAGGGTCTCGCTCCGCGGCGGCCCGGCGGTCTCCGCGGGGGCAGGGCTCCGGGGCCGGGGTGCGGCGGAAGCGGCAGCCGCGGCGGGTGGCGGGGCTGGGGTGGCGGGTGGCGGGGCTGGGGTGGCGGTGGTGGCAGCCACCGCGGGCGGCCGGGCTGGGGCGGCGGCCGCCGCCGCGAGGACATCGGTGCGCGTGATCCGGCCGTGCGGGCCCGTCCCGGACACCTGCTCGGCCGACAGCTCGTGCTCGGCGAGCAGGCGGCGGACCAGCGGGGTCAGCGTGCCGTGCCGGGGTGCGTCGCGGGGTGCGGCGACCGACCCGCCGCCAGGTCCGGCAGCCGCCTTCCCGGAGCCGTTCGTGGCGATCGCGGACACCTTCCCGGAGCTGCTCGTGCTGCTCACGGCCACGTCACCGGAGCCGTCCGCGGTGATCACGGACGCCCCACCGGAGCCGTCCGAGCTGCTCACGGACACCTCGCCGGAGCCGTCCGCGGTGATCACGGCCAGCCGTGCCCCCACGGGCACGGTCTCCTGCTCCTCGACGAGGATTTCGCCGAGCGTTCCCGTGACGAGGGCCGGGATCTCGGTGTCCACCTTGTCGGTCGACACCTCGAAGAGCGGTTCCCCCTCGGTCACGTGGTCGCCGGTCCCGCGCAGCCAGCGGGTCACGGTCGCCTCGGCCACCGTCTCGCCGAGCTGGGGCATGGTCACATCCATCGCGGTGTGCTCCTTCCGGCCGCGGTCACCACGACAGGGCGACGTACTTGGACTCGGTGAACTCGAGCAGTCCCTCGTGACCGCCTTCGCGGCCGACACCGCTCTGCTTCGTCCCGCCGAACGGAGCGGCCGGATCGGACACCACCCCGCGGTTCAACCCGACCATGCCGCAGTCCAGTTGCTCGGCCACCCGCAGACCGCGCGCCAGATCCGCGGTGCACACGTACGACACCAGGCCGTACTCGGTGGCATTGGCCAGGCGGACCGCCTCGTCCTCGGTGGTGAAGCTGACGACGGGGGCGACAGGACCGAAGATCTCCTCGTGCAGCACCGGGGCGTCCGGAGGCACGTCGGCCAGCACGGTCGGCGGATAGTAGTAGCCGGGCCGGTCGGGCGGCTCACCGCCCGTCACGAGCGACGCACCGGCGCGTACGGTGTCCGCGACCAGCTGGGCGACCTTGTCACGACTCTGCGCGTTGACGAGCGGACCGAGCTGAACGCCCGCTTCCAGACCGGGTCCGACGGTGAGGGCCTCCATGGCGGCCGCCAGCCGGCGTGTGAACTCGGCGGCCACCGGCGCCTGGACGTAGAAGCGGTTGGCGGCCGTGCAGGCCTCGCCGCCGTTGCGCATCTTGGCGATCATCGCCTCGGCCACGGCCCGGTCCAGGTCGGCATCGGCGAAGACCAGGAACGGAGCGTTTCCGCCCAGCTCCATCGAGCAGTTGACCACCGATCCGGACGCGGCGGCCAGCAACGTGCGGCCGACCTCCGTGGAGCCGGTGAAGGACAGCTTGCGTACGCGCGGATCGTCCAGCATGGCCGAGACGACGGCCCCGGAACGCCGGGAGGGCAGCACGTTCACCACGCCGTCCGGCAGCCCGGCCTCCTCGAAGAGACCGGCGATCGCCAGGGCCGTCAGCGGTGTGTCGCTCGCGGGCTTGAGCACCACGGTGCAGCCGGCCGCGAGCGCCGGGCCGATCTTCCGGGTGGCCATGGCGGCGGGGAAGTTCCACGGCGTGACCAGTACGGACACGCCGACCGGCTGGCGCAGCACCAGGATCTTGTTGCTGCCGGCCGGCGCGGTCTGCACGCTGCCGCTCCCCCGTACGGCCTCCTCGGCGTACCAGCGGAAGAACTCGGCGGCGTACGCCACCTCGGCGCGGGCGTCGGTCAGTGTCTTGCCGTTCTCCAGCACGATCAGCTCGGCGAGCTCCTCCGCCCGTGCCGTCATCAACTGGAAGACATGGCTGAGGAGTTCGGATCGCGCACGAGGTGCGGTGGCCGACCAGGCGGGAAGCGCGGCCGCCGCCGCGTCGACGGCGAGGAGCGCGTCCTCGGGAGTCGCGTCGGCGGTGTCGGCAATCTTTACGCCGGTCGCGGGGTCGACGACCTCGATGCGGGAGCCGTCGCTCGACGGCCGCCACCGGCCCCCGATGAACAGGTCGGTGGGCACGGTCTCGGTCTTCAACCGCGTGGGGCTCTGCGTCAGTTGGGGTGAGGTCACTGGTTCATCGCCTTCTGGACGGTCTCGGTGATGCGGTCGACCGAGGGGATCGCCAGGTCCTCCAGCGCATCGGCGGCGGGCAGGGGGATGTGCGGGGTCGTGATGCGCAGGGGAGGCGCGTCCAGGTCGAAGAAGTGCTCCTCGGCCACGATGGACACCAGCTCGGCCCCCCAGCCGCACAGCCTGGGGTTCTCCTCGACGGTGAACAGCCGCCCGGTGGCCGAGATCTCGCGCAGGATCGTCCGGGTGTCGAGCGGCACCAGGGAGCGGACGTCGACGACCGTGCAGTCGATACCGGCGTCCGCGAGCCGCTCGGCCGCCTCCAGACTGCGCGGCACCATCGTGCCGAGCGCGACCAGGGTGGCGTCCCCGCCCTGCCGCAGCACCTTGGCGGTGCCCAGCGAGTCGACGATCTCCCCGTCCGGCACCTCGCCGCGCACCGGGTAGAGCGCCTTCTGCTCCAGGAAGATGACCGGGTCGGGGTCGCGCACCGCGGCGGCCAGCAGACCGACGACGTCCACGGCGCTGGACGGCACCACGACCTTCAGTCCCGGCACGGCCATGGCCCAGTTCTCGACGGTCTGCGAGTGCTGCGCGCCGAACCGCAGGCCGCCGCCGTTCCCGGCGCGGATCACCAGCGGGAAGGAGACCTGACCGTTGGTCATGTACCGGCTCTTGGCTATCTCGTTGACGACCATGTCCCAGCAGACCGCGAAGAAGTCGCTGAACATGATCTCGGCGATCGGTCGCAGACCGGTCATCGCGGCGCCCATGGCCGCGCCGAGGATGGCCTGTTCACTGATCGGGGTGTCCCGCACGCGCACCGGCCCGAACTCATCGAGGAGTCCGACCGTGCTCTTGAAGACGCCACCGGCCTCGGCCACGTCCTCACCCAGGAACAGGACGTTACGGTCCCGCCGCATCTCCTGTGCGATGCCCCGCGCCACGGCCTCGCGATAGGTCAGTTGCGCCACGACGATCCTCCGTCCGCCCACACGTCCTTGAACAGCAGCTCCGGGCCGGGCACTTCGCCGGCCTTCGCCTCCTCCGCGGCCTTGTCGACCGCCGCCTGCGCCTCCGCCTCGATCGCGTCCAGCACGGCACTGTCGGTGCCGGCGGAGATCAGCCGCTCCCGGTACATCGGCACCGGGTCCCGGGCCAGCCAGGCCTCGACCTCCTCCTGCGGGCGGTACTTCGCCGGATCCGCCCGGGAGTGGCCGCCGTGCCGGTACGTGAGCGCCTCGATCAGCGTCGGTCCGCCGCCGCTCCGCGCCTTCTCCAGCGCCGCCACGGCCGCCTCGTGCACGACGTCGGCGTCGTTGCCGTCCACCACGACGGGTTCCAGACCGTAGGCACTGGCGCGGTCGGCGGCCGGCCGCGCGACCGCGGTGATCCGGCTGGTCAGGGTGTACTCCATGTACAGGTTGTTCTCGCAGACGAACACCACCGGCAGCTGCCAGATCACCGCGAAGTTGAGCGCCTCGTGGAACGCCCCGATGTTGGTCGTGCCGTCGCCGAAGAACACCACGGCGACCTGCCCGGTCTCCCGGTACTGCGCGCTCCAGGCGGCCCCGCAGGCGATCGGCAGATGGGCGCCGATGATCGCGTACGAGCCCATCACCCCGTGCTCGACGCTGGTGAGATGCATCGAGCCGCCCTTGCCGGCCATCAGTCCGTTGCTGCGGCCTAGCAGTTCGGCGAGGACCGGGCCCATGGGGACCCCGCGGGCCAGCGTGTGGGCATGGCCCCGGTAGGTGGCGAAGGTGTAGTCGTCCGCGCGCATCGCGACGCCGAACGCCGCCGCGATGGCCTCCTGGCCGAGGGAGAGATGGCTGGTCCCCTTGACCAGACTCTGCAGGAACAGGTCGTAGGCGCGTTGCTCGAAGTACCGCAGCTCGACCTGCATCCGGTACAGGGCGAGGCCGGTGGTCGCTTCCATTGCTTCTCCTCCTCAGTACGGGTTCGCGACGAAGAGCTCCTGCGCCGGGAACCGCGTGAGCACCTGGGGTCCGTCGGCGGTGACCACGACCTCTTCCTCGATGCGTGCGGCGGAGAAGCCGTCCGAGGCCGGGCAGTACGTCTCCAGCGCGAAGACCATGCCTTCCTGGATCTCGACGGGGTTCTCCAGGCTGTTGAGCCGGCTGATGATCGGCCGCTCGTGCAGACCGAGACCCAGGCCGTGCCCGAACTGCAGCCCGAAAGCGGCCATTTCACTGGCGAAGCCGAACTCCGTCGCGGCCGGCCACACCCGTGCCACCTGGTCCGTGCCGACCCCCGGTTTGACCACGGCGATCGCCGCGTCCATCCACTCCCGCGCCTGTGTGTAGGCATCGCGCTGGGAGGACGTCGAGCTGCCGACGCCGAAGGTGCGGTAATAGCACGTCCGATAGCCGTTGTACGACTGGATGATGTCGAAGAAGGCCTGGTCCCCGGGGCGGATGATGCGGTCCGAGAAGTTGTGCGGATGTGGGTTGCAGCGCTCGCCCGACACCGCGTTGATGGCCTCGACCTGGTCCGAACCCATCTCGTACAGCCGCTTGTTGGCGAGAGCGACGATCTCGTTCTCCCGGACGCCGGGCTTGAGGGCCTCGGCGATGTCCTGGTAGACGCCGTCGACCATGGCGGCGGCCATCGACAGGAGAGCGATCTCGTCCTGCGACTTGATCTGGCGGGCGTCGAGCATCAACTGCTGCGCGTCCACGACCTTGAGGCCCTGGCGCTGCATCTCGAAGAGGAACGGCGGCTCGACGATGTCCACGCCGACCGGCAGCCCGGCGACGCCCGCGTCCTCCAGCATGCCCTTGATCTCGGTGACCGCCGAGCGCATCAGACCGGCCTCGGGGGCGATGGCCCCGCGCAGCCCGAGCATGCCGGCCCGCGAGTTCTCGGGGCGCAGCCAGGGCGCGTACAGCTGGTGGTGGCGGGCCGCGGAACCGAAGTCCCACAGGACGGGTTCGCCGCCGTCGCGGGTCAGCAGGGCGTAGCGGCTCATCTTGTCGCCGAGCGCCCCGCCGATCCAAGTCTGCGTCGTATAGCGGATGTTGTAGAAGTCGAAGAGCAGGAAGGCTCCGCACTCGCTGGAGTCCAGTGCCGCGCGGGCACGGCGCAACCGGTCGGCGCGCAGCCGGTCGTAGTCCACGCGCTGTTCGTAGTCGACCGCGCTGTGGCCGTACGCCGGTATCGGGCGGGTACTCACGACGTGACCGTCAGGCCGTCGTCCACGTCCTCGTGCTCGGGTTCGAGGACCATTCCGGACCGCCTGGCCTGCTCCAGGATGAGGGTGGCGAAGTCCTCGTCGGTGTGGCCCGCGCCGATCGCCCCTGCCACGAGCTGCGCGGTGGCCGAGGCCAGCGGCATCGGCACTTCGAGGGCGCGGGCCTCGGCCAGGCCCAGATCGAAGTCCTTGCGCAGCAGGGGCATGGTGAACGTCGGCTTGAAGTCCAGATTGACCAGCGCGGGGGACTTGTACCGGGTGAAGACCGAGCCCATGACCGAGTCATTGAGGAAGGCCAGGAACGCGGCCCGGCTGACGCCGCCCTTCTCCGCGAGCAGCGTGATCTCGGCGAGGGACTGGGTGACGACGCCGAGGAAGACGTTGTGCGCGATCTTGACCAGCCGGGCCACCTCGTCGTCCCCGACATAGGTCACCCCGCGGCCCAGGACGTTGAGCAGCGGCTCCACCTCGTCGAAGACGTCGCGCGGTCCCGAAGCGGCGATGGTCAGCCGGCCGGCCGCGATCACCTTCGGGTTACCGCTGACCGGGGCGGCCAGCAGGGCCGTGCCGCGCTTGGCGGCCTCGGCACGCACCTGGGCGGAGACCTGGGCGGAGACGGTGGAACTGTCCACCAGCACGCCGGGCGCCACGTCCGGGTCGGTCAGCACACCGCCGGCTCCGGTGGTGACGGACTCGAGATCCGCCGACGCCGACACCATCACGAACACCACATCGCGGTCCGCCAGATCCTGCGGCCGGTCGACGACCGTCGCCCCGCGCTCGGCCAGCGGCTCGGCCTTGGCACGGGTGCGGTTCTGCACGGCGACGTCATAGCCCGCGTCCAGGAGACGCGCGGCCAGCTGGAAGCCCATCCGACCGGTGCCGATCCAGCCGATGCGGGGCGGGTCCTTGGCGACGTACGTCATCTCTCGTTCCTTACTTCCGGAGGCAGACGGCTCGGTGGGGAAGGCATGCATGCATTCGATTGCCTGTGCGGCTTCCCCGTGTGTGCGCCGGGCCGAGATCCTTGTTGTGCAATCGATTGCCACAATGCTCACTCCGTACGGGCGGTGATGTCAAGGGCTGTCCTGGAAGGGCGGGGAAGGCGTCACGGCGATCGATTGCGGTCGGGCGCCCAGGATCCCTACACTTCCCGCGTGACCAAGCGCCCGACCATGTCCGATGTGGCCCACCTTGCTGGTGTGCACATGGCAACCGCATCCCGTGCCCTGAACCCCGCCACCAGTGGCCGGGTCAATGCGGCGACGGCCCAGCGGGTCAGGGCGGCGGCGGAGCAGCTGGGGTTCACCCCCAACAGCGCCGCCCGGAGTCTGCGGACCAACCGCTCGTTCACGGTCGGCGTCCTGCTGCCCGACCTCACCAACCCGCTGTTCCCGCCGATGGTGCGCGGGATAGAGGAGGCCCTGACCCGCCGGGGCTACACCGCGCTGCTGGCCAACACCGACAACGACCGGGCCAAGGAGCGCACCCAGTTCGAGGCGCTGCGCGGACGGCAGGTCGACGGCTTCATCGTCGCCACCGCGCAGCGTGAACATCCGCTCCTGGAGGAGGCCCACCGGGCGCGGGTGCCGATCGTGCTGCTCAGCCGCAGCACGGACCGGACGATGTTCCCGCTGGTCGCCGGGGACGACGCCGCCGGTGTGACGCTCGCGGTCGAGCACCTGCTGGCCCAGGGCCACCGCGACCTGGCACATCTGGCGGGACCGCAGCGGCTGTCCACGGGGGAGATCCGCGCTCGCGCTTTCCGCCACGCCACCGAGGCCGCGGGAGTCGCTCCCGCGCAGGCACCGGTCGTCGTGAGCGAGTCCTACACGGTGCCGGCGGGCGAGTGGGCGGCCCGCGAGCTCCTCGACCAGTACCCCGGCACCACGGCGATCGTCGCCGGCAACGATCTGATCGCGCTCGGTGCGCTGCACGTCCTGCGCGAGCGGGGGCTTCGCTGCCCGCAGGACGTCTCGCTCGTCGGATTCAACGACATGCTGTTCGCCGACGAGTTCCAGCCGCCGCTGACCACCGTGCACGTACCGCATTCGGAGCTGGGCGCGGAGGCCGCCCGGCTGCTGCTCGAACAGCTGGACCGGCCCAGCGGCTCCGCGGACCCGGCGCCGGTGGCCAAGACGGTCCTGCTGCCGGTGGAACTGGTGGTACGGGAGTCGACCGCGGCGCCGGTCAGCGGAGCCCCGCGCGGCTAGTGGTGGTCAGGGAGCCGACTGCAGTGCCGATCAGCGGAGCCGAGCGCGGCTGGTGGTGGTACGGGACGTCGACGGCGGCGTCGGTCAGCGGGTCCGCGTGCGGCTGGTGGTCGTACGGGACGTCGGCCGCAGCGTCGGTCAGTGGGTCCGCGCGCGGCTGGTGGTGGCGCGGGCCGAGAGGGTGACCTCCAGGCTGACCGGGGCCGGCTCCCCTTCCGTCTCGCTGTTCCGGGCGAGGAGCAACTGGTCGACGGCCATACTGCCCAGCCTGCTCAGGGGCACGGCGAGGGTGGTGACGGCCGGGGTGGTGTAGCTGGCCAGCTGGGTTCCGCCCCAGCCCACGACACTCACCTGTTCCGGAACCTGGACGCCGAACTCGAGCAGCCGGGCGGTCAGGCCCAGCGCCATCACGTCGTTGAAGCAGACGACGGCCGACGGCAGCGGCGCGCGCACCAGTTGCTCGGCCGCCAGGGTGCCGGACTCGAACGTCGGACGGTGCGGGGCGGTGACCTCGATCTGGAAGCCCGTCTCCTCGCCCGCTGTGATCAGCGCGTGCTGCCGGTCCTTCGCCGCCCATGAGTTCGTCGGCCCCGCGAGGTAGAGAGCGCCGGTGTGGCCGAGGTTGCTCAGGTACTGGGTGAGCAGCCGCATTCCCTGCAGGGCATCGACGAGGACGCACGGATAGCCCTCGACGCGTCGGTTCACGAAGACGGTGGGGCGCAGGCCGCCGGCCGACCCGATCTGCTCGTCCCGCAGGAGCGAAGAGAAGAGGAGCAGCCCGTCCACGTCCTTGGACAGGGCGTGGATCAGCTTCTCCTCGTCGTCCGCGTCGTCGTCGCTGTCGCCCAGCAGAGCCGCCAGATTGTGCCGTCTCGCCTGGTGCTGGGCGGCCTTGACCATCTCGGGGAAGAGCGGGTTCGCGAGGTTGGGGACGACGAGGCCGATGTTCCCGGTCCTGCCGGTGGTCAGCGCCGTGGCCGCCTTGCTGGGGGCGTAGCGCAACTGCTCGGCCGCGGCGTACACCTTCAGCCGGGTCTCCTCGCGGAAGAGCTCGGGGGAGGTGAAGACCCTGGAGACGGTGGAGACGGACACTCCGGCAACCCGCGCCACATCCCGAATGGTGGACCGGTCAGCCATTGTCTCCCACACCTCTGACGTGCGATTGCGGTGGACGAATTCTATGTGTTCCCTCTGCGGACCCCGAGACCCCGGACCCCGAGACCCCTGAGCCCCCGAGCCCCCGGGCACCGGGGCCCGGGATCCTAGGCCGTCGGGCGGCCCCGGCCGGCCCCTTCCGATGCGGTGAGCACCGGCTGGGAGCCGGCGTCCAGGAACGGATAGTCGGTGTACCCGCGGTCGTCACCGCCGTAGTACGTCGACGGATCGGCGGTGTTGAACGGTCCGCCCTCGACGAGCCGGCGCGGCAGGTCCGGGTTGGCCAGGAACAGCGCGCCGAAGGACAGCATGTCCGCGGTGCCGTCCTCGACGAGTTCCAGCTCCCCGGGCCCCGTCGTCCGGGGTGCGGTGAACGGGTTGAGCACGAACACCCCGGACCACAGCCGGCGCAACTCCCTGGTGAGTTCGCGGTCGGGCCCCTCCGCGAGGGCGAGATAGGCGAGCCCGAATCCGTCGAGGGCGGTGATCAGGGGGCTGTACGTGCCGGAGCAGTCGTCCTCCACCATGTCGTTGTACGGGTTGCCGGGGGAGAGCTGGACCCCCACCCGGTCGGCCCCGATCGCGCCGGCCACGGCCTTGGTCACCTCGATCGCGAAGCGGATGCGGTTCGCGGCGGGGCCGCCCCAGTCGTCGGTGCGGCTGTTCGCGTGGGGGGAGAGGAATTGGTGGATCAGGAAGCCGTTGGCGCCGTGCAGTTCGACGCCGTCGAACCCGGCCGCCATGGCGTTGCGGGCCGCGGCGGCGAAGTCCCCGATCGTCGCCGTGATCTCCTCCTCGCCGAGTTCGCGGGGCTGCACGCAGGGCTTGGGGCCCTGGGGCGTGAACACCTGCGCGTTCGCGGCGATCGCCGACGGGGCGACGGGTGACAGACCGTCCGGCAGCAGGCTCGGATGGCCGATCCGGCCGGCGTGCATCAGTTGCGCGAAGACGGTGCCGCCGGCCGCGTGCACCGCTTCGGTGACGGGACGCCAGGCGCGTACCTGCTCGGGGGAGTAGAGGCCGGGCGTCGCGGGATAGCCGCGGGCAACCGGAGACGGCTGGATCCCCTCGGAGACGATCAGACCCGCCGAGGCGCGCTGTCGGTAGTACTCGGCGGTCGACGGACCCGGGCAGGCCGCGGGCCCGTAGGCCCGGCTGCGGCTCATCGGGGCCATCATGATGCGGTTGGGCAGGCGGCGGCCGCCGAGGTCGATGGGGTCGAAGGCGGTGGGCATCTCAGTGCTCCTTCTCGGTGGTGCCGGTCTGCGGCCAGATCCCCAACTGGCGGACGAGCGCGAGTTCGTCGACGAAGAACCACGCCTCGGCGATCAGACCGTCACGGATCCGCCACTGGCCGACTTCGAGGACCTCGACCTTGCGGCCGGTCGGCGGGATTCCGTAGAGGGGTCCGCTGTGCGTGCCCCGGATGAGCCAGGTCGCCCAGACCCGGTCGCCGTGGGCGATGATGTCGAGGATCTCGTCCTCGCGGTCGGGGATCGAGTCCGCGGTGTAGTTCGGCCCGTCGCCGGTCTTGATGTCGGCCAGGTTGGCCATGCCCATGCGCGCCGGCCGGAATCCCTCGACGGTGTGGGCGGCGCGGTCCCGGAAGGGCAACGCCCGGAACCTGAGCACCAGTTGGATGTTGGAGCGTTCCTGCTGCGTGAGGGTGGGGTCGCGCAGTGCGTTCTCGAGGATGGGGAGTGCCACGGAGGTTCCTCTCGTCTCAGGTGCCGAGCTCCAGGACGAGTGTGCGGCCCCCGTCGGTGAGGGCCACCGCACGCGCGTCCGGTGTGGGGGTGAGGGCCAGGTATTCGCCTTCGCCGACGGTGGGCCCGGCCTCGGGCAGGTCGAAGCGGTAGCGCCCGGCGAGTACGTAGACCGCGGTCGCGGACGGCCCGGGTGTCCAGGTCGCGCCGGCGCTGTCACCGTCACGCAGCAGGATCCGCAGACTCGTCCTGGTGGCGGTGGAATCCGCCAGGGTCAGGGGCGCGCCCGGGGGGCCGGAACCGGCTCGGGTCCCGGCTCGTACGAGTGCGGCGGGTCCCGGGCCCGTCGACCCCAACAAGCGGGTACGGGCCTGGGAGTTGACGTGCTCCCAGAGGGGGCCCGGTTCCCCCGGGGTGCCGAAGATCTCTGGCATCCGCCGGAAGACCTCCTCGAAGCCCGCCGGCGCGAACAGGACCAGCGCACGCGCCGGGCCTTCGGTCACCTCGAACCGATGGGGCGCGCCGCGCGGCACCAGCAGGAACCCGCCCGCGCAGAGTTCGTGGGTGTCGCCGCTCACGGTGAGCCGGTAGCGGCCGTCCAGGACGTAGAAGCACTCCACGGTCTCGTCATGGGCGTGACAGCCGACCATGGCGCCCTTCGGGCTCTCCGCCTCCGTCAGGCTGAAGGCGCCGCCGGTCCCGGAGCCGTCGGTGAGGATCCGGAACGCGTGCCCCGGCACGGTGACGGGGTCGATGTCCCGGGCGGCGATCACACGGCCCGAGGCCTCGGGAGGGCCGAAGGTCATGTCAGAGAACGGAGGGGGCGGAGGAGGCCGCGTGGGTCTCCTTCTCGACGGTGTACAGGGCGGGCAGTGCGGGGAACTCCAGCCACTGCCGCTGCGACTGCATCCGGCGGAACTGCTCGTCGTGGGCCGCGTCGAACTGCTCGGCCGAATCCCAGCCCGCCACATTCACATACCGCAGGCGGGTCGTCGAGTCCAGGGAGCGGTGCAGCTTGCGCCACCGGAACCCGGGTTTCTCGCACATGTAGTCGTCGATCTCGGCCCACAGGGCGAGGAACGTGTCCTCCCGCCCCACCGGGACCTCGAAACAGTTGATGAAGACGATGTCCGCCATCGCATGGCTCCTCGGGCTCGCGCCGTCGTGTGTCGCCGGACGCTTTTCTCACAGCTATTCAACCGGTTGCACGATGATGGCGAAGCGTCCGTTCCGCTGTCAACAGCTCGACGGGATTCGGCGGCCGGCAAGGGAAGTTGAGGTTATATGCACGTCCGCACAGGGTCTTGCGCCAAGCATTGACCCTCCATGGGGCGCGTGGTACCACTCTCTGCAACCGCTTTAAAAGCTGCAGAAGGAGTCCCTGCCATGCGGTTCTCGATCTATCTGAACCCGCAGACCCGTGGAGCGGAGGAGGACGTACCGATCATCCGTACGACGATCGACCAGGCGGTCCGCGCCACCCGGGCCGGCGTCCAGGGCATCGCGCTCACCGAACACCACTTCTCGGGCTACAACACCTACGGGAACAACTTCATGCTGGCGTCCCACCTGAGTTCCCAGGTGCCCGACGACACGATGTTCCTGCTGGCCGTCGCCGTCCCGACGCTGCACAACCCGATGCGTCTGGCCCAGAGCTGCAACCTGCTCGACATCATCACCCGCGGCAACCTCATCGTCGGCTTCGCGGCCGGCGGGTCCCCCGTCGAGTACGCCGGCCTGGGCCGCGACCCCTCGGTACGGCACGAGCAGATGATGCACAACCTGGAGGTCATGGAGCGCGCGCTGGACAAGAAGCCCGACGACCCGCCGTACGAGTGGTCGACCGCCTTCGAGCAGGGTTCGCTGCGCACCCGGATCATGCCGGCCGCGTACCACGCGTCCCGCCCGAAGTTCGCGCGGGCGACCCAGAACGACGAGGGCGTCGTATGGACCGGCCGCAAGGGCTGGTACCTGTTCACCGCCCGCGAGACCGCGGACGTCATCGGTCCCCGGTTCAAGCTGTACGCCGAAGCGCTCGCCGAGGCGGGGCACGACCAGGCCTGCATCGAGGAGCGCCTGGACTGGAGCCTCGTGCAGAAGCAGGTGATCGTCCGCGAGACGGACGAGGAGGCCGTCGCGTTCGCGCGGGCCCGTATGGAGGAGATGGGCGCTCACCAGAAGAAGAACTTCACCATGACCGGGGACATCAAGGACAGCGCCCATCTGAAGAGCGTCGTCGGGGTGTCCCCGCAGAACCCGGACGAGTTCCTCCAGCGCGCGATGATCGTCGGCAGTCCCGCGACGGTGGCCGAGCAGATCAACGCCTTCGCCGAGGCCGAGGTCCGGCACATGTCGCTGCTGTTCAACTTCGGCTTCATGACGGCCGAGGAGTCCGGCCGCTCGCTCGACCTCTTCCTGGACGAGGTGCTGCCGCGGTTCGGCACGGCACCGGCCCCGTCGGACAACTGATGGGCACCGCCGCCTCGTCCGGCCTGCTCGTCCTGCGCCTCGCCATCCTCGTGATCATGGGCTTCCACGGCACACAGAAGCTCTTCGGCTGGTGGGACGGGGGAGGGCTCGACCGCGCCGAGAAGTTCTTCGCCGCCCAGGGGTTCCGGCCACCGCGGCTGATGGCCCTCGTCGCCGGCGCCACCGAGACCTGCGGCGCCGTCCTGCTGGGGACGGGTGCGCTGAGCGTCCTGGGCACGGCCATGCTCACCGGAGTCCTCACCAACGTCACGGCGATCCATCTGCGCAACGGACTGGACGGCAAGAAGCACGGCTTCGAATTCGAGCTGATGATCCTCGCCGGCGTCGTCGCGACCGGCCTCTGCGGCCCCGGTGAGTGGAGCGTCGACCACTGGCTCGGCGTACCCAGTGGCGCCCCCTGGGGGCCGGTCGCCGTGGCCGCGGGAGTGCTGTCAGGACTGGTCGTGGTCACCACCCGCAAGCGCGTGGACCGCGAGGCGCTTCAGAACGTACCGGCGCGCGGCCGCTGACGCGCCTCGACAGGCCTGACCGGGAGCCCTGCGCTCGAGCAACGCCGAGAGCCCCACGGGGAGTCACAGGAACAGGAGCGTACGCACCGTATGGAAACATCTCAGCGCGTCGGCAGGATCCTCGCCTCGTTGGACGGCGAGTTCGCGGGATCGGTCGTGCTGCCCGCGGACCCGGACTATGAGCGGGCACGCCGTATCTGGAACGCCACCGTCGACAAGCGCCCCGCCCTGATCGCCTACTGTGCGTCGACCGCCGACGTGGCCGCGGTCGTCCGCGCGGCCCGGGCGGAAGGGCTGCCCCTCTCCGTACGTGGCGGCGGGCATCAGGTCGCCGGTCTGTCCGTCTGCGACGAGGGAGTCGTCGTCGACCTGTCACGGATGCGGTCGGTCGTGGTCGACGCCGATGGGACGAGCCTGCGCGCGGGCGGCGGATGCCTGCTGGGCGACGTGGACAAGAAGGCCGCCACGATCGGCCGGGTGGTGCCCGCGGGAGTGGTCTCGCACACCGGTCTCGGCGGCCTCGCCCTCGGCGGCGGGTTCGGCTGGACTTTCCGCAACTACGGACTGACCTGCGACAACATCATCGGCGCGGAGGTGGTCACCGCCGACGGCACGGTCGTCCACGCGGGCGAGGAGGCGGACGCGGACCTGCTGTGGGCGCTGCGCGGCGGGGGCGGGAACTTCGGGGTCGTCACCGAGTTCACGCTGGCCACCCACCCCCTCACCGACGTACTCCTGGGGCAGGCCGTCCATCGGCTCGACGACCTGCCCCGGGCGCTGGCGCACTACGTCTCCGTCATGGAGGCGGCGCCGGACGAACTGACCGCCATCTGCATCATCTGCGCGGCCCCGCCCCTGCCCGGCGTGCCGCAGGAGATCGTCGGCCGGCCGATCGTCATGGTCAACGCGGTGTGGTCGGGCGACCTGGACACCGGGCACGAGCCGATGGGTCTGCTCGTCAACGCGGGGGCACCCGTGGTCAGTTCCGTGGAGCGGATGCCGTACGTGGCCGTGCAGTCCATGCAGGACGACCTGCATCCGCACGGGCGCCGCAACTACAACAAGTCCCGCTACCTCGGCCGCGTCGACGAGACCGCGGTCAAGGCCCTGCTGGAGGCCGGCCGTCGGCTGCCCGGACAGCACTCGCAGATCGAGGTGCTCCGGCTCGGCGGAGCGGCGAGCAGGGTGCCCGCGGACGCCACCGCCTTCGCCCACCGCGACGCCGCCTACATCCTCAACGTCGTCGCGGCCTGGACCGTGCCGGCCTTCACCGGCGCCCACATCGACTGGGCCCGCGAGACCTACGCGGCGATGGACTGCGTCGGCTCCGACGCCGGATACATCAACTTCATCGACACCGAGCCGGACCGCGTCCGCAGCGTCTACCCGCCCCGCACCTACGCCCGGTTGCGGCACATCAAGCGCCGGCTGGACCCCGACGGAGTCTTCCGCGGCAACGTCCCCATCGAGCCGGCCCCCTGACGGCTTCCTGCGCCGACCGCAGGAACAGCAACCTCAGCCCTCCCAACAACCCTTGGATGCGGCATGACCGACACCACGAGCCCACCCGTAGCCGGGAGAAACCTGCCCCTTGCCACGCTGATCGCCGGCTGCCTCGCCGTCTGCCTCGCGCAGACCGGCCTCGCGATCCCCGCCACCCTCAACGGTCTCTTCCAGACCGACCTGCACACCACCGGTTCGCAGCTGACCTGGATATCCGACGCGACCCTGCTCCCCGTCGCGGTGCTCGAGCTCACCTTCGGCGTCTTCGGTGACCTGTTCGGACGCAAGCGCCTGTTGATCGGGGGCGCGTTGCTGATGGCGGTCGGTGAGGCCGCCTCGGCCACCGCGGGCAACGTCCACTTCCTGTGGGCGGGCCAGGCACTCGCCGGAGTCGGAGCCGCCGCGATCTTCCCCAGCTCCCTCGCGATGATCGCCGTCGGCACCCGCACCAACAGCCGGCGCGCCACCGCGATCGCCGCCTGGTCGGCCAGCCTGGCGGGCGGTGGGTTCGTGGCACCGCTGCTCGGCGGCATCACCGCCAACTACGGCTCGTGGCGCTGGGCCCTCGTCATCGTCGCCCTGATCGGCGTGGTCAGCGCGGCGGTGAGCATCCTCGCGCACGACTCGAGCGCACCCAAGGGCCGTTCGCTCGACCTGAAGGGGCAGCTCACCATCGCGATCGGCCTCTTCGCCCTGCTGTACGCGGTGATCCAGGGGCCGTCCGACGGCTGGGACTCCGGCGCCGTCGTCACGGGGTTCGTCGTCGCGGCCGTCTTCCTCGCGCTGTTCATCGTGGCCGAACTGCGCTCCCGTGCCCCGCTGTTGCAGCTGGACCTGTTCAAGAACCGCGTCTTCGCGCTCTCCTCGGTGGTCGCCGTGGTCGGCATGTTCAGCTTCATCGGGACCTGTTACGCGCTCAGCATGCGGCTCGGCCCCATCCAGCATCAGAGTCCGCTGCGTATGTCGGTGGCCTTCCTGCTCACCAACGGGCCGACGATGGCGCTGGCGCCCATCACGGCCGCCCTGCTCGCCCGGGTCGCCGCACGCTGGCTGCTGAGCATCGGCTTCCTGCTGATAGCCGCCGGCGATCTGCTCCTCGCCCGGCTGCCGATCACGGATACGGCGCTGCCTTCGCTGATCGTGCCGCTGGTCCTGGTCGGCATGGGCTTCACCCTGGCCGTCTCGTCGATCACCGCGACCGCGGTGAACACCGTGCCCGTGCGCTTCGCCGGCATGGCCAGCGCGACCACCAGCCAACTGCGTGACCTCGGATTCACCCTGGGGCCCGCCATCATCGGCGCGGTCGCCCTCAGCCGGGCCGCGAGCGGCTTCAGCCACTCCCTGGCCACCTCGCAACTGCCGGAGGGGATCAAGGCCGCGGCCGGGCAGGTCGCGGCGACGGGCGGACCACTCGCCGTCAACTCGGTGCCGCCCCAGTCGCCACCCGGGGCCGCGGGACCGCTCGCCCTGCACGCACTCGGCCACGGCTACTCGATCGGCTTCGTGGTGTGCGCCGGTGCCGCGCTGCTGTCCTGTCTGCTCGCGGGGCTGGTGCTGCGCGGCGGCCGCCCCGGAGTGAACCTCACCGAACCCGACCTCGACACCCGGCCCGAACCGGCGGCCGCCTGAGCCGAGCCGCGCCGATCCGGTCGCGCGCCGGGGTCAGCCGGCCGGATACGGGGCCGACTTCAACCGGCGCGCGAGATGGGCGGAGTTGGCCGCCAGGGTGGCCGTCGTGCCCGCGGTGGTGTCCGGGGTCTTGTCGAGGTCCTGGAAGTCGGTGCCCTGCATGGCCTCACCGACCCAGTACGTGACGGCGTTGGGCGGGAGGGAGAAGCCGACGTCGTTGAGCCCCTGGAACAGGTCGGCGCTCACCTTGTGGGCGCCGTCCTCGTTCCCCACGACGCAGACCGCCGCGACCTTTCCGTACGTGAGCATCCGGCCCTCTTCGTCGGTCTCGGAGATCTCGGCGTTGAGGCGCTCCATGACCCGCTGGGCGACGCTGGACGGGTGGCCCAGCCAGATCGGGGTGGACAGAATCAGGATGTCGGCCCCCATGATCGTGTCCCGGATCTCCGGCCAGGCGTCGCCGTCGCCCATGTCGGTCTTCACGCCGGGGCGTACGTCGTGGTCGGCGATCCGGATCACCTTGCCGGTGACGCCGTGCTCGCCGAGCGCCGCCATGGTCTGCTCGGCCAGCAGCTGAGAACTGGAGGAGGCGGGCGAGGGCGACAGGGTGCACACGAGCGCGACGGCGCGCAGCGGGGTCTTGTCTGTGGTGTTCATGCACCAGGGGTACCCCTGTGCCCGGTTTGAATCCGATTTCAGCCGACCGCGGGAGCGACCCTGGTTCCCTGTTCGTAAGCCGGCCGATTGTAAATTCGCACGTGTGGCCAGTGAATGCCGGGGCACACGGTGGATCGGAGGTTGATAATCATGGTTCCCCTGCTTCTCGTTCTTCTGCTGGCACTGCTTCTCTTCGGCGCGGGTTTCGCGGTGAAAATCCTGTGGTGGATCGCGATCATCGTTCTGGTCGTGTGGCTGATCGGCTTCGTCGCCCGTCCGAAGGGAGGCAGCGGCCGCTGGTATCGCTGGTAGCCGCCTGTCCAAGGCGCAGTTCAAGCAGTGTGTGACGGTGGCCCGCCATCCCCTCGGGGTGGCGGGCCACCGTTGTGCCGACCGGGACCCGAGGGGTTCCAGGTGTCGGGTTGAGCCGGATATCGGGGGTAGTCGGAAGGGTGCCGGGGTGGTCTCCGTGACGCAGCAAGGGAACTGGTTGCCTCCACAGATCGGCGGCCATCCCGGTTTCCGCGGAACGGGGGAATGGAACGCCGGATGCGGGGCAATCGGAAGTGCGGCGGGAAACAGAAACCGCCGCGCACGAAGTACGGAAAAAGAGGATCAGCGGGAATGCCTGCTGTTCTCTGTTTACCGGAGGAGTTGGTTTCGCGTGACTGAGCATGTGTGGAGTTACAAGTCGACCGCCGGTCGTCTGACGGGTACCGACCTGACGGGTTACAAGGTCGAGGCCACGGACGGCAGCATCGGCAAGGTCGACAAGCACTCCGACGAGGTCGGTGACGCCTACCTGGTGGTGGACACCGGTGTGTGGATCTTCGGCAAGGAGGTCCTGCTCCCGGCGAGCACGGTCGTCAGCATCGACCCGGACGAGAAGAAGATCTTCGTCGACCGCACCAAGGGTCAGATCAAGGACGCCCCCGAGTTCGACCGGGACAAGCACCTCGGTGACTCGGGCTACCACGACGAGCTCGGCACCTACTACGGAACCGGTGCCCCTTTCGGCGGCCCGTCCGTCTGATCCCACCGCTCTGAGCATCGTGGGCCCAGGGCTCCGAGAGGAGTCCCGGGGCCGCCACCTGCCTTGCCCCCGGGTGGCGGTCGCCGTACGCCCGCCCAGGATCCCGCCGGTCGCAGGCCCCGCTCGCGGTCCCGCTCCACTCGCCGGCCCCGTCGCAGGTACGCCCGCTCGACAGTTGTAGCGCGCAGCCGCATCGAACTCGCACAGGCCCGGTCGACAGGTGCAGGGCGTACGCTGAGGCCATGCGCCCCCAGACCCCGGCGTTGTGAGCACAGCAGTGAGGCAGGCGCATCACATCGCCTGCGGGACGGCAGCCCGGGACGACGAGGGTGGCCACCGTCCAGTTCCGCCCGGTGACAGGCCCGCATTTCGGCGTGTGGTCTCCCCTTGATCCCGGGCGTTTCGCTGCGCTGTCGGGCCGCTCCTCGAGTGAGGCGCCATGGACATCTCCTGCAGACCGTTCCCCGGTCCTGACGCTCAGGAGGAGCTCACCGTCGGCCGCTTCCTCATCGACGGCAGCCCCGCCGCGCCTCCCGTACGGAGGTTGGTTTCCGGCAGCCAGGCCGTGGCTCACGTCCTGACGCCGGTTCCCGCGCCACCCGACGGCCGCTGAGGCGACGACCGGCGCGGTGCAGCGCCGCCCGCCCGCACCGCCTCCGGCGGACACCCAACCATGACATCCAGGCCGGTTCCTGACCCAGGCACCGGCGACGCCCCCGCTCCACCCCGCACAGACGAGGACTGACATTCATGCTGGACCAGAAACAGACAGACATCCCGGGCGGGGGGCCGGGCGCCGGCGTCCAGGCATCGCTTCCGCACCAGTCCGGGGGCAGTGACTTCGCGCGGCTGTCCAAACTGATCAAGGAGTCCGGCCTGATGGGCCGCAGGCCCTTCTACTACGCGGTGCGGATGTCACTCATCCTCGTCCTGTACGTCGGCGGCTGGGGAGCGTTCCTGCTGGTGGGCGACAGCTGGTGGACCCTGGCCCTGGCCGCCTTCCTGGCGGTGGTGTTCGGGCAGGTGGCACTCGTCGCCCACGACGTGGGTCACCGGCAGGTGTTCCGCCGCAGCCGAGCCAGCGCCGTGGTCGGCCGGATCGCCGGGAACCTGGGCATCGGCATGGGGTACGGATGGTGGCAGGACAAGCACTCACGCCATCACGCCAATCCCAACCACGAGGACCTCGACCCCGATGTCGTCCCCGACATCTTCGTCTGGTCCCAGGCCCAGGCCCGCACGGCCACCGGCCCGGCCCGGGTGATCGGCAGGCTCCAGGCCTTCCTGTTCTTCCCGATGCTGACCCTGGAGGGCTTCAACCTCCACGTCGCCGGGGTGCGCGCACTGGCCGACCGCTCCCTCAAGCAGCGCCGCACGGAGGGTGCCCTGCTGTTCGGGCACTTCGCGCTCTATCTGGCGGCCCTGTTCACCGTCCTGCCGCCCGGCAAGGCGGTGCTCTTCCTCGTCGTGCACCAGTGCCTGTTCGGGGTGTACCTGGGTTCGATCTTCGCGCCCAACCACAAGGGCATGCCCACCTTCACCGGCACCGACCGGCCCGACTTCCTGCGGCGACAGGTCCTCACCTCGCGCAACGTCCGCGGCGGGCGGCTCGTCGACACCGTGCTGGGCGGGCTGAACTACCAGATCGAGCACCACCTGTTCCCGAGCATGCCCTCGCCGAACCTCCGCCGTGCCCAGCTCATCGTGCACCGCTACTGCGAGGACCTCGGGGTGCTCTACCTCCAGACCGGGCTGGTCGACTCCTACCGGCAGGCCCTCACCAGCCTCCACCGGGCCGGTGCGCCCCTGCGGCAGGCAGGTTGACCGCGGCGGGATTTCCTATGGGATTCCAAGGGCTTCCGATCCGGAAGTGAGTTCCCGACGCATACCCCGGGATGGTCGTCCCGGGAACAAAAAAGCACATGACGTGGCATAACGGGATCCCTATACCCCTCCAACCCCCAGTTCTGTCAGATGTCTTGACGTAGGACGGCGCCTGGCGCAGCATCTCCCCGCAAATATCCTATTGAATTCAGGGGGAGTTGTGGCGCCGTACGTCCGGATCAGGCCCCTCTTGGCCAGTGCTCTCGCCGTGGTGGTGCTCACCGGTGGCCTGACCGCATGCACCTTGAAGAACTCCGGGGAGCCGGCCGGCGGGAACGCGGCTCCCGGGCAGGGCACGGGGAACGGGACGGCCGAGCTCGCCGACGGTTCCGGCGTCAAGGCCGCGCTCGTCCCGGGCGGCGCCCATCCGTACTTCCAGCCGTGGAAAGCGGCGGGGTCGAAGGCGAAGAGCGCATACGGCCTCGGGGGCGAGACCTTCGACGAGACCGCCGAATGGGATCAGCAGAAGCAGAACAACCTGCTGTCCACCCTCGCGGCGCGCGGCTACAACGCCTTCGGCGTCTTCGGTGTCTCGCCGACCGACATCAACAGCACCTTCTCCGACCTCAAGTCGCAGGGATTCGCGGTGGCCTCCCTGGGCTCGTGCCCGGCCGGCAAGGTGAACAAGGCCGACTTCTGTCTGTCCACGAACGTCGAACTCGCGGCCTACCGCGCCACCCGCGCCGCCATCGACGCCATGGGCGGCAAGGGCACCCTGGTCCACCTGACCGGCAACAACGTGGACGCCAACACCCAGCTGCGGATCAGGGGCGTGGCCAAGGCGGTGAAGGAGACCAAGGGCAGGGTGAAGCTCCTGCAGACGGTCACCGACATCGACAAGGACCTGCAGACCGCGCAGAAGGCGGTGTCCGACCTGCTGGCCGCCAAGGGCAAGGAGATCCAGGGCATCGTGACGACGGCCTACAACCCCGCGGTCGCCGCCGCCGACGGGGTCAAGCGTTCCGGATCGTCCGCGAAGGTCGTGGCCATCGACGACGACGCCAAGATCATCAGCTCGATCCGCAACGGCTCCGTCAGCGCCACCGTCGTGCAGAACCCGACCGGCCAGGCGGACGTGGGTACGTGGGCGCTCGCCCTGCTGCAGACCAAGCAGTGCGTGATGCGCAGCCCGGGAGCGGTCGTCGACTCCGGATCCTTCGTGGTCACCAAGGCGAATGTCGCCGACTACGACAAGGAGAGGCAGCGCAAGACCGCCGACCTCAAGACGCAGTTCGCCGACAAGCTCCTCAACTGCGGCTGACCCGGCCCTCACCACCGGCGCGCTGCCGGCCTGCCACGCCCTTGACCAGGGCCCATGACCACGGAGAAGCGGACACCGTCATGACCATCATCACGACCGCCACGGCCAGGCTGGCCGATATCGCGGTGGAGCAGAACCGCACCGACGCGGTTCAGTCATTCATCAAGCAGGAGACGATATTCGTCGACCTCGCCACCGACGACGGCCTGGTCGGCACGGGGTACAGCTACACGATCGGCACCGGCGGCTCCTCCGTACTGGCGCTCCTGCGCGACCATCTGCTTCCCGCCCTGACCGGGCAGGACGCCCGGAACGTCGAGGCCCTGTGGCAACGGCTGTTCGCGCTGACGCGGGCCACCGCCGTCGGAGCCGTCACCTCGCTCGCCCTCGCCGCCGTAGACACCGCCCTGTGGGACCTGAGGTGCAAGCGCGCGGACGAGCCGCTGTGGCGGCTGGCGGGCGGCCATCGCCAGGAGATACCGCTGTACGACACCGAAGGCGGCTGGCTGCATCTGAGCATCGACGACCTGGTGAAGTCTGCCCTCGCGGCCCGCGACTCCGGGTGGGCGGGCGTCAAGATCAAGGTGGGCAAGCCGCACCCGGCCGAGGACGTGGAACGGCTGCGCGCGGTGCGCGAGGCGGTCGGGCCCACGCTGCACATCATGACGGACGCCAACCAGTCCCAGACGCTGTCCTCGGCGGTGCGACTGGCCGCGGCGCTCGAACCCCATGGGCCGTTCTGGTTCGAGGAACCGATGCCGGCGGACGACGTGAGCGGCCACGCACGGCTGGCCCGCGCGACCAACGTACCGATCGCCGTGGGGGAGACCCTCTATTCGCTGGGACAGTTCCGCCAGTATCTGGAGGCCGGGGCCGCCTCCGTGGTGCAGGTCGACGCGGCCCGCGTCGGCGGCATCACGCCCTGGCTGAAGGTCGCCCACCTGGCGGAGGCGTACAACGTCATGGTCTGCCCGCACTTCCTGATGGAACTGCACGTCAGCCTGGCGGCCGCGGTACCCAACGGCAGCTATGTCGAGCACATCCCGCAGCTGAGGGCCGTCACCCGCACCGAACTGACGGTGCGCGACGGACACGCCGTGGCTCCGGACGAGCCGGGCATCGGCATCGACTGGGACCACGACGCGATCGACGACCGGAGGGTGGCGTGACCACGACCTCACCGCCCCCGGCGGAGACCGAGCAGCCACCGGCGCCAGAGCGCCGTGCTCCGCGCCGGCGTCTTCTGGCCCCGCAGCAACTGGGCCTGTTCGCCCTCGTCGTCGCGCTCGTCATCGTCTTCGGCCTGCTGCGCCCGGCCTTCTTCGACGCGCGACTCGTCCTCTTCCCGCTGCTGCGTGACATCTCGACGCTGACCGTGGTGGCGCTGGCCCAGATGGTCGTCCTGTCCGTCGGGCACATGAACCTGGCCGTGGGACGCATGGCCTCGTTCGGTGCGCTGTTCGCCGGATTCGGCTACGACCGGTTCGGACTCCCGCTGGCCGTGGGCCTGTTGGTCTGTCTGCTGGCGGGTGCGCTGATCGGCGCGCTGACCGGCTGGATCATCGCCCGTACGCAGGTGAGTTCCTTCGTCGTCACCCTCGCCATGGACTTCGCACTCATCGGGCTCGTCTCGCTGCTGTACTCCTCGCTCACGGAGAACGCGGCCTTCACCCGTACGCCGGGCGGGGTGGCGGAGTTGCGCCAGTACTCGCTCGCGGACATCTGCGTCGGCCCCGTCTGCGGCTCACCGGCGATCCCGCAACTGGCCCAGTTCACGGTCCTGGCCCTGCTGGGGCTCGGCTTCCTCTACCGCTACACCCGTCTCGGCAGGGAACTCCTGCTGACGGGCGCCAATCCGGCCGCCGCGGAGCTGTCGGGCATCCCCACCGCACGCCGGGTCATCACGGCGCACCTGCTGTCGGGGCTGCTGGCCGCGCTCGCCGGTTTCATGGCCGCCGTCAGCACGGGCACGTTCCGCGCCTCCATCGGCGACGACTTCATGCTCCCGTCGTTCCTCGGAGCCGTCCTCGGCGGCACCCTGCTCACCGGTGGCGTCGTCTCGGTCATCGGCGCCCTGCTGGGCACCTCGCTGGTCGGTGTCATCCGCAAGGGCCTCGATCTGCTCGGGGTGGGCCTGGAGAGCCTCAACATCTACCTCGGCTGCGTCCTGCTGCTGGCCCTGTCCGCCGACCGGGTGCGCCACATCGTCAGCTACCGGAAGGTGGTGCGCTCGACATGACGACCCCCACAACTCACCGTTCCTGGGCGGCCGATGCCGTCCCCGCGTTGCGCCGCTTCTCCCGCTCCACCTCCGTCACCCTGCTCGGCGTCGTCGTGGTCGGGTACATCGGTCTGGGGGTGGCGTCCGGCGGTTCGTTCTTCGAGGGCAACTCCGTCCGGACGTTCCTGCAGTACCTGGCGACCCCGATCCTCATCGGACTGGCCCAGATGGTCGCCCTGTGCGTCGGACAGCTCAACCTCGCGGTCGGCGCGCTCGGCGGCTTCACCGCCTGCGCCATGGGCGTTCTGATGGCCGACGCCGGCCTGCCGGCGGGCCCGGCGGTGGCGATCGGAGTACTGGCCGCCACGGCGATCGGCGCGCTCACCGGTCTGTTCATTGTGGTCACCCGCATCAACGGCTTCATCGTCACGCTCGGCACCATGACGATCCTGCTGGGGGCGCAGTACCGGCTGGCCGGGACGCGCACCGTCGACGGCTACTCCGCCACCCTGCGCGACCTGGGGACGGCCGCTCCCCTCGACGTCCCGCTCGTCTTCGTCACGGCGCTGGCCGTGGCCGCCCTCCTCGCCCTGTTCATGCACCGGGGCCTCGCCGGACGGCGGCTCCTCGCGGCGGGTGGCAACCCGCCGGCCGCGCGGCTGTCGGGCATTTCCACCGACCGCCAGATCGTCCTCGCGCACACCCTGTCCGGCCTTCTCATCGGGGTGGCCGCGCTGATCGCCACCGCCTCACTGCCCGGGGTCAACCGCAGTGTCGGCGGCGACTGGCTGCTGCCCAGCTTCGCGGCCCCCATCATCGGCGGAGTGGCCCTGACGGGAGGGTCGGTGGCGGTCCTCGGGACCGTACTGGCCGCGTTCGTCATGCGGCTCATCGACAGCGCGCGCGCCGAGTTCTCGCTCGACCCGAGCTGGGTCAACTTCCTCATCGGTGTCGTCGTACTCGCCACGGTGGTCGGTGGCCGCCTCCACCAGACCCACCTCGGCACCGCGAGCCGCGCCGGCGACCGGAAACCGCCCACGCCGCCCGGACAACGGGCGGCCCCCGCCAACACCCTCCCGAGCACAGGGGGAGCCCAGTGAACGACGTACTGCTCGAGTGCGAGGACATCGTCAAGGTCTTTCCCGGCGTTCGCGCCCTGGACCGGGTGGCGCTGCGG
The DNA here is from genome assembly GCF_042723265.1 of Streptomyces sp. NPDC058371. NCBI lineage: Bacteria > Bacillati > Actinomycetota > Actinomycetes > Kitasatosporales > Streptomycetaceae > Streptomyces > Streptomyces sp. NPDC058371. The sequence continues at coordinate 562,169 of NZ_JBHXJC010000002.1, read as the reverse complement.
CTGACGGCGGGGAGCGTGCACGCACTGCTCGGTGAGAACGGTGCCGGCAAGTCGACGCTGATCAAGGTCCTCACCGGCGTCCACGCCCCGGACGGAGGCCGGCTGCTGCTCGGTGGCAGCGAGGCGCACCTGCGGAACCCGCTGGACGCGACGCGGGCCGGCATCGGGGTGGTGCACCAGGAGCGCAATCTGATTCCCGCGTTCTCCGTGGCGGAGAACATCACGCTCCAGAAGCCGCCGTCACGCCGTGGCCTCATCGATCGCGCAGCCATGACCGGCCCGGTGGAGCGCTGCCTCCGGGACGTCGGGCTCGACCTGAACCCGCACGCCCCGGTCAGTGAACTCTCGGTCGCCCAGCAGCAGTTGGTCGAGATCGCCAAGGCCCTGCACACCGACAGCGGGGTCCTCCTGCTCGACGAGCCGACCGCGTCCCTCTCCCCGCAGGAGGCCGAACGTCTCTTCGACGTGATCCGGCGGCTGACGGACCGGGGCACCTGCGTCGTCTTCGTCAGCCACAAGCTGGAGGAGGTCTTCGCGGTCTGCGACACCGTCACCGTGCTGCGCGACGGTCACTCCGTGCTGGAGTCGGCCCCGCTGGCCGAGCACACGCACGACGAGATCGTGAGCCTGATGGTGGGCCGCAGCCATGCGGCGACCGCGCTCTCCCCGCGGACGGTGGACGCGTCCGCCGAGCCCGCGCTCTCCCTCACCGGCGTGGCCACCTCGGCCGGTCACCGCGACATCGCCCTCGACGTGCGACCCGGAGAAATCGTCGGGCTGTACGGCCTCGTCGGCGCTGGGCGCAGCGAACTGGTCAAGGCCGTCCTCGGCCTCGGTCCCGACCGCGTCACGGCCGGCGAGGTCCGCGTGCACGGCGAGACCGTGCGGATCTCCTCACCACGGCAGGCACTGCACGAGTACGGCGTCGGCTATCTCACCGAGAACCGCAAGGAGGAAGGCGTCTTCCTCGAGCAGCCGATCCTGCGGAACATCACCGTCACGGTGTGGAAGAGACTGGCGCGGGCCCTCGGGTACGTCTCCGACCAGCAGGAGAGAGACGTCGCCGACGATCTCGTGGCACGGCTCGGGATCCGTATCGCCTCCCTGGAACAGAACGCCGGTGACCTCTCCGGCGGAAATCAGCAGAAGGTGAGCCTCGCCAAGTGGCTGGCGGCGGAGACCCGGCTGCTCGTCGTCGACGAACCGACCGTCGGAGTGGACGTCCGCACCAAGCACGCCTTCCACGAACTGATCTGGGAGCTCGCCCGCGGCGGTCTGCCGATCCTGCTGATCAGCAGTGACCTCGGCGAGATGGTGACGCTGGCCGACCGCATCGTCGTCATGGCGGACCACCGGATCCGTGGCGAGGTCGGCAACGAGCACGACTACGAGCGGATGAGCGGCCAGGTCATCCGCCTCATCCACGCGGCAGCGGACGTACCGCGGCCCTCGGACGACAACTCCCAGGTGGGGGCGGGCACATGAAGCCATGAGCCGCAGCGGGAAGAGCGCGGGAAACCTATACGATTCGTGGAGCCGATCGTCCGGATGGCTCAAGGGGAGGCAGCATGCTGTCGGAGAAGCCTCACGACGGAGTGCCGGACGCGGCCCCCGAAGACATCCCGCCGCCCCGTGTCCTCCCGCAGCGCCAAGTGCTGGCCGACAGCGTGTACGAGGCCATCAAGGCGATGGTGATGGACCACCAGATCAAGCCCGGGGCCCGGGTGGGCATCGAGGCCCTCGCGCGTGTCCTCGAGGTGTCACCGACGCCGGTGCGCGAGGCGCTCGCCCGGCTGGAGGCGGACGGGCTGGTCACCAAGCGGTCCCTCGCCGGTTATCGCGCCACCGATCTCCTCACGGTCGAGGGCATCGAGGAGCTCTTCGAGATGCGGCTGCTGCTCGAACCGCACGCCGCGGCGCTGGCGGCCGAGCGGGCCACCGAGGCCCAACTGGACCGGATGGAAGAGCTCATGGAGGAGATGAGGGGCGAGCCGGAAGAGGGCGAGAGCTACGCGGTGTACGGCCGGTTCGCCGCCCTCGACCAGCAGTTCCACGACGCGCTGGCCACGGCGTCGGGGCGCGGCCTGCTCGCGGACGCCGTCGAGCGTCTGCACGCCCACCTCCACATCTTCCGCTTCAGCGCCATCGCCGGCGCGGGCCCGGCGACGGTGGCGGAGCACGAGCGCATCCTGCGTGCCCTCCTGCGGCGCAACTCCGACCGGGCCGCACAGGCCATGCGGGACCATCTGAGCAGCAGCCTCGAACGCCAGCTCAGCTGCTTCCGAGAGGGTGGCTGACCGGGCTCGAAAAGCCTCGCCGCGGCCGTCGGCGGACACTGGACCGAGAGATTCCCAGAATTTCTCGGGAGGGCTGTCGATCCTGCCGCTCCCCGCTCGACGCAGGGGTGAGAGCGGGAACAACGAGCCGAGGAGCACCCCATGCCCAAGCTGCGCGCACACAACCTGACCGTCTCCCTCGACGGCTTCGCCGCCGGCACCGACCAGCGCCTGGACGCACCCTTCGGCGACGGGATAGACGGCCTGCACGCCTGGATGTTCGCCGCGATGCGGGACCATGCCGACGGCAGGACGGGGATCGACGTCGACCGGGTCGAACGCAGTGAGGAGAACATCGGCGCCACGATCATGGGCCGGCACATGTTCGGACCCCAGCGCGGGCCCTGGCAGGACGAGTCCTGGACGGGCTGGTGGGGCGCCAATCCGCCCTACCACCACGACGTGTTCGTCCACACGCACCACCTGCGGCCGTCACTGACGATGGAGGGCGGCACCACCTTCCACTTCACCGACGAACCCGTCGAGAGGGTTCTGGAGCGGGCTTTCGAGGCGGCCGGCGGCCGGGACGTGCGCATCGGCGGGGGACCGGCCACCGTGCAGCAGTATCTGCGCGCCGGCCTGGTCGACGAACTGCACCTGGCCGTCGTACCGCTGCTCGTCGGGCGGGGCGAGCGCCTGCTCGACAACCTGGCCGACGGTGTCCAGGGCTACCAGGTCGCCGAGCTGGTCAGCTCACCGGCTGCCACGCACGCGGTCCTGACGCGCCGCTGACCTGTCGCGGGAGCGCCGGACCCGGGCTCGGAAGCCGGTCCCCGGCATCCGGATCCGCGAGGGAGCCGGACCCCGGGCCGCGAAGGCCGGGCACCGGGGCCGAGGAGCCGGACCCGGGCTGCCGCCCGCGCAACGCGCCCCGGCCGGTCACCGCCCCGGCGCTCCCGCGCGCAGCCCGTCCATCACGAGGTCCAGGAGCCGGGCGACACGCGGCTGCCAGTCGCTGTGCGGGTCGATCTGCCAGAGCCCGGCGATGGCGAGCACGAAGTCGTCCGGGGTCAGACCCGGGCGGATCGTGCCCGCGTCCTCGTTCGCCTGCAGCAGGAGCGTGATCGCCGACGTCACCGGGCCGTGCCCCAGCTTGCTCAGACTGCCGCGCGCGCTGGTGGCGTGCCGCATCGCGTCGGCCAGGCCTGCCTTGGCCATGGCGTACTGGGCGAGCCGGTCCATCCACTCCCGAAGAGCCCGGTCCGGCGCGCGGCATGCGAGCAACTGGGTCGCGGTGTCGGCGACCTGCTGCACCTCGTACCGGTAGACCTCCATGACGAGCGCCTCGCGGCTCGGGAAGTTGCGGTAGAAGGTGCCCTGGCCGACGCCCGCCTTCTTGGCGATCGCACTCAGCGGGGTGTCCGACGCACGCGTCAACTCCGCCAGCGCCACTTCGAGGATGCGCTCGCGATTCCGTTGCGCGTCCGAGCGCAGGGGTGCGTCCTTCTTCGGGTGCACTCCTCCTCCTTCCGGAATCACGCGGAGCCCGCTCTTGCTAACCGGACAACTGTCCGTTAGGTTTCCGGAGTACCGGACAGTTGTCCGCTTGGCTTCACCATACGGCAGATCCGGCCAGTATGGCCGGTCACGGGGGCCCTGGGTGCCGTTCGCCGCGGCTCGCGGGGGCCCCGGCATCGATCGCCGCCTGCGGCTTCACACGCCGCCGACCCCGTGGGCCCGGCTCCCCACGCACAGCGCCACCCCCTCGCTCCCGGCCCGCCCGCGGGAGCGTCTCGTTGACGCGCCTCAGATACGCGAAAGAAGGCTGATCATGGCCCCATCGACGTCCAGCGCCATCACCCTGAACATCAACGGCGAGAAACACACGCTGCCCGTCGACCACCGCACCACCCTGCTCGACGCACTGCGCGAACACCTCGATCTGACCGGCACCAAGAAGGGCTGCGACCAGGGCCAGTGCGGCGCCTGCACGGTGCTGCTCGACGGACGCCGGGCCGTCTCCTGTCTGCAGCTCGCGGTGGCCGCCGAGGGCCGGGCGATCACCACCATCGAAGGCGTGGCGGACGGGGAGCGACTGCACCCGGTGCAGCAGGCCTTCCTCGACCTCGACGGCTACCAGTGCGGGTACTGCACCCCGGGTCAGATCTGTTCGGCCCTCGCGGTGATCGAGGAGCACGCGGCGGGCTGGCCGAGTGCCGTCACCGCCGACGTGCGTCCGGAAGCGGGACCGCCACCGCTCACCCCCGAAGAGATCCGGGAGCGGATGAGCGGCAATCTGTGCCGCTGCGGCGCCTACGTGTCGATCGTTCAGGCCGTGGCGCAGGCCGCGCAGGCCGGATCCGACACCTCCGAGGCGCGAACCGCCGGGACGGAGGCGGCGGCATGAGGGAATTCGGCTACGAGCGTGTCTTCGATGTCTCCGGGGCGGTCGCCCTGCTCGGCGCCGACCCCGAGGCGCGCTTCCTGGGCGGTGGCACCAACCTCGTCGACCTGATGAAGACCGGTGTGGAGCGGCCCGCCCGGCTCATCGACGTACGCGAACTCCCCCTCGACCGGATCGAGTCGACGCGGGACGGCGGTCTGCACATCGGCGCGACCGTCACCAACAGCGACCTCGCCGCTCATCCCGAAGTGCGGCGCCGCTACCCGGCGTTGGCCCAGGCCGTGCTGGCCGGCGCCTCGGGGCAGCTGCGCAACATGGCCACGGTCGGCGGGAACCTGCTCCAGCGCACCCGCTGCGGCTACTTCACCGACCTCACCAAACCGTGCAACAAGCGGGCTCCCGGCAGCGGTTGCCCCGCCATCGAGGGTGAGCACCACAACCACGCGATCCTCGGCGCCTCCGGACACTGCGTGGCCACCCACCCCTCGGACATGGCGGTGGCCCTCGCCGCCTTCGATGCCGTCATCGGGTACGAAACCGCCGACGGGCCGGGGGAGTTGCCGCTCACGGAGTTCTACCGCCCCGTGGGTGACACACCCCATCTGGAGACCGCACTGCCGGCCGGCGCGCTGATCACCGGCGTCACGCTGCCGCCCGCGCCGGTGGCCGCCCTCTCGCGCTACCGCAAGGTGCGGGAACGCGCCTCCTACGCGTTCGCGATCGGCTCGATCGCCGCCGCCCTGGACGTCCAGGACGGCGTCGTACGCGAAGTGCGCCTCGCCTTCGGGGCGGTCGCGTCCCGGCCGTGGCGTGCCCGGCAGGCCGAGCGTCTGCTCACCGGGGGCCCGGCGAGCGCCGAGGCGTTCGCCGCCGCCGCGGACGCCGAGCTGGCGGCCGCCGAGGTACTGCCCCACAACGGCTACAAGGTGCCGCTGACACGCAACCTCGTCGTGGCCGTGCTGACCGAACTCACCGAGGAGGCCGCCCGATGACCACCACGACCGGAACCACGGCGGTGACCGCTGCGGTCGGCACCGCGCACACCCGCCTGGAGGGCCGGGACAAGGTCACCGGAGCGGCCCGCTACGCGGGAGAGATCCCCTTCGCCGAACTCGCCCACGGCTGGCTGGTGTTGTCCTCCGTGGCCCGCGGACGCGTCCGCTCGGTCGAGTCCGCTCCCGTCCTCGCGATGCCGGGCGTCCTCGCCGTCCTGCACCACGGCAACGCCCCCCGCCTCGAAACGGCGTACACGAGCCTGTTCGGCGTACCCGACCCGGTCCTCCAGCTCTTCCAGCACGACCGTGTCCCGTACGTCGGCTGGCCGGTGGCGCTGGTGGTCGCCGAGACCTCCGAGCAGGCGAGGGAGGCCGCCGAGGCGCTTGTCGTCGAGTACGACGAGGAGACGCACGACGTCGCCTTCTTCGCCGGGCACTCCGGCAGCTACACGCCGGAGGGTTCCGAGACGGAGAAGGGGGACGTGGAGGCCGAACTGGCCGCGTCCGCCGTGGTCGTGGACGCGGAGTACACCACACCGGAAGAACACCACAGCCCGCTGGAGCCGCACGCCGCGATGGCGCGCTGGGACAACGGCCGACTCGAAGTCGTCGACTCCAACCAGGGCAGCAGGTTCGTCGCCGACGAACTGGCCAAGCTGTTCTCACTCGACGCCGATTCGGTGCGGGTGCGCTCCGAACACGTGGGCGGCGGCTTCGGATCCAAGGCGACCCGCCCGCACGCGGTACTCGCCGCGATGGCGACGACCGTCCTCCACCGCCCCGTCCGAGTCGTGCTGACCCGCCGTCAGATGTTCTCACTCGTCGGCTACCGGAGCCCCACGGCCCAGCGGGTCAGGCTCGGCGCCGACGCCGACGGGCGGCTGCGCGCCGTCGATCACCAGTCGGACTCCCTCACCTCGACCGTGCACGAATTCGTCGAGCGGAGCGCCGACTTCGAGCACGCGATGTACGACGCCACGGCGCATCACACCGTCAACCGTGTCGTACGGCTCGATGTGCCGACGCCGAGCTGGATGCGCGCTCCGGGCGAGGCACCGGGATCATTCGCGCTGGAGTCCGCGCTCGACGAACTCGCCGCGAAGTGCGGAATCGACCCGATCGCGCTGCGGGTCCGCAACGAACCGGATGCCGGTCCCGTCTCGGGGCTGCCGTTCAGCAGCCGCCGTCTTCTCGACTGCTTCCACGAGGGCTCGCGCAGGTTCGGCTGGGCGGACCGCGACCCGCGTCCCGGCCTCCGCCGCGAAGGCCGCTGGCTGCTCGGGACCGGTACGGCCGCGGCCGCCTTCCCGACCCTGTCCGCGCCGTCCACGGCGGCCGTGACGGCCGAGGCGGACGGCACCTTCACCGTGCGGATCACCGCGGCGGACATCGGGACCGGGGCACGGACCGCGCTGACCCTGATCGCCGCGGACGCGCTGGAGGTCGAGCCGAAGCGCATCCGGATGCGGATCGCGGACAGCGACTTCGGGCAGGCGATGATCGCCGGCGGTTCGATGGGCACCCGCTCCTGGGCCTGGGCGATCAGCGCCGCGGCGATCGAGCTGCGGGCACAACTGCCCCTCGGCGGCAGCATTCCGGCGGAAGGGATCACCGCCCGGTCGGACACCTCCGCGGCCGTCGGCGCGCTGTCGCAGAAGGAACGCCACGCCTTCGGGGCGCAGTTCGCCGAGGTCGCCGTCGACGACACCACCGGCGAGATACGCGTACGGCGGATGCTCGGCATCTTCGCCGCCGGCCGGATCATCAACCCGCTGACCGCGCGCGGCCAGTTCATCGGCGGAATGGTGTGGGGGCTCTCGATGGCGCTGCACGAGGAGGCGACCAGGGACCAGGCCTCGGGCGGCCATGTCGGTGCCGACCTGGCGGGCTATCACTTCGCCGCGCACGCCGACGTACCGCCCATCGAGGCGGACTGGGTCGACGACCCGGACCCGGACGACCCCGTCGGGATCAAGGGCATCGGCGAGATCGGTGTGGTGGGAGCGGCGGCCGCCATCGCCAACGCGGTCTGGCACGCGACCGGCGTACGCCACCGCGACCTGCCGATCCGGCCCGACCGCGTCCTGCTGGCGCAGGCAGCGGCGGGAAGGGACGGGGATGCTTGACATCGCCGACGAGCTGAACCGGTGGGCCGAGGAGGGCCGGGACTTCGCCGTCGCGACGGTCGTGGCCGTCGGCGGCAGCGCGCCGCGCGGCCCCGGCGCCGCCCTCGCCGTCGACAGCCGGGGCACGGTCGTCGGGTCCGTCTCCGGGGGTTGCGTGGAAGGCGCGGTGTACGACCTGTGCGTCCAGGCCCTCGAGGACGGCGCTGCGGTGCTCGAACGGTTCGGCTACAGCGACGAGGACGCCTTCGCCGTGGGACTGACCTGCGGCGGAGTCATCGACGTCCTGGTCACCCCCGTCAGGACGGACGCACCGGACAGGGCGCGGTGCGCGGCGGCCCTGTCGGCCGCCTCGCGCGGGGAGGCCACCGCCGTGGCCCGGGTGGCCCGGGGCCCGGCCGAGATGCTCGGCAGGCTCCTGCTCGTCCACGCCGACGGATCGCACGAAGGGGGCTTCGACGGGGTTTTGGAGCTGGACCGGACCGTCGTGGCCGAGGCACGGGCCATGCTGGCCGTGGGACGCACCGGCACGGTCGAGCTCTCGGAGAGCGGCGCGCACTGCCCGGGCGGGCTGACGCTGCTGGTCGAGTCGAGCGTGCCGCCGCCCCGCATGATCGTCTTCGGGGCGGTCGACTTCGCCACCGCGCTCGTACGCGTGGGCAAGTTCCTCGGATACCGGGTGACGGTGTGCGACGCCCGACCGGTCTTCGCCACGCGTGCCCGCTTCCCCGAGGCGGACGAGATCGTGGTCGACTGGCCGCACCGCTCTCTCCGGCACACCGAGACCGACGAGCGCACGGTCCTGTGCGTGCTCACCCACGACGCCAAGTTCGACGTACCACTGCTGGAGACGGCTCTGCGGCTTCCGGTGGCGTTCGTCGGGGCCATGGGCTCCCGCCGTACGCACGAGGACCGCGACCGCAGGCTGCGCGACGTCGGCCTCACCGAGCGCGAACTGGCCCGGCTGCGCTCACCGATCGGCCTCGACCTGGGCGCTCGTACGCCCGAGGAGACCGCGCTGTCCATCGCCGCGGAGATCGTGGCGGCCCGGCAGGGCGGGACGGGCGCGCCGCTGACAGGCACGCGAACGCCCATTCACCGTGACGCGGAGAACCGGGCGGCGGCGCGTGCCCACGGGAGACACGAGGCGGCCTGAACCGGCCGACCGGCTGGACTGGGCGACAGGGAGGCTGACCCGCTGGTCTGGGCAGCGGGAAAGCCGACCCCGTTGGACTGGGCCACGGGAAGGCCGACCCCGTTGGGCTGGGCAGCAGGAAGACCGACCCGCTGGACTCGGCGACGGGAAGGAGGTCAGGAGCGTCAGTCGTCGGACCGGCTGTCGCGCTCCGCCTGCTTCTCCTTGATGCGGACCGATTCCTTGCGGACCTCGGCCTGGGTGGCACGCTCCCGCTGCAGCCACTCGGGGCTCTCCGCCTTCAGCGCCTCGATCTGCTCGGTGGTGAGGGCTTCGGTGACTCCGCCGCGGGCGAGCCCGGCGATGGAGACGCCCAGCTTGGCCGCGATCACCGGGCGGGGGTGCGGGCCGCTGCGGCGCAGCTCCACCAGCCACTCGGGCGGATCGGTCTGCAGCGCGCTGAGCTCGGTGCGGGAGACGACACCCTCCTGGAACTCGGCGGGCGTGGCCTGGAGGTACACACCCAGCTTCTTCGCCGCGGTCGCGGGCTTCATCGTCTGGGTGGTCTGGTGCGACGTCATGGTGTCCAGGGTATCGACCATGTGAGCTACCGCTGACCACGCCCGGTAGCCTGGCCAGGTGACAGGCTCGGAAGCATCCCCCTCGTTCCGGCTCGCGTATGTCCCGGGAGTGACGCCCACCAAATGGGTGCGGATCTGGAACGAGCGCCTGCCCGACGTTCCGCTGACCCTCGTCGCGGTGTCGCCCGCCGAGTCCGGCGAGGTGCTGCGGGGCGGTGCCGCGGACGCCGGTTTCGTCCGGTTGCCGGTCGACGGCACGGACCTCAGCGCGATCCCCCTCTACACCGAGGCGACGGTGGTCGTGGTCCCGAAGGACCATGTCGTGGCGGCGGTCGACGAGGTGTCCGCCGAGGACCTCGCCGACGACATCGTGTTCCACCCCCTCGACGACGTCCTCGAATGGGAGAGCCTGCCGGGGAGGCCCGCGATCGAGCGCCCGGCGACGACGGAGGACGCGGTCGAACTGGTCGCGGCAGGCGTGGGGCTCCTCGTCGTCCCGCAGTCGCTCGCCCGCCTGCACCACCGCAAGGACCTGACCTACCGCCCGGTCTCGGACGCCCCCGAGTCCCGCGTCGCCCTGGCGTGGCCCGAGGAGAAGACCACCGACCTGGTGGAGGACTTCATCGGCATCGTGCGCGGGCGGACCGTCAACAGCACACGCGGGCGCGCCGCGGCCCCGGCCCCGACGCAGCAGCCGAAACGCAAGCAGCCCCCCAAAGGCGACGCACGGCGCAAGCCCGCGCCGGGCAAGGGCACGGGCAACCGGAGCGGCTCCAAAGGCGCCCCCAAGGGCGGCAAGCGCGGCAAACCCGGCCGCCGCGCGTAGCGCCGGTACGCATGCGACCGTCGAGCCAGGCCCTAGGTGTCCGCGGACGGCGACGACGGCGTCGACCGCACCAGCCAGTCGTACGCGCCACGTGCCGTGAACTCGGTCTGGCCGCCGCGCAGCAGCAGCCCGGCCGTCGCGAACGCCGGGTCGTCCGCCTGGGCGGCCACGTACGGGATCGCGATGCAGCGCATCCCGGCCGCGTGCGCGGCGGCGGCGCCCGGAGCGGCGTCCTCCAGGACCACGCAGTCCGCAGGTGACGCTCCCAGCCGGCGCGCGGCCTCCAGGAAGACATCGGGGGCGGGCTTGCCGTGGGCGACCTCGTCGGCGGAGACGGTGGTGGTGAGCCACTCGGCCAGCCCCGTGCCGGCCAGGATCGCCTCGATCGCCTCCGGTGAGGAACCGGAGGCGACGGCCAGCGGTATCCCCTCGCCGGCGAGCAGCTCCACGAACTTCCGCATCTCCGGGTAGACCCGCGTGGCGGCCCGGGCCAGCGCCAGATAGCGGCTGTTGGTGTCCGCGAGCAACGCGTCGAGCGGAGCGTCGAGACCGTACCGCTCCTTCCAGAGCGCGAGCGTCTCCAGGGTGCTGATGCCCACGTACCGCTCGTGGTCCGCCCAGGTGAAGTCCGTGACGCCGTGCTCGGCGAGTGTCCGTCGTCCTGCCTCGAAGTAGTTCGGCTCGCTGTCCACGAGCGTGCCGTCGAGATCGAAGATGACCGCCGTGCCGCCGAGAGTGCTCATGGCTTCCAGGATGCCAACGATCAGTTCTTCCCGGCGCGGCCCATCGACTCCACGAGGGGCAGCAGCCGATGCGGGACGCGCTCGCGCAGGACCACTTCGGTGCGGGTACGGACCACGCCCGGCAGGCTGATCAGGGACTGGATGACGTCCTCCAGGTGGGCGTTGTCACGTGCCACGACGCGGGTCAGCAGATCGCCGCCGCCCGTGATCGAGAACGCCTCAACGATCTCCGGCACGGCCGCCAGCGCGTCCCCCACGTCGACGAGATTGCCCTGGGTCACCTCGATGTGCACGAACGCGAGGACGGGATGGCCGAGCGCGGCGGGCGACAGCGAAGGGGCGGTGCCGGTGATGACCCCTTCGCGCTCCAGCCGGTCCAGGCGGGCCTGGAGCGTGCCGCGGGCGACGCCCAGCAGGCGCGCGTACTCCCGCATGCTGGTCCGGGGCTGCTCCAGGAGCAGCCGGAGGATACGGGTGTCGAGCTCGTCCACGGCCATGGTCCGTTGGCCTTCCTGCTGTCACGGGTGATCATCGACGACTGTACCAATGGTCCAGTGGATGGTGGCCGAGTTGAGCCACTGCCCTCCTGATGCTTATCTTGTCTGTATTGATGGCGTCGCGCAGCGCAGGACGGCAATGAAGCCGGATCCGTGCCCGCGGCGCCATTCCCATGTCCTGACGATGCGTTCACAAGAAACGGGGGCGGGCTGCCGACGGTGAAGAAGATGTTCACGGCTCCGGATCCCGGACTGGTCCGGCTGCGGGTCTCGCTGCGTGCGGTGGTCGGCATCGGCCTCGCGGTGGCCGCGTCGGAACTGGCCGGACTGTCGCTGCCCGCCTCGATCACGGGCGGTCTCGCGGCGCTCCTCGCGCTGTTCACGGTGGGTGATCCGACCGTACGCGGCCAGGCGGTCACCACCGCCCTGCTGCCCGTCGTCGGCTTCCCCGTCCTGGCGCTCGCGACGGCGCTGCACGGGGTCCCGGCCCTGCGCGACGCGACGTGGCTCGCGGTGATCTTCTGCGGCGTGTACGCCCGCCGCTGGGGGCCGCGCGGCCATGCGCTCGGGATCTTCGCGTTCATGATGTTCTTCACCACGCAGTTCCTGCACGCCGTGCCAGGTCAACTGGCGCGGCTGTACGCGGCCGTGGGGCTGGCCCTGGCCGCCTGCTCGGTGGTGCGGTTCGGCGTGTGGTGCATCGAGCGGCGCACCCCGCTGCCCGCGGCGCCCGCTCCGCTGGACGGGCGCGGTCTCGACCGGCCCGCCACCCGCCAGGCCTTCCAGGCGACCGCCGCCTGCGCGTTCGCCGTCGCCGCGGGCCCGGTCCTCTCCCACGACCGCTGGTACTGGGCCGTGGGCACCGCCTGGTGGATCTTCGTGAACACCGCTTCGCGCGGCGAGACGCTGGTACGCGGCTTCCGGCGCGTCGTCGGAACGGTCGCCGGCATCGTGGCCGGCCTGCTGGTCGCCGTCCCCCTGCACGGCGCCCCGGTGCCCACCGCCGCACTGGTCGGGGTCTGCGTCTTCGGCATCTTCTACACGGCGGCGCCCTCGTACAGCTGGATGATGTTCTTCGTCACCGTCATGGCAGGGCTGCTGTACGGGCTCCTCGGCGTGCTGCATCCCGGGCTGCTCGCCCTGCGGTTCGCGGAGACCGGCGTCGGCGCGCTCGGCGCGGCCCTCGCCGTCGCCCTGATCCTGCCGGTCACCACGCACGCGGTGACCGACCGCTGGGTGGAACGGGCCCTCCACGCGGTCCACGGCTGCACCGCGGCTGCGGCACGACGACTTGCGGGCGACGACGGAGCCGACCCCGCGCCGCGCGTGGCGGAGCTCGAAGCGCTGCTCGGCCGGGTACGCATGGCCCTCGCGCCCCTGGTCCACCCGCTCAACCCGCTCCGGGCCCGCAAGGCCCGGGCCCGTCGGATCCTCGCGCTGCTCGACGACTGCGCCCGGGAGGCGCGGGGGCTCGCGGCCCTCGCCGCCGATCCCGACGCCTCGCACGACGCACGCCTCACCGCCGCGTGCAGGCGCGTCGAGACGGCCGTGGAAACGCTCGTCGGGGCCGTGCCGGAACCGGCCATGGCGGCCCATGCGGCCGTGCCCGGCCACCACCCGGGCGCCGAACAGGCACTCGCCCATCTGCACGGCCTGGAGCGCGCGCTCGGAGCCCTCGCCGCGCCGCTGCGGGGCTCCCGGCTCGTCGGGGCCTGACGGACAGCCGGCCGGGCACAAGACACATGCACGGGCCATCTGGAGGGTGGATCAGCGGCCAGGAGGGGTAACCCCGCGGCTATCAACGCACGCACCCCGTGGACCGTGCGGGAGCGGCCCGCGGGCGAGCCGTTTTGGGGGTGCGCCATGCGGAACTTCCCACGCGGACGCCGAGAGTCCGCGGCATATGGCGGGAGCGCGGAGTTCCCGCCGTCGCGGGGCGACGGACCGGGCGGCTGGCTGGACCGCGTTCCGGCCGACGCCGCCGGCCCGGAACCGCCGTACGACCGGACCGGCGTCGTCTCGTGCCTGGAATCGTGGGCCGCGGACCGCGCCGGCGCGGGCCGGGTCACCGGCCTTCAGGGCCGGCTCCTCATCGGCGGCCCGCAGGGGACCGAGGCGCGGACCGTGCAATCGGCGCCCCGCGTCGACCCGTTGCCGCCGGCATCCCGCGAACTCCTCCGTGAGGCAGTCGAGTTCCTCACCCTGCGCCACGCGGAGGAACGGCTCGGCGACCCGGCCCGCCGAATCGCCGCCGTACGCGCGGAGATCGCGGAGACCGGGACCTACCGGCACACCACGGCGGAGCTCGTCCACGGCGCCCGGGTCGCCTGGCGGAACGCCAACCGGTGCATCGGACGGCTCTACTGGCGCTCGCTGACCGTGCGGGACCGCAGGGACGTGCGGGACCCGCAGGACGTCGCCGACGCGTCGGCCGACCATCTGCGGGAGGCGACGCGAGGCGGCCGGATCCGGGCGCTGATCACGGTCTTCGCGCCCGACGCACCGGGCCGCCCCGGCCCGCGGATCTGGAACGAACAGCTCCTCCGGTACGCCGGCTACGACCGTCCCGGCGGCAGGGTGACCGGCGATCCGCGCAACGCCGGCCTCACCGCGCTCGCCCGTCGCCTCGGCTGGCCCGGTGGCCCCGGAACGCCCTTCGACGTCCTGCCGTTGCTGATCCAGGCGGCCGGTGACCGGCCCCGCTGGTTCGCGCTGCCGCCGGACGCGGTGCTGGAGGTCGAGCTGGCGCACCCCGAGTACACCTGGTGGCGGGCGCTCGGACTGCGCTGGCACGCGGTGCCCGCGCTGTCCAACATGTGCCTGGAGATCGGCGGCATCTGCTACCCCGCCGCCCCCTTCAACGGCTGGTACATGGGCACCGAGATCGGCGCCCGCAATCTCGCCGACGCCGACCGCTACGACCTCCTGCCGCTCGTCGCGGACCACTTGGGCCTCGACACCCGCACCGACCGCTCGCTGTGGAAGGACCGCGCGCTCGTCGAACTCAACCGCTCCGTCCTGTACTCGTTCGACCGCGCCGGCGTCACGGTCACCGACCACCACACCGAGTCGCAGCGGTTCCTCACCCACCTCGGCCGCGAGGAGCGCAAGGGCCGCAAGGTCGGCGCCGAGTGGTCCTGGATCGTGCCGCCGATCTCCGCCAGTGCGACACCGGTGTTCCACCGCACCTACGAGGAGGTCGAACGGCACCCGGCGTACGTTCACCACCCGGAGGCCCGCGCCCGTGCGGCGGGCCACCCGGGAGACACCTTGGTCTAGACCGCTGATCTCCGACTGCTACCGTCGCCCCGAGCAGCGCAGAACCGAGAGGGGACGGCAGTGACGGACGGCGGCAGGCGGCAACCACGGGCGTTCATAGGCTCGTTCACGGCGGCGGGCGGCCTCGGTGTCCTCACCGCGGCCGTCGACGAGGACAGCGGCGCGCTCACGGTCCTGAGCGCCTCGGACGGTGTCCCCGACCCGTCGTACCTCGCGCTGTCCTCGGACGGTGACACGCTCTACGCCGTCAGGGAGACGGCCGAGGGCGCGGTGGCCGCGTACCGCGTGACCGGCGCCAAGCCGGAGCTCGCCGGGCCGCCCGTACCGGTCGGCGGCAGCGGGCCCACGCACCTGAGCCTGTTCGACGGACACGTCCTGACCGCCAACTACGGTTCGGGCAGCGTGACCGCGGTGCCCCTCCGCGGCGACGGAAGCCTCGCGGCCGCCCCGTCCGACGTGTTCACGCACACGGGGTCCGGCCCGCACTCACCGCGCCAGCAGAGCCCGCACGCCCACCAGGTGCAGCCCGACCCGAGCGGCCGGTGGGCGGTCAGCGTGGACCTCGGCACGGATTCGGTGCGGGTGTGCACGCTGAACGGCGGGGCGTTCGCGCTGCACCGCGAGATCGCGCTGCGGCCCGGCTCCGGACCCCGCCACCTCGCCTTCCACCCGCGCGGCGAGCACGCGTACGTGCTGAACGAGCTCGCGCCGACCGTCACCGTCTGCCGCTGGGACGCCGCGGACGGGGCGCTGCGGCCCTTCGGTGAGACTCCGGTGCTGCCGGGCTCACCGGACGGCGACGCCTTCCCGTCGGGCATCGTCGTCTCGCCCGACGGCCGCTTCGTCTGGACGGCCGTCCGGGGCCAGGACGTCCTCTCGGTGCTGGCCCTAGACGGGGAGGAGCTGCGGCTGGTCGCGACGGTGCCGTGCGGCGGCGTCTGGCCGCGCGCCATCGCCCTGCATCCCTCCGGACGTCATCTGTACGCCGCCAACGAACGCTCCGGGGACGTGACCTGGTTCGCGGTCGACCCGGCCACCGGCATGCTGCGCAAGGGCGGCTCGCTGGACGTGCCGGCGGCGTCCTGCGTGATCTTCGGCTGACCCGCGGCCCGGGGTGGCGCCTCGGGCTCCCCCGGCATGACGAAGGGCCCGTTCTTGAACGGAACGGGCCCTTTCGGCGTTACTGGTGCGGCTAGCGGACCGGAGCGCCCTGCGGCTGCTGCGGGGCGATGCCCAGCGCCGTCGTGTACTTGGCCAGCGCGAGCTTGCCGATCGCCGGGTACGGGCCGAGCGCCTCGGCGGCGGAGCAGCCCGCTTCCTTGGTGGCCGCGTCGAGCAGCCCCGGGTCGAGCTCCGGACCGATCAGATACGGCGCGAGGGCCAGCTGCTGGGAGCCTGATCCGCGCAGCTGCTCCGCGGTGGCCGCGATCGCGCCCTCCTCGTCGAGCGCCGCCGCCATCACCGGCACGGCGAGCCGCGCGGCGAGCAGCATGCCGGTGATCCCGGCCGCCTGTACGGCCTCCTCGCCGCCCACGGAGGCGAGGATGATGCCGTCCGCGGCGGTGGCCACGGTGAACAGCCGGGCGCGGTCGGCACGCGCCAGGCCGGCCTCGGAGAGGCGCACGTGCAGCGCCTCGGCGAGCAGCGGGTGCGGGCCGAGCACATCGGTCAGATCGGCCGCGATGCGGCTGTCCATGACCGCCTGGCGGATCCGGCGCAGCAGCGCGTTGTCCGGGCTGGCGAGCAGCGGCACCACGACGGCGACAGGGCCGTCGGGCTCGGTCACGTCCGCACCGGCGGCGCGGGCCTGCTCGAAGCGGGCGACACGCTCCTCGGCGGCGCGGGACAGCACGGACTGCAGGGTCGGGAACTCGGCGTCGTCCCCGTCGAGGTACCCGATGCGGGCGTCGAGGCCGGGGAGCTCGGAGCGGGCGATGCTCACGACCTCCTCGGCGAGGCTGCGCGTGGCGGCACTGGGCGTGCCCGGCAGCGCGAGGACGAGCGCGGGCGCGCCCTCGGGAGCCGCCAGCGGCTCGGGACGGCGGTGCCGCCCGGGCTGGCGAGGTCGCGGCATTCGTACAGGCAGGCCGGACGCGGGCCCAGTGGGGGAGCTCATGGCGTCGCATGTTACTGGCTTCCTGGGCTCCCCTGTTCGGGGAGGGTGCAGGTGAGCGGTATCCGTCCGCTTTTGTCTGATGAGTTACGTACAGAACGGAAATGATCGCTACGGGATGACTCGACATCCCCGGGGCAAGTGTCGACTCCCGTGGCGGACCGGGGAACTCGCATACCCGGCAGGTGCGTATCAATCTGCCTTTTCGGGCCCTATTTCGGGCGTGGTGAACTTTCGATCACTCGGTCACCACGAAGAGCAGCCGCTCGTCACGGGGGAGCGTGAGTTCGTCGTTCGCCAGGTCGCCGGCGATGAGCAGGGCGCCGTGCAACGGGTCTCCCGCGGCCGGTACCTGCCGGGCGTGCGGCAGTTGCTCCGCCAGCTCCTCGCGCAGCGGTACGAGCAGCGGGTCGCCCATCTTGAACAAGCCGCCGGTGAGCGCTACTTGGGCGCCTTCGCCGGTCGGGCAGACCGCGGCGGCCGACTCGGCCATGTGACGCGCGGCCGCCCGCAGGACGTCCGCCGCCACCGGGTCGCCGCCGGCGCAGGCCGCGACCTCGGGGGCGAAGGAGGCCAGCACCGCGGGCCGGTCCGCGCGTGCGTACAACTTGCCGGGCATGCCCGGGACGGGCCCGAACATCCGCTCGGCGCGCACCAGCAGCGCCTGTGAACCGCCCCGTCGCCCGTCGAAGGCCCTGATCGCCGCCTCCAGTCCGGCGCGCCCGATCCAGGCACCGCCGCCGCAGTCGCCGAGCAGATGTCCCCAGCCGTCGGCCCGGCGCCAGCTCGTCAGGTCCGTGCCGATCGCGATCAGACCCGTGCCCGCGGCGATCACCGCGCCCGGCCGCCGGCCCAGCGCGCCCGTGTACGCGGTGACCGCGTCGGCGGCCAGCACCAGCCGCCGTACGCCCAGTTCACGCTCCAGGGCCGACGGCAGTTCGGCGCGCAGCTCGTCGCCCAGGGTGGCGAGGCCGGCGGCTCCGATGGCGATGGCCGCCAGCCGTTCGATCCCGGCCTCGCTCATCAACTTTCGTGCCATCGGCAGCAGTTGTTCGAGCAGGTGCTCGGCGTCGATGCCGCGCGGGCCCGTGCGCACCGGCTCCTCGGACGCCACCGGCCCGGAGCGGTCCGCGCCGGTGCCGTCGGCGAGGCCGAGCAGGACGCGCAACCCTGAGCCCCCCGAGTCCACGGCGAGGACAGCGGACGCGGGGCCGGGGCGCGTCATGGGAGTCGCCAGTCCACCGGCTGTGCTCCCTGCCTGGTCAGCAGATCATTGGCGCGGCTGAAGGGCCGTGAGAAGGACAGGCCCACCGCAGGTGCGGGAGTTCCGGGATCTGGGTATCGGCGACGAGAGGCCGGCACGGCGTGATGACTATGGCGGAGTGGCTTGATCACTGGATGCACCAGGCTCCTCCTCCTTCCCGATGACCGACTGCGCGATCTGCTGGACCCGCTCAATGACCTCGATGAGGAGGAAGAGTAGCGTCCGTGAGCGGGGGCTTCTGTGTTTTGTGCGGGACCCCGGCGTGTGCCAGTAGGGTGACGCGCTGTGGCACCACGACCCTTGCATGAACTTGTAGAAGCGGGCTGGGCGAAGGCTCTGGAACCTGCGGCCGAACGTATCGCCGCCATGGGGGACTTCCTCCGGGCCGAGATAGCGGCCGGCCGGACCTACCTTCCGGCTGGGGCGAATGTCCTGCGGGCCTTCCAGCAGCCTTTCGACGACGTCCGCGTCCTGATCGTCGGTCAGGATCCCTACCCCACGCCGGGGATGGCGATCGGGCTGAGTTTCGCGGTGGCGCCGGAGGTGCGTTCGTTGCCGGGCAGTCTGGAGAACATTTTCCGGGAGCTGCATACGGACTTGGGGCTGCCCAGGCCGTCGAACGGGGATCTGACGCCGTGGACGGAGCAGGGTGTGCTGTTGCTCAACAGGGCGTTGACGACGGCTCCTCGTAAGCCTGGGGCGCACCGGGACAAGGGGTGGGAGGAGGTCACCGAGCAGGCCATCCGGGCGCTGGCCGCGCGCGGCAAACCGCTGGTGTCGATTCTGTGGGGCAGGGATGCCCGCAACGCCCGGCCGCTGCTGGGGGATCTTCCTGCGATCGAGTCCGCGCATCCGTCGCCGATGTCGGCGGACCGTGGCTTCTTCGGCTCCCGGCCGTTCAGCCGGGCCAACGACCTGCTGGTCGGGCAGGGTGCGCAGCCGGTGGAGTGGCGCCTGCCGTAGCGCCGGCCTCTGCTGCGTCCGAGCCTCCTTGGCCGAGTACCAGCAGCAGCAAGCACCGCCTGACCTGCGGCAACGGTTGGCAGAGCCGGGATTGAACCCAAGTTGGCCCGCCCCTGGTCCGGATCTTGTTCTTCGGTGCCGGCGACGGTCCGCGCGGCACTGACGCGGTCCGCTCCGCGCCGTGGGCGGGCGGCGATCGCGAACTGTGGGTGCGCATCGCCCCGGAGCGGGTCAGCGGACGCCGGTTCGGCGTCCGCTGACCCGCTCCGGGGTCCTGCTCCCGTGCTGACTGGGTCAGTCGTGCGGGACGACCGCGACCGGCGCCGCGGCGTGGTGCATCACCGCGTGGGCGACCGGACCGAGGTGCGTACCGATCGCCGAACTGCGGTTGCGGCGGCCGATGACCAGCAGGCCGGCGCCGGAAGCGGCGTCCACCAGGTGGCGGGCGGCCCCGCCGGTCACGGACTTCTCCGTCACCTCGACTTCGGGGAACTTCTCCCGCCACGGTCGCAGCGCGTCGGTCAGCCCGATTGCCTCCTGCGCGGCCAGTTCGCCGCCCAGGCCCGGAGTGACGGCGCCGGAGGTGTAGCCGAAGCCGGTGTCCATGCCGTAGTAGGCCGGCGGGGACCAGCCGTGAACGACACGCAGCGCCGACGCGCGACGGGCGGCGGCGTCGAAGGCGAACTCGATCACCGCGTCGGCGGGCCGCCGCAGGCCCAGGCCGAGCACGACCTCGCCGAACGGGGGCTCCGCAGGGCGAGGTTCGGAGGCGTCCGGCTCCTCGACCCGTACCAGGACCACCGGGTTTGTGGCGCGGGCCACGACCGAGAGCGCCACCGAGCCGACCAGGAAACCGCCGATCCCGCTCAGTCCCCGTGATCCGATGACCAGCAGTTCTGCGTCGGCGGCGGCCGCCAGCAGCACCGGGACCGGCTGCCCGTCGACCTGGTCGGCGCTGACCCGCAGGTCGGGATAGCGGCGACGCAGATCCTCCTCGGCCTCGCGCGGCACGCGCTCCGCCCAGTGGCGCTGCAGGGCCGGACCGACCGACGGCGCGTAGGCGCTGGGGTAGTTGTACGACTGCAGTTCCCATGCGTGTACCAGGCGGCAGGGCAGATCGCGGAGCAGGGACTCACGGGCCGCCCAGTCCGCCGCGGCCAGGCTTTCGCACGAGCCGTCCAGGCCTGCGGTGATGATGCGGGACATGCTGCCAACTTCCTTGTGGAGTAGGTGTGTTGACGTCGCAACGCGGCCGGCGGGGAAGGAGACCGAGCTGTCCGGCCCGGCCTGCTGCACCCGCGCGGTGCCGCTGCTCACCCTCAGAGGTGGGTCCGGGGGGCCGGATTACGGTCCCCGGTGTACGGGCCGGGGTCAGCGGAGCCAGGCGTGGTCGCGGACCACGGGGAGGCCGGCCCAGGTCCTGCCGAGTCCCCAGGTGACGCCGGCGCCCGCGACCGCTAGGGCGATCAGGACGACGGCGTACAGGACGTGGTAGTCGATGAGGGGGTTGGAGGACATGCTCGGCGAGCCGTCGGCCAGGTGCTTGGCGGTCGGCCATTCGGCGATCCACATGAACGCCATCAGGGCGGTGCCCGCGACCGCGGCGAGCCGCAGTGCGACGCCGCTGACCAGGGCGATGCCGACGCCGAGCAGGCCGAGCATGAACAGCCAGTTCGCCCAACCCGCTCCGGCCCAGGAGTGGAAGGTGGATTGCATGGGGCCGGCGGCGACGCCGCTGAGGAAGCCCTTGGTGGGTGAGCCGCCGTCGGTCCAGCCCTTGCCGGCTGCGGTGGCGTAGCCGAGGCCGAAGGTCTTGTCGAGGAAGGCCCACAGGAAGACGAACCCGGTCATGATGCGCAGCCCCGCGAAGACCCGGGCGAGGGTCGCCGTGGCCGTCGTGGTCTCGCCGGACCTCTGGGTCGTCCTGGCCCGGAGCCGCGACGTGAGGTGGAATCCCGTGTGCCGGGCGGGAGTTGCGTGTACTGCCATGATGTTCATCCCTGTCTGGGGGCTGGTAGGCGTAGCGCGATATCGGTCCGCGTGCCGTCGTCGTCCTGCGCTCAATGTCCTGCCCGGACCAGTCGGACCACAGGGGCCCACAGGTACCGACACAGGGGCCGAACGTCCCTGTTCCGAAGAGGATCGGACGGGCCCCTCCGTCTTCCACCGCCGGCTGCCTGTTCCGGACGGACTCACCGCCTGGGGCGGCAGCTGGGGGCCGTTCGGCCCCTGCCGGGGGCGGGGGCACCGGGCGATGCTGGATCAACGGCAGGGCGGCTCGTCGCGTCGAGGTCACACCAGGCCACACCGACAGCCCTGCGGACGGACCCGGGCCAATCCCCTGCTCCGCCGACGTACTCCGGGACCTCGCGTGGGAACGACGCGGTCCCCATTCAGAGGAGCGGCACCATGGAAGCTCTGATCTTCCTTCTGGTCATCGTGATCTTTCTGGCCCTGGTGGCACTTGCCATGGCCGTCAAGGTCGTCAAGCAGTACGAGCAGGGAGTGCTGTTCAGGTTCGGCCGACTCGTCGGATCACGGGAACCGGGGCTGCGGGTCATCGTCCCCGTCGTGGATGTCCTGCACCGGGTGTCGCTGCGGATCGTGACGATGCCGATCCAGTCCCAGGGCATCATCACCAGGGACAACGTGAGCGTCGACGTGTCGGCCGTCGCCTACTTCCGGGTCGTGGACGCGGTGAAATCGGTCATCGCGATCGAGAACGTCCACACGGCGATCGACCAGATCGCGCAGACCACCCTGCGCAAGGTCGTCGGCCAGCACACCCTCGACGAGACACTCTCGGAAACCGACCGCATCAACCTCGACATCCGCGAGATCCTCGACGTCACGACCGCCGAATGGGGTGTGGAGGTCACCCTGGTGGAGCTCAAGGACATCCAGCTCCCCGACAGCATGAAGCGGGCGATGGCCCGCCAGGCCGAGGCCGAGCGCGAGAAGCGCGCCAAAATCATCAACGCCGAGGGCGAGTCACTGGCCGCCGCGGCACTCGGCGACGCCTCGGACATCATGATGGACCACCCGCTCGCACTCCAACTCCGCAACCTCCAGAGCCTGGTGGAGATCGGCGTGGACAAGAACACCACCGTCGTCTTCCCCGCCCCCCTCATGAGCACCATTGGCGAACTCGGCTCCTTCCTCGCCCGCGAGACAGCCGCAGCCGCGACGACGACCGCGCTGCCGTCCGCCGACGACACCGGGACCGACCCCGCTCCGGTACTGAACGGGGCAGTCAAGACCGTCTGATCAACCGTGTCGCCGTGGCGGTGACCTGTCAGGCCCTGTCCTGGCCGGTCACCGCCATGGCAACGCGGCGCCGTGTCGGCCGCCTCCGGGCGGAGGCACAATGCCCAACTCTCAGGCTGACGAGCCCCGCGCCTCCCGGGCGGACCCCGTCCGCCCGCAGAGAGCCGATCGGCCCCATCCGGGGACCTACGGCCCCTGCAGCGCGTCCGCTTCGGCCACGACGCTGGAGGCGGACCGTCCGACGCATCCGCACCGACCTCGGGAACCTCGACGTACTGCGCGGCCCGCCTGCCCGGACTCCGCCGTCGGGACCTCGTCGAGCACACCCGCCTCGACTCCGGCGAACCCGGCACGCTCGTCGCCACTCTGGAGGACTGACCCATGCGTATCGTCGTCGCCCTCGGAGGCAACGCCCTGCTGCACCGTGGCGAACGCCCCGACGCGGCCGTCCAGCAGGCGAACATCGACCGGGTGACCACCGCGCTCGCGGCCCTCGCCCACGAGCACGAGATCGTCATCACGCACGGCAACGGGCCGCAGATCGGCCTGCTCGCCGTCGAGAGCGCGGCCGATCCCGCACTGAGCGCCCCCTATCCGCTGGACATGCTCGGCGCCCAGACCCAGGGCCTGATCGGTTCCCTGCTGGCGCGCACCCTGCACAACGCCCTGCCCGGGCGCAGGATCGCCGCGCTGGTCACCCACACCCTGGTACGGGCCGACGACCCCGCATTCGACCGGCCCACCAAGTTCGTCGGCCCGGTGTATCCGGGCGGGTCGGCGGTGTCTCTCGCCCGGGAACAGGGCTGGCACATCGCGGCGGACGGCACGGGCCTGCGGCGCGTCGTCGCCTCCCCGGCGCCTCAGCGGATCCTGGAGGCCGAGACCGTCCACGAACTGCTGAACAGCGGCACGCTCGTCATCTGCGGGGGCGGGGGAGGAGTCCCCGTCACCGCCGACCCCGTCACCGGCGCGGTGACCGGCGTGCAAGCCGTCGTCGACAAGGACCTCACCGCGGCGCTGCTCGCCGAGGACCTGAAGGCCGACTTCCTGCTCATCCTCACGGACGTTCCCTGCGTCTATGCCGGTTACGGCACCCCTGACCAGCGGCCCGTTCTCCACGCCACCCCTGCCGAGCTGCGCCGGGGCGGCTACCCCGACGGTTCGATGGGGCCCAAGGCCGAGGCCGCCGCCCGGTTCGTCGAGCGGACCGGCGGGCCGGCCGCCATCGGCGCCCTGGACGCGGCGTACGAAATCTTCCACGGCGGGTCGGGCACGCTCGTCCGGCCGGATCCGTCCGTCGGATGACAGGCCGTGGCGGGAGGACGGGCCGAACGGCACCCACAAGGGGACGGACGGCGGGGTCCTGTGCACTGTCCGGCCCTCCCCACGGGGCGCCGCGCGTCACGAGGATCGAAGCGGAGACATTCCAGCGCGAAGCAAGGGAGAACCGGCGATGACAGTGACAGTGACGGCCGGAACGTCGGCGCCCGAGGCAGGGCGCGGCTTCGCCGGGACACGGTGGCGCGACCGTATCGACGTACGCGACTTCATTCAGGCCAACTACACGCCGTACGAGGGCGATTCGGCCTTCCTGGCAGGCCCGACGGACCGCACCCGAGCCGTGTGGGAGAAGGTCAGCGCCCTGTTCCCGGAGGAGCGGCGCAAGGGCATCCTCGACGTCGACACCACAACCCCCTCGACGATCACCTCGCACGCACCCGGATACATCGACCGCGAGCGGGAGTTGATCGTCGGCCTGCAGACCGACGCCCCGCTGAAGCGCGCGATCATGCCGAACGGCGGCCTGCGGATGGTCGAGAACAGCCTGAAGGCCTACGGGTACGAGCCCGACCCCTTCGTCTCCCGCGTCTTCGGGACCTATCGCAAGACCCACAACGACGGCGTCTTCGACGCGTACACCCCCGAGATGCGGGCCGCCCGCAAGGCCGGGATCATCACCGGGCTGCCCGACGCGTACGGCCGCGGCCGGATCATCGGCGACTACCGGCGCGTCGCGCTGTACGGCACCGCCTTCCTCGCGCACGCCAAACGGGCCGAGCGCGCTCTGCTCGACGCCGGTCCTTCGACGGCGGACACCATCCGGGACCGTGAGGAACTCGCCGAGCAGACGCGGGCGTTGGGCGAGCTGACGCGGATGGCGGCCACGTACGGCTGTGACGTCTCCCGGCCCGCGACCACCGCCCGCGAGGCCGTGCAGTGGCTCTACCTCGGCTACCTGGCCGCGGTGAAGGAGCAGAACGGCGCCGCGATGTCGCTGGGCCGCACGTCCACCTTCCTGGACGTCTACCTCCAACGAGACCTGGATGACGGGGTCCTCGACGAGACTCGTGCCCAGGAGCTGATCGACGACTTCGTGATCAAGCTGCGGATCGTACGGTTCCTGCGGACCCCCGAGTACGACGCGCTGTTCTCCGGCGACCCGACCTGGGTGACGGAGTCCATCGGCGGCATCGGCTCCGACGGCCGACCGCTGGTCACCCGCACCTCCTTCCGCTTCCTTCAGACCCTCTACAACCTCGGCCCCGCGCCCGAACCCAACCTGACCGTGCTGTGGTCGCCCCGACTGCCCTCAGGCTTCAAGGAGTTCTGCGCCCAGGTGTCCATCGACACCAGCGCCGTGCAGTACGAGTCCGACGAGCTGATGCGTCCGTGGACCGGGGACGACACCGCGATCGCGTGCTGCGTCTCGGCGATGGCGGTCGGGAAGCAGATGCAGTTCTTCGGGGCCCGGGTCAATCTCGCCAAGGCGCTGCTGTACGCGATCAACGGCGGCCGGGACGAGATGAGCGGCGAGCAGATCGCGCCCGGGACGCCCGCGCTGACCGGCGAGTACCTGGAGTACGGCGAGCTGTCGGCGGCGTACGACCGGATGCTGGACTGGCTGGCGGGCACGTATGTCAACACGCTCAACGTCATCCACTTCATGCACGACAAGTACGCCTACGAGCGCGTCGAGATGGCGCTGCACGACCATCCCGTGCACCGCTTCATGGCCTGCGGCATCGCGGGTCTTTCGGTCGCCGCCGACAGCCTGTCCGCGGTCAGGTACGCGCGGGTGAAGGTGATCCGGGACGACACCGGGCTGGCCGTGGACTTCGAGATCGAGGGCGACTGGCCGGCGTACGGCAACAACGACGACAGTGTCGACGCCATCGCGGTCGGCCTGGTCGAGTCCTTCATGGCCAAGGTGCGCGAGCACCCCGCCCACCGGGACGCCGAGCACACCCAGTCGGTGCTGACGATCACCTCCAACGTCGTCTACGGCAAGCACACCGGCAACACCCCCGACGGCCGCCGCGCCGGACAGCCCTTCGCGCCCGGCGCCAACCCCATGAACGGCCGCGACCGGCACGGAGTGGCCGCCTCCGCACTCTCGGTCGCCAAACTCCCCTACGAGCAGGCACGCGACGGCATCTCGCTGACGACGACCGTCACGCCCGAGGGCCTGGGCCACCACCCGGCCGAGCGCGCGGGCAACCTGGTCGGCATCCTCGACGCCTACACGGCCTCCGGCGGCTTCCACATGAACGTCAACGTGCTGGACCGGGCCATGCTTCAGGATGCGATGGAACACCCGGAGAAATACCCGGAGTTGACCATCCGGGTCTCCGGATACGCCGTCAACTTCGTCCGGCTGACCCGCGAGCAGCAGCTCGACGTGATCAGCCGTACCTTCCACGGATCGCTGTGAAGACCACGCCGGCGGGCCGGATCCACTCCTGGGACCTGTCCACCGGTGTGGACGGTCCCGGGACCCGGTTCGTCCTCTTCGTCAGCGGCTGCTCGCTGCGCTGTCTGTACTGCGCCAACCCCGACACCTGGCACATGCGGGACGGACGGGAGGCCTTGGTCGACGAGGTGCTGGCGGAGATCGAGAAGTACCGGGACTTCATCACCACGGCCGGCGGCGGGGTGACCATCACCGGCGGTGAGCCGCTGCTCCAGCCCGCGTTCACCGCCGCGATCCTGCGCCGCTGCAAGGAGGCGGGACTGCACACCGCAGTCGACACCTCCGGCGTCCTCGGCGCCCGCGCCACCGACGAACTGCTCGCCGACACCGACCTGGTGCTGCTGGACATCAAGTCCTTCGAGATCCGTACGTACCGGAAGCTGACCGGCGGAGAGCTCGCGCCCACTCTCAACTTCGCCACGCGTCTGGACCGTCTGGGCATCCCCGTGTGGATCCGCTACGTCCTGGTGCCAGGCTGGACCGATGACCAGCGGGCCGTCGCAGGGCTCGCCCGCTTCGTCGCCGGCCTCGGCAATGTCGGCCGGGTGGACGTTCTGCCGTTCCACAAGCTGGGTGCCTCGAAGTACGAAGCCCTCGGGATCCCCTTCCCGCTGCGTGACAACCCGGCTCCCGAGCCGGCGCTGACCGACCGGGTGCGAGAGCAGGTCAGGGAGCAGGGGCTCACGGCCTACTGAAGCCGGGGCCACTGGCGACCGGCGGCATGGAGAGTGGTCGCGCCGGGCCCGCCGGAGCGGTACGAGGCGCTTGCAGTTCTGCTCCACCGACCGCCCTCGGGCGGTCGGTGGTTTTCGCGGAATCGCGTCTACACGGCCCCGGTGGGGACGACCACGACCGGGCAGTGGGAGTGGTCCAGCAAGGCGTGGGTGACTCTGCTCAGTTGCCGGCCGAGCCGGTGGGGTCCGCGGCACGCACCCGCGAGACGGCGGAAGCCAGGATCGGACCGGCCGCGTGCCGCGTGCCTACGTGGCGGCCGACGTGCCGTCGGCCCGGTTCGCGAGGGCGGCTCGGCCCGCTTCGAGGCGGGCGGCCGGCACGCGGAACGGCGAGCAGGAGACGTAGTCGAGGCCGGTGTCGTGGAAGAAGTGGATGGAGTCGGGGTCGCCGCCGTGTTCTCCGCAGACGCCGATCCTCAGGCCGGGCTTCGTGGCGCGGCCCTCCTCGACGGCGATGCGGACCAGGCGGCCGACGCCCTCGCGGTCGAGGGTCTCGAAGGGGGAGGCGGCGAAGATGCCCTGGGCCAGGTAGGCGGGGAAGAAGGACGCTTCGGCGTCGTCGCGGGACAGGCCCCAGGCGGTCTGGGTCAGGTCGTTGGTGCCGAAGGAGAAGAAGTCGGCTGCTTCGGCGATACGGCCGGCGGTCAGCGCGGCACGGGGAAGTTCGATCATCGTGCCGATGGGGCAGTTGACCGTGAGCCCGGAGGCGTCCGACACCTCGGCCAGCACGCGTTCCGTCGTCTCCCGCACGATCCGCAGTTCCTCGACCGTGCCGACCAGCGGAACCATGATCTCGGCCTGTGGGTCTCCGCCGGCCCTCCGCCGTTCCACGACGGCCTCGGCGATCGCCCGTACCTGCATCTCGACCAGACCCGGGACGACGAGTCCCAGGCGCACACCCCGCAGTCCCAGCATGGGGTTGCTCTCGTGCATCCGCTCGACGGCGGTCAGCAGGAGTCGGTCGTGGGCGGTCGGGTGGGTGGCGACGCGCACGGCGAGTTCGGTGCGGTCGGGCAGGAACTCGTTCAGTGGTGGGTCGATGAGGCGGATCGTCACCGGTAGCCCGTCCATGGCGGCCAGGATTCCGGTGAAGTCGGCCCGTTGGAGTGGCAGGAGGGCGTCCAGTGCGGCGCGCCGACCGGTCTCGTCCTCGGCCAGGATCATTGCCTCGATGAGGCCCCGCCGTTCACCGAGGAACATGTGCTCGGTGCGGCACAGGCCGATGCCCTCGGCTCCGTAGCGGCGGGCGCGGGCCGCGTCCTCGGGGGTGTCGGCGTTGGCATGGACTCCCAACCGCTTTACGGAGTCGGCGTGTTGAAGGGTACGGGCCACCGCGTCGGTCAGTACGCCGTCCCGCTCCCCGGTGTCCAGGAAGCGGCCGACCGGCGAGTCGGCCAGCGGCAGCGCGCCGAGGTGGACGCTGCCCGCGGTGCCGTCCACGGAGATCACCGTGCCTTCGGCGAGTACGGTCCGGTCGGGTGCGGTGAGTGTCCGTGCCCCGACGTCCACCGTCAGTTCCTCGGCCCCGCACACACAGACCTTGCCCATGCCGCGCGCCACGACGGCCGCGTGACTGGTCTTGCCGCCGCGGCTGGTCAGCACGGCCTCGGCGGCGACCATCCCGGGCAGATCGTCGGGAGTGGTCTCACGGCGTACGAGGATCACCTTGTCCCCCGTCGCGGCACGGCGTACGGCCTCCGCCGAGTCGAAGACGATCGCGCCGACGGCCGCGCCCGGAGAGGCGGGAACGCCGTGCGCCAGCGGCTTCGTGTCCGCGTGTGCTTCGAAACGGGGGAACATCAGCCGGGCGAGCTGCGCCCCGCCGACGCGGGTCAGCGCCTCGTCCTCGTCGATCACCTTTTCGTCGACGAGCGCCTCGGCGATGCGGAACGCGGCCTCGGCGGTGCGCTTGCCGACCCGGGTCTGGAGCATCCAGAGCGTGCCGCGCTCGACGGTGAACTCGATGTCGCACAGGTCGCGGTACTGGTGCTCAAGGGTTCCCATGTGATCGACGAGCTGCCGGTACGAGCTCGGGTCGAGGCGTTCCAGTTCGGCGAGCGGTACGGCGTTGCGGATGCCGGCGACGACGTCCTCGCCCTGGGCGTTGGGCAGGTAGTCGCCGTAGACACCGCGGGCGCCGGTCGCCGGGTCGCGGGTGAAGGCGACGCCGGTGCCGGAGTCCTGGCCGAGGTTGCCGAAGACCATGGCCTGGATGTTGACGGCGGTGCCCAGATCGTCGGGGATGTTCTCGCGCCGCCGGTAGAGGCGGGCACGCTCGCTGTTCCAGGAGCGGAAGACCGCCCGGATCGCGCGGTACAGCTGCTCGGCCGGGTCCTGCGGGAACTCCTCACCGGTCGCGTCCCGGATCACCGTCTTGAAGTCCTCGATGAGCTGGGCGGGGTCGTCGGTGGATCCGTGCCGGTCGAACAGTTCCGGAGCGATGCCGAGGACGGTACGGCCGTACATCTGGAGGAGCCGGCGGTAGGAGTCCCACGCGGAGCGCTCCCGGCCGGTGGCCTTGGCCAGAGCGAGGACGGACTCGTCGCCGAGGCCGATGTCGAGGATCGTCTCCATCATCCCGGGCATCGAGAACTTGCTGCCCGAGCGCACGGACAGCAGCAGCGGGTTGTCCCGCCCGCCCAGCTCGCGGCCGATCCGGTGTTCCAACCCGGCCAGGGCATCGTCGACCTGGGCGCCCAGCTCCTCGGGTTCCGTGCCGGTGGCCAGGTACTCCCGGCAGGCGCGGGTGGTGACGGTGAAGCCGGGGGGCACGGGCAGGCCCAGGCGGGTCATCTCCGCGAGGTTCGCCCCCTTGCCGCCGAGCACGTCCGCCATGTCACGGCCGCCCTCGGCGAATGCGTACACGTACCTGGTCATCTTTCTCACCCTCCGGGCTTGTTCAGGCGTGCGGTACGACGGCGACGGGGCAGGGCGCGTGATGCAGCGCCGCGTGTGCGACGGGGCCGATGTGGGTGCCGAGACGGGTTTCGCGCATCCGGCGTCCCACCACGACGAGGGCCGCGCCGGCCGAGGCGCTGATCAGCTCGTCGGCCGCACGTCCTTCAATGACGCTCTCGACGACGGCGACCTCGGGGAACTTCTCGCACCAGGGGCGCAGCGCGGCGGTCACCGCGTGCTGGTGCTCGGCGAGCAGCTCCGGGCCCCTCACCGGGACGAGCGTGTCCATCGCCTCGAAGTCCGGTGGACGGCTGAAGGTGTGGATCACATGCAGTGCGGAGCCCCGGCGCCCGGCGGCGTCGAAGGCGAACTCGATCAGTTCGTCGCAGGGCCGGCCGGTGTCGAGACCGAGTTCGACATCGCGGTACGGGACCCCGGGTATCTCGTCCGGGGAAATGCCGTCCGGTGCCGAGAAGTGCTCATCGGCGGCGCTCCCGCCCACCCTCACCAATGCCACGGGGCGGGGCGCCCTGGCGGCGACTCGCTGTGACACCGACCCCATCAGGAACCCCGCGACGCCGCCGAATCCACGGGAACCGAGGACCAGTAGTTCGGACTCCTCGGCCGCCCTGAGAAGGACAGCGACCGGGGAGTCCGCCACCGCCTGGCCGGTGACCTGCAGACCTGGGTGCGCGGCGCGCATGCTGTCCGCCACCCGTTCCGGCAGGTCCTCGGCCCAGGCCCGTTGGGACATGTCCGCGGGCACGGACGGAGCCGGACGCGGATGCCACTCCCAGGCATGCACCAGACGCAGCGCGGCGCCCCGGCGTGCAGCTTCCCGGGCCGCCCAGTGCGCGGCGGCCAGGCTTTCGGGAGAACCGTCGATCCCCGCGGTGACGTGTCGAAGCATGATCCGTACCTCCAGTGTTGCTGCCCGTGGGTTCCTCTTCCTCCTTCGAGCCTGGTACTGGGGCGAGCACTGGCGCAGAGGCCGGGCAGGCCCTTGCGATGGGCCTTTCGGCCCTGATGCAGTTCCGCCCGGTGTGCGCCACCAAGGACGGCCCTACCGATCGCCTTGGCCGACGCCGTGCGGCCCGGCCCGGGGGCCGGGTGGCCCATGGCGGAGGAGGGGGGACAGGGAGAGATTTGGAGTAGGCAAGGTCGCGCTCCAGGAAGAGGCAGGACCATGAACGCATCCCCTACGTCCACCATGTTGCGGGCGTTGCCCGTCGAGCCCCGTGAACAGCTGATGTGCCTCGCCCGCGAGGTGTCGTTCCCGCAGGGCACCCGCCTCTTCAAGGAGGGCGGACGCGCCGACCGGTTCTGGATCATCCGCACCGGCACGATCGCCCTCGACATGCACGTGCCCGGTCGCCAAGCGGCCGTCATCGAGACACTCGGGCACAACGAACTCGTCGGCTGGTCCTGGCTGTTCGGACCGCACACCTGGTGTCTGGGCGCCGAGACGCAGAGTCCGGTGCGTGCCTACGAGTTCGACGCCGAGGCGGTACGGGCCATGTGGCGGGCCGACCCCGCGCTGGGAATGGCCCTGACCCAGTGGGTGGGAGACGTCGTCGCCCGCCGGCTGCGGTCGGCGAGGACCCGCTTGCTGGACGTGTACGCGCCCTACGGCAGCAGCGCCTACTGACCCGACCACGATGGAATGGTCGGAACCGACCAAGGAGTCACCGTGCACGGCACCCCGCACATCGTGAGCACATCTTTGGTGCCCGTGGCCGCCCGCCTGGTGCGGGCAGTCGAGGGCGTGGTGGACGTGAAGTGCGAGCTCACGGGGCCGGTGCGCCGCCCGGAGCAGTGACCGGCGGCCGAACCGAGGACCGCCGTCGGGTTGGACCGGTCGGCCCTAGTGCATCCGGAGCGGAAGGGTGAGGATTGTTGTCACAGTCGGCATGTGGTCCGTACTCCGTAGTCCATCAGTGAGCGAGGGTCGTCATGGCCGAGGCGCGTACCTTCACGGCACAGAGCCCGATCCGGGTCTTCCTGCTGGATGACCACGAGGTCGTACGACGCGGTCTCACCGACCTGCTGGACTCCGAGCCGGACATCTCGGTGGTCGGCGACGCGAACAGCGCCGAGCACGCGCTGGTGCGCGGGCCGGCACTGCGTCCGGACGTGGCCGTCCTCGACGTACGCCTGCCGGACGGTGACGGGATCAGTGTCTGCCGCGAGCTGCGCAGCCGGATGCCGGAGCTGGCCTGTCTGATGCTGACGTCGTTCGACGACGAGGAGGCACTGCTCGACGCGATCATGGCCGGGGCGGCGGGCTATGTGCTCAAGCAGATCAAGGGGTCCGATCTCGTCTCGGCGGTCCGCACCGTCGCCTCCGGCCAGTCGATGCTGGACCCCACGACGACCGCCCGCCTGATGCGCTCCCTGCGCGCGGACCTCGACGAGGGACCGGCGCTCGCACCCGAGCTCGCCGGCCTGTCACCCCGCGAGCGGGACATCCTCGCGCTCATCGGGGACGGGCTCACCAACCGCGAGATCGGCAAGAAGCTCTACCTGTCCGAGAAGACGGTGAAGAACCACATCTCCCGGCTGCTGGCGAAGCTCGGCGTCCAGCGCCGCGTCCAGGCGGCGGTCATGGCCAGCCATCTCGAAAGGACCGGCCCCACCGACCACCCGACGCGCTGAGTCCGCCCCACCTCCACCGGCCGTCCGACGCGCTGAGTCCGCCCCACCTGCACCGACCACCCGACGCGCTGAGTCCGCCCCACCTGCACCGGCCGTCCGACGCGCTGAGTCCGCCCCGTCTCGTCGTCCGGGCCTGCCGCGGGACGGCCTCCTTCTGCGGTCAGCGTCCGTCCGCGGCACCGTCCGCAGTCACGGGAACCCGCCACACCAGCCGCGTGCCGCCGCCCTCCGGCCGCTCGCCGAGCGTCAGCGTTCCGCCGAGGGTGACGGCACGCTCCTCGATGTTCTTCAGCCCGCTGCGCCCGACGTCACCCGGCACCCCGCAGCCGTCGTCCGTCACCGTGAGCGTCAACTCGCCCTTGGTGCACTGAAGCCGGACGTCCACCGCCTGTGCTCCGGAGTGCCGGGCCGCGTTGCTGAGCGCCTCGCCGAGCACCGCGACCGCATGGTCGGCGATGTCGCCGGGAACATCGGTCTCGACGAGCCCCTCGATGCGCAGCGCGGGCGGGAATCCGAGTGACGTGGCCGAGGCCCTCACCGCCTCGGCAACCCGCCCGCGCAGGCCGTCGCTCTCCCGCCCGCCCCCGCCGTGGGTGCGCAGTCCGAAGATCGTGGACCGAATGATCTTGATGGTGTCGTCGAGGTCGTCGACGGTCCGTGTCAGCCGCTCCATGCCCTCGGGGTGCTCCATGAATCGCTGGCTGCTCTGCAGGGTCATGCCGGCCGCGAACAGCCGCTGGATGGCGAGGTCATGCAGGTCGCGGGCGATGCGGTCCCGGTCCTGGAGGAGGGTGATCTGTTCCACGTCCCGCCGCCGCTCGGCCAACTCCAGCGCCAGCGCCGCCTGGTCGGCGAACCCGAGCAGCGGCCCGGTGTCCACGTCGCCGAACGGCGTACCGCCCGGCACGCGCCCCAGCAGCAGCACGCCCCGCGGTTTCCCGCCGGCGCTCAGCGGCACCGCGACCACGGGTCCGAGCCCGGCCCACTGGGCTTCGCCTTCACCCGTGCGGGCGTCGTGCTCGATGTCGGCGCTGACCACCGGCTCCATCGCGCCGAGTGCGGCTGCGACGAAACCGTCCCGCGCGGACAACACCAGACCGCTGCGTTCCTCTCTGCCCAGGCCGACGGCCAGGGCCGGCCGCAGTGTCTCCTCGCCCGGTACGCGCTCCGCGATCAGTCCCATGTCGGCGGAGACGATCTTCCGGGCCTCGTCGACGATCAGTTCCATCACGTCCGGGCTCGGCGCACCGGTCAGGAGCATGCTGGTGACCTTGCCGCTGGCCCGCTGCCAGCGCTCGCGCAGCGTGGTCTCCTCGTACAGGCGCGCGTTCTCGATGGCCACTCCGGCGGCCACTGCCAGGGTCAGCAGGACGGACTTGTCCTCCGCGTCGAACTCCCTGGCGCTGCGCTTCTCGGTGAGGTAGAGGTTCCCGAACACCTCCTCGCGCACCCGGATCGGTACGCCGAGGAAGGAGTGCATCGGCGGGTGGTGCGCCGGGAAGCCGTACGACGCCGGGTGCTCCGACAGCTCCGGCAGCCGCAGGGGCACCGGGTGCCGGATCAGCTCGCCCAGGAGCCCGTGCCCGCTGGGCAGCGCACCGATCTCCGACCGCCCCTCTTCGTCGATGCCGACGGTCAGGAACTCGGACAGCTTCTGGTCGGCGCCGATCACGCCCAGCGCTCCGTACTCGGCGTCCACCAGCACCACCGCGGCCTCGACGATGCTGCGCAGCACCTGCGGCAGGTCGAGTTCCCGTCCGACCGAGAGGACGGCCTCCAGCAGGCTGTGCAGGCGGTCCCGGGTGCCGCGTACGGCGTCGATGCGCACCTGCAGCTCGCTCATCAGTTCATCGAGCCGCAGCTTGGGCACATGCTCCTCGGAACCGTCGCGTGCATCCCCGCTCATGGCTTCCTCCGACCGGTACAGCAGACAAGGCGGGCTCGAACCAGTTCCCCTGCCTTCACCGTACTGTCCGGAGGGCCTCGAAAGCGCTGTCGGACGGGCCGAAGTCAGGTCGGCATCTCGTTGGCAAGGCCCGTGTTGAACGGCCTCGGGGAGGTGCGGGTGTGTTCCCAAGGACGTGCCCCTCGAGCCGGCGTACGGGGACGGGAGGAGGCCCGCATGGTTCAGCTCCTTTGCGGCTCGGCCGCGAACTCAGTGCCGATCCGCGTGGCCCATGTCTTGATCTGCTCGAAGTCGCGGAAGTCTCCGCCCTTGCCGGAGGAGACGATCTTCCGGGCGATGAATCCTGTCGCTCCCTCTTCGAGGCACCCCCCGAAGGTGACGTGTTCCTTGGCGTCGAGCCGGAGCATGGCCCGCTGCACACCGGGCACGGGCGGGATGTCCCGTTCCGACGCCGTGGCGTCGAGCGGGCCGCTGCTGAAGAACCACAGCGGGCGCCCGGCCAGCGCGCGGCCGTGACGGCGGACGAAGCGGCGGGCGTCCTTGTGCCAGCGCCCCGCGTACAGCCCGCCACCCACCACCACGGCGTCGTACGACTCCACGTTCGTCACGGACCGGGCAGGAACCGCCTCGGCCGACACTCCCTCCTTGCGCAGGACTTCGGCGATGGTCTCGGCGATCCGCGCGGTCGAACCGTTCGTCGTTCCGTAGGCAACCAGCACTTTGCTCAGCGTGACGGCGCACCTTCCTCTCAGGTCTTTCGCAGCCATTCCCCGGTCACACCCTGCACAGCCGGCTCGTCCGGCCTCAGGTGCGCGTCGTCCAGCCGGTACGTGAGCTTGTCGACCACCGCGACGACACCGTCGATGCGGTTGGTCATGGCGAGGGCGATCCCCGCCTCGCTCCTGCGCTCCACATGGCCCGTGAGCGTCACGACTCCTGCGTCCACACCGACCTCGACGCTCGACGGCGCCAGCCACAGCGAGCGGACCAGCACCTCGTCGATCACCATGCGGCGGATCTTGGCGTCGGGCTGCAGGAAGACCTGGATCAGGTCGCGGCGGGTGACGATGCCGACGACCCGGTCCTCCTCGTCCACCACCGGCAGTCGCTCCACACGGTGCTGTGCCATGGTCCGGGCGGCCTCGGCGATGGTGTTGCCGGCGTACACCGTGACCGGCGGCACGGACATCAGCTGTCCGGCGGTACGGGCATGCGCCTTCGCGGCCTGCCTGCGAGCGCCGCGGTTCAGCCCGGCGAGCCGGAAGCGGCGCTTGTGCCTGCCCGGGTCGGGTGTCTCCGCCTGCCGGACCATGAGGTCGGTCTCGGAGATCACCCCGATGACCCTCTCGTCCTCGTCGACCACCGGCAGTCCGCTGATGCGGTGCTCGGCGAGGAGCCCTGCCACCTCCTTGAACGGGGTGCCGTCCAGCACCCGAACGACCTCCGTCGCCATCACGGATCCGACCTTGTCGTGCTTCATGTCTGTTCCTCCTCAGCGCAGTCGGCGCAGATAGGGGTCCTGGGCCCTGCGCGGCAGCAGGCGGACTCGCGCGTCGAGCACGGTGACCGCGTCAGGCGTCGCGAGGACGGGGTTGAAGTCGGCCTCGGCGAGTTGCGGCAGATCGCTCGACATGCGGGACAGCCGCAGCAGCAGCTGTTCGAGGCTCTGGAGGTCGACCGGTCCGCTGCCGTGCGCGCCGAACAGGAGCGGTGCGCAGCGCGGGACGGTGATCAGGTCGTGCACGTCGAGGTCGGTCAGCGGGGCGAGGCGGGCGATGCGGGTCCCCCCGGTCGAGCGAAGTCGTGACTGGGGGAGGTCGGCCAGGGCCTCGGTCGCGGTGCCGCCGAGTCCGAAGAGCACGAGCGGGCCGAAGACCTCGTCCTGCACGACGCCCGCGAACAGTTCGGTGCCGCGCGCGGCCAGCGGCTGGACGACCACCCCGGTCATCAGGCCGGCGAACCGGTTCTCGAAGTCCCTGAAGGAGGCGCGCACTTGGGCGTCACCATCGAGATCGAGGTGCACGGCGTGCTGTTCGCTCTTGTGGAGCCGGCCGGGCCAGTGGGCCTTCATGACCACCCGGCCGTCGGGGCCGCGCAGCCGTTCGGCCGCGATGACGGCGTCGTCCTCCGTCTCCGCCCAGGACCAGGGGAGCTGGGGAATGCCGTAGCAGGCGAGGAGTTCGGCGCAGGTGCGCGGGTCGAGCCAGCCGCCGTCCGGGTGGGCGGCGAGATAGGTTTCGGCGACCGTGCGGGCCCGGGCCGTGTCGACCTCCGCGAGCTCCGGGACGGTGCCCGCGGGTCGGCTCAGCCAGGCCGCACGGCGGGACGCGTGCGCCAACGCCTGTGCTGCCGCGCCCGGTTCGGCGTACGACGGGATGGTGCCGCCGTCCTTCGTCGGCAGCAGTCTGACCGGCAGGTCCTGCTCCAGGCGTACGACGGCAACTGGATGGGCGCGGCGTGCGGGGCCGCTGGTGAGGGCTCGCACGAGATCGTCGCCGGTCGCGGCCGCGACGGCCGTGGGGACGAGGGCCAGCAGGACGGCGTCGATACCCGGGTGCCGCATGATCCGGTCCACGCAGTCGCCGAGCTCCTCCTCACTGACGGCCGCGGTGACGTCGAGGGGGTTGCCCACGGTCGCACCATCGGGCAGTACGGCATGCAGGCTCTCGATCACCGAGGGTGTGAGCGGCGGAAGCGACAACCCCGCTTCCGCGCAGGCGTCCGCGGCCAGGACACCCACGCCGCCCGCATTGGTGACGACGGCCACGCGGGTCCCGGTCGGTAGCGGCTGGGAGTGCAACAGGGCGGCGGTTTCCAGGAGTTCGCCCACCGAGCGGGTGGCGGTGATGCCGGCCTGGGTGAACAGCGCCTGCCGGGTCATGGTCGGGGTCGCGGCCGCCGCGGTGTGCGAGGCGGCGGCGCGGCGGCCGGCGTCGGTGCGGCCGGCGTCGACCGTGAGCACCGGCATACGGCGGGTCACGCGCCGGGCGGTACGGGAGAACGCCCGCGGGTTGCCGAAGGACTCCAGGTGCAGCAGGGCGAGTTCGGTGCGGTTGTCGCTCTCCCACCACTGGAGCATGTCGTTGCCGCTGACGTCGTACTTGTCGCCGAGCGAGGCGAAGGACGAGACACCGATGCCGAGCCGGGACAGCCCGTCGAGCAGGGCGATGCCGACGCCGCCGGACTGCACGGCGACGCCCGCCGTCCCGGGGCGCGGATGGTCCGCTGCGAAGGTGGCGTCGAGGGAGAGTGCCGGGTCGGTGTTGGTGATGCCGAGGCAGTTGGGTCCGACGAGCCGCATGCCGTACGTGCGGCACGTGGCCATGAGGGCTTCCGCCTGCCGGCTGTCGAGGCCGGCCGAGACGACGAGCAGTGCCCGTACGCCGGTCTTGCCGCACTCCTCCGCGGCATCGGGGAGGGCCCCCGCGGGCAGCGCGAGGACCGCGAGATCCGGGACCTTGGGCAGCGCACTGACCGAGGGGTAGGACGGCACGCCGAGGATCGAGGTGGCCCGGGGGTTCACCGCGAAGAGCCGCCGGGTGAAGCCGCCCGCGTGCAGATGGTGCAGGAGAGCCCGCCCCACCGATCCGGGCCTGCGCCCGGCACCCACCACGGCGATCGCGTTCGGCCGCAGCAGCGGTTCCAGACTGGCCACGTCGGCGGCCCCGCCGCGGGCCTCGACGGCGGAGAGATAGGCGTCGTCCTCGGCCAGTTCGATGGCGCAGCGCACCTCCGGACCCTCGAAACGGCGTGTGGTGCGCAGGCCCAGGTCGGCGAAGAGCTGAAGCACTTCGTGGTTCTCGGAGAGCGCGTCCGCCGTGAACGTGGTGATGCCGTCCGCACGGGCGGCGGAGACCAGGTGCTCGACGAGGAGCGTGCCGACGCCGTGGTGGTGCAGCGTGTCGTTCACGGCGATGGATATCTCGGCCGAGGCGGCGTCGTCGCCGACCTCGTACTCGGCCAGGCCGATCACCTGGTCCTTCGACTCGGCCATCAGCGCCCGGTATCCGGGGTGCGGCGGAGCGGAGGCCCGGTCGGCGGCCATCGCTGCGGAACGCCGGCTCGCCGCGAAGAACCGCAGCCGCAGATTCTCCGCGGACATCTCGTCGTAGAGCCCCTGCAGTTGCTCGTGATCGGCTTGCTGCACAGGACGTATGCACACGGTGGTGCCGTCCGAGAGCAGGGCATGGACCGTGGGTCGGCTGTGCGTGTCATCCGTCATCGTGGGTCTCCTTCAAAGCCTTTTGACCCTTCGAGCATCCAGCGGACGGGGCGGTGATCCCATGGGCTGTCCGGGGGTGCGTCGGGGGCCGGTCGGCCCTAAAAGCCTGGTCCCGCACGCGCAACGGGCCCAGGCCGGCACTCGGCGGACATCGCGGGTGCGGACATGGGCCCGGGCGGGGTGACGGCGGCCTACGGGTCGGCTTCCTCAGCCGTCGGCCACCAGTGCCGTGAGGTCGAGGAGGCGGTTGGTGTAGCCCCACTCGTTGTCGTACCAGCCGAAGACCTTGACCAGATTGCCGTGCGCCTGCGTCAGCGCCGGG
This sequence comes from Streptomyces sp. NPDC058371, assembly GCF_042723265.1. Lineage (NCBI taxonomy): Bacteria > Bacillati > Actinomycetota > Actinomycetes > Kitasatosporales > Streptomycetaceae > Streptomyces > Streptomyces sp. NPDC058371. The sequence continues at coordinate 523,215 of NZ_JBHXJC010000002.1, read as the reverse complement.
TCGAAGACGCAGGACGCGGGGTCGCCGATGACGTCGCGGGAGACGATGGGCGCCGTCGACACGCGGAGGATGCCCATCAACGGGCCCTCCGCGGCCTCGGCGAAGGCCGTATTGACTTCCTCCACCGTCGCCTCGCGCCGCAGCACCACCGCGAGGTCCGTGAGCGAACCGTCCTCGACGGGCACGCGGACCGCGATGCCGTCCAGGGCACCCGCCAGTTCCGGCAGCACCAGGCCGACGGCGCGGGCGGCGCCCGTGCTGGTCGGGATGATGCTCAGCGCCGCGGAGCGGGCCCTGCGCAGGTCCTTGTGCGGGCCGTCCAGCAGGGACTGGTCGTTGGTGTAGCCGTGGATGGTGGTCATCATGCCCCGGTCGATGCCGAAGGTCTCGTGGAGCACCTTGACCATCGGGGCCACGCAGTTGGTGGTGCAGGAGGCCGCGGACACGATCCGGTCGCTCTGCCGGTCGTACGTGTTGTCGTTGACGCCCATCACGATGGTGGCGTCCGCGTTCTTGCCGGGCGCCGAGAGCAGCACCGTGTGGGCGCCGCCCTTCAGGTGCAGGGCCGCGGAGTCGCGGTCACGGAAGTGCCCCGTGGACTCGATGACGATGTCGGCGCCGTGGTCGGCCCACTGGAGGGCCGCCGGGTCGCGTTCGGCGGTGACGGCGATGCGATGGCCGTCGATGGTGATCGAACTGTCGTCGTGGCTCACCTCGCGTCCGATGCGGCCGAACGTCGAGTCGTACTCCAGCAGATGGGCCAGGGTGGCGGGCGGCGCGATGTCGTTGACGGCGACCACCTCGACGTACTGGGTGCCCGCTGCGGCGCGGTCCAGTGCCGCGCGCAGGTAGGTGCGGCCTATGCGGCCGAAGCCGTTGATGCCGACGCGTACGGTCATGGCGATGAACTCCTTTGCGGTGGAAGGGATGTCAGGCGGACCAGGTCCAGTCCTCGACCTCCGGCAGGTCGGTGCCGTGCTCGCGGATCCAGGCGTGGTGGCGGGTGCGGGCGTCGGCCATCTGCTGGCGTACGGCCGCCGCGCGCACCGCCAGGCCGGGGACCCGGTCGATGACGTCCATGACGAGGCGGTAGCGGTCCATGTCGTTGCGGACGACCATGTCGAACGGCGTGGTCGTGGTGCCCATCTCCTTGTAGCCGCGGACGTGCAGGTTGGCGTGGCCGGTGCGGCGGTAGGCGAGGCGGTGGATCAGCCACGGATAGCCGTGGTACGCGAAGATCACCGGCTTGTCGGTGGTGAACAGCCCGTCGTACTCGAAGTCGCCCATCCCGTGCGGGTGTTCCTCGCGCGGCAGCAGCCGGGCCATGTCGACGACGTTGACGACCCGGACGGCGAGTTCCGGCAGATGGCGCCGCAGCAGATCGGACGCGGCCATGATCTCCAGCGTCGGTACGTCTCCCGCGCAGGCCAGCACCACGTCGGGCTCGCCGCCGTTCTCGCTGCCCGCCCAGTCCCAGATCCCGGCGCCGCGCGCGCAGTGGGCGCGGGCCTCGTCCATGGACAGCCAGTCGAAACAGGGCTGCTTCCCGGCGACGATCACGTTGACGTAGTCGCGGCTGCGCAGGACGTGATCCGCAACGGACAGCAGGGTGTTGGCGTCCGGCGGCAGATAGACCCGTACGACCTCGGGACTCTTGTTGAGGACGTGGTCGACGAACCCGGGGTCCTGGTGCGAGAAGCCGTTGTGGTCCTGGCGCCAGACATGCGACGTCAGAAGGTAGTTGAGGGAGGCGATCGGGGCCCGCCACGGCAACCCCCGCGATGTCTTGAGCCACTTGATGTGCTGATTGACCATCGAGTCGACGATGTGGACGAACGCCTCGTAGCAGGAGAACAGTCCGTGCCTGCCGGTGAGCAGATAGCCCTCCAGCCAGCCCTGGCAGAGGTGTTCGGACAGGATTTCCATGACCCGGCCGTGCCGGTCCAGGTGTTCGTCCACCTGGAGGGTCTGGGCCTGCCAGGCCTTGCCGCTGGCGTTGAAGACGGCGCCCAGCCGGTTGGAGGCGGTCTCGTCGGGGCCCACCAGGCGGAAGTCGCGCCGTCCCGAGGTGTCATTCATGATCTGTTCGAGGAGGTCGCCGAGGACCCGGGTGGGCTCGTGCTGGGTGGCGCCCGGCTTGTCGACGGGGACGGCGAAGCGGTCCAGGGACGGCACCGGCAGGTCGCGCAGGAGCAGGCCGCCGTTGGCGCGCGGGGTGGCGCCGAGGCGGCGGGTGCCCTCGGGGATGCAGGCGAGAACGTCGGCACTGGGCCGGCCGTCCGCGCCGAAGAGCTCCTCGGGGCGGTACGAGCGCAGCCAGGCCTCCAACTGGCGCAGGTGGTCCGGGTTCTCGCGGACGCCTGACAGCGGGACCTGGTGGGCGCGCCAGGTGCCCTCGACCGGGACTCCGTCGACCTCGGCGGGTCCCGTCCAGCCCTTGGGCGTGCGCAGCACGATCATGGGCCAGTGCACGCGCTCGGTCACGCCGTCCTCGCGGGCCGTGCTCTGCATCAGGGCGATGCGGTCCAGCGCCTGGTCGAAGGCGTCGGCCATGGCACGGTGGATCTCGTGCGGGTCGTCGCTGGTGACATGGATCGGTTGGTGTCCGTATCCGCGCAGCAACTCGTCGAGCTCGGACTCCGGGAGCCGGGACAGCACGGTCGGGTTGGCGATCTTGTAGCCGTTGAGGTGGAGGATCGGCAGCACGGCGCCGTCGTGGACCGGGTCGAGGAACTTGTTGGAGTGCCAGGACGCGGCCAGCGGCCCGGTCTCCGCCTCGCCGTCACCGATGACGCAGGCGACCAGCAGGTCCGGGTTGTCGAAGGCGGCGCCGTAGGCGTGCGCGAGCGAGTAGCCGAGCTCGCCGCCCTCATGGATCGAGCCGGGTGTCTCGGGGGCGACATGGCTGGGCACTCCGCCGGGGAACGAGAACTGCCGGAAGAGCCGGTCCATGCCCGCCGCGTCACGCGAGACGTCCGGATAGGTCTCGCTGTAGCTGCCCTCCAGCCAGGAGTTGGCGAGGACGGCGGGCCCTCCGTGCCCGGGACCCCAGACACAGAGCGCGTCGAGACCACGCGCCTTGATCACCCGGTTGAGGTGGGTGTGCACGAGGTTGAGGCCCGGGGAGGTGCCCCAGTGGCCGAGCAGCCGCGGCTTGATGTGGGCGGGGGTGAGGGGTTCGGTCAACAGTGGGTTGGCCAGCAGGTAGATCTGGCCGACGGCCAGGTAGTTCGCGGCCCGCCAGTGGGCGTCCAGGGTGCGCAGTTCCTCGTCGTTCAGCACGGTGCTGTTCTGGTGTTCGACCTGGGGCATGGTGACTCCGTAAGTCATCGAGACGAGTCAGGCTTCAGGAAGGGGCGCGAACCGAGGGCGCCTGGCTCGTCGTGGTGTTGGGGCCACGTTCACCGTGCCTCGGAGCACGTGAACCCGCGCGTCGCGCACACGCCGGCGCTCCGAGCCGCTCACGCCCGCTGGGGTACGACGGCCACGGGGCAGGCGGAGTGGTGCAGGACCGTGTGGGCGACCCTGCCGATCTGGAGCCCGAAGTGACCATGACGCCGCTGGGCGCCGACGACCAGCAGACCGGCGTCGGCCGAGGCGTCGAGCAGCACCTTGCGGGCGGGGCCTTCGGCAGTACGCCGGTGCAGTTCCACACCCTCCGGGGCATCCCGCAGCGCCGCCTCCAGGATCTCCACGGCCCGCTCCTCGTGCAGCCGGGCGGGTTCGCCGGTCATCAGAGGGTGGTCGGTGGTCTCGTACCCGGGACACCGCCAGGCGCGTACGGCCTCCAGGGGCACTCGGCGTTCCGCCGCCTCCTCGAAGGCGAAGCGCACGGCCGCCGAGTCCGGCTCCTCGCCGACCCCCAACACCACGCGCCCGCGCATCGTGGAGTCCGCCCGGCTGTCCTGGCTGCCACGCAGCACGATCACCGGGCAGTCGGCGCGGGAGGCGACCGCGAGGCTGACCGAGCCGAGCAGCAGCTCGGCGATGCCGCCTCGGCCGCGCGAGCCCAGGACCAGGGCGAAAGCGGCACTGCCCTCGCGCAACAGCGCGGGCACGGGCTCTTCGGGCAGTACCTCGGTGGAGATCTTCACGTCCGACGCCCGGCGTTGTGCACGCTTCGCGGCAGCCTCGACGATGCTGTCGGCCAGCATCTGTTCCGAGGAGCTGCCGAGCCCCGTGGCGAGTGCGGCACCTTCGATGGGGGTCCCCCCGCTCGAGCGAAGCCGATAGTGGGGGGACCCCCACAGCGAGGCGTACACCAGCCGCAGCGGCACCCCGCGCAGCGCGGCCTCGTCAGCCGCCCAGTCCACGGCGCGCAGACTCGGCTCGGAACCATCGACGCCCACGACCAAGGGGAGGTCCATCGTCCTCACCTTGCCGAAGCCAGGTCGAAGACGATCCGTGCCTTGATCTCGCCGCGCAGCACGGCGTCCATGGACTCATTGACGCTCGCTAGCGGCCGTGTCTCGTAGATGACCCTGGTGCGGCCGGCCGCGTGGAGCTGGAAGACCTCGGCCAGGTCCTGCCGGGTACCCACGATGGAGCCGATCACCGAGGTGCCGTTCAGCACGGTGCCGAAGATCGGGACCTGGATCGTGCCGTGCGCCGGCAGGGCCACCATCACGAGCTTCCCGCCGCGCCGCAGCCCGGCGTACGCCGCCGAGAAGGCCGCCTCGTTCACCGCGAGCGCGATGGCGGCATGCGCACCGCCGTACCGCTGGAGCACCTCGCCCACATCGTGCTTGCGGGCGTCGATGACGAGGTCGGCGCCGAGTTCCGCGGCGAGTTCGAGCTTCTCGTCGGTGACGTCGATCGCGGCGACGGTCGCGCCGGCGATCTTCGCGTACTGCACCGCCAGGTGGCCCAGCCCTCCGACACCGGAGATGGCTACGAGCTGGGTCGGCCGGACGTCGGCGACCTTGAGGGCCTTGTACGTGGTGACGCCCGCGCAGGTCAGCGGGGCGGCCTCCAGGGCGCTGATGCCCTGGGGCACCGGTTGGGCGAAGTCGGCCCCGGCGAGCATCTTCTCGGCGTACCCGCCGTCGCACCCGTATCCGGTGTTGATCTGCTGCTCGCACAACGTCTCCCGGCCGGACAGGCAGTACTCGCACCGCCCGCATGCCCTGCCCAGCCAGGGCGCGGCAACACGCTGCCCCAGTGCGAGGTGCGTGACGTCGTCACCGAGGGCCTCGACTAGGCCGACGCCCTCGTGGCCCGGGACGAACGGCGGACTCGGCTTGATCGGCCAGTCTCCGCGAGCGGCGTGGATGTCGGTGTGGCACAGCCCGGAGGCCTCGACCCGGATACGGACCTGGCCGGGGCCGGGCTCCGGCTCGGGGCGCTCCTCGATGACCAGGGGCTCGCCGAAGGCTCGTACGACTGCTGCCTTCATGGTTTCTCTCCTCCTCGGGGCAGGTCAGCCGTGTGCGACAACGGGGGCGGTGGCGTGGTGCAGTACGGCGTGGGTGACCGGGCCGATGTGGGCGCCGAGCGGGCCCCGGCGGATGCGGCGGCCGACGACGACCAGGGAAGCCTCGTGGGAGGCGCCGACCAGGTGAGTGGCGGCCGTTCCGTACGGGGACTCCTCGACCACCTCGACGACGGGGAACTTCTGCCGCCACGGGCGCAGGATGTCGCGCGGGGCGGTGGCCTGCTGCCGGGACAGCCCGGTGTGGAGTTCAAGGTCGGAGGAGAGGCCGTAGTCGTAGTAGGGCGGCGGGTTCCAGCCGTGAACGACCCGCAGGGAGGTGGCGCGGCGGTCGGCCGCGTCGAAGGCGAACTCGATGAGAGTGGGTCCGGGTCATCGGTGCCCAGGCCCAGGACCACGGGCCGGTAGGGGGCCGCGTCGGACGGGATGCCGGACGGGTCCATCGTCTCCACCTCCTGAATCGGGATCGCACGATCCGATTCCAGAGTGGTTTCGATCGAGTTCGCGGTGCAGGGGCCGCAGGTCCCTGGCAGGGGCCGATCGGCCCCTGCCGCGCCTTCCCGCGGTCAGCGCAGGCAGCCGTTGGCGTGGTCGAACGGCAGCCTGGCCCGGAGCTTGCCGACGCCCCAGGTGCCGTCGGCGGGAGGCCAGGGAGGGGGCGATCAGAGCAACGGCGTAGACGCTCCGGTCGGCGGCGAACGGGTTCGCGGCCTTGCTCCTGGCCGCGGCCCGTTACCTCTGCCCGTCGGACGGAGCACACCCGGGCGCCGCGCTGACGAGGCAGGCTTCGACTCCGTGAACCGGTCCACGAGGGATTGTCGGCCCGCCCCGTGGTTATCGCGTGGGGCGCCGCTGCGGGGAGCGGAGTACGAGCAGGGTGATCTCGCTGGGGGCGAAGATGCGGAAGGGCGGGCCCCAGAAGCCGGTGCCGCGGCTGGTGTAGAGGAGGGTGCGGGTGCCGTGGTGGCTGAGGCCGGCGACGGCGGGCTGGTCGATGCGGACGAGGTGGTGGAAGGGCCAGATCTGGCCGCCGTGGGTGTGGCCGGAGAGCTGGAGGTCGATGCCGTCTGCTGCGGCCCGGTCGACGAACTTGGGCTGGTGGGCCAGGAGCAGGACGGGGTGGTCGGGGTCGGCGCCGTTCAGGGCTCCGGCGAGGTGGGCGCGGTGGCCTGCCAGGCCGGAGGATTCGGCAGTGACGTCGTCCACGCCGGCGACCACGAGGGTGTCGCCGCCGCGTTCGATCAGCAGATGGCGGTTGCGCAGCGGCTCCCAGCCCAGCTCGTCCATCAGGTCGACCCAGCCCTGGGCCTCGCTGTAGTACTCGTGGTTTCCGGTGACGTAGACCCGGGCCCGGGTGGCTCGCACGGTACCGAGCGGGACGGCCTGGGCGCGGCGGCGTTGGGCCGTGCCGTCCGCGATGTCGCCGGTGTGGCAGACGAGGTCGGCTTCCAGGGTGTTCACCGTCTCGCACACCCGCGCCGACCAGCGGGCGCGGTCGAGCGGGCCGTAGTGGGTGTCGGTGATGAGGACGACGCGGATACCGTCCAACCCGGCACCCAGGCGCGGGAGTTGCACGTCGAGCCGGCGCACCCGTGGCACGCGGCGGGCCTCGGTGTACCCCCAGGCGAGTAGCACGGCGGCTACGCCGAGGACGGCCCAAGTGACGATCCGGGCCCGGCCCTGACTGTCGCCCACGTCGGCCACGGTCAGGGCGAGGCGCAGCAGGATGCCGAGCAGGACGGACCAGGTGAACAGCACCCAGCTGGCCCCGAGGAGGGTGTCCCCGACGATCGCCGCCCAGTCCTGCTGCCGCCGGCCGTGGCCGCGCACCATCGCGAGCGGCATAGCGATCAGACCGAGGACGAACAGAGCGGTGCCGCCCAGCGCCACGGGGAGCGGCCAGTGCTGGCCGGCGTACAGGAGCACCCAGCAGGGCACGGTCCACAGCAGGACCGGGGCGATCAAAGGGATGTAGCGCATCAGGCGGCGCAGTCGACTCTGCTGCGTCGCATGCGCTGCACCGTCCGCGGATCGGGCCTCGTTGGTGGTGGTCACGTGTCCCCTCCTCAGTCCTGGCAGCGTCCCACCCGTATCCGACAGCTGATTTCCGCGTGGCCCGGAGTCGGATACGGGTCCTGACCGACGATGAGGACGCGCACCTCGTCGAAGGGCTGCTGAAAGGCGCGCAGGACATTCGGCCCGGCGCGGAGACAGGTGCGTCCCGCGGCGATCTCCGCGCGCAGGAAGTCGCCCATCTCGGCGATCTTCCCGGCCACGGGTTCGTGGGCCTTCGCCCAGCCGGCTTCGACGATGTCATGCAACGGTCGTGGTGCCACGGGCGTCACCCTACTGCCGTACAGCCGCCGACGATCAACCGGCGGCCCTGGACGCACCGGAGTTGACCGGTCGGTGGCCGAAAGGGAGGACGGCCTGGCGCGTGACGACCGGGAGCGGGCCGTCCGTGGTGCCCGGGCCGCGGGGGTGGCTGAACCCCGCAGCCCCGCAGCCGCGCCACAGCGGAGCGGTCCCGACCGGCCCGTGTGCGTGGGCCCGGCCATGGGCTCAACTCCGTCGGCCCGCTCCTCAATCCACCACCGCCGCTCGCACGCACAGGACGTCCGGGAGATGGGAGGCCAACTGCCGCCAGCTGTCGCCGTCGTCGGCCGACCCGAACACCTCCCCATTGCGGTTGCCGAAGTAGATGCCTGCCGGGTCCGCGTCGTCCGTGCACAGGGCGTCGCGCAGCACCGTGCCGTAGTGGTCCTCCGCCGGCAGCCCGGCGGAGAGCGGCTCCCAGCTCTTGCCCGCGTCCGCCGTGCGGAAGACCCGACATCGGTGGTCGGCCGGGACGCGGTCCGCGTCGGCGTTGATCGGGAACACATACGCGGTGTCCCCGCGGTGCGGATGCCCGGCGGCCGCGAATCCGAAGGTGGACGGAAGTCCCGCGCCGATGTCCGTCCAGTGGCCGCCAGCGTCGTCGCTTCTGTAGACCCCCCAGTGGTTCTGCAGATACATCCGGTCCGGATTCGCCGCGTCCCGCGCGATCTTGTGCACGCACTGGCCGAACTCGGGGTTCGGATCCGGCAGGAACACCGCGGAGACACCGGAGTTGGAGGGTGTCCAGTTCGCACCGCCGTCGGTGGTGCGGAACACCCCGGCCGTGGAGACGGCCACCGTCACGGCCGCGGGGTCGCGCTCGTCGGTGAGGACGGTGTGCAGCCCCTCACCGCCGCCGCCCGGCACCCACTTGGACCGCGTGGGGTGCTCCCAGAGCGGGCGTACGAGCTCGAAGGTCTCGCCACGGTCCTCGGAGCGGTACAGAGCAGCCGGTTCCGTGCCCGCGTACACCACGTCCGGCTCCGCTGCCGCCGGGTGCAGCTGCCACACCCGCTCCAGCGAAGCCCCGGTGTCCTTGGGGAACTTGACGGCCGGCCGGGCCGGTTCGGTCCAGGTGCGGCCGAGGTCGTCGGAGTGGAAGACGGACGGGCCCCAGTGCGCGCTGTCGCCGCCGGCCAGCAGCCTGGGCGTGGGGCCACGGGTGTCGATGGCGACCGAGTACACGGCCTGCGCGTTGAAGTAGGGGCTCACGTCGAACTCCCAGGCGCCGCCCCGGCGCCGGCCGATGAAGAGCCCTTTGCGAGTGCCTACCGTGAGCAGTACGTCGGCCATGCCGACCACCTCCGCGACGTCGTTGTCCCAGCACCGGCCAGTCTGCACCCCTGCACTGACAGTCACCTCTGGACACGGCATCACCGCAGGTCACAGCGGTGGCGTCGCTATCGGGCCGGGCCTCCCCGCCGGCGCCCCGGCATCGCGGAGGCGCGTTCTCCTTCCGCAGCTTTCCGGTCAACGTGACGCATGAGTCCGACGAGTTGGAGCACCGGTATGAGCAGTAAGGAGACGGCTCCCGTATGGGAGGGCGGTCCGGCATGTCCCTGAGTCCGTGAGGAGGGTGCCTCGATGGCGGCATTCCGTGGTCCGAAGGTGTGGCTGTGGCGATGGCGGCGCAATCCGCTGCGACGCCCGGTCGATGCGCTGGAGGCCTGGGTCGTGCTGGTCGTCTGGACCCTCACCGTGCTCTGCGGGGCGCTGGCGGGCCTGGCGGCGGCGCACTCCGTCGACAACGGCCTGGCCCGGGAGCGCGCCGAGTGGCATCCGGTCCAGGCACTGCTCAGCGAGGACGCGACGCGGTCGGCGGGCCCGGCCGCCTCCGGTGCGGGCCAGGTCTGGGCCCCGGTGCGCTGGACGGCGACGGACGGTTCGGCGCACGCCGGTCAGGCGCGGGTGAAGCCCGGCAGCGCGGCGGGCACTCCCGTCACCGTGTGGACTGACGCCGCCGGCCGACTGGTGACCAAGCCCGCCACCGAGTCCCAGGCGCGGCTACGGGCCGCCCTGGTCGGATTCCTCGTCGGGGTGAGCGTGGCGAGCATCCCCTTCGTCGGCGGCCGCCTCGCCCGGGTCCGCCTGGAGCGCCGCCGCATGGCGCACTGGGACGAGGAGTGGCAGCGGTTCGGCCCACGCTGGGGCAGCACGACGGGCTGAGCCAGCCGCGGTCGCCTCCGGCGCGGACCGGGGGTCTGATCGCGGCCGGGGCCCGCGGACGAGCGCCGGGGGCCCGGTCACCTCGGCCGTCTTGCCGCGCCCGTGCTCCCGCCTCCCGCTCCCGCTCCCGCTCCCGCGAGTCCGTACACGCCGGCCCAATTTCCGCTCCCGCGCGTCCTCCACGCCTGCATGGTTCCCACACCGGCCCGGCGCCCCGCGCCTGCACGTGTTTCCACCGGCCCAGGTGTCCCACGCCCGCACCTGCCCCCTCCACGCCCGTACCCGGGACCAAAAGGGCCCGCACCCGCCCGTTCCGCCGCCCCCGCGGCTACCCTCCCGCCACCCCCTCCCGGCACGCCCTCAGCAGCCGCTCGTCCTCGATGATGTCGTGGCCGCTGAATCCGCCGGCGCGGGCCAGGTGGCGGCGCGGCTGGGCGAGCTCGGTGCGGAGCAGGTCGTGGGTGGGTGCCGGCGCCGGGCCGAACTCGGCGAGGCAGCCGGCGATGGTGCCGCGCGTGTACACGCGCTGCGTCCAGGCGGCGTGGAACACCGGGAGCACCGGCTCGGGATCCCCGGTGATCCGCCACACCGCGCACGCCCCCGCGGTCCGCTCCCACACGTCCTCGGAGTCGAGCAGCCGGCGCAGTCCGGGCAGCGCCGAGCGCGCGTCGGGTCCGAGGCGGCCCAGCGCCTCGGCGGCGCGCCTCCGGTGCGGTCGGCCGGCCGCCAACTCCCGCCGCAGCAGGGGCAGTACGGCGTCGGCGTCACCCTCCACCGACCAGAGCGCCGCGGCGGCGGTCACCGCGCACTCGGAGTCCAGCAGCTCGCGCAGCGCCGGTATGGCCTCGGGGGTCCCGAGGGCGCCCAGTGTCCGGGCCACGGCCTCCAGGAGGGGTTCCCGCAGCCGCGGATCGCCCGCCATGCCGTGCGCCAACCGCAGCACCGCCGGCAGTGCGGCACCGTCCTCCAGCGCCGCCAGCGCCAGGAGCAGCGGGGCGGCACGGTCATAGAGGTCGCGGGAGTCGAGGGGTACGTCGGCGAGCCGTGCCCGCAGCAGCGGAGCCAGCGAGGCGGAGCCCGGGCCCGTGTCGGCGATCACATATCCGAGATCCTTCGGCACAGTGGGCTGCTCCAGCAGCTGCGCCAGGACCGGTATCGCCCGTGGATCCCTCGTTCTGGCCAGTGCCTTGAGTGCGCCTCCGAGGGTCGGTGCCCCGTGCTCCCAGTGCCGGACCCGGTACTCGGGGCGACCCTGGACGAGCGCGGCCAGCTGGTCGGCCGCGGGAGCCGCCAGAGTGAACAGGTCCTCCAGGACGGAGATGGCCGCATCGCGCAACCGCTCGTCGTCCGCGCCGAGTTGCTCGCCGATCAGCGCGACCGGTTCCGCGTACGACGCACGCCATTCGCGGAACAGCCCGGCGGACATCCACACGGCGTTGCACCGGTCGGCGCTCCCCGGACTGGTCAACTGCCCGCTCAGCAGGGCGATCCGGTCGCCGACCCGGCCGCCGAGCCCGGAGTGCAGCGTCCGCAGCAGCTGTGAGCCCTCCTCGTCGGCGGGCCGCAGCCGCCGCAGATGACCGATGAGCGTGTCGGTGTGGGGCCGCTCCGGCTCGTCCGGAACTCGGAGCCGTTCCGATCTGGTGCGGAGGAGGCCGACGACCGTCGGCACCAGGTCGGCCGGAAGTCGCTCTGGCGCGCAGCCCGCGAGCTGTCCGAGTGCGGCCAGCCGGAGGCCCGGATCGCCGGCGGCCGTACTGAGCTCGGCCAGACAGGCCACGGCGGGAGCGGCGACCCCGGGGTACAGGCGCGCGAAGAGCCCGAGGCCCTCGGTGAGGGCCGGCCGGACCCTCGCGTCCGCCTCCTCCTCGATCCGCCCCCGCAGCAGCCCGAGCACCCGGGCCGGATCGTCGGCGAAGCGCACCAGGGCCGTCGGAACGGCCCGCCGCACCTGCGGGTCAGGATCCTCGACGAGCGCGGCGAAGACCGCGGCGCCGGCCCTCACCGCCGTACGGGCCATCGCGTAGTTGCCGTTGACGGGCCTGTCGTCCGCCCCGGTGCCGTCCCGCGCGCCGGGTGAGTCCCCCGGGTCCTGGGCCCCGCCGCCGATGCTGACCAGTAACTCCACCACCTCGCCCCGGTCCTTGAGGTCCCCGCGGGCGATCAGCGCGAACAGGAACGGGATGCAGGCGAGCGTCGAGTCGTAGACATCGCCCTGGTGGTGCACCGCTCCGTACATCCCGTCGAGCGCTCGCTCCCGCTCCTCCGGACGGGGCGACATCAGCCCACGGAGCAGCTCGGGCACGTCCTCGGCGCTTCCGTAGGCATGCGCCATCGAAGCCCAGTCGACCTCGTCGATCCCCGTGAACACGGCGTTCCTCCCCGGCTGTTCGGCAATTGATCGTGAGTGTCCACCACAGCACTGACAGTCATCTCGGGGAAAACCGGCTCGACGGCGGGGATCGGCCGAAATGAGCCGCGCATGGTTTTCGGGGAAGGTGCCGCAGGCTGTGGGTGCCACAAGCCGCAGGGGAGGGCGCGCCCGGTGGTCGGACGGCGGAGGTCAGACCGAGCGGTGGTACTGGTCCGGCACGTGCACGTCCCCGCCGAGTTCGCGGGCCGCGAGGCGTGCGAAGGAGGGATTGCGCAGGAGCTCGCGGCCCAGCAGCACGGCGTCGGCTTCGTCGTTGGCGAGGATCTTCTCCGCCTGTTCGACGTCGGTGATGAGGCCGACGGCCGCGACGGGCATCCGTGTCTCGGCCTTCACCCGCGCGGCGAAGGGGACCTGGTAGCCCGGACCGGCCGGGATGCGTACGCCGGACGCGTTGCCGCCGGTGGAGACGTCGAGGAGGTCGATCCCGTGCTCGTGCAGCTGCGCGGCGAAGCGGACGGTGTCGTCGGCGCTCCAGCCGCCCTCCTCCAGCCAGTCGGTGGCGGAGATGCGGAAGAAGAGCGGCTTGTCGGCGGGCCACACCTCGCGTACGGCGTCGACGACCTCGAGCGCGAAGCGCGTGCGGTTCTCGTAGGAGCCGCCGTACTCGTCGGTGCGGCGGTTCGAGTGCGGCGAGAGGAACTCGTTGATGAGGTAGCCGTGTGCGCCGTGGAGTTCGGCGATCTCGAAGCCGGCGTCCAGTGCCCGGCGGGCCGCGGCCACGAACTGGCCGACGATCTCCCGGATTTCGGCGACCGTCAGTTCGCTGGGGACCGGGTGCCGCTCATCGAACGCCACCGCGCTCGGCGCGAGCCCCTGCCAGCCGTACGCGTCCGGACCGACCGGCGCGCCGCCCTTCCAGGGGCGGTCGGTGGAGGCCTTGCGTCCGCTGTGCGCGAGCTGGATGGCCGGCACCGTCCCCTGCGCCTTGAGGAATTCGGTGATCCGGCGGAACGCCTCGACCTGGGTCTCGTTCCAGATGCCGAGGTCGTACGGGCTGATGCGGCCTTCGGGGGAGACGGCGGTCGCCTCGACGATGATCAGGCCCGTGCCGCCGGCGGCGCGGGCCGCGTAGTGCGCGAAGTGCCAGTCGTGCGGGGCACCCACAGAGGGCCCCTCGGGTGCGGCCGAGTACTGGCACATCGGGGGCATCCACACCCGGTTCGGGATGGTCAGGTCGCGCAGGGTGTAGGGCTCGAAGAGCGCGCTCACGGCGGACTCCATTCGTCACGGGGTCGGTGTCGGGTCGTACGATAAGCATCGTAGTACGGGAGATGTCAAACTACGAGAGGTCTCGTACAATGGCGGCGGTGGGACCCTCCGGAGACGTCGCCGGACCGGAAGCCCGCCCCGAGGAACTGGAGCCGCCGTGACGACCGCCGCCCCCGCCGGCAGCAGCAGCCGGGATCTTCCGCACCCCGCGAGTGAGGAGATCCGCCTGGAGAGCGTGCTGCACGCGCTGTCCGACCCGATGCGCCTCCAGGTCGTGCGAGAGCTCGCCGCCGACGGCGACGAGCTCTCCTGTTCGCACTTCGACCTGCCCGTCACCAAGTCCACGACCACGCACCACTTCCGGGTGCTGCGCGAGAGCGGGGTGATCCGGCAGATCTACCGGGGCACGGCCAAGATGAACGGCCTGCGCAAGGACGACCTAGACGCGCTGTTCCCCGGTTTCCTCGACAGTGTCCTCGCCGCGGCCGCCCGACAGGCCGACCGGCTCGGCGCCGGCTGAAACACCCTGCGGGCTCTCCGCGGCCTTCGCGGTTCCCGGGGTCCCGGCCTTCGCCGCTGAACCCGCCTTGCCCGACAGGTGGTTGAAGAGCAGGTTCAGCACGATCGCCGTCAGGCAGCCGGCGCTGATCCCGCTGTTCACCACCGTCTGGAACCAGTCCGGGAACTTCGCATAGACCGTCGGCACCCCCACCGGCAGCATGCCGACGGCGACCGAGACCGCCACGACGGTCAGGTTGTCGTTGCCCTTGAAGTCGACCTCGGACAGCGTGCGCAGCCCGCTCGCTGCGACCGTCCCGAACATCACCAGGCCCGCCCCGCCGAGCACCGGCGCCGGTATCGCCGCGACCACCGCACCCAGCTTCGGCAAAAGACCGAGCAGCACGAGGATGCCTCCCGCGGCGGCGACCACCCAGCGGCTGCGGACGCGGGTCATGCCGACGAGGCCCACGTTCTGCGCGAACGCGGTGTAGGGAAAGGTGTTGAACACGCCGCCGAGGACCGTCGAGAGTCCGTCGGCGCGCAGACCGTCCGCGAGCGAGCGCGGCTGGATCGGCCGGTCGGTCATCTCGCCGACCGCGATGAAGTCGCCGGTCGTCTCGGTCATCGTCACCAGCGCCACGACCAGCATCGAGATGATCGCCGAGGCGTGGAAGGACGGTGCCCCGAAGTGGAACGGCGTGCTGATCCCGACCCAGTCGGAGTCCCCGACTCCGCCGAAGTCCGTGAAGCCGAACGGGACCGCGACCGCGAGGCCCACGGCGATGCCGATCAGCACGGCGATACGGCTCAGGAAGGCCGGCGCGAAGCGCTGGATGCCCAGCACCACGGCCAGCACGAAGCCCGCGAGCGCCAGGTTCTTCGGCTCGCCGAACTCCGGCGAACCCTGGCCGCCGGCCGCCCAGTTGCCGGCCACCGGCAGCAGCGAGACGCCGATGATCAGGATGACCGTGCCGGTGACGAGCGGCGGGAAGAAGCGCAGCAACTTCCCGAAGACGGGCGCCAGCAACACGATCGTGAGACCCGCGACGATCACCGATCCGTAGATCGCGGGCAGTCCGCCGCCCGTCGTCCCGATGAGCACCATCGGCGAGACGGCCGCGAAGGTGCACCCCTGCATGATCGGCAGCCGCACCCCGAATCGCCAGAAACCCACGCACTGGATCAGCGTCGCGATCCCGCACACCAGCAGGTCGGCGGTGATGAGATACGCCAGATCGGCGGGCGACAGCTTCATCGCCCCGCCCACGATCAGCGGTACCGCGACCGCGCCCGCATACATCGCGAGCACATGCTGCAGACCGAAGGCGGCCAACTGGCGTACGGGTGGGACCTCGTCGACGGGATGCACGGGTGCGGTCGTGGCCATGGGCACTCCAGGAGCGGCGGGCGAGCGGGAAAGGTCCGGAGGGCGGGGAGAAGTCCGGACAGCACGAGACCGTAAGGGGCTTGAACAGTTTGTTGATTTCCGGATTGTTGCCGGTGTGTGTCCTGCCCGCGGGAGCGGATCCGCCTCTGCTACGAGGCTGCTGTCCGGGCCGCGGCCAGCAGGGACGCCCAGTCGGGAAGCTTGACCACACCCCGCCCCAGGGAGGCGCCCAGCTCCGCCTCGGCCCGCTCGATCGCCTGCCAGCCGGCCCACTCGACCGGCGTGACCCCGGCGGCCCGCAGCGCCGCGAGCGGGTCGTCGGCGACGTCCCGCCGTACGAGCTGGGGCGCGTCCGCGAGCAGTGAGGTCACCGTCTCCTTCGCGCACGGCCGGTTGGTGCCGATGACCCCCGTCGGACCCCGTTTGATCCAGCCCGCGACGTACTCGCCCGGGGAGACGACGCCGTCCCGCAGGACCCGCCCCGCGAGATGCGGCACCGTGCCGCGCTCGGCGTCGAAGGGCAGTCCCTCCAGCGGCACTCCGCGATAGCCGACCGAGCGCAGCACCAGCTGGGCCTCGATGTCCTCGTACCGGCCCGTGCCGCTCACCCCGCCGTGCCCGTCGGGCGCCGTCCGCTCGAAGCGCACCGCACCGACGCGGCCGCCGCCGGCCTGGTCGGCGAGCAGTTCGGCCGGGCGCAGGAAGAAGCGCAGCCGGATCCGGCGGTTGCTGCCCGAGGGGGGAGCGGCGGCCCAGGCCCGCATGACCTCCACATTGCGGCGCTGGGCGGCCGGCAGGGCCGACGGGTCTACGTACCCCGGATCGAGCGCCAGCTCCTCCGGGTCCACGACCACGTCGACATCCGGCAGGGCGCCCAGCTCGCGCAACTCCTTGGTGGTGAACCGGGCCTGCGACGGGCCGCGCCGTCCGACCATGTGGATCTCCGCGACCTCGCTCGCGGCGAGTGCGGCGAGCGCTGCCTGGGGCATGTCGGTGGGGCTGAGCTCGGGCGCGCCGCGGGCGAGGATACGGGTCACGTCGACGGCCACGTTCCCCACGCCGATGACCACGGCCGAGCGGGCGCCGACCACGAAGCCGTCGGAGGTGGAGTCCGGATGCGCGCTGTACCAGGACACGAACTCGGTGGCCGACCAGCTGCCGGGCAGCTCCTCGCCGGGGATCCCGAGGTGGCGGTCGGTGGCGGCACCCACGCAGTAGACGACCGCGTGGTACAACTCCCGCAGCCGGGTCGCCGGCAGCCCGCCGGGTCCGACCTGGACGCCGCCCAGGAAGCGCACCCGCTCGTCCTCAAGGACCGCGCGCAGATTGTTCTGCAGCGACTTGATCTTCTCGTGGTCCGGCGCCACCCCGTAGCGCACCAGGCCGTACGGGGACGGCAGCCGGTCGAGCACATCCACCCTGACGTCGGGCAGCGCGCTCTGCTGGACGAGGCTCTGGGCGGTGTAGACCCCGCTGGGCCCCGAGCCGACGACGGCGACATTCAGCACGGCGGAACTCCTTCTCGACGTCCGGACGGTCCGAGGAGATCGCTGGTGGCTCCAGCATCGCACCGTACGGAGCGCTCGGGGAGGGGGCGCGGGGGCGGAGCGGCCCTGGGCCGACGGGGTACGGCGCCCGCGTCCGGCATGCGTGCCGTTGTGCATTGAATGTGATCATGCGGTTACGTTGCGTATGTGCTGGAAGCATCCTTTCTTAATCTTTCTGATCGTGATCGACCGGATGGTGCGGTGTCCGTGTGGCCCGCGTGGGAACTGCGGGAGCACGGGATCGCCACGTCGTGGTTCAACGTGCGGCTCGGATTCGGCGACGGCGCCCGGGTCGACGTGCTGGCCGTGGTGTCCGGGGCGGGCGTCTCGATCGAGGACGTACAGGCGCGGCCGCCGTTGTCCCTCGACGATCTGGCGGTGCTCGCCGAGTGGATCGAGGGGCCGCTCTCCGACGCGTGCGGCGCCGGGCCGCGGTCCACGGGGTCCGGCGAGGGCCCGCACGTGCCGCCGCGTCGCGCCCGGCCCGCCTGGCCGCGCGGCACGGAAGGCAGGCGCCTCGTCGCGGAGGAGTACCGCGCGGCGCAGGAGGAGGGTGCGGACCCCGTGTTCGCGGTCATGCGGGCCACCGGGCACAGCCGTCGGCGCGCGCTCAGACTGATCGCCGGAGCGCGCGACGCGGGATTTCTGACGCCACGTCATGTACGGCGCTGATCAAGCCGGTTGAGGCGCCGGCCGACCGTTTTGATGCGTGCGGCCGGTGTGCCGATGGTCCCGGCCACGTGAAGGAGGTCAGGCCGGTAGGCGGTGTCAGGACATGGCGCGCATGCGGCCGATCTCGGTGGTCTGCTGGGCGATCACGTCGTCCGCCATCTCCTCGATCTGGACGTTGTTGCCCTGCGACTTCACGTCGGTGGCCATCGTGATCGCCCCGTCGTGGTGCGTGATCATCAGCTTCAGGAAGAGCTCGTCGAACGCCTTCCCCTTGGCGGCGCGCAACTTCTTCAGCTGTGCCTCGGTCGCCATGCCGGGCATGGTGTCGTGCTGGTGTTCCGCGCTTTCCGTCGGCCCGCCGTGCGTTGCGAGCCAGCTTTCCATCACCTTGATCTCCGGACCCTGCACGGACGCGATCCGTTCGGCGAGCCGCTGCACGGCACTCGACTCGGCCCGCTTCGGAACGAGTTGCGTCATCTCGACCGCCTGGGTGTGGTGCTTGATCATCATTCGTGCGTACGTGAGGTCGGCCGAGTTGGGGGAGTCGTCGGGCCGCTGCTTCCGGGCGTCCTGGGCGGAGAGCGTCTCCGCCGCCTCACCGGGTTTTCCCGGCGCGATCACCGAAGGACCGCTGCTCGCCGGGGACTTGGCAGCCGCGTCGGACGAGCCGGAGTCGCACGCCCCGAGTAGGAGCACGGCGGCCGCCAGGGACGCCGTGACCAGGGATGCGCGGGACGTGCGGCGAACGAGCACAACGACCTCCTGTGGCCCACGGGTTGAGGGACGCCTCTTGGTGTCGAGGACCGTCCTAGCACGCTTCCGCACGCGAATGATCAAAAACTTTCATTACGAGTCCGTTGCCGTCTGTTGATCTGTGCATGATGAAGACGATACTGCGGAGGTCGGTGAACCGTTCGAACACGGACGGCGACTAGGGAGGACGCAGTGACCCTGTTGAACAATCCCCGAACGCGGCACAGACGCCTGGGAGTTGCCGCAGCCGCGGCCGGGCTCCTGGCCGCGCTGCTCACGGCCGGCCCGGCGGCCGCGACCCCCGACCCCGGGGACGGCCCCGCCGCACAGGAGCAGGTCTCCAAGAGCGAGGCCGCCGAGGTGCGGGCGGCGATCACGGCCGGCGAGATACCCGGACAGGACGAGATCGTCCACTCCGACAACATCACGCACCTGGCCAACATCCCCAAGGAAGCACTCCTCGGCACCAATTCGGACCTGGCCTTCCAGGGCCACTACGCGTTCGCCGGCAACTACGACGGCTTCCGCATCTTCGACATCAGCAACCCCAAGGCGCCCGAGACCGTCGCGCAGGTGCTCTGCCCCGGCTCGCAGAACGACGTCTCCGTCTCGGGTGACCTGCTCTTCCTCTCCACCGACTCCTCGCGGAGCGACAACTCGTGCAGCAGCACGACCCAGCCCGTGACCGAGAAGTCCTCGTGGGAGGGCATGAAGGTCTTCGACATCAGCGACAAGGCGAACCCGAAGTACGTCGCCGCCGTCGAGACCGCCTGCGGTTCGCACACCCACACGCTGGTGCCGGAGCGCAAGAACGTCTACGTCTACGTGTCCTCGTACTCGCCGAACGCCACGTTCCCCGACTGCCAGCCGCCGCACGACGGCATCTCGGTCATCAAGGTCCCGCGCAAGGCCCCCGAGAAGGCGGCCGTGGTGAACTTCCCTGTCCTGTTCCCCGGTGAGGGACCCGACGGCGGCGGCAACCCGGGCGGGCCCACCAACCCGGGGGTCTCCAAGACCACCGGCTGCCACGACATCACCGTGCTGCCCTCCGAGGACCTCGCGGCGGGCGCCTGCATGGGTGACGGCATCCTGTTCTCCATCAAGGACCCGGAGAACCCGAAGGTCATCGACCAGGTCGAGGACAACGTGAACTTCTCGTTCTGGCACTCGGCGACCTTCAACCAGGATGCCGACAAGGTCGTGTTCACCGACGAGCTGGGCGGCGGCGGCGCGGCCACCTGCAACGCGACCGTCGGACCCACCCGCGGTGCCGACGGCATCTACGACATCGTCGGCAGGGGCGACCACCGCAAGCTCGTCTTCAAGAGCTACTACAAGATCCCCCGCTACCAGGCGGACACCGAGAACTGTGTCGCCCACAACGGCTCGCTGATCCCGGTCGAGGGCAAGGACATCATGGTCCAGGCCTGGTACCAGGGCGGTATCTCGGTCTGGGACTTCACGGACTCGGCGAAGCCGAAGGAGATCGCCTACTTCGAGCGCGGCCCGCTGACCACGGACAGGCTCACGGGCGGCGGCTCCTGGTCGGCGTACTACTACAACGGCTACATCTACTCGAACGACCTGGTGAAGGGCTTCGACGTGCTGAAGCTCAGCGACCGGCGCACGGACCCGGCGAAGCGGATCCACCTGCGGGAGCTCAACGTCCAGACGCAGCCGGACTACTTCGACTGACCGGACTGATTCGACCGACCGGATCCACTGCGACTGACCGGATCCACGTCGAGTGACGGGGATCCCTTCGCGTCACGGGGCCGCCGCCAGGCCCGATCCGCCGGACTGTCACGCCCGGCCGGACTCCACGGTCCGGTCGGGCGGCGGATCGGTCTCGCGGCTCCCGGCCGCGAAGAAGCGTGACAGATCCGGGTCGAACATCCCGCCGGGCGCCTCGGCGTCCGGCGGGGTACCCATCGCCGGATCCAGCCGGTAGCGCTTGAACAGCTCGGCCCGCAGCACCGGCACCGGCATCGGCACCCCGGGCACCAGCGCCGAGTACACCGCGCCCATGAGCAGCGCCCGCAGCATCGGATAGTCGGTGGCCGAGTCGGGCGAGCCGTACCGGGCGACGGTGTCCCGCAGCAGCTCCGCGAGCCGCTGCTGCTCCGGGCACTGGACGAAACCCTCGGCATGCAGGATCCCGGCCATGTGCTGGCGCATCAGGACGGGGTGGTCCTGGGTGAGGCCGAGAATCGCGTCGATCGCGCGGGCCATCCGCTCCCGGCCGTCGTCGGTGTGCGGTTCGCGCTCCAGCGCCTCTTCCAGGGTGCGGTGCATCAGGCGGTGCACGGCCGACTGCAGCAGCTGTCTCTTGCCGGGAAAGTAGTACGACACAAGACCGCGCGCAGAGCCCGCCCGGTCCGCGATGTCGCCGAGTGTCGTGGCCTCGAATCCGCGCTCGCGGACGAGCTCGGCAGCCGCCTGCAGAAGCCGCTCGCGGGAACGCCGCCGCAACTCTTCATTGACCGAGGCGCTTCGCGGGGACATGCTGTAACTCCTGCGTTGACTGGCTGCCAGCCAACTATACTCAACGCGTCCGGTCCAGACCCCCGGTGGGTCTCCTCCGGGCTGCCGTCCGCCCTGGGCGACGCGGGGGATCGTCCAGGGCGGGCGTGCGGGGGTCCTGCCCTGCCTCGGATATCGCCGGTGCGGGCCGTGCCCGTCCACAGCTGTCGCAGCGGCGCCGAACCGTCTCTAGAGTGGGCAGAAGTCCCGAGGAGGCGTACGGACATGGATCAAGAACAGATCCTGGCCAGGATCACGGCGATGGTGGACGACGAGCGGCGGCTGCGCGAGGCCGCGGCGTCCGGGCAGATCGACAGCACCACGGAACAGGAACGGCTCGGACAGCTGGAGCGCGACCTCGACCAGTGCTGGGATCTGCTGCGCCAGCGCCGTGCGAAGTCCGAGTTCGGCGAGAATCCGGACGACGCCCGGGTCCGTCCGTCGTCCCAGGTCGAGGGCTATCAGAGCTGAGGCGCCCGGCCTGCGTCAGCCGACCAGGTCCAGCACCGGGCGGAGCCCGTCCGGCCGCCGCGCCACGGGCAGATGGTCCACGAAGTGCACTCCGCATCCCAGCGCCGCCGCGCCCCCGTCCGCCCGGCGGTCGTCCCCGACCATCAGCGTGTCCTGCGGGGCGACCCCGAGCGCCTCGCAGGCGGTCGCGAACAGCCGCGGATCCGGCTTCTGGATGCCGTGTTCGTAGGACAGCACGTACGTCCCGACACAGCCGTCGAGTCCGTGCGCACGGAAGACCGGCCGCAGATCCCACCCGATGTTGCTCACGACTCCGACCGCGACCCCGCGTTCGCGCAGCGCATCGAGTACCTCCAGAGCGTCGGGATACGGGCGCCAGGCATCCGGCGTGCTGTGCCGGTCGTACAGCGCGTCGTGCATTCCCGGGTCGGGCAGCGTCACCTGACGGGAGAGCCCGGTGTACGTGGCCCGGTGCAGCTCGGCGCTGCGGTCCCGGATGTCCCACAGCTCGGCGATGCCCGGCGGCAGGGGCCGGCTCGGCGTGGCCCCGCCGGGCAGCGCGCCCACCGCCTCCAGCTCCACGGCCGCGCCGAGCAACTCGGTCTCGGGCAGGGAGACATCGGCCGCCGCCAGTACGGCCCGCAGCCACGATTCGCTGGATTCGATACGGAAGAGGGTCCCGGAGAAGTCGAAGAGCACACCCTTGATGGCCATGGAAGGTGATCCTTGGTGAGCCGACCGCCCGGGTCAAGAGCGCCCGGCCCGCACGGAGGCACACCTCGGCGGCACAGGTCAGGGCAGTCTCGGGGCGCCCCACCGCTCGTACGCGGCCACCGCGAGCGCCGCCACCAGGGCGCCCAGGAGCCAGCCGCCCAGGACGTCCGACGGCCAGTGGACGCCGAGCCAGATGCGGGTGAGGCCGACGCCCAGGACGGAGACGGCGGCCGCGGCCACGGCGGTCCACCACAGGAGCCGCCCGGCGCCGTACCGGTGGAGCAGCCAGAGCAACAGTCCGCACACCAGGGTGGCCGTCAGGGCGTGGCCCGAGGGGAAGGCGGCGTAGTGGGCGGAGTCCACGGGGTCGGGCCAGACGGGACGCCGGCGGTCGACCGCCGCCTTGAGGCCCTGCTGCAGCAGGGTGCCCACCGCGCAGGCGGCCGCCAGCCACAGGGCGGTCCGCCAGGCGGAGTGTCGCCACACCAGCCACAGGGCGGCGGCCGCGCACACGATCCGCATCGTCAGCGGATCCCAGACCCAGTCCGTCAGGATGCGGAACGCATGGGTGGTGCCGGGTTCGTCGACCGCCCAGCGATGTGTGGTGCGCGCGATGTCCCCGTCGAGGGAGAGGAGCGGGTGCCAGGAGAGCGCGACCAGCAGCAGGAGCGCCAGGGAGGCCACGGCGAGGAGCAGTGCGACCAGGGCGGCGGTCCGCGGGGCCGGCGTGCGGGACGGTGGGTCGACGGGCGGGGGACGCATACCGCGATCCTCGCCGACTTACGAGGTTCTATGCCAGTACCGGGCCGGGAGAGGCCGGGTCGTCAGCCGAGGGCGCGCAGGCCCGGGACGAACGCCACCAGCAGTGGGATCACCGGCACCAGCGTCCCGGCCGCCGTCAGCCGCAGCCGGCGCGCCGCCGTGAGCCGGTCCGGCGGGGTGAGGAGGCGGTCGACGCGCTGCGGGACATGGGCCTGCGGCGTCGGGCAGGGGCCGAACACGCCCCGGTCCTCGTTCAGTTCCACCAGTGCGAGGGCGATGGTGAGGCGGCCGAAGCGGCGGGACGCCATGTCGTCGGCGGCCAGTTCGACCAGCCGGTGCATCTCGTCGCGGAACGCGGCGAACACCGGCACCTGCGGAAACCCGTTGGCCAGCGCGGCCGAACAGTGCAGCAGCCAGTCGTGCCGCGCCTGCGCGTGCCCCTGTTCATGGGCGAGGACGGCATCCAGCCGGCGGCCTTCGAGGCGGCGCAACGCGGCCGTGGTGATGACGAGTTGGGGAGCGGCCCCCGGTAGCCACCAGGCATCGGGGCGCTCGCCCTCCAGGACCACCAGACGGTCGCTGCCGGGCTCCTCGCCGGGCAACAGCGGGGCCCGTACGAGGAGTTCGGCGCGGTGCCGGCGACGGCGCGCCCGGGCCCGTACGATCTCGCGGGCCAGCATCGCCGCGGTCCAGGCACCGCCGCACGCGAGGGCCACGGCGGTCGCGGCGGCCCAGGGGCTGCTGCTCAGCGCGTAGGCGTTCACGACGGAGTGCGGCGCGGGGGCGAACACATGGCCGCGCACCGCGACCCACGCACCGGCCGCGCTCAGCGTCATCGACAGCACACAGCAGAGCAGGACCGACGCCACCACGCACTGCCACACCCACAGCGCCACCACCGGTTCGCGGTCCGGCCAGTCGGCCCGGGCGAGCAGCCGCGGGGCGACGAGGGCGGCCAAGGCGCCGAGCAGCAGCAGTGCCGCGGGGACCATCATGGGGCGAAGCCTATGAGCGGGGCCGCGCCGGGGATACGGCCTGCCGCGGCAAGTGACGTACACCACGGGTTCGTGCACTGGAGCCCGCCGGTTCGTACAGCCACCGCGACGGTTTTCTACAGTTCGCACAACGGATCAGCGAGACGTGCCTCGCGGCGCGGCGCGACCCGGGGTGCGAAGCCCTGCGGGTCTCAGAGCGTGAGCAGCATGGCGACCATGGCGATCCCCATCGACAACCGGCACGCCCGGGCCACTTCGGGCCGGTCGCCCCAGCCGGGCGCGTCCCCCTGTTGCCCGGCCACCGCCGTCACCGGCAGCAGTCTGGCCCCGGACCACAGCACGTATCCCGTGAAGTAGAGCAGCAGGGCTCCTGTCACCAACGGCACGCCGGTGCCCCCGTGTTCCCGGTGACCGGGAGAGGCGGCCATCACCGCCGCCATGTAGGCCATCGCGCACACCCCGACCAGATGGTGCAGGTGATGCGAATTGGACCGAGCCGCCCACAGTGCGCGGACGGCCGCCGCGCCGAACAGAGCTGTGTACGCCAGCCAGGTCCAGCGCGGCGGCGCCGCCACCGCCGCGGGGACGGCCATCGCGGCCATCCCGAAGCCCATGAGCGCCTCACCGCCCGCGGCGCGCCGCTGTTCCTCGACCGGACTGCGCATGCGCAGCAGGCAGTAGGCCCCGGTGGCCGCACAGAGCGCGACGAGCAGCCAGCCGGGCGAAGCCGGTCCGTGCACCGCGCACCTCCCGTTCGACGGCGTCGGACAGTCGGTCAGGACATGCCCCACCCGGCCGGTGCGCAAGCGAGCGCAAGGGTGTACACGGGGGAGCATGAGGGAGCGAACCGCAGGTCGGAGACTATCTTTTACGAGTAAAACACCTGGTAATCTGTATGCGCAGCGTTTCCCCCACCTCTTCGCCCCTCCGCAGGCTCCCGCTCGCCGGGGTGCTGCGGGTCGGCAGGCCCTCCGACATCTGGTTCAAGCCCGCGTCGAGCGTCGTCGTCTCGGTCGCTCCGCCGAACCTCACGCTGCTCGCGCTCGGGCGCCTCGATCTCGCGATGTACACGATGGCCGGGTCCCTCTGCGCCCTCTACGCCCACAACCGTCCCTACGCCGCCCGGGCGCAGGTGCTGGCCCGGGTGGTGCTCGGCATGCTCGGCGGCCTGGCCGTCGCCCTGGTCGCCGCGTCGCTCACCACGGACGCCGTCGCGCTGGTCACTGTCGGCGCCCTGCTGGCCGCCGTGCAGAAGGCGCTGTGCGACGCCACCCGCGTCGGACCGCCCGGACATGTCGTCCTGACCTTCATCAGCTCCGCGTCCCTGTTCGCGCCGCAGACCCTCGGCCAGGTCCCCGGGCACCTGGCGGCGGCGGCCGTCGCGGGCACCTGGGCCTGGGTGGTCTGCATGGCACCCGGACTCGTACGGCCGCACGGACCCGAGCGGCGCGCCACCGCACACGCACTCGGCGCCGCCGCCGCGTACGCCGAGACGCGCGGCACCGGGGACGAGCACGCCGGGACCCGTGCCGCCGGGGCCGCCGCCGTGCACGCGGCCTGGCAGGCGCTGCTCTCCACCGGCGCCCGGTCCGCGCCCCGCCGCGCCCTGGAACGACTGGTGGTCCGCGCCGAGGTCGCGCTCGCCGCGCCCGCCGACGCCGAGCCGGAGCGGCTGCGGGCCTGGGCACGGGACCTGCGCGGCACCCGGCCGATCCCGAGCGTGGACGACCCGGACGCCGACGACGAACTGCTCGGTGTGGAGGCCGAACTCGACGTCCCCGTAAGGCCGTTGAGTGCCCGGCTCGGCCCGCTGGCCCCGCTCGCGCTGCGCACCGCCGTCGGCTGCGCCCTCGCCGGATACGTCTCGCTCGCCCTCGGCATCGGCCGGCCGTACTGGGCGCTGGTCACCGCGGCCTCGCTCTACCAGGCCAACGTCACCCTGACCTGGAGCAGGGGTGTCCAGCGCGTCGTCGGCAACCTGATCGGCGTGCTGGTCTTCGCGGCCGTCGTGCCGCTCGCCCACCTCGGCCAGTCGGCCCTCGTCCTGTGCTGCCTCGCCCTCACCTTCGGCGCCGAGGCGCTGATCGGCCGGAACTACTGGCTCGGCAGCGTCTGCGTGACTCCCATGGCGCTGCTCATCACCGAGTTCGCGCACCACCAGCGGTCCGGTGAGCTGATGGCCGACCGGGTGCTCGACACGCTCGTCGGCGCGCTGGTGGGCTTCCTCGCGGCGGTCGCGGTCACCAACCGGCGCGCCGGCGACCGTGTCGAGGAGGCCCTCGACAGCGTCGAGCGGGCCCGCGAGCGCGCCGCGGGCGTCCTGGCCGCGCAGACCCCCGCGCCCGGTGCCCTGGAGTCCGCCCGCCGAGGCCTCGCCGCCGCCGTCGTCGAGCTGCGCGCCGTCGCCGACGCGGCCGCCGGCGAGTGGTGGCAGCGCGCCCTGCCCGAGGACCGGGTGATGATGGCTGAGCAGGCCGGACACCGTACGCTCGCGGCGACGGTACGACGGCAGGGACGGCACTTCTTGGAGGACGCACAGGCATGACGGCAGCGAACGGGCGGGCGGCGACCGGGGGCGACACGGCCGGGTCCGCGGACCCCGAGGCCGCCCCTGGGCATCCGGTGGCGGGGCCCGCGGACTCCGGGAGCGGACGGGCCGCGCCCGTGGACACGATGGCCTTCGTGGTGCGTCAGTGGCAGGCGGTGCATCCCGGCATCGACACCGGCCCCATGGAGATCATCGGCCGCATCAACCGCAGCGCGGCCCTCCTCCAGCAGGCCGAGGACGCCCCGCTGCGCCGCGCCGGACTCACCCGGCCCGAGTTCGACGTCCTCGGCACGCTGCGGCGCACCGGTCACGAGCTGACCCCCAGTGACATCGCCCGCGAGACGTTCTCCTCCGGAGCCGCGGTCACCAAGCGCCTCAAGCAGCTGAGCGAGCGGGGCCTGATCGAGCGCCGCGGGGACACCCGCGACCGCCGGGTGGCGCACGTCCGGCTCACCGACGAGGGCCGCGACCTCGTCGACGGCATCCTCCCCGAGCAGCTCTCCTTCGAGACCTCGGCCCTGTCCGGCATCGATCCGGCCCGACGGGACGAACTCGCCGTTCTGCTCGGTGAGTTGCTCGGCCAGCTGGAGGGCCGGCTCGGGGCGCCCCGCGGCTGAGGGCGCGTCGGGTGCCCGCCACCCGTCCGCCACCCGTCCGCCGGAGGCCCTACCCCTCCTCGCCCGCCACGTGGATGCCGAAGACCGCTCCCTGTGGATCCTTCAGTACGGCGATCCGCGGGCCGTCCGGCACCGAGGTGGGTTCCATCAGCAGGCTGCCGCCCGCCGCGACGGCGGCGTCCGCCGTGGTGTCCACGGCCTCGACGGCGAAGTACGGGAGCCAGTGCGAGGGCACCTCGGGCGGGAACTTGTCGTCCATCGCCAGCAGCCCCCCGAAGTCGGCGCCGTCGATGCCCCACTGCGGGTACTGCTCCGAGGCGCTCAGCGTCCAGCCGAAGACCGTCGTGTAGAAGGCGGCGACCTGCTCGGGGGCGCGGGTCAGCAGTTCCACCCAGCCGAGCGAGCCCGGCGCGTTGAACAGCCCGGCTCCCGGAAACGTACGGGCCTGCCACAGCTGGAAGGCGGCGCCGCCCGGGTCGAAGGCCACGGCGAAGCGGCCCACGTCGAACACGTCCATCGGGCCGAGGACGACCGTGCCGCCCGCCGTGCCGACGGTCTCCGCGGCGACGTCCGCGTCGGTCACCGCGAACGACACGTTCCACGCGACCGGCTGCGACTGCTGGTAGAGCGGGGAGATCGCCGCGACCGACGCGTCGCCGAGGTGCGCGACCGTGTAGCCGCCCGCCTCCTGACGCGGGTCCGTCTCGAGGCGCCAGCCGAACAGCGCCGCGTAGAACTCCTTGGCCGCCTCCGGATCGCTCGTCCCCAACTCGGTCCAGCAGGGCCCGCCGGTCACCGGCCTGTCGAGCTTCATGACGTCACCTTCCGGACGAGGGACCCCCGCGATCACGCTATGCCCGCCGGCCCGGGCGTGGCCACCGGTACCCCTCAGATCCCCGGCCGGTACCGCAGGGGATGGTCGGCAGGGATCTCCACGAGCACGATCTCGGTCCCGTCCGGGTCCGCGATCCACATCTCGATCAGGCCCCAGGGCTCCTTCACCGGCGGGCGCCGGATCTCCACGCCGGCGGCAGTCAGCTCCTCGTGCGCGGATGCCGCGTCCTCGACCTGGAGCCACAGCTTGAGCGTGGGGGAGGGCCGGGTGTCGGCGCGGCCAGCGACCTCCAGGAAGCCGCCGCCGAGGAAGTACACGGTGCCGCGTTCGGGGCCCGTGCCGAACTCGCGCTGGACGGCGAGGCCCAGCTGGTCGCCGTAGAAGGCGCGGGAACGCTCGGGGTCGGTGGGTCGCAGAAGGGTCCGGCTGCTCAGTACATGCACCATGCAACCGGAGCTTAAGGGCGGGTTAGTCTCGTCGGAGCACGAGCCGCGCCACAGAAACAGGGGAACCGCTCCATGGACACCGCTCCCAACGGACTGACCTTCCGCGACGCCACCGACGCCGATGTCGACGCGCTCGTCGCGCTGATCGAGTCGGCCTACCGCGGCGACTCCAGCCGGACCGGCTGGACGACGGAGGCGGACATCCTCGAAGGACAGCGGACCGACCCCGACGGCGTGCTCGCGGTCATCAAGTCGCCCGACAGCCGGCTGCTGACCGTGGAGCGGGACGGCTCGGTCATCGCCTGCTGCCAGCTCGAACACCGCGGTGACCACGCCTACTTCGGGATGTTCGCGGTCAGTCCGGTGCTCCAGGGCGCGGGGCTGGGCAAGGTGATCATCGCGGAGGCGGAGCGGCACGCGCGCGAGACCTGGGGCGTCACGGAGATGCACATGACCGTGATCTCCGTGCGGGACGACCTCATCGCCTGGTACGAGCGGCGCGGCTACCGCCGTACGGGAAAGATGACGCCCTTCCCGTACGGCGACGAAAGCTTCGGCATTCCGCAGCGCGACGACCTGCAGTTCGAGCTGCTGGTCAAGCCGCTCGCCTGATCCCTACGCCGTGAAACGGCCGGTGCGCTTGATCTCGGGGTAGTCGGTGGTCGCACCGTCCAGTTCCAGGGCGCGCACCAGCCGCAACTGGTCCTGGGTGTTCACCACCCAGCCGATGATCCTCAGGTCCGCCTTGCGCGCGTACTCGACGACCTCCAGGGTCAGCCGGCGGATGTTCAGGACGAGCGTCGTGGCGCCTACGGCGGTGGCGCGGTCCACGACATCGATGCCGTAGCGGCTGGCGACGAGGGCGGTGCGGACGCCGGGGACGAGGCGGGCGATCTCCGCGAGCGCCCCGTCGTGGAACGAGAGGACCTCGACCCGCGCCACGAGGTCCCGGCGGTGCATGACCTCGGCCAGCGCCCGGGCCGCCGCCACGTCCTTGATCTCCGCCTGCAGCGGCGCCTTGACGGCGTCCAGCACCTCCTCGAAGACGGGAATCCGCTCGCCGTGCCCCGCGTCCAGGGTGCGCAGCTCGGCGAGGGTCTTCTCGGCGATCGGTCCCGAGCCGTCGGTCGTACGGTCCACGTCGGCGTCGTGCATGACGACGAGTGCGCCGTCCTTGCTCAGATGCAGATCGAGTTCGATCAGGTCGAGGCCCGCCTGCTGGGCGGCGATGAAGGAACGGAGGGTGTTCTCGGGTGCGATACCCATCACTCCGCGATGACCGATGGTGAGGAAGTTCAAGGTTCAACTCGCTTCCGTCGACGGCGGCTCGGCTCCGGCGTGGAGTCCGACGGGGCATCCACGCGGCAGGGCCGCAGCCTAATGGTCCTGCCGTGTGATGTACCCGGTCGTACGCCGGGGAATGGGGGTCGGTGCCTGGCGGACCTGCCCCTGGAGCCCGGGCGGATCACCCGGGGGTGGGCGAGTCCCGCGCGGGTTGACCCGCCGCCGGATTCCCTTGCCCCTTCATCTCCTGACGACTAGTCATATGGCGTACCCGGTACAGCAGTTCACCGACCCCGCCGAGAGGTGACGCGATGACCGCCGAACCCGCCCCCGAAGTCCGTGCCCTCGTCGACGCCATCAAGGTCCACTTCCCGGACCTCGGTGGCGCCGTCACCGACGCGGCAGAGGCCCGTCGGGTCCTGGCCGCGGCACCCGCCTGGCCCTTCGAACCCCCGGCCGTCGGTTCCGTGGAGGACCGCGTCGTACCCGGCCCGCCCGGGGCGCCGGACATCCCCGTACGGATCTACCTGCCGGAACCGGGGAGCGCCCGCGACCTGCCGGCGACGGCGGTCGTCCCCGGGCCGAGCCCGGGCGCCGGGGCTCCCGGTCGGCCGGAGAGAGCCGCGCCCCGTCCGACCGTCGTCTTCTTCCACGGCGGCGGATGGACGATCGGCGGCCTGGACAGCCATGACCCGATGGCGCGCGGGCTGTGCCGGGACGCCGCCGCGGCGGTGGTCTCCGTCGACTACCGGCTCGCGCCCGAGGCGCGTTTCCCCGCGGCCGTCGAGGACGCGTACGCCGCCGTGTGCTGGGCGGCGGCACATCTGGACGAACTCGGTGGGGACCCGGGTGCGCTGGTCGTCGCCGGTGACAGCGCGGGCGGCAACCTGGCGGCCGTGGCCGCGCTGATCGCCCGCGACCGGGGCGGCCCCGCGCTCGCCCACCAGGTGCTGGTCTATCCCGTGACCGACGCGCGGCGCGAGAAGACGTTCGCCGACGGTCTGGGGCTCTTCCTGACCGCGGCCCACGGCCGGTGGTTCGCCGAGCAGTACTTCGGGCCCGACGGCGACCGCACGCACCCCCACGCGTCGCCTGCGCTGGCCGAACTTCGCGGGTTGCCGCCCGCGCATGTCGTCACCGCCGGTTTCGATCCCCTGTGTGCTGAGGGTCACGCCTACGCCGTGCAGCTGCGCACAGCGGGCGTCGAGGTCACCGAGAGTCACTATCCGGCCATGTTCCACGGCTTCTACGGCTTCCCGGAGCTCCTCGCGGACGCTCGCGACGCTCAGCGGCGGATAGCGGAAGTAGTCGCATCTACGGTGTCCGGCAGGAAAAAGAGCGGTGAAGATGGGGGTAGCGCAGGATAATTCGCCGGACCTGCACTTGTGGGAAGGAACCTCGCATGCATACGGTGTCCATACGCGAGTTTCTCCCGTGGAGGATGGGTCATGACGGAAATTCTTGAGCAGGTGGGTACGGAGGAGCGGATTCCTCCCCTTGGCAGGGTGGTGGAACACCCGGCTTGGCCCGTGCTCAAGGATGCGGTGGAAGAGATTCGGCCGTGGCAGGCCAAGGACGGCTCCATCGACTTCGACGCCGAGGACGCGCCGGACGCCTCCGACGCCGAGCTGGCCGTACGCCGGGTCATAGACGCCGTGGAGCGGCTGTCCCCGCTGGTGCCGCACGACGCCGAGTACCACGCGGCGCTCGTGAAGGACCTGCGCCGCTGGGCCGACGCCGGCTTCCAGGTGCCCGACTTCCTCGACTCGCTGCTGGCCTTCCAGCCTGCCGCGCACCGCGAGGACGGCCTTCAGCACCTGGTTCTCTTCCCGATGTACACACAGAACGGCAACCCGGACCGCAACCTCGAAGCGGTCGTGCTGCGCATGGTCTGGCCGGACTGGCTGGCCGAGCTGGAGCGCACCCGCTACGACAACCCGCTGTTCTGCGGCATCACCTTCGAGGACTTCACCGCGGGCTACGACACCAACTCCGCGGTCCTCTTCCCGGAGACCATCGCCGTGCGCGAGGCTCCCGAGCGCTTCAGCTGGGGCGGCATCTTCTGCGACCGCGAGGCCGCCCGCTTCCGCCGCGTCACCGAGGCCGCCGTCGACATCCTCGGGCTCGAACTGCCCGCCGAGATCCAGCAGATGGTCGGCGACCAGAAGCGCTGCGAAGAGGCCTTCGTGCTGTGGGACATGGTCCACGACCGCACCCACAGCCACGGCGACCTGCCGTTCGACCCCTTCATGATCAAGCAGCGCCAGCCGTTCTGGATGTACGGCCTGGAGGAGCTGCGCTGCGACCTCACCGCCTTCAAGGAGGCCGTGAAGCTGCAGGCCGACGGGGTCCCGCAGGCCCGTGACGTGCAGTACGCCGTCCTGTTCGACCGGATGTTCCGCTTCCCGGTCTCCGGCGAGCGGGTGCGCAACTACGACGGCCTCGGCGGTCAGCTGCTCTTCGCCTACCTGCACAAGCACGATGTCGTCCGCTGGACCGACAACAAGCTGCACATCGACTGGCAGCGCGCGCCCGAGGTCACCAACCAGCTGTGCGCCGAGATCGAGGACCTCTACCGGGCCGGCATCGACCGCCCGAAGCTGGTCCACTGGTTCGCCGCCTACGGCCTGGTCTCGCAGTACCTCGCCCCGCACCCGGGTTCCCGCTGGGCCAAGGGCCCGGACGCCCTGGACCTGTCCCAGCCGCCGCGCAAGCTGGTGGACGACGTGCTTCCGGACGAGTTTCCGCTGAGCATGTTCTACGAGGCGCTCGCCAAGAAGCTGAAGAACGTGATCGCCTCCACCAAGGGCATCACCGCGGAGAGCGCCGAGCGGATCGCCGCGTGAGCGCCCGCGCCGGGAATGCCGAGGACGCTCAGGACGCTCAGGAGGCGAAGGTCATGGCCAACGGGAACGGCAACGGAGCGCTGAGCGGCGCGGTGATCGCGGTGGCCGGGGCCGGCGGCCCGGCCGGCCGGGCCACGCTGATGCGGCTCGCCGAGGCCGGCGCGGTCGTCGTCGGCTCGGACGCGGACCCCGAGCGGCTCGCCGAGGCCGTGGACGCGGCGCGCTACGCGCACGGCGGTGCCACGGTCGTGGGCGACACCGTCGACCTGCTCGACCTGCAGGCCACCCGGGACTGGGCCGGCCGGATCGAGAAGGACTTCGGACGCGTCGACGGCCTCGTTCACCTGGTCGGCGGCTGGCGCGGCAGCTCCTCCTTCACGGGGACGGATCTGGCCGACTGGGAGCTGCTGGAGAAGCTGCTGATCCGCACCGTCCAGCACACCTCCCTCGCCTTCTTCGACGCGCTCCAGCGCAGCGACCGCGGCCGTTACCTCCTGACGAGCGCGGCCGGCACGGCCAAGCCCACCGCCGGCAACGCGGCCTACGCGGCGTCGAAGGCCGCGGCCGAGGCGTGGACGCTGGCCATGGCCGACGCCTTCCGCAAGGCGGGGGGCGAGGAGGGCCCCCGGTCGGCGGCTGCCATCCTGGTGGTCAAGGCACTGGTGCACGACGCGATGCGCGCCGAGCGCCCCAACGCGAAGTTCGCGGGCTTCACGGACGTCACGGAGCTGGCCGAGGCCATCGTCGGCGTCTGGGACAAGCCCGCCGGTGAAGTGAACGGAAACCGTCTGTGGCTGACCGAGAAGCCGTGAACCCTCCGAAGACCGACGCCCGGCGTCATCACGACCCGGACGTCCGCGGCTTCGCCAGCGACAACTACGCGGGGGCGCACCCCGAGGTGCTCGCCGCCCTGGCCCTGGCCAACGGCGGGCACCAGGTCGCGTACGGCGAGGACGACTACACGGCGGGCCTCCAGCGGATCATCCGCAGTCACTTCGGTGCCGGCGCCGAGGCCTTTCCGGTCTTCAACGGCACCGGGGCGAACGTGGTCGCGCTCCAGGCGGTCACCGACCGCTGGGGCGCGGTGATCTGCGCGGAGAGCGCGCACATCAACGTGGACGAGGGCGGCGCCCCCGAGCGCATGGGCGGACTCAAGCTGCTCACCGTGCCCACTCCCGACGGCAAGCTCACGCCCGAGCTGATCGACCGGCAGGCGTTCGGCTGGGACGACGAGCACCGTGCGATGCCGCAGGTCGTCTCGATCGCCCAGAACACCGAGCTCGGCACCCTCTACACGCCCGACGAGATCCGTGCGATCTGCGGGCACGCCCACGCGCACGGCATGAAGGTGCACCTGGACGGTGCCCGGATAGCCAACGCGGCCGCCGCCCTGGACGTCCCGATGCGGACGTTCACCAACGCGGTCGGGGTCGACATCCTCTCGCTCGGCGGGACGAAGAACGGCGCGCTGTTCGGCGAGGCCGTGGTCGTCCTCAACCAGGACGCCGTCAGCCACATGAAGCACCTGCGCAAGCTGTCCATGCAGCTGGCCTCCAAGATGCGCTTCGTCTCGGTGCAGTTGGAGGCGCTGCTCGCCAAGGACCTGTGGCTGCGCAACGCCCGCCATGCCAACGAGATGGCCCAGCGGCTCGCCGAGGGCGTCCGTGCCGTGCACGGCGTGGAGATCCTTCACCCGGTGCAGGCCAACGCCGTCTTCGCGCGCCTTCCGCACGACGTGAGCGAGCGGCTGCAGAAGCGCTACCGCTTCTACTTCTGGGACGAGGCGGCGGGCGACGTCCGCTGGATGTGCGCCTTCGACACGACGGAGGACGACGTGGACGGGTTCGTGGCCGCGCTCAAGGAAGAGATGGCGCGCTAGCGAGAGAACAGGACCCTGGCTCTCGGGGAAGCCCGAGCTGATGCATAGATATGCGGCCGATCGAAAAGTAATTGACTCTCGACCGGCCGCATTCCTATGCTCTGCGGCCATGGAGCTGATCCAGGAAACCCCTGACCTGTCCGCCTATTTGGCCGCAGACGAGGTCGTCGACCATCATCATCCGCGGGTGCGGCAGGCGGCTGCGCGCCTGGCCGAGGGTGTGGCGGACTCGTATGCCTATGCGCGGGCTGCCTATGAGTTCGTGCGCGACACCATTCCGCACTCCGCCGACTCCGGGGATCCGCGCGTCACCTGGCGCGCCTCCGACGTCCTGGAGCTGCGTACGGGTATCTGTCACGCCAAGGCGCACGCGCTGGCCGCGCTGCTGCGGGCCGAGGACATCCCCGCGGCGCTCTGTTACCAGGGCCTGTTGCACGACGACGGGAGCGGGCACGTCGTGCACGGTCTGGTCGCCGTGCGGTTCAACGGGGCCTGGCACCGTCAGGACTGCCGCGGGAACAAGGCGGGTGTGGACGCCCAGTTCTCCCTCGACGGTGAGCGGCTGGCCTGGGTCCCGGATCGGGAGTCCAATGAGGTGGACTATCCGGTACTATATGCTGCACCGCATCCGGACGTGCTGCGGGTGCTCCGAGCGGCACCGGACCGTCCGTCCCTGTGGAAGACGCTCCCCACCGCACTCTGACGCAAGGCAGCCGATGACTCTCACGCTCACCGTGTCCGACGAGGTGCGCGCCCTCGCGCCGGGCTTCACCCACCTGGCCGTCGAGGCGCAGGGCCTCGTGAACGGGCCCAGCACCGAGGAGACGTCGGCGCTGCTGGACGACGCGGCACGCCGGCTCGCCGTACGACTGGACGGCCGTCCTCCGCACGAGGATCCGCACATGGCGGCCTGGCGCGCGATGTACACGGCGTTCGGCTCCAAGCCGTCCCGGACGCGCAACTCGGCGGAGGCGCTGGCCAAGAGGGCTCTGTCGGAGGCCGGGCTGCCCCGGATCAACGTGCTCGTCGACGTCTACAACGCGATCAGCGTCGCGCACCTGATCCCGGTGGGCGGTGAGGACACCGATCGCATCCAGGGCGGGATGTCGCTGGTGCGGGCCACGGGCGACGAGGACTTCGTGACCGTCGCGGGCGGCGACGAGGTGGTCGAGCACCCGGACGCGGGCGAGGTGGTGTGGCGCGACGACGCCGGCGTGACCTGTCGGCGCTGGAACTGGCGCCAGGGTCCGCGGACCCGGCTCACCGAGGAGTCGACCTCCGCGGTCTTCCTCCTGGAGAGCCTGGCCCCGATGCCCGTGCCCGATGTCACGGCCGCGGGCGCCGAACTCGCCGAACTCCTGGAGAAGTTCAGCCCCGGGGCGCACATCGCGGTGCACGCCCCGGCGTGACGATTCAGCGCGCCTCGGAAGCACGCACCTCTTCGGGGGTCGGTGCCGTGCCTCCGAGGTGCGCGGGCATCCACCAGGTGTCGTCCGCGCCCTTGGGGCGGACCGGATAGGCGCGCTGCGCGGCCTCGAGAAGCTCCTGCACGCGCTCGCGCAGCCGCCGGGTGATCGCGCCCGCGTACTGGTCCTTGGGCGCTTCGACCGGCTCGCCGATCCGGATGGTGACCGGGATGTGGCTGCGCTTGAAGTTGCGCGGGTGGCCCTTGGTCCACAGCCGCTGGGTGCCCCACAGTGCCACCGGAATCAGCGGTACGCCCGCCTCCTGGGCCAGGCGCGCGGCGCCCGACTTGAAGCTCTTCAGCGTGAACGACTGCGAGATGGTGGCCTCGGGGAAGACTCCGATGACCTCGCCGGACCGCAGCGAGTCCAGGGCGTGTGCGTACGCCGTCTCACCCTGCTTGCGGTCCACGGGGATGTGCTTCATGCCGCGCATCAGCGGTCCGGAGATCTTGTGCCGGAACACCGACTCCTTCGCCATGAAGCGCACCAGGCGCTTCTGCGGCAGGGCCGCCAGGCCGTCGAAGACGAAGTCCAGGTAGCTGATGTGGTTGCTGACCAGCACGGCGCCGCCCGAGCGCGGAATGTTCTCCGTTCCCTGGCAGTCGATCTTGAGGTCCCACGCCTTGAACAGGGTGCGGGCGAAACCGATGACGGGACGGTAGACAAGCTCTGCCATGGACGGGGTGGACCCTTCTCTCTGCCTGGGAAGGGCTTCCCGGCGGAAGTTACGCAGCCGTAGGTTTACGGCGATGCGCAGATCGTGCCCCAAGAACGGACGGGGGGCCAGTCCTGGTTCCTGTGAACGGCGAGATCCTCGTCACGTCGGGCACCTGATCCACCTCGGGGTTTTCCCCTCCCTTTACTCTGCGCGCACCGTCACCCGGCGGACGAGCAGGTACATCTCGCACCCCAGGCAATACCCGAAGGCGGCATTGAGAAACGCCGCGGCCAGCGCGGCCGCGGTCGCCGCGAGTCCCAGCCACTCCGGGCCCACGGTGTATCCGATCAGTCCGACGACCGCGAAGAGCAGCCCGACCACCTGGGCGAAGCGCGGCGGCTCCGGGGGTTCGAACTCCGTCGGCGGCCCGATCCGGGGCCGTACCACCGTGCGGAACAGCCAGCCGTACGGGGAGCGACCGACGCCGCCTGCCGCGCCCAGGGCGAAGGCGAGCGTCTGCCACGCAAGCACCCACGGGCTGCCGGTGATCAGCACGACCGCCAGTACGACGGTCGTCACGGCCGCACCGAATCGCGGCCCCCTCACATCGATGTCCATGAATCAAGCATTCCGTACCGGACGGGATTCGTGGCGGCGGGAATCTTTGCGGTCTCGTGAATGCTTGAGGATGTGATGACCGGACTTGTGGTGTGCATGGTGGTGCTCGCGCTGGCGAGCGCCTACGGAGTGCTGCATCAGCGGCGGAGCGGGAGAGTGCGCGTGCGCGGGAGGGACGGCGGAAAGCGGCTCGGCGCGGCGGAGTTGGGCGAGGACATCGGCGAACGCGCCACGCTCGTCCAGTTCTCCAGCGCGTTCTGTGCGCCCTGCTGGGCGACCCGCCGGGTGCTCGACGAAGTGGCCGGCATGGTCCCGGGGGTGTCCCACGTCGAGATCGACGCCGAGGACCATCTGGACCTCGTACGGGACCTCGGGATCCTGAAGACGCCGACGGTGCTGGTGCTCGACGCCGAGGGGAAGATCGTGCGGCGCGCGACCGGACAGCCGCGCAAGGCGGATGTCATCGCCGCGCTGGGGGAGGCCGTCTGACCCATGGCGCCCTTGGTGAGGCATCTCCCAGATAGCGGTCCGTACTTGACGCCACCCGCCACCTATCGTCAGCCTGACCGTATGCCCCCGGAACTCCTTCTCTTCGAGCGCGTCCATGTGGACCTGGCCCGTACCGCGAGTGCGCGCTGTCCGGGCCGTTGAGCACCCACGGACCCGCACGTCGCCTCCCGAAGAAGGACAACTCCATGACGGCCACATCCGGCCTCGGTACCCCTCGGCTCGCCTCTCCCGACCTCCTGCGCTCCGTCTTCCGGCGGCATGCGGCGGGGGTCGCCGTGATCACCGCGCAGAGCGAGGGCGGCCCCGTGGGGTTCACCGCCACCTCGCTCGCCTCGGTCTCGGCCGAGCCCCCGCTCATCTCCTTCGGCATCGGTACCGGCGCCTCCAGCTGGCCGGCCGTGTCGCAGGCGGACCATGTCGGCGTGCACATACTCGGCGAACACCAGCAGGAGCTGGCCGGCACCTTCGCCCGGAGCGGTGCCGACCGTTTCGGTGAACCCACCCGCTGGCGCGAGGGCCCCGAGGGGGTCCCGGTCCTCGAGGACGTGCTCGCCTGGCTGGTCTGCCGCATCGTCGCGCGCGTGCCCGCCGGGGATCACCGCATCGTCCTCGCCGAGGTCTCCCTCGGCGATCCTTCCGGAGTCGGCAGCCCGCTGCTGTACCACCAGGGGCGCTTCAACGGCCTGCGGGACTGAGTCCTGAAGGCCGACTACGCAGCGTTGTCAAGGTCACAGTTCAAAGCGCTTGCTCAGTGGGCATCCGCTAGGTGTACTGACGAGTAATATTTCGTTCGGGGCGTGGGTCGCCCCGACCGGGATCGGCCGCTTCAGGCGCCTATGCTGCCTGAAAGAAGGCAGCCCAGAAATGACGATGCAGTAGGAGAGCCGGCGTGAGCTTGAGGATCGTTGTCACTGTGAAGTACGTGCCCGACGCCACTGGCGATCGGCACTTCGCCGATGACCTGACCGTCGACCGTGACGACGTGGACGGTCTGCTCTCGGAGCTCGACGAATACGCGGTCGAGCAGGCGCTGCAGATCGCCGACGAGGCCGACGACGCCGAGATCACCGTGCTGACCGTCGGCCCCGAGGACGCCAAGGACGCGCTGCGCAAGGCCCTGTCCATGGGCGCCGACAAGGCCATCCATGTCGAGGACGACGACCTGCACGGCACCGATGCCATCGGTACGTCGCTGGTGCTCGCCAAGGCGATCGAGAAGGCCGGTTACGACCTGGTCATCTCCGGCATGGCGTCCACCGACGGCACCGCCGGTGTCGTCCCGGCGCTGCTGGCCGAGCGGCTGGGTGTCCCGCAGGTCACGCTGCTCTCCGAGGTCTCCGTCGAGGACGGTGTCGTCAAGGGCCGTCGCGACGGCGACTCCGCCTCGGAGCAGCTGGAGGCGTCGCTGCCGGCGGTCGTGTCGGTCACCGACCAGTCGGGCGAGGCGCGTTACCCGTCCTTCAAGGGCATCATGGCCGCCAAGAAGAAGCCGGTGGAGGCCTGGGACCTGTCGGACCTGGAGATCGAGGCGGGCGAGGTCGGTCTCGCGGGCGCCTGGACCAAGGTCGACTCCGCCACCGAGCGCCCGGCGCGCACCGCCGGCACGATCGTCAAGGACGAGGGCGAGGGCGGCAAGCAGCTGGCCACCTTCCTTGCGGAGCAGAAATTCATCTAGGCCCAGCCTCGCGGGCCAGAAGTTCATCCGGCCGCCGAGGGCCCGGGGTCATCTCCCGGACCGGCGCAGCGCCCAAGGCCCGCCAGACCGCCCGGGGTTCGGCTCGCCGAGCCCCCACTGCCCCCTCATACTTCGTAAGCAGGAGAGAAGAAGTCCCATGGCTGAAGTTCTCGTCTACGTCGACCACGTGGACGGCGCCGTCCGCAAGCCCACCCTGGAGCTGCTGACGCTGGCCCGTCGCCTCGGCGAGCCCGTCGCCGTCGCCCTCGGTGCCGGTGCCGAAAACACCGCCGCTGCGCTCGCCGAGCACGGCGCGGTCAAGGTCCTCACGGCCGACGCCCCCGAATTCGCCGACTACCTGGTCGTACCGAAGGTGGACGCCCTCCAGGCCGCCTTCGAGGCCGTCTCCCCGGCCGCCGTGCTGCTCCCGTCCTCGGCCGAGGCCAAGGAGATCGCAGCCCGTCTTGCGATCCGCATCGGCGGCGGCATCATCACCGACGCCGTCGACCTGGAGGCCGGTGACGAGGGTCCGGTGGCCACGCAGTCCGCGTTCGCCGCTTCCTTCACCACCAAGTCCCGTGTCTCCAAGGGCACCCCGGTCATCACGGTCAAGCCGAACTCGGCCGCCGTGGAGGCCGCCCCGGCCGCGGGTGCCGTCGAGGCCCTGACGGTCTCCTTCTCCGAGCAGGCCACCGGCACGAAGGTCACCTCGCGCACCCCGCGCGAGGCGACCGGCCGCCCCGAGCTGACCGAGGCCGCGATCGTGGTCTCCGGCGGCCGTGGCGTCAACGGCGCCGAGAACTTCTCGGTCATCGAGGCGCTCGCCGACTCCCTCGGTGCCGCCGTGGGCGCCTCGCGCGCCGCGGTCGACGCCGGCTGGTACCCGCACTCCAACCAGGTCGGCCAGACCGGCAAGTCCGTGTCCCCGCAGCTGTACATCGCCTCCGGCATCTCCGGCGCGATCCAGCACCGCGCCGGTATGCAGACGTCGAAGACGATCGTGGCCATCAACAAGGACGCCGAGGCCCCGATCTTCGACCTGGTCGACTACGGCGTGGTCGGCGACCTCTTCGAGGTCGTCCCGCAGCTCACCGAGGAGATCAAGACCCGCAAGGGCTGACCTTCTCCAAGGAAGACCGGGGTCCGTGCGGACCCGGTTCTGCCGTCCGCCGGGGCCGCGTGGTGATCATCACCGCGCGGCCCCGGCCGGTTTCGGGGGACCATTGACGCAGGTCGAGGCCGCCTATTAACTTCGCTATACGGATTGTTGATTCCGTGAAGCGGAAAACAGGAGGACGTGGGATGGGTCAGGGCCAGCAGGAGAAGGTGGCGACGAGCCTCGCGGGAGCCGTCAGCGAGGAGATCAGTGCCTCCCTCGCCCCGGTCGACGCGGAGCTGGAGCGCCGCTTCCCGGGAGACCCGGGCACCCGGCAGCCCGTCCACACGGTGTACGTACCGGGAGACGTGTTCGCCGCCGACACCATCCGTAGCTGGGGCGACCAGGCACTCGCGGCTCTCGACGAACACGCCCCGGACGCCGCCTCCTTCGCCGCCGTCCTCGGCCTCGGCGACGACCTCGCCGAGCCCGTCTACAGCCGGGTCCGCGCCAAGCTGGAGCGCGAACCCATTGAAGACCTGCGCGTCGACTTCGAGGACGGCTACAGCCCCGGCTCCGGCGCCGAGGAGGACGAGACGGCCGCCCGGGCGGCCCGGCTGATCGCCGAGGCGTACGAGAACGGCACGGCGGCCCCGTACATGGGCATCCGCATGAAGTGCCTGGAGGCGCCGGTCCGCGACCGCGGCATCCGCACGCTCGACATCTTCCTCACCGGTCTGATGGAGGCCGGCGGTCTGCCCGAGGGGCTCGTCCTGACGCTGCCGAAGGTGACGTACGCCGAGCAGGTCACGGCGATGGTCCGGCTGCTGGAGGAGTTCGAGAAGGCGCGCGGTCTCGAACCTGGCCGGATCGGCTTCGAGATCCAGATCGAGACCAGCCAGTCCATCCTCGCCACCGACGGCACCGCGACCGTCGCCCGGATGATCGGGGCCGCCGAGGGCCGGGCCACCGGTCTGCACTACGGCACCTTCGACTACAGCGCCTGCCTCGGCGTCAGCGCCGCCTACCAGGCCAGCGACCACCCGGCCGCCGACCACGCCAAGGCGATCATGCAGGTCGCGGCCGCGGGCACCGGCGTACGCGTCTCGGACGGCTCCACCAACGTCCTGCCGGTCGGCCCCACCGAGAAGGTCCACGACGCCTGGCGGCTGCACTACGGCCTGACCCGACGAGCCCTGGCCCGCGCCTACTACCAGGGCTGGGACATGCATCCCGGCCACATTCCGACCCGGTACGCGGCCGTGTTCGCCTTCTACCGCGAGGGCTTCGAGCAGGCCGCGGCCCGGCTCGCCCGGTACGCCAATCACGCCGGTGGCGACGTCATGGACGAGCCCGCCACCGCCAAGGCCCTGAGCGGGTACCTGTTGCGCGGCCTGGACTGCGGTGCCCTCGACATCGCCGAGGTCGCCCGGGTGACCGGTCTGACCCGCGCCGACCTGGAGGGCTTCTCGGCGCCGAGGCGGGGAGATCTCACCATCTCCGGCAGCTAGGACCTGCGCGGCCAGGGGACGCGCCGAGCCACGTGACCGGCGCCGAGCCGGCCCGTGGTTTCCGGACAACTGGGGCGCGCTTGCGTAGCGACCGCGTCACAGAGGTCCCCGGCGGTCCCGCGGGTCACATCCGCCCCTTAATCTGAGGGCCACGCAAGGTGGCTCACAGATCGGGGCGGACGTGTCTTCGGGGGAGAACCAACAGGCGGACGGGACAGGCCGACTCCTGGCCGGCCGCTATCGCGTAGTGGGCCGGCTCGGCCGCGGCGGCATGGGTATCGTCTGGCGGGCCGTCGACGAGGTCCTCGGCCGCGAGGTGGCGGTCAAGGAACTGCGCACCTTCACCGACGCCGGAGGGCCCGAACTGGCCGATCTGGGGCTGCGGATGCAGCGCGAGGCCCGTGCGGCGGCCCGGGTGCGCCACCCGGGAGTCGTCGCCGTGCACGACGTGGCCGAGGTCGACGGGCGTCCGCTGATCGTCATGGAGCTGGTCGACGGGCCCTCCCTGGACGACGTCCTGCGCGAGCAGGGCACCCTCGACGCGCGCGAGGCGGCCGCCATCGGTGCCAAGGTCATGGAGGCGCTGGCCGCCGCCCACCGCGCCGGAGTGCTGCACCGCGACGTGAAGCCGGGCAACATCCTGCTCGACCGCTCGGGCCGTGTCGTCCTCACCGACTTCGGCATAGCCGCGATGGAGGATCCGGGTGACGGCTCGACCACTCATCTGACCCGCAGTGGTGAACTGGTCGGCTCCCTGGACTACTTGGCGCCCGAGCGCGCCCAGGGCAACGACCCGGGCCCCGCGTCGGACATCTGGGCGCTGGGCGCCACCCTCTACGCCGCGGTGGAGGGAGCCTCCCCCTTCCGCCGTACGTCGACCTGGTCCACGCTCACCGCGATCGTGGTCGAGCCGCTGCCCGAGCCCCGCAGAGCCGGGCCGCTGGGTCCCGTCCTGCAACAGCTGATGCACAAGCAGCCCGAGGCCCGCCCGGACGCGGGCCGGGCGCGTGAGCTCCTGGAGTCGGTCGCGCGGGAGCCGGACACCGACTCCGACACGGCCGGGCTGCGGAAACCGGACCCCCGGCCGCGCGAGACCACGGAGCTGAGCGTTCCGGCGGTGCCGCCGGGATTCGGGCCGGCGCAGCCCCCCGCCGCACCCGTGGCGCCCGGCTTCGGGCCCGCGGAGCCCGTCGTGACGGCCGCGCCGACCACCACGGTCGGCGCACCACCGGCACCCCGCCGGCGCAAGGGCCGGGGTCTCCTCGCCGCCGTGGCCGTCGCGGTCGTCCTGGCCGCGACCGGCGTCACGGTCGCGGTCATGAACGGCTCGGACGGCGACTCCACGGCCGCCGCGCAGCCCGCGTCGTCCGCCGACGGCGGCACGGCTCCCTCCTCGGGCGCCAGCCGCGGATCGGTCGACCTGTCGCACGACGGCGAGCCGACGAAGCAGGCCGACAAGGCCGACGAGAAGGACAAGTCCACGGACGAGAAGCCGACGGGGAAGGACAAGCCCGCGTCCGGGACGTCCGACGCGCCGTCGAAGTCTGCCGACGGCGGTACCACGGGCGGCGGTTCCGGCGGTTCGGGAACTTCGGGCGGCGGCGGTACGACCGGCGGCAGCTCGGGCGG
Source organism: Streptomyces sp. NPDC058371 (assembly GCF_042723265.1). NCBI lineage: Bacteria > Bacillati > Actinomycetota > Actinomycetes > Kitasatosporales > Streptomycetaceae > Streptomyces > Streptomyces sp. NPDC058371. Next base: position 479,656 of record NZ_JBHXJC010000002.1, on the reverse strand, counting down.
GGACTCCACCCCCGCGCCGGTCTGCACCTCCGTCGGCGGCGGCAGGTACGACTGCCAGGTCTGGCGCACCGCCAAGTCGTACACGGCGTCCGGCACGGAAGTCGGGGTCCTCAACGCGGGCACCAACTACTTCTACTGCCAGCAGAACCTGGGCCGCCGCGAGACCTACGGTCAGTGGACCAACGTCTGGTGGGCGAAGACCGACGACGACAACGGTCACACCGACGTCTTCGTCAGCGACGTCTACATCAAGGGCGGCGACAACGACACAGCGCTCCCGGGGCTCCCGGTCTGCTGAGACCCGAGGCCAGGTCAGTCCGCGGGCGGCAGCTCGCCGGAGCCGCGCGTGATCAGCCGGGTCGGGAGTTCGATCCGCTCCGGCGTGATGAGGGTGCCGTCCAGCTGACGGAAGAGGCGGTCGGCGGCCGTACGGCCGAGCGCGGCGGCGTCCTGGGCCACGACCGTCACACCGGGCCGGAGGAGATCGGCGAGCTCGATGTCGTCGAAGCCGACGAGGGCGACCTGGCGGGCGTGCTCGGCCAGGACGCGGACCACCGTGACGGTCACGCGGTTGTTGCCCGCGAAGATCGCGGTGACGGGGGAGGGCCCGGACAGCATGTCCTCGGCCGCCCGGCGCACCCGGACGGGGTCCGTGACGCCCAGGGACATCCACGCGTCCTCGACCGGTATGCCCGCGTCCTCCATGGCCGTCCGGTAGCCGCGCAGTCGCTCGGCGGCGGTGTGGATGCGGGGCATGTCGCCGATGAAGCCGATCCGGCGGTGGCCGTGGGCGATGAGATGCGCGACCCCGCCGCGGGCCCCGCCGAAGCTGTCCGACAGCACGACGTCGGCGTCGATCCGGCCGGCCGGGCGGTCCACGAAGACCGTGGCGACGCCCGCCTTTATCTCCGGCTCCAGATAGCGGTGGTCGTCACCGGCCGGGATGACGACGAGCCCGTCCACGCGGCGCGCGCACAGGGCGAGGACCAGCTCCTGCTCGCGGTCCGGGTCCTCGGCACTGGAGCCGTTGATGAGCAGGGCGCCGTGGGCGCGGGCGACTTCCTCGACCGCGCGGCTCAGCGGGCCGTAGAAGGGGTCGGCGAGATCCTCCAGGACGAGACCGATGCTCGCGGTACGGCCCTTGCGCAGCACTCGCGCGCTGTCGTTGCGGCGGAAGCCCAGCGCGTCGATGGCCTCCTGGACGCGGCGCTCGGTGTCCGGGGTGACCCCCGGCTCGCCGTTCACCACGCGCGAGACCGTCTTGAGGCCTACGCCGGCACGCGCCGCCACGTCCTTCATGGTGGGACGATTGCCGTAGCGGGTCTCGGATCGGCGGGCGGTCTCGGCCACGATGTACTGTCCTGTCCTGTCGTCCATGGGGATGCGTCGGTCCATGGGGTTGTATGAGGATGTGGCGTCGAGCATAGAGCCTGGACAACGTTGTCAGATGCGGGAGAGACTGTCCACCGCAATCTCCGGCCTGCGCCTTCCCCCAGGGGCGCGATGTCCTGCCAGCTTTTCGGCCGGGGACCCGGGCCCGCGGCGGCAGCCGCTCCATGTCAGGGCCCGGGACGACACAGCAGCGGGAGATCTGACTCTGATGCACACCGACCTCGTGGCCGCGCTCGACATCGGCGGCACCAAGATCGCCGGGGCACTGGTGGACGGCCGCGGCCGGATCCTCCTGCGCGCGCAGCGCGCGACGCCCGCGCAGGAGGACGGCGACACCGTGATGGGGGCCGTCGAGGCCGTGATCGGCGAACTGACGGTCTCCCCGCTGTGGAGCAGAGCGCACGCGGTGGGCATCGGCAGCGCGGGCCCGGTGGACGCCTCCGCGGGCACGGTGAGCCCGGTGAACGTCCCGGGCTGGCGCGGCTACCCGCTGGTGGAGCGGGTCCGTTCCGCCGCGGCGGGGCTGCCCGTCGAGCTGATCGGCGACGGCGTGGCCATCACGGCGGCCGAGCACTGGCAGGGTGCCGCTCGCGGCCATGCCAACGCACTCTGCATGGTCGTCTCCACCGGCGTCGGCGGCGGCCTGGTGCTGAACGGACAGCTGCACCCCGGCCCGACCGGCAACGCGGGCCACATCGGGCACATCAGTGTGGACCTCGACGGTGACCTCTGCCCGTGCGGCTCCCGCGGCTGTGTGGAGCGCATCGCGAGCGGCCCCAACATCGCCCGCCGCGCACTGGAGGACGGCTGGCGGCCCGGACCCGACGGCGACACCTCGGCCGCCGCGGTGGCCGCCGCCGCCCGCGCCGGCGACGCGGTGGCCCTGGCGTCCTTCGAGCGGGCCGCCCAGGCGCTGGCCGCGGGGATCGCCGCGACGGCGACCCTCGTCGAGATCGACATCGCCGTCATCGGCGGGGGAGTGGGCAAGGCGGGTGACGTCCTGTTCACCCCGCTGCGCAAGGCCCTGAGCGACTACGCGACGCTCTCGTTCGTGCAGCGCCTGACCGTGACGCCCGCACAGATGGGCACGGACGCCGGTCTGGTCGGCGCCGCGGCGGCCGCGCTCAGCAGGCCGAGCGCGACCGCCGCGGGGGTGGGTGGCTGAGGCCGGCGGCTCCCGGCCCCTCGCCGGGCGTCAGCAGCTGAGTTCGGCGTCCGCCCAATCGCCGTGGTCCGAGGTGACGCCGTCCCCGGCGTCGGTGACCACGAGGCGGACCACCCCGGCGCCCGTCACATCGGCCGAGATCGGCTGGGCCGGCATCGCATTGGTCAGCGTCCCGGACGAGGCGACCTTGGCGCCGTCCGCCCAGATCTCGAAGGCGACGGTGCCGTCGGCGCCTTCCTCGTCGTCGACGCCCACGTTCGCGGTGACCTTCTCGCAGGCCTTGCCGGCGTAGATCTCGACCGTGCTCTGGGCGTGCGCCCCGATCCCCTTGGCGTGGACGGTGCCGTTGATGGTGATCGGATGACCGTCGCCCGCGTCGCTCTCGCCGTTGCTGGTGTTGCGCTCGACCGGACCCCAGCCGTTCGTCGTCGACATCCACGGCAGGTCCCCCAGGGAGGAGACGCCCGAGGGCGGGGCCACGACCACGGTCGTCGCCAGCGGCACCTCGGTGTCGGCGCGCACACCGGCCGGCGAGCGGTACATCGCCTTCAGCGTCAGGTCGTAGGTGCCCGCCTTGGTGCCGACCGGCACGGCGACCTTCCACTTCGTACGCAGTGAACGGCCGGTCCTCAGCATGCGCGCGGTGGTCGGTGAATCCGCCTTCACCCGCCAGCCCCGCGGTCCGCTCAGCTTCACGGAGACGTGGTGTGCGGGCGTACGGCCGAGGTCGGTGACCGTGGAGTCGAGGGCTACCGTCCGGCCCGCCTCGAGCAACGGACTTTCGGTCAGGCCGAGTTCGACGGCGGACGGGTTCCTGGCCCACCTGACGTCGGTGGAGACCCGTACCAGGACTGTTCCGTGTGCCGGGACGGTCGCCGAGATCGCCCCTGCGGTGTTGTAGCTCCGGTGCTGCCACAGATCGCGCAGCGTGTACGCGTGCGCCCTGGGCAGACCCACCGCCTGCGCCGTGGTGGCGATCCGCTGCGGGCTGCCGGTCTCGTTGAAGAGGGCGACCGCCCGGCTGCCGTCCTTCATCTGCTTGGCGACGACCCAGCGGCCGCCCTCGGAGGAGAGCACGGTGCCCTGCTTGCCGAGCGGGTCCTGGTCGACCGCGATGACCTCCTTGTTGTCGAGGATGCCGAGGGTCGTGTCGGACGCCTTGCGCAGGTCCGAGCCGATGAGCAGCGGCGCGGCCATGACCGACCACATGGAGAAGTGCGAGCGGTACTCGGTCGCGGTCATGCCGCCGTTGCCGACCTCCAGCATGTCCGGGTCGTTCCAGTGCCCGGGGCCGGCGTACTGGGCGAGGGGCAGATTCTGCTTGAGGATCGACAGCATCGAGCTCCAGCTGTCGCTGATGTCCCCGGTCGTACGCCACAGATGTCCGACGTCCGACGCCCATTCCCAGGGTTTGTTCTCGCCCCACTCGCAGAGGCTGTAGACCATGGGACGCCCGGTGGCCTTCAGAGCGTCACGCATCGTGTTGTAGCGGAGTTTCGCGTCGACGCCCTGGTTGTTGCAGTTGTCGTACTTGAGGTAGTCCACACCCCAGTCCGCGAACTGCTGGGCGTCGCTGTACTCGTGGCCCAGTGCGCCGGGGAAGCCGGCTTCGTTGCAGGTCTTCGTGCCCGCGCTGGTGTAGATGCCGAGCTTGAGCCCCTTGGAGTGCACATAGTCGGCAACCGCCTTTATTCCGCGCGGGAATCGGTCGGGGTCGGGCACCAGCTTGCCGTTCGCGTCGCGGGAGGGCAGGGCCCAGCAGTCGTCCAGGTTGACGTACCGGTATCCGGCGTTCTTGAGGCCTTTCTTGACGAAGATGTCGGCTATTCCCTTGACCATCGCCTCGTTGAACTCCGACCGGCATCCCGTGGAGTTCCAGTTGTTGAAGCCCATGGGCGGGGTGAGAGCGAGGCCGTCGGCCGGTGCCGCTGACGGGGGCTCGTGGGCAGGAGCGGCAAGTGCCGGCGCCGCGAGAGCGGTTGTACACAACAGGCCCCCGGCAAGCGCTCCGACAACTCTTCGGCGTGCTGTGCGGGTGTGGGGGTGACGCATCGTGACGTTCCTCCGAACACGCTAAAGGTGGGATGACTTCATGCGCACATCAACTGTGCATCAGCTGTGCGCGTTTACGGTAGGACCTGTCGGACTCTGTTGGAAGAGAAGTGGTAACGGTTGTTCGATATCTCGTCCGAACCCTTGACGGCACTCTCACTTGGGAGTGAAATCCGAGCCTCGCGTTCGGTTGTGTTGGGTGGCACCCCGAGGAGGGGGACATGGCGCAGTCATCGTTCAAAGGACTCGTTGTGCCCGAAGGTGGGGCAGGACATCGGATGTCCCGGCGAAATCTCTTGCGTGGTGCGGCCGTTGGGGCCGGTGCGGTCACGCTTCCCGCTCTACTGACGGCCTGCGGCGACGGACCCGGTGGAAACAAGAACGAAGTCTCGGTGGGGTCCAACGCCTCGGACGCGGTCCCCAAGAAGGCATTCGCCGCGGCCTTCGCGGCGTACGAGAAGAAGTCGGGCAAGACCGTCAAGGTCAACACCAAGGACCACAACGACTTTCAGGAGAACATCAACCGCTATCTGCAGGGTTCACCGGACGACGTCTTCATGTGGTTCGCCGGATACCGTATGCAGTATTTCGCGGAGAAGGGCCTCCTGCACGAGATCAGTGATGTGTGGAGCGGCTTCAGCGGTTTCTCGGACGCGCTGAAAGAACAGTCCACCCACGCGGGCAAGCAGTACTTCGTGCCCTATTACTACTATCCCTGGGCGGTATTCCACCGGAAGAGCCTTTTCCAGGACCAGGGGTACGAACAGCCCAAGACATGGGACGACTTCATCGCGCTCGCAAAGAAGATGTCCAAGGACGGCACACCGGTCGCCTTCTGCGACAAGGACGGCTGGCCCGCTATGGGCACCTTCGACTACATCAACATGCGGCTCAACGGATACGACTTCCACAAGTCGCTGATGGCCGGCGAGAAGGCGTGGACCGACACCAAGGTCAAGAACGTCTTCGACACCTGGCGCGAACTCATGCCGTACTACCAGAAGGGCGCCCTCGGCCGGACCTGGGAGGAGGCCGGGCAGAGCCTCCAGCAGCGCAAGACCGGAATGGCGGTCTTCGGTATGCCGCACCCGGGCTCCCAGTTCCCGGAGGCCGAACGCGACGACATCGACTTCTTCGCCTTCCCCGAAGTCGACCCGCAGTTCGGACAGGACGCCGTGGAAGCGCCCATCGACGGCTTCCTGGTCGCCAAGAAGTCCAAGAACCTCGACGGTGCCAAGGCCCTCCTGAAGTGGCTCGGCAAGCCCGAGGCCGAGGAGACCTATCTCGCCCTCGACCCCAACAACGTGGCGGTCAACGACGACGCCGACACCGCCAAGTACACCGCCCTGCAGAAGAAGTCGGCCGAGCTGGTCTCCGGCGCGAAGCAGATCTCGCAGTTCATGGACCGTGACACCCGTCCCGACTTCGCCTCGACCGTGATGATCAAGGCGATCCAGGACTTCATCGGCAACCCCAAGGACGTCGACGGTCTCTGCAACAGCATCGAACGACAGAAGAAGACCATCTTCTCGTCGCCCGTCAGCTGATCACCGGAGGAAGACGTTCCGTGGCGCTCAACATCCCACGGCGCACCGGGGGACGGCGGCTGCGGCGGTTCACCCGCCGCGACGCCGTCGTCCTCGGCGTGCTCCTCGGCATACCCGTCCTGCTGGACATCGTCATCATCTGGGGCCCGACACTGGCCTCCATCGGGCTCTCCTTCACCGCCTGGGACGGCGTCGGCGATGTCCACTGGGTCGGCGGCGAGAACTACAAGAACCTGGTCGACAACTATCCGGCGTTCTGGCCCGCGGTCCGCCACAACGTCATGTGGCTGCTCTTCCTGGGGCTGATCGCGACCCCCTTCGGACTGTTCCTCGCCGTCCTCATCGACCGCGGGGTGCGCTTCAGCCGCTTCTACCAGTCCGTGATCTACCTGCCGGTGGTGCTCTCCCTCGCCATCGTCGGCTTCATCGCCCAGCTGATCCTCGGCACGGACCAGGGCGCGCTCAACACGATGCTCGGCAACCGGAACAACCCGATCGACTGGCTCGGCGACTCGGACCTCAACATCTGGATGATGATGATCGCGGCGAGCTGGCGGCACACGGGCTACGTCATGATCCTCTACCTGGCCGGACTCAAGTCCGTGGACCCGCAGTTGAAGGAAGCGGCCGCGATCGACGGTGCCAACGCCCGGCAGACCTTCTTCCGCGTCGTCTTCCCGACCTTGCGCCCGGTCAACGTCATCGTCGGCGTGATCACCGTCATCGAGGCGCTGCGCGCCTTCGACATCGTCTACGCGGTCAACAAGGGCCGTAACGGCCTGGAACTGCTCTCCGTACTGATCACCGACAACATCATCGGAGAAGCCAGCCGCATCGGATTCGGCTCCGCCATCGCGGTCGTCCTGCTCACCGTCTCCCTGGGGTTCATCGTGACGTTCCTGGTCCAAGAGCTGCGAGGTGCGCGCGACCGATGACCGCCGACATCCGTGCCAGCGCGCCCACTCGTCCGGTCGCGGCGCCCGCGGGCCCGCCCGCGCCCCGGCGCCGGCCGCGCCCCGGCCGCTTCGGGGTGCACATCTTCCTGATGGGCGTCTCGCTGGCCTTCCTCGCACCGCTCCTGCTCGCCGTCTACGCCTCACTCAGGCCGTACCAGGAGACAGCGCAGAACGGCTACTTTTCCTTCCCCGAGCACCTGTCCTTCGAGTACTACCGCCGGGCCTACACCGAGTCCGGCATGGGCAAGTACTTCACCAACACACTGCTCATCGCCGTACCCGGCGTGATCATCACGCTCTTCCTCGCCTCGTTCGTCGCCTTCGCGGTCTCCCGGCTGAAGCTGCGCGGCGGCCTGGTCATCCTGATGTTCTTCACGGCGGGCAACCTGCTGCCCCAACAGGTGATCGTCACCCCGCTGTACGTCCTGTTCAACAGGATCCCGCTGCCCTGGTGGATGTCCGACTCGATGACGATGTACGACTCCTACTGGGCCGTCATCATCGTCAACATCGGCTTCCAGCTGGGCTTCTGCGTCTTCGTGCTCGCCAATTTCATGCGGACGCTGCCGCAGGAGATCATGGAGGCCGCGATCGTCGACGGCGCCGGGGTGTGGACCCAGTTCTGGCGGATCACGCTCCCCTTGTGCCGCCCCGCCCTCGCGGCGCTCGGCACCCTCGAATTCACCTGGATGTACAACGACTTCCTCTGGGCCCTGATCTTCATCTCCAACCCCGACAAGCTCCCCGTCACCTCGTCCCTCAACAACCTCCGCGGCCAGTTCTTCACCGACTACAACTTGCTGGCCGCGGGCTCGGTCCTCGTCGCCCTCCCGACGATCATCGTGTTCATGCTGCTGCAACGGCACTTCATCGCGGGGCTGACGCTGGGGTCGACCAAGGGGTAGCCGGTCCGGGCACCGTGACTCCTGTGCGCGTTCGTAGTTGAACCGGGCATGAAGAAGCGAACCATGCTCGCCGTTGCCTCCCTCGCCGCCGGATTCGTCGTCGCGGCCGTCACCCCCTCCCACGCCCTCGGCGGGGACCCCCTCGACGACCTGAGCGTCGACGACACGCTCAGCAGTCTTGACCACACGATCGTCAGCAGCGACAGCCTGGCTCTCGACGACAACGCCCTGGGGCAGAACGGCTGACAGGCTCGATCGGCGGCGCCGGTACCCCTCGCAGGGGGCCGGCGCCGCCGCATGCCGGGCCCCGGAAGGCCCCTCATCAGCGCCTGGTTTCCGTGGCAGGGTGGAGCGGGCAAGCCTCAGGGGGCCAACAGAAGAGGGGGAATCGTGATCGTCTGGATCAACGGTGCGTTCGGTGCGGGGAAGACGACCACCGCACGGGAACTGATCGAACTGATCCCGAACAGCGCGCTCTTCGACCCCGAGGTCATCGGCGGCACACTCACGCACCTGCTGCCGCCCAAGCGCCTCGCCGAGGTCGGCGATTTCCAGGACCTGCCGATCTGGCGACGTCTCGTGGTCGACACCGCCGCCGCCATGCTCGCCGACCTCGGCGGTGTCCTGGTGGTTCCGATGACCCTGCTGCGCCAGGAGTACCGCGACGAGATCTTCGGCGGCCTCGCCTCGCGCCGGATCCCGGTGCGGCATGTGCTCCTCGCCCCGGCGGAAACGATCCTGCGCGAACGAATAGCCGGGCGCGAGGTGCCCCCGGAACTGCCCGACGGTGAGATGCGCGTGCGCCAGTGGTCCTACGACCACATCGAGTCCTACCGTGCCGCGCTCGCCACCTGGCTCACCGCCGACGCCCACCCCGTGGACACCAGCGCACTCACCCCGTACGAAGCCGCCCTGCGCATCACCGAGGCCGTACGCACCGGTGACGCACCCGTCTCCGAGATCGTCCAGACCCCGGAACCCACCGCCGAGACCCTGGCCGCAGGGGTGCTCCTCTTCGACGAACAGGACCGGGTACTGCTCGTCGACCCGACCTACAAACCTGGCTGGGAGTTCCCGGGAGGCGTCGTCGAACCCGGCGAGGCCCCCGCGCGCGCGGGCATGCGCGAGGTCGCCGAGGAGACCGGCCTCACGCTCGACGACGTACCCCGACTGCTCGTGGTCGACTGGGAGCCGCCCGCACCGCCCGGTTACGGCGGACTGCGGCTCCTCTTCGACGGCGGCCGCCTCGACGCCGACGACGCCCAGCGGCTGCTGCTCCCCGGGCCCGAACTGCGCGACTGGCGCTTCGTCACCGAACAGGAAGCGGCCGGACTGCTGCCGCCCGTGCGCTACGAACGGCTCCGCTGGGCGCTGCGGGCCCGCGAGCGAGGGGCCGCGCTCTATCTGGAGGCCGGGGTCCCGGTCGGCTGACCGGAAGCCCGGCCTGCGTACATCCCGCGTACGCGTACGCGTACGCGGAGAGGGCCCTCGGCCGGTGGCGGGGACCCTCTCCTGCGGGCAGTTGGTAGACGGTAGGCGGCAGACGGCAGGCGGGCGGCCGACGTCAGGCCGCGCCGGCCGTCGCGATCAGCTCGCCGCGTAGTTGCGCAGGAACAGCGCCTCCGCCACGGACAGCCGCTCCAGCTCCTCGGGAGACACGCTCTCGTTCACGGCGTGGATCTGCGCCTCCGGCTCGCTGAGCCCGATCAGCAGGATCTCGGCCTGCGGGTACAGCGAGGCGAGGGTGTTGCACAGCGGAATCGAACCGCCTTGCCCGGCGTACTGCATCTCCTGGCCCGGGTACGCGACCGTCATGGCCTCGGCCATCGCCGCGTACGCCGGGCTGGAGGTGTCGGCGCGGAACGCCTGGCCCTGGCCGATCTGCTCCGACCGCACGCGCGCGCCCCACGGAGTGTGCGCCTCCAGGTGCGCCTGCAACAGCTTCGTCGCCTCGGCCGCGTCCACGCCCGGCGGTACGCGCAGGCTCACCAGCGCCCGGGCGCCCGCATGCACGGACGGCGTCGCGCCGACCACCGGCGGGCAGTCGATGCCGAGCACGGTGACGGCCGGACGCGCCCAGATGCGGTCGGCGACCGAGCCGGTACCGATCAGCTGCACACCGTCGAGCACCTTGGCGTCCTTGCGGAACGTCTCCTCGTCGTACCGCAGCCCGTCCCACCGCGCGTCACTGGTCAGCCCGTCGACCGTCGTCGAGCCGTCCTCCGCGCGCAGCGAGTCCAGAACACGGATCAGCGCGCCGAGCGCGTCCGGTGCCGCCCCGCCGAACTGCCCGGAGTGCAGGTTCCCTTCCAGTGTGTCGACCTGTACGCGGACCAGGGTCATGCCCCGGAGCGTCGAAGTGACCGTCGGCAGACCGACCCGGAAGTTGCCCGCGTCGCCGATGACGATGGTGTCGGCGGTCAGCAGCTCCGGGTGCTCCTCGGCGTACCGCTCGAGGCCGCCCGTGCCCTGCTCCTCCGAACCCTCGGCGATCACCTTGACGTGCACGGGAACGCCGCCGTTGGCCCGCAGCGCACGAAGCGCCAGCAGGTGCATGATCACGCCGCCCTTGCAGTCGGCGCTGCCGCGCCCGTACCAACGGCCGTCGCGCTCCGTCAGCTCGAAGGGCGGCGTCGCCCACGCGGCCTCGTCCAGCGGGGGCTGCACGTCGTAGTGCGCGTACAGCAGGACGGTCTTGGCGCCCTCCGGGCCGGGCAGGAAGCCGTAGACCGACTGCGTACCGTCAGGAGTGTCGAGCAGCGCCACATCCTGGAAGCCCTCGGCGCGCAGCGCGTCCGCGACCCAGTCCGCCGCGCCCTCGCTCTCGCTCTTGGGGAATTGATCGAAGTCCGCCACCGACTTGAAGGCCACCAGCTCGGTGAGCTCCGCCTTCGCCCTGGGCATCAGCGAGGCAACGGTCTCGGCGACCGGATTCGACGACATGGGCACGCTCCTTGTGGGTGCGACGTTGTATCTCTGTGTACGCGTATAGGGGTGTACGGCGTCCGCCGGTGCACGAGGCGCACCGGTTGTCGGCTTGTGGGCGCTGTTCTGCTTGTACCTCTGTAGTGCGTACGCGCGTACTGGTGTGCAGGGCGCATACGCTGCCGATCCTCCCACAGCGGTCCCCGGCGATCTCCGCCGTAGGATGCGGGGGGAAGGTGCGGCAGACGGCTGGATCGGGAGCAGTAGACCATCGTGAGCAGCGAGAACTCTTCGGCGGACGACGCGCAGCGGGTATGGGACGTCGTCGTGGTCGGCGCGGGGCCCGCGGGCGCCTCGGCCGCCTACGCGGCAGCGGTCGCGGGACGCAGCGTCCTGCTGCTGGAGAAGGCGGAGTTGCCCCGCTACAAAACGTGCGGCGGCGGCATCATCGGTCCCTCGCGTGACGCTCTGCCGCCCGGCTTCGAGCTGCCGTTCCGGGACCGGGTGCACGCGGTCACCTTCTCGCTGGACGGCAAGTTCACCCGTACCCGGCGCTCCAAGCAGATGCTGTTCGGGCTGATCAACCGGCCCGAGTTCGACCAGCAGCTCGTCGAGCACGCCCAGAAGGCGGGCGCCGAAATCCGTACGGGCGTCACGGTCTCGCGCGTCGAACAGCACGGCTCCGCCGTCCCGGACCGGCGCACCGTCGCCGTCGTCCTGCAGAACGGTGAGACCGTGCTCGCGCGGGCCGTCGTCGGCGCGGACGGCAGCGCCAGCCGGATAGGAGCGCACGTCGGGGTGAAACTCGACCAGGTCGATCTCGGCCTGGAGGTGGAGATCCCGGTCCCGGAGACCGTCGCCGAGGACTGGAAGGGACGGGTCCTCATCGACTGGGGGCCGATGCCCGGCAGTTACGGCTGGGTCTTCCCCAAGGGCGACACGCTGACCGTCGGTGTGATCTCCGCGCGCGGAGAAGGCGCCGCCACCAAGCGGTACTTGGAGGACTTCATCGCCCGCCTCGGGCTCGCCGGCTTCGAACCGAGCATCTCGTCGGGGCACTTGACGCGCTGCCGTGCCGACGATTCGCCGCTGTCGCGCGGGCGGGTCCTCGTGTGCGGCGACGCCGCGGGTCTGCTGGAGCCGTGGACCCGTGAGGGCATCTCGTTCGCGCTGCGCTCGGGCCGGCTCGCGGGGGAGTGGGCGGTGCGGATCGCCGAGGCCCACGACGCCGTGGACACCCGTCGACAGGCCCTCAACTACGCCTTCGCGATCAAGGCGGGGCTCGGGGTCGAAATGAGCGTCGGCAAACGCCTGCTCATGGCCTTCGAGCGGCGCCCCGGCGTCTTCCACGCCGCGCTCACCGGTTTCCGGCCCGCCTGGAAGGCGTTCGCGGGCATCACGCGGGGTGCCATGTCACTCGGTGACGTGGTCCGTAACCATCCGATGGCCGGCCGCGTGCTGACGGCGCTCGACCGGCAGACGGCGGGCTGATCGTCGACTGGCCTCAGGCGGGCTGCGCTCCGGGGCCAGGTCAGGGCCGGGGCCCCAGGGTGGGTTGACCTACCCGGGCGGCGCCTGGCGGGCAGAGGCGGGGCTTGGCCTCGCTGGGGCGGCCGCGTCGCGGGTTCACCGCGCGGCCGGCGGACTGCGGTGGGCCGACCGCGCCGGCCCGGCAGACCCCGGGTCGAGGGATCACGGCTTGACGGTGATCCGGAACACCGGGTGCTTGGGCGCGGCGGCGAGCAGCTCCGCGTCACTGGAGTTCACCGTGACGTCGCCGAAGAAGCGTCCCACCTCCCAGCCCCACTTCTTGAGGTAGGTCCGAAGGACCACCGGCTTCTCCGCGTCGGGCAGCTCCACGGCGGTGAACTCCTTCGTCCTGCGCCCGACCTGGAGCTGCCCGCCCCCGGCGGCCCGCAGATTGCGTACCCACTCGGAGTGGCCGCGCGCGGAGACGAGGTAGGGGCCGCCCTCGTACGGCAAGGGGTTGACGGGCACCTTCCGCCACTCGCCGCTCTTGCGGCCGCGGACGGAGAGCTCGGCGCTGCCGAGGAGGCTGACGCCGTGGCGCGCGAGCCAGCCGACGACGCCGTTCAACGCCTTGTCGAAGGGCTTGGGCTTCATGTAGTGGGCCGACGACGACATGGCGTCCTCCTGGATTTGGGAGAGCACTGCTCTCGCTTGAGGGCAGTCTGTACGAGATCAGTGATCCAAAGCAAGAGCGGTGCTCTCTTTTGTAAGCGGCGCTCTCTGATCTGTGCAGTGCTCTCCATTGTGTGCGGCGCTCTCTACTCGGATCGGCGCTCCGTAACAAGAGCAGCGATCTCGTTTGTGTGCACTGCTCTGGATGCGTGGGACACTGCCCCGCATGACCACCGCACGAGGGGCACGGGCCCGCGCCAGGATCGAAGTCACCGCCGCCATCAAGGACGAGGCGCGCCGACAGCTCGCCGCCGAGGGCGCCGCCAGACTCTCCCTGCGGGCCGTGGCCCGCGAGCTCGGCATGGTCTCCTCCGCGCTGTACCGCTACTTCCCCAGCCGTGACGACCTGCTGACCGCGCTCATCATCGATGCCTACAACTCCCTGGGCGAGGCAGCGGAGTCGGCGCACGCCGAGGCCGCGGGCTCGGGACCGCAGGTGCGTTGGGTCGCGGTCTGCGTGGCGGCGCGCCGGTGGGCGCTGGAGCACCCGCACGAGTACGCGCTGATCTACGGTTCGCCGGTGCCCGGGTACACCGCGCCGGAGACGACCGTTCCGGCCGCGGCGCGGGTCGGACTGGTCCTCATCGGCATCGTCCGGGACGCGTATCAGGGCAAGGGGGTGGCGCGACCGCCCTTGCCTGCGAACCTCAGGGCCGAGGCGCAGCGGATGACATCGGAACTCGCGCCCGATCTGCCGGCCGAGGTGGTCGCGGCGCTCGTGGCCGCGTGGGCGCAGCTGTACGGACTGATCGGCTTCGAGCTGTTCGGTCAGTTCAACCGGGTCGTGGAGGACCGCGAGCCCTTCTTCCGACATGCGGCGGCTCAACTCGCCCACGGCGTGGGGCTGGTGTTCCCGCAGCCCGGTGGCACCGCGGGTGCGGGCCGGCGGAAGTCGCCCGGGGGCGGATCCGAAGCCTGAGGCGGGATCGGGTGCGGGAGCGCGACCCGGTCGTACCCGCCCGGTCTCGCCCCCACCGGGCAACCGTGTCGCCGCGGCTTCCGT